>CABIWB010000005.1:60677-100704 GCA_902362275.1 Coriobacteriaceae bacterium | reverse complement strand
GATGGAAGCAGTTGCCGACAGAAGGTCTAATCCAAGCGAGACTCAAGACTTGATAGGCCGTTGAGAGTCAGGTCGTTGGCAACTTCCGAGACGCGCTCGATAGGAACCGAGCCGTCAGACAGCGCCCAGGTACGATAAATACCGATAATACCCGACAGCAAAAACGCCAGATAGTAGTCGAACATCTCGTCCTTGAGACCTTGGGGCAGAAGATCGCGCTCGGCAATCTCGTGTTCGAGCGGCGCACGAAGACGAGCCATAAAATCATCGAGCGGAATATTCTCGATCAGCTGGCGATTGAGCACCAGGTTGTTGCACAGTACCTCGTTAACGGTTTTAAAGAAGGTCGCCGCCGCGCCCAGGGTGCGCTCGTTGGTGTCGCCGTCCATGGAGGAAAGCGTTTTCTCGACCGAGACGACAATCATCTCCACCACATCGACGGCAATGGCGTCGAGCAAGCCATCAACCGTACCAAAGTGCACGTAGAAGGTTTTACGGTCGACATTGGCCTCGCGCGCGATGGCGCTCACCGTAATGTCTGCCAACGGCTTTTCCATGAGCAGGCGCTCGAAAGCGGAAAGGATGGCATTGCGGCTGCGAACGATGCGGCGATCAATACGCGGTTTGCTGGTGGCCATGGGCGTGTCCCTTCGATATGCGGGCATTCATCAACAGATGAGAGATAATCTACGTAAGAGGATTATCCCCCATACAGCACAAATATGCTCCGCATCATGAAGAACGCACGATGCTCTACTGCGACTTAGGGTACTTCTTCTTATTGAGTGCCGACGGAGATACACGGATACCGTCGCCTGTCTGGCGCACATAGGCTTTATGAGTCGGCTTAGCGGTCCCAGAGGCCTTCTGAGCGTGCCTCTTGGGATCAACGGTAACAGCATTTGTGGGGTGCGGCTTCGTGGGCGCAGAGGGCGTCTGAGGCGTGCGGCCGAACTTGCGCATCACGCGATCCCAGCGCGCATGGATGCTCTCGTTGTGGGCGCTCTTAAGGCCCAGCAGTGGCGCAGCTAAAATGGTCGGCGCAATAAACGTAATGAGGCGCCACAGCAGATAGCCGGCGGTCGAAGCCGACCCAAAGAAATGACCCAAGAACAATGCAAAGCCGCCCTCGGCGCCACCAGTTCCACCGGGCAAGGGGACCGCAGAGCTCAGCAGCTGGACAAAGGCGCTTGCGGCCATGACCGAGAAAAAATCGACCTCGTGGTGGCTAAAGGCAAGCATCAGGAAATACGGCACCAGATAGAAAAACGCGAGCTGCAGCATGGTGATAAACACAGTGAGCAGCATGGACGAAAAATGGCCGGCAGAGAGTTTGAATTTCTCGGAAAAAGAGTAGATCTCACCATCAACAAACGTGCGCCATCCCTCGATCTTAGTGGCCGAGACACCAATGCGCTCGAGCCAATTGATGATGCAATGGGCGACGCGCGTGACGGTCTTAGGCATGAGTGCGACGGCAAAGATACCCAGCAAGATGCAGCAGTGCCCGCCAAAGCTAAAGACGCACAGCAGCGTCATGTCGCCATAGCGCTCGGCGAAAAACGGCATGCGAGCAAGCAGGAGGATAGCGCCCCAGGCAACAAGGCCAAACTGATACACGATAAAACGCGTGAACTGCGTGGCGCCGGCCTCGCCGACATTTTGGCCCGCTTTGGTCAGGCGGTAGATCTGAGCAGGAGTCGAGCCCATCATCATAGGCGTCAGGTTGCCAAAGAAGATGCCGCTCGCCTCGACCGAGATCAGGTCGCGGATGCCGACGGGTGAATTGGGGTCGAGCCAGACGGCGATCGCATAGGCCACAATGCCAAAGAACAGATACATGAACATGCAAAGACACGCGACAACGAGCCAGGGCGCCTGGACGCTCGACATAGCAGCCCAGAACTGCCCCATCTGCCCGGTAACAACCAGATAGACGATATAACCCACCAGCACAACGCCGATAAAGATTGCGCCGCGGCGTGCGCTCTTATTGTCATCGCCGCCCGAGGCCTCAACCTCAACCTGGGGCTTGGACGTATGCTGAGAGGACTCCGTCATGAGACTCCTTCAAACAGTCAAAATATTTTGGTTATTGTACCCGTAAGGGCCATAAGCAGAACGCAAAGCTCTTGTTCAAACGGGAATGACAGACAGTTGTTTGATAATAAAAAACCCGGCCTTCCGTGGAAAGACCGGGTATATGATGCGTGGTAGCCCGTACCAGATTCGAACTGGTGATCTACGCCTTGAGAGGGCGGCGTCCTAAACCGCTAGACGAACGGGCCATAGGCCTCAGCAGAAAAGAAGTGGTAGCCCGTACCAGATTCGAACTGGTGATCTCCGCCTTGAGAGGGCGGCGTCCTAAACCGCTAGACGAACGGGCCACATGACATCTGCACTGCCGTGCTGCGAAAACATATATTACGGGACAAAAAACATCAGTGCAAGAAGAAATTCCAAATTGCCGAAAAATTGTCGGCAGGTTATGGAACGCACAGGTAAACTAATTAACTAATTCAAGTTGAGATGAACCAAAAGGGCTTCGCGATCGTTGGGGATGTTGTCTTCGATCACCGCGTCGAGGGCGGCGTTGAGAAGCTGGCCAAGCTCGGGCCCCGGCTTCACACCGGCACGAATCAGGTCGCCGCCGTTGATAGCAAGCATCTTGAGCGTATAGGGCTCCCCCGCCTCCAGTAGCTCGTGCGCCAGAGCGCGCATCTCCTCAATCGTCTCGACGTAATAGAAGCACGACGGGGCCTTGCCAAGTGTGTCGGCACGTTTGAGGTCCATGAGCTCGTCCATCAGACGCGGCGTGTCGACGCCCTCGCCCGAAAGCGCGCGCATCATATTGAGCAGGCAGGAGCGCTCGGGGCGCAGCGGCTTGTCGTGATATTTAATGAGCAGGCACACGTCGCGCACCAAGTCGTGCGAGAGCGCCAGGCGATCCATAATGACGCGCGCTTTCTTGGCGCCGAGCTCGGGATGACCGTAGAAGTGCCCGCTACCGGCATGGTCGACCGTGAAACAGTCGGGCTTGGACACATCGTGCAAAAACGCCGCCCACATCAGACTCATTGAGGGTGTAACGCCGTCGCACAGCGCCAGCTCCCCCGCCACCGTCAGCACACGGGCGATATGCTCGTAGACGTTAAACGTATGATAGACACTGCGCTGATCAAACCCGCGACCCGCTGCCAACTCGGGCACGGCGGCGCAAACAAGCTCGGGATAGCGAAGCATCGCGTCTCCCCCGTGGCCGGTCGAAAGGATGCCCTCAAGCTCAATACCCACGCGCTCGCGCGCCACGGCATCGAGCAGCGGCGCGCACTCGGCAAGGGCACGCTTGGTCTCGGTCTCAATCACAAAGTCCAGGCGGCAAGCAAAACGCACGGCGCGCAGCATACGAAGCGCATCCTCATTAAAGCGACGTTTGGGATCGCCGACGGTACGGATCAGCTTGCGTTCCAGGTCGCCCTGGCCGTCGTAGCGGTCGACAAGCCCGCGCTCGGGATGCCAGGCCATGGCATTAACGGTAAAGTCGCGACGCGCCAGATCGTCCTCAAGCGACGCCGCACGCTCGACAGTCTGAGGATGACGCCCATCGGTATAGAAGCCATCCAGACGGTACGTGGTGACCTCGATGCGCTCGCCATCGGAAATAGCCGTGATTCCGCCAAATTTAATGCCGGACTCCACGACCGCGATGCCGGCGGCCTCGAGCGCCGCTTTGGACTCCTGCCACAGGCCGCTGCAGCACATGTCGACATCGTGGCTGGGGCGCCCCATCAGGGCGTCGCGCACCCAACCGCCTACGTACCAAGCCTCAAGACCGGCTGCCTCGAGCGCGCGTAGGACGCGGAGGGAGGCATCGGTCGGCTGCGTACCGTTGAGCGAAACATTGCACATGCCAATGGCCTCCTGTACTTGCGAGCGTTAATCGATGGTTCTCAAGAAGTCTAACAAGAAACGAGAAAGCGCGCACACGCAATCGCGTTGTCGATTTAATAAAACGAGTCAGCAGACGCCACATGCGTTATACGCGCAAAAAACACCCGCCTCGGAGATCTAAAGCGGGTGTTCGGCAACGATTTTTTATGCGACTAGCAGACCTGACGAACCTCGATATTCTTCTTGTATTCGTCCACCTTGGCAAAGTCACCCAGACCCGGGCACTCGACCACGTTGGCGCCGGTTGCCATCGACAGGCGCAGAGCATCCTCAACACGCTCGGGGGCATCGTGCCACACGGACAGGAAGGCAGCGAGCGAGGAATCACCGGCGCAGACCGTCGAAAGCAGCTTGACGTCGAAGGTGCGATTGGCAAACCAGATGTGCTCGCCGTTGGAGAAGTACGCGCCGTCGCCACCAAGGGTCAGCAGGACGTTCTTGGCGCCCTTGGCATGAAGCTCGGCCATCGCGCCCTTGACGGACTCATCGTCGCCACCGCTCACCTTAATGCCAAAGATGTCAAGCAACTCGTCGTCGTTGGGCTTGATCAGCAGCGGCTCCAGAGCAATGAGGTCTGCCAGCTGATGGCTCGAGATGTCGAGGACGAACTCGGCCCCCTTGGCCTTGACACGGCGCAGGACCTCGGCCAAGAAGCCCTCGGAAGTGTTGGGAGGCAGCGAGCCACTGATGACCAGGCAGGTCATGTCATCGAGCGAATCGATAAGCTCAAACATCTCCTGCTCGTTGGCCTCGTTGATGGCGGCACCGGCGTTGACCATGTTGTACTCGGTGTCGGGGCCGGCATTGAGGAACACGTTGACGCGCGTGATGCCGTCGGTCCACACGGGCTTGACGGGCACGCCCAGGGCCTCGGCGCCCTTAACGATAAACTCGCCCGAGAAGCCGGCGAAGAAACCCAGGATCGTGGTGTCGACACCGTAGTGGTCAAGCGTAAACGAGACGTTGAGGCCCTTGCCGTTGGGCGTGTAGACGGCGTTGCGGGTACGCGTGACGGTGTTGGCAGCAAGGCCGTCGCAGGCGATGTTGTAGTCAATGGCGGGATTTGCAGTGAGCGTGTAAATCATGAATGTTCCTTTCACGAAGCAACGTGTAAATGAAAGTATATTCCACGCATAGACAAAAGGCTAGGACAACTCGGTGAACGGTGTGGAAGCGATGAAGTACGGCGGGACACGTCTCCCCCATGGCGGAACAAAAAAGGCGCCCCGGCCGAAACCGGGGCGCCGCATGCGCACGAATATGTCGCGTTTCGATTACTGACGATCGAGCTTGCGGACAGCAACGCGCTTGCTGTACTCATCGACGTGACCGAAGTCGCCGATGCCGACGGACTCGGCAACGTTGGCGCCGGTGGCCATAGCGAGCTTCATGGCCTCCTCGACGTTGTCGCGATCCCTGTACCACTTGTGCAGGAACGCAGCGAGGGTGCAGTCGCCGGCGCAGACGGAAGAAACCAGCTTGATGTTGAACTCACGCTTGGCGTACCAGATGTCCTCGCCGTTGGAGAAGTAAGCGTCGCCGCGGCTACCACGGGTGAGCAGCACGTTCTGGACGCCGGCCTCGTGAGCCAGCTTCATGGCGACGCGAACCTCGTCGTCGGTGTCGACCGGCACGCCGAAGATGGCCTTCATCTCGTGATGGTTCGGCTTGATGAGCAGCGGCTTCTTGTGAGCGAGCTCCTTGAGCTTGTCGGAGGACAGGTCCAAGACGACGTCGGCGCCACGAGCCTGAGCGTGCTCCATGACCTGAGCCAGGAAGTCAGGCGTAGCTTTGGGAGGCACGGAGCCGGAAACGATCAGGCACTCGAGATCGCCCGCGGTGTCCAGGATGTTGTAGAGCTCCTCCTGGTGCTGCGGCGTAATCGGAGCACCCGGGTTCAGGATGCCGTACTCGTGCTGGCCATCGTTGACGTAGGTGTTAATGCGCGTGATACCGTCGGTCCAGACCGGGCGGCAGAGGCAACCCAGGTTCATGACCTCCTCGACGATGAACTTGCCCGTGAAGCCGGCGAAGAAGCCGAGCGCGACGGTGTCGACGCCCATCTTCTTAAAGGCGAAGGACACGTCGAGGCCCTTGCCGTTAGCCGTGTAGCTGGCCGAGCCGGTGCGGACGTTCTCGTCGGGCTCGAGCGGAGAGCTCGAAACCGTCATGTCGACAGCCGGGTTAGCGGTTAGCGTGTAGAACATTTACAGTACCCCCTGTATATGTGAGGGCCGCGTGGCCGGCCCATTCCAACCACGCGGTTACCTCTGATACCAAATTAGCGAGCTGCGGACTCGAGCAGTGCCTTGACGTCGGCGGCGGTGTTGCAGGCGAGCGCCTTCTCGGCGAGCTCGTCGCACTCGGCCTTGGTCCACTGGCTGATGGTCTTGCGAGCACGAAGGATCGAAGGAGCGCTCATCGAGAACTCCTCCAGGCCCCAGCTGATCAGCAGCGGCTCGAGCAGCGGATCGGCAGCGGCCTCGCCGCACATACCGACCATGATGCCGGCCTTCACGCCGCTCTCGATGATGTTCTTGAGCGAGCGAAGCACGGCGGGATAGTACACCTGGTACAGGTTGGAGATGGTGTCGTTACCACGGTCGGCGCACATGGTGTAGCCGATCAGATCGTTGGTGCCGATGGAGAAGAAGTCGGCGACCTCGGCCAGGCGGTCAGCGAGCAGCGAGGCGGCAGGCGTCTCGACCATGATGCCGACCTCGATGTTCTCGTTGAACTTGCGACCCTCTTCGGTCAGCTCGGCCTTGCACTGCTCGACGAGCTCCTTGACAGCCAAGACCTCCTCGACGCAAGTGACGAGCGGGATCATGATCTTGACGTCACCGAAGGCGCTAGCGCGCAGCAGGGCGCGGAGCTGGACCTTGTACTGGTCGGGATTGGCCAGGCAGTAGCGCACGGCGCGGAAGCCCATGAAGGGGTTATCTTCCTTGACCATGTGCAGATACGGAATCTCCTTGTCGCCACCCACATCGAGCGTGCGGATGATGACCGGAGCGCCCTTGAGCGCGCTCGCGACCTTGCGGTAGGCGTTAAACTGCTCCTCCTCAGAAGGAAGCTCGGCAGAGTCCATGAACAGGAATTCGGAACGGAACAGGCCGATAGCCTCGGCGTCGTGATCGAGCGCGTTGGGCACGTCATCGGGGTTGCCGATGTTGCAGGCGATGATCTTCTTGATGCCGTCGGCAGTCACGGACGGCTTGCCGCGGAAGGCCTCGAGAGCCGCCTTCTCAGCAGCAAAAGCCTCGGCCTTGGCAGTGTAAGCGGCGAGTGTCTCCTCGTTGGGATCGGCCTCAACGATACCCTTGCCACCGTCGACGACAACGGTCATGCCGTTGCGCAGTGCGGTGCAGCTGTTGGAAACCGAAAGGACAGCCGGGATCTCGAGGGCGCGCGCAATGATCGCGGAGTGCGACGTGCGGCCACCAGTCTCGGTGACGATACCGGCAACGTGGGCCTTATCGATCGTGGCAGTCATGGACGGCGTGAGGTCGTGCACGACAACGACGGTGTTCTCGGGCAGGACGGAGAGGTCGACGACCTCCTTGCCCAGCAGCTCGGCCAGAATACCGGTGCGGATGTCGGCGATGTCGGCCGCGCGCAGACGGAACATCTCGTCGTCCATGGACAGGAACATGTTCTCGAACATGGTCGAGGTGTCCATGAGCGCCTGCTCGGCGCAGGTGCCGCCGTCAATGGCGGCGTTGATGGCGTCGGTCATGCCCGGATCCTGAGCCAGGACAATGTGTCCGCTCATGATCTCGGCCTCGGCCTCGCCCACCGTCTCCTTCATGTGGTCGGCCTGAGCCTGGGTCTTCTCGCAGAAGACCGAAAGAGCGGTCTGATAGCGCTCCTTCTCTGCTGCCGAATCAGCAACCTCGTGCGGCTCAAACGTCAAGTCGGGATCGACGGCGACCATGACGGTGCCGATACCGATGCCCTCGGAAGCGTTGACTCCCTGATACATTCCCATTCCTCTCTCCGTGTCATGTGATAAAGCGTTTTGCCATATCCATGACAAAAGAGCGCAGCTACCTTACAACAGGTCACTGCGCCCCCAAATATGAACTTAGTTGTTCAACATGCGACCCGTTTGAGTTCTACTCGCCAAGACCGCTCTTGATGAGCTCGATGGCAGCAGCCAGAGCCTCGGCCTCGTCGGCGCCGTCGCACTTGACCTCGACCTCGGTGCCGCAGGGGATACCAGCAGCCATGAGGGCCATCGGGGACTTGCCGTTGACCTCCTTCTCGGGGGTAACGACCGTCACGTCACAGGCGTACTTGCCCATGGTGGAGGCGAACAGACCAGCCGGACGCATGTGCAGACCCTGAGGATTAACGAGGGTAGCCTTCTCAGAAACCATAATTGACTCCTTTTTGTGTTTAACCCCTGTCATGCATGTGGCAGGAGTCAGATTCACGACGTTATTTATATTAACTCACATCAAACGGTTTTTCATTGTGTTTCAGACGAATTATTGGACAGATGTGTTTGTCGTCCGCTTGCTCGCCGGGCGGGTGCGGGTTAAGTTTGCTGCTCTACAGTCCTGCGCAAGACGGAAAGTACATTAAGTGCTTTCCTTTGCGTGCGGAACTCACGACAAACTTAACCCGCGCCCGCCCGGCGAGCAAGCTGCGGAAACTCGGTCGGTCCAGAGTAATGTCAGCTGATGGGAATTCTGGCTGATGATCTGTTCGCGACAAAAACTCGATGGGCAGTTCCCTCTATGCCCTTATGTAAGTTGCGGTGAAATAGGGACTGGATTTGGAGTTGAATCGTATAAACAGTCCCTATTTCACCGCAACTTATTTGGGGATGAAAAAAGGCGGAGGCCCTGGTGAGGGTCTCCGCCTTTGTAACAGGGGACGATATTATTCGCTAACTGCTGGATTAGACCAGGCGGGCGTTGATCGTCTTGGCGATCTCGGCGGCGTCGGTGGAACCCTTGACAGTAGCACGGAAGTCCTCGTCCATGAGCGCCTCGGCGACCTTGGACAGGATCTTAAGGTGCGTAGTGCCGGCCTGGGCACCGGGGATGAGCAGGGCGATAGCCACGTTGACGGGAGCGCCGTCCATGGTGTCCCAACCGGTCACGCCGGACTCGTCCTTGACGACGATGACGGCAGCCTCGGTAATGGCGTCGGACTTGGCATGCGGGATGGCGAAGCCCTCCATCATGCCCGTGGTGCCCTCGGCCTCGCGGGCCAGGAAGGCGTTCATCACGGCGTCGGCGTCGCTGGCGATACCGGCCTTGACAGCCTGGTTGGAAACGAAGCTCAGAGCCTCGTCACGAGAAGCGAAGTCCTCGGCGACAAAGACATTCTCGACCTCCACGAAGTCGACAGCCTCGGCCTTAGGGGCCTCGACGGCAGCGGCCTTGGGGGCCTCAACAGGCTTGGCTACAGGAGCGGCCTTCTGATTCTTCTCGAAGTCGTACTTCTTGAAGGCCACGAACAGGATGCCACCGACAACAGCGCCGATGAGGATCGCGAGGACCCAAAGCGGACCGTTCTCGACAACGGGCAGGACCAGGAAGCCACCGTGAGGCGCCGGATCGTGAACGTTGAACATAATGGTCAGGATCGAAGCGATAGAGGAACCGAGCATCATGATGGGCATGACGGGCCAGATGTTCTTGGTCATGAACGGAATGGCGCCCTCGGTGATGTGGGTGCAACCAAGGATGAGGTTGACGACACCGGCGTCGTGATCCTCCTGGCTGAAGTACTTCTTGCCGACAACGACGGCAAAGGTGGTGATCAGCGGCGGAACGATGCAGGCGGCGGAGACGGCAGCCATGAAGTTGGTGCCGAAGTTGTAGGTATCGGTGCCAACACCGGCGGCCAAAGCCTCGGTGAGCATAGCGGTACCGGTGACGTAAGCAGCCTTGTTGACCGGGCCGCCCATGTCAAAGGCGCACATGCAGCCAATGGCAAGACCCAAGACAACGGCGCCAGAGGCGGACAGGCCCTTGAGGAAGTCCATCATGGCGGTGTTGATGGCAGCCATGGGGCCGGAAATGCCGAGCATGACCAGGCCGACGATAGCCGTCGAGAACAGCGGGTACAGGAAGATAGCCTTGAGGCCGTCCAGGTTCTTGGGCAGGCCGGCAAAGACCTTCTCGAGCAGCAGGATGACATAGCCGGCGAGGAAGCCGCCAACGATGCCGCCCAGGAAGCCGAAGCCCACGCCGGCGCCACCGGCGTCGATCATGCCGGTCTCGGCGTTAACAGGCAGGCCCTGGATGGCGATCATACCGGCAACAAAGCCGGGGACGAGCGCCGGGCGCTTGCCGATGGATTCAGCGATGTAGGCGGAAAGCACCGGAACCATGAGGTTCATGGCGATGCCGCCGATGATCTTCAGCATCGCAGCAAAGCTGTTGTAGTCAGACGCCGTCGAATCGAAAGACGTAATGCCCCACAGGAACGAGACGGCGGTCAGAACGCCACCGGCAACGACGAAGACCAGCATATGGCTGACGCCGTTCATAAGGTGCTTGTAGATGACGTGGCCGATGGACTCCTTCTCCTCGACCTCGTCCTCGACATCGGCAGCGGCTGCAACCGTGCCATCGCTCTTGGCGGCGAGCGCGTGGTCAATCAACTTACCAGCGGCCTCAACGGACAGGGCCTTGGAAACACCAACGGAAACCATGGGCTTGCCGGCGAAACGCTCAGCCTGGACATCCTTATCGGCTGCGACGACGACGGCCTTGGCACCGGCGATCTCGCTCTTGGTAAGCTCGTTCTCGACACCGACCTGGCCATGGGTCTCGACCTTAATGGTCAGACCTCGCTCGGCAGCTGCCTTCTCCAGCGCCTCCTTCGCCATGAAGGTGTGCGCAATGCCGGTCGGGCAACCGGTCGCGGCGATAATGTCAAACTTAGCCATGTGTCCCTCCTTTTTAAGTTTTGCGCCCGCAGGCGCTCCCCTACACGCGCGTCCTTGCGCGCTTTTCCACAACTGAAAGATACCAACCTACCGTCCGCGTGAGAAGAGACAAGGCGCAATTCTCCGGTGAAAGGTTCTTTCATAACCGTAAACGGTGGATGAAAGTTTACCATCAACACTTGAAACGGCAAGGTGTATCTTGTAATTGAAAATCCCCCTATACTATGACATTACAAAACGAGTCCGATTTTCATGCCAACCAGGAGCCATCCATGACCGATAGTAGCAAGAGCGCACTTTCCCTCATTAGTACCCATCAGGGATACAGCGAGTCCGAGCAGCGCATTGTCGACTATATATTGGAGCACCAGTCCGAGGCGCCACGCCTCACGGCGGCTCAGCTCTCGCGCGCCGCCGCCACGTCCGAGGCGACCGTTTCGCGCTTCTGCCGCAAGCTTGGCTTTGGCAGCTTCCGCAGCTTTCAGTTTTCGTTGGCGAGAGATTTGGAAAGCCAGCGCAACGAGGGCCTGACTGACGAGGTCTCGCTCGACAATATGGAGCAGAGCCTCAAGAACATCCTGGCTGCCAAGGTAAGCGAGCTTAATGCGACCATCGACGGGATCGACCACGATACGTTGGCGGCTGTTGTACATGCCCTTAAGCATGCAGGGGTTATTGAGTTTGCAGCTGTGGGCAATACGAACGCGGTCGCGCTCGATGCGACGTTTAAGTTTTCGCAGCTGGGCCTGCGCTGCATGGCGAGCACCATTAGCGAGACATCAATCGGCTTTGCGCTCACGTTACGCCCGGGTGACGTCATCGTGCTAATCTCAAACTCCGGCAAATCGCGCCGACTGAATCGCATGGCAAAAGCGGCTCGCAACTGCGGCGCAACCGTAGTCGTCATCAGTAGCGACAGCAAGTCTCCGCTTGCACGTCTGGCCGACTATACCTTTAATACGGTGAACCACGAGGCGCTGCTGACAACGGGCGACTTCGCGTTCTCCAAAATGAGCGCCACAATGATCATCGAGGTTATCTACAACTTCCTGCTGCCCGAAATCGAGGACGCCCGAGAGCACATCAGCTACTACGAGGAGCTCATCCAGCCGGACAAGGTCGTTGAGTAAAACGCGTAGTGGGACAAAAATTTCAGTCTATTTTGTCCCACCAACACCGCTGATACGACCTAACCTCGAGCTTCTTCGAGCATCTGCTTGGCGTGGGCCAAGCTTGCCTCGGACTGATCGCCGCTCAACATGCGGGCGATCTCGGCGGTACGCGCTTCGCCGGTTACCTCGTCCAAATGCGTCTGGGGAACATCGCCCGGTTCCTTACTGACAACATAATGTTTATCGGCCATGACGGCGACCTGCGCCAAGTGGGTTACGACAATCACCTGATGCGTAGCGGCGAGATCTACCAGCACGCCCGCGAGTGCACGCGCCGTGGAGCCGCCGACACCAGCATCGACCTCGTCAAACACCAGCGTATCGACACCATCCGCGTTACCGAGGACAACCTTGCTTGCCAGCATGACGCGGCTGAGCTCGCCGCCCGACGCAATGCGGCGCAGGGGACGTGGCGTCAAGCCGGCACCGCTGCGATATAAAAGCTCGTACCTCGAAGGACCCGCCGGCGTCCACTCGGCGCGCGGAAGATCACGCGACTCCCAAACGAGCTCGGCGCTGCCCATCTCCAGGCGAGCCATCTGGCGGCAAACCTCGTGGCAGAAGCGCGGGGCCGCCGTATTGCGGGCGCGCTTAAGTGCCTTGGCAGCGGCAAACAACTCGCGCTCGGCGCACCCGAGTGCCTCACGCGCCTTTTTGATCTGTTCATCGCCATCATCGACCAGGGACAGCAGCTCTTGCGAGCGATCACGCATGGCAAAAACATCGTCCATGGTGGGACCCCACTGACGCAACAGGCCCTTGAGGTCGGAAAACCGCTCACGCATGCGAGCGAGCTCGCGCGGGTCGAAAGCGACGCCATCGCGATAGGCACGAAGCTCGTTCGCACTATCCTCAAGGGAGATACAGGCATCCGAAAGCGCATCGGCAATGTCGCCCAGTTTGCGATCGACGGTAGCCATACGTGAAAGCTCTGCCACGGCGCTGTTCACGGCATCGAGCGCTCCCCCTTCGGCGGCAAGCGATGCATGGGCATCGTTAGCTGTGGCAACCAGTACCTCGGCATGTTCGGAGCGCGGCAGCAGTTCCTCGAGTTCCTCATACTCGCCCAGCTTGGGGTCAACCTCGCCGATGCGCTCGAGGGCAAAGCGAGCCTCCTCGACACGGCTCCCCTGCGCACGCGAAGCCTCTTCGACACGTCGAACCTCTTTGGCGGCAGCGCGCGATGCCTTAAAGCAGGCGCGATACTTCTCGAGCGCCTCAAGCGCTGCGCGCCCAGCCCAGGCATCGACCATGGCAACATGATGCGCCGGATCGAGCAAGCGCTGGTGCTCGTGCTGACCGCAAAGATCCATCATCACGCCGACGCGCTCCGAAAGCTCACGCACGCTGGCGATGCGGCCGTCAATTTTTACGCGGCTGCGGCCCTCGGCAGAAAGGCTACGCTGTACGGTGAACCCCTCCGTGTCGTGCGGACCGTCGAACAGGCGTGCCTCGACGCTCGCCAGCGCCTCGCCCTCGCGCACCGTCGACGAATCCGCGCGCTCGCCCAATATGAGCTTAAGCGCCGAGAGCAGCGCGGTCTTGCCGGCACCGGTCTCGCCGGTCAGGACAGTCAGGCCGGCACTCGGCACCAGCGTCGCCTCACGAATGAGTGCAATGTTAGAAACCTGAAGCTCATCGATCATGACGCACTCCGTAGAACACGCGGCTCACCGAGTTATAGAAGCTCTCGGGGCCGTAATCCAGCAGCAGCACATCGCCGGGACCGCGACGCACGGCCACGCTCTCGACGGTGCCGTCGCAGGTAATAAACTGTCCATCGATAGCGATCGCCGGAACGCTCGGACGATCATCAGACATAAAGATTTCAACGACATCACTCGGCGAAGTCAAGAAGGCACGGGCCTGAATGGTGTGCGGCGCAATGGGTACGCAGACCATACCCGTATAGTCGGGGCTCACGATGGGGCCGCCGGCCGAAAGCGCATAGCCCGTAGAACCAGTCGCCGTGGACACGACCACGCCGTCGCCACGCAGTCGGTCGATATGGTGGCCCGACACCGTGATGTCGAACTCGACCATATCGGACAGGGGGCCGCGCGTTAGCGCCATGTCGTTGAGGGCAAAGGTGCGCACGACATCCTTCGTACCGTCTTCGCGCACGGACACGATATCCGCGGCGATGGTGGCGCGACGGCTCACGTGCAGCTCGCCGGACAGGGCGTCGTTCACGACCTGCAGAATGTCGCGCTCCTCGGGGCTCGCAGCAGTTAAAAAACCCAGGTGACCATAGGAAAGACCGAGGATAGGAATCTCACGATGGTTGAGGATGCGGGCAGCGCGCAGCAGCGTACCGTCGCCGCCGAGCGTAATGACCAGATCGGAGCCGTCAATATCAGGCGTGCTTTGAATCTTCGATCGCTGGTCGGCAGCCCATGCGACCTCATAGCCTTGGCGCGTCAGCCAAAGCTCGAGCATCAGGCCGCTCTCGACCGCCTCTTGCTTGTAGTAATTGGGAACCAGAAAGACCTTCATAGCGTTGCAGCTTTCTCGCTCAAAACCGATACCTGGGATTGCAGCTCATCGTCGGTACGTCCGCCGGGGGCAAATCTCGTGCCGTACAGGAAAAACTCAACGTTTCCCTTGGCACCATGAATGGGCGACACGCACACATCGACCGGGAACAGCCCCTTGGAGGCAAAGAGTTCAACTGCCGCAACGAGTGTATCGCGGCGCACGGCGGGATCGGTCACAATGCCGCCCTCGCCCACCAGCGCCGCCGGAGCCTCAAACTGCGGCTTTACGAGCGTGCAGAATGCACCCGTAAGAGCCAGGCACGACAGCACCGCATCGATGATATTCGCGATACTCGTAAACGACACATCGCACACGGCCAGATCGATAGCACCGCCGTAGCCGAGCTCGGGCAACTGCGTCACATTTGTGCGCTCGTAAAGCGTCACACGATCGTCTTGGCGCAGCGACCAGTCAAACTGGGCACGGCCCACGTCGACCGAGATAACGGTCGCGGCACCACGCTTGAGCAGGCAATCGGTGAAGCCGCCCGTGGAGCAGCCCACATCGAGGCAAGCAAGGTCCGTCGGATCAATCCCGAACGCGTCGAGCGCACCCTCGAGCTTAAGACCGCCGCGCCCAACGTACGGAATGCGTCCCTTCACGTGCAGCGGCAGGCCCGGGGTCACCTTAAGGCCCGGCGAAGTCAAGCGCTCGCCACCACTCGAGACCAAGCCAGCCATAAGAGTGCGAAGGGCATCCGCGCGATCGGCGCAGATGCCCTGTGAAATCAGTTCGTCATCAAGACGCACGCGTTTCATGAATGCCATCAACCATTCATATCCGGAGATGCGGCCTAGCTATCCTGGGATTCGTTTGCCGCATCCTCATCGTATTCCTGCTCGAGCTTGTCGGCCTCTCGCGGCGTCAGCTCAAACTTGTCGACCATATCGACCGCGCGGGAGCCCAGCTCAATCGCTTCGTCAAACAGATCGAGTGAACGCTCCAAGGAGGTATCCTTGGAGCGAACGGTAGCGATGATCTGATCCAAACGGTCCGAGATCTCGTCAAAGTTGCGGACAGAACCCTCAGGCATGACTACTCCTCGACGGAGTCGGCCTCAGCGGCGTCCGCGCCCTCGGCCAGCACGCCGGCCTCGGCCTGAACAACCGTAACCTTTGCGGCAGCCTCGGCAGCCTGTGCCTCCTCGCGAGCACGATCTTCGGCCAGCAGCTCCTGGTACAGGTCCTCGCCCGGCAGCTCCTCGCTGCGAGCGATCTTACCTAGCACGCCGTTGACGAACGACGCGGACTGGTCGGTGCCATAGGCCTTGGCAAGCTCGACGGCCTCGTTGATCACGATGGCGTCCGAGACCTCCTCGTCGGTGAGGAAACGCATCTCGTAAACGGCGATACGCAGCAGGTTGCGGTCGGCGCCTGGCATGCGCATAAGATCCCAGTTCTTGGCAACGGAACGCAGGGCGCAGTCGATGCGGTCGATATGCTCGTAGGCACCGCGGCACAGCTCCAGCGCATAGGGATCGAGGGGACCCTTCGAGATCAGGAAATCACCCTCGAGGACGCGCTCGAGCGGGCTGTCAGTGGCCTCGGCCTGGAATAGCAGCTGCAGCGCCTGACTGCGGGCAAGCGTGCGCCCGCGATAAACCTTAAGGCTCAAAGGTTACTCCTTGGGGAAAACGAGGCCGTCGATGCAAACGTCAACGCGCTCGACCTCAACGCCAACCTGGGCATCAATGGCGGCGACCACGGCGGCGCGAACGGCCTCGGCGAGTTTCTTGAACGGATAGCCAAAGAACACCACGACACGCACGGTGAGTACGAGCTTGTCGCCGACGACCTCGGCCTCGACCGCCGGCTCGGAAGCCGGGGCCTTGGACGAGAGCATCATGGAGACAAGGTTGGTGGCAAGGTCCTTGACGCCAACGGAGGCGATGCCCACGACATCGGACACGGCGCGCGAGACGATGGCGGTCAGAACATCGGGCGAAATGCCGATGCCGTCAATCTTGATTTCCTGGGGCATGAGTCCTCCTAGAAGAGTTGGTTGCTAGACGCGGGAGACGAACTTGCCGTCGCGGGTGTCAACCTTGATGACCTCGCCCTCGTTGAGGTACATGGGGACCTGGATGACAGCGCCGGTATCGATCGTGGCCGGCTTGGTGGAACCCTGGACGGTGTCGCCCTTAAAGCCCGGGTCGGTCTGGACGATGGTGGTCTCAATGAACATCGGCGGGGTCACGCCCATGAGCTCATCGTCGGCGAAGAGCAGCTGGCAGACGTCGTTCTCGCGCAGCCACTTGGAGTTCTCGCCCACCATGTCCTCGGGAACGGGAACCTGCTCATAGGACTCGTTGTCCATGAAGATATAGTCGGTGCCATCGTTGTAGAGGTACTGGAACTCACGGGTAGTGAGCATGACGCTCTCGAACTTGGTGCCGGCGTTGCAGGTGTTCTCGACGACGCGGCCGCTCTTGATGTCGCGGGTCTTGTAGCGCACAAACGCGCCGCCCTTGCCCGGCTTGACATGCTGGAACTCGACGATGGTGTAGACCTTGTCCTTGATGCGGAGACCGAGGCCGTTCTTGAAGTCGGCGGTGGAAATGGTAGGCATAGCGACCTTTCTTGTTATGGGCAGAACGCACAAGCGTCCAAATTGCATACGACATAAATTATACACTTGCAGACGGCGCCTGCGGCGAGCGCATAAAAAGAGAACGCGGGGCGTCCGAATCGATCCGGACGCCCCGCCCCAAACTATCTACCGAAGTAGACTAGCAGTCGATAACGTGCAAGTCGTGCGGGGTCTTGGTGAAGGGCTCGTAACCGTTCTCGGTGACCACGCCGTAGTCCTCCAGGCGCACGCCGCCCACACCGGGCAGGTACACGCCGGGCTCCATGGTGACAACCGAGCCGATCTCGATGGTATTCTTGCTGCGGTTGAAGTTGGGCAGCTCGTGAATATCGATACCGACGCCGTGGCCCAAGCCATGGTTATAGTAATCGCCATAGCCGGCATCGCCGATGATCTTCTTGGAGAGCCTGAAGATGTCGTTGCCCTCGACGCCCGGATGGATGGCGGCGACGCACTCCTCGTGCGTACGGCGCACGAGCGCGTACAGGTCGAGCTGCTCCTGGGTGGGCTCGCCCATCACGACGGTACGAGTCATGTCGGAGCGGTAGTCGCAGTATCCCGCGCCGTAGTCCATCAGGACAAAGTCGCCCTTCTCGATCACGCGGTCGCTCGGGACGGCATGCGGGTTGGCGGTGTTGGGGCCGCTCGCGACGATGGAACCAAAGGCCAGGCTGTCGGCACCGTTGGCGAACATAAAGTTCTCGAGCTCGTTGCGTACCTGCTTCTCGGTCATACCGGGCTTAATAAAGCCGAGCATGTGCTGGAAGGCGGCATCGGTGATCGACTGCGCATGGCGCATGAGTTCAATCTCCTCGGCGTCCTTGATGGCGCGCATCTTGCGGATGTCGTCGTGCATCAGCGGCAGCATACAGGCGACGGAGCGGTCCTCCAGGCCGCGCTGAATACCCTGGTAGAAATTAATCTGCATATCGTCCTCGACAGCGCAGACGCGGCATTTGTTGGCCGCGATCTTGCCGGCGACCCAACCGGGGATGGTGCCCTCGTCCATGTCATAGACCCAGGGGCTGCCAGCGGGCGTGTTCTCCTCAAAGCTGTTGAGATAGCGCGAGTCAGTGTGGAACAAGCACTGGTCGGCCGTAATAAACGCAGCGTGCGGGAACTCGAAGGTGAAATCGAAGACGCCCTTGACGCCCGTAAGCCAACGAAGGTTGGCCTCGTCGCGCACCACGATAGCGTCGTAGCCGCGCTCAACCATCAGGGCACGGACGCGCTCGATACGACCGGCAGGACCGGTAGCAAACTCAGACATGCAGATTCCTTTCTTGTTGTCTTCATAAAGACGGGACGGGCTCAATCAGCGTACGGAATCGCGCGCGATTCGCAACCGATTGGAAACCCGCCCCTCAACATGATACGAAAGACGATGGATGTCAATAAATCTTAGAGAAGTTCTTTGCGAGAAGCCAAGTAGGCGTGAGCATGGCGCTCAAGAACCTCGTCCTCAACGCTCGTTAGACGAATGGCGCCGAGTGCCGCGGGCAGCGGCAACATGCTGCGGTTCGAGCGGACAAACTGCTGCCTGCGGAACTCCTCGATATATGCGGCAGGCTCCAGATCGAAGGCAAGCTCCTCGATACCAAAGTCCTCCAAGCAGTCATCGACCTCAAAGACGTAATCGATATCAAAGTCACAGGCATCATGTGCTAGGCGCGCCTCAAAGCGCAGGCCCTCGGACAACAGCTGGTAGACCGGGACCTGCGAAGCGGCATCGCCCAAGCAGGCGCGCAGGGTACGCTCCCCCGTCTTGCCAAAATCGAGCGCATGGCGAGCGCTCGGGTTCGTGGCCATCAGTACGTCCTTGTGGGCAGTCTGAGACCACTGAACGGCATTGACGAGCGCGACCTCCTCGCCCGCAAGGATCTCGGGGACGGTCTCAGTAAACTGATTCCAGCGGGACTTGCTGCTCGAAAGCATGGTGCCAACGAGCAACGCATAGCCGAGCTTGAGATCCTCGGGATCCGCCTCGCGAACAAGGTCGAGGTCACACACGACCAAGCCCGGCTCGGGACGGAACGCGATAGCGGGAAGCGCATTCGCCGACGAGGCGACAAGCGGCTTCATGGTCGTCGCGACCGTAAGCATGGCGTCGAACGTCGTTGGCAGCAGCGCGCACTCGGTGCGACCGCACCACTGGTTGGCGCACCAGCTAACAACCGAGCAGGTTGCGGCATCGCCAACGGCAATAACCAGGTCATCGCAGGTAATACCGTTAGCCGACAGGGCGCCAAAGACGGTATCGGCATCGGCCAGCGTGGCACCGAAAGCCGAAACCTCAAGGGGGAGCTGCGAGACGGCAAAACCGGCGTCGACCAGCGCATGCTCGACGACCTCGCCAAAACGCTCTGACGAGGCGGTGTTCCAAACGACCATCGCGCGCTTAGGCTTACCCACAGCCGAGGCAAACATACGCGGCAGCTCCTCGAAAGCGCCCAATCCGACGCGGACATCGACGCTGCGGTTTTGGAAATTGATCAGTTGACGGCGAATCATAGCAGTCCACGCTCCAAAAGCATCTCGGCACAAAGGTAGGAAACGTCCTCGAAGGACTTGTTGCGAATATCAAGGGTAATATCGGCGGCCTGGCGATACAGCGGACGGCGATGCTCAAACAGACGCGCGGCATGCTCGGGAGAGCGGAAATCGGGGCGCGTGTCGGACCGACGAATCTGGCGAATCGAATCCTCGAAGTCGCCCTCGAGATACACGCACGTACCCATTTCGTGCATCAGCTCAATATTCACCGGCGTCTCGACAATGCCGCCCCCGCACGAAACCAACAGGCTGCGCTCACTTTGGAGCGAACGGAGCGCCGAAGTCTCGAGCTCGCGAAAACGATCCTCGCCCTCGGTCTCAAAAATCTCGGTTACCGACTTGCCGCAACGGCGGACGACCAGGCGGTCGGTATCGATAAAACGCCGCTTGAACATGGTGCCGACATTACGCGCGAGCGTCGATTTGCCCGCGCCCAAAAAGCCGATAAAGAAAATATGGTCGCAGCCGTGTTTGATGTGCTGAGACATGGCGAAACCTATTCCTCGCAGGGAAGGTCGCGCAGGGCCCGGCGCTCAAAGATACGGAAGATCTGCGTGTACCACAGGTCCTGGGTTGCCTGCGGCTTGACCAGAATAGTGTCAACGCCGGCGAAATTACCGCTCCACACGTCTGTGTACAGCTGATCGCCGATCAGCACCGCCTCGTCCGCCGTGGCGCCGAGGCGCTTAAGACCCGCCTTCAAGGCAAACGGGGCGGGCTTCATGGCGTGGCTGATGGCCTCGAGTCCCAGCTCGCGTGCAGAGCTCATGACCTGATCGCGATGCCAGTTGTTGGACACCATGCACAGCTTAAAGCCTTTGGCGCGGGCGGCGTCGAGCCAAGCGGAAACCGCGGCGGGAACCTGCTCGGTGTCGCGCGGCACCAGGGTGTTATCGCGATCGAGCAAAATGGCGCGTTTGCCGTCGGCCCACAGGGTATCGAGGTCGATGCGATCGACCGAGGCAACGTATCGTTTGGGGCTAAAAATCCTCATGCTAATTCCAAGACTGTTGATGTTCTTCGTAGGTTTGCGAGAAGTACTCCTCGTCCTGCGTAATGTAGAAATACAGGTCATCGGAGTCCGTCGGCTCAAGGGTGGCCTTGAGTGCCTCGAGCGACGGAGAGCAGATGGGCGTGGGTGGCAGACCCTCGTGCTTATAAGTGTTATACGGGCTATCGCTCTGCAGGTCGTCGGCGGTAACCTCGCCACCGGTGGCATACATCATGGTCGCATCGCTGTTGAGATAGCGCAGACCGTCGAGCTTGCCGGCAAGGCGGTTGTAGAAGACCGAGGCCACGTGCGCACGTTGATCGGCGTTGAGGCCCTCGCGCTCAACGATAGAGGCCAAGTTGACGATGTCGTAGTCGGACATCTCCACACCGTAGCGCTCCTTAATCTTGGCTTCGCAGCTCGCAAAGTCAAGCGACTTGTACTCAGTCTTAAACTGATCGAGCATGGCGCGAATCACGTCATCGGCCGTCGGCGAATCGCCCAACGAATAGGTCTTGGGAAATAAGAAACCCTCGAGCGAGTCGTTGGCGGCGCCCTTAAGGAAGCTATAGTCGTCCACGTAGTTGGAGGCCTTGGCTTGGTTGAGGAAGTCTTCCTTAGAGATGCTGTCGTAGGCCTGGGCCACACGGTCGGCGACTTGATCGACCGTCAGGCCCTCAGGGATAGTCAGCGCATTGGAGCCCGCGTTGGGGCCTTCCATGAGCTGCTGAACAACCTTGGTCGCATCCATGAGTGTGGTGAACGAATAAGTACCGGGCTTGAGCGACATATCGGCGTTGAGCTTTTTCACCGCCGCATAGTAATCCTTGGGATTTTCGACGATATGGTTCTCGGAGAGAATCGAGGCGATCGTATCGCCCGAAGCACCGTCGGGAATGGTCACCGTAACCTGCTGACCAGCCGTGACCTTGGTATCCCCACCGGCGAAGAAGCCCTTGACGGCCGGCACGACAAAGAAAGCGATCGCAGCAAGCGCAAGCACCGCCACCACAACGCCGATGATCATGGGAACCGGAGAACTCTTCTTTTGAGCACCGCGACGAGCATGCGTGTTGTAGCTCGAGCGGGTCGCCGGAGCAACGACATGCGAACCGCGAGCCTGATGCGAATGCGATTGAGGGGCCTGCGTTCGCTGGGTAGGTGTCTGCTGCTTAAAGCGGGTACCGCCTGCAGGCTGGGCCGTACGAGCAGTGGGCTGCTGAGCCGCGTGAGAAGCCGAATGCTGAGCCGAACGAGCAGAAGGCTGCTGACCCGTCCGTTGAACAGGTTGGACCGAACGAGAGAAGGATTGCACCGGGCGCACGGCAGGCTGAGCTGCGCGCTGCGTCGGCTGTGCCGGACGCTGGTCAGGCTGGGCAGGTCGCGACGCCGGCTGCTGCATACGATTCGGCTGGCGCGGATCGGAAGCGCTAGGCATGCTGGACCTCCTCGTTTTTACGATCGAGCCACGTCTGCAAAAACAGGCTGGCGGCAATCATGTCGATCTTGCCCCTCATCTGCTTTTCGTTGAGTCCCTGCTCGCGCAGGATACGCTTGGCCTCTTGCGAGGACAGACGCTCGTCCTCAAACTCCAGCGGAAGATCGAGCTCGTCGGCAATCTTTTGCGCCACAGCGGCAACGCGCTCGGCCTGAGGGCCGGGCTCACCGGCCATGGTCAGGGGACGTCCGCTTACCAGGATGTCGGGCTCATAGTCCTCGACCAGGTAGCGGAACGTCTTGGCCATACCGGTGACCTCGGCGGACGGGAGCACCTTAACGGGCATCGCCATCTTGCCATCACGGCTCGAGACGGCGATGCCAATCCTGGTCTCCCCTATGTCCAACGCCAGCGCGACCACAGTGACTTCTTAAATTCTTAGGCGCCGAGCGCGGTCTTAGCGGCCGCGAGGGCATCGGCAATACCGGCGGCGTTCTTGCCACCGGCCTGGGCCATGTTGGGACGGCCGCCACCGCGACCGTCAACCAGACCCGCGATCTGCTTGATCACGTTGCCGGCGTGGAACCCAGCCTTCACGGCGTCATCGGAACCGGCGGCGAGCAGGGCCGGGGTGCCCTTCTCGGTAACGCTGGCAACAACGCACGCGACGGGGCCGGAAACCTTCTGGTGCACGGTATCCCAGACGTTGCGCAGGTCGGCAGCCTCAAGGCCCTGGAGCTCAGCAACGACGAGCTTGTAGCCACCGAGCTCGACGGCACCCTCGATGGCGCTGGAAATGGCATCGGAGGAACCACCGGTCAGAGCCTTTTTGAGCTTGTTGGACGTCTCGCGCAGCTCGGCCTGCAGGTTCTCCACACGGGCGGGAACCTCGTCGACGCGGCACTTGAGCGCAGCGGCGGCGGCGTCAACGAGCGCCAGACGGTCGGCCATATAGTCGAGAGCACCCTTAGAGGTCACGGCCTCGATACGGCGGACGTTCGAGCCCGTAGAGGACTCGGAAATGATCTTGAACAGGCCAATCTCGGCGGTATTGGCGGCATGGGTGCCACCACAGAGCTCGCGGGAAAACGGCTGGTCCTCGGCGCCCACGGAGACGACTCGGACGACATCGCCGTACTTCTCGCCAAACAGAGCGACAGCGCCGGCAGCCTTAGCCTCGTCGATGCCCATGACGCGGGTCACGACCGGCTTGGAGGCGAAGATCTGCTGGTTGACCAGATCCTCGACAGCCTTGAGCTGCTCGGAGGACAGGGCCTCGAAGTGCGTGAAGTCAAAGCGCAGGTGCTCTGGCGTCACGAGCGAGCCGGCCTGGGAGACATGCTCGCCCAGGACCTGCTTAAGCGCGGCATCGAGCAGGTGCGTGGCGGTGTGGTTGCGGCGCAGGAAGCCACGGCGCTCAGCGTCGAGCGCGGCGGCCACGGTGGCACCAACAGTCAGCGTGCCCTCGGCAACGTGCGCGACATGGGCATACAGGCCGTTGTGGCTCTTGGTATCGGCGACGGTCAGCGCAACGCCCTCGGCGGAAAGCTCGCCGGCATCGCCCTGCTGGCCACCCATCTCGGCATAGAACGGGGTGCGGTCGAGAACAACCTCGACATCCTCGCCCGCAGCGGCGGACTCGACGGACTCACCGTTGCGCACGATAGCGACAACCTTGGCATCATCGATCACATCGTTGTCATAGCCGTCGAACTCGGTCGCAGCGACCTTGTCCGAGAGCTCGACCCACACGTCGTTGAAGCTGCCCCAGGCGTCGCCCTTGGCGTTGGCGCGAGCGCGGGCCTTCTGGTCCTCCATGCAGGCGGTAAAGCCGTCCATGTCGACGTCGTGACCAGCGACGCCGGCAATCTCGACGGTCAGGTCAATGGGGAAACCAAAGGTGTCGTGCAGCTTAAAGGCGACGTCGCCCGGAAGGACAGCACCCTCGGCAAGCGCAGTCAGGGCTTCATCCAGGTAGACGCGGCCGTTGTCGAGCGTCGTGGAGAAGCGCTCCTCCTCGGAGGCGACGATACCCTTGACGAGTGCGACGTGCTTGAGCAGCTCGGGATAGGCCTCGCCCATCTGGGCGTTGACCTCGTCGATGAACTTGGTCAGGAAGGCGCCCTTGATGCCCAGCAAACGGCCGTGGAAAACGGCGCGGCGGAGCAGGCGACGAAGGACGTACTCGCGGCCCTCGTTACCGGGGAGAATACCGTCCGAGATCATAAAGTCGACGGCACGGGAGTGATCGGCGATGATACGCAGCGAGCGGCTGGCACCGGAGTAATCGTCGGCATCATAGGTCTTGCCGCTGATCTTCTCGCCCAGCTTGATGAGGTGCTGCATCAGATCGCCGTCGTAGTTAGCGGTCTTGTTCTGCATGATGGCGGCCATGCGCTCCAGACCCATACCCGTATCGAGGTTGCGGTGCGGCAGCTCCGGCATGGAGCCGTCCTCCTGGCGGTCGTACTGGGTAAACACGAGGTTCCAGAACTCAAGGAAGCGGTCGCAGTCGCAGCCGGGCTTGCAGTCGGGGCTGCCGCAACCGACCTCCTCGCCCATGTCAAAGTAGATCTCGGAGCACGGACCGCAGGGGCCGGTGGGGCCGGCGGCCCAGAAGTTGTCGTCCTCGCCCAGGCGGGAGATGTGGTCCTCGGCAACGCCCAGAGAGCGCCACACGTCGTGGGTCTCGTCGTCCTCGGTAAAGACGGTAAAGTACAAGCGGTCGAGCGGCAGCTTGAACTCCTTGGTGATGAGCTCAAAGGCCCAAGCGCAGGCCTGCTGCTTAGAGACGCCGCCAAAGGAGAAGTCGCCGAGCATCTCGAAGAACGACAGGTGACGGCCGTCCTCGCCGATGCAGTCGATGTCGTTGGTGCGGACGCACTTCTGGCAGGAGATCGCGCCGATCTCCTTCATGGTCTTCTTGCCCTGGTAGTACTCCTTAAACTGGTTCATGCCGGCGTTGGCAAGCAGCAGCGAGGGATCGTCGGGAACAAGGGACGAAGAAGGATAGAGCTTAAGACCGCGCTCCTCAAAGAAGTTGAGGAACTTGGAGCGGATCTCGGCCGTAGTCATTGACGGGTAGTCAGCACTCATAGAGGGAATCTCCTCGGTTTCACATCGAAACAGTTCAAACGTAACGATATTACCATCCCACCGCGCCTGTGCAAAAAAGAGGGCCGCCAAACAGCGACCCTCCAGCGAAAGTGCACGTTATTTAGGACTGTGCGATCCTTTGAAATAAAAATAGTTTTAGTATAATACCGTTTAAGAATCATCCGGAAGGAGCGACCGATGAATACCAAGCGATTTATCCTTAATGCACTTCTGGTAGTAGCACTTTTTGCGCTCTTGGCCTTCTCCTGCTGGTACGCAAACCAACCAGCATTTGGCTACGTATTGTATGCAGCAATGTCCGGCGATAAGGCTTATTACACTCTACGCGCAATTGACGTTCTCTTTTTCTATATAGCCGGTCCCTTATCAATCGCTTTGCTCGCGTTTATTTTCATTTACAACTTCAAGAAACGTTAAAAGAACCTATTTAGAATCCGAATCGTCCATGGAACCGTCGATGCCGGTCTTGGTGTCGTCTGCGCTGGAGTCGTCGTCCTTGGCGAAGGGATTCTTGAAAATGCCTGTCGCATCGGGCCGCATACCCGAGAGCTTGATCCAGGGATTATCAAGCTCGGGCTTGGGCATGGCCTTGGCCTCGGGCGCAGCCTCGTTGCCGATGAGCTCGGACTCGTAGATGAAAGTGTCGTCGCCGAGCGCGTCGTAGGCGGCGACCGGATTGCCATCGGCATCGCGGTACGGAGTGCCCTTAAACACGGCGCCGTCATAGGCCACAAGCTGGCGGCCGGTCTCATTCTCGAAGTAGTACACGAAGATACCCTTGAGGGCCGCACACAGCGGGATGGCAATAATCATGCCGATGGGGCCCATGAGTGCCGAGCCAGTAACGAGCGCCGTGAGGCTCATGATGGGATGCACCTGTACCGAGCTTTGCATAACCTTAGGCGAAACCACGTTATCGGTGACGTTTTGCGCGACCATCGTCACGATGAGCGTCCACAACGCCAACATAGGGCTGAACATGAAACCGAGCACTGTGGCGATTGCTGCGCTCACCCAGGGGCCGACGACCGGAACCAAATGCATGATGCCGGTAAAGATGGCCATGAGCGCCGCATACGGATGGCCGATGATCATAAAACCGATAAAGGCGAGGAAACCACCGCAGATGGACGTCACGACCATACCGCGCATGTAGCCGCCGACAGAGCGAGAAAGGATGGCGACCATAAAGCGGTACGAGGTCTCTTTCTCCTGACCGATGATGGTGCAAATCTCGTGGTGCATGCGAGGGTAGTCGCAGGCCATCCAGTAGGCAAGCACCAGACCAAGGAAGATCACGAATAGCTGGGAGGCCGTATTGGTGATGAGCGGGAACACACCGCGGCCAAGCTCGGCAGCGATCTGAGACACATACTTCGATGCCACGGTAACCAGCGACGAAAGATTATCGTCCAAATACTCCATGAGCGGCGTGTTGTTGAGCGTCTTGACATGCGAGACCATCTCGTTGAGGTCGCCGCCCGCAACACGAAGCTGCTCAGGCAGGCGGCTCAGGACTTCCATGATCTGACCAAAGAGAATCGGCGACGAGACGCAAACGACACCGACGAGCACGGCAACAACAACAATCAGCGCGATAAGCGAACCGATGCCGCGATTCACGCCATGATGCTCGAGCCAGTTGGTGATCGGGGACATCACAAAAGCAATGATGGAGCCGACGGCAAGAAACTCAATAACCGGTGCCAGAATGCCCATAAGGTTAAAGATGACGGCGGCGATGACGATGCAGCCGACAACAGCCCAAATGCGAAGTGTCAGAATGCGGGTATCGCGCAGCGTGCGGTCGGTTTGTTGTGGGCGCTCACTCATGAACGAACCATCACTCCGTCGGGGTCGATCTTATCCTGAATCTTCTTGAGGGTGCGACGCAGCAGGCGCGAAACCTGCACCTGCGATATACCCAGCTTCTTGGCGATCTCAATCTGGGTCATGCCCTTCACAAAGCGCAGCTCGATCACCTCGCGCTCGCGCGGCGAGAAATCGCGGATTGCTTCCTCGATCACCAGGCGGTCATCGGTGAAGTCGAGCTCGTTGTCGTCATCGGCATAGCGGTCGAGAATAGAAGGCGCATCGTCGGAATCAGATGCACCGGGAGCCTCGATAGGCACCGAGGTATAGGCCGAAGACGATTCCATAGCCTCGAGGACCTCATCGACAGTCACATCTAGATACTCAGCGATCTCCTCAACCTTGGGCGAACGCTGCAGCTCGTTGGTAAGTTTGTCAGTAGCCTGGTTGACCTTGGCAGAGAGTTCCTGCAGGCGACGCGGAACGCGCACACTCCAGCCCTTGTCGCGAAAATGGCGTTTGATCTCGCCCAGGATAGTGGGTGTTGCAAACGTCGTGAACTCGAGCCCGCGCTCAGGGTCAAAGCGGTCGATAGCCTTGAGCAGGCCTAAATAGCCAACCTGCATAAGGTCATCGAGCGGCTCGCCGCGATTCTTAAATTTGTTGGCAAGAAACCTTACCAGATTCATATGGGACATGACGAGCTGCTCGCGGGCGTCAGGATCACCGGTCTCCTTGTAGCGACGAAAAAGCTCGCGGGTTTTCTCCTTGTCCCAAGCGGTCTTGCCGCTCCGGGAACGTTCGGTCATATTAAATATCCGCCTTGAGGTCGAGGGAAAGCGTCAGGGGCGCTGCAGTCTTTTCGTAGGAGTCGCAAACGCTCGCAAGGATGAGCTCGGCATACACAGCAGCCTGGTCATCCTCATCAACGGTGGCGTGGTCTCCGAAGGTAAAGGTCATGCCAACGTGGGTCTCATCGACATCGAATTTGATGATGATGTCATCGCAGTCGACCGCGGTGCAGCCAAAGATGAAGGCCTCCTCGGCAGCCATACGAATATCCTCGATGCGATCGACGGACATGGAGCACAGCGTACCGACATTAGCCGCTGTCATACGTACGAGGCGTGCCAGACGCGGATCCCCGGAAACAGTCAGCGTGATGGGACAGGTCGCTTCGCTACTCATCGCAGGACTCCTCGGAGGTCTCGGCGGGCGTGTAGGTATAATACTGAGCCGGCTTGGCTGAAGACTTCTGAGCCGCATCTGCGCCATCGGCGGCCTCGTCCTCCGCCTTGCCAATCAAGACGCGCTCGGTCGGCTGCTCGGCTTCTTCGGCGGCAGCGGAAAGCTTGCGCTCGGCTTCGACTGCGGGGGCCTTCACCTTATTGAAGAGCTTCTGCACAGCACCTGCGGCTGAATCAGTCACGCTCGACACGGCGTTGCTGGCCTCGGCCATACTGCCCGTAACCTCGGAAATGTCGCGAACGACGGCCTCAACCTCAACGAGGTTGGACGTCAGAGCGTCAACGGCGGTCTTGCTCGACTTGAGCAGCGGCTCCACCTGGGCAAGTGCCGGCGTAAGCTCGTCAACGGCGCCATCAAGCTTTGCCACCACGGGCTGCGCCTCGGCAATCGTATTGTTGAGGTCGGTTACCGTCTTGTCGAGCGAGTCGACAACGGTGCGGGTTTTGCGCAGGGTGAGCGCAAGCTCAACGATAGCCCACACGCCGGCAATGGCGAGCAGCAGCAAGGCTATTTGAATGGGACTCATACAAGCCTCCCAAAGGAATCGAAATACAGACGCTTTCCATGTTACCCCAAAGGAGACCGAACATGCCAAGAGCAGCAACGTGGGACAAAATTATCAGCAGCTACTTCGGTGCATTCCCGCTACGGTCGCGCTCGCTTTGCTCCACACGCCATTCTTCCCAACCGCGGCCGGCAGGCTGCCAAAAGGCACCACGCTCCAGGCCTTCGGGCAAATAGCGCTGGTCGACCCAACCTTCGGGATAATCATGTGGATACTTATACACACCGTATTCATCGCTGCCCGGCCGATGGCGATCGCGCAGATAACTCGGCACCTCGCGAAGCCCACTAGAATGAATATCGGCCAACGCCGCATCGATCGAAGCCTCACACGCGTTGGATTTAGGCGCCAAGCACACATAGAGTGCAGCCTGAGCCAGGTTAATGCGGCACTCGGGATAGCCAATGACCTCGGCAGACTTAAACGCGGCATGCGCCACCAAAAGCGCCTGCGGATCGGCGTTGCCAACGTCCTCAGAAGCCTGAATCATAATACGGCGGGCAATAAACTTAGGATCCTCCCCTGCATCGATCATGCGCGCAAGCCAGTAGACCGTGGCATCGGGGTCGCTACCGCGCATGGACTTAATGAACGCACTGATGATGTCGTAGTGCATGTCGCCGTTTTTGTCATACGAAAATCCACGACGCGGATTGGCAATCTTTACGTCATCCACGGTAATGGGATAACGCTCCCCCGCCGCCGGCGCTGGCATCCCTTCGGTATCGGGACGCGTTACGGCAATCTCGCTCGCAAGCTCGAGCGTCGTAAGCGCTGAGCGTGCATCACCCGCTGCCAGCGTGCAGATGGTCTTAACCGTATCCTCATCGGCCGAGAACTTGCCACCCAAACCCTGCGGAGCCTCGAGCGCACGCTCAATGAGTGTGGCGATATCCTCGTCTTTAAGATGCTCAAGTTCCACCACGCGACCACGTGAGAGCAGCGCCGAGTTGACCTCGAAGTACGGATTCTCCGTCGTAGCGCCAATCATAATGACGGTACGGTTCTCAACTGCATGTAGCAGGGCATCCTGTTGAGACTTGGAGAAGCGGTGAATCTCATCGATGAATAGAATGGTACGGCGGTCGTACGTATTCAGGCGCGTCTTGGCCTCGTCGATCACGCGACGCAAGTCCTTTACGGTGCCCGTCACGGCGCTGACCTCGACAAACTCGCTCTTTGTATGGTTGGCGATAATGTGGGCCAGCGTCGTCTTACCCGTACCGGCCGGCCCGTACAGAATCACGCTCGAAAGCACATCGTGCTCGATCGCGGCACGCAACCATGAGCCCTTACCGACGGCCATTTGCTGGCCCACATACTCGTCGAGCGAATTGGGGCGCATGCGCACCGCAAGCGGAGCATTCTGAAAGGAACTCTCGCGCGTCGAAGCAGAAAAAAGGTCGTCCATAGCCATCCCGTGCATCAATCAAAATCGTTTTTGACCAACAGTATACCGAAAGGATACGAACTACCGTTCGTTAATATAGGTACGATGCGGAAACTTTAGACCCGGGAACAGCTTGCTCGTCAGTTCGCAGAAATAACCGTCCGTCATGCTCGCGATATAATCCACCACGGCTTGATCCTTGTCGTCCTGCCAGGCATAGGTGCGATCGTAGTAGGAAAGCTGCTGTTCAATGCGCGAAATATGGTGCTTAAAGATATACGAAGACTCGTCGCCTTCGTTTATATCCTGCAGGCAACGGTCGTAGAGTTTTTCGAATGCCTCGCGCAGCTCCGCCTCGGAATCGCCTTCGATACCGCCCTTGCTATAGATCTTCTCGTAGTTCTCGTGCTTGGCTCGGCGAATTTCCTCAAACAGGTCCTCGCTCATCTCGATGCGCGGCTTACCATAACTGTGCTCAACGATATCGATGGAGGCATGCGTGAGGATCCAACTGTTGTAGGCACCGCCCCGGGCATCATCAAAAGCGTCGGGCGAAAGCAGGCCCGCCGCAATGGCGTCTTGGCGATCGCGCCCAACGTAGGCAAGGATATCAGAGATGCGGACCACGCAGCCTTCGAGCGTCATGGGACGCAGATGCTTAATTGCGCTATAGCCCGTGGCAATGCAATCCTCAACCGTCTGGTCAAACTGGTCAAAGGAGCTCATGTCCGAGAGCTCAAACACACGCTGCTCGTACTCGCCGTTATGGCATAGCACGCCGTCGAGCGTCTGGAGCGACACGTTGCGGCCGTACAGCGTGTCGAGCACGCGGACCGACTGCACGTTATGGAAAAAATAACGCCCCGTACGCTCATGATAGATATCGTTGAGGAAGCGCTCGCCGGCATGGCCGAAAGGCGTGTGTCCCAAGTCGTGGCCCAGGCCAATCGCCTCGATCAGATCGCAATTGAGCCCCAGGGCGCGACCGATATCGCGCGCAATGCGAGACACAAGCTGCACGTGCAAACCGCGGCGTGACAGATCGTCATTGCTACGGAAGCTAAAGACCTGCGTTTTACCTGCATAACGGGTGTACGCCGGAAGATGAAGTATCTTTTCAGTATCGCGCATAAACGCCGGACGCATAAGCGTGCCTTTGTCGGCGGCGCGATCAATACGACGAATGACCTGATCATCGTTGCAACGATACGGGTTGACATAGCCCGAAGCACGATCAGCGGCAATGCGCCTGACAAGTTCGGGCGACAACGCCGAGGGAATACGGTCCATGCGCGCCTTAATGACGGCCGTTTCTTGATTAGATGCCATGGCATGCTCCTTAAGAAGGATGCGCAATCGGTTACAATGTGCAGCCCACGACCTCGATTATGGCAAAAATCGGCACTAAAAACGGGAGCAATGGCAGGGAGCGCGATTTTGTGAAGAGGCAGGAGAGGGCCAGGGCCAGGAGTGCGACGGCAAATGCCACGATGCCGCCCATAGGGTCGAGCGTGCAAAGCGCGAAGAGCGCCTTGGCATCACCCATGCCGATGCCCGGAATTTGGCGAAGACGACGCCAGAGGGACTCGGTCAGCACGAGAGCAAGATACACAATGACGGCAAGACCCGCGTGGTCAAGCGCTGTGTTCAAACCGAGGTCGAGCCAAACACCCGCCAACGCCGCCACGGCACATGCGCTGGCAAGCCCATTGGGAAACCGTCGCTCTCGGGCATCAATTGCAACGCCGGCAAAGATGCAAATCCAAAACGGGATATAGACCATCGGACGCCTCCTCGAGCTGCATCGCAAAAGCAAAAACCACCAAAAAGTTGCCTGTCCCCTTTGCGGTGGTTTTGGTGGTGGTTATTTGGCGCCTTGCATGACCTCGTCGAGGGTGACGTTTACGGCATGCTGGGTAGGAACCCAGTCGACCTTCAGGAACAGCGCGGCCACCGTGATGGGGATATAGCTGAACATAAAGATCGGGAAGGTAAACAGGTTGGTCACCAAACGCCACTTTTGCGCGCAATGAATGTGCTTGTACTCGAAGATGGTCGTGAGTAGCGCCAGGATAAAGAAGGTCTGGTACATCATCGCGAAGGTCATAATGAGCGATGCGGCACAAGCCTGCATCTCGACCTCGGTGGCCAAGAAACCATGCGAAAGGCCACCAACGATCAGGAACGTCGCATTGGCGAGCATCGAGATCAGCGATAGCAGCATACCCGGGGCGATGGTCATAAACATGTCGTAGGCGGCAAACCGGCGATAGCGGAACGTCGACTTGACCAGATGCTTGCCATAGGTAAAGAACACCTGGTAAAAGCCCTTGGTCCAGCGCATACGCTGCTTCCAGGATGCCTTGAACGTCACGGGCTGTTCATCGAAGAACTCAGCCGGCGCATAGCCAATACGAATGCCGTGAATGGCACAGAACGTGGTGAACTGAATATCCTCGGTCAGCGTGTGGAACTGCCAGCCGTGCATGCCCTCGATAATACTGGCGGAGATGAGGTAGCCCGAACCCGAGACGGCGCAGGACGTCTTACAGATATTGCGCGCGTTATTGAGAAAGCGAGCCTCGCGCAGATACCAGGTGGCATTGGCTGCCGAAATCCACGAGCTGCCGAAGTTCTTGGAGTTGCGATAGCTCGTGACCACATGGAAGCCCTGGTCAAAGGCATCGTTCATCTTGGAGACGTAATCGCGGGAAATAACGTTGTCGGCATCGAAGATAAAGAAGCCCTCGAAGGTGTCGGGATACTCGTTAAGGATACGGTCGAAGCCAAAGTCCATGACCCAGCTCTTACCCTTACGGGCCAGGTCGTTACGCTCATAGACGATGGCGCCCGCATCGCGAGCGAGCTGCGCCGTGCTATCGGTGCAAGCATCGGCAACAACGAAGACCTCGATAAGCTCGGACGGATAATCCTGATCCTTGATGGAGCGAACGAGGTTGGCAATCACGGCCTCCTCATTATGCGCCGCAATGAAGAAGGCATAGCGATGGAGCTTCTTGGCCTTGGGAGGAGCGACCTCACCGCGCAGGGCGCCAATGACAAAGAAGACCACCTGGTACAGAAAACAGACTGTGAGTAGCGTAACCACAATCTGGTTAAAGATCACGATGGGCGTGTTAGTTTGTAAAAAGGCGAGCATGCAGGCTCCCAGCAACGCGTTACGTAAACAACCGTATATCTTACCGCAGGCTTACCGAGTTCAAGAAACCACCTAATACTGGCTAGGCTTCGAGAAGACCGAGCTGCGGAACGATTTCATCTCCAACGGCCGTGCGACCGAGCGAGCGCGGAGCCAGATCGTCGAGAACCGCAGCGAAATCCCACGGCAACTCGTCGCGGCACTCAATGCGCTCCCCCGTCACGGGATGTTCGAACGCCACGCGCCAGGAATGCAGAAACTGCCTGGTCAGACCCTGGTCGGCGCGCGCATCGCACTTACCGTAAAGTGGATCGCCCACGCAGGCGTGGTTGATATGGCGCATATGCACGCGAATCTGATGCGTGCGGCCGGTAAACAGGTGACACTCGACAAGCGTGTAGCCGTCGTCAAAGCGCGTGGAATCAAAGCGCTCGAGGACCTTAAAGGTCGTAATGGCCTGACGGGCAAAGGGGTCGTCCGAAACCGCCATCTTGACGCGGTCGCGCGTGGAACGGGCGATACCGGTATTGATGGTGCCCTCGTCCATGGCGATGTGCCCGTGGACAAGCGTGATATAGCGGCGGTCGAGCGTACGCGTGCGAATGAGATTTTGAAGCGCGCGCTGCGTGTCGTCGTCCTTTGCCGCAAGCATGAGACCCGAGGTATCGCGATCCAAACGATGCACGATCCCGGGGCGGTCCTCACCCTGCACGGTACCAAGATGGTCGATGCCACAGTGGTAGACCAGGGCGTTCGCAAGGGTGCCGTTCTCGTGGCCATGGGCGGGATGGCACACCAGACCGCGCTGCTTGGAGAGCACGATGAGGTGGTCGTCCTCGTAGCGGATATCGAGGGGAATGGCCTCGGGTATCACATCGGTGGGATCGTGCGGCTCGGGCAAGTCGACAGAAATGCGGTCACCGGCGCGTACGGCATACTTTTTTGACAGACAGGTCTCGCCGTTCACAATTACGGCGCCGCCCTCAATCAGATGCGCGCAAGCGGAGCGCGTGGGACAGCCATCGTTGGCGCCCAGATAGGCATCGAGACGCTGACCAGCGCAATCGTCGGCAACAAGAATATGGATGTCGGCCATTAGCGCTCATTCCTTTCGCGGATCTTGCGGGCACGCTCCCCACGCTGCTTGGCTTTGCGCTTGGCGCGGGCCTCATCACGGGCATTGAGCTCGGCAGTTGCGTCGACATCACGGGCCGCAGGGCTCAAGAACATGTAGCCGAAGAGGGCGAGCACAACGCCCACGGTAATGCCGATATCGGCCACATTGAAAACGGGAAAGTCGATGAAGGTGGTAGCAATAAAATCGGTCACGAAGCCAAAGGCTAATCGATCGATAGCGTTGCCGATAGCACCGCCCGCAACCATCGCCATGCCCACAACCTCAAGGCGAGCGAGTTGAGGTGCGCGAACGAGGTACACGATAATGGCGATAATGACCGCCAGCGCCAGCATGGCAAACGCGATGCCATGCCCCTCGCCCATGCTAAAGGCAGCGCCGATATTGCGGACAAACAGGAAGTCGATCACACCGGGGATGACGGTCACATGCAGTGCATCGCCCACGGCACGAACCGCAAGCTTGGTCAGCTGGTCAACGAGCAGCACAACCAGCGCCACCCCACCAGCAACACCTAACCGCCAACGTAAAGGCGGCGTCATATCCCCAGTACGACTCAAAGAAATCCCCTACCTTCAAGAACTTGAATTACGTTTAACGCAATTAACCATCTTATATTGCCACACGCAGAGCGCACGACATATTCGCTAACGCCAGATAAATAACCAGCATAAATAGAAAGCGGCATTCCGAATAACGGAATGACGCTTAATAGCTTTCGACTAAAAGCGCAAGTCGAAAGAAAGCCTCTAGCTCCAGCAATGGAAACGCCGCATTATCGTCACCAACAGCGAAAACGTCCCTAAGCGAGCAAGGTGACGTGAAAGAGGAGGGAAGCGTACTTTGGTACGCGACCGACGATTGAACGTCAGATTGCCGCTTAGGGGCGTTTGCAGCGTCGGTAGGTTACGGCGTTCTACGAACGCCGTAACCTACATGGCGTCGGCGCAGCGCTTGCAGATATGCGCGTGACCGTTGTACTCGCCGACGGTGGTGCGGTAGTTCCAGCAACGGTCGCAGCACTCGCCCTCGGCAGCCTCGATGGCAACGGAGAGTTCCTCGCCCTGAGTCAGCTCAACATCAGAGACGATATAGAACTCGGCCAGGTCGACGGCCTTGTCGCCGGTCAGCAGCGCGTACATCTCGGCAGGAACGACTGCCTTGACGCGGACCTGCTGGCTCTTGGTGAAAGTGCCGGCAGAACGGGCATCCTCAAGGGCCTTGGTCACGGCGCTGCGGAGCTCGAGTGAAGCCTCGAGCACGCCCTCAAACTCGTTGGCCTCGTCGACCGTGATGGGCGACTTGTACCAATCGAGCAGCGCGGCGTACTTCTGGTGATCGACGCAGCCGGCAGGCGCATAGGCCATGGCCTCGTCGACCGTATAGGACAAGATCGGCTGCAGGTCGCGCATGAGCATCGAGAAAAGCTCGGCCAGCACGGTCTGGGCACTGCGGCGCTCGACCGAGCCGGGCTTGTCGCAGTACAGACGATCCTTCAGGGCGTCGAGGTACACGTTGGAAAGCTCGGTAACCACGAAGTCGTAAAGCGCACGGTAAGCGCGCGGGAACTCGTAGCTGGCGTAAGCATCGTCGACCTCGGCCTGGACCTGAGTCAGGCGGGCAACCATGAGCTTGTCGAGCGGCAGCAGGTCGGCAAAGGCGACGCCGTCGGTCTCGGGCTCAAACTGACCCTCGAGCTCGGAGAGCAGGAAGCGCAGCGTGTTGCGGAAACGACGGTAGGCATCGGACGTACGAGCAAGGATCTCGTGGTCGATGGACACGTCGGAGCTGGTATCGACGGATGCAACCCACAGACGGATGATGTCGGCGCCCATCTCGTCGCAGACCTTGTTGGGGTCGATGACGTTGCCGAGCGACTTGGACATCTTGCGGCCCTGGCCATCGAGTGTGAAGCCCTGCGAGACGACCGCCTTGTACGGAGCATGGCCGTTGGCACCCACCGAGGTGAGCAGCGAACTCTGGAACCAACCGCGGTGCTGGTCGGAGCCCTCGAGGTACACATCCGCCGGATACTCCAGCTCGGGACGGTACTCGCAGACGGCCTTCCAGGAGACGCCGGAATCCCACCACACGTCGAGGATGTCCTTATCGGCCTTGAGGTGATGGCCGCCGCACTTGGGGCAGACGCAGGCCTCGCCCAGGTAACTCTCGGGAGCGTCGGTGAACCAGGCGTCAGAGCCCTTCTCGTGGAAGAGCTTAATGACGGCGTCGAGCGTGGCATCGTTCATGACCTTCTCGCCGCAGTCGGCGCAGGTGTAGCTGGGGATCGGCACGCCCCAGTTACGCTGACGGCTGATGCACCAGTCGGGACGCTGCTCGACCATGGCGCCAATGCGGTTGGCGGCGTGAGCCGGATACCACTTGACGTTCTCACGGACCTCCTTGCCAGCCTGCTCGCGCAAGCCGGTCTTGTCCATCGAGACAAACCACTGGTCGGTAGCGCGGAAGAGCACCGGGTGCTTGCAGCGCCAGCAGTGCGGATAGCTGTGCGTGATCTTCTTCTCGAGGACCAGGGTGCCGCGCTCGCGCAGGAACTCGATGATATGCGGATTGGCCTCGTCGGTATCCATACCGCTGAAGGGGCCGCCGGTGCCAAACTCCTCGCCGGTGTAGAACTTGCCGTCGTCATCGACCGGCATGCAGATGTCGGTGATGCCCTCCTTGAGGCAGGCGAAGTAGTCATCGACGCCGTGACCGGGCGAGTTGTGGACGATACCGGTACCGTCATCGACACCGACGTAATCGGCCAGCAGCGCCACGCCCTCAACGCCGTCAAAGATCGGCTGCTTGTAGTGGATGTGGTGGAAGGTCTCGGCGGGAACCACGTAGGGCTTGCCGTCGACCATGACCGGGGTGTACTCCCAGCCAAACTCCTCGCAGCACTTGGGAGCCAGGTCCTCGAGCATGACCTCGGCACGGCCATCGTGCTCAACGGCGACATAGGCGGCGCCGGGCTTGAGGGAAACGGCTTGGTCGGAGGGGATGGTCCACGGGGTGGTCGTCCAGATGATGAAGTCGACCGGGCCGTCGAAGTCCTCGAGGCCGGCGGGCTTGGAGGTCATCTCAAAGCGCACGAAGATGGACGGGCTCGTCTCGTCGGAGTACTCGATCTCGGCCTCGGCGAGCGCCGTGTGGCAGTGCTTGCACCAGTGAACCGGCTTATGGCCGCGATAGATCATGCCCTTATCGAACATAGCCTTGAAGACCTCGATGTCGGCGGCATCGTGCTGGTGATAGAGCGTCAGATAGGGGTTGTCCCAGTCGCCGAGCACGCCTAGACGGCGGAAGCCGGCCTTCTGCAGCTCGATGTTCTCGACGGCGAACTCATTGCAGAGCTCACGGATCTTGGCCGTGGGGGTCTGGTTGAACTTCTCGGTGCCGAGCTTCTCCTCGACCTTGTGCTCGATCGGCTGGCCGTGGCAGTCCCAACCGGGGACGTAGGGAACCTCATAGCCCTGCATCATCCAGTAGCGGTTGATCATGTCCTTGGAGATCTTGTTCATGGCGTGGCCGATGTGGATCGGGCCGTTGGCGTACGGAGGACCGTCGTGCAGCACGAACTTCTTATGACCCGCGTTCTTCTTCAGAACCTGCTCGTAGACCTTGTTGTCCTGCCAGTCCTTGAGTCGCTTGGGCTCGGACTTGGAAAGACCGGCACGCATGGGAAATCCGGTCTTGGGCAGATTCATCGTCTGCTTGTACTCGTTTGCCACGGTACCCCTTTCATGTCGTGGGCGCGCACGCCCTCTGGGCACCAAAAAAGCGCCCGTCCCTACAAGCTGGGACGAAGCGCCACAAAACAGGCAAACTGCCCGTAAAAGCTCTTCGTTTAACCACCCAGCTTAGATGCCCTCGCCCGCGTATTCGCGCGCTCGCATCCGTTACTCGGCTGGCCTGTATCGACGACCATCTCGGCGATATCTACTAAGACGAGCCTGTGCGACGCGTCCGTTGGGACCGCAGCTCCGGGGTGATTTTCATCGGTCGCATGCACGGGTTCTCAGCGCTCCCCGCTCTCTGTAACATGCGGACGGCCGACTACTCGTCCCCATCAACGCTTATGCGGAGTATGCTAGCACGTTCCGCGCCGGCGAAAAACCCTCAACACTGGTTTTATACGTTCGAAATTTCTCGCGGCTGTGGACCTTCTCTAGGAGCAAAATACCTGAAAGCACTTTATCGAAAGAAAGAAGGTTGCCATGCGCACGATTGGAATGAGTGATTATACCGTTGGCGAGGATTGCTTTACCGAGCTGCCAACTGCACTGGCGGAGTGCGGCGCGAAGAAAGTCGCCATCATTGGCGGCAAGCGAGCCCTGGCTGCGGCGCTGCCGGGAATCGAGGCGGCACTTGAAGGTACCGATGTCGAGGTCCTGGAGACGCGCGTCTATGGCACCAACAGTACGCGTGCCAATATCGCCAAGGTCGTGAACTCCCCTGCCTGCCAGGAAGCCGACGTGCTCATCGCATGCGGCGGCGGCAAGGCGCTCGACACCGTGAAGACCGCAGCCATCGAGCTCAAGAAGATCGTCTTCACCGTCCCGACGATCTGTTCTAACTGCTCCGCCGCGACCGCCATTGCCGTTGTCTACAACGACGACGGCTCGCTCGAGGGCTATTCGTACCCCAACCGACCCGCGCACATCTTCATCAACCCCAAGATCATCGCCGAGGCACCGGCAGAGTACTTCTGGGCCGGCGTGGGCGATGCCCTGTCTAAGCAGCCCGAGGTCGAATACGCCACGAGCGCCGGCAACCTAGAGCACACGGCAGGCCTTGGCCTGGCGCTTGCCCACACCTGCTCCGAGCCGCTGTTTACCTACGGCGTCCAAGGTCTTGAGGACGTACGCCAGAACCTGTCGAGCGAGGCCGTCAAGCAGATTGCGCTCGATATCGTGGTCAACACGGGCTACGTCTCCAACCTGACCAACCAGAACGATTACTACTACAACTCGAGTGTGGCGCACGCGTTCTACAACGCCACCTGCAGCATTCCGCGTGAGGGCACCTACCTGCACGGCGAGGTCGTAAGCCTGGGCGTGCTGGTGCTGTTCGCTTACACGGGCGACACCGAGAACCTTGAACGCTATGCTGCCTTTAACAAGCAGATGGGGCTGCCCGTGACGCTTGAGGAGGTCGGCCTTACCGAGGCCGACATCCCGGCGCTGTGTGAGTATGCCCACGCCACCAACGAGTGGAAGCAGGGTAACCCGGAGCCCTTCACCGACGAGAAGTTCGCCGCCGCCATCAAGGCCGCCAACGCCTACGGCCACTCTATCCTGGCCTAACCGACCAAAACCGCCACAAAGGGGACAGTACCTTTGTGGCGGTTTTTTATTGCCGTAACATGCTCGAGTCGAATTCGCTTGCCGGGATAACGCGGTAGCCGTGGCGCAGGAGCAGGTCAACGAAGACACCGTTACCCGTTGCGAGC
>CABIWB010000005.1:0-60665 GCA_902362275.1 Coriobacteriaceae bacterium | reverse complement strand
GCTGAAGGATCCGTCGTAGATACGGCCCACACCACACGACGGACTGCGATCCTGCAAAATGCACGCGGCAATCTCGGACGGCCCACCCGCCCGCTCGCACATATCGAGCGCGCGTTGGGCACCCAGGCGAAATTCGCGATCGACCGAGATGCCCTCGCAGGTACGAACCTCGCCGTTCACAATCTCGGACGGCTTGCGCGGCGTGGGCAGGCCCCCAAAGACCTCAGGGCACACCAAGAGGACCTCGGTCCCTGTACGCTCGCAGGCCTCGACCAACTCGCGATGATAGTTGTCGAGCCCGTTATACTTGCAGCTCTCGCCCATCAAGCAGGCGCTCACCACGATCTTCATTTCCATCCCTCTAAAGCAAAACGCCCCATTTGAGAAAGCTGCTCAAATGGGGCGTCGGCGTCTACTGGCTCGGCCGCGGCTTTACTGTTACTTGGGCATCAGTGGATTCTCGCGCGTGAGGAGGTTCATGAACTCCTCACCCGTGATGGTCTCCTTCTTGTACAGATAACGAGCCAACTCATGGAGCTTGAACTTGTTCTCCTTGAGGATCTGCAGGGCACGATCGTGCGCGTCCTCGATCAACTTAGCGACAATCGCGTCCACACGCTCGGCCGTACCGGGTGCGCAGGTGAGCGACGTGTCCTGATTGAGATACGCGTTCTGCACGGTACCGAGCGCCATCATGCCAAACTCGTCGGACATACCAAAGCGTGTCACCATGTTGCGGGCGAGCTTGGTGGCCTGCTCGATATCGTTGGCTGCGCCGGTCGTCATCTCACCAAAGATGAGCTCCTCGGCTGCACGGCCACCGCAATAGACGGCGAGCTTGTCCAGGACCTCCTGGCGTGTGGTCAGGAAGCGCTCATCCTCCTCGACCTGCATGGTGTAGCCCAGAGCGCCGCTCGTGCGCGGCACGATGGTGATCTTGGTGACCGGTGCGGAGCCCTTCTGGCGGGCGGCAACGATGGCATGGCCGATCTCGTGGTAGGACACAACCTGCTTCTCGTGGTCGGAAAGCACCGTAGACTTACGCTGCTGGCCGGCAATGACGACCTCCACCGACTCCTCGAAGTCGTCCTGGGTTGCACGCTTGCGGCCCTCGCGAACGGCGCGCAGGGCGCCCTCGTTGATGATATTGGCCAGGTCGGCGCCCGAGGCACCGGGCGTGGCGCGGGCAATCGCGGTCAGATCGATCGGCGGCTGGGTCTTCACGCTCTTGGCGTGGAGCTCGAGGATGTTCTTACGACCGGTCAGATCGGGCAGCTCAACGGGGATGCGGCGGTCGAAGCGGCCGGGGCGCAGCAGGGCCGGATCAAGACTGTCGGGACGGTTGGTCGCAGCGAGGACGACGATGCCCTTGTGGTTATCGAAGCCGTCCATCTCGGTCAGCAGCTGGTTGAGCGTCTGCTCGCGCTCGTCGTTGCCGCTAAAGCCGCCGCCGTCGCGCTTCTTACCGATGGTATCGATCTCATCGATAAAGACGATACACGGGGCCTTTTCCTTGGCCTGCTTAAACAGGTCACGCACCTTAGCAGCGCCGCGGCCAACAAACATCTCAACGAACTCAGAGCCCGAAATGCTAAAGAACGGCACGCCCGCCTCGCCGGCCACAGCCTTGGCAAGCAGGGTCTTACCGGTACCCGGAGGGCCGACAAGAAGAGCACCGCGCGGCAGCTTGGCGCCGATCTCCTCGTAGCGCTGCGGCTTCTCCAGAAAGTCGACGACCTCCTTAAGGGATTCCTTGGCCTCTTCCTGGCCAGCAACGTCCTTAAAGGTCACGCCCACATCCTTGGAAGCGATAACGCGAGCACCGGACTTGCCCAGTCCGCCGCCGCCAAAACCGCCGCCGCCAAAGTTCATCGATGGGCCGTCGTCGCCCATAGCTTTCTTCATGCGGCGGTTGAGCCACCAGCCGATCAGGAAGAAAATCGCCATGGGAAGAATGAGGGTGAGCAGGTAGTAGGTCATCAGGCCCGAGTTCTTATCGGGAACGACCGACTCAAGCGAGGCGCCAGATTCAAGCACGCGATCGGTAAAGCCCGCGTCATTCGGAACACCGGTCGTCTTGTAGGCGATGTTCTCGTCCTCGCCCTTCTTGGTGTAATAAATCGTGTAATCGTCCGTGTTGTACTCGACCTTATCAACGCTCTTCTTATCGAGCGCTTTGACAAACGTCGAGTAATCGGTCTTCGTAATCTGCTGCGTGTGACCGATGTTGGGGAACAGAACGGTCGAGAGCACGAGGTAGACGACGAAGGCGATGAGCACGTAGAGGATCATATTCCGTCTACGTTTATTGTCATCCATCTCCATCTGCTTGAACTCCATCTACTGGGGTTGATAATGCTATCTAGAATACCCAACGCGGACGGCGATAAACCGACGCCGGGCACGAAAGGACAGAGATGGCATCACTCGAAGTCGGTAAGGTTCAGATTTACACGGGCGACGGCAAGGGCAAGACGACGGCTGCGCTGGGGCTCGCGCTGCGTGCCACTAGCTATGGACTCAACGTGCTCATGCTTCAGTTTGCCAAGAAGCTGCACTGCGCCGAACACGAAGCCGCGCCGCGCCTGGGGCTGCGTATTGTGCAGGCCGATCGCGACACGCCCGAGGCTTGCGCCGCGCAGATCATGGAACTCGCACGCGAGCAGATATCACAGGTCGACGTTCTGATTCTGGACGAACTCGGCGAGGCCATGCGCCGCGGCTTTGTGACGCGCGAGGATGTGGAGGAGCTGATCGCGCTGAAGCCCGCTACCACGGAACTCGTGCTCACCGGCCGCGGGCTGCTGCCCCTCGCGGACCTCGCAGACCTGGTAACCGAAATGCGCCCCATCAAACACTACTTCGACGAAGGCCTCCTAGCCCGCCAAGGCATCGAATACTAATCCGGCACTTGGGGACGTTCCTTTTCTGCCGGCAGTTGGGGACACTCCTGCGCCGCCACCTATCCAGTAACCTAAATCTTCTTCCAACCTGCCGTACCAGAAACAACAGACGTACGACCAATGCCAACGACCCTCACTATTTGATTAATCGTTAGTCCCGCTCTTCTCATTTTGCAGAGAATGGGCTTTCGCTCAGATGGCTTCATGGAGGCAAGCTCGGGAAGTGATATAGGGGCGGCAATGCTTTTAGCGACCTCAAGAGCTTCATCATCCAGGATGCGCGGTCGAGGCTCAGCATCGTAGGGCGCTTGGTCAATTCGATCGGCAAGATAGTGACGATACTCAAGAGATCCACCCACGAGATCCAAAACAATCCCGGGGTCGCAGAATCCAAATCCATCATAGCCGTAAGCGTATGCTCGATAACTAGACCAACGATATGTATCAACAGCGGAAATGCCCGCCTTGACCGGATTCATATGAATATAGTCGGCAAGCGAAATTGCTTGCACATCATTCTCGACCGGAATATTAGTAAATCTATCTTGAAACAAGTGCCCAACTCGGTCGGTTTTGCGATTGAAATACATCGCATACGAGGTAAGAACACCGCTCATGCACGAAGATATCTTCTCATGAGGATCGTCGACCATAAGATGAAAGTGATTCGACATGAGACACCACGCCGTAACACCGACGCCATTGCCGACAAGCTTACCCTCGAACAGCGTGAGCATCCGATAGCGATCTTCATCGTCTTCGAAGATGCAGATGCCGCCATTACCACGCGCGATAATGTGGTTATAGCCCGTTAGCGAAACGACTCGACCCGTTCTTGGCATATCGCCCTCCCATCGCAAACCCACCGGGCAACATCTGATAGGCGAGGACGATCTAATTTGCTAAGCCCATTCTGACAGTTTACAGGGCGTGGCAGACAGAGTCCCCGAAAACGGCGAAATTGCTTCCCAAGGAGTGTCCCAAAGTGCCGGCAGAAAAGGAACGTCCCTATGTGCCGGCAGAAAAGGAACGTCCCCAAGTGTCAAGTGCCGGCTAGGCGGCGGCACGGCCGAGCCAGTTGCCGCTGTGGTGGTAGATGGTGAACATCGTGGCCGTGATGAGCCAGGTTACAGGGTAAACCAGCAGCAGGTGCTCAAGTGACGGATCGAACGACATAATCGCAAACACCCAGATCACCCTGAGCACGACGGTGCCAAAAATCGTGAGCAGCATGGGCTGCAAGCTCACGCCGGCACCGCGAATGGAGCCCGACGCGTTTTCGATAATCGAGAAGATCGCGTAGAACGGCGCGATGAAATGAAGAATCGTCGTGGTATACGACGATATCGAAGCATCGTCGACAAACAGACGCGACAACGGACCCGAGAACACCAGCAGAACGGCAGACAGGCCACCAATGAGCATAAACGACAGCACAAGCGACGTATGGTAGCCCTTGCGCATGCGCTCGTAGTTGCGCGCGCCAAAGTTCTGCGCCGAGAACGTGGTGATCGACACGCCAAGCGCCTCGGTAACCATCCAGACAATGCCATCCAAGCGGCCCGAAAGACCCCACGCCGTGGTGACATCGGCACCAAACGAGTTGACCGACACCTGAATCAAAACGTTGGAAATCGAATACGCAGCAGACTGAAAGCCGAGCGGCAGACCACACGAGATCATGTTCTTACAAATGCCATGATCAATGCCGAGCTTGGACAGCGAAAGTCGCCACGCACCCGGTGCGTGCATCATACGAATCACGATCATCGTGGCGTTGGAGCAAATGGTCAGCGCCACCGCGATACCGCAGCCCAAAGCCTCCATATGCAGCACGGCAACAAAAATGATATCCAGCGCCACGTTAACGAGGCAGCCGGAGGCAATGATCACGGCAGGCCCGCGCGTATCGCCCACAGCGCGCAGCAGCGCGGTGCCCATATTGAGCAGCAGTGCCGCAACCATGGCGGCAAAGTAGCAACGAGCATAGGCAACGCCCTCGGCAAGTAGCTCATTCGGCGTATTCATCAAAACGAGCATGGGCTCAACGAACACTATGCCGAGAATGGAGACGACGATACCGCCCACCAGCGCGAGCGTCATGGCCGTGTGGACCGAACGACTCAGTCGTTCATCATCGTGCTGGCCAAAATACTGACCGGTAATGACCGCGCAGCCGGCGCCGACGCCAACGCAAAAGCCAATGCAGAGCTCAGTGAGCACCATCGTGGCCTGAATGCCACCCAATGCGAGCTTGCCGCCAAACTGGCCGACGATATACGTACCGATAAGCGTGTAAGCCTGTTGAAAAAACGAGCTAAAGAAGATAGGGACACACAGCGACAGCAGCTGTTGCCAAATGACACCCTGCGTTACATCGATAGCCGTAGATTTCTTAGCCACACGCCCTCCCCACCAGCATACGTTAAACAACAGAACGGCAATTTAAGACCAAAGCCAATACCAGCTTAGCACCGACTGGCGGCGACCGAAACACCCTGAATCAGAGCCCGGTGAGAAATATCTGCCTAGTGATACAAACCCGGCTGGTAGTGATACTCATTGCTCACGTGCGGACACAGCTGCCAAAAGGCGACGGCACTGGCCGCGGCAACGTTGAGCGAATCGACCCCGTGCGCCATCGGAATGCGCACGGCGCGGTCACAGCCAGCAATAGTTTTAACGCCCAAGCCGGCACCCTCGGTGCCCATAAAAATCGCCAAGCGATCAATCTTCTGCAGCACAGGATCATCAAGCGAAACAGAGTCGTCCGTCAACGCCATAGCGGCACACGAAAAGCCGGCATCATGAAGCGCGGCCAGGCCATCATGCGGCCACACGCGCGCCTCACTGCCGATACGCGTCCACGGCACCTGAAACACGGTGCCCATGCTCACACGAGCCGAGCGACGATACAGCGGATCGCAGCACGTAGGGCTCACCAGAATGCCATCGACATTGAGCGCGGCGGCCGAGCGGAAAATCGCGCCCACGTTCGTGTGGTCGACAATGCCCTCGAGAACGCATACGCGCACCGGGCGCTCCCCCGCCGCCTCGATGACGCCGCCCAAGAACTCATCAACCGGAATCTGTCGCGGGCGACGGAACGCCGCGAGCGCACCGCGCGTCACGTTAAATCCCGTCAACTGCTCCATGAGCTCCATGGACGCCACGAACACAGGAACAGGACCCGCGCCCTCGCGCACAACCAGGCGCTCGAACAGCGGCATCATCTGATCGAGCCAGCGCTCGCCCAACAGAAAGCTCACCGGCTCGTATCCGGCGCGCACCGCACGCTCTATGACCTTGGCACTCTCGGCGATAAAGATGCCCTTCTGCGGTTCCAGTACGCAGCGCAGCTCACGCTCGGTCAGTCGCACATAGGCATCGAGCCGCTCATCCTCGAGCGAATCGATTCGCAGAACCTCAACGGCATCAGTCATAGTAGCCAGCCCGCACCTTTCTTTGCAGCACCTATACAAATATCGGGGCAACGCCATGCGCCGCGCCGCCATTCATTTCATCCCGATAATACCGAAGGGATAATCGGTTTTACGCCTCGATGCGACGATACGTCACGAACTCATAATCAACGCCCTCGTCACCCTCACCGGAGACAATCGTCGCGACCCCGCTACGCTGCGCAATCTCCCACGCAGGATCGGCTTCCAAATCGGGAAAGTACGTATCCACGACATGGACACAGTGGTTATGCGTGACCTCGGCCTCGACGCAATACGGCAAAAACTGCCGATACACTTCGCCACCACCGATCACCCATGCAACGGTGTCATCGGCTATCGCGGCGAGCGCCTCGTCGATGCTATGCACCACGTCAACGCCCTCAAGGGCAAAGCCCTCGTCGCGGGTAAGCACGATATTGCGGCGGTTCTTGAGCGGACGCCCACCGGGAAAACTCAGCAGGGTCTTGCGCCCCATAATGACCGGGCAACCTTTGGTGCACGCCACAAAATGGCGCATGTCGGCGCGATTGGACACCACCATATCGCCCTCGCACCCAATGCCCCAGTCGTCACACACGGCGACGATGGCAGAAAGCTTACACGTCATGAGCGCCACCTACACCGCAATGGGAATGTTCTTGACCTGCGGGCCGTGCTCGTAGCCCTCGACGATCAGGTCATCGGTCGTAAACGCATAGAAATCGTGCACGTCAGGGTTGAGCGTTACCTTGGGTGCCGCAAACTGCGGACGCTCGATAAGCTCGCGGACGATATCGACATGACGATCATAGATATGGGCGTCGGCGATCACGTGCAGCAGCTCACCGGGAATCATATCGACCGACTGCGCGACCATCATCAGCAAAATGGCGTACTGGCACACGTTCCAGTTGTTCGCGGCCAAAATGTCCTGGCTGCGCTGGTTGAGAATCATGTTGAGCGTCGGCTTGTCGTCCTGAGGACGCTGCGTCACGTTATAGGTCACGCTATAGGCGCACGGATAAAGGTGCATCTCGGACAGATCGCTAAACACGTACGTATTGGTCATAATGCGGCGACTATACGGCGTGTGCTTAAGGTCGTACAGCACACGGTCCATCTGGTCGAAGTCGCCCTCGGCGTAATGGCTCTTCTGCCCAATCTGATAGCCGTAGGCTTTACCGATGGAACCGGTCTCATCGGCCCACTCATCCCAGATATGGCTGTTGAGATCATGCACGTTATTGGACTTCTTTTGATAGATCCACAGAATCTCGTCCATGGCAGACTTAAGCGCCGTACGACGCAGGGTGAGCGCGGGGAACTCCTCGCGCAGATCATAGCGCGCCGTGACGCCAAAGCTTTTAATGGTATAGGCAGGGGTGCCGTCCTCCCACACCGGACGGACCTTTTGGCCCTCGGTGGTGGTGCCATGGTCCAAGATATCGCGGCACATGGTTACAAACTGCTGATCAGCTTTGCTCATTGACCCTCCTGTCAGTCGCCTATAAGCGAGATTTATTGTAGCCCAGGCGCACGCGGCCCCACAGCCCAAACATAAGCCCTCATTTTCTGACATATGCTAAAAATAACTTGCGCAGCACCACATACACGCTATCCTATTGTTGACATATGTCAGATAAGGAGCACGTATGGCAGGAAGACGCGAAAAATTGCGCCGCGTCGGAATCATCCCCGAATATCGCGGTTTTACCCCTGATGGCCTGGCGAGCGGCGACGCCATCAACATGACGGTCGACGAGCTCGAGGTCCTGCGCCTCTGCGACCTGGGAGGCCTCAGTCAGGAGGAAGTCGCCCAGCACATGGGCATCGCCCGTGCCACCGTGGCGGCCATCTGCAGCCGCGCGCATCGCAAGGTGGCAAACGCGCTGGTCAATGGACGGGCGATCGTCATCGAAGGCGGCAACATCGCGTACTCCCCCATCACCACGACAACGGCCGCATGGCCAGCAAAGGAGGTCGACACCATGAGAGTGGCAACGACGTACGACAACGGCAATATCTTTATGCACTTTGGCCGCAGCGAGCAGTTCAAGATCTATGACATCCAGGACGGCAAGGTGCTCAACGAGCAAGTCGTAGGCACCGGCGGCACCGGTCACGGCGCCCTAGCGGGCCTGCTCGCCAACGGTGGCGTCGACACACTCATCTGCGGCGGCATCGGCGGCGGCGCTATCAACGCGCTCACCCAGGCCGGCATCACGGTCTATGCGGGCGCCCAGGGCAGCTGCGATGCCTGCGTCGAGGCCCTCATTGCCGGCACGCTCGCGCAGACCGGCGAGGCCACCTGCGACTGCCATGGTCACGACCACGAGCATGGCGAATCCTGCGGTTGCCATGGCCATCACGACCACGAAGGCCACGAGGGCTGCGGGTGCCACTAACTGGCAAGCACCTCGGTGCCGACACGCGCCACACACACAACAAACCACGCAACAACGACGAAGGCCGCCTGGAACACCATCCAGGCGGCCTTCTTCATAGCCGACTCAATCAAGCCGTTACTTCTTATTACGCATCTGCGCTTCCATCTGACGCAGCAGTTCCATATCGGACTTGGGGCCGCCCGTTCCCAGGCCACCCATGCCGCCCAGTCCCATGGCATCCAGACCGGGAATATTGGGCATACGCATCTTTTTGCCCTTCTTACCCTTTTTGCCCTTCTTGCCGCCGGCCTGCGCCTGATTGGCCATCGTGCGCATGCGGCCCATCATCTTATTCATCTCGCCCCACTGCTTCATAAGGCTGTTGACCTCGGTGGGGGTCACACCGGCGCCCTTGGCGATGCGGGCGCGACGCTGGCCGTTGATGATGGAGGGACGCAGGCGCTCCTCCTTGGTCATCGACATGATGATGGCCTCGTTCTTATCGAAGATGCCCTCGTCCAGATTGCCGCCCATCTGGTTGAGCGCACGCTGGCCACCGGGGAGCATGCCCAGGATGCCCTTCATGCCGCCCATCTTCTTGACAGCCTTCATCTGCTCGAGCATGTCGTTCATGGTGAAGCCCTCGCGCAGCATGCGCTCGGCAGCCTCGAGCTGCTTGGCGTCAGCCGCCTCCTGGGCCTTCTCGATGATGCCGACGACGTCGCCCATGCCCAAGATGCGCTTGGCCATGCGGTCCGGGTAAAACGGCTCCAGCGAATCGGGCTTCTCGCCCATGCTCACGAACTTGATGGGCTTGCCGGTCACCTGGCGCACCGAAAGCGCACCGCCGCCACGGGCGTCACCGTCGAGCTTGGAGATGATCACGCCGTCAAAGTCTGTGCGCTCGGCAAACGTCGAGACGACGTTGACGATATCCTGGCCGGTCATGGCATCGACGACCATAAGCACCTGATCGGGCTTGACGGCCTTCTTGATGTCCACGGCCTCCTGCATCATCTGCTCGTCGATCTGCAGACGACCGGCGGTATCGACGATGACCACGTCACGCAGGTGGTCGACGGCCTCCTGGATGGCGCCCTTGGCAATGTCGACCGGGTGCGCGCCGTCACCGCGGAAGACCGGCACGCCGATCTCGCCACCGAGCGTGGCCAGCTGGTCGGCTGCGGCGGGGCGGTAGACGTCGCACGCGGCGAGCAGCGGCGAGCGACCCTGCTTCTTGAGCAGGTAGGCCAGCTTTACGGCTGCCGTGGTCTTACCGGAGCCCTGCAGGCCCACGAGCATGATGACGTTGGGGATGCGATTGCTAAAGACGAGCTTGCTCTCGGTGGAACCGAGCATCTCGGTGAGCTCGTCGAGCACGATCTTGACGACGTTTTGCGCCGGCGACAGCGACTCCATGACCTCGGCGGTCATGCAGCGCTCCTTGGTCTTGGCGACAAACTCCTTAACGACCTTGAAGTTGACGTCGGCCTCGAGCAGCGCCATGCGGATGTCGCGCATGGCCGAGGTGATATCGGCCTCGGTCAGCTTACCCTTGCCGCGCAGGCGGTCAAATGTGTCGTTGAGGCGATCGCTCAGGGAATCAAACACTAGTCACTCCTTAGTTGGACTCGCCCACCAGGGCGCGGCAGAAATCTTTGGCATTGAACTCCTGCAGGTCATCGACCTGCTCGCCCACGCCGATGCGTAGGATGGGAAGCTTGAGCTTTTCGGCCACGGCCATGGCGATACCGCCCTTTGCCGTACCGTCGAGCTTTGTCATGATAATACCGTCCAGGCCCAACGCCTCGTTAAACTCGAGCGCCTGGTTGAGGCCGTTTTGGCCTGTCGCGGCATCGATTACGAGGACGACCGAGACGGGCATGGGTCCGGCGGCCATATTGGCGGCGCGCTTACGCGTCACGTTGACCACCTTGGCAAGCTCGCGCATAAGCTCGGGACTCGTGTGCAGACGACCGGCGGTATCGATAAGCACCAAATCGCTGCCGCGTTTGTCGGCCTCGTCGAGCACGTCGTAGCACACGCTTGCCGGGTCGGAGCCGCGGTCGCGCTTGATGACGGGAACGCCGGCACGCTGGCCCCACACATCGAGCTGTTCGATAGCAGCAGCGCGGAAGGTATCGGCAGAACCGATCACGACGTTCTTGCCGCGGGCGGCCATGGCACTCGCGATCTTGCCGACCGTCGTGGTCTTGCCGGCGCCGTTGATGCCCACAAACAGAACGCAGCTCGGCGTATCGGCGAACGGATCGCGCTCGATGGGCACAAAGTGCTGCTCGAGCTGCTCGGCCAGAGCGCGGCGAAGCTGCGGAGCGGTCTTGAGGTTCTTCTTGGCCGCGGCATCGCGCAGGTCATCAGAAACCTGGATGGCGACCTCGGCACCCATGTCACCCATGACGAGAGTATCCTCAAGATCCTCCCAAAAATCTTCGTCAACCTCGCCGCCAAAGTAGAAGACCTCGTTGAGGGCCTCGCGGCTGCGTTCGAGTCCGCGCGAGAGAGCGTCAAAGAATCCCATTATGCATTCACGACCTTTCCGGTTTCGCGATCGAGTTTTTGCGAGACGACGCGACTGACGCCGTCAGCTTGCATCGAAACGCCGTAGAGAACGTCAGCGTCCTCCATAGTACGGCGCTGATGTGAAATGACCAAGAGCTGCGTATCGGAACGCAGTACATCAAGGGCGCCGATGAGCTTGGATAAGTTGGCGTCGTCGAGCGCCGCCTCGACCTCGTCCAGTACATAGAACGGCACCGTACGCGTGCGGTACACGGCAAAGAGCAAGGCGAGCGCCGTCAGGCTCTTCTCGCCGCCCGACATGAGCATCATCTTGGTGATGCGCTTGCCGCGCGGTTGAGCCACGACCTCGATACCCGTCTCGGCCGGGTGCTCAGGGTCGGTCATCTCCAGATGAGCCTGGCCTCCCGGGAAGAGCATGGCGAAGATCTCGCGGAAGTTCGCATCGACCTTCTCAAAGGTCACCAGGAAGGCCTTACGCATCTTACGGTCGATAGCCACGGTGATCTTGGTGAGCGCCTTGCGCGCGCTCTCCAGATCGGCCAGCTGTTCCTCGATGTAATCAGCGCGGCGCTTGAGCTGCTCGTACTCTTCCATGGCAACCTGGTTCACAGGACCCAAGTTGTTGATTTGACGAACAAGCTGGCTGAGCTCACGCTCGGCAGCGTCGCGGTCGGTGGGCGCGGGAAGCATGAGCGCTTCCTCGAGTACCGTGGTACCGTCGGCGGTGATGGCCTTGATGGCCGCCTCCACCTGCACCTCGAGCTTGCCGCGTGCGACCTTGAAGTCGTTTTGCGTCGCGGCGGCGGTATCGACCTTATCTTTGGCGCGAGCGACTTCGGCCTTGGCGTCCTCGATGGTCTTCTTGAGCGAGGCGGAGTCCGCCTCCTCGAGCGAAGCTTGGTCACGAAGGCGTGCGGCCCAGTCCGAGGCGCGCTCCAGCAGGGCCGAGTAGCGCTCGTGCATGGGATCGACGCGCAGTCGCAGCAGCTCAAGCGAGCGCGAAGCCTGGCGCGTTCCGCGGATACGGCGGTCGATACCCTCCAGACGATGCTCCAGATCGGGAACGCGGCCCGTCAGCGAACGCAGGCGCTCGCTCGTCTGGGCCAGACGCACCTTGGCATCGGCGAGCTTACCGGCGGCCTCGGAGTCATCGCGGCGCACACGGTCGAGCTCATCGTTGGCCTCGGCAATCTGGAGACCTAGGTCACTCGCCTGCGCACGAGCTTCGTCACGCGAGCGAGTAAGTTCATCCACGCGTGGACGAGCGGCACGGACGGCCTCAGCGGCCTGCTCGCGGCGCTTGGAAATGCGCACGCGCTCGACCTCGGCGTTGTTGGCGCTTTGCTCAAGGCGGCCGATCTCGGACAGTAGCGAGCGACGCTCACCCTCAAGGCGGGCAATCTCGCCGGCGGCATCGCCCTCGGCGGCACGGGCCTCCTCGACGGCGGCGTTGGCCTCAACGACTTGGTCCGAAACATGCGCAAAGATAGCAGCCAGATCAGGCTCCAGGCCCTCGAGCTCACGAATGCGGCGCTTGCGCTCCAAGGCACCCGAAGCCTCGCCGGCATCGAGCCCCACGCGCACCAGACCACCACAGCTCACGCGGGCGCCATCGGGCGCCACATAGGTCACGCCGTCAACGACAGGCGCGGCTAGCGCGGCTGCCAAGTCATCGACCACGTAATAGCCGCCGAGCAGGGCCTCGACAACCGGACCATAACCGGAGCGCACGGACAGACGATCGACCAGACGCGAACCGGCAGCGCCATCGGCAGCAGCAGAGCCGCTCACGCCGCGCGCCACCAGTAGTGCCTCGCCCGAGGCCTTCTTTTGGTCCAGAGCCGCACGACCGGCGCGCTCAAGCGTGGCTGCGTCATCAAACAGCAGGGCATCGATGTCGCCGGCAAGCAGCTGCTCAACCAGGCCCTCGAGCTCACGAGGAGCCTCGAGCACGTCGCCCAGACGACCCGAGACATCATCGCCCAGCGCACCCATCAGACGGCTCACCAGCGGCGAGCTGTCTGCCATGCGGGCATCGAGCTTCTTTTGGCTGGCAAGCTCCGAGCGCACCTCGGACAGCTTGTTACGCGCCTCGCTCTCGCGATCACGCAAGTCCTTCAACGCCGCACGGGCAACCTCGGTGGCCTCGCGTGCATCGACCTGAGCTTGACGGGCCTGATCGAGTGCACCTTCGAGCTCCTCAGCGCGGTCGCGACGGCTCTCGAGCGAGGCCGTGACCTCCTCGAGCTGCTCGTCAATCTGCTCTAGGCGCGAGGCGTACATGTTGTCCTCGACCTCGGCATTGCTCAGCGAGTCCTTCACCTTGGCGAGCTCGAGCGCGGCGTTATCGGCCACACGCTGCACATCACGCTGCTCGCGCGCAAGCTGCGAAATCTGATTGTCGAGCGCCACGCGACGCTCGTGGAGCTGGGCGGCGGCAGGACCGGCGGCGTCAACGTCGTCCTGGGCCTGCATGTGCGCACCGGTCACTTCCTCAAGCTGGGCACGCGCGTCCTCGAGCTCCTCGACCACGCGACGACGCTGATGCTCGGAGCTCGAGATCTGGCCGCGCATGTCGGACAGACGCGACACCATGTTGTGGCCCTTTTCCTCGAGCAGACGCATGTCGGAGTTGATGCGACCGACCACGTCTTGCATATGGCGGCGCTGCTCGCCCAGATCGCCCACGAACAGGCCCTTTTCCTCGAGCATGACCTGGAGCTTCTCGAGCTCGCGCTCCTTTTCACCCAGGCGGTACTGCGCAAGCTCAAGCTCGGCAGCACCCTCCTTGGAACGGCTCTCCAGATCGTTCCACTGCGACTGCAACGAACGCAGCTCGTCGACGGCCAGCATCTGCGTAAGCTCGTTCGCGCGCGAGGACAGCTCTTTGTACTTGCGCGCGCGATCGACCTGACGCTCCAGCGGTCGCAGCTGACGGGCGATTTCCTTATTGATGTCGCGGGCACGCGTCAGGTGCTCGTCCATTGACTTAATCTTTTTGAGTGCACGCTCCTTGCGGCGCTTGTGCTTGGAGATGCCGGCGGCCTCCTCGATCAGGGCGCGGCGCTCCTCGGGACGACTCTGCAAAATGGCGTCGAGCTTACCCTGGCTGATGATGGAATGCGTATCCTTGCCCAGTCCCGAATCGTGCAGGATGTCCTGAATGTCCATCAGGCGGCACGGGCTCGAGTTGATGAGGTACTCGCTTTCGCCCGAGCGGTACATACGACGGGTGATGGCGACCTCGTCAAAGTCGACAGGCAGCATATGGTCCGAGTTATCGAGCACCAGCGTGACCTCGGCGACACCCACCGGCTTGCGCGCCGACGAGCCCGAGAAGATGACGTCCTCCATGGCCTGGCCGCGCAGCTGCTTGGCGCTCTGCTCGCCCAGGACCCACAGAATCGAGTCGGAGATGTTCGATTTTCCCGAGCCGTTGGGACCGACGATAACGGTCAGGCCCGGCTCAAATGACATATGGGCGCGGTCGGCAAACGACTTGAACCCTTTGAGCGTGAGGGACTTGAGATACACGGTTCCTCGCTTAAACAGGCTTCTTGTTGAGAATCACGCCGTTGGTGGTGTAGCCCATGCGATCGAGCGCCTCGAGTGCAGCGGCTCCCTCGGCCTCCTTCTTGGAGGAACCGGTGCCGCGGCCCTGGCGAATACCGTCGATGAGCACCACAGCGGTAAAGGTGGGCGCATGCGCGGGGCCCTCAGAGCCAACGAGCTTATACGCCGGAGGCTCGTGGCCGTCTGCCTGCACGCACTCCTGCAAAAACGACTTGGGGTTCGCGGGGTGCTCTGCACGCTCGGAGGCCAGGTGCGGCTTAAGCGTACGGTGGATGAACTCCGCCGCCGCATCCCAGCCAGCATCCAGGTACAGCGCGCCCACGAGCGACTCATAGACGTTCTCGAGCGCCGAATGCAGGCCGCGCGCGCCGGTACCGGTCTCGGAGGCACCAAAGATGATGGTGTCGTCGATGCCCAGCTCATGCGACACCTCGGACAGCGTGGCGCCCGAGACAAGGGACACCTTTAGGCGCGTGAGCTTGCCCTCATCGAACTCGGGATAGGACTCAAAGAGCGAACGGGCCACCACGGCACCCAAAATGGAATCGCCCAAGAACTCAAGGCGCTCATAGCTGGCAGAGACCGGCAGGCCCTCGACGGCCGAGGGGTGCGTGAGCGCCGCGCGCAGCAGCACCTTGTTATTGAACTCATGGCCCAGAATCTCCTGGGCACGCGTGAGTCGTTCAGACAAAGCCAAGGCTTAGGCCTCCTTGGCGTTTTCGATCGCGTCGACGGCGTCGGCGACAGAGTTGAGCGACAGCAGGGTCTCGTCATCAATCTCGAGGTCGAACTCGTCCTCAATGGCCGTCACAAGCTGCAGACGCTCGAGCGAATCGGCATCGAGATCGTCAAAAGTGGTCTCGTCGCTAATGTCGGCGACATCGACGCCCAGCACGTCAGCGGCGACTTCGGCGATCTTATCGAAGATTTCGGAGCGGTCCATAGCGCTTCCTCTCGTATGTCATGGAACACAACGCAACACGGCAATCGGAGCCGCATTGCAATACGGCTCCGATTCTACCCCACAGGGTACAGGTTGAGCCACGTAACGGGGCTCTTACAAAACGATACCGTCCATAGAATTGGCAACGTCCTGGACAAGCCCGGCGCGTACTGCCTGGGCCGCGGCAAGCGTACCGTTCTTGACAGCCTCGACCGATGTGGCACCGTGGCCGATCAACACGACGCCGCGCAGGCCCAACAGGATCGCTCCGCCCTTGGCATCGCCCGAAAGCTTGGCCTTAATCTCGCGCATCTGCTTTTTGATGAGCAGCGCGGCAATCTTGGTGCCGAGCGAAGACATAAAGGCGCCCTTGAGCTCCTGCAGCAAAAACTTGGCAGCGCCCTCGGTGGCCTTAAGCGCGATGTTGCCCGACATGCCGTCGGCGACCACGACGTCAAAATTGCCCGACGTAAGATCGGTACCCTCGCAGTTGCCAACAAAACCGGGAACCGCGGCCTTCATGGCCGGGAAGCATGACTTGGTAAAGTTGGAGCCCTTCTCGTCCTCGGTGCCGTTGGCAAGCAGGCCCACGCGAGGATGCTCGATACCCAAAACCACGCGGGCATAGGCAGCGCCCATCTGGGCGAAGCGCACCATATCGTCCACCGTGACATCGGGATTGGCACCCATATCGCACAGCACCGTCAGGCCACAGGCGCGATTGGGCAGCGCGTTGGTCAGGCACGGACGAACCGGTTGCTTCTTGCCCTCCGCCAAATACCTAAACGGCGTCACATAGGCTGTGGCGGCAGCAGTCATGGCACCGGTCGAGCCGGCCGAGAAAAACGCATCCGCATTGCCCTTCTTAATAGCGCGGCAGGCAAGCACGATCGAGGACTTGCGCTTGGTCATCACAGCGCGGATGGGATCGTCCTCCATGCTGATGATGTCGGGAGCCTCCAAGGCCTCCACGCGGGCATGCGCCGCGGCAAAGGGGTTGACGATTTCGGCGGGACCGACGGCCAAGACCTCGATCTCGGGATCTGCCGCAAGCGCAGCCTCGATACCATCGAGAACAACCTGGGGCTTCTCGTCTCCGCCCACAACGTCTACACAAACGCGAACGTTACTCATTTCATATACTCCTTATACAAAAATGGCCGACTCATTGAGCCGGCCATTGTGGTTCCAGTTGGAACGGCATCGTATCCAGAGTATACAGTTACTCGGTAACGATAACCTCGCGGTCCTTGTAGAAACCGCAGCTGGGGCACACGTGGTGCGGGAGCTTAACAGCGCCGCAACGGGGGCACGTGGACTGAGCCGCAGCCGAGATCTTCATGTTGGCGGAACGGCGGGTATGGGTACGGATACGACCCTGCTTTTGTTTAGGTACGGGCATAGTGACCTTCCTTATGAACTATCCAGTGTGGCGATTACGCGCAAGTAGCGATACTACCACAGTTTTACTCGTCAAGCTTGAGATTCTTCAATGCTGCAAATGGATTTTCCGTGGCAGCCACCCATTCGGCCTCCGCCTGGGCGGCACAATCGCATTGCTCGACGTTGAGATTGATGCCGCAGGTGGGGCAAAGGCCGCGGCAATCAGGCTTGCACAGGACGACGAACGGCGTGTCCATGACGACCGCGTCGTTGATGGGCTCACCCAGATCGACGATGCGATCCTCGCCCAGCAACTCGTAGCCGTCTTCGTAGGCCTCGGGGTCCTCGGGCTCCTCAAAGAGGTAGAACTCCTCGATTTCACCTGCGATATCAAATGAGGCGGGCTCCAGGCAGCGGTCGCACTCGCCGGTGGCGTGGGCGCGGACCATGCCAGAGAGCAGAACGCCGGTACCGGCGTTGGTAAAGACCACGTCGTAGGCAATGCCGTCCTGCAGCTGGTACTCCTTCTCGCCCACCGTGTAGGCGGCGACACCGACCTTGCCGGTCAGCGGATACGAATCACCAGGAAACTCGAGCTGCTCGGAAAGATCGACGGTAACGCTCGGGAACTCAGCCATTACCACTGACCATTCTGTTGGGCGGCACCCTCGTTGAGCTGCTGACGGCAACGGGTAACGGTTCCGGTCAGGCTCTTGAGGTTCTCCTCCAGGTGCGTAAAGACCTGCTCTGCGTAGTCCTCGGCAGCATAACGCGTCTCGCGCTCGTACTGCTGGGCACGATCGCGGATGTCGTCGGCCTGCTGCTGTGCTAAGCGGACGATCTCCTGCTCACCAGCAATGGTGAGGGCCTGCTGCTGAGCGTCGGCGATGATGGAATCGGCCTGAGCGGCGGCGGAAGCCATAAGCTCCTCGCGCTCTTTGAGGATACGGCGGGACTTCTGCCACTCCTCGGGATAGCTCATGCGGATCTCATCGAGGATGTTAAAGAAGACGTCGGCGTCGATAACCTTCATCTGGGCGTTCTTGCCGAACGGCGTCTTAGCCTCTTCGATGAGCCCCTCGAGCTCGTCGACAAGACTCACGATCCTGTCGCCAGGAAAATTCTCGCCCGGCATCCGGTCTCCTTTCATAGGTAACATATCATCGTGCTAGTTTACCACATGCCACCAGGCAATAAAAAACGTCACGAAAAGCGATGTTTGAGCGCTTCGACCACGTTGGGCGGCACAAACGTCGACACGTCACTGCCAAGCGATGCGATCTGACGCACCACCGAACTCGAGATGTAGCCGTACTGCGGAGCACTCATGACAAAGATGGACTCCAGCTCGCTATCCAGGCGATAGTTGAGGTCGGCCTGCTGCAGCTCGTACTCAAAGTCGGTCATGGCGCGCAGACCCTTAACGACGGCACCTGCCCCCTGTTCACGTGCAAAGTCGACCAGCAGGCCGGTGAAGGGCAGTACTTCGACGCCGTCCAAATCACCGAGGGCCTCGCGAGCCAGCGCAACACGCTCGTCGAGCATAAAGGTGGTGCCCACGCCGTTTTTTCCCTGCGACTCGGCAACGGCGACGATCACGCTGGGGAAGATGCGGCGGGCACGGCGGATCACGTCGATGTGGCCAAACGTGATGGGATCGAAGGTGCCCGGGACGATCACGCGGTTGATGGTGTCATTCATGGGTGTCCTCCGTGGGCGCATCCTCGTCATTTTCGTTCTCGTCAGCATAGTCGTTCTCGTCCTCGACCACCCAGCGCAGCAAGTCAACCGAGGTAATGCCATAGCGCTTCTCCCGCACAGTCTCAAAACCAGCTGGATGAGCGCCCGCATCGGATGCGGCATGCTCAAACAGAGCAAAAGCCCCCGGCGCCAGCAAACCCTGCTGGGCAAGATTTAGCAGCAGCCCCTCAACCGGTTCGGCGCCAAAGGCATACGGCGGATCGAGCAGGACCAGATTAAAGGGACCACCCGGCACACGGCCGCGCGAGGCGCTCGCCAGCACATCGCCGGTAACGACGCGCCAACGCGAGCGGTCGCGGCACAGTGACTCGATATTCTTGGTGATCAGACGGGCGGCATTGCGATCGATCTCGAACGTGGTGAGCGTGCGGGCGCCACGCGAGAGCATCTCGATACCCAGGGCGCCGGAGCCGCCAAAGCCGTCCAGCACGCGGACCTCGTCCAAATCGAAATCGAACGCCGACATGACCATGGATGCACATGCCTCGCGCACGCGATCGGTCGTGGGACGGGTAACATCGCGCCCGCGCGGCTCTTCGATCTTGCGGCCGCGCCATTCACCGCCGATGATTCTCATCCTCCGCTGACCTCCTTAAAGATATGTCGATAGCGCGTAGCGACCGCATCGCGCAAGGGGCGCGTCGCCACGGAGTCAAGGTTGCAAGCATACCGCAAGAGCTCGACCGCGTCCAAATGGGCCCATTCGATAAGATCCTCGTCGGCGTCCAGGTCCACAAAGCGCAAGGTCACGCCGCCGTGCTGGCGATAACCCAGGATCTCGCCCTCGTGGCGCAGGCGCAGGTCCATCTGGGCGAGCGTAAAGCCGTCCGAGGTCTTTTCGAGCGACTGGAGACGTTCTTGTGCCGCCGAGGCCCCGCCATTGCCCTTGGAGTGCGTCATAATCAGGCAGGTGCCCGACACGCTGCCGCGGCCCACGCGACCGCGCAGCTGGTGCAAGGCCGCCAATCCAAAGCGCTCGCCATTCTCGATGACCATGACGGTGGCGTTGGGCACGTCGACGCCCACCTCAACCACCGTGGTCGAGACGAGCACATCAATCTCACCGCGCTTAAAGGCATCGATGACCCGGTCCCTCTCCCCCGCCGGCATGCGGCCGTGAAGGCGCTCAATGGTAAGTCCCGGCAACGCCAGGCGCAGTCGGTCGAGCTCGGTTGCCGTATCGTGCAGCGGCACAGGGACAGTCACGCGGCCCTCGTCGTCACGAGCGATACCGGGCACGTCTTCCAGCTCATCGGCCGAGTCACTCGGCTCCACAAGTGGGCAGATCACATAGGCCTGCTGGTCCTTTTCGTGCGCCTCGCGGATGGCGCCGTAGGCCAGGTCGCGGCTCGACTCGGTGAGCACGCGCGTCGTAACACCCGCACCCGGAACAGGTCGATGGCGAATGATGCTCGTGTCCAGGTCGCCATAGACCGAGAGCGCCAACGTGCGCGGGATAGGCGTGGCCGTCATAACGAGCAGGTCGGCGCCCGGGCCCTTGGCACGCAGGGCATTGCGCTGGCCCACACCAAAGCGGTGCTGCTCGTCGATGACGACAAGCGACAGATGCTTAAACGCCACGTCATCCGAAACGACCGCGTGGGTACCAAAGAGCACGTCGAGCTCGCCCGATTCCAGCTGCGCATGGATCCGCTCGCGCTCGGCCGCCGGCGTGGCACCCGTCAGGAGCGCCCAGGACATGCCAGCCTGCGAGAGCAAGGGGCCGGTCTTATCGGCATATTGGCGCGCCAGCACGCCCGTAGGCGCCATAACGCAGGACTGAGTACCCGAATCGGCCGCGACGGCCAGCGCGCACGCGGCGACGGCCGTCTTGCCGGTACCGACGTCGCCCAGCAGCAGGCGGTTCATCACGCGATCGCCATCGCACATGTCGCGCAGGATATCTTGGAACGCGGCCTCCTGCTCGTCGCTCAGCGAAAACGGCAGGGCTTCCTTGAGCGCCGCCAGGTGCTCGCCCGCGGCGTGGGCATAGGGAGCGACTTCGACCAAGCCGCCGTCGTTGCGCAAGCGCAGCGCCAGCTGCAGGTAGAGACACTCCTCATAGGCAAGCCGTGCGCGCGCGATATCGCGCTCGGCCATACTCGAGGGAAAGTGAATCGAGCGCAGCGCGCGGGCATTGCTCATCAGGCGACGCTTGACGCGCAGGCGTGCGGGAATCGGGTCGAAGGGATTACCGACAACCTCGAGCGCGCCGCTTACGATGCGACGCATCCACGCCTGGCTCACGCCATCGCTCACGCAATGGACCGGCAGGATAGTGCCCGCTGCACGCCCTTCCTCGAGCTTTTCGAAATGCGGCGAGGCCATCTGCTTAAAGCCGTAGGCAAATTCGACCTTACCCATCACGGCCAGGCGGTCGCCCTGCTTAAACTGCTGGGCAATCCAAGGCTGACGGAAAAAGGCGACTTGCAGCACGCCCGTCTCGTCCACCAGCGAGACCTCGGTCACCTGCATGCGCGGGCGGGGCTGCTTTTGGACGATGCGATCGACCGTGGCGACAATCGTGCACACGGTACCGATGGGAGCCATCTCGATGGACCAGGAGCGCGTAAAGTCGAGATATCGATGAGGGATATGGAGAAGGAGGTCCCCCACCGTCCGAATTCCCAGACGGCGAAGGGCCTCCTCACGTTTACCCGAAACATATTTGAGTCGCGCGATATCCTCGTCGAGCGCATTGCTCTGGGCAAAGCGCTCCGAGACGCGCGGCACGGAGCACAGCTCGGACATGGGCAGATGCCTACTCGATTGAGAAGATCACGGGATAGAGCGGCTGCTCACCACGATGGGCATCAATCTCCAGGTCGGGCTGAGCCTCCTCGATGGCGTCGACGATCTCCTGGAAGGCCTCGTCGGACAGCTCCTCACCGGCCAGAATCGTAAGCGCGTCGCCCTCCTCTTCTTCCTGCATGCGGTTGATGCAGTCGAGCGTGACCTGCTTCACGTCGGAGCCGACCACGTCGATGGAGCCGGCGATGATACCCATAACGTCACCGGAGTGAATCGGAGAGCCGTCGGAGGCGCTGGAATCGCGCACGGCACGGGTGACCTCGCCATCGCGGACCTCGCTGATGGCGTCGACCATAGCGGCGACGGCGTCCTCGAGCTCGGAATCGGGCAGGACCGCGAACAGCGCGGAGAACGCCTGCGGGACGGTCTTGGTGGGAACAACGGAAACCTTCTTGTCGGTGCAGGCGGAAGCGGCAGCCTCGGCAGCCATGCGGATGTTTCCGTTATTGGGCAGGATGATGACCGAGGTCGCGTTGACCTGGTCCACCGCACCCAGCAGGTCGGCGGTCGAGGGGTTCATGGTCTGGCCACCCGAGACGATCACGTCAACACCGAGGGACTTGAGGATGTCGGCCTCGCCGGAGCCGGCGGCAACGGCGACAAAACCCAGCGCCTTGGCGGGCTCGGCCGCCTTTTCCTGGTCCTCGTGAATCTTGGCGGTACGGTCGTGGGCCTCCATTTCCATGTTGTGGATAAAGACCTCATAGATCTGACCAAGCTGCAGCATGTGCTCGAGCACCAGATTGGGGGTATTGGAGTGCACGTGAATCTTGTAGTCGGGGTAGGCGCCCACGAGCAGTTCGCAGTCGCCCATGGAGCCCAGGAACTTAAGGCACTCGTCCTCGTCAAACGGGGCGTCGGCCTTAAAGAGGAACTCGTTGCAATAGCGGAACTCCGAGCCCTCCCAGTCGTCGTTAGCCTCGATCTCAACGCGACCGAGGGCCGCGTCGCGGGCAGAGCCGGCAGAATCAAACGTGGCGGAGAAATCCTCGACAACGGTGCTGCGGCCAAGAGCGGCGGCGACAAAGTTCTCCAGGAAAATGGCAAAACCAAAGGCGCCGGAGTCGACCACGCCGTTCTCCTTCAGAACGGGCAGCAGGTCGGGCGTGCGGGCGACGGACTGGTAGGCCTCGACGACGATGGCATCGAGCGCGTCCTCGGCCGAGAACTTCTTCTTTTCGCACTCGTCGGCCTTGGTCGAGACATCACGCAGCACCGTGAGGATCGTGCCCTCGATGGGCTTACGGACGGCTTGGAAGGCGACCTTAACGGCGCGGCGGAACGCATAGGCGATGTTGGCGGATGTGATGGGCTCATCGGCAGAAACGAGACCCTCGGCCACACCGCGCAGGATCTGCGAGGTGATGACACCGGAGTTGCCACGGGCGCCCATCAGGGAACCGTGGGTGATGGCGCCGGCGATGGCCTCCATGTCGGCATCGGCGGGAAGAGCGGAGAGCTCCTTGGTCACCGAGGCGAGCGTGAGCGACATGTTAGTGCCGGTGTCACCGTCGGGCACGGGAAAGACGTTGAGCTTGTTGATCTCCTCGGCCTTGTCGGAAACGGCAGCCGCAGCGATCGGAAAACAGGTGCGAATGGTCTTTGCAATCATGGGTATTTGAATCTCCGTTTTCGGATGCTAGTTCAGACGGCTCTTGAGCGCGTCGATATGGATGCCGATCTTAAGGCTGGCGGGATCGATCTGAGCGATTTCCTGCAGGGTGAAGGCAACGGAGCTCGAAAGATTGTGGCAGACGGACTTCATGTTGACGCCGTTCTCGAGCACGACGTGAAGATCGACCGTGAGGCCGTTCTCGTCGGCGGAGACAAGCACGCCCTTGCGGAGGCGCTGACCGGCAAGTAGGCGCACGCTCTCGGCGCCTTGGAGCTGCTCAGCCATACCGACGACGCCATAGCACGTCATCGCGGCATAACCGGCAATATCGGCAATAACGTCGTTCGAGACGCTCAGGCTGCCGTTAATGGTCTCAGACACAAGAATCTCCTTATCTGGTGCTCGCGGCACCATGTCGTGGGAGCAATCATCGCAATATTCTACAACGACCGCGCCATGTTGAGGTGGTGGGTCGCGGGATTACATCCTCGACACGAAATGTTGATATGGCAACGTTCGAGTCAATTGGTCGCGGCATGAAAAAACCCGCCGCATAAGCGACGGGTTTTACAACCTGGCTCCCCGGGTAGGACTCGAACCTACAACAGCGCGGTTAACAGCCGCGTGCTCTACCATTGAGCTACCGAGGAATTTAAAAGCCCAGCGGAATGGGCTGAAAATTCTGGCTCCCCGGGTAGGACTCGAACCTACAACAGCGCGGTTAACAGCCGCGTGCTCTACCATTGAGCTACCGAGGAATAGGTGCGTGCTCTCAAGCAACGAAGTTAATTATACGGACGAATCAGCTCAGGGCAAGAACTTTTTTGAGAATTTTTCCGACCTAGTCATTGGGGACGTTCTTAAACGACTAGTCATTCAAGAACGTCCCCAATGACTACATGAAAGCGCCCCCAAGCGGATGTGCTTGAGGGCGCTTCTTGCTTGCGAGGTTATGACTCGATGTAGTCCTTGAGCTTGCTCGAACGGCTCGGGTGGCGGAGCTTAGCCAGAGTCTTGGACTCAATCTGGCGGATGCGCTCGCGCGTGACGCCAAACTCGCGGCCGACTTCCTCGAGCGTGCGAGGATGACCGTCAACAAGGCCAAAGCGCAGCTCGATAACCTTGCGCTCACGATCGGCAAGCGAATCGAGCACCTGGGTGAGCTGCTCCTGCAGCATGGAGAAGCTGGCGGCATCGGGCGGAACGATGGCCTGGGAGTCCTCAATGAAGTCGCCCAGCTGGGAATCCTCTTCCTCGCCGATGGGGGTCTCGAGCGACACGGGCTCCTGCGAAATCTTCTGGATCTCGCGGACGCGGTCGGCGCTCATGTCCATCTCGGCACCGATCTCCTCGGGGGTCGGGTCGCGACCCAGGTCCTGGAGAAGCTGGCGCTGCACGCGAACAAGCTTATTGATGGTCTCGACCATGTGCACGGGAATACGGATGGTTCGGGCCTGGTCGGCGATAGCGCGCGTGATGGCCTGACGGATCCACCACGTGGCGTACGTGGAGAACTTAAAACCCTTCTGGTAGTCGAACTTCTCGACGGCGCGAATCAGACCGAGGTTGCCCTCCTGGATCAGGTCAAGGAACAGCATGCCGCGGCCGACATAGCGCTTGGCGATGGAGACGACCAGACGCAGGTTTGCACTGATGAGTGCCTGCTTGGCTTCGAGGCCAACGTTCTCAATGCGCGTAAGACGACGCATCTCGGAACGCGTGAGCTCGAGCTCGCCTGCCTCGGCAGCCTCGAGCTTCTCGGTGGCCTCGAGACCGGCCTCGATCTTCATGGCCAGATCGACCTCTTCGGAGGCGGTCAGCAGGTCGACCTTGCCGATCTCCTTGAGGTACATACGAACCGGATCGCCGGTCAGCATCACCGTGGAGGCATCGATACCACGCACGCGAGAGCGTGAACGGGACGTGCGCACGGTGCGCTTCTTCTTGCTCTTGGAAGAACCCATCTCGGCGTCGGCCTGACGGGCCATCTTAAGCTCGTGATCGTCGAGCGAGCCGGAATCGTGCTCGTCGTCGTCATCGAAATCGTCGGTATCGGTATCGTTATCGTCATCGTCGACGTCCATGGGGGCGTCGTCGTTACCGCTCGCGGAGATAATCTGGATGCCGCTGTTGCGCAGCGCGGAATACACCGCGGTGAGCTGCTCGTCAGAAACATCGATATCCTTCAGGGCGACCTGAATCTCGTCCTCGGTTACCGAAGTCCTGTTTGAGCCGTTACCCATGAGCTTTGCAACGTAGGATTCCAGCCCAGTACCCGTGCTCTCAGTCTTTTTTGGCACAGATTCTCCCTTCATAGTCCACAGGACTCAATACTTTAGCACACACATTAACGTCTATACCCAAAAAGAGGACTGGATATAGGCGAGAATACGCTGGTTGACCACAACATCTAGGCTTGTTCGGTGCCCGCGGCCTCCAGGCCGATCAAACGGAACGGGTCCGCCACGCCGCCGATCGACTTTTGCAGTTCGCGTTGACGCTGCGAATCCTGCGCGGCCTGCACGGTCAGCGCGCGACGGGCCTCATCGTCGAGCGAACGGTCCCGGCGCAGCTTGGCCTGTGCGGCACGCATGCGACGCTTGATGGTGTAGAGCTCGAGCGTATCGAGCATAAACACGATGTTCGTCTCGGTGGGGTGCTTGCTCGTCGCCGAGATGCGCCCGGCACTCACAAGCGTTGCCGCCTCGGGACACACCGAGCGTGCCGCATCCATGCAGGCTGCAGGATCGGTTCCCGGCGGCGTTGCCAGAACGGCCCATGCGATGGACTCGTGACGCGGGTCAACCCACTCGATGGAGCAGATGCGGTCGGCATACGTGCGGAACAGGTCGGGGTAGCTAGTAAGCATCGTCAACAGCTCGCGCTCCCCTGCCAAGGACTTGCGTTCCAAATCGGTCAGGACCATAGGGGCCGAGGCGTCTGCCGGGCCATCGGCGGGCACAGCGCCCATACCATCAGGCACATCGATCGGCGGCAGGTCGTCGACGACCTCCACTGGTGTAGCGCCATAGGCATCGAGCGGGACGTAGTCGTACGGTCCTTCCTCGACCGGCGCCGCTACGGCCGGAGTCGCGCCCGATGCCCAAGCACCACGAGATGTCCCCTGCGAACCAGACGACCGACCGCCCGCGCTACCAGATCGCTCAGCCTGCGCCCGCTGGCGTTCATAGTTCTGTTCGCGGCGGCGCTCCGCATCCTCGCGCTTGGCGACGTCGCGAAACACGCGGCCCGAGCTCGCGCGCACGTTCTCCAGATCCAAACCCAACAGATCGGCAATCTGGATAAAGTACGTGTCGATCATATAGCTGTCGCGCAGCGGATAGATGAGCGTGAGAGCGTCCTCCAGCGCCTTGGCGCGACCGCCCGGCGTGGTGATGTCGCTCGACTCCTGCAGCGAACGGTAGACAAAGTCCATAAGCGGCTCGGCAGCGTCGATGCGCGTCTGCAGCTCCTGTCCACCATGTGCCGTAATAAACTCCATAGGATCGTTGCCGTCGGGGAGCACCACGCAGCGCAGATCCATCGAATCCTGCTCGATAAACTGAATCGCGCGGCGGGCGGCCTTCTGACCGGCGGCATCGCCGTCAAACATATAGACGATGCGCTTGGCAAAGCGGGTGAGCGTCTTGACGTGATGCTCCGTGAGCGCAGTGCCCAGCGTGGCGACAACGTTTTTGATCCCCGCCTCCCAGCAGGCAATGCAATCGGTATAGCCCTCCACCACGATGGCCGTATCCTGCGCGACGATAAACTCCTTGGCCCAATTAAAACCGTAGAGGTTTCGCTTTTTATGGAACACACTCGTCTCGGCAGTGTTGAGATACTTAGGCTGGCCGTCGCCCATAATGCGACCGCCAAAGGCGATGTTATGCCCTTGTTCGTCAAAGATGGGAAACATCACGCGGTCGTAAAAGCGGTCGGCGAGCTGTCCGCGCCCGCGGCTCACGGCAACGTTGGCATCGATCATCTCCTGCGGGGTAAAACCCGCCTGGGACAGGTGCGACACCAGCGCGTTGCGGCCAGGCGCAAAGCCCAGGCAGTAGCGGCGGCAGACGTCGCCACCCATGCCGCGGCTGGCAAAGTACTCGCGCGGACGGCCGTCCTTACCGCGCATAAGCATGGTGTGATAGAACTGGGCGGTCTCGGCGCACAGATCGTAGATGCGGGCACGCTTGGTACCGCGCTCGCGGCGGTCTCCGGTGTCGTGCAGCTCAATACCCGCGCGATCGGCCAAATAACGGATTGACTCGGGAAAGCTCAGGTTCTCGCGCTTCATGATATAGGTGAAGACGTCGCCACCCTCACCGCAACCAAAGCAATGCCACACCTGCGTGGCAGGGATAATGTGGAATGACGGCGTCTTTTCGCCATGGAAGGGGCAGCAACCCCAAAACTCGTGGCCGCGGGGCTTGAGCTCAACCGTTTCCTGCACGATGGCGACTAAGTCGGACGCAGCGCGTACCTGGTCTTTTTCCTCATCGCTAATCACGGATGCTCACCCCCTGCTCACCCAAGTTGTGACGAATGTCCTCGATATTACCCTCGACGGTCGCAATCAACTCATCCAGCGAATCGAACACACGCGAGGGACGTAGCCAGCGCGTAAACGCCAGCGAAACGGAAGCGCCATAGAGGTTGCCCGTATAACCAATTAAATTAGCCTCAAGATGCGCAGATGCCGCATCGTCGGCATACGTCGGCGGCAGTCCGACGTTCACGGCAGCGGGCCACACGGTGTCATCGACGAGCACCAGACCCTCATACACGCCATCGGCAGGCACCTGAATGCCGTCGGGAACTTGCAGGTTTGCCGTGGGAAAGCCCATGCCAGAACCCTCGTGACGGCCGCAAATAACACCGCCGCGCACCATATACGGGCGGCCGAGCAACTCAGCAGCCAGCTCCACATGGCCCTGTCCCAGCTCATGACGAATGCGGGTGGCGCAAATGGCCTCACCGCCCTCGCAAAGCAGGTCGTGACCATACACGTCAACGCCGTGCTCGGAACCCCAGGCGCGCATCTCGGCAACACCAGAAGCACCGCCACGACCCAGTCTAAAGTCACTGCCAACGCGAATCGAACGAATGTCAACCACGCGCGACAGCAGCGCAAGAAAACCAACATGGTCGAGTGCCGCAACCTCTGGCGTAAAGGGAACGGCCACCACCGCATCGACCCCGGTCTGAGCCAAGACATGCAGACGGTCGGCCGTCGTCATCAATTTTTGAGCGGGCGAAGGGCTCACCACGATGTCCGGGTCGGGATCGAAGGTGACCACGACCGCCTTGCAACCATGGGCGCGGGCATCACGGACAAGCGCTGCAGTGAGCTCCTGGTGTCCACGGTGCACGCCATCGAACACGCCGATGGCGATGGAGGCAGCACCCAAGTGCTCGCACTCATCAAATGCATCGGCAGTAACGATGCGAGCCTCGTCCGACTCGCCCGCGAAAAAGATACGCGCGAGCTCGCGAGCGGACAACATCATCGAACACCGCCGATTGCCTGCGGAAAAACGTGCTCCATGGCAAAGCGGCCACCCTCAATGCGGGCGACCGCCTTGAGTCCCCCATCGAGCACCAACGCAAACGGCGCCTTCGAGGCATCGAAATCGGAAAGCGCACACTCAACGGGAATGCGTCGGCCGCAGAGCAGGTCGTCGGCAAGATTGCCCGGCAAGTCAACACGTGTAGCGCCCAGGGCCGCAATGGGATCCAGGGCAAAGCCAGCCGCGGACTCGGGAGAAAGCTCCTCGACCGCATGACAGGCGCCAATGGAAACAACACCGGAGGCCGTGCGGCGCAGCGCGGAAATGTGCGCGGCGCTCTCACAGGCGCGGCCCAGGTCGCGAGCGAGCGCTCGGATATAGGTACCCTTGCTCACCGAGAACGCCACGGTCCACACACACGAATCACCCTCGCCGCCCACGGCAATCAGATCGGCGGCATAGACCTCGACGGGGCGCGGAGGTAGGTCCACCGCATTGCCCTCGCGAGCAGACTTGTAGGCGCGAACGCCATTGACCGAGATAGCCGAAAACGCCGGCGGCACCTGCATCTGCGGACCCAACATGGCGGCCAAGTGCTCACGGGCATAGGCAGGATCGCGGAGCTCGTTGGCAACAGCCACCGTGCGGACCGCCTCGCCCTCCGAATCATCGGTATTGGTCTCGGCACCAAACGAGATGTCGGCGACGTAGCTTTTGGTATCGAGCGTGAGCATACCCAGCAGACGGGTGGCCTGGCCCACGCCCACCACCATGACACCCGAAGCCATGGGGTCGAGCGTGCCGGCATGGCCGACGCGCCGCTCATAGAGGGCGCGCCGGCATTGCGAGACCACATCGTGGGACGTGCAGCCCACCGGCTTATCGACGGCGAGCAGCATATTCAATTGAGAAGGCGTACGACGAGCCATGTACCATCCAAAAAGTTAAAGCTCGACGGTCACCGAAGCGGGATCCTCCCCTACCAGCTCGGCGAGCATGGGAAGTGCCACGGTGAGCGTCTCGAGAATCGTTCCGTTGTTGGAGAAACCGGCGGCAGCGGGATGTCCGCCTCCGCCAAAGGAAGCAGCGATCTCGGACACGTTGAGGTCGCCCTTGGAGCGCAGGTTGCCGCGCACCTTGGTATCGCCCTCAATGCCCTTCAGGAACAGGCAGACCTCGACGCCCATCACCGAGCGCACCACGTCAACCAGGCCGTCGCACTCATCCGAGGTGACACCGCAAGCCTCAAGGTCGCTCTGGTACGCGTAGCTATACGCGACGCGCCCGTGGGCCACCGTCTTGATGCGGCCCATAACGATGGACTTGAGGTGCAAAAACTCAACGCGCATGCTCTGATATACCTCGAGTGCCACACGCGCCGGATCGGCACCGTGGGCAACCAGACGCGAGGCCGCATGGAACGCAGCGGCATCGGCGTTTTGGTACTGAAAACGGCCGGTATCGGTAACCAAGCCGCACAGCAGGCAGGTCGCAACGTCATCACGTGCGACAATGCCACAATTGTCCAAGAAGCGGTCGATGATCATCGCGCAGGCTGCGGCTTCGACGCGCCTCAGGCTCAGCTCGGCAAACTCCTCGCGCGCCGGATGGTGATCGAAGCACACCACATGCTTGGAGCGACGAAGCACCTCGGCGGAATTATTGAGACGCTCGACGACCGGTACGTCCACCGAGATGAACAGGTCCGGATTGCCGGTGTACGCAGATGCCGGAACCAGGCGATCGGAGCCTTCCATAAAGCGGTAGATACGCGGAACCGGGTCATCGTCTGCCAGCAGCAGCGCAATGTCCTTGTTGGGGAAAAACTTCATAAGCGAGAGACCCAGACCCAACACGGAGCCCAAGGCATCGCCATCGGGAGAAGTATGTCCCGAAATCGCAATGGAGGACGCGCCCTCGATGAGCTCGAGGATGCGTCGCTGAATATCTGCAGACTCGCACGAGGCGAGGTCGGCGGAATTAGTCATCTAAAGCTGCCTCCTGGGCGGCATCCGCTATCGGATAGCCGTCCTCGTCCTTTTCGATCGCAAGCGTGGCGGGAACGTTTTCCAGCGCACGCGTGATGCGCTCGGCCTCATCGGTCGAGCGATCGATGCGAAAATCGAGCTCGGGCGTAACACGCCAATCGAGCGAGCGAGCCAACAGGCTGCGAATACGGCCCTTAGCGCTGGCGAGCGCCTCCATGACCTCGTCGTAGCGGCTCGCATCGCACGACACGTACACACGCGCGAACGAACGGTCCACCGCGACCTCGACCGCGGTCAAAGTAACCAGGTCGAGACGCGGATCGGAAACCTCAAAGAGCAGGATATAACCGAGCTTCTCGCGAAGCTGCTCGCCCAGACGGCGGGTTGCCTGCGTTTGCTTCATAGCGCTACCCCCTACTCGGTACGGGCAACCTGGTCGATACGGTAACCCTCGATCTGGTCGCCGGGCTTGATGTCCTGGAAGTTCTCCAGGCCAATGCCGCCCTCGGAACCGCTCTTGAGGCTCTTGGCCTCGTCCTTGTAGTGGCGCATCGAGGCGATCTTGCCGTTGAAGACCACGATACCGTCGCGCACCAGGCGCACGGAATCGGTCGCGGCGATCTCGCCCTCTTCGACGCGGACACCGGCGGCGATACCGACTTTGGGCACCTTGAAGGTGTCCAGGACGGTCGCGGTACCCGTGGCGACCTCGACCTCGGTGGGCTTGAGCATGCCGATACGGGCGGCGTCGAGCTCCTCGAGGCACTTGTAGATGACGTCGTAGCAACGGATCTCGACGCCCTCGCGCTCGGCAGCGGAGCGGGCCTTACCGTCGGGACGGACGCCAAAGCCGATGATGATGGCGTTGGAGGCGTCGGCCAGGACGACGTCGGTCTCGTTGATGGCGCCAACGGCGGAGTGGATCGTGTTGATGCGGACCTCGGACTGATCCATCTTGTCGAGCGAGTCCTGAAGGGCCTCGATGGAACCCTGGACGTCGGCCTTGATGATCAGGTTGAGCTCCTTGACCTCGGCGTCGGCGATGGTCTCGAAGAGGTTCTCGAGCGTGACGTGCTTGACGCGGCTCTGCTCCTCGATACGGGCCTTGAGCGAACGCTCGTCGGCAAGGGCGCGAGCCTCGCGCTCGTCCTCGAACACGCGGAACTCGTCACCGGCGTTGGGCACGGACTGCAGGCCCAGGATCTCGACAGCGTCTGAGGGACCGGCCTCGGTGACGGCGCGGCCCTTGGAGTCGAGCATGGCGCGGACGCGGCCGTAGGTAAGGCCGGCGACCAGCGTATCGCCCACGTGCAGGGTACCGCGGGTCACGAGCACGGTAGCGACCGAACCGCGACCCTTGTCAAGCTTAGCCTCGAGGACGTTGCCGGAGGCAAAGGTATCCGGGTTGGCCTTGAGCTCGAGCACGTCGGCCTGAAGCAGCACGGTCTCCAGAAGGTCGTCGATACCGATCTTCTGCTTGGCCGAGATGTTGACGAACATGTTCTGTCCGCCCCACTCCTCGGGGATGACGCCGTACTCGGTGAGCTCCTGACGCACACGGTCGGGGTTGGCGCCGGGCTTATCGATCTTGTTGACGGCAACGACGATGGGTACGCCGGCAGCCTTGGCGTGGTTGATCGACTCGACGGTCTGGGGCATGACGCCGTCGTCGGCGGCCACGATCAGAATGACGATGTCGGTCACCTTGGCGCCACGGGCACGCATGGCCGTAAAGGTGGCGTGACCCGGGGTATCGATAAAGGTGATCTTGCGGTCGTTGATCATGACCTGCGAAGCGCCGATGGCCTGCGTAATGCCGCCCGCCTCGCCGGCAGCAACGCCGGTGTGACGGATGGCGTCGAGCAGCGACGTCTTGCCGTGGTCAACGTGGCCCATGACGGTGACGACCGGGGCGCGCGGCTTAAGGTCGGCGGGATCGTCGTAGAACGAGAAGGTGTTCTCCTCCTCGGGGGTGATGATCTTGATCTGACGGCCCAGGTCGTCGGCAACGAGCTCGACAAGGTCGTCGGACATGGACTGCGTCATCGTGAGCGGCGTACCCAGCAGGAACAGGCGCTTGATGATGTCGTTGGCCGGAACGTCGAGCGCCTCGGCAAGCTCCTGGACGGTAACGCCCTGGGAGACCTTGATGGCGTCGAGGTCCTCGGGGTTCACGCCCTGGGCCAGCGCCTCCTCTATCTTGCGCTCCTCCTGAGCCTTGGCAGCCTCGCGCTCGCGCTTCTCCTTGCGCTTCTTGCGGCGACCGGTAGACTCGCGAGAGGCCTCCTCGACGGCGGCACGAGCCTCCTCGAGCACCTTCTCGCGGCTGTACTCCTCGGCCTCGCGAGCCATGCGGCTGTAGTGGTCCTCTTCGTTGTTGTGACCGCCCTTGCGCTTCTTGCCCTTGCCCTGCTTATCGGGGTTGGGAAAGTCCATGCCGGCAGCGACGTTGTTGCTAGCGTTGGTGCGATGGCGGTGCGGACGACTCTCGGAGGCGTTGCGCTCGGAGTTGTTGTCGGAAGCGTTGCGATCGTTACGACGGCCACCGCGGCGGTCGCTGTTGCCGCCACGACGGTTACCGCGCTCGGAGGCGCGCTCGGCCTTGGCCTTGTCCTCGGCGTCCTTCTTCTCCTTGAGCACGGTCTCCTGTGCGGCGATCTGGTCGAGCAGCGAACGGAAGCGCGAACCGGAGTCGGAAGCGGGAACGGCGCGGCGCTGAGCCTCGCGGGCAGCCTCCTCCTTCTCGCGGGCAAGGCGCTCCTGCTCGGCCTTCTTCTTGGCCTCGGCCTCGGCGCGGGCGGCTTCCTCGGCAGCCTGGGCTGCGGCAAACTGGCGGCGCTCCTCCTCGCGTGCCTTCTCGGCGGCGATGCGCTCGCGCTCGGCCTCGGCGGCGCGAGCGGCCTCCTCGGCGGCAGCTGCCTGCTCCTCGGCCTGCTTGGCGGCCTCGACTTCCTGAGCGCGGGCCTCGATCACCGAGGCGAGCTGCTTGCGGACCATGGCAACGTAGGCTTCCTCCAAGGTGGAGGAAGCGGACTTAGCGGGAATCTTCATATCGGCGAGATGACCCATCAGTTCCTTGGAGGTCATGCCGAACTCTTTGGCCAGGGTGGACACACGGACTTTTGCCATATGACTTCACCTACCCTTTCTGGCACCTTGGGTGCCTAGAGACTGAACGAGCGTGGGAGACGCGCCGGGACCCGCCCGGCGCGACCACGCGCTAGATCAGGTCCTCCGCATCATCGAAGGCGTCGGTGTCGTGGACACCGCAGAAACGGGAGCCGGGACGAGCCTGGTTGCGGCACTGGATGCCGTCCTCGGACACGTACTCGCAGCGACGGACGTCCTCGTCCTCCTCGTCACCGATCAGGTCGGCGGCGGGCTCCTCGTGAACGGGAACGTTCTTAAGGATGTCGGCGGCAAGCGTCTCGGACTTGATGTCGATGTGCCAGCCGGTCAGGCGCGCGGCGAGTCGGGCGTTCTGGCCCTCCTTGCCGATGGCGAGCGAAAGCTGGTCGTCAGGCACAATGACGCCGGCGTAGGCCTTCTCCTCGTCAATGAGGACGCGGGTGACCTTAGCGGGCGACAGGGCGTTAGCGACGTAGACGGCAGGATCGGCATCCCACAGGATGACGTCGACGCGCTCGCCGCGGAGCTCGCCCACGACAGCGCGAACACGGCTGCCCTTGGGGCCGACGCAGGCGCCCACGGGATCCAGACGGTCGTCGAGCGAGTGGACGGCGACCTTGGAGCGCTGGCCGGGCTCGCGGGCGATCGACTTGATCTGGACGGTGCCCTCATAGATCTCGGGCACCTCCTGCTCAAACAAACGACGCATGAGCTCGGGGTGGGTACGGGAGATGACAATCGGCGGACGGCTGTGCTCGCCACGAACTGGCTGCAGGTTGGAGTTGGGGTCGCGAACGTCGATGATCACGGCCTTGATGTGCTGGTTGTGCAGGTAGCGCTCGCCCATCGGGCGCTCGTTGCGCTCGTTCTCGTAACGGCGCTGGTCGAAGTGCGGCAGCTCGGCCTCGACGCCCTCGCGGATCTTGACGATCGTGAAGTCAGGCGTGGACTGCAACACGGTGCCGCTGATGAGGTCACCGATACGGCCGGAGAACTCCTCGTAGATCTGCTCGCGGGCGGAGTTACGCACGATGGCGTTGATCTCGGCCTTCGCGTGCTGGGCAGCGATGCGGCTCGTGTTCTTGGGAGTGACGTCGATCTCCTCGAACTCGGTGAAGTTGCCCTCCTCGTCCATGGAATCGTCGATCGGCTCCAGGCGGTAGACGTAGATCTTGCCGGTGGTGCGGTCGATAGTCACCTTGGCGCCCCACTCAAGATGCAGGATCTCGGCATAGCTCTTGGCGAGTGACTGCTCCAGGCGGTCGATCAGGTAGAGCTGGTCGATGTGCTTCTCCTGGCAAAGCTCCATCAGGGCGGACATCATGTCGGATGCTGCCATCTTACTTTCCTTCCTTCGCGGGCTTGAAGTCGTAGGTGGGCTTCAACTTGCACTTTTTAACATCAGAGAAATCGAGGGTAACGGACTCGCCGTCCTCGAGCTCGAGGGTCACGTTCGTCTCGGTGGCGGCGGCAATCTTGCCGGCGTACTTGCGACGGCCCTCAGTGGCGGTGGAGGTGAGCTCGCAGTTCTCGCCCACAAAGCGGGCAAAGTCACTCGGGCGGCGCAGCGGGCGCGCCATACCCGGGCTCGACACCTCGAGCGTATAACTCGAAGAGATGGGGTCGAGCTCCTCAATCACATCACCGACCCACTTGGTGTTGGCCGTGACGTCGTTGAGCGAAAGGCTCTGACCCTCGGCACCCTCGATACGTACGCGCACGCAGGGGGCCTTGGTGGCACCCACGAGCTCGACGTCGACGATGTCGACATCGTGCTGGGGAGCGACGGCCTCGAGCGCGTCGATGATCGCCTGCTCGGTCTTGGTCTTGACCATTGCGGCACCTCCATCCATACAAAAAAGAAGCGGGGCCGAAACCCCACTTCTTTCAATTACAACTTCATTTGCAAGCAAACTATACCAATAGCTGCGGAAACGTGCAAGCACAGTACGAATCTGCAGGTCAGCGTGCGCACAGCTTCTCCACAAGAAATAGATAAATGGGCGTTGTCGCAAGTATCCATAACCAAAGCGAGGGGCGACTCCCTGCGGAAACGCCCCTCGCTTTTCATGTCAGCTATGCGCGCAGTGCTTACTTGACCACCAGGTTGACCAGCTTGCCGGGCACGCAGATGGCCTTGACGACCGTCTTGCCCTCGAGCCACTTGGCGACGGCGGCCTCGGCGGCAGCCTGCATATCCTCATTGGAGGCATCGCGGGCAACGTCGACGCGGCCGCGGACCTTGCCGAGCACCTGGACCACGATCTGCACCGTGTCCTCAACGGACTCGGCCAGGTCGAACTCGGGCCAGGCGGCGGTGTAGGCGTTGCCCTCGCAGCCGAGAGCCTCGTGCCACAGCTCGTCGGCCCAGAACGGGCAGATGGGGGCAAGGACGCTCACGATATCCTTAGCCACGCCGTAGCACAGCGCCTTGTCGCGGGCGGCACCCTCGGTGGCGTTGAGGTAGGCGCTCGCGGCGTTAACGAGCTCCATGACGGCCGAGATCGCGGTGTTGAACTGGCCGCGATCGAAGTCCTCGGTGCACTTGGCAATGGTGCGGTGACGCTCGCGATAGAGCTTCATCGCAACCTCGTCGAGCGAGGACTTGTCGAAGGCCACGTTGGCGTCGCCGGATTGGACGAGCTGCCAAACGATACGCCAGGCGCGCTTGATGAAGCGGTTAGCGCCCTCGACGGCCTTGGGATCCCAGTCGAAGTCCTTCTCGGGCGGAGCGATAAACAGGATCGCCAGACGCATGGTGTCGGCGCCGTAGGGCTCGATGACCGAGCTCGGAGGCACGACGTTGCCCTTAGACTTGGACATGGTGTCACCGTTCTCGTCCTTGACCATGCCCTGGCACAGCAGGTTGGTGAAGGGCTCGTCCACGCTCAGCAGGCCCAGGTCGCGCAGGGCCTTGGTAAAGAAGCGACTGTAGAGCAGGTGCAGAATGGCATGCTCGATGCCGCCGATGTAGTTATCGACGGGCATCCAACGATCGGCGGCCTCTCGGGAGAAAGGCAGCTCCGTGTTGTGCGGATCGGTATAGCGCAGGTAATACCAGCTGGAGCAGGTGAAGGTGTCCATGGTATCGGTCTCGCGTTTAGCCGGGCGGCCGCAGACCGGGCAGGTGGTCTCGTAGAACTCCTTGCACTCGGCGAGGGTTTCGCCGGCGCCCAGGTCCAGGTTCTCGGGCAGCGTCACCGGCAGCTGATCCTCGGGCACGGGCACGATGCCGCAGTGCTCGCAGTGGATGGCCGGGATGGGGTTGCCCCAATAGCGCTGGCGGGAAATGAGCCAGTCGCGCAGACGGAACTCGACCTTGCGACGACCGCAGCCCATGGCCTCGAGGTCGGCCACGATAGCAGCCTCGCCCTCGGAGTGCTTACCGCCGCGCATGCCGGTATACTTGCCGGACTGGACGAGCGTGCCCTCGGCAGCGTGGGCGCAATCCCAGTCGACGGTCTCGGCATGGAAGGTATCGATGGTCTCGCCGCCGGCCTCGACGGCAGCGCGATCGTCATCGTCCAGGATGATCGGCACGATCGGCAGGTCGTACTTGCGGGCAAACTCAAAGTCGCGCTGGTCGCCACAGGGAACGGCCATGACGGCGCCGGTGCCGTAGTCGGCCACGACGTAGTCGGCAACCCACACGGGGACTTTCTCGCCATTGACCGGGTTCACCACGTAGCGGCCGGTAAAGGCACCGTGCTTCTCAAGGGTACCCTGGGCACGCTCGACGGCAGAGATATGCTTGGAGTCCTCGACGATCTTGGTCACGGCCTCCTCGTACTCCGTGCCCTCGACGAGCTCGTGCAGGCCGGCGTACTCGGGAGCCAGGACAAAGAAGGAGACGCCAAAGAGCGTATCGGCACGTGTGGTGAAGACGGTGATCTTGCCCTCGTCGCCCTTGATGGGCTCGCCATCCTTGTCGCACAGGGTAAAGTCGACCTCGGCGCCCTCGGAGCGGCCGATCCAGTTGGCCTGCATCTGCTTGACGCGCTCGGGCCAGCCGGGGAGCTTCTCCAGATCGTCGAGCAGCTCTTGGGAGTACTCAGTGATCTTGAAGTACCACTGCTCAAGGTCGCGCTTCTCAGGCTCGGTGCCGCAGCGCCAGCACTTACCCTCGGTGACCTGCTCGTTGGCCAGAACGGTCTTACAAGTGGGACACCAGTTGACCGGGTTCTTCTTGCGGTAGACCAGGCCCTTTTCCCACAACTTCTCAAAGATCCACTGACCCCAGCGGTAGTAGTCGGGGCTGCAGGTCTTGACCATGCGATCCAAATCGTAGGAAAAGCCCATGCGCTTCATCGTGGCAAGAGCCTGGTCCATGTTCTTATACGTCCAGGCAGCAGCCTGCGTGTTGTGCTTGATGGCGGCGTTCTCGGCGGGCAGGCCAAAGGCATCGAAGCCGATGGGGTGAAGCACGTCGTAGCCGCGCATACGGGCCTGACGGGCCATGGCATCGCCGATGGTGTAGTTGCGCGCGTGGCCCATGTGCAGGTCGCCCGACGGATACGGGAACATCTCGAGCACATACTTCTTGGGCTTGCTGGCGTCGGTGTCGACGGCAAAGAGGTTGGAGTCCTCCCAGGCCTTCATCCACCGGGACTCAATGGCCTGCGCGTCGTAGGCAGGGATCTCATCCTTATGATCTGTGCAATCGCACATATCAGCTCCTTTAATCTTAGCTGGGGTCGGTCGGCTTAGCTTTATTCGCTACTGCGGACAGTCCTGCGCAAGACGAAGAGCACATTAAGTGCTCTTCTTTGCGTGCGGAACTTGTAGCGAACAAAGCTAAGCCGACCGACCCTAAGGTTAACTTGACTGATGATAGCAAATACGACAAGCGAGATGCCTGCGACTTGCAGGCATCTCGCTTTATCTAAATAACGTGGTTGTGAATCAACCGCTAATTGTTACCCGCCCAAGCATGATCGGGTTTTCCAAGTGCCGCAGATTGCCGTGAAAGAGGAGCGACGCGTACTTTGGTACGCGAGCGACGGTTTAAACGGCAAGGTGCGGTGCTTGGGAAAGCCGCTTAGCGGTAGCTGACGCTTTGCTGGGAGTCCTTGACGACAACGTCGTGGGCGCCGCCTTCGACGATGGAAGTAGAGCTGACCAGCGTTAGGCGTGCCTTTTCCTGGAGCTCGGGGATCGAGAGGGCGCCGCAGTTGCACATCGTGGACTTGACCTTGTAGAGCGTGCCGCCCACGCCGTCCTTGAGGGAGCCAGCGTAGGGAACATAGGAGTCGACGCCCTCGACGAAGCTGAGCTTCGCGGCGCCGCCCAGGTCGTAGCGCTGCCAGTTGCGGGCACGCGCAGAACCCTCGCCCCAGTACTCCTTCATGTACTGACCGTTCACGTTGACGCGCTCGGTCGGGCTCTCGTCGAAGCGGGCGAAGTAGCGACCCAGCATCATAAAGTCGGCACCCATAGCAAGGGCGAGCGTCATGTGGTAGTCGTAGACGATGCCGCCGTCGGAGCACACGGGCACGTAAACACCGGTCTCCTCGTAGTACTCGTCACGGGCGCGGCAGACGTCGATCAGCGCGGTGGCCTGGCCGCGGCCGATACCCTTGGTCTCGCGAGTAATGCAGATGGAACCGCCGCCGATACCGACCTTGATGAAGTCGGCACCGCAGTCGGCCAAGAAGCGGAAGCCCTCGGCGTCGACGACGTTACCGGCACCGACCTTGACGTCCTCGCCGTAGTTGGCGCGAATCCACTCGATGGTGCGCTTCTGCCACTCACTGAAGCCCTCGGAGGAGTCGATGCACAGGACATCGGCGCCAGCCTCGATGAGAAGCGGCACGCGCTCGGCATAGTCGCGGGTGTTGATACCGGCGCCGACCATATAGCGCTTGTCGTTATCGAGCAGCTCGTTGGGGTTAGTCTTGTGGCTGTCGTAGTCCTTGCGGAAGACGATGCCCATGAGGTGATCGTTGTCATCGACGATCGGCAGGGCGTTGAGCTTGTTGTCCCAGATGACGTCGTTGGCAACCTTGAGGCTGATGTTCTTGTCGCCCACGATGAGCTGCTCACGCGGGGTCATGAACTCGGAGACCTTCTTCTGGTGGTCATCGCGGCTGGGGCGATAGTCACGGCTGGTGACGATGCCCAGGAGCTTGCCCTTGGGAGTGCCATCGTCGGTGACCGGCATGGTAGAGTGGCCGGTCTTCTCCTTGAGCTCGATGACCTGCTCCATGGTCATGTCGGGGGTCAGCGTGGAATCGGACTGAACAAAGCCGGCCTTGTGATCCTTAACGGCCTTGACCATAGCGGCCTCGGACTCGGCGCTCTGGGAACCGTAGATGAAGGACAGGCCACCCTCGGTAGCGAGCGCGACACCCATGTCGACGCCCGAGACGGACTGCATGATGGCGGAAACCATGGGGATGTTCAGGGTGATTGCCGGCTTCTCACCGCGCTTGAAGCGGGTTAGCGGCGTCTTAAGAGAGACGTTGTTGGGGATGCACTGCGAGGACGAGTAGCCAGGGACCAGCAGATACTCAGAAAACGTGTGGGACTCACCGGGAAAGAACGTAGCCATGTTTCTCCTTTTTCCATGCGACCGGTCGGCTGCAGGCCTCGTAGGACCCAGCCCAACCTTGGGCGCCCAATACTGGGGAAGTATCTTAACGCACTTTGACTGCTACAATGCATGATTTAAGAAGAGCACACGAGGGTTTGACGCAGGCTTTGCGTTTGCCCAGCAAACACTTTAGCGGGAAGACGTGGAGCACATGGAGTACAAGACGACGGCAAAGTTGGTAATTCAAGCGTGCGACAAGGATCTGCCGGGCGTGTTCGGCCACGGCTGCGTCTTGCTGCTGCAGGGTATTGCCCGCGAGCACTCGCTCAACCGCGCCGCCAAGAGCATGGGCATGGCGTACTCCAAGGCCTGGCGCATTGTGAACGAAGCCGAAGGCCAGCTGGGCTGCAAGCTCATCGAGCGCGACGGAGCCCGCGGATCCACGCTCACTCCCGCCGGCAAGCGAGCCATAGCGGTCTACGAGGAGCTGCAGGCCGACATCAACAACGTCATTGCCACCAAAGCAAACGACCTCATCGCCAGCATCAAAGAGTAGCTAATTGGCGGAGAGCGTTGTCTAGGGTGGACGCTACAACCAGAGGGTTGTCGGTGCCGGCGAAGAGGCGGACGGTGCTCCCCTGCTTGCCACGTGGAGCCGAAAGGCGCGTCGTTGCGCCGCCGGCGGGCGATGTGCGAAACTCCCCCGGCAAAGCATCGAACAGCTCGCCCGCGCTACGCTTGATAAGGTCAAATTCAACTGCCGGGCCAAAGCCGTGCTCGAGGATTCCCGTTGCAACCGCATGGTCAGGATGCGAGCACAGCCCGGGATAGCGAACGTTGCGCACCATCTCGTTGGCCGCCAGATACTCGGCCAGCGCACGGGCGCGGTCGAAATGCGCCTGCATGCGGGTATCGAGCGAGTCCAGCCCGCGCTCCAGCACACCGGCCTCGTCAGAAGGCAAATTAAGCTTGGCCAAACCGCAGCCCTCAAGCAGGGCATGTGCGCACTCGGCAGCAGCATCCACACGATGGCGCTTGAGCTGTGAGCGCGCTACCGAAGCGACAACGAGCTTGCGCGGAGCCATACCGGCGCACACGCGATCGAGCGCCTCGAGCGACAGGGCGGCACCCAAACGCAGCGGATCGCACCCAAAGAGGCCAGCCACCGTGTTATCCACCGCGAGCAGCGCGCGGGCCTCACGAGCCGCTCGGCCCAGGGCGCGAAGGTCGGGCACACGCAGACCAAACCCGCCGATTGAGTTAACAAACCACCACAGGTGCGGCCCCTCGGCATCAAACGAAGCATCAAAGCCCTCGGACGCGGCGGTAAACGCCGCAATCGACGGCTCCCCCACGAGCACAACGTCACAGGCATCAAAGCCGCGCGCAAACGCATCGGCAAATTCATCGGCAAACGCAACCAGGCGGTCACCGGGACGCACAATACCCAGCAGCGACAGAGCCGCCGGCACATGCGGGGCCGCAACAAGACGCGCCTCACGCGCGCCGGTCCTCAAAGCCCAGGTCTCTTCTAGCTGCTGTACATCCACAAGGCACCGTCCCTTCATAAGCAAAAACCCACGATGCGGGTGTTCCCCGCATCGTAGGCAACGGCTGCAGTATAGCGCCGATATGCGACGAATCACCTAGATGTTGAGCGTGTGATAGTTCACGCTCGCACCCGGGGCGTCAACGGTCACGCCATAGGCCTCGGGATAGATGCGCGTCGAGAACACGAGCGCGCCATCGTTCACAAACACCTCGACCGACGAGACATCGCCAACAACGCGCACGTTACGGACCTCGTCGACTGGCTCCCAGCGAACGGTACGACCGCAGCCGGCAGAAGCGCGACCCTCATCGGTAAATCGCATCTCAAAGTGCGCGGGCAGTTCGCCTTCGACGGGCACAAACGCCAACTTCAGCTCGCCGTCAACGGTCGCGCTAAAAGCGCTGTCGACACCGTCAACAATAACGTCAAAGCAGGTATCGTCGGCAACCTCCAGCGAGCCCTCCCCCACACGCACCGAGGCATAATGGTGCTCGATCTCGCGCGCCGGCTGCTGCAGCACCACGCCTCCGGCACCGGCTGTAAGCTCACGCGGCACCGTCATGCAGTGCTGCCAGCCGCACACCACGGTGGGCGCGTTGCCATAGGTCGACTCATCGGGCATGCCCATCCAGCCGATCAGCATGTGGCGACCGTCCTCGGCCGTGAACTCCTGCGGAGCATAGAAGTCAAAACCGGCGTCCCACAGGCGGAACTCACCCAGCTCATAGGCACCGTCGCCGCCGGTAATGTCGCCCGTTACAGGCATGTAGCCAGCGGCATATACGTTGCCGCGGTCCCAACGACCGCCCTCAAGGCCCTGAGGCGAGAAGGACAGCCACTTCGCCGGTACACCGCCATCCGCTTCAAGCTCAAGGTATCCCGGGCACTCCCACATAAAGCCAAAACGCTCGGGCGTAGACACACGGCTCTCGAGCTCCCAGCTCAGCATGTCGGCAGAGCCATACACCAGTATCTCGCCCACATCGCGACCGGCACCCTCGCCGTGCATCGCACAAAAACGGCTCTCGATATGCGGCCCATCCACGCGACGACGCGCGCCCAGCACCATGTGATAACGCCCGTCCGCGTCGCGCCACACCTTGGGGTCGCGCACGTGACAGGTCAAATCCTCGGGATAAACCTCGGAAGCCAACACCACGCGCTTTTGGCTGAACGTCTGTCCATCGACACTCTCGACATACACGGTGTCGGCGCGACGGCCGGAGTTGACATAGTCAAAGACGCCGTCCGCATCGGGGAGCTTAACGTTGCCGGTATAGAGCGCGCGAATGCGACCGTCCTCGACCAATGCCGAGCCCGAATACACGCCATGGCAGTCGAACGGCTCGTCGGGAAGCAGCGGCGCGCCAACATATTCCCATTTCATAAGGTCGCGGCTCGTGGCATGGCCCCACATCTTGACGCCGCCGTTCACATCAAACGGAGCATACTGAAAGTACGCGTGAAACACGCCATCGGCCTGGCAAAGACCGTTGGGGTCGTTGAGCCAGCCCGCCGGCGGCATAATATGAAAGCGCTGGCCATACGCGCCATGACCGCACTCAGAGGCGGCGGCGTCAACAGCGGCGACCAGCTTTGCAAGGTCGCGACCAAGTGCATTAGACATATCAAAGTCCTAACGGATCGAAAGTTTCAAGGCACCAGAGATCGGCACCAGATACGGGAAACGCCCGCGAGCAAACAACCCGCGGGCACCCCCTCAATCAAAAGATCTTAGGCCTGCTCGTAAGCCTTGGGCTCGTCCTTGTACAGGACAAACGAGACGCCAAAGGAAACCAGCGCGGCGACCGCAAACATGATCGCGTACTGCACGGGCTGGGCCAGGCACAGCAGGATACCGAAGATACCGGTAACGCCCGTGCCGGACGCAGCCAGCGAGGTGAGCGCGCAGACCAGGGCGCCGCAACCGCCGCCGATGCAGCCGGCGATGAAGGGCTTAAAGAAGCGCAGGTTCACACCAAAGATGGCAGGCTCGGTAATGCCCATGAAGGCGGACAGAGCCGAAGGAAGCGCCAGGCCCTTGATCTTGGCATCGCGGGTCTTAAAGGCAACGGCGAGCGCGGCGCCACCCTGGGCGATGTTGGCGGCACTGGCGATGGGCAGCCAGTAGGTCACGCCGTACTGGGCGAGCTGGCCAAGGTCGATGGCGGTGTACATCTGGTGGATACCCGTGACGACCGTGGGGGCATAGAACAGGCCGACGATAAAGGAACCGATGCCGAAGGGCAGGGTCAGCAGGGCCTGGATCAGACCGAGGATGGCGTTCTCGGCCCAGACAAAGATGGGGCCGACGGCAACGAGCGTCACGAGCACGGTCACGAACACCGAGACGAGCGGGGTCACAAAAAGGTCGAACATCTCGGGAACGATCTTGTGCAGGCGCTTCTCGAGGAAGGCCAAGATGGCGCAGGCGATAACGATGGGGATCACATGACCCTGATAGCCGACCCACTCAAAGCCGTACACACCGGGAATAACGGTGACCATGGTCTGCACGCCCTCGGAGGCAACCGTGTAGGCGCTCTGCAGCGAGGAGTTGATGAACGCACCGCCGACGACGGCACCCAGGTACGGGTTGGCGCCGAAGGCCTTAGCAGCGGAGTAACCAATCAGGATCTGCAGGAAGCCAAAGGACGTGCCCGAGACCAGATCGGCGATCTTGTAGATAAAGTTATTGGTATCGAGCGCGATAAAGCCGTTGGAGGCCATAAAGTTGAGGGCGCTCATGATTCCCAATAGCAGGCCCGAGGCCACGATGGCGGGGATAATGGGGACGAAGATATCGCCGAGCACCTTAATGGCGCGCATAAAGACGTTCTGCTGCTGAGCCGCGGCCTCCTTGACCTCGGCCTTGGTGGCAGCCTCGATGCCGCTGAGCGCGATGAACTCGTCGTAGACCTTGTTAACGGTGCCGGTGCCAAAAATAATCTGGAGCTGGCCCTGAGCCTCAAAGACGCCCTTGGCGCCGTCGATGTTCTCGATAGCCTCCTTGTCGACCTTAGCGTTGTCGGCAATCACCAGACGCAGACGCGTAGCGCAGTGCGCGGCAGACACGACGTTGCCGGCGCCTCCGATGTTGTCGAGCACCTCTTGGGCTGATTTGCGGTAGTCCATGATGTCCCTTTCCTCCAACGGGCGCATGTGCACCCGGCCATCTTTGACACTTACACTGTAATCGTTTTCAGTTTCATATGTATGTAATCGTTTTCATATAGCGGTAAACGGTCGTTATTTGACGGTGAAAGGTAGTTTTGAGGCAAAAACAGGGGGTCGGAGGCCGGAAGACGCGCCCAAAGTCTAGACATTCATCAGCTGATGGCCGAGCTTGAGCGTCTTGAGACCGCTCTCCCCCTCCACGCCATCGAGCGTGTTAAGCAACATATTGGTCGCCTCGACGCCACTGGTCAGATACCCATAATGCACAGTGGGAATGCCGCCCGTCAGCGCGCGCAAAAACGCGTTGTCGCCAAAACCGCTCACGCGGTGTATGCCCTCGCCCATACCGCGAACCTCATCAATGGCACGTAGCGCGCCCGCCGCCATGGTGTCGGTCGCGCAGGCGATAAACGAAACATCGGGAGCGACGGAAAGCAGTTCACGCGCCGCACCATAGCCCGAGTCGAGCGTAAACGAGCCCAGGCGAATCAAGGCGGCATCGAGCGGGTTGCCCGCGGCGCGCAGGCCGGCCTCAAAACCGCGACGGCGGTCATAACCGGCAGCGCGGTCCTCCTCGGAAACTCCAATGTAGGCGATCTTACCGTCCACGCGACCCGCAAGCGCATGACCCAGCTCAAAGGCGGCCTCGTAATCGTCATGATAGACGCACGCCGCGCCCTCGACATGCTGGCCGATCAGCACGATGGGCACGCGGCACGACTCAATCGCCCGGCGATGCTCGTCGGTGATCATAGTTGCCACCAGCACAATGCCGTCAACCGGATGGTTTTGGAATAAATCAAGGTATTCGAGCTCGCGATCGGCCGAATTATCGGTATTGGCAAGCAGCATCTGGTAGCCACGGCGACCGAGCACCTGGCCAATGCCGGCGGTAATGCGGCTCACGGATTCCGAGTTGATCTTGGGCACGATGACGCCGATGAGCTTGGTGGAGCCGGTTCGCAGCGCGCGAGCCTGGCTGGATCGCACGTATCCGGTCAGCTCAATCGCCTGCTTAATGCGCTCGGCCTTGTCCGCCGAGATATATCCACCGTTGAGGTAGCGCGAGACGGCGGCGCTCGAAACGCCCGCCAACTCGGCAACATCTTTCATCTTTACCACGCGCGCCACCCCTGTCATTGAAATCGCTTTCACCATGATACCCATGCGGAGCGACCGCATTACGTAGCGATTGCATGATAGAGAAACGCGTGGAAACTAATGAGCCACTTGAGACATGTCTAGCGATAATCACTTCGCAGCCAGTTTTACCAGACAAGAATCACACTGGCTGCATAATCGAAGAATACGGCCATGCAAAACTTGACCTGAGCGGCAGCCTCGCGGACTTTTCCAGGAAGGCCTCGGTGCCGAGCCTCAAAGAGTCGCAATTCACAATCCCGGTCAATCCTCTGCCAAGAACCCGTTGCGAACTTAGACTTACCAACAACACGCCAGCAAAGTTGCATACAAGCAGAAAATCGCACGCAATTTCGCCTATTCTCAATTGAGATGTAAGTTTTGACAGGCCGAATCTTACATCAAAACAAAAAAGAGAGCCGACGCATCAACCCTCTTCAGGTATCGCCCGAAGGCTTCCACCGCAATTAACTTTAATTTAGCCGATATCCCTTGTTTGTCTACAGGCTCTGCCACAAGTAGAAATTATCTTCACTTTTAGGGAGTAGCTCTTAAAAAGCAGCTATGTAACTAAGAAGCGCATCCATCTTGTTCCCAACCCCAGTCGTTTCTATCTCATGAAAGTCCAAAGAAGACAAGGGGGCCATGCAGATCTTCAGGGACGCCAGAGAGGTCGCCGCGGTAGGTCTCCCGGTCAGCCGCCATCGCGGTTCCTAAAAAGAGGGAAGGCAGCCATCCCAAGAAGGACAGCCGCCTTTCCTCTGGACGCGGGACCCGTAGGTTACCCTCGTCAATACCGCTTTTTAGATAGGCTACTGATTATCAATCCGTAAGTCAAAGCTGCAAATTTGAGGCAAGCGACAATCATGTAATTCAAATCAAGACACACATGATTTTCAACCAAATCAAACGATGTCTGGCCAGCATATCAGGCATTGCATACATGAAAAAAGGGCAACACTCTCAGTTTGAAAGCGTCACCCTTAAAGCTCCCAAAGAGCTTTTGCATTGCAGGAAGATACTCTACACCATCTTCCCTTGATTGGCAGGTCGAAACAGACACCATTGTGATTTCAAGCAGAAAGCGTTATATTAAGTATGCATTTGCACGTGGTGTTCGCACTATACGCTCAGATGCCATAGTTTACAAAGACGGCCTTCTTCATAGACGCTAGGTGGGATTACTCACTAGTAGCCGATATGTCGAAGGCCTTCTTGTACTTAAGGAAATCATACATTCTAATAAGCCGTTTTAGCTCGCTATTACCGTGGATTATCTTGCGATCGTCCGTGATGAGCGCCCTCAGATACTCGAGCAACTCACTTAAATCGAGCTCATCCTCCTCAAGTAAAACTAACTTTTTAAATGCTTCCTTAAAGCCTTCGTTAGCTATAACAGACTTAACCGAGTGTCTAATTCCCGACAGATGATAGCTATCTTTTGCCTTTCGCAGGCTGTTGTTAAGAAAAGCGTCCAGATCTCTTTTCTCATCTAATTCCTTTAATATCCTCGGGTTAAGGACTTCCCCAGAATATGCGCTTAAATACTTGTACATGGGCAAACCACCCGAGTTGGAAGCAAGCAGCGCAGGAAGATATTCCTCGACGGCAAGTTTGGGAGCGACATGTTCATCATCGAATACGACATCGCGATATAAAAGCTCGGCTTTGACCATATGACCGTGGCCCAAAGATGCATTTGCGACACCGATGCCCAGCACAAGATGCTGTCCCTCCGGAAGTCTCTCGAGGTCGCTAAAACTCGCTTCGACTACCAGAGAATCATTTGGCTCGCCCTTATCTGCCAGGGCGTAGATGCTCCTGCGCAGCTCACGAATGATCCTGGGCGAGAAGGAGCATTTGGAATGTCCAATTGCTTCATACACTGCGCCAAAATCATTCGTCCTAATCTCGGTCATGCTTATCTCGCCGATACTCGGAAATGTAATCGAATGTGTCGAGGTTGCGTTTTCGCCCCTAGTTAGAAAAATAAAACGCTCTTTGAGCAATGCGAGATTATTTGAACCGAGGCAGCGTGAAATCGACATGAGGATAGCTTGGATATCGGGGTCATTAAGGGAATAGCCGATAAAAATAATTGGGTATTCCATAAAAATAGTTAGCAACTTGGCTGCCAAGTAATCCTGGGTTTCGGCGAGTTTTGCGTAATCTGCCTCCTCAAGAACCATAGATTCAGGATTATCCATAGACCCATGGATCTTATAGATCTCTCCCATTTCAAAAGTTCTATGAAAGACAAGATCATCCTGACCTACAAAAACTTTAAACTCTGGAAACAGTGACTCCAGTAGACAGTCATAGTTGGTTGTAATGACTCCAGAGATACGCCGCCTGCCGACCTCTCTCAAGATATCAAGTTCATGCGTCATATGGTCAGGTTTGAACGAAGATAGCCTCTCGGCCGCCATAATCTTTAAAACAGATTTGCGCTGACGAATGTCCTCTGCATGATCGTCTCTAAAAGAAGCGAATCGAGGGTCCTCAAGAACAGCTATGCGCATATCCTTATCAAGCATCGTCGCGGCAGAGGGCAATGCGCTATTGTCAGACTCATCTGGACAACGTGCCAGGTACGAGTCAAACCGAAAGGGATCATCGGAAAGACGGGAACAGAGGTGCCTTAACAAGCCAACCCAATCGTCGGTACCCATGTATCTACGGGAAAAGCCCGAGCCGACGAATAAATATGGGCTACGCCCCACCCCATTTATCAGACGTACAACGCTGTCTACAATGTCATCTCTTCCGACTTCCATCTAACGCCTCCAAACAATTCTACTTCCATAAGTATAGAACATATGTTTGATTTTTGCTAGAATTACAAGACTTCATCGAAGACAAAAGCTGCTCGACACTTGAAAATTCGAACCGCACAGGTGGCCCAATATTCAGCAGTACTCCGACGAGCAAATATTCATTTCGCGTCTCAGGCAATCTAGCGCAGCGGCATCAGTTAGAACGCCATGACTCTCTAGAAGTTCGATAAGTTGAGCGAAAGTCTATAATTCCATCGCCAAAGTAACTCCTAAAATCAAAGAGCCGTTGCCGGCAACAACCGAACAACGACCCTCCTTTGTCATCGCCTCGCTTAGAGTCAACGATGACTGTATCACTACCAACATAGTAACCTGTTTTCGTCGCTATTGCGGCAGATGCAGAATTACATTCAATGTCCGGGCAAATCGATTTGCCTGATTCGGCACGTCAGTCATTATTTTCCCCATCAACAAAATCAGCAAAGGTCAGCTGTTCACATCTTTTCATCGGACGGTAATCTCTAACTTTAGTTATATGGCATGCGGCGGTTCGGACTTTTTGCGTCCTCAAATTAATGACCTCTTTAATGGTCATATCGACACGCATTAGGTCTCCACTATTTAAGCGATACTCACCATCTCGCACACGTTCGAGAAAATCATGGTCGTCTATTTGAACCTTATTGTATGTTCGTTGCTCGTCCTCGTAGCCCGACTCAAATGTATATCCGGAAACATCTCCACCGTAGGAACCAAATAACGGTCGAACCCAGATATTGTGGGACGAATACTCAACCGTCTCTTCCTGCGTTGCCTTTAAAGCTTCGTCTTTATAGCTGTCAAAATAAGTCGCCTCGCTTGAAGAAAAAGAAATAGCATCCTCTGAAGCCTTACTACCGGCAATCTTAATCTCAATCTCCCTCGAAGGCCTCTTGAATGTTTTCATCGGACCAGTGATAACCTTAGAAAATCTCTCAGCGATTTCTGGGGACTGGACTAGCGCGTGGATCTCAACGGGAACAACGACTGCGTCCGAACCCTCTCCATATACGAAAGTTCCATTGTCAGTTGGCTTATATTTAGAGATATGTCCTTTAACTTTTTTAATTATGTGCGCTATAGCAAATAGAACCTCCACAAGACCGCCGGCATTATTAATTGCAGATATAGCGTCACTGTTTAACGCGTCAATCAATCCGGGCACACAATGGATCACGAATTCCGTAATAAAAGAGCCTTCTTTAAAGGGACGCACTTTTATAGTCGTTTTTTCTAAGGAGCCCGACTCTTTTGCGACCTCTTTTATCAGTCTGTCAAATTGGCTTAGGAACTTAGAAAGGTCCTTGGCGTCCAGGCCTTCTTCGGGATCTACATCGACAAAGCGATATACGAGCGTTTGATTTTTTGTAGAAGTGTCCATGTTGTCCTCATACCCTTATAAGATCACGGGTCCTATTTCCTGCGACCGAAGCGTTTTATTCGAAAGCGATCAAGCGCAAAATTAAACGAAATAATAAAAACCAACGTAAACGTATAGATAACAAATTGATATATTTCAGATACCGAATCAGACAAATAGACTGCACAGAACACTTCCACGAAAAGCACGGAAAGAAGCGTACACAACCCGATAAATACCATTCTTCCTACGTCGATGCAAAAGACATTCCGATACTTCCAAAGCAGAAAAGCTGCGGCACAATAGATAGCAAGAAGTGAGATTAAGCTTGGTATTAGATTCCAACAAAATAGAGAAAGAGCAACGGGAAACGTCCAAATGGCATTCCCCGCCGCATCTGAATCCATAAACCTATAGCCTTTATCCCTCATTCCGTTTCTCTCCACGACAAGCTGGAGATAACTCCTCAATATCCATCCTGAAAATGATGCAAAATAGATAATGAACAATCGGTCGACAGACCACAAGGAATTATCCCCAAAGGCAAGCGTAAGGATGCGCGAGGCGACTGGAAGGACCGCAGAGGTTAAAACTGTGATCAGGACATCGGAGGTTTCAAACCCACCGTCGCTGCCCTCTCGAAACTTGTTAACCATCAATCTCCCAACGCGAATAAAACTCGACATAAGCTCGAGTACCTTACTACTTCGCTGCGCATGCATAAATAGCATTAGAGAGTCAGGTTCTCTGAAAGCTGAGGCCACTTGACTCTCATTCTCATTAACATTGCAAAAGACTCAGGGCTCAGCTCAAAACCGGACAGGCAACCCCAGAGGGGTTGGAATCCCCCCCCGGCCCGCGATGGAGAGAGGCCTGGCACTTCCAGACCGAAGTCGCCAGGAAGGTCGCACAGGAGGTTCGCGAGACACGACTGGAACCTGAAAATCCGCGACGGGACTCATATGGAGGCCCGGCACCCAAGCACAATGTCGGCGGTGCTGTTTCGCGATACACATCAGTGTTAAAGCGAGCAAATACTCAACCGCAAAGCAGAAAGGCTCGTCAAACGATTGAATTCGCAACGTAACGAATAAAATATCCTTGATATGTTTAAAACATAAGATAGAAATTAAACCCGAAATTCAAATACCAGAGATGATTCAAATGGTTAGCCACATTGATAGCGAATACTACGACAGACCTCTCCCAGACAGAACCAAAATTGATATCTGGGAATGCTATGCAAGACACGTTCTGCTATTTATCGACAGCGACAAATATGGGTCTCTAGTTTACAGTGACAAGCCAGATTTAATAGACAAGGCGCAATCACTGGGAGTTGAGGTGACAGACTCCCGGCCACAAAATAGCAGAGAAGCAGAGTCCCTCTATTCCAAACTCGCATATACGAAAGACCCTTCTTGGAAAAAACGACAAATCGAGCGAATTGAAAAATGCGGCGCGCATTACGAAAACGGAATCCTATTTGGGCCGAAAGGCACGGATTCATTTGAGCAAATTCTTAAAGCCCATCTTAAAAAGCTAAAAAGACTTAACTCTGGCGATTATGCAATCTTTAAAAGAAATGAACTGTTTGTGACATCAACTATTCTTGCCGACGAGGAAATGATTCGCGAAGCGCTTTCCCACATGAAAGAGCAATCCTGCATCTTTCCAAGGCGATTTGACTCCGTTATCGTCACGGTCCCAGGACGCAATTACGTGTTCAGCCTCAATGCATCGACATGCGAATCACTTAAATTTGAATATTGCGATCAGTATCGAATTGCCAATGACGCCCGACAGGAAGTGGTTCGCGCAGATCTAATATAAGGCAAGCACGGTCGCGGACGCTGCTGCGGACGCAAAGTCGCGGGCCACGCACCGGCAGCGATGAATCATGTCCTCCGGGAAGAAGCTGCCGGAGCGCAGCGTCGGGATGCGTAGCGTCAGCATGCCGACGCAGGTGGCGAGCAACCGCTCGCGGTAGCCGTTGCGGCTGATAGCCCCGCCGCCGCACAGCCGGTCGGCCTCGGAGTCCATCACTGCGTTAACGATCTGCGGGGCGAGACGCCTGAGCGGCTCCTGCATGTCGACGGCACCGTTGTCGAAACAAGGCATGGAGAGCATGTCCGGCATCGGGACTGATAAGGTTCCCATACCGGTCTTCGTCCTTTCCCAGAACCTGTTGTTGTGGTGATTTCGGATTCTAGGACGAAGGCGATTTTCGTTAAACGCGCGCCAGGTCGTCAGCCTTACACCAACATTTTCGACGCAATCGATCCGGCGTTAAGGTCCTCGTTTACCGAGCACTCAAGCGCTTAATCTTCCTGTAAATCTTAGCCTCATCAGGGGCAATCGGATCATTTGGAAACGCCTTTTGGGCTCTTGCCACGTAGGAGAGAAAGTTCCCATAGCGAGAAAATGCAGAAGAGTCAGCGCCGGCCGATGGGCATAGCCTTCTTCCCTTAATACCGAGCGGTGAATAATGTTGATACAGAGCAGAGACGCGCTTTTTTGATGCGTGCCTTCCCTCCCCCTGATTAGAACGCGCAATCGCAGTGGCCGCCTCACGGAGGCGTTTGTGGTACCTTCCAACCGTAGACTGTCGAAGTCTTACAACGCGCCCGTCAAAGTCAAACCCCAAGAAGCTGACTTTCTGCGCGAGATGTGCTCCGGAGTACGAAAGGACATTACCCGCACGAACGCTTTCAAGATCAAGCTGAGCAACTCCGTCGTCATCAACCCGGAACACCTTGGTTTTCTCAGGCTGCAGTTTAACGGAATCGACATCGGCCATTAGATAAATGGCCTCTACAAGCGCATCGAAGCCAGACTTTGGAACGGCAATAATAAAATCGTCGCAATAACGAAGATACAAGCCGCCAACCCGTTCAACGACAAGCCTGACTTTCATATCGATATCTGCCATATAAATGTTGGCGAGCACTCCGCTTGCGGCAAGACCCTGAGGAATTCCCAGCCCAATACCCGTTCGCTTCCACGGTCTGGTGATGACCTTACTTTTGTTTGCAAGAAACTCAGACTTTGGCAAGATAACATCCAGCTTATTAAGTTCGCGAATAGACTTGAACCGAAGCTCGATAGCCGCATCGCTGATCATTTTCTCCCGAGTAGGATCGATTGCTGGCCATGGCAATTGATGTCGAGCAGCCAAATCAGCAATAGGCCAGCACGAATAGCGGAGGATATTTTTAATGACTTGGTAGTGGTCGTCCGGTAAGCGTCCATTGGGAAACAAAGAACGTAACGACCTCATTAGATAGACATGATTTAAATTGTCGAAGAAGCTCTCGAAATCGCCCGTAAGCACAAAAGCCGAATCTTGCTCGCGCATATAGTCGAAGGCCTTTTTAGCTGAGGAAATATTGCTGACAGCAGTTACTACGCTGTCTGGTGAAAGCGAAGAGCGGTACGCTACGGCAACCTCATTAAACTCTTCGGCAATAGCCTTCTTGTTATATAAGTCCGACCATAGATAAGAGTAGTACTGGAAGACGCGGTGATCGAAATGCGAGGCATAAGCGATATTGCGAACCTTGCAACTTCGCTTACCTCCACGATACCGAACAGCAATGATTTCGTTGGAAATTAGAGGGTAGAACGCGTGATGGGAAATGTACTACGAATCTAAGATCTTGGTCTGAGCTTCGGCAAAAGAGACCCTATGATCAAAGTGGGCATATGAGCTTTTGGAACTATATCGAGGAATACGAGTGATATCGAACTCGGCCAAAATACCCCCAAATAAATCAACCTGTCCGGATCAACAAGCGGCGGCTAACCCTCCCCGAACAGGCTAATTAAAGGCGCAGCAAGTGCGTCCAACGCTTTCGCGGCCACCCAAAACAATGATTGCCTATGCCATACTAGACGAAAGCGAGGAATTGGTACTTATGACCATCGAAGCCCTTATCCAGCTAGCCGCAGGCAACGATGGTGTCAATGTTGCGAACGTCGGAATTTCGTCGTTTGCGATATTGACGGCAGTAGCGTACCCCATCGCCAGTTCGCGATGGGCAAATAACTTTATTCCTCATTCTTGCTTTGCTTAAACAGGTTATGAGAAATAGGCTCATACAGTGAATAACGCCAATACACAATCAAGTGTCTTAACGTCCAGAATGAAGGCCGGGGTGATGCGGCGAGGGGTGAAATCGACAATTCGTTGATGTTGAAGGCACGACCCTGACGACGGTCTAAATCGGTACCGAAATGAAAGCCGCTGATCTCGAGCCCTCCTCCAAATCGGATTCGATCATCTTCCTGACGGTCTCCTCCAGCACGGCCCAGTCGTGACATCCCCGCCCAATGACAACTTCAGGAACGCTCCACCTGCGTATGCCCCAGAGCCACAGGAGATCACAACCCCAGCAAGCGCCTGGCGCGCACCATTCCGGCACGAAGGTCCCACCGGATGCCCTTACCTTAAATTGCAAGGAACCCGGACCCGCAAGGCGGCCCGGGGCACCTCCACCCAAGAAAGGAGCTGTCATGCTCAAAGACAACATCGCATACCTACTCAAGTTCGCACCCAAGGAGGCGTACATCGACGACCTGCTGAACGGCCGCCTCTACATGAACGCGGCCGGCTACTACCATGGCCTGCCAGGCGAACAGGGCGATCCGCTCGAGGCGCTCATGGTCCTCCCGGCATGCATCAACGGCAATTACCGCCTGCCCATCTACTGCATGTACACGGTCCGCGAGAACGATATCGTCGACAACACCGTGAAAATCCCGATACGCATGATCTAGGAGTTCGGATGTGAGGACGGATGAATCGTCATTGTGCAGTACGCCAGCTTCGCACGCCTCGCCGACAGACACATTGCCGACGACGGAAGCATCTACGCCCACGGTCCCATCTCTTACGGCGTCCCCGGGCCAAAACTGATCTGCAAGATCCTTGAGGGCATCCCGCACAATCTCGTTATCAAAACGCCCAAGTACGCATATCAGAAGGAGCATCGAATCGTCGGGTCGTGACCGGTCGAATGTCGCCTTTCACCAGACGAGAATTACCCGGGCTGCAAAATTGAAAAATACGACCACGCAGAACTTGACCTAAGCAGCAGCCTCACAGACTTTTCCTGGAAGGCCTCCGTGCCAAGCCTCGAAGAAGCGCGAGACGGCCTCGTGCTGGATTTGCCGCATCAGGCATAGTCAACCCAACGCGATCCACAACGTCACCGGGCAGCCAACCACACCTCCCTCCCCCTCCCCAACATTCCCCAGAAAGTTCGCTGATGTTGACTGGGGTTCCCGTAAAATAAACCCCAACAAAATATGTGCGGAGTGCTGGCCTGGAGCTGCCTCCGGACCCCATTGGCTGCTTACCGAGAGTCTCCGCTATGAAACGACCCCTTTACTACCTGCTCTGCGCGATCGCGTGCATGTCCATGGTCAGCTCCGCGATGCCTATGCCAGCCATCACGGAGGCCATCCAGCCTCAGGCAACCGCGAAGCAGCAGGCGCAGGCCGTAAACAACACAAACTGACGAACCAATTGCCGACATGAACGATTTCGTCCCTGCCGGCATTTAAGCAGGGAGAAAGATTTGGCAATATTGTCCATTATCTAACTGATTCAATAGCGGAATGAAGCCTGCAGCAGGGGCCAAATTCGGAAGTAAGCGGCAAATTCAAAACATGCCAAGCACACCGGAATGCCACAACGCTTCTACCTGCGTTTTCTTTACGCAAAAACGGCGGTGTGCTCGAGGATTCTAGAATTTGCCGCATACTTCCGGCGGGCAATTCCGAAAGTGCGGTGAAAAACCGAGAACTGCCGACCAGACCCCTGTTTTAAGCTTCGACGACCTGCGGTTTTGTTACCGAAAATCGAGTTGCGCTCGGCGGTTTCCGATTTTTCCCCGCACTTCCGGAAAAACGCGGTAAAAGCGAGTGTCCGAAGCGGAAACACGACAATTGCTCCTCGGAAAACAGCCCACTAAACGCAAAAACCGCCTTTCGGCGGTTCCCACGGACCAAGCCGGACGTACCGTCGCTAGGCCTCATCAAGGGTTACTTTACGGAAGAGTCGGACTGTGGTCAATCATTTTTCAGGTTTGGGGACAAAGGTCGAGCTACATAGAAAAGCTGATCTGTGGCAGATAAAGCGGCCCCCATACCCCACCGGCAGCAACATTCTCAATGATGCCCTTTGCAAAGGAATACAGGTCTTGCATGCCGAAGCTAAGCGCCTCCCTATCAAATGCCTCATCGTCTAAATCAGACGGAGCACGATAGATACCGGACACGGATATTTCGGAACGATAATAGTGGCCCTCATCACTGGGAATGAGCTCTATGACAAGGTTGAGCTGCCGAAATCTAACTCCGTTTTCATCAGAGAAGGCACTCGTTATGTCATTTCTAACGTTAAACTCACCGTCTGACTTATTAACTCCCTCCTTCGGGGCCATTCCGCCATCAAATGAAAACCTATCGACTTTTTTAGACACGCATGTAATCGACGAAGACTCAATGCGCTGCTTCTTCAACGAGTCCATTTACATCTCCAATCGGAAGGAATTCTCATCAACCAAAGGATCAGAATCCCTATAAGCAGGGGCTTTTCCTCCTGGTATTACAGACAAAAGCGGCGAGCTAAGAGTTGCGGTCCTCTCATGGAGAGCCAAGCCCAGGTATTCGCGCGCCTCGGGAACATCGCGAATGAGCCTCATAAGGATATTGGCAGTAACAGTCTGCTGAGACGCTCCGTTCTCCCATCGAGATGACGTTGGTTTTGAAACTCCTAAAAGTGACTCAAATTCATGCTGAGTTAAGCCTAGATCTGAGCGCAAATGCTTTATTTCCGAGGGAGATAGAAGCTCATGAGCCTTGGCGTATTGCGCGGCAAGCGCATGGGCGAGTTTAGTCGCCTCCGCAGCGGTCATTTCATCATTGCCGCACTCACAAATATAATGCCCAATTCCTTCAACAGTATTTTTCTCGCCACGGTAAATTTCAGTCATTGGCGCCGTGGTAAATTGCATTTCCTTGCCACATTCCATGCAACGCATGACTCCTCCTTTAATGAATATATCCATCGATGTTCGCAGACAAGACGTTTAAATGCGCCTTGCCTTCAGAATCGATTGAAAACTTAACGTACCAATCCTCACATTCAAAATCCCGACAAACATAGACGTCTGCGTAAACATCGTGCAAAGGCCCATCCATATCGAGTGCGATGGATTTCCTGAAATCGCTGGGCTTTAGGTAATCAAATAGATCGGCGAGAAAACGATCAATATCCAAATAGCCATAGTGGTTGATCAGGTGCCTGCGCACCTTGCCGTTTACAACCATCTCTCCCGAGCAGGCCAAGGATTTGGCCTCGTCTAGAGAATATGTCGGCCGAAACTTGGTTCGGTTCATGAGCACCCCTTAGTTAGCATGATGCTAACTATATTCGTATAGTCGCCAATTGGCAACTACATTCAGCGCACCAACGTAAGCGATCGATCGGATGGCGTCTTAGGCCCGACAAATACAACTCTGACTGCATAATCGAAGAGCACAAGCATACAGAGCTAGACCCAGAGCGTAGCCTTACAGACTATTTCTAGAAGGTGCCCGTGTCGAGTCTCGCGGCGCAAATCACAACGTCGACGACGAACCGCCACCCCTCCCCTCCCCAACATTCCCCAGAAAGTTCGCTTTTGTTGACTGGGGCTTCCGTAAAATATACCCTAATTAATATGTGCGGAGTGCTGGTCTGGAGCTGCCTTCGGACCCTATTGGCTGCTCACCGAGAGGCTCCGCTATGAAACGACCCATTACTACCTGCTCTGCGCGATCGCGTGCACGTCCATTGTCGGCGCGACTATGCCCATAGCAGCCGCAGCGGAAGCAATTCAGACTCGGAAACCGCTGCGTACCAGGCGCAAGCCGCTGATACAACCGGCGATGCCAACAAGGCCGAAAGCGGCTTCAGCACAAATTGAATTCAGACAGGCATCATCTACTACATTTAATAAATCAGAACTAACCCAGCAGCATTAATCGATCAGCTGCACTTGTTCCGCTAACCCCACCCAACAGCAAATCAAAAGGAGCACATCCATGTCCCAGTACGATTACCTCGTCGTCGGCGCCGGCCTCTCGGGCGCCGTCTTCGCCAACGCCGCCAAGCGCGCCGGCAAGTCGGTCCTGGTCATCGACCGACGCGACCACATCGCCGGCAACATCTACACCGAGGACGTCGAGGGCATCCAGGTCCACCGCTACGGCGCTCATATCTTCCACACCTCCATGAGGGACGTCTGGGACTACGTCAACCGCTTCGCCGAGTTCAACAACTACGTCAACTCGCCGGTCGCCAACTTCCGCGGCAGCATGTACAACATGCCCTTCAACATGAACACCTTCGCCAAGATGTGGCCGGGCGTCGTCACGCCGGCGGACGCCAAGGCAAAGATCGCCGAGCAGGTTGCCGCCGAGAACATCGGCGAGCCGCAGAACCTCGAGGAGCAGGCGCTGTCGCTCGTCGGCCGCGACATCTTCGAGACGCTCGTGAAGGGCTACACCGAGAAGCAGTGGGGCCGCGACTGCAAGGACCTGCCCGCGAGCATCATCAAGCGCCTCCCCTGCCGCTTCACCTACGACAACAACTACTTCAACGACCGCTACCAGGGCATCCCCATGGGCGGCTACACCAAGATGGTCGCCAACATGCTCGAGGGCGTCGAGGTGCGCTGCGGCGTGGAGTACAAGGAGCTGGCCGCCGCCGAGCCCGATATCGCCGCCAAGACGATCTACTGCGGCCCCATCGACGCGTTCTACGACTTCAAGCTGGGCACGCTCGAGTACCGCAGCCTGCGCTTCGAGACCGAGACGCTCGACGAGGCCGACCACCAGGGCGTGGCCGTGGTCAACTACACCGAGCGCGAGATCCCCTACACGCGCATCATCGAGCACAAGCACTTCGAGTTCGGCACGCAGGACAAGACCGTCATCACGCGCGAGTACCCGGCCGGCTGGAAGCCCGGCGACGAGCCCTACTACCCCATCAACGACGCCAAGAACGAGGCCCTCTACAAGCAGTACGAGGAGCTGGCGGCGCAGGAGGGCGACGTGGTCTTTGCCGGTCGCCTGGGCGGCTACAAGTACTACGACATGGACAAGGCCATCGCCGCCGCCTTCGAGCTCGTCCGCAACGAACTGGGCGTGGAGCCGACGGAGGCGTAGTAACCATCCTGAATAACTGCTGATTGCCAACAATACGACACAGCATTTGATTTGAGGGGTGCGGAACAAAATCCGTGCCCCAATTTATTAACAGGACCCCCTATCCGCAGTCTTGTTCCCGTAAAATAAACCCCAACAAAATATGTGCGGAGTGCTGGCCTGGAGCTGCCTTCGGACCCTATTGGCTGCTCACCGAGAGGCTCCGCTATGAAACGACCCCTTTACTACCTGCTCTGCGCGATCGCGTGCACGTCCATGGTCGGCGCGACGATGCCCATGGCGGCCATTGCGGAAGCCATCCAGTCTCAAGCAACAGCCGGGCAGCAGGCGCAAGCCGACACCACGAGCAGCGACACAGGCAAGGCCGAAGACGGCACCAACGCAAACGCGGCAGCAGATACCGTAGAGGACGGCACCGCAACATCCACCGGCACCAGCGCCGTCAACACGGAAAGCGCCGACGGCACCACCGCTGCAACCGGCACCCCCACCCCATCCCTCCGAGCCCAAACCACCCCCACGCCCGAGGACATCTCCGCCACGCCACAAACCACCTACGCCCACTCCGCCACGGCAACCCAAAACGGCGTCACCTTCACCGTCTCGTGGAACGACGCCCCCGCGGGTACCGCGACGACCTTCCACGTAACCCAGGCCAACGGCTCGTCGCGGGCCAAGGCGCGCATGGACGTGCCCACCTATTGGGACGGCGGCGGCCATGAGAGCGTCTGCGACCCGTCGCGCCCGGCATGGGCCAGCTACTACAGCTTGGGCACCGCGGGCCACGACTTGGTAGTGTCCCGAATGTTGGTGTAGAGCTCGGTTCTCGAGGGTAGCCGCAGGCTGCCCAAGGAACCGAGAATCACCTAGAATGCCGTCATT
>CABIWB010000004.1:99229-142465 GCA_902362275.1 Coriobacteriaceae bacterium | reverse complement strand
GTCGGGGTAATTCCTCCGTGCTCAAACATTCTCGCTTCGCTGCGAAACTGCGCGCGGAGGAAATACCCCGCCGCCCCGGGGCACCCTCCTGCGCGCAATCAGCCCGTTGTTTAAAACGGAATAAAGGTTAGTGAGGCCCTGGCCGTTTGGTCAGGGCCTCGTTTTGTTAGTCTTTTTGGGACGGGGCTTTTTAGCTACCCTATGCCAAATACGGCGTCATGCTTCGACGGCACCAGATTGGGTAGCTAAAAAAGCCCCGTCCCAAAAAGACTACCCGCGCCAAATGAGCTACTTGAGGAGTTGGGCCATGGCGTTGACGAATTTTTGGACTTGGAGGGTGGGCTCGAGCGGGTAGTGCAGAAAGACCGGCGCCTCTCGCCCGCACAGGAACGGCATGCCCACAAAGGCCGGGTGCACCCCCGACCATGCGCCGCAGGTGAGCACCGCGTCGCCCTTTTCCTCTGCCTCGTTAAAGAGCGCAAAGTCCAAGCTATCCACGTCGATCACGTCAACGCCGCCGTCGGCCAACAGATCGATACGCAGACTGTCCATAGCGTCGTTGCCGTGACGGAGTACGCGCAGGCGCATGCCCTCCAGGTCGGCAACCGTAATGCGTGTCTTGCGCGCCAGCGGGCTCGTGCGTGGCACGTCGATATAAAACGGCACGTTAACGATGCGGAGCTTTTGGCAGACGTCACCCCAGCGCGGGGTCGAAAAACTCGACTGCACCACATCCACCTCGCGACCGAGGCTGCGCATGACGGTCTCGCGCTCGGCGTAGAGGTCGCTTACCGGCACGATCTCAAATCGCAGCGATGGTTCCAGATCGTGGATGCCCGACCACATCGACAGCGTTTGGCGCCCCGGGCACATCATCGACACGCCCAGGCGCACGGCACCGCCATCGCCCGCCGCGCGGCGGGCACGGCGCAGCACGTCCTCGGACTGCCGCATAATCGAGCGCGCATCATCCACCAGCAGCGCGCCCGCCGGCGACACTTTGACGCCCGAGTGCGAGCGTTCGAACAGCGTGATGCCGAACTCGGCCTCGAAGCCCGACACCTGCTTGACGAGCGCCGGAGTCGACACACGCAATTTTGCCGCCGCACGCGAAAAGCTTCCCAGCTCCGCGGCGGCCGATATGGCCTCAAGTCTTCGATCGTACACGTCAATCTCCCGTTTCCAGACGTATGGCAATGAACTGCCGAAGGTGGTTGTTTTGGCAGGTCACACACTCAATTAAAGACACATCGTCTTGCAAGCTATAAACCAATGGTTAACGCCATTCTAACAAATATGCAATTTACCTGCGCAAATGCAAAGCATACGATAACCTGCGAAAACCACATGGGTCGATTAATGGGAACGGCCCACCGGGAGGCACAAGAAGGGAAGTTCCTATGAGCAACTGGCTTAAGCTCGAGGGCGATGTCTGCGCCGTGACCGGCGCACTCGGCGGTATGGGCGTCGAGATTTGCCGCGAGTTCGCCCGCAACGGCGCCAACGTCGTCCTGCTCGATCTGGACGAGGAAAAGGTCAAGGCTGCAGCCGCCGACCTCGCCACCGAGTTTGGCATCCACGCCGAGGGCTACAAGATGAACCCCACCGACGAGGCCGAGGTTCAGGCCGCCGTCGACGCCACCATCGCCGACTTCGGTCGCGTCGACGTCCTCGTCAACACCGCCGGCATCCTGCGCTTCGCCGCCATGGAGGACCTGCCGCTGAGCGACTGAGAGCAGGTGCTCAACGTCAACCTCACCGGCTACTTCATCACCTCGCAGCGCTTTGGTCGCGAGATGATCAAGGCCGGCCAGGGCCGCCTGGTGCATATCTCGACCGTCGCCAGCCACTCCCCCGAGACGTTCTCGGGCGTGTACAGCTCCACCAAGGCCGGCGTCAACATGATGTCCAAGATGCTTGCCGCCGAGTGGGCCCCTACGGCGTCCGTTCCAACTGCGTCGAGCCCTGCTTCGTCAAGACCCCCATGTCGGCAAGCTTTTACGCCGACCCCGAGGTCGAGAAGAGCCGCAGCCGTCTCATCGCCACGCGTCGCATCGGCGAGGTCAGCGATATCGCCAACGCCGTCATGTTCCTGGCGTCCAAGCGCTCGGACTTTACCACCGGCGACGCCATCAAGGTCGATGGCGGTTTCTCCAATATGATGGGCGACCTCACCGCCAAGCCCGGCGGCCGCCGAGCCTTTGCCGACAACTACCTCAAGAACAAGGGTGTCGAGCTTTGGTCCGACGAGTCCGGCATCGCAAAGCCGACCGACCAGTAAACCATCCTGACAGGGAGGCAACGTGAACACGCCTGCCCCTCCCCCGCATCGATTAGAAAGAGTCCAATGGCTTCCACCAACTCCAACAAGGGTCGCGCCGTCGTGCTTTCCGCCGCGTGCGTCACCATGTTCTTCATCAGCTCCATCGCGCTGTATTCCGTCGTGAGCAAAAACCTGCTCGCCGTCTACCCCGAGTGGTCGAGCGCCCTTACCTGGGCTTTCCCGGTCTTCCAGACCATCATGGCCGTGACGGGCATCTTCGCCGGCCGCATCTCCGATAAGATCGGCCCCCGCAACGTCGTGATCGCCGCCGCTGTGTGCTACGGCGTGGGCTACAACCCGGCACTCACCACCGGCCAAAAGTGGTTCATCGACAAGAAGGGTCTCGCCTCCGGCATCACCCTGGCCGCTTCGACCGCCGGCCCCGCCGTGTTGTCCCCGGTGCTCGCCTCGCTGCTCATCCCGAGCCTGGGCATCTTTGGCGCCCTCAAGGCACTCGGCGTCATCTTCTTTGTGACGATCGCCGCCTCCGCCCTGTTCCTGAAGGCCCCCGAGGCCGGTTGGCTGCCCGAGGGCTTCGAGACCCCCAAGGGTGGCGCGCACGCCGGCACCTTCGGCGACCTCACCCCGGGCGAGATGGTCAAGACCCCGCGCTTCTGGATCCTCATCGTCACCTTCGCCTTTGCCGCCACCGCCGGCACCCTGCTCGTGGGCAAAGTTGCCTCCATCGCCGCCGTCCAGCTCTTCGCCGACCCCACGAGCGCCGCGGCCGTCGCCCTCGGCGGCGTGGTGGTCTCCGTCAACACCTGCGCCAACCTGGTCGGTCGTCTGTCCTTTGGCCAGATCATCGACAAGCTCGGCGCCTACAAGTCGCTGCTCATCAGCCTTGTCGTCACCATCGTCGCGCTCGTCATCATGTCGATGAGCTTTACGCAGAGTATGTTCTTTGTGGCGCTCGCCCTGCTTGGCTTTGGCTTTGGCGCCCTGCTCGTCATCTACCCGCCGCTCACCGGTGGCGCCTTCGGTACCAGCAACATCGGCGTCAACTACGGCATCATGTTCTTGGGCTACGCCGCTTCCACCTGGATCAGCCAGCCCATCACTGCCGTGCTGTATCACGCCGAGGCCGGCAGCGCCGCCTACCAGCAGTCCTTCTACAGCGCCATCGTGATCGCCGCCATCGCTGTCGCGCTCACCGTCTACATGATGGTCTCCGACAGCAAGAAGAAGTCCGCCTAGTTTTACCGATGTGACAAAGGGACAGTCCCTTTGTCACATTCACCAGCCACCAGTATTAAGGAGTCGAAATGTCTGAGCTCAACCGCGTCCGCATTGCCGTTATCGGCGCCGGCGCCATGGGCCGCAACCACATCCGCTTTGTCACCGAGGAGCCCGAGGCCGAGCTCGTCGCCATCGCCGACGCCTTTGAGGCGCCCGCGCCACGGCCGAGGCCGCCGGCGTGCCGTTTTACACCGATCCCGCCCAGATGATGGACGAGGTCAAGCCCGAGGCCGTCATCATCGCCACCCCAACGACCTGCATCTGGGCGTTGCCCGCGAGTCTGTGAAGCGCAACATCGTGCCGCTGGTCGAAAAGCCGATCTCCAACGACCTCGAGGATGCCCAGGCCTTCGCCGCCGAGGCCGAGACCGCCGGCGTGCCCGTGCTCGTGGGCCAGCACCGTCGCCACAACCCCTTCGTCAACAAGGCCAAGGAGATCATCGAGTCCGGCGAACTGGGCGAGCTCACCGTGTCGAGCTTCCACTACATGATCTATAAGAACGACGAGTACTTCGATGTCGAGTGGCGCCGCAAGAAGGGTGCCGGCCCGATCCTAGTTAACCTGGTTCACGACGTCGACCTGCTCCGCTATCTGCTGGGCGAGCCCGTTGCCGTCCAGGGTATGCAGTCCAGCGCCGCCCGCGGTTTTGAGACTGAGGACTCCGCCGTGGTCAACGTCCGTTTTGCCGATGGCGCGCTCGCAAGCATGACCATCTCCGATGCCACCGCCAGCCCCTGGAACTGGGAGGCCACCGCTCGCGAGGATCCGCAGTACCGTCCCTTCGACGCCGACGCCTACTTTATTGGCGGCACCAAGGGCGCCCTGTCGCTGCCCCGCCTGCAACAGTTCTCCTACGACGGCGCCCCCAACTGGCACAAGCCGCTGCAGATGGAGATTCCGGCCGTCGACCCGGCGCTGCCGCACAAGATGCAGCTCAAGCACTTTGTGAAGGTCGTCCGCCGCGAGGTCGAGCCCGTCGTGACCCCCGCCGACAACGTCAAGACACTCACGCTGCTTAACGCCATCAAGGAGGCCGCCGAGACCGGCCAGCTCGTCGAGCTGTAATGCCTTAAGAGCGGTCACGACAGAAACCCCATGCCGAGCCCCTCGGTCCGCCACAAATAAGCCCCTCTTCTTTGCCCCGCGAGCAGCCTCCTGCCTGCGGGGCATTTTGGTCACCTTGACCCTATCAACCGGGACCCAAAAAGACTACTTGGGTGGAGCGGCGGGTGGTATCCTTGGTAGCCCTGTGCTGCAAACGCATCTTAAACGCAAGGAGTCGCATGGACCTAATCGCTCAGCTTGCCCGCGAGCTCAACCTTAAGGCCGCCAACGTCGAGGCGGCTGTCAAGCTCATCGACGAGGGCAACACCATCCCCTTTATCTCGCGCTACCGCAAGGAGGCCACGGGCGGCATGGATGACGTCGCCCTGCGCGCCCTCGACGAGCGCCTGTCCTACCTGCGCAATCTTGAACAGCGCAAAGAGGACGTCATTCTGCTCATCGACGCCCAGGGCAAGCTCACGCCCGAACTCGAGCAGCAGATTCGCGAGGCCACGCAGCTCCAGCGTGTCGAGGACCTCTACAAGCCCTACCGCAAAAAGCGCATGACTCGCGCACAGAAGGCCCGCGAGGCAGGCCTGGAGCCACTCGCCAACATGATCATCATGCAGGCCTCGGCCAAGGGCAGCGCACTCGACGCCGCCGCGGCATACGTCAACGAGGAGGCCGGCTTCGACACGCCCGAAAAGGCGCTCGCCGGCGCCGCCGACATCGTGGCCGAGACGGTGGCCGAGGACCCCGAGAACGTCGCCGACCTGCGCGCCTTTACGCAAAACACCGCCGACATCGTCGTCGAGGCCACCGACCCCGCGGAGAAAACTCCCTACGAGCCCTACTACAACTTTGACGAGCCGCTACGCCGTATTCCCAACCACCGCGTGCTGGCCATCGACCGCGGCGAGCGCGAGGGCAAGCTCCGCGTGCGCGTGAACGTCGACGGCGCCGCCGCCACGGCACGCCTCGGCAGCCGTTGGCCCCGACGCCAGGGCGTGTTTGCTCCCATCTTCGATGCCGCCATCGCCGACGGCTACAAGCGCCTCATGGCCCCCTCGCTGGAGCGCGAGGCCCGCGCCAAACTCACCGTTCGTGCCCAGGCCGAGGCCATCAACGTCTTTGCCAAGAATCTCGAGGGCCTGCTCTCGGCACGCCCCGTGCGCGGCGCCCGCGTGCTCGCGCTCGATCCGGGCTACCGCACCGGCTGCAAGGTCGCCGTCATGGACGAGACCGGCAAGCTGCTCGACCACGGCGTGGTCTACCCCACCAAGCCGCGCCACGACGTCGCCGGCACCAAGCGCGAGCTCGCCCGCCTCGTCAAGAAGGACGGCGTCAACACCATCGTCATCGGCAACGGCACCGCCAGCCGCGAGACCGAGGAAGTCGTCTCGGAGTTCATTGCCGAGCAGGCGCCTGGGCTGCGATACACCATCGTTAACGAAGCCGGCGCATCGGTGTACTCCGCCTCCGAGCTCGCCAGCCAGGAATATCCCGACCTGGACGTCACCGTGCGTGGCGCCATGAGCCTGGGCCGTCGCCTGCAAGACCCGCTGGCAGAGCTCGTCAAGATTCCGCCCCAGTCTATCGGCGTTGGCCAGTACCAGCACGACCTTGACCAGGCCGAGCTTTCGCGCACCCTGGGCCACGTGGTGGAGGACGTCGTCAACCGCGTGGGCGTCGACGTCAACACCGCGAGCGCGAGCCTGCTGGGATACGTATCGGGCATCACGCCGAGCGTGGCCAAGAACATCGTGGCCTACCGCGAGGAAAACGGCGCCTTTACCGATCGCCGTCAGCTTAAGAAGGTCCCTAAACTGGGACCCAAGGCATATCTCAACGCTGCAGGCTTTTTGCGCATCAGCGGCGGCAAGAACCCGCTCGACGCGACAAGCGTCCACCCCGAAAGCTACGAGGTGGCCACGGCCGTCCTGGAGCGCGCCGGCGTTAAAGCAAGCGAGCTCAGCCGCGGCGGCGTGCCCGACATCGAGCGCCGCCTGGGCAGCATCTCGGCGCTGGCAAGCGACCTGGACTGCGGCACCCTAACGCTCATCGACATCGTTAACGAGCTCAAGAAGCCCGGCCGCGACCCGCGCGACGACGCGCCCGAGGTGGTCTTTAGCCGCTCGGCGCTTTCCATCGACGACCTAGAGCCCGGCATGGAACTCAAGGGCACGGTGCGCAACGTTGTGGACTTTGGCGCCTTCGTCGACGTGGGAGTGCACCAGGACGGCCTCGTGCATATCTCCAAGCTGGCCAACCGCTTTGTCAAGCACCCGAGCGACGTGGTGCGCGTCGGTGACACGGTCAAGGTGTGGGTCGAGAAGGTCGATCGCGACCGCAAGAAGATCTCGCTCACCATGGTACAGGGGAAGTAAACCGCCAAAGTAAGGGTACCCCCTGCAGCGACGTGCAAAATCGCGAGTATTCTGCAATTTCCGCCGTTCCGGATGCCCCTCAGAGACGAAAAAACAAAAAAACATCCCCCGTTTTAGCGTCGTCAGAGCCAAAACGGGGGCCGTTCCATGCTTCGGTTAACTGATAAAGACCTTTACCTTGCTGAATACTCTCAATTTTGCACGGCGCAGGCGGGGGTACCTTTGTCCACGGCAGGATATGGAAGCCAAGCGCCAACTTGCTGGCAAGCTCGTGCCGGCAGCCCCGGCCTTTCCTTTGCCTAGCGCGACCCCCGCGAAGCGCGTGAGCGATAGGGAAAGGAAAGCCGGGGCGAGCAGCCCGCGGCGTAGTCAGTGTTCGCGCTACGGCAGGATATGGAAACCGAGCGCCGCGATATCCTTGGCAAAGCCGCGGACGGTGTCGAGCGAGACCTCGTACGGGTCGCGACCAATGTTCTTGCGCTTGGCCAGGATGCTGTTGGGTACCGTGATAATCTGGCAACCGCATCCTTCCGCCTGGTAAATGTTGATGAGCTCGCGCGTGGACGCCCACAGGACCTCGCAGTTGGGCTTGGCGGCGGCCTTCTTGACCGACTCCGTCATAAACGGAATGGGGTCGACGCCGGTATCGGCGATGCGGCCGGCAAAGAGCGAAATGATGGACGGCGTCTCGGCGTCAACGGCCTCGACCATCTCGTCGACCTGCTTAGGCGTAAAGACGGTGGTGACGTTGACCTTGATGCCGTCGGCCGAAAGCTTGCGGACCAGCTCGGCGGTGGACTCGCCCTTGGTGGTCACGCACGGAATCTTGACGTAGACGTTCTCGGCCCAGGTAGCGATCTCGCGGGCCTCGACCTCCATGGTCTTGACTTCATCGGCAAAGACCTCAAACGAGACGGACACATCGGTGATGTGGGCCAGGACCTCCTTGGCAAACGCGCGGTAATCCGTCACGCCGCCCTTCTTCATAAGGGACGGGTTGGTCGTGAAACCCTGAACGTTGCCGTTCTCGTACATGTCGAGCATGCCCTCGAGGTTTGCACCGTCAGCGAACACCTTGATTGCCATCTGCCTGATTCCTTTCGTTTGCACATGGGCGTTGCACTGCTAAAAACTTTACCTATGTTTATCAAGGCGTGAGCTGCGGGTTTTTATCTTCTCGGCGAACGGTATAAACACCTCAGTGTTTGGATTGATAAATCGATTGAGCATGCAAAAGCAAAGAGTCGCAGTTTGGGCAAACGTCAGAATGCGGGATTCATTAGATGAGGCCGAAATGCTGCATCGCTGTGACGGTGCCGTCGTGTACCACATCGTCGGTCACGTAGTCGGCGACCGCCTTGACCTCGGGCATGGCGTTGCCCATGGCCACGGCCGTCTCGACGGCGACGAGCATGCCCAGGTCGTTGCCCGAATCGCCAAAGCCAAAGGTGCATGCGTTGCCAGTGCGGCCCAGATACTCCAGCGCTCGCGCCACGCCCACGCCCTTGTCGATGCCTTTGGGGCTCAGCTCGCGATTCTGGCCACCGGTGTTGCACAGCTCAAACTCGCGATCGATAAAGCCATCATCGTTGGCTACGCGAGCCAAGTCGCACGCGTTAATGCACACCTTGCCTACGAGCAAGCGGCCATCGACGCGCATCTGATCAACGTCATGCACCACACCGGCGCCTAGCAGAAATGACTGTTCGACACCAACTGGCTCAAGTGAATAGGTGGCACCGTTCGTCTCGAACAGCGCCTCGCCGCCCGCCACAGTAATGCGACGCGCGAGCTCCACGATAACGTCCTCGTCAAAGCAATCCTCGTGCACCACGCGGCCCTCGACCTCGAGCGTGGCGCCTGCCATGGCAACGATACCCGCCGGGTTCAGTGCACGCAAGCCATCGGCAATCAGCCACAAGGGGCGACCCGTGCAGATAAATGCCTGGTGACCCGCATTGCGCAGGCGACCAAATGCATCGACAACAGCCTTCGACGGATGGACCGCATTGAAGTCCTTATCGGTCATATCGTCGGGATCGAACGACGTCAGCGTGCCGTCCACGTCAAAAAAGAGCACAGCGGATTCGGAGCACGCATCAATCATATGGGTTCCTTTCGAGAATAAGGGCAAACGAAGCATCCATCATATAATGGAGCGACGCAACCAGGGAGGTCACCCATGGAATTTTACGCAAGCTGCCCCGAGGGCTTTGAGTCAGCACTCGCCGATGAGCTTAAACGCCTCGGGCTTTCGCATGTCCGCCGCCTGAAAGGCCGTGCTACATTTGAGGGCGAGCTCGAAGAAGGCTACCGCGCCTGTCTGTGGTCGCGCCTAGCGAGCCGCGTGTTCGTGGTGCTTGGGCGCTTTGAGGCGCAGAATGCCGATGAACTGTACGACAGCGTTTACGACATCGCCTGGGAGACCATCATCCGACCCGGTGCCACCATCGCCATCACTGCCCGCGGCGTGACCGAGCAGCTGCGCAACACGCGCTTCTCGGCCCTGCGCGCCAAGGACGCATTGTGCGACCGCCTGGCCGAGACCACGGGACGTCGTGCCGACGTCGATGCCGCCGACCCCGATGTTCACCTACTGCTTTCACTGCGCCAGCGCCGCGCGAGCATAAGCCTGGACCTTTCGGGCGACCCGCTGTTCAAGCGCCTGCCGCCCGCGGCGACCCGTGCCGGCGAGGGTTCGCACGTGTTGCGCCCCGACTACGCCGCCCTGGTGCTGGCGCAGGTCGGCTGGACCGCACTGTGCGAGCGCGAGTTGACGGCCGACGATTACGAGAATGAAGCCCTTCCCACGCTAATCGATGCCTCGTGCGCCGGCGGCGGCCTGTTGCTGGAAGCCGTGAACATTCTGGCCAACCGCGCCCCGGGCGCCGCACGCGAGCGCTGGGGCTTTGAGGGTTGGCAGCTGCATGACGCTGCTCTGTGGGAGCAGCTGCGTGCCGAGGCGCGCGAGCGCGAGACGGCGGCACGCGAGCGCCTGGCGCGCATCGTTGCTGTGGATGTTGACCCCGCCGCCCGCAAGACCGCTGAGCGCATGGTTAAGTGTGCCGGCTACAAGCGCTTTGTCGATTTTTGCGCCGCCAAGTCCGCAACCGTACTGGACCACGCGGGCGCCGTCGCCGGTGCCGCCGTGGTCGCGGATACGACCGAGACACCGCTTTCGCTCATGCACGACGCCATGACGCTGGTCGGCGAGCTGCGCCGCGCGCCCGAGCTCGCTTCGGCGCCGGTCGCCGCGCTCACCCGCGACGGATTGTTGGCCCGTGCGCTCCACGCCGAGCCCGAGCGCTCCATCGCCGTCATGCCCAATAACGAGGAGGCGGCTATTGAGGTTTGGCCCTCGCTCGACCACGCCGCCGCAGCGTTTGAGGCTGCGACCAGTGAGGATGCCGAGGAACAGTCCGCGAACGCCGAAGACGAAGCCGCCAACACCCCCATGTCCGAGCCTGCCGCCACGCTCGACCTGGGCGACGGCAAACCGCTGCCCGTGCTCATCCCCGAGTCGGAGCAGTTCGCCAACCGCCTGCGCAAGAATGCCCGCCTGCGTCGCAAGTGGGCCAAGCGCGAGGGCGTTACCTGCTACCGTGTCTACGACGCCGACCTGCCCGATTACTCCGCCGCCATCGATCTGTACGAGGGCTGCCCGCAGACGCCGGGCCGCTGGCTCGTCATCGCCGAATACGCCGCGCCCAAGACCATCGACCCCGCACTGGCCCAGGCCCGTATGCTCGACATTCTAGCCATCGCGCCGCGCATCCTGGATGTTCCGGCCGAGCACGTGCACGCCAAGGCCCGCATGCGTTCGCGCGGCGGCTCGCAGTACGGCAAGCAGGGCGCCGGCAAGGGCGGCTCGGGCGAGCGTGCCAATATTGCACGCCGTCGCCTGCCGCTCATCGAGGAAGGCGGCCTTACCTTTGCCGTCAACTTTGATGACTACCTGGACGTCGGCATCTTCCTGGATCATCGCGTCACGCGCAACCTGGTGCGCGAGCACGCCAAACAGGCGCGCCGCTTCCTCAACTTGTTCGCCTATACCGGTACCGCCACCTGCTACGCGGCCGACGGCGGCGTCGAGGAGACCGTGACGGTCGACCTCTCGAACACCTACCTGGACTGGGCTGAGCGCAACATGCGCCAGAACGGCTTTGTTGGCCCACAGCATCACTTTGTGCGCGACGACGTGCTCGCCTGGATTCGCGACCAGCGTCAGACGCGCAACCGCTGGGACCTGATCTTTGTCGACCCGCCCACGTTCTCGAACTCGTCCAAGATGGGCCGCCGAACCTGGGATGTCCAGCGTGACCATGTTGAGCTTTTGGCCGGCGTGTCGCGCCTGCTCACGCAGGGTGGCCATGCCATCTTTAGCTGCAACTTGCGCGGCTTCCGTCCCGAGACGCGCAAGCTCGCACGCGCGGGCGTGGTGCTACAGGACATTACGGCACAGACCATCCCCGAGGACTTCGCGCGCAACCAGAAGGTGCACCACTGCTATATCGCGCGCCGCCTGCCCATTGAGGACGCCATGGCCGAGGTCGGCTTTAGCGCCGAGGAGATTGCCGAGCGAACCGAGGAGCTGCGCAACCCCGAAGCCCGCAAACCCCGTGCGGTAGTACCCGCGCACGCGCAGACCGGCAACGGCAAGTCCAACTTTGCCGGCAAACCCTCCCCTGCCGGCAAGTCCAAAAAGAAGAAGTTCTACGCCAGCAAGCCCAAGGGCAAATAACAAAGTTGCGGTGGAATACGGACTGTTTTGCCTGGAATTAGGCAAATTTAGACCGTATTTCACCGCAACTCATATTGGGATGATGGTTGGCGATCTAGCCTTGGGTGACCAGTCGATAGCCGATACCCACGTGTGTTTGGATATAGCGCGGATGCGCGGGGTCGGACTCGATCTTCTTACGCAACGTGCCCATAAAGACACGCAGGCTCGCCAAGTCGCTCTTAGTTGCCGTGCCCCAAATCTCGTGTAGGATAAACTGGTGCGTCAGCACCTTGTCGGCGTTGTGTGCCAGCAGGCACAAGAGCTTGTACTCGATCGGCGTCAGATGCAGCTCCTCGCCATCCATCGTGGCAATGCCGGCATCAAAGTCAATATGCAGCTCACCGGTATCGAACGAGCCCTCGGAGACAACGCCGCCCGTCTGCGCATACGAGAGGCGTCTGAGCGTCGTGCGAATGCGCGCGAGCAGTTCCTCGACCGAAAACGGCTTGGTCAGATAGTCGTCGGCGCCGGCATCGAGCGCGCGGATTTTGTCCGCATCCTCGCTGCGCGCCGAGACCACAATAATCGGCATGCCCGACCATGCGCGCACCGACTCCACCACCTTGACGCCGTCCATATCGGGCAGGCCCAGATCGAGCAGCACAATGCTCGGCGCCTGCGATGAGGCGGCGACGATGGCGGCATGGGCGGTCTCCACAGCCATATGACGCAAGCCGTGCGCCTCGAGCGCGGCAACAATAAGATTGCGAACGGCGGGGTCGTCCTCAACGACCAAGATGAGCGGCTTTACGGCAGAGTTCGGCACAGCGCTACTCCTTATCAAACGAAATGTCGGCGGCGGGAAGTTCAATCGTAAAGACCGAACCGTGCGGGTCCGCCGCGGCAACCTCTATGCTACCGCCATGTACCAACGCAATGGAACGGCAGAGCGAAAGACCCAGGCCAACGCTGCGGTGGCTGTCGGCCAGACCATGGTTGGCGGTATAGAACGACTCGAAGATCCGCTCGCGATCCTCGGGTGCGATGCCCGGACCATCATCGGCCACCGAGCACGCCACGCGTCCATCGTCGACGCTAATCGAAATCATGATATGCGAGCCCGCGGGCGTATAGGTGATGGCGTTGTTCACCAGATTGACCACCAGCTGCACCATCAGGCGTGCATCGACGTTGACGAGCGCCGGCTCATCGCACGCCACCACCTTAAGGTCGTGCTCGCGCACGGCAGGGTTCACGTGGCGCAGCGCCTCCTCGACGATATCGTCCATGAGCTCGAGCGTGGTCGACAGGCGCATACCGCCACCCTCGATCTTGGTGATGGCGAGCAGATTCTCGACGGTGGCGTTGAGCCACAGCGCATCCGAGCGAATGGATAGAAGCAGGCCGCGGCGCGTCTGGGCATCGAGCACCGCGGTGCCGGTCGAGCCCTGATCGAGCAGCACGTCGGCATTACCCGAAATACTGGTAAGCGGCGTGCGCAGATCGTGCGAGATGGAGCGCAGCAGGTTGACGCGCAGCTGTTCGTTTTTGGCGAGCACCGCCGCCTCCTCGCGGGCCTCCATGGCGCGGGCGCGGTCGAGCGCCAGCTCGCCTTCGCTCACGATGGCATCGGCAAGTGTCCGCTCCTCGTGCGTCAGCACGTCGGGCTCGGCAACGATAGCCAGCACGCCAACCACCGAGGCGGGGTCGCCCGAGCGCACGAAGCCGTCGCCTGTGCGAACCGTCAGGTAGATGCCATAAAACGCCGAGCCGCCATAGGTGGCATCGAGCGGCGTTCCCACATAGGCGGACGCCGAGAGCCGCGGCGGCATCTGCGGCGCCAGTTCATGCACCGGCGCGGCATCGCCCACGGCCGTGTACGTCGCGCGCGGCAGCAGGTCATCGTCTTCCGGATCGGCGCTGTACCACACGACCGGACAGCCCGAAAGACGCGCCAGCTGCGTTGCCATGGCATGGACAATCTGCTGCTGATCGGCGCACCGCTGCAGCATGCGGTTGGTCTCGAGCACCATATGCGTGCGGCGGTCGCTGACAGCGGCCTGCGCCAGGGCACGGCGCAGGGCCAAGGCAATCGAGCTCGACACGAGCGAGACCACAAACATGACGAAGAACATGCCGGGATAGACGCGGTCGATAAACGACAGCGAGCAGCGCGGGTCAACAAACAAGAAGTTGTAGAGTGCCACGGCGACAGCCGAGCTCAGCAAGCAATACAGGCGACTCCAAGTAAAGAATGCACACAGCTGAACGGCGAACACATAGACGATCATGATGCTCGGCGCGAGACCCGGATGGTCGAGCAGCGCGCCCACAATCGTCGCCGTGACCAGCAGCCCCACCGACACGCAGGCGTCATACAGAGGAGTGCGGCGCGTCAGCGTTGTGCGCCGCCACCAAAAGCTATCGGCAATATCGCCGTCCGTACGGACGTCCATCAGCGCCCCGCCCCTCTCTCAAAAACAAAAACCACCACAAAGGGACAGGCACCTTTGTAGTGGTTTCCCTTGTGGTGGTTTCAAGTGTAAAGCCTTCTACGACCGGCGGTCGCTAGACAAACAGCACGTGCGCGAGCAGGGCACACACGCACGCCGCTCCAAATACCAGTGCCACGATCGAAATTACGCGATCGGCCATATCCATGTTGGCACGGTTCGTCAAAAACCGATCTTCGGCGGCGTCAGCGCGTGCCTCACGTACCAGCTCGGCAACCACCTCGCGGCCATCAAGCATCCTTGCATCCATGTTTGCCTCCCCGGTCTCAATCTTGTCCATCGAAAACCAACTCCGTGCAACCCGTCGGCGCCTACGGCCGCTCGTTGGGGGCCAGGCGCTGCATCTTGTTCACGGCCTTGAACTTGGTGAACAGCGGCACGTACTCAAAGCTCACGTTGGAGTTCTCCAGGCCATACCAACGCGCAGGCGTGCCGGCGGCGCGGCGGATGATGTACTTGAGCGTGATGGCCGTACGCTCGCGCGGCTCCACATCGCTTTCAGGCGCCAGAAGTTTACGAATCAGGACGAACTTGAACGTACCGATATTGCCCGGATCCTTGTAGACCGAGTAGTCATGCGTCTGCGCCGGCAGCTCGCCGGTGGCGGCCAGGTCCTGAACGATCTGGCGCAGGTAGGCATTGACACGCTGGTTGATCTTGTAGCCCAGGTACAGATGCACTCGGAACACGTAGTCGGTGCCGAACGTCTCGACCGAATAGGCAAAGGTATGCGGCTCGTCCATGGTCTCGACATTCACGAACCACCAGGCGCGAGCGCGATTGGGATGCTTGTCCAAGATCGAGTAGACGATATCGCGGTCGATGTAATCGGTATGGGTGTCCTTGGTCAGGTACACGATGTTGTCGCTCAGGCGCTCATAGCGGTCGTCATCGCGCAGGCGCTTGAGCTGCGGCAGATAGCTGCGCAGCGGCAGCAGCGTAAACTGGCGCCGCTCAACCGCCGTGCCGTTGTACCAGCACACCATAACGCCCATGATGAGCATGGCCATCAGAATGGTGAAATAGCCACCGTGGAAAAATTTGGTAAGCGAGCTCACAAAGAAGAAGCCCTCGAGCATGAGGAAGAACGCAACGAAGATATACGGGGCGACCTTAAGGCCGCGATCAACATGCAAATAGAAGAAGAGCAACAGCGTCGTGCACATCATGGTCAGGGTAATCGCCAAGCCGTAGGCGGCCTCCATGTGCGCCGAGCTCTGGAACAGCAGCACCACGATGACGCAGCCCACAAGCATGACGTTGTTGACCATGGGAATATAGAGCTGGCCCTTGGTCTCGGCAGGATAGAAGACCTGCATGTGCGGCATGAGGTCCAGGCGACTGGCCTCGGACACCAGCGAGAATGCGCCGGTGATGAGCGCCTGCGAGGCAATGATGGCCGCGACGGTGGAAAGGCCGACAGCAAAGGGACGCAGGCCCGGGGTGAGCATCTGGTAGAAGGGATTGAGGTCGGCGATACCCATGAGCTCCGGGTTGCCGGCGTTGTTCATGAGCCACGCGCCCTGGCCCATGTAGGACAGCAGCAGGCAGCACTTAACGAACGGCCAGGTGGCGTAGATATTGCCGCGACCCACATGGCCCATGTCGGAATAGAGCGCCTCGGCACCGGTGGTGGCAAGGAAGCAGCTGCCCAAGATCATGATGCCCGCATGGTTGTTGGGGCTCAACAAAAAGCCGATGCCGCGCAGCGGGTTGAGGCACAGCAGCACCGCGGGGTGCTGGAAGACAAAGAACAGACCCGTACCGCCCAGGAACAGAAACCACAGCGTCATGATGGGGCCAAAGGCACGGCCGATCTTGGCCGTGCCGATGCGCTGCACCAAGAAGAGCACAATGATGATGGCAAGCGTGATGGCCACGACGCGGCCCTGGTCGTCACCAAGCACGGCATGGACCGCCGGGATGGTGCGCAGGCCCTCGATAGCCGTGGTAACGGTAACGGCAGGCGTCAGGATGCCGTCGGCGAGGAGCGCCGCCCCGCCCAGCATGGCGGGGATGATAAGCCACTTGCCGCAGCGCTTGACTAGGCTGTACAGGGCAAAGATACCGCCCTCGCCATGGTTATCGGCACGCAGCGAGATCAGCACGTACTTGATGGTCGTCAGCAGCGTGACCGTCCACACGACAAGGGAGAGCGCGCCGAGCACGAACTCCTCCGTGACGCTTCCGATGCCGCCGTTGCCGGCAACGAGCGCCTTGGTTACATACATAGGGCTGGTGCCGATATCGCCGTACACCACGCCCAGCGTGACGAGCATCGCCGAGATGCTCACAGGAATCGCAGCGTGCGAGGCTGCCTTCTTGGCCTTTTGTTCCATAAGCCGGTTTCCTCCCAACTTTAATGTTCGAAGGGATTATAGGTAATCGGCCCATGTTTTAATGCACTGTTTTCCCAGCTAGATAAACATTTATACAGTCTTTATGCTACCGCGGCGATATGGAATGTGACAAAGGGACTGTCCCTTTGTCACATCTGCTACTTGCCGAGCCAGTTTTTGAACCACCACTCCATAGAGCGGCTCATCTCGGCCATAAAGGGACTCGTGTGCTTGCGGGTATAGATGTCCACGACGCGCTCCCCCACCTCGCGGGCATGCGGGCGAAACATCGCATCCATCTCGGCCACCTGTGCATCCATGGTCGCGGCATCCGCGCGGCAGTAGCGCTCCTCGTGCACCAGGTTCACCACGGAATGCGCAATCGCCGGGCGCTCTTTGCGAGGTGTGCCGATGATGAGCATCGACAGCGGCATAGTATAGGGCGGCAGATCGAGCAGCTCGGCCACTTCCTCGGCATTCTCGACGATATCACCGATGTAGCAGCTCCCCAGCCCCAGGGCCTCGGCGGCAACCACGGCGTTTTGCGCGGCGATCACGGCATCCTGAGCCGCGATGGCAAAGTCGCCCAAACCCGGCGCGCGGCGGGGCGCCTTGCCCGTGCGCTCGACAAACTCGGGCTCAAAGCAGCCCACGTGCTCAAACAGATCGATCCACTTGGCATAATCGACCACAAATATAAGTGCCCAGGGCGCCTTGGCGATCATGGGCTGGTGGTCGCACAGGTCGGCCAGGCGGTCGAGCGTTGCCTGCTCGCGGATGCTCACGATGGAATACATCATCATGGCGCCCGCCGACGGCGCACGACTCGCCGCATGCAGAATCGCCGCCCGCTGCTCGTCGGTCACTACCACGGGACGGTCGTCGTCATCACGCGCGAAGGCACGCGTAGACGAGCGATGCTCCAAGATGTCCAACACCGCATTGCCCGTAGTCTCGAACGGATAGCCGCACGCATCCACAGCCTTGGTGCAAACCTGCTCGTTCATCGCCTCATCCTCGCCAATTCTTTAAGAAGCCTTTACGTTTCCGTGTAATTCCCGTCCATTATCGCGCAGGTCGCCACTACATTGCGCCACACCGCCGCACATGCGCGTTAATATGGCTGGTTGTTGTGCACAGCCCGCAAATGCAGCGCATATTTAGGTAACAATCGGGTAAACCCCCGCTTTCGTAGGTTTTAAGTTTGTGAGGAGTCTCAGCATGTTCGCTGCCGCCATCTCGCTCGTCGGTCTTGCGGCGACCGTCTACCTTGTCTTGCGCGAGGCCAAGGCCATTCGCGCTCAGTCGGGCACCGTTGCCAAAAGCGCTCTTGGGTGGAGTGTCGCCTTCGGCCTGCTCCAGGTCTTTTTGACTATTTGGGGCGCCGTGGGCCTCGTCGCTCAAAACGAGCCGCTCGCCTTTGTGATGCTCATCCTGACCAACGCCATCCTCACCGGCTGCGCTTGGGCCAGCATCGCACGCGACCGCATCGCCCCGCGCGTCTTTGCGTTCGCCGCGCCCGACGCCCCCGCCCCCACCGGCAAGCTCGCCCGCCTGCGCGGCGCCTTTGTGGGCAAGCCACTCGTCGCCGCCGTCCTGTGCCTGCTGCTCGCCGGCGTTTTTGCGCTGCTGGGCATGGAGGTTTCGTCCAACCACGACTTTACCTGGGTCTACCCCCTATGCATCCTGCTCGAGTGGGCCATCATCACCACGCTCATGGTCGGCCTGTTCTTCCTGTTCCAGCGCCACGGCGCAGCTCCCGCGATCCTGGCCTTTGCCCTCTTTGTCCTGGGCATTGCCGAGTTTTTCGTCATCACGTTTAAATCCATGCCCATCCAGCCGGGCGACCTTTCGGCCATCTCCACCGCCGCCGCGGTCGCCGGCAACGGTTACACCTTCTCGATCTCGCTGTTCTGTGTGCTGTCCATGGGCTTTACCGCCGTCGCGATGCTGCTGTGCGAGTACGCCGGCTTGGTCGCGCCGCATCGCCAGAAGGGCGCCGCCGACGCCAAGCGCATGCTGCTCACCAACCTGCTCGTCGCCGTGCTGTGCCTGGGCGGCGTGACCGCGCACGTCACCCTCATCGACTACTACAACACCCTCGGCATCACCGTCTACACCTGGCGCCCGCTTGAGAGCTACTGGCGCGAGGGCTACCTGCCTGCCTTTATTAGTGCGGCACAGTCCATCAAGCCGCCCAAACCCGCCGACTATTCTGTCGATGACGCCAAGGCCACGCTCAAAAAGTATGCCAAGGCCTACGACAAATCCGATGCCGCCAAGAGCGACGAGCGCGCCGCCGCAAAGGAGCAATTCGACAGCGAGAAGCCCACGGTCATCGCCATCATGAACGAGACCTTCTCGGATCTGTCGATCTACCAGAACATGCGCGCCGGCTACGAGGGTCCGCAGTACTTTAAGAGTCTGTCCAACTGCCTCAGCCGCGGCAAGCTCTACGTGAGCGCCTACGGCGGCGGCACGGCCAATACCGAGTTTGAGTTTATGACCGGCAACTCCATGGCCAACCTGGGCTCGGGCGTGTACCCCTACACCATCTACAACATGGAAACGACCGGGAACCTGGCAGAGCAGTTCAAGTCGCTCGGATATTCCACCACGGCCATGCACCCCAACCACGCGACCAACTGGAACCGCGAGAACGTCTACAAGGACTTTGGCTTTGACCAGTTCCTGTCTATCAACGACTTCCAGGGCGCCGATACCCTGCGCGGCATGGTGACCGACCAGGCTACCTACGACAAGATTCTTGAGCTGCTCGACCAGAACGCCGATCCGCAGTTTATCTTCGACGTGACCATGCAGAACCACTCGGGCTACGACACGGGCCTGCTGCCGGTCGACAAGCAGATGCACCTGAACATCGACACGACCGACCTGGACGCCAAGACCGTCGAGGACGGCACGCTCTCCGATGTCGACGAGTATGTCTCGTGCATCGAGCAGTCCGACCAGGCGCTTCGCTACTTCCTCAACGCCTTGAGCAAGCTCGACCGCAAGGTGGTCGTGGTGTTCTGGGGCGACCATCAGCCGTTCTTCCCGTCCGAGTTCAATGACAAGTGGTTTACCGGCGAGGACGACGCCACCCACCAGGAGCGCTTGTGGCAGACCGACTACATCATTTGGGCTAACTACGACGTTGCCGGCTGCGACCAGACAAGTGAGACCAGCGACCTGTCCACCAACTACCTGTCCACCCAGCTGATGCAACTGATCGGCGCACCGCTGACCGACTACCAGAAAGCGCACATGACGCTGCGCGAGTCGCTGCCCGCCATCAACTCCGTGGGCTACGAGGACGCCAGCCTGCGCTGGGCGCTCTCCTCCAACGTCACCGGCGACGACGCCGTTGCCGCAGCCGCCACCAAGGCACGCGAGGATTACGCCAAGATGCAGTACTACGAGATGTTCCGCGACGGTAAGAACGTGTATACCGAGCACTTCCAGACCGAGGCCAACGAGACCGACCCCAACCTGGCACCGGGCACGACCAAGATCAAGTAACGGGGTCGGGGGCCCGAATCGGCGGCAGGCGGAGGTACGGGAAAGGTCTGTCATGCATATCGCGGAAAATGCGTCCCATTCCAAAGACAAATTCTGGGACACGGTTTCCGGAAGCCCGCCCATCCGGAAACCGTGTCCCACCCTGAATACATCCAGCGAACGCTTGCCACGGTTGCGCCCACGAGTGTCAAGAAAAAAGCCTCGGGAATTTCGAGGCTTTCACATTTGTATTGTTTTGCACGAAACACCACGAACGACGAAGTTAATCGCCCAGCACGGCCTTCTTGGCGGCTGCGGCCATGTTGTCCAGATCTTCCTTGGTGGGATGGTCCTTTGCGGCAAACCAGTTGTCGAGCAGCATCTTATAGCGCGCGTTTTCGGGTTCTTGCTCAAGCATCGCCTCGTAGCGCTGCTTTACGGCAGGCCCCATCTTGCCCTGGCACATCGCCCAGCCCGCAAGCTCGGCATCTTCGGCTAAATTGGACGACACGCGGTCGACAATCTGCTGAAAATAGCTCCGATCGGCACCAAAACCGCAGGTGCCAAACAAAAAGACGCGCTTGCCATGTAGGGCAGACAGCAAAGTCGCCACCGAAGGCGTGCAGGCGCCCTTATCGCACCAAAAGCCCACGAGCACCACATCGGCGGCACAAGCACCCTGTGCCTCGCACATAACCTGCTCTTGGTCTGCACCATCGCTCAACGCGGCGGCGTGAATAAACTCGACACCCGCAGCCTGCAGCGCGCGCTTAATCGCCCCCGAAACCATCCTGGTATTACCGCTCTTGCTGTTGACCACCATAGAGCATGTCATAGTCACGTTGCCTCGTTTCCCCCGAAACTCGAGCCATTAATGCAATTTGTTAGAAGCATATCTTAGTACTAACGACGCAGATGTAAACCACCTGCCGCTAATCGACAGCCCTTACTGGGCAAACTGGCTGCGGTAGAGCTCGGCATAGAAACCGCCCGATGCCAGCAGCTCGTCGTGCGTGCCGCGCTCGATAATCTGGCCGTCGCGCATGACCAGAATGCAGTCGGCGTTGCGGATGGTGCTCAAGCGGTGCGCCACGACAAAGCTTGTGCGACCTGCCATGAGCTCGTCGAATGCCGCCTGCACCTGCAGCTCGGTACGCGTATCGATGCTCGACGTTGCCTCGTCCAGCAGCAAGATCGCCGGGTCGGTGAGCATGACGCGCGCGATGCACAGCAGCTGCTTTTGACCCTGGCTAAACGTGCCGCCGTCCTCGCCGATCACCGTATCGTAGCCGCCTGGCAGCTGCACGATAAACTTGTGCGCATGCGCGCGCTTGGCAGCCTCGATAACCTGCTCGCGCGTGGCATCCGGGCAACCGTAAGCGATGTTTTCCGCCACCGTGCCCTCAAACAGCCAAGTGTCCTGCAGTACCATGCCAAAGGCACGGCGCAGGCTTGCGCGCGTGTAGTCACGCGAGGAACGGCCATCGACCGCGATGCGACCGGCATCGATATCGTAAAAACGCAGCAGCAAATTGATGAGCGTTGTCTTGCCACAGCCCGTGGGGCCGACGAGGGCAAAGCGCATGCCGGGCTTGGCATCGATGCAGATATCCTGCAGCAGTTTGCGGTCGGGCACGTAGCTAAAGTCCACATGCTCAAAGGCGACCTCGCCCTGCGGGGCGGCAAGTTCCACGGCATCCGCCGCATCGGGCTCCTGCTCGCGGGCATCGAGCAGCGCAAACATGCGGCGCGCCGAGGCGTACGCGGTCTGGATCTGCGTAATGACGTTGGTGACCTCGTTGAACGGCTTGGTGTACTGGTTGGCATAGGACAGGAAGATCTGCACGCCGCCCACCGTAAGCGCCGCGGGCACGCCCGTGATCACGCCCACGCAGCCGATCACAGCGACCACGGCATAGATGATATTATTGATAAAACGCGTACCGGGGTTGGAGAGCGAACCCATAAACTGCGCGCGCTCGCCCGCGGTGTAGAGCTCAGCGTTGAGGGCATCGAAGCGCTGCTGAGCGTGCGGGCCGTAGGCAAACGCGTCCACGAGCTTCTGCTCGCCCACGTACTCCTCAATATGACCGCCAAGCTGGCCTTGGATGCGCTGCTGTGCCGTAAAGCTCTTGTTGGAAAGCTTGGCGATGGCGCCGGCTGCAAAAATGGAAAGCGGTGTGACGAGCACCACCACAAGCGTCATGGTCAGGTTAATGGAGAGCATAAACGCAAGCGTGCCCACGATGGTGATAACGCCGGTAAAGAGCTGCGTGAAGCCCTGCAGCAGACCGTCGCCCACCTGATCGACGTCGTTGACCACACGGCTCATGAGGTCGCCGTGGGCATGGCTGTCGATAAAGCTGAGCGGCATGCGGCTGAGCTTGTCGCTCGCCTCCACGCGCATATCGCGCACCGTTTCGTAGGACAGGCGGTTGACGCAGTAGCCCTGCAGCCACTGGAAGGCCGCAGCACCCACCACGACAATCGCGAGTTTGGTGACAAGCGGCAGCAACGCATCGAAGTCCACCTGGCCCGCCGCAACAATCAGGTCGATGCCCTCGCCGATAAGGATAGGCGTGTAGAGCTGCAAGATAACGGAGATGGCGGCGCTCACAAACGACGCAACAAACGAAATGCGATGCGGACGAACGTAGCCCATCAGGCGGCGAGTCACCGCACCCACGGGATAGCGCTCAGGATCGCCGGGCTGGCGCGGACCGTCGCCCAGGTCGTTGAGACTATCGTTGCCGGACACATTGGCCGTCATCGTGGCGACCGAACCGGAAGAAGTATACGGATTCATCTAGCAGCCCTCCTTTGCGCAGACGGATGCGGGGACGGTTGGGGCGACGCGGGCGCCGCACTCCCCTGACGGCCCTCGAGCTCCTCGCGGCGCAGCTGCGACTGGCAAATCTCGCGATAGAGCTGGCAGCTTGCGTAGAGCTCGTCATGCGTACCCAGGCCCGCGACCGAGCCGTGGTCGAGCACGCAGATCATGTCGGCGTCGCGCACGGTCGGGACGCGCTGGCTTACGATCACCGTCGTGAGTGGCAGCCCGCCCTCGGCGGCACCGCGCACGCCGCGCTCGCGAATGGCATGGCGAAGCGCCGCGTCGGTCTTAAAGTCGAGCGCCGAGGCGGAGTCGTCCATGATCAATATCTGAGGCGAGCCCACCAGGGCGCGCGCGATGGTCAGACGCTGGCGCTGACCGCCGCTAAAGTTCTTGCCGCCCGCCTCGACCGGGGCATCGAGCCCCTGCGGCTTGTTGCGCACGAACTCGCTCGCCTGCGCCATGTCGAGCGCCGCCCAGAGCTCCTCATCGGTTGCCGACTCGTCACGCCAGGTCAGGTTGCTGCGGATGGTGCCGCTCACCAGCGACGCGCGCTGCGGTACAGTCGCGACCACATGGCGCAGTTGGTCGAGCGGCCAAGCGCGCACGTCGGAGCCCATCACGCTCACGCTGCCGGTGCTCGCATCGTACAGGCGCGGGATAAGCGAGACGAGCGTGGACTTGCCGCTGCCCGTGCCGCCGATAATGCCGAGTGTTTTGCCCAGCGAGAGTTCCAGCGTCACATCGTTGACAGCATTGGCCGCGCCGGTGCCAAACGAGAAGCTCGCATGACTCAAGCTCAGCGCGGGGACCGGAACAGCGCCGCCCGCCAGTTCGCTCGGCTCGGGCAGCGCGACCGGCTCGTTGTCCTCGTCAGTGATGCTCGGCACGCAATTGAGCACCTCGTTGATGCGCGACGCGCTGGCGCTCGCCTTGGTAAAGACCACGACCAGGTTGGCAACGTACACGATGGAGGTGAGCGTCTGCGTCATGTAGTTGACGAACGCCATAACCTGGCCCTGCGTAAGCTCACCCACGTTGACCTGGATGCCGCCCACCCACAGGATGGCGCACACGCCCAGGTTCATCACCAAAAACGTGACGGGGTTGAGAATCGACGAAAGCTTGCCCACCACGACGGCGGTATTGGCCTGGTCGTCGGCGGCTTGGGCAAAGCGCTCGCGCTCGTGGCCCTCGCGCACAAAGGCGCGAACCACGCGGGCGCCCGAAAGGCCCTCGCGGCAGATAAGCGCGATGCGGTCGAGCTTTGCCTGCAGCTGCTTGTAGTACGGGATGCAGCGCGCCATGACAAACCAAAACACCAGGCCGATAGCGGGCGTGCAGATCAAAAAGATGATGCCGAGCTTAAGGTCGATGGCAAGGGCCGCGCACATGGAGCCCACCGCCAAGAAGGGCCAGCGGATGAGCATGCGCACGCCCAGCGCCACGGCAAGCTGCACCTGGTTGACATCGTTGGTGATGCGGGTGATAAGCGACGGCGTGCCAAAGCGGTCGAGTTCGGCATAGCTCAGTTTGTTGATGTGCTCGTAGAGCGCGCCGCGGATATCGGTACCCATGCCCTGCGAGGTGAGCGCCGCCATCTTTTGGCAGACGAGCGTAAACGAGATGCCGATCACGGCCATGACGGCGAGCACCATGCCGTAGTGGACGACAGCGTTCACATCGCGTGCGCCGATGCCCTTATCGATCATCTGGGCAATCACCAGCGGCGTCAGCAGGTCAAAAATCACTTCGATCAGCTTGCACACTGGGCCGATCACCATATACCGGCGAAACTTGCCACCAAAACGTCCGAGCAGCTCAATCATAAAAAGGCGCTCCCTATCATCATTCACACTCATTTCGAATCATGATAGTACGGTGAGCCCAAAAGACGAGTAAACAACTCGCCATTTCTAATGGGATTCGGTTTCCAAAGAAGCGGAGAGGCACGCGCACGCCCGATCAATGGCGGGCAAACCGCCTGATATTCTTACATTAGTGCTACCAAGTGAGTCACCGACCCTTGAAATGAGGTGCCGAGATGAACGACATTCTCGCAAGAAGAGCAAGACGAGCAACTGTGGGCATCGCACTTTCCGCGGCACTTGTCGCGGGAATCGCCCCCGCAACGGCGATCGCGGCAGAAACTAGCGCCCCCACCGGTGCGGCCGTTTCGCAGACGAGCGCCGCCAACGGCAATTCGGGCGCCCCGCAGACAGAAGACGCGGCCGCCGCAAAAGAAAAAGCGTATGCAGCCATGCAGGAAGCGCTCAAAAACCTCGAGACCGCAAAAGACGCCGCAAGTCCCGAGAAAATTGCGAGATTCAATGATGACATTGCCCGTTTTCAAGAGCTCCGCGACAAGATGGCGGCGCAAGCCGCCGAAGAGAGGGAACTCCTTCCCACCATGCAAGCGGACATCGATGCAGCCCAAGCCAAATACGACGAGGCCATCAACCGGGTAAGCGAGCTCCAGGCAGAATTAGATAAGGCACTTGAAGCACTCGGCAACGAGGAGCCCAGCATAACTATTAAAGAGCATATTAAGCAGTTGCGCAGTGAAATCGTAACGGCAAAAGCGCAAGAAGACTCTTGCAAAACGGAGCTCCGCGAGCGCTGCGACGGCCTCAAAAGGCAGGAAAGACGAGTTAATGACTGTGAACGTGCTGCAGAGAAGTATAAAGCCCATACCGACCAGTTCATAGCCTGGCGAGATGCGCTCCTCGACAATTTGAAAAAAGCGCAAACGGCCTATGACGACGCCTGCAAGGCATACGAAGAGGCGAAAGCCGCGGCAGACAAGGCCACCTCGCCCGAGATAACGCAACCGACCGAGATGACGCCTCCCTCCAACTCGGCGCAACCGGCCGAGGCGACACAGCCCACCGGCTCGTCCGCGACCGGCAAAAATACCCCGCTGAGCTCCACCAAGCAGGCGAACTCGAGCAGCGGCAAGCAAGCAGATACGACCGCCGGCAAGCTCGCGAACACGGGCGACGCAGCGTCGAGCGCAATCGCACTCGCAGGAATCGCCACCGCAGGCCTCGGAATAACCGCCACAGCCACACGCCGCATCAAGAACTCAAAATAGCTGCCAGCGGTTATTGTCTCCGCCAATCCACAAGCCCAGAAACAAAAAGAGGCCCGTTTCCCCCACCCAGGGAAACGGGCCTCTTTACTTGTAAAAACAAATGGTAATGCCACTGTCTCTTGGAGCACATCGCCACCGCGCTCCAAACAACGCCAACGAGCAGCATTCCTTAAGGGATAGATTTAATTAGGCTAACGCGCCTCTACGGGTGATTTTTGGACGAAATGGTCCCGGTGCCGGCGGGCTGTTTGGTAGTCGAGCGATCCCGCAGGCGCAGCCGAGGACCAGCGAGACACCAAACACCTCGCCGCCGGCCGGGCCATGTCGCGGCACCAAAAAAGCGCCCGTGCGCTCGATGGATTCGGATGCCCGACAGAGGCTCCTTATGGCTGCTTCCTTCCGGACCTGACCAGATTCGGAACATGTCGTCATCCGAACCCATCGAACGCGCTAGGCGCTCGGTATATCTTACCTGCTCCCGCCCGCCAGAGCAAGGTAGCTAATTTGGGACGGGGCTTTTTTTGACTGGTGGGGCGTCAGGGTGGCGAAAGTAGTCAAGGAGGCCCCGTCCTAAATAGACTGATCTGGTGCTGTGCCACGAAAAGGGCCCATCTACTACGTTTAGGTCGCAGGGGCCGACCATAGCCGACTTTTTCGAAAATCGGCAAGCTTTCTACCTGCGGTTTTATTTTTACAAATTCCGGGATGGTCGAGGGTGGTCGGCTTAACGTAGTAGATGGCCGCATTTCGTGGCAAACGGTCCGACCCAAGACCCAAGGCAGCCAACCTCGAATGGCCATTCTCGAAGTTGCGGTGGAATACGGACTGAATTGGCCCCTTAAAGGCAAAAACACTCCGTATTCCACCGCAACTTATAGGGAGATAGGCCTTAGAGGCGAGCGAGGTCATAGGCTTGTGCGGCTGACTCGCCGGCGCAGATGAGGTTGGTTGTGGCTTCTTGCGAATCGAGTGCCCGTTCCAGGTCCATGGGCTTGCGGCAGATCGGCAAAACCAAGTCAATACCCTGCCCATATACCGCATCCAGGTTGACAGCGCGACCGCCCACGACGGCGACCACCGGCTTGCCATATCGCTTGGCGCGGCGAGCCACACCCACTGGTGCCTTACCGGCGGCGGATTGCTCATCCATATTGCCCTCACCCGTTATGACCAGGTCGGCATCGCGCACGCGCTCGTCAAACCCCACGAGATCGAGCACCGTCTCCACACCCGAGCGCAGCTTCGCCCCGAGCGCCAGCAGCGCCGCGCCCAAGCCACCGGCAGCGCCCGCGCCGGGCACGCCGAGCACCGAGCCAAATGTCCGTGCGCCCTCGGGTGTGCGCAACAAACCCTGGGCTCGAGCTCCGGCAATCGCAGCGTCGAGCAAGCGACCGTAGCCGACCATCCAGCTGTCGTACCTGCGCAGTACCTCGGCATCATCCGCCGGCAGACCCTTCTGTCCGCCGAACACCGCAAGCGCGCCGCGACGCCCTACGAGCGGATTCTCGACATCCGAAAGCACAACGATACGAGCGCCATCCAAAGCCTGCAGCGCGGGCGCCAAATCAACGCTCGCCACCCGCTCAAGGCCAGCAAGACCGGGGGCGACATCGCAGACCTGATCATCGACCACACGCGCGCCCAACGCCTGCAGCATGCCGGCGCCACCGTCGTTGGTGGCACTGCCGCCCAGACCAATATAGATAGTCTTTGCCCCGGCACGAACCGCACGGAGCATGAGCTCGCCCACGCCATAGGTTGTAGCAGCCAGCGCCGCCGACTCCGTGCAAGGTGAGCACCCAATGCCCGCGGCTTCGGCCATCTCAATAACAGCCGACTCGCGCTCGCCGTCCACTAACATCCGGGCAGGCACACGCTCGCCAAAGGGGCCTGCTACCTCGCAGGTCACAAGCTCGCCACCGCAGGCGGCAACGGCATCGAGCGTTCCCTCGCCACCATCTGCCAGCGGCAATGCGCACACCTCGGCATCGGGCCAAACGCGGCGCACGCCTTCGGCAACCGCCGCCTCCGCCTGCGCGCTCGAAACGCTGCCCTTAAAGGAGTCGATCGCCAACAGCACACGGCGAGGTCGGCGGCACGCAGGATCAAAGTCAACCGCCGTGCCAGCATCCTCACCGGCACCTGCAAGCGCTGCGGCGTGAGCGGCGTGTGCTTCAAGATCGGCCCCACAACCGCAATCAGCGCCGCCCGCTCCGCGCAGACCGCCAAAATAGCTACTCAGCAGCTCGCGGCATTCATCCGCCAGGACCCCAGCCGTCACGTTAAACCGATGATTCAGGCGCGAATCGGCATTCAGGTCATACAGCGAACCCAGTGCGCCGGCCTTGGCATCAGCCGCGCCATACACGCAGCGTCCGACGCGCGCGTTGACCATAAGGCCCGCACACATGCAGCAGGGCTCGAGCGTCACGTAGACCGTGCAATCGGAAAGGCGCCAGCGACCGAGCGACCGAGCGGCAGCGCACAAGGCCGCAAACTCGGCATGAGCCGAAGGATCCTGATCGAGCTCGCGCCGATTGTGCGCCCTCGCGACGATCTCGCCGTCGCGCACCACTACGGCTCCGATGGGCACCTCGCCCACCGCCGCGGCGGCTCGCGCCTCCGCCAGCGCCTCGCGCATGAACTTCTCGTCGATTTCGGTGATCGTCATCGTTCGCCTTCCCTGTTGCAAATTCAAAACGATGCTATCATTACGACTCACGGAGAGATGGCAGAGCGGTTGAATGCGGCGGTCTTGAAAACCGTTGAGCGCGAGAGCGTTCCGGGGGTTCGAATCCCCCTCTCTCCGCCACCTTAGTGATCCACCGGTGTCATGGTCCGCTCAAACAGCGCATCGACCACATCGGCTATCTCAGGTCGACGCTCAAGATTGTGGCCCGATTCCCACCATATCGTGAAAAGTCGAATAATACCGCCGGCGACAAACTCAGACGTCGTCTCGAGTGACACGGGGGCCAGGGCATCCTCGGCAAGCACGTTCATCACACGCTCGCGGATGGAGCGGGCAATGCGGTCGCAAATAACGTTGGTCAACATGCCCGACATGCTGCTTGCCAAAATGTTATCCATGAGCTGCTCGTGCGCCAGAATCAAATCCATGGCATCGTCCAAAATCGCGTGCCGAAGCGCGCGCACGTCCTCGGCAGACACTGCGCCGGCCTCATCGGGCTGTTTTTGCGGCAAGCCCGACATGAGCTCATCGATATAAAAGGCGAAGTAATCGTTCTTGTCGCGAAAGTGCTTGTAGAACGTCGTGCGGCGAATCATGGCGCGGTCGCACAGCATGGCAACCGTCAGGTCCTCAAAACGATGCTCCTCGAGAAGCTCGGTGAAGGCATCGAACAGGGCGCGGTAGGTTTTCTTAATGCGAAGGTCCACTGGTATCGCCATCCTCAGGGCAAAGACAACACTCGTCAATCTGTCGCATATCTTACACCTGTACCTCGCGCGCTTTGTCCCGGTGCCAACCCCGCCGAAAACACAACGCTTACCGGAAAGTTCGGCACGGCAAAACGTTGCGGGTATACTAGTAGCGTTATACCAACGGCAGCTGGCGCATGCCGCCGCGGCCTTTCGAAACGGAGACATCATGATTACCGTCATCATCGGCATCGTTGTTGTCATTGTGATTGTCTGCGCCATCGCCGGCATCTACAACAACATGGTCACCGAGCGCAATCGCATCGATAACGCCTGGCAGAACATCGACACGCAGCTGCAGCGCCGCAACGACCTGATCCCCAACCTGGTGGAGACCGTCAAGGGCTACGCCAAGCACGAGCAGGACACGCTCGCCGCCGTGGTCAGCGCGCGCAACACCGCCGTGAGCGCCACCACCCCTGAGGCCAAGATGGAAGCCGACAACGTGCTGACCGGTGCGCTGCGCCAGCTCTTTGCCGTAGCTGAGGCCTACCCCGACCTTAAGGCAAACACCAACTTTACGCAGCTTCAGGCATCGCTCGAGGATACCGAGAACAAGATTAGCTATGCACGCCAAAGCTACAACGACTGCGTGCTCAGCTACAACAACGCCATCCAGACGTTCCCGGCTGTTATCTTTGCCGGCATCTTCCAGTTTAAGGAGCGTCAGGGCTTCGAGGCCGCCGAGGCAACCCGCCAGGCACCGACCGTCAAGTTCTAACAATCACGGCCGAGTCTTAAGCCAGTTCATCAACCCTTTGGGGCCCAAGGCACAAACCTTGGGCCCTTTTCGTATCCATGCACAACGCGCGGCCAATAGGCCGCGCACCATCTTTACTTCAGATCTATATTGCCCGTAACGGCAGCACCGAGGTAACGCAGGCCCGAGGGCAACCTGCCTTTCCGGCGCACTCCGCAGGACGAAAGAACCTCCGCCGCACGAAGTGCGCAGCGGAGGTTCTTTCATGTCCGAGGACGCGCCGGAAAGGAAGGTCGCCCTCGGGCCGGACAGCTAAGACAGCTTACGCGACGGTGTAAACCCAGTCGTGCTTATCCTCGACAGCACCAGACTGGATGCCGGTCAGGGTCTCGCGAAGCTTCTTCATCACAGGGCCGATCTCGGTGTAGCCAGCCGGGAAGGTCACGGTCTCGTCGGCGCCGTAAACCTTGTTGTCGATCTCGCCAACCGGAGAGATGACGGCAGCGGTGCCGCACAGACCGCACTCGACAAAGGTACCGGCCTTGACCTCGGCCCACTCGACGGGACGCTGGTCGACGGTCATGCCCAGGTCCTGAGCAACCTGAACGAGCGAACGGCGGGTGATGGAGGGCAGGATGGAGTCGGTGTGCGACTGCGGAACGACGAGGGTGCCATCCTCCTTCACGAACAGGACGTTAGCGCCACCGGTCTCCTCGACATAGGTGCGGGACTCGGAGTCGAGATACAGGTTCTCGGCATAGCCCTCGCGATGGGCCTCCATCGTGGGCTTGAGGGACATGGCGTAGTTGAGCCCGGCCTTGATGTTGCCGGTGCCGTGCGGTGCGGCGCGGTCGTACTCGGAAACGCGCAGCTTGACGGGCTTAAGGCCACCCTTAAAGTACGGACCGACCGGGGTCACGAGAATGCGGAACGTGTACTCAGGAGCGGGAGCCACGCCAATCACGTCACCGGAGCCGATCATAAACGGACGCACGTACAGGGTCGCGCCGGAACCGAAGGGCGGAACCCAGGCGGCGTTGGCAGAAACGACCCGCTTGACGGCCTCAACGAACTTGTCCTTGGGGAACGGGGGCATCTCGAGGCGCTGCGCAGAGTTGTACATACGCTCGGCGTTCATGTCGGGACGGAAGCAGACGATGCTGCCATCCTCGGCGGTGTAGGCCTTCAGGCCCTCAAAGACCTCCTGACAGTAATGGAAGATGCCACCGCACTCGGAGACATGCAGGGTATGGTCGGTGGTCAGGCCGCCCTCGTCCCACTCGCCATCCTTCCAATGGGCCTCGTAGCTGTAATCGGTCTTCATGTAGCCAAAGCCGAGGCTACCCCAATCGATATCCTTCTTCTCGACAGTCATATGTCGCTCCTTACATACACAGTTGCATACTCGCGAACCCGCACGCAAGGACCGAGGCCGACCGCGTCGCAACGTCGCACGCCCGGAGCGTAGAGCCGGACGGGACACGCGAACGGCATCAAAGCCGATGGCACGTCGATTCGCATGCACGAGATTGTACTCCGCACGCGCGTCGGATAAAACGTTTTTCTTTAACTAACTAAAGTATTTTCATTTGGCCGAAGCAAAAAGGCCCGCCACCGTAAGCGGTGACGGGCCTCAACGACACGATTTGCGTGACGACTCGAGCTAGGCGTTCTATTTGCCCAGCTTAGCCTTAACCAGACCGACCACGGTCGGGATGATCGACACGGCGACGATGCCGATAATCAGCAGCTCAAAGTGCTCCTGCACAAAGGGAATGCCACCAAAGAAGTAGCCCAGCAGCGTAAAGAGCGTCGACCAGGTAATGCCGCCCAGCACGTTAAAGATGACAAAGTTGCGCCAGTGCATGCCGCCCATGCCGGCAATAAAGGGCACAAAGGTGCGGATAAACGGAAAGAAGCGGCCCAGGAAGATGGCCAGGTGACCCCACTTGTCCAAGAAATCCTCGGACTTCTTGATGCGCTCGGGCGTCATGGCCTTAACCTTGCCCGAGGCGATGATCTTTTTGCCAAAGAAGTGACCGATCATAAAATTGCACTGATCGCCCAGGATAGCTGCGGCCCATGTGGTGGCCAGAAGCGCCACGATGTTAAAGCCGCCGTTGTGGGCAAAGAAGCCCGAGGCAAACAGCAGCGAATCGCCGGGAAGGAATGGGAAGAATACCACGCCCGTCTCGATAAAGATGATCAGGAACACACAGCCGTAAGCCATGAGCGGGCCGGCGGCGATCCAGCTGGCGATCGCAGTGCGCGGGTCCTTAAGCAGCTCGGCAATGAAATTGATGAAACCCATGAAGTAAAACCTCTCAGTTGTGGGCGCGGACACGTCCAAGTTAACTAGTATACGGTTGCGACGCGACCATGCACACGACCGCACAAAAGCATGACTCCATTACCAGCAAGTATGCATAACTGACACCTGTCACGCAAAGCCGTGAAAGATTGCTCTTCCTAATCCCTAGCGAATCGCTATACTTTATTGAATCGCATTGCCATGGCGCTAAGGGAGGGCGGCCGGTGAGCTTTATCAATACCATTCGCGAGGACATCAAGACCGTCCAGGCGCAGGACCCCGCCGCGCAAAACGGTCTGGTCATTTTCCTTTCGTACCCCGGCCTGCATGCCAAGTGGAACCACGTGCCCGAGCACTGGCTCTGGGAGCATGGCCATCGCTCGCTCGCCCGCGTGCTCTCGCAGCTCACCCGTCATATCACCGGCGTCGAGATTCATCCCGCCGCACAGATCGGCAAGCACTTCTTTATCGACCATGCCATGGGCGTCGTCATCGGCGAGACCACCGTCGTGGGCGACAACTGCGTGCTCTACCAGGGCGTTACACTCGGCGGTACCGGCAACGAGACCGGCAAGCGCCACCCCACTCTGGGTAACAACGTCACCGTGGGCACAGGCGCCAAGGTGCTCGGCAACATTCGCATCGGCAACAACGTCAAAATCGGCGGCAACTCGGTTGTCGTCAAGGACGTGCCCGACAACTGCACCGTCGTGGGCGTGCCGGGACGCATCATCAAGCGCAACGGCTGCCGCGTGTTCGAGGAGAGCTTCGATGCCAAGCAGCATCGCGAGTACATGCCCGATGACGCCGCCGAGCAGAGTGCCCTCAACCGCCAGGGCATCACCGAGAATGCCCGCCGCGTCAAGGAACTCGAGCGAGAGGTTGCCGAGCTCAAAGCCCTCGTCTCCAAGCTCGTGGACGAGCGCTAGGAACGCAAGCGGCACAAAACGACATCGGCATCAACGCAAGAAGGCGCGCCAGGGAATTCATCCCCGGCGCGCCTTTCTTTTTGATGTGACATGCGGGACCGTCCCTTTGTCACATTATGCGAACTGACTCAGATAGAGGTCGGCATAGGCACCCTCGGCAGCCAGCAGTTCCCTATGCGTGCCCTGCTCGATAATGTTGCCATGGTCCATGACCAAGATCAGGTCGGCATCAACGATCGTCGACAGACGGTGCGCGATCACAAAGCTCGTACGCCCGCGCATGAGCGCGTCCATGGCGCGGCCGATGGCAAACTCGGTGCGCGTGTCCACGCTTGAGGTCGCCTCGTCCAGGATGAGAATCGCCGGGTTGTTGAGCAGCACGCGCGCAATGGTCAGCAGCTGGCGCTGGCCCTGACTAATGCTCTCGGCATCGTTGGCCACGCGCGTGTCATAACCCTGCGGCATGGTGCGCACAAAGAAGTCGACCTGCGCGGCGCGAGCGGCCGCCACGATCTCCTCGCGCGTTGCCTCGGGGCACCCGTAGGCGATGTTTTCGGCAATCGTGCCATCAAATAGCCAGGCGTCCTGCAGCACCATGCCAAACTGCTGACGTAGCTCACCGCGGTTCATGAGGCGCGTATCCACACCGTCGAGCGTAATGCGGCCGCCGTCGATCTCGTAAAAGCGCATGAGCAGGTTGATGAGCGTGGTCTTACCCGCGCCCGTGGTTCCCACCACGGCGATCTTCTGACCCGGCTCGGCGGTAAACGACACGTCGCGCATAAGCGGCTTGTCGGGCGAATAGCCAAAGCGCACATGCTCAAAAGTGACGCGACCCTCAACGCGACCCGGCAGCTTGTCGGCCTCGTCCGGCAGCGGATCGGCCTCCATCTCGGGCTCATCGAGCAGGTCGAACACGCGCTCCGCACTCGCCAGCGCGCTCTGCAGCGAGTTGAAAGTGAACGACAGCTGCGTCATGGGTTCGGACGCCTCGTAGATAAACTGGAAGAACGCCTGGAACACGCCGACGGTCATGTGACCGGCGACCAGCATGCTGCAGCCCACGAGCGCAATCACGATCTGCGCCAGGCGACCAGTAAAGCGAACCGCAGGTCCGACGGCGTTGATCATAAAGTCGGCCTTGGTGCTCACGCGGGCCAGCTCGCCCGAGGCCTCGTGCACCTCGGCAGAGCTCTGGTGCTCGCGATTGAATGCGCGAATCACCAAACGGCCCGAATAGCCCTCCTCGACCGCACTCGTGATTTTGGACACCCATTCCTGACGCTCGCCCGTCACATCATGCGTACGGCGCGAAACCACCTTGGTCACCAGCAGCGATACCGCCGTAAAGCCCAAAAAGACCAACGTGAGCTTGACGCTATAGACGAACATCATGATGATGGCACCCGTCACGGTACCGACCGATACCAGCAGCTGCAGCAATCCGCGCTGCATACTCTCGGACATCTTGTCCAAGTCGTTGGTCGCGCGGCTGACCACTTCGCCGGGACGATGCGCGTCAAAGTAGGCGAGCGGCAGGCGGCTGAGCTTTTGCGCGATGCGGTTGCGCAGGCGCAGATTGAGACGCTCAGCGACGCTCGACATCAAAAAGCTCTGGAGCGCATAGAACGAGGCGGCGGCAGTCCAGATCATAAAGTAGACGAAAATGGTCTTGCCGCAGTTCTCCCAGGTGATGCTGAAAGTGGTGTCGTTGGCAAACGCCACCTGAATGTGGCCCCACAGCTCATCGATCACGCGGGCGCTATATGCCGGCGCGGCAGTGTTAAAGATGACATAGAACACAATGCTCGCGAACACGATATAGAAGCGCCAATGGTCGCCGGCAGCCTCGCTCCACAGGCGGCGCACCGTCGCCCAGGTATCACGGGGCGTCTCGTCCTCGTCTTCGTCGTCCACGTCGCGCATGCGCTCTGCCTCGGCGCGAGCACGCTCGTCCTCGGCGCGCTCGTTTTCCTCGTACAGCGCTTGGCGGCGAGCCTCACGCTCGGCCGCGGCCTTGGCAACGTCATCCAGCTCGGTCGGCGCGACAGCCTGCTCGACCGCTTCCTCGGCAGCGTCCGCAGCGGCGGCATCGATAGCGTCGCTGCGCTTCTTGAGCTCCTCGGTCATGCTACTCACCTCCCTTCATCTGCGATTCCGCGATGGCGCGGTACACCTCGCAGGTTTCCATAAGTTCCTCGTGCGTGCCCAAGCCCACGACCTCGCCGTCCTTGAGCACGACAATCTGGTCGGCGTGCAGAATCGTCGAGATGCGCTGCGCGATGATAAGCACCGCGGCGTCGCGCGTCTCGTCCTGCAGCGCATGGCGCAGGGCCGCATCAGTCTTAAAGTCCAGAGCAGAAAAACTGTCGTCGAAGATATACAGGTCGGCGCGCTTCATGAGCGCGCGAGCAATGGCCAGGCGCTGGCGCTGACCACCCGAGAAGTTCGTACCGCCCTGGGCAACCGGGGTATCGAGCCCCTGCGGCTGATCGAGCACAAAGGTGCTCTGGGCAACCTGCAGCGCATGAAGCATGTCCGCCTCGGTCGCGTCCTCGTTGCCAAAGCGCAGATTGCTTGCCACGGTGCCCGAGAACAGCCACGCCTTCTGTGGCACATAGGCAATGCGCCCGCGAATCTCACCTTGCGAAAGCTCGCGCAGATCGATGCCGTCCAAGCGAATGGCGCCCTTGGTGGCATCGTGGAAGCGCAGCAGAAGCTTTGCCACCGTCGACTTGCCCGAGCCCGTCGAGCCCACAATCGCGGTCGTCTGACCACGACGACAGGCAAAGCTCAGGTCGCGCAGGGTGTCCTCGTCGGCATCGTCAAAGCGAAACGACATGTGGTCGAACACGGCAACAGCATCCGCATCGTCCTCGGAGGCAGGCGCCCCGTCACCCAGCGTACGCTCGCCGTCCACGATGCTCGGCTCAATCTCCAGCACTTGCCGTGCACGGCTTAGGCATGCCGCGGCGCGTGGCAGCGTTAGCACCACCATCTGCGCCATCATCACAAAGAACAGGATCAGAAGCGCGTACTCCAGCACCGCCGAGATGCTCGCGATCTGCATGGCGTGGGCGCCCACGCGGTTGCCGCCAACCCACAGCACCGCTACCTCGGCGATGTTCATCAAAAAGAAGCTTGAGCTGTCGAGGCCCACAAACAGGTGGTTGACTTTGATGGCGTTGGCGGCGTAGTCGCTGAACACCTCGTCCAGGCGCCGCTCCTCGTGACGCTCCTTGTTAAACGCACGGATGACGCGCACGCCCACGATGTTTTCGCGCAGCACCACGTTCATGCGGTCGATAAAGCTCTGCAAGCGCATAAAGATCGGAGCCGCGTTGGCAACCGTAAAGACCGCCGCCACCAGCACAATCGCAACGACTACGCCCAGAAGCGTGCCCATGGCAGGATCGATAAACCAGGCGAAAATGATGCCCGCCACAGCCAAAAACGGCACGGGCAGCACCAGCTGAATCGTCTGCAGAATCGCCTGCTGAATCACGTTGATGTCGTTGAGCGAGCGCGTGATCATCGATCCGGTGCCAAAGCGCTCAAAATCGCTGGCCGCTAGCTCGAGCGATTTGTCGTACACGGCATTGCGGATATCGCAGGCCACGTTGGCGGCCAGGCGCGCCGAAAGATAGCAGCCCAGCACCGTGCCGCCGCTAGCCATGCTGGTCGCGATAAACATGTATAGGCCGTTGCGTAAAATGTAGTCGACATCGCCCGTGGTAATTCCGGTGTTGACCATGTTCGCCAGCATCGTGGGAACCAACAGCGTACCGACGTTATCCACCAGCAGCGCCAGCAGCGTCACTGCGGCAAGCCTGCGATAGGGCTTCATAAACTTCATTAAGAGTCGCACGACTCCCCCTCACCTTGATTCTCGGCTTGGCTCTCGGCAGCGATATGCTGCTTAAAAGCATCGCACTCATCGCCGAGCGCATGGGAAAATTTTCCGATTAGGCGCATAATCTCGCGTTGTTCACACGGCTCAAGCGCGCCAAAGGCTCGCTGCTCGGCCTTGAGTGCCGGCAGCGCATAGCGCTCGGCAAACCGCATGCCCGCTTCGGTCAAACACACAACCTTGTTCTTACGGCTGCCTTCGGCAAACTCCAACGTTGCGAAGCCCCGCGCCATCAAGGTTTTAATTGCCGAGTTGATGGTCTGTTTGCTATAGAACCATTCGCTTGTCAGACGACTCACAGCGATGCTACCGCCCGCCGTGCTGGTATCGACGAGCATCCAGTAAGCACAGTCCGAAAGGCCGCAGGCGCGCGAGAACTCCGAATAGATATGGTCGAGTCCATTGAGCAACCGATCGAAGTCGACCAGCGTAACCGCACTATTCATCTATCCCACCATTCGATTGTCCGAATTTTGACCAATTTTGTGTCTCTAGATTAGTCCGAGTTTTGACTATCGTCAACAGGCTCTCCGCAAATACCTGCACTTTTATGGCCTATCGGCAGAAAAAGACCGCCGGCGCGGGGGCGGCGCCAGCGGTCACGTGAAAATCGGGTTTTATTGCCTGTTAGGCGGCGACGGCCTCATAGACCGTAGCGCCCGAGAAGCTGTCATGCAGGCTCTTACCGGCAATCCACGGCAGCTCGACGACCTCGCAGACCGTGTTGACCAGCTCGGAGCAGTCAGTAAAGTGGCCCTTGTCGTTGAGGGCCTCGCAATCCTGAACACGCCAATAGCCATCGGTGTGCGTGATGTAGTACTCGTGATCGTTGATCGACACGAAAGCGCGCGTCTTGGAACGCAGCAGCTTCAGAAATCCTTCGAAGTCGGTCTCGACGACATCTCCAGCCTGGAACATGATGTTACCTCCTGGCCCGGCGCCACCACGGCGCATTGATAAACGTTGGTACTCCTTTAGTAAAACCTTTATCAGAGGTTATGCGTTCGTCATTTAGGCAAGTGGTAAAAAACCGCAGGGTAGACGGGATAAAACGTTTAACCATCCCATTTGTTTGTCACATTCTGAAGGTACTTTTATGCAAACCCACTTTCCCAATTGGAATCTATCCTTTTGGCCGGGCAATTGACCGTCTATCGTTTGAGCCCGACGGGTATGAACGTGGCATCTGCAACGCCACCGCAAGGAGACACCATGGAGACTATCGAAGCACTCATTCACCGCCGCAGCTGCCGCAACTACAGCGATCGTCCCGTCGAGGCCGAAAAGCTTGCACGTATTATCGAAGCCGGCCAATATGCACCGAGCGGCATGGGCCGCCAGCCGGTGACGTTTGTCGCCGTCACCGACCCCGAGACCGTCGAGCGTCTCTCGCAGCTCAACGCCCAGGTCATGGGCAGCAACAGCGACCCCTTCTATGGCGCCAAGACCGTTGTGGTGGTGCTGGTTGACCGCAGCGTGCCCACACATCTGGAAGACGGCTCGCTCGCCATGGGCAACTTGCTCAACGCCGCCTATGCACTGGGTGTCGATTCGTGCTGGATTCACCGCGCGCATGAGGTCTTTGACTCGCCCGAGGGCCTGGAGCTGCTGGCCAGCTGGGGCCTGCCCGCCGACGGCAGCCTGCGCGGCGTCGGTCACTGCATTCTGGGCTATGCCGAAGACGCGCTTCCCGAGCCCAAACCCCGCCGCGACAACGTCGTCTACGTAAGGTAACCCAGGAGCGTCATAGGGGTAGCTAATTTGGGACGGGGCTATTTTAGCCACCCCACTCGCAACTTATATTGACATCGCCGTTGTCGTCGTTTCGTTCGTGTGGGTCGTTTCGGCGCCGTCGCCCTGTTCGCCGTCGTCCTTTTGAGCGTCGGCGATGGTGGAGGCCGCCGCAACGATACCGCGCTGGGGCGCGACGCCCGTCTGGGTCTGAGCGCCCTCGACAACTTCTGTGCCTGCATGCGCGAGCTCGGGCGATTTAAACACTGCGTCCAAGTTGGCGCCACCACCGGCGTAGCCAAGCGCTGCGAGCGCGATGACGATCACTGCAACGACGACCGCGATCGGAACATAACGATGCCAACCAGCCGGATTGAGTCCGCTGCGACGAGCCGCCCCGCGGCTGATGTAACCGAGCGTTCCGTCGTGCTTGAGCTTTGAGCCCACCACGCACTTGCGGCCCCACAACGAGGACTCTACTTGCATGGCCAAGCGAGCGCTTGCCGAAGGATATCCGTATTTAGTGCGCTTGAACGAGCCATCAAACCCCGAGGCGTGTTTGCCCCACGTCACCGATGTTGTGCGTCGGTTGACCGGCGCGGCGCTCCGCCTTCTGCGGCTCGGTTTTGAAGTCTCAGCCATATGCCCTCGCACGCCGTAACCAAATCGAAACAATAACGCTTTGGACTGTAGCACAGGCGTCGCGCGCGGTCACGGGCGCCTCGCTCAACGGTCATCGTCCTTCAGCAAGCGCCACAGCGTTGTTCGGCTTATACCCAGCACCTCCGCCGCACGGGTTCGGTTGCCGTGGAGATGGTCTACAACCAGATGCGCGATATCTCGCTCGGTATCGGCCAGCGATCGCAGGATATACAGGTCGCTTTCGAGTGTCGGGGCGCCAAAGGTTGCGGTCTTAATCACGTCCTCTTGGGCGAGCACTTCCTCCGCCACAGCGCGGTCCACCGTGCCCGTCCCCACCAATATATACAGTCGTTCCGAGACCTCGCGGAGCTGCAGATAATTGCGCGGCCAGCGGTAAGCATCGAGCGCCTTCGTCGCCGCGGCAGACAGCGTGGGCGCTGCCGTCCCAAATGCATCAGCGAGATATTCCAAATAGCACGCAACCTTCGTCGACGCGGCTCCCTGCTCGACGATTGCCGGCGCCACGCTCACCGCGCAGGCGAAGCGCTCGGTCACAAAGGCGGCTTGATCACTTTCGCTGCCACCCGGCATGTCATTCGCCGTCAACACCACATGGCAGCGCGTCGCCAACGCGGTGTCGGCCATCGTGGAAACGAGCTCGCGAAGGCGCTGGGGCCCAACCGCATTCCAGCCCGCAATGCAAAGTGTCAGCCCCGTTTGGAACAACGGCGATTCGACGCTTTTGAGCACGTGGCGCCAACCGCGATCGGTAAGCTCATCGAGCGCAACGGAAACAAAGGGTTGATCGGCAAAAGGACCGTCCAGATAGAGGCGCTTGGCGATCTCGACCTGACCCGCTCCCAGCTGGCCCTCGAGCATAAGGGGCACACCGCGCGCGTAGCTCTCGGCAACCGGCGCAGCCACCGAGGCCGCCCCCTCAACGATGCCGTACGCGCTCGATTCGTAGCGGGCCTCAACTTCGTCGGCGTTAAGCCACTCGATGCCCGCATGCGCGGCGGCGCCGCGCACCTCGCGGACCACGACGACCCAAAGGCACCCGCCCTCTTTGTCGGTGGGGCGAACGGTCAGGCTCAGGCGCGTACCCGCACGCCCCATAACCAGACGCCCGCCGTCTCCTATACGGTCGAGGCGCTCAGCGACAAAAGTCACCACATCCCGCTCAAGCGCCGCGTCATTCATGGTCGAGATCGCGACGTCCCCACGCGCATCAATTGCCAATGCCGAGGCCCCGGCAGCAGCCAGGGCCTCGGTCAAGATGTTCAGCTTGGCATCGCTATCCATGATTTGCCCCTGTCCGCAGCGACATGCAACCGCCGACGGTCCCACGACCGAGTGTTTCAAAATTGAACGATATTGCTCACCAAACACTATAGGACAGAAAGCGCCGTCCTGCGAGTATAGGTGTTGCCCCGCGTCGCCATCCTGGCGGGGCGATAAGAGCTCTTCGGGACTTATAAACCTGCGGACAAGCCATACCCGCAAGAGCTCCTATCGCTCCACCGTGAGAATGCGCGCACCAGCACGCAGCACGCAAATCAGTTGCCTCTTTACCAGATTCCCAGCACGTGCTGCATCCCCAAACTTATGCACGCAATGCCAATCCAGCAGCAAAAGCCCAACGAGATGGGCTTGCCGCCCTTTTTGACCAGCTCGACGATATCGGTATTAAAGCCAATAGCCACCATGGCCATCACGATAAAAAACTTCGACAGCTCCTTGATGGGCGCCGTGATGGACACGGGAAGCTGAAGCACCGTGGCGATTACGCTCGCCAGCACAAAGAACAGCACAAACATGGGAAACGCGCGTTTAAGCGAGAACGTGCTTTTGGCGTCGCCCCCGGCCTTGCGCGCCAGATGCATCTGCCGGCACGCAAGGACCAACGTGATGGGGATAATGGCCAACGTCCTGGTGAGCTTGACCACCGTGGCGCTCTCGAGCACGTTGGCGCCGGGATGCATGCTGTCCCAAGCGCTCGCCGCAGCCGTTACGGACGAGGTGTCGTTGATGGCGGTGCCGGCAAACAGGCCAAAGCCCTCGTTGGTCAGTCCGAGCATGCCTCCGAGCGTCGGAAACACGAGCGCCGCGATAACGTTAAACAGGAAGATGACCGAAATAGCCTGGCAATCTCACGATCGTCGGCATCGATGACGGGCGCGGTCGCGGCGATGGCCGAACCGCCGCAAATCGACGAACCCACACCCACAAGCGTCGCGATCTTGCCCGGCACGTTCATGACGCGGCAGAGCACAAAGGCGATGACAAGCGAGATCGAGATCGTCGCCACGATAATCGGCAGCGACTGGGCGCCCTTGGACAGAATCTGGGAGAGGTTCATGCCAAAGCCAAGCAGGATAACCGCGTACTGCAAGTCTTTTTTAGACGTATAGGTGACACCGGCGGCGAGCTGTTCGCGGCGATTCTTGGGAAAGACGAGCGCCAGAACCATACCAAAGAGGATGGCAAATACTGGCCCACCGACCACCTCAATCTGTTTGCCGAGCAGCGTTGCGGGGATAGCGATGATCAGGCAGAACAAGACGCCCTTCCAGCGCTCGCGTACGGTATTCGCCAGTTGCATATAGGATTCCTTCTTTCTATTTCACGTTTGCGACGGCTTTTTATACGGCAACATTGGGCATAGCCTTGCGCAAATACAGACTAAGATGCCGCAATAGTTCTCGGGCGACAGCCGAATTACCCACCGCGGAGAGCTGATTCGCGGCATAATAAACAACTGACATATGAGTGTGAAAGAGTGGTTGCGAGGCACTATGGAAGAATCGATGCACGTCGGCGAGCAAGAAACAAGCCTACAGGACCAGTCCTACCACACCATTCGACGCAAAATCGTCTATCTGGACTATAAGCCGGGCGAAAAGCTCGGCGTCAAACAGCTTTGCGACGACCTAGATATGGGGCGCACGCCCGTGCGCGAGGCTTTGGTTCGCTTGGCGCAGGAAGGCTTGGTGCGCACCGTGCCCCAAAGCGGTACCTATGTTTCGCCCATCAACCTCACCCTTGCCGAAAGCGCCTGTTACATCCGCGAACATCTGGAAAAGCAGGTGATCGTGGAGTGCTGTGCGCGCGCCACGTCGGCCGGCATCGAGCAGCTCGACCGCGCCATCGCGCTGCAGGAAAAGGCCATGGCCGAAGAGGATCGCATCGGCTTCTTTTTGAGCGACAACCTCATGCATCACATGATTTTTAGCATCGCATGCCGCAGCACCGTGTGGTCGTGGCTCGAGGAGACCAATGCCGACCTGGAGCGCTTCCGCTGGCTGCGCGCTGCCACGCAGGTTCTCGACAATCAGGACATCGTGAACGAGCACAAGCAGATTCGCCGCGCTATCGCCGGTCGCGACCCCATCGAAGCGAGCTTTTTGGTCAGCAAGCACCTGCACATGATGTTCCGCAACCAAACCGAAGTTCTGGACCAGTTCCCCGAGTACTTCGAGACCAGCAAGCTCCGCTAACCTGCCAAAAAGGGACAGGTTTATTTTGGCAGGTTTTATCTGGGCAAATGCAACAAGGCCCGGCTCCGTCTTGATGCGG
>CABIWB010000004.1:22016-99224 GCA_902362275.1 Coriobacteriaceae bacterium | reverse complement strand
GGGCCTTAGCCGCTAGAACGGCGGAACCAACTACTCTACCGTGACGCTCTTGGCCAGGTTACGGGGCTGGTCGACGTCGCAGCCGCGCAGGATGGCGACCTCGCGGGCGAGCAGCTGCAGCGGAACGCTCGCCGTGATGGGGCTGAACACGTCGCGGACTGCCGGCACGCGGATGATGCAGTCGGCAATCTTGTTGATCTCCTCGTCGCCCTCGGTGGCAACGACGATGACCTTGGCGCCGCGCGCCTTGCACTCCATGAGGTTCGACACGGTCTTGTCGTAGGTGGCACTCTTGGTGGCCACAGCGATGACAGGGAAGCCCGGGTCGACCAGGGCAATGGGGCCGTGCTTCATCTCGCCGGCGGCGTAGGCCTCGGCGTGCAGGTAGCTGACCTCTTTGAGCTTGAGTGCGCCCTCGTAGGAAATAGCGGCACCCATGCCACGACCCACGAACAGCGCCGACTGCGCGTCCTTGCACAGCAGGGCGGCCTCATGCACGGCCTCGGTTTGGGTATCCAAAATCCACTGGATCTGCTCGGCCGTATCGGAAAGCTCGCGGAACAGCATGCGCGCCTGCTTGGTGGTCAAGCGGTACTTGACCTGCGCCAGCAGCAGGGCCAAAAGCGTAAGGCTCACGACCTGGCCGATGAAGCTCTTGGTCGAGGCGACCGCGATCTCCTTGTTGGCCTTGGTGTAGATGACGCCGTCGCTCTCACGCGCCACGGGGCTGCCCACCACGTTGGTGATGCCGAAGACCTTGGCACCCTTGATGCGCGCATCGCGAATGGCGGCAAGGGTATCGGCCGTCTCGCCCGACTGGGACACGGCAACGACAAGCGTCGTCGGCGTAATGATGGGGTTGCGATAACGGAACTCGCTGGCCGCCTCCACCTCGGTGGGGATGCGAGCCCAGCCCTCAATGAGATTCTTGGCAATGAGGCCAGCGTGATAGCTGGTGCCGCAAGCGATCACGTAGACGCGGTCGATGTCGTTGAGTTCCTCGAGCGAAAGGCCCAGCTCGTCGATGTCGAGCTCGCCGGCCGGCGTCATACGACCAACCAGCGTGTCGCGCACGACGCGCGGCTGCTCGTGAATCTCCTTGAGCATAAAGTCGGGATAACCGCCCTTTTCTGCCATGTCCAGGTCCCAGTCGATGTGGGTGACCTTGGGCTCGATAACGTTGCCGGCCTCGTCGGTGTACTCGACGCCTGCGGGCGTGAGCTTAGCAAACTGACCGTCCTCGAGCACCACGACATCGCGGGTGGCGTCGATGAGCGCGATGACATCGGAAGCAACATAGGAGCCGGTTTCGCCCACGCCGACTACGATCGGGGAATCCTTGCGGGCCACGGCGATCACGCCGGGCTCGTCAGCGCACACGGCGGCCAGACCATAGGCACCGACCACGTGGGTGCACGCCTCGCGCACGGAGGCCATCAGGTCGTGCGTCTCGACATAAGCCTCTTCGATCAGATGCGCGAAGACCTCGGTATCGGTCTCGCTCTTAAAGTGATGGCCGCGGCCCTCCAGCTCTTCGCGCAGCTCGGCGAAGTTCTCGATGATGCCGTTGTGGACGATGGCGATACGACCGTCGCAGCTGGTGTGGGGATGAGCGTTAACGACGGAGGGCTTGCCGTGGGTGGCCCAACGGGTGTGGCCGATACCGCAGGTAGCGTCGCTGTCGATGTTGGAAAGCTCGCTCTCTAGGCCCGCGACCTTGCCCACGCGGCGGATGACGTCGAGGTGCGCCGCGGCACCCTCGCCCACCTCGAGCGCGACGCCCGAGGAGTCATAGCCACGATATTCCATACGCTTAAGGCCCGTGACCAGGATGTTCTTTGCAATATCAGAGCCGGTGTAGCCGACAATTCCGCACATAGGATAAATCCCTTCGTTCGCGTGACTGCAAAACGCCCACGCACGACGGGCGCTGAGACGTATAACGTCCGAGTATTGTACTCACGCAGGCGCAAGCTGATATACCAGAAGTGGTACCTCAACTTGGATACCACCCGATACACATACCCCGCCGCCACGAAGGGGACCTTTGTGGCGGTTTGCGCACCCCTAGAGTCGCAGGCGGCGTTCGAGCCGATCGCCCAGGGCCGTGAGCGCCATGACAATGACGTAGTAGACCACGGCCACCGCTAAAAACGGTTCAAAGGCTCGATAGGTGAGCGCCTGCACGCTCTGTGCGGCGCGCATCATATCCATCAGGCCGATGGTTGCCACCAGCGAGGAGCTCTTGAGGACCGTGATCACTTCGTTGACCAGAGCAGGGGCAATCGAGCGCATCGCCTGCGGAACGACAATCTTGCACATCATGGGAACATAGCGAAGCCCGATGGCCCGAGCGGCATCGTACTGCCCCCGATCAACGCCCTCGATACCGCCGCGCACTGTCTCGGACACCGTCGCCGAGCCGTTGAGCCCCAGCGTAATGGCACCGGCGGCAAACATCGAGATTTTAAAGCCCGTGAGCTGCGGCGTCGCAAAGTACGCCAAAAAGAGCAACACGATGAGCGGCACGCCGCGAAAGATAGAGGTGTAGAAGTTGAGCACCGCGCGCAACGGGCGACAGGGCAAAACCTTGAGCACGGCGATGAAAAAGCCCAGGGCAAGTGCTATGACCAGCGCGGCGGCCGTCACCTGACAGGTCACGACCAGGCCGCTCATAAACATCGGTATATATGGTTCTAGCAGTTCAAACTTCATCAGCATGCCCTTGGTGCGCGCCGTATCGACTCGCTATTTTCCGGCAGCCGTCGACGTGCCGGAAGCGGAATAGTCGCCGTTCCACATAAAGTCGGCACCCACATACTGCTTGATGCAGTCATCGATGGTGCCATCCTCGAGCATCTCGCCGATGCACTCGTCAAGCGCCGCGACAAAGCCGGCGCCCTTCTTGGCCATCAGACGGTACACGCCCACGTGGTCGCTCGTCTCGGAGCGATCGAGCAGGCCCAGCACCAAGCCATCGTTCGCATCGCGCATGGACTGACCCTCGGCGCCGTCACACAGGTAGGCATCGATGCGCCCGGCGAGCACCTCTTGCAGGCACTGGTCACCACCGTCGTACGTGTGAATATCAGCATCGGGCATGACCTTGGCGATGAACTTGTTCTGCACGGTACCGGTGGTGCAGGCGATGGACTTGCCGGCGAGGTCCTCAACGCGCTTGACGGGATCGCCGCCGAGCGTGAGAACGCCCACAAGCGGCTGATAGTAGCCGCGCGTGAAGTCATAGGTCTGCTCGCGCTCTTCGTTGGAGCTCATCGCCATGGTAAAGGCCTTGTCATCGCTCTGCACCGATGCAAGCGTGGCGGCAAAGTCCTGCGGCTCAAAGTCGTAAGAAAAGCCCAAGCGCGAGGCCATCTCGTCAGCGATAGCGATGTCCAGGCCGACAACCTTCTGCTTGCCGTCCGACTGCGTCTCCAGATAGCGATAGGGCGCAAAGGCATCGTCGCCCACAAAGGTGAGCTTGGCGCCCCTGATATCGTCGCCCGCAACCGCAGCAGAACCAGCGGCAGAGCCCTTGTCAGCGCCACTGCCAGCGCAACCGCTCGCCGCAACCATTGCAGCACCGGCGATCAAACCCAGAAAATCACGACGAGAAACAGCGCGAGCCATACCAAAGCCTTTCAATCTACGATCAAAACGGCTTCTATTGTAGACACTCCACTGTTTAGCGAGCAGCCCAGCCGCGGCAAAACCACCACAAAGGGGACAGGCACCTTCGTGGCGGTTCGGGTGTCCGACAACAAGCTCCGCCGAAACGTCTCAATCTGTAACATTTGGGGCGCCGAAAGAGGGTTTGCTGTTACAGATCGAGATTTTCCGCCTGGCCCCGGCGGTCTGTCTCGATCTGTAACAGGTAGGTCTTGTTTTGTCGTCCAGATGTTACAGATCGAGACAATTGAAGGGCCAGGCAACGCGACCACCGCAAAGGAGGCAGCGCACTGCGTCACCTTTGCGGTGGTTTGGTCTGGGCTCCGGTGTTTGCCCAGATAAAACCTGCCAGAATAAACCTGTCCCTAATTGGTAGGTTTTGACACCCTGGAAACGGGCGATGCTACAATCTGGCTTGTACTTGAAACGCATCAAAGGGGCCGCTATGGCAAAGGTAAAAATCAGCGATGTCGCACGCGAGGCAGGGGTCTCGCTGGGCACGGTTTCCAACGCGCTCAACCACCCCGAAAAGCTGCGCCCCGAAACCCTCAAACTCATCAACGAGACCATCAATCGCCTTGGCTACCTGCCCAACCAAAGCGCCCGTCAGCTCGCGGGCGGCACCACCAAGTCCTTTGGCCTGGTCCTTCCCCGTCTCGATCACGGCTTCTCGCTCCAAATTGCCAGCGGCGCCCATAACGAGGCCCGTAAGCACGGCTACGACCTGCTCATCGCCAACGCCGATAACGACGACATCCTCGAGGACCATTACCTGCGCTATTTTATGGGCACGCAGATGTCCGGCGTCATGGTTCAGCCCATGGCGTCCCCCGATTGGCACCCCGCAATGACCAAAATGCCCGTGCCGATCGTCTATCTGGACATCCACTGCTCCGAACCCGGTTACTACGTGGCCGCCGACAACGAGGCGCAAGGGCGCATTATCGCCGAGCTCGCCATCGCCCGCGGTGCGCACCATATCACCGTTGTGGGAAGAGCGGCATTCATGCAGCTCACCCTGCGCGTACTTGGCATTCACAAGGCCCTCGCCCTGCATCCCGATATCAAAATTGAGGTCATTGACGCCGGAGAGTGGAATACCGCAGTCGACGGCTACAGCATCGGCGCGCAGATTGCCGAGCGCTCTTCCGACGAGCGCCCCGATTTTGTCATCGGCCTTTCCGATGTATTGGCCTCGGGCGTTATCTCGGCGTTGATCGACAAAGGCATCTCCGTCCCCGAGCAAGTCCGCGTGGCCGGCTGCGACGGCAACCCACTTGCATGGAGCGGGTCGGTCCCGCTCACCACGGTAGCACCGCCTGGCTACGAAATCGGCCGTAAGGGCGTACAGCTCCTCATGGAGCAGATCGAGAACAAGCCCATCGCCAAGGCCAAACGCGTCCGCATCGGCTCCGCTGTGCGCACCGTCACCGCGGGCACGGCAACCGAGGACATCAACCGTCAGGAACTCGTGCGGCCGTTCCTCTTGAAGCGCGCCAGCACCCAGGCGAGCACCCAGACCGACGCCACGGCCATCAACCTAGGCGCATATCTATAGCACGTCGGCCAGTATGCCAAAACGCCGCTTAAGCAAAAGAGGCCCGACCATTGCCGGGCCTCTTTTGCTTAAGCGCAAACGTGGGAAATTGCTCGTTTCAACACCGCAATTGTCTAGCGCACGGCCTTGACCGCCGCCGTCAAATCGAACAGCGTATCGAGCACGGCCTCGCAGCCATCCACCACGTCCTGCGGCAGCGGCACGATGTCGGGAACGGCAAAGACATGGCAGCCGGCCGTAATGCCCGAGACGCAGCCGTTGCGCGAATCCTCGACCACGGCACATTCCTCGGGGGCAAAGCCCGCGCGCTCGCAGGCAAGCAGATACATCTCAGGGTCGGGCTTGCCGTGCACGACGTCCTCGCCGCAGGTCACCGTTTCAAACTTGTCAAAGAGCCCGACCATCTTAAGGTTGCGCTCCGCTGTAACGTGGCGCGACGAGGTCGCAAGCCCCACGTGATAGTCCGCAGCCAGCAGCTCGTCTAGGCACTCGGCGGCGCCGGCCTTAAGCTCTAGTTCGGTCTTGACTATCTCGTCGCGAATCTCCTTGTGGCGGACATAGATCGCCTCGGCGGTTTCGCGACTACCGTAATGCTTATCAAGGATGTCCATGACATCGGGCAGCGTGCGGCCGATAAACTGATGGATCAGCGCATCATCAATCGCGAGCCCCAGTTCGGCGGCGCCTGCCTTCCAGGCCTTAATCCCCAAACGCTCGGTATCGACCAGCGTTCCATCCATGTCAAAAATAACAGCCTTGATCATATCGGTCCCCTCACCGGATTACATTACTGCCACTCTACCGCACTTTACAAACTTGTATATAACGTATATAGCATATTGCACTTTCGTTACATAGATAGAAGTCTTATGACAAGCGGCTCGGTAGGATTATAGTTTTCGACCGAGTACTCAATGGTAAGGATCGTTTCATGCTTTCAGACACTACTGCACCTGCAGAGGAGCTTCAGGACAAACTCACGACGCTCGAGCAGTTGCTTTTGGCATACGGACGCATCGCCATCGGCTTTTCCGGTGGCGTCGACAGCAGCTTTTTGGCCGCGGTCTGCGCCCGTATCATGCCCACCAGCACGCTTCTCGTTCACCTCACCACGCCGCTCATCGGCACACCCGAGCAAGCTTCATTTGAGCGATCCGTTGACGTACAAGCCAGTAAGGAGCCGCATTTTAAGCTCCCCGTACTCAATCTTTCGGTCGATCAGTTGCAGCTCCCCCAGGTTGCCTGCAACGACGCCAATCGCTGCTACCACTGCAAGCGCGCCGGCTTTACCGCCATCGTCAACCACGCCAAATCGCTGGGCTTTTCCACCGTCATCGACGGCAGCAATGCAAGCGATCGCGGTGACTACCGCCCTGGCATGCGCGCGGCAGAAGAGCTCGGTGTACGCTCCCCTCTTATGGAGGTCGGCTTTACCAAGGACGAAGAGCGCAAGCTGCTGCGCGCATGGGGCTATCCCGTCTGGAACCTGCCGGCGGGAGCATGTCTTGCCACGCGCGTCCCCACGGGCGAGGAACTCACGCGCGAGAAGGTCTCCCTGATTCGCGCCTGCGAGGATTACCTGCACGATCTTGATCTGGCACAGGTGCGCGCGCGCTTGGTCGGCGGCTGCATGCATATCGAGGCCGCACCCGCAGATGTTGCCAAGATTGCCGCCCTCGGCGGTGCCGCCGTTGACGACAAGGGCAAGACCCCGCTGCCCACCGCCATCGAGTCCGCGCTGCGCGAGCTGGGCTGCGACCATATTTCCCCCGAGGTCACCCCCTACATTCACGGCAACATGAATCAGTAACCTGCCAAAAAGGGACAGGTTTATTTTGGCAGGTTTTATCTGGGGAAATATCGCGAGACAGTCGCCCCTCTAGCACCCATCTAGCTTCGAGAGACACCAGAAGGGCGACCCGGCTGCATCTACTTCTTCCGATATCGGCGGTTACGGCTCGTCGATGAACCCATTACTTCGATGAGTCCTTTATCCGCCATTTTTGGCAGATGGTAACGGACAGACGAAATTCTGACCCCCGATGCAACCGCTATTTCTCGCGCCGTCATATCCACTTCGGCGCTGAGAGCCTCCAGGATCCTATCCGCCGTCGAAGCTGACGATTCTCTGTTCATATCGATAATTTCAAACGTGTCTTTGCCGCATTTTGACAGGACATGTTTATCCACAAGGCCCCCGCAGATCAGGCGAATGTCATCCGAATCCCACTTCAGGGCCTCTCGTATTTTTTGAACATCGCATACGCACCCATGCTCCCGCATAAACATGAGCAATGTTTCTTCGCGATCCGTCAGCTCGGTGCCCACATAGCTCTGAATCCACGTGCGGTTTTCAGCAAGCTCCGCCCCGTGCCGGGAAAGCAGCACCGTAAACGAATCGGCCTTAACGATAAATTTCGGCCTGCCAAGCGAACGAGACTCCATCTCGCGAATCATAGCCGGGATGCCAGATCCCTGGCTTTCCGCAACGGCCCCCTCGGCATGCTCTAACGGCGTCGCCCCCATTAGGCTCATGAGCTTTGGGTTTCGGCAGCGCGATTCCCCGTCTGCAAGATTGTCCACCGTCTTTCCGCCCCAAAGCCCGCCAGGGTTTTTGATCTCTATTCTGTCTGGATAGATATCGACACTCACGGCCTGCCCCACAAACATGGGCGAATATTCTCGATGGATGCAGGCATTTGCCAAGGCCTCGCGCAAAACCTCCTGGGGAATTTCCCAATCCTCCCTTCTGCCAGCGCCTTGCACTATCGTCGCTTTGCGCAAGTTTCGTCCAATCGCGGCAAGGGCATCTTCGATGCAAGCCGGAATCGGGCCATCGCACAACTGGCGGTCAATAAACCGGGGTTGCCCGGGTGCAGATTTTTCCACATCGGAATGAACGGCGACATCGATCATCAGTTTGGGATAGAACTGCTGGGGGTAAATTCCCGCCGACAGAAGCCCCGCGAGCTTCACGGCACCATCCTTTGTAGTGATATTGAGTCTGACCAGCTGCTTTTCCAGCGTATCGGCCCCGCGCAAAACGCGCGGGGTCTGCAGCCGGCGATTTGCGATAATAGACCGCACGACATCTGGATCCAAATCCTCGACCGTTGCCTCCGAAACCACCGTGCCGTCCGCATCGCTCGGAAGCAACGCACTCTGCAGCTCATATAGCTCAGCGGGTGACATCTTGATATCTTTATCATCCACGCGCTTGTAGCTACCGTTCTGCACGCCGCGCGCGCCGATATAGCAAGGCTTCGCTTTAAGCTCAAGTTCAAAGATGCGCACCAGAAGCACCTGGAGCCCGTCGACCTCGCCTCGATCAAGCTCGTACCGCGGCGCATGGGTCACCACTGCCGCTGAGCCTCCGTCTCCGATACCCGAAACAAACTGATCGCGCACCCTATCGATAGCAAAGTTAGCCGAAGGAACAAATCCTTCGGCCTCGTTCAGGCCCAAAATAATGAGTCCACCCGCAGTGTTCGCAAAAGCGCTCACTGTCTCCCATACGTCTGCGCTCAATTTATTCGTGCAGGCTTTAACTTCTACCGATGCGTCATCAGTCCCCCGCCTGCGAAGGCGCTCAACGATAAGGCCAAGAGGTACATCCAGCAGCATTGGCATTCCGTCTCTCTAAAACGATAGATTTATCTCTCTAAAGTATAGTATATCTCTCTAACTTTAGAGAGATAAGCACCTTATTTTAGAGAGACATTTAGAGAGATGTATCGAATTCACTGTTAGATTGCCTAATGCTATCTCTCTAACCAACCTTCTCTTTAGAGAGACATTTAGAGAGACGAGCGCGACCTCTCTAATCATGGGCTCCACTCTTTAAGGTGCACACTTCCTAACCGTGCCCTAAGTTGCGGTGAAATAACTCGCGATTAGCCTACCAAAAAGGGACAGGTTTATTTTGGCAGGTTTTATCTGGGGAAACGCCGAATAGCCCCACATTCACAACCGCCGCAGCTCTATATGAGGCAAATGAACCAGCAGCGTTTGTCCCAAATCTTGAGTATTTGTTCGATAGAACGACCCTCGGCGGCTCCTGCTAGACTGGTAGATTCCCAACCGTCCATCCAGGAGCCTCAATGTCGCGCAAGTCCGCCTACAAGCAAGTACTTTCCATCGGCACCGCCGTGGTGCTGGGGTTTGCGCTGTTCACAGGGTCGCTCGACGGAGCGCCCAAGCTGTTGTCGCCGCAAAGCGACGAGCAGGCGGCGGCTCTGGCCGAAAAACAAAACGAGAGCCCCAGCCGCACCGACGACGAGGCAGACCTGGTTGCCCGGCTCGAATCGGGAGCAGCGAGCTCCCCGGACTCCCAAAACAGCCAAGACTCTGGCGACGGCTCCGATTCCGCCGCAACCGACGCCGGTGACGACGCTTCCGCAGACGGCGGCGCCGCCCCCATCGACGAGGTGGAAAACCCCGATCTCAACCGCGCCCGCGGCGTATATCTCAGCAGCATTCCCGACTACGGCGGCAATCCCTACGTTGCCCTTCGCGCCGACAGCACGCACCCGTTGGGCACGCCGTCATTCACGCTCGACGAATACGAGCGAGCTACCGAAGAAGGCTGCTTTAAGAGGTTCTCCAAGCTCGACAGCTTGGGTCGCACCCGCAAAGCGCTCACCTGTGTGGGCCCCGAATCGCTCGGTCAGGGCAAGCGCGGCGACATCTCGCGTATCCACCCCGCCGGATGGCATCAGCAGCGCTACGACTTTATTCCGGGCCAGAGCCTCTACAACCGCTGCCATCTCATCGCCTGGTCGCTCTACGGCGAAAACGCCAACCGCAAGAATCTCCTCACCGGCACGCGCTATCTCAACGAGACGGGCATGCTGCCGTTTGAAGAGCAGATCCTCGGCTACATCCACGACACGGGCAACCATGTGCTCTACCGCGTCACGCCCATGTACAACGAAGAGGAACTCGTCTGTCGTGGCGTTCGTCTGGAAGCACAATCGGTCGAGGACCACGGCAAGACCCTATGCTTCCACGTGTACTGCTACAACCTGCAGCCGCACGTGCAGATCGACTACGCCACCGGCCGCAACCAGGCATCCGGAGACTAGTGCCGACCGCGCCGCCCGTAACCCAAAAAAATGATCCGTTTTCCTCCGTCCCCAAGGGATCAAATAAGGCCGCCCCGGTTACCCAGGGCGGCCTTTTCGTCAGCACCTACACTGCAGGCAAGGCCCCACGCTACTTGGCGCGGCCCTCCTCATAGCGCTCGACCAGCTTGGCCTGAACGTCATAAGGCACCTGCTCATAGCCTGCGGACTTCATGGTAAAGTCGCCCGTGCCGCGCGTGATGGAGCGCAGGCGCGTCGAATAATCCGTCAGCTCGGCCAGCGGCGCCTGGGCAATGACCACGGTATCGCCGCGCTCATCGGTCTCCATGCCCGTCACGCGACCGCGCGAGGCCGAGATGTCACCCATCACGGCGCCGGCGTAGCTCTCGGGGATAGTCACCGTGATTTCCTCGATGGGCTCCAGCACCACTGGGTCGGCATCGGCGCATGCCTTGCGCAGACCGATGCGAGCCGCCGCGCGAAACGCCATCTCGTTGGAGTCGACGCTGTGATACGAGCCGTCATACACCGCGACGCGAATGCCCGTGAGCGGATAGCCGGCGATAATGCCGTCCTTCATGGTCTCCTGGACACCCTTGTCCACGGCGGGGATAAGCGAGCGCGGGATGCGGCCGCCCACGACCTCGTCCGCAAACTCATAGCCTTCGCTCGTGCCGTCGGGCCCAATGAGCGGCTCAACACGCAGCCAGCAGTCGCCGTACTGACCGGCGCCGCCAGTCTGCTTCTTGTGGCGACCCTGGGCGCTTGCCGTGCGGCGGATGGTCTCGCGATACGGAATACGGATCGGAACGCTCTTTGCCACAACCTTGGTACGGTCCTCAAGGCGATTGAGCAGCACCGAAACCTGCGCCTCGCCCACCGCCGAGATAATGGTCTGCCCGGTCTCCTCGTCGCGGTCGATGCTCATGGTCGGATCGGCCTTGCAGGCCTTCTCGATAAACGTATAGAGCTTTTCCTCGTCCCCGCGATTCTCGGCCTCGATGGCGATGCGGTACTGAGAGTTGGGGAACTTAAACGCCGCAGCCTCTACCTTACCGGTAATGGAGAGCGTATCGCCCGTCTCGGCCGCCAGCTTGGGCGCCACGATGATGTCGCCGGCATAGGCGTGACCGACCTCGGTCATGTCGCGACCGCACATCACATACAGGTGAGCCAGACGATCGCTCTTGCGGGTACGCGCGTTGATCAGCTCAAGACCCGGCTCAAGCGTACCCGTCAGCACCTTGATAAAGCTGATGCGACCCTGCTGCGGATCGGCCAGGGTCTTAAACACAAACGCCACCGGACGATCATCGTCGCTCGAAATCTTAAGCGAGTCGCCATCGATGAGCGGCATCTCACCGTAGTCAGTCGGCGCCGGGAAGTACGTGGCGATGTCGTCCATCAGCGAGTTGACGCCCTGCTCCTTAATGCAATCGCCCGCAAAGACCGGCACAAAGATGCGCTCGGCGATCGCCTTCGACAGCAGGCCTTCGAGCTCCTCCTGCGTCAGCGTCTCCTCGCCTTCCAAGTACTTCATCATCAGTTCGTCATCAGCCTCGGCCACCAGCTCGCACAGATGGTCATGGGCTTCCTCAGCCTGGGCACGATACTCCTCGGGAATCTCCGACTCAACGGCTTCGGTGCCGTTGCAATGGCGCGCCTTCATGCGCACCAGGTCGATAATGCCGTCAAAGTCCTCGCCCTCGCCCCAGGGAAGGGTCACGGCGCCCAGGCGCGTACCAAAGCGCTCCTGCAGCAGGTTCATTGTGGTCGTAAAGCTGGCCTCGGAGCGCGAAAGGCGGTTTACGAACACCGCACGCGCCAGGCGCAGGTCCTCGGCGGCATACCAGAGCTTAACCGTCGTAGGCTGCGGGCCGGCCTCGGCGTCGACCACAAACAGAGCCGTCTCGCAGACGCTCATCGCGGCAAAGGCGTCGCCGATAAAATCGGGATAGCACGGGGCATCGAGCACATTGATGCGCGCGCCCTTCCAGTCGATCGGCGCAATGGTCGTCGAGATGGAAAATGCACGCTTGACCTCTTCGGGGTCATAGTCGAGCGTGGGCTTGGTGCCGTCGTGGCCGCCCAGGCGGGCGGTCTTGCCGGAAAGGTGGAGCATGGCCTCGGCGAGTGAAGTCTTGCCCACCCCGCCTTGGCCTACGAGCACCACGTTCCTTACGTTACCGGTCTTGGGAGCACCCATGATGACCTCCTTGCAGGGCCGCGCGCAATGCGCGACGCCAACGGGGAGAGTTCGCGGTCGATGCCGTCCCGGGAGCAGCATGGTCGGCAGCCGAGCCGACTCACCCTCCAAATGTCCTATGGCACCACCCTACCCTCACAGACGACTATCCATGCATACCTTTCGGCGCACGTATGAATACAGGCGGCGAGAGGAGGGGACGAACGCATGAGGCGATTATTAAACCCCATCGATACAAATAAAAGCCGCCGCAGACCATAAGACCCGCGGCGGCTTCATCTCAATACATAGCTGAGCCTAGCCCTCGATACGGCTCAAGAACTCACGGGTACGTTGCTCGCGCGGATGATCGATGACCTGCTCGGCCGGACCCTCCTCGACAATGCGACCGCCGTCCATAAAGACCACGCGGTCGGCAACATCGCGCGCAAACTGCATCGCATGGGTCACGATCACCATCGTCATATTCTGCGCGGCAAGGTCTTTAATGACACGCAGCACCTCGGCCGTTAGCTCGGGATCGAGCGCCGAGGTCGGCTCGTCAAAGAACAAGATCTCCGGGTCAAGCGCCAAGGCGCGGGCGATACTCACACGCTGTTGCTGACCGCCCGAAAGCTCACATGGCACCTTGTTCTCGTTGCCCGTCAGCCCCATTTGCGCAATCAGCTCGTGAGCGCGGGCTTCTGCCTGCTCGCGCGGACGCTTAAGCACACGAATCGGAGCATCGATGATGTTTTTCATCACGGTATAGTGCGGGAACAGGTTGTAATTTTGGAACACCAGACCGAATCGCGAGCGCGCCTGCTTGGGCACATCGCCCTTCGCATAGACCGCGCCCGAGCCCGCATCCGTCGCAACGGCAAGGTCACCAAACGAGAGCGAGCCTCCGTCGAGTGTCTCGAGCAGCGTGGCACACCGCAGCAGCGTGGACTTGCCGCCACCTGAAGGCCCGATAATCGCCACGACCTCGCCACGCTTCACCTCAAGCGAGATATCCTTGAGCACCTCATTGCCGCCAAACGCCTTACGCGCGTTTTCGATTTTCATCACTGAGTTAGTCATGATAATAGTCCAGCTTCTTTTCGGCGGCGCCCAGCAGCATCTCGACCACAAAGTTAAAGACCCAGTAAATCAGCGCCGCGATCGCAAACGGCACCATGCTCACCTGCGAGGCGACCAGCGCCTTGGCCGTCGAGAACATCTCACCCACGCCAATGGCAAACGCCAGCGACGTGTCCTTGACCAGCGTGATGATCTCGTTGCCCATCGCCGGCAGAATACGCTTGGCGACCTGCGGCATCACGATATACAGAAACGTCTGCACGCGCGAATAGCCCAGCACCTCGGCAGCCTCGTATTGACCGCGCGGAATGGACTGCAGGCCCGAGCGATAGATTTCGGCAAAGTAGCCGGCATAGTTGATGATGAATGCCACAACGCACGCCGTCCACTTGGAATCGGGCGTGAGCGAGATACCGAACACGTAGTACGGGGCAAAGTAGATGGCAAACATCTGCAGCATGAGCGGCGTGCCGCGCATGACCGAGATATAGATGCGCGCAATCCAGCGAAGCGGCGCGATTTTGCTCATGCGCATAAACGCCACGGGGATTCCCAGCGGAATCGACCCCAGCAGCGTCAGCACAAACAACTGCAAACTGACCAAGAAGCCCTGGCCAAGCATCTGCATCATGACCTGAATGGACAACCTAAGCTCTCTTTCGCGACAACAGAACAGTAAACCCAATGCTAAAGCGGGTTTTCCAGGTGCTCGAGTTCGCCGTGAAAGAGGAGCGCCGCGTACTAAATGTACGCAAGCGACGGTTTGAACGGCAAAATCGGGTGCCTGGGAAAGCCGCTATTTCAGAACCCAGTTGTCGAAGGAAAGACCGTAATCTGCATATTTATCGCACAGGTCCTTGACCGTACCGTCCTCATAGAGCGCCTTGAGCGACTCGGTCACGGCGTCGGCCGACTTGGTGTCGCCCTTCTTAAAGCCGACGGCGTAGTGCTCGCTGGACAGCGGCTCATCAAGCTGCGTATAGGCATCGGGCTTGGCGGCAAGCTGATACTGGGCAATCGAAAGGTCGCAAGCCACGGCATCGACCGCGCCGCTCTCGAGCTGCATAAAGGCCGTATTGTACTCGCCGATCGTGTCGAGCGTGGCAAACGTCGCCGCCAGATCCTTCTGGTCGCCCTCGAGCACATCCTGCGCAGCGGAATCGGTCTGGGTAATCACGGTCTTTCCAGCAAGATCGTCCCAGCTCTTGATGCCCGCATCCTTCTTTACCACCAGCACCTGCTCGTTGAGCATATACGGCTCGGAGAACGTGTAATCGTCCTCGCGGCCCTCCATGGTAAAGCCGTTCCAGATGCAGTTGATGGCGCCCGAATTGAGCAGCGTATCCTTGGCGTCCCAGTCGATGGCCTCGTATTTGACCTCCCAGCCCTGCTTATCGGCAACAGCCTTGGCCAGATCGAGATCAAAGCCGGTATACTCGCCATCGTCGCCCACAAAGCCGTACGGAGGATAGGACTTATCAAAGCCCACCATGAGCTTCTTGGACTCCGCAGCGCCCTTCACATCCTTGGCCGCGGCAGAGCCAGCAGCGGAGCCCTTGCCGGCACCACCGCCGCAGCCGACAAGACCAAGGCCAAGCACCGTGGCGAGCGAGCCGGCTAGACCAACAAACTGACGACGAGACATATCGGTATTCATGGTATTCCCCCTTGGTGGCACTTTAGTTAGGTAAAGTGAGTCATGTAACGTTCAGAATCATACACTTTAGTGAGATGGAGTACAAGGTTGTCTCCCGGAATGCCGGCAGCCGTCGCGGTATTTAATTTGCTGCTCTACAGTCCTGCTCACGACGGAGGCCACATTAAGTGGCCTCCTGTTCGTGCGGAACTCGCGACAAATTAAATACCGCGACGGCTGTCGGCATTCCGGGAGACACCGTGCTCGAGGCCTTAAATAAGCGTCCCCTCCAATCGGGCACGTTGAATGCACGGTACAATTGCTTCGGACTTTTCTTTTATTTAATAGTGGGGTTAAATTCATGGCAGAATCTCGTGCGGAGCGTAGGGCTCGTCGTGCTTTGATAGAGGCGGCTGAGGGGTCGGAGGAGAAACAATCTTCTAAGAAATCCAAGTCGTCTCAGGACGCAAAGGGTAAGTCGGCCAAGGGCAAGGCTAAGGCCAAGCGTCCCGGCTCTCGTCGGAACGAGGATAAGGCATCTCAGACTCGCTCCAAGCGCTCGCATAAAGATCGGGTTTCGTCTGCGCGTAAGGCTATGGACCCCAAGTCTCCCTGTTCGATCATGAAAGCTTGCGGTGGGTGTACGGCGCTCAATCGTCCTTATAAGAAGCAGCTCGCCGCCAAGCAGGCTGCTATGGAGGAGCTTTTTGCTGCTCTTTGCGAGCGCGAGGGCATTAGCGTCGACCCCATTCGCGGTATGGGCGTCACTCTGGGCGACCCGGGTAAATATCCTGCGCCGCGCGGCTTTCGTCATAAGGCTGCCACTCCCTTTGCTCCCGGCAAGGAGGGCGCCGTCCGTTGCGGTTTCTTTGAGCGCGGCACGCACAAGATCGTTGCCGTACCCGAATGCCCCGTCGAGGCACCGGGCGCCCGTCAGATTCTCAACGGCATCGCACGCGAAGCTGAGCGGCTGCATATTCCCGCCTTTAATGAGGACAAGCATCTTGGTTTGCTTCGCTATGCCGTCGTCCGCTGCGGTTGGCGTACCGACCAGGTCATGGTCACGCTCGTGACCGCTCAGCGCGACTTGCCGCATGCGCAGGAGTTCTTTGAGGCTGTCGCCGCACTCAATCCGCACATCGTCACCGTCGCCCAAAACATCAACGGACGTCCCGGCAACGCCATCCTCGGCGAGGAAACCCGCATTGTATATGGCGCCGAGTGCATGCGCGACCAGCTGCTCGACTGCGAGTTCGATATCTCCCCCACCGCGTTCTACCAGACCAACCCGCAGCAGACCGAGCTGCTCTATCAGCTCGCGATTGACGGCATGGACCTGCAGCAGGGCGACGTACTCATGGATGCCTATTGCGGTAGTGGAACTATCGGCCTGTGCGCAGCCAAAGCCGCCCAGGACAAGGGCGTCGGTATTATGCTGCTTGGCGTGGAGCGCAACCACGCCGGCATTGCCGACGCACGTCGCAATGCCGAGCTCAACGGCCTCGCCCGCAGCGCCTGGTTTATAGCCGACGATGCCACCGATTACATCCTAGATGCCGCCGACAACAACGAGCGCGTCGATGTCCTTTCCATCGATCCGCCGCGCGCCGGCTCCACCCCCGAGTTCCTCGAAGCTGCCTGCGCGCTTAAGCCGCGCCGCATCACCTATATCAGCTGCAACCCCGTGACTCAAGAGCGCGACCTGCACCAGCTCCTCGATGGAGGCTATCGCCTGCTCAAGATCACGCCCGTCGACATGTTCCCCCATACCGACCATACCGAAACCGTAGCGGTCCTCGAGCGCCGCTAATCCACCGGTACAAGAAAGGGGGCGACCCGCCTGGGCCGCCCCCTTCGCTTGGTTTATAAACTCCGCTACATCCCCTTGCGCAGGTCGCATACACCGGCCGCCGCCATCTCGCGCAGCAGCGTCTCGCGATCGCGCGTCACGATCAGATCCAACGGGAAGTGAATCTCGTCGAGCATCTTGCGAGCGTAATCGAGCTTACCAATTGCCATGCCAATGTGCGCATCGGTCGAAACGCCAATGCCCACGCCCAGCTCGGCGCAGCGCTCGGCGATCTTGCGGCATACGGCCCAATGCTCAGTGTCGACACCGTGCTCAAGACTATGGTTGTTGATCTCAATAATCTTGTGCTTGGCCTTAGCTGCCAACAGCACCTCGTCGATATCGAACGGCACGCCCGAACGCCCCGTGTGCCCCAGCATGAACACCTTGGGGTGCTCCAGGGCATTGATATACATCTCGGTCGTCTGGGCCAGCGTCGCGCCCTCAGCAATCTGCTGATTATGCACGCTTGCAACCAAATAATCCAAATTACGTGTAACCAAATCGAACAGCGAATGCTGACGGCTGTACGAATCGCCGGCAATATCAAGCGTGACAGGAGTGTCCTCGCCAAACAGGCTTCCGTCCAGCGAAACGATATCGGCCTCGGCACCACGCAGCACCAGCACGCCGCTCCAAATGCGCGGCCAGATATCCTGGTTGATAAAGAACTGGTAACTGCGCAGGTCATTGGGGCAAGCCGTAACCATAGAGCTCAAATGGTCGGCAGATCCGAGTACCTGCAGACCACGCTCTGCCGCCCAGTACACATTCTCCTCAATGGTCGAATATGCATGCGCAGAGAACATCGTATGGGTATGAATGTCACAAGAAAGCAGGTAGGGCATCAGGTCTCCTTATCTGGCACGGCCGTCGCTTATATTCATTGTACGCATAGCCTTCGATAGTCGTAAAACCACTCCATCCCAAAGACACAACGTCCATGACAACGGGGCCCGGCTTAACACCAAACCCCGTTTCACGTAAAACATTGTAGGCAGAGCGCTTTACTTTTAACGATACTCGTCCGCCAACTGTTTCCAAGCGGGTAGCGAATTGACAATCGTTTCGTAGCTCACGCAATAGCCCAAGCGGAACCAACCCGGCATACCAAAGCTGTCCGAGGGAACCGCAAGCAACTCATACTTCTTTGCGCGCTCGCAAAACGCATTCGCATCGGGCTCCAACGCTTTCACCCATAGGTAAAACGCGCCATCCGGCTCAACATAGGTGTAGCCGTACTCCGCTAGTGCGTCGGTAAGCGCGGTGCGGTTGCGTGCATAGGCCTCAACGTCACTCGGCTCATCGACGCAGTCGATAATTACGCGCTGAAAGAGCGCCGGCGCGCACACGAAGCCCAGCGTACGGGCGGCACCGGCAACGGCGGGCATTAGACGATCTGCCTGAGGATTCGTATTGGGAACCAGGATCCATCCCACGCGCTCGCCCGGCAGCGACAACGACTTAGAATACGAGTAACACACCACGGTGTTCTCGTAGATCGAGGGCACCCAAGGCACCTCGGCACCGTAGACGATCTCGCGGTACGGCTCATCCGAGATGAGCATAATCGGATTCTCGGGATCGCGCTGAGCGTTGGCCTCGCGCAGAACATTGGCCAGTCGCGTCAGCGTGTCGCGTGTATATACGGCACCGGTCGGATTGTTGGGCGAGTCGATAATGACGGCCGCCGTCTTATCGCTGATCGCCTTGAGCACGTTGTCCACGCTCAGCTGGAACGTGCCTTCATCGGCGAGCGCCTCAACACACGTACAGCCGGCCTTCTCAATCCACACGCGATACTCCGGAAAGTACGGGGCGATAACAATAACCTCGTCGCCCGGGTTCGTAACGGCGTTGAGCGTGCAGGTGAGCGAAGCCGCGGCACCCACCGTCATAAAGACGTCCTTGCCCTCATAGCTCGTGCCAAAGCGGCGGTTGAGCGATTCGGCGACGGCTGCTCGACATTGCGGCAGACCCGGTGCGGGCGTATAACCGTGCAGCTGGTCACTCGGCAGCCCCAAGGCCTTCTTAATGGACTCCGCCACGGCAGCCGGCGCCGGAACACTCGGGTTGCCCAGCGAAAAATCGAATACGTTTTCCACACCGATCTGTGCCTTGCGCTCAAGGCCATAGCTAAAAATCTCACGGATGATGGAGCTTTCCGCACCGCGAGCATGCATAGTTTCGTTGATCATCTGTTCCCCTTTCGCATAGGCGCTATTGTACGCTTTAGCCGAGCAAAGTGCCGCAGCAATGTTGATTGGGGACAGACTTAAATGCGTGAAAACGCTCATTTAAGTCTGTCCCCAATCAACAAATGGCCCCATATCGCTCAAAAGAAAAAGCCTCCGCAGGTTTCCCCGCGGAGACTTTCGCCACAAAGGCTATTTGTCGGCGTCGGTGTCGACACCGGCATTGGCGGCACAGTCGTCGCCAGCATCATCGGCAGTCTCGGATGCGGCTTCGGCATCCTCCTGCATGGCCGCCTGCGCAAAGGCCGCGGCATCAGCCGCCAGCTCCTCCTCGCTCATGCGAGGCGCGCGCTTCTTGGTCGGCATGCCGGCCGCCTTGGCATTGCGCTCCTCCTTGGCCGCCAGGATATCGCTCTCGCGCTCAAGGTAGGCATTCCACTCGTTGTCGAGCAGGGCGTTCACGGCGTCGCCTTCGACGGTCTCGCGCTCAAGCAGCACCTTCGCCATCAGATCGAGCTGATCGCGACGAGCATCCAAAATCTCGACCGCACGACGATGGGCTTCGCGCATGATGCGCTGAACCTCGATATCGATGCGGCGTGCCGTCTCCTCGGAGTAATCCTGGTGATCGGCGTAATCGCGACCAAGGAACACCTGATGCTGCGCCTCGCCAAACACTTGCGTGCCCAGCTCCTCGCTCATGCCCAGACGCGTAACCATCTCGCGCGCCATCTTGGTCGCACGCTCCAGGTCGTTGCTCGCGCCCGACGTGATGTCATCGCACATGAGCTCCTCGGCAACGCGACCGCCCAAGAACACGGCAAGCTCGTCGAGCATCTCGTTCTTGGTCTTGAGGAAGTGGTCCTCCTGCGGAAGCTGCAGCGTGTAGCCCAGCGCCTGGCCGCGGCTGACGATTGAGATCTTGTGAACCGGATCGGAATGCTCCAAGATGTGGCCCACCAGGGCGTGACCACTCTCGTGGTAGGCAATCGTGGTGCGCTCGGCCTCGGTCATCACGCGACCCTTGCGTTGCGGTCCGGCAATCACGCGCTCCATCGACTCCTCGACCTCATCCATCGAGATCACGGAACGATGACGGCGAGCGGCCAGCAGCGCAGACTCGTTGAGCAGGTTTGCCAGATCGGCACCGGTAAAGCCAACGGTCATCTGGGCGAGCTTCTCAAACTTAACGTCCTCGTCCATCGGCTTATTCTCGGCATGTACGCGCAAGATCTGCTCGCGACCCTTTACGTCCGGACGGTCGACCGTGACCTGACGATCAAAACGACCGGGGCGCAGCAATGCCGGATCCAAAATATCGGGGCGATTGGTTGCGGCGATCAGGATGACCGACTCGCTTTCCTCAAAACCGTCCATCTCGACCAGCAGCTGGTTGAGCGTCTGCTCGCGCTCGTCGTGACCGCCGCCTAGGCCGGCTCCGCGCTGACGTCCCACGGCATCGATCTCGTCAATAAAGATGATCGACGGAGCCTGAGACTTGGCCTCCTTAAAGAGGTCGCGCACGCGGCTGGCGCCGACGCCCACGAACATCTCGACAAAGTCAGAGCCCGAGATGCTAAAGAACGGCACGCCTGCCTCGCCGGCAACGGCCTTAGCCAGCAGCGTCTTACCGGTGCCCGGAGGACCAACCAGCAAAACGCCGCGCGGAATCTTGGCACCCAGCTTGCGATAGCGGTCCGGATCGCTCAGGAAGTCGCGGATCTCCTCGAGCTCCTCGACGGCCTCGTCCACGCCGGCAACGTCCTCGAACTTTACCTTGGGACGCGTAGCCTCGTTAGTCTTGGCGTTGGTCTTGCCAAACTGCATGTTCCTATTATTGGCGCCCATCATTTGGCGCATAAAGTAGAACATGATGGCGATCAGGGCGATCGTCGGCAGCACGCTCATAGCCAAGTCGCCCCAAAAATCGGGGTCGTTGGTGTTGACGATATACTTGGTGTCGGGGTGCTCCGCCATGAGCTCAGCAAGCGAATCGGAGCCGACATAGGTCGAGGAGAAGCTCTTGAGCTCGCTCGTATCGCCCTTGTCCTTTTTCGTCTTCCAGTAATGACCCGCCACGCTTCCGTCTTGAACCGTATAGGTCAAATCTTCGACGCGATCCTGCTTAATGGCGCTGACCATCTCGCTCGTCGCGAGCTTAACGGTATTGCTGGAATTGGCAAAGCCGGAGCCCATGTTAAAGAAGGCGTAGCCCAGAAGCGCGCAAGCCAAAATAAAATACAGCCAGCCCGTACGCGTGGGCTTCTTGCCTCCAGGCATCCCCGGGATCTTAGGCTCCCGGGGAGTCTGGGAATTGTTATCGTTACGGTCGTCGGGCATCTTACGAATAAACCTCCGGTTTCAAAATGCCCAGATACGGAAGGTTGCGATAGCGCTCGGCATAGTCGAGGCCGTAGCCCACCACAAAGGCATCGGGGCAATGGGTTCCAACATACTTGGGCGTGACGGCCGAGACGCGGTCCTCAACGTCCTTCCACAGGAAGGCGGCGACCTCCAGAGAAGCGGGCTTGCGGCTCTCGAGGTTCTTCATCAGATACTTGAGCGTCAGGCCCGAGTCCAGAATGTCCTCGACGATCAGCACGTCGCGACCGCGGATGTCGATATCCAGGTCCTTAATGATACGCACGATACCCGAGGACTTCACACCGTCGCCATAGCTCGAAACAGCCATGAAATCGATGTTGGTCGGCAGCTCGATCTTGCGCATCAGGTCGCCCATAAAGACAACGGCGCCGCGCAGAACCGCGATCAGCACCAGATCCTTACCAGCGTAGTCGCGCGTAATCTCCTCGCCCAGGCGAGAGACGATACCGTCGATATCCTCCTGCGTAAACAGAACCTTCTCGATATCCGGATGTTGAGAAGCCATGACAACCCTTTCTTGTGCCTAATCGCCCACACACCGCCGTATGGACGCGAACTACACATTCTAGCAGCGCACGGGGTATATTTTCCAGCCCGCGCACCATCAGCGCGGGAATACCGTCAACGCCGCACAGAAAAGCTGGTGCGAGGGGCTAACCCGCATCGACCACACGAAGCAGATATGCCACGCGCGTTGCGGCCGTGCACTTAAAACGCTCGTCCGCGCGAACTCCGGCGACCCACACCACGGCACCCCCCGGCGCCGTCCTCACCATGGGCACGCCGGCGCGCTCGGAAACGGGAATGCGAGCCTCTCCTAGCAAGTCGGATACCTTCTTGCTTCGACCACTCATTCCTAACGGGCACATCACGTCTCCCGGTGCGGGACCGTCCACCCACAGGCGCGCCAATCGCGCCTCGGCAGGGATCTCGCCACGCGAGCCTGCCAGGATCCGCTCACTATCGCTGTCGGCAAAACCCAGGGCAGCCGCGTCCACCAAAGCCGTCACTTCCCCGGCAGCCGCAAGCTCACGGGCACGGCGCACGATATCGCATCCCGGCTCAACGGCCATCGGTTCTGCGACCAGCATGCGTCCCCCGCCCAGCGGCAAACGCCCGGGTATGGTGATCCAATCCGCGACCAGGCCCTCACGAGCCGCCGGCGCCTTAAACGCCAACATGCCAAATTCAACGCGCGCGTCAATTCCCGCCGGAAGCGTGACCGAGCCGGCGCCCTCGGCAACGCAGGAAAGGACTCGCTCCACATGTCGCATCTCTGGACGAGCGTCCGGATCGATGCGTTTAATCGCCAATCGCACGATGCGCCGCGCAATCACTACCTCGGCCGCAGCAAGGCGCCTGGCATCGAGCACCAGCGCGCCCGCCGCCTCTTTGCGCAAACAGCTTCGAAACGCTTGTGCCGACAGCTGGGATAGAAACGCATCTTCGTCACCAAGGATCTCGCAGGCGGCGCCAATCGTCTTGCACACGCTCGCGTTACGCTGTGCCACCACTGGCATTACCCGATGGCGCACGTAGTTTCGCAGATACGAGATATCCTCGTTGCTCTCGTCTTCACGCCACGGCTGACCATGTATCTGCAGATAGCCCACGAGCTCGCCATGAGTTAGGTCGAGCAAGGGACGCACCACGATATTCCTTCGGCGGGGAATGCTCGAAAGCCCAGCTGGACCCGACCCCTTAATAGCGTTCATCAAAAATGTTTCCGCGCGGTCCGAAGAGGTATGGGCAGTACAGATGCGCGCCGCCGTTCTCGGCGCCCCCGTCTTGGCACATAGTTTGCGAACATACCTTCGCGCCGCTGCATAACGCACCTCGCGCGCCGCCGCCTCGATATTGCCCGACTCCCCATCAAAATAAGCGTGCTCAACGCACAGCGGCAAACCATATTGCGCGCAAAGCTCACGCACAAAGGCCTCGTCGCCATCGGACGCCTTGCCTCGTAGATGATGGTTTACATGCAGCACATGCAGGCGCTCGCGAGCAATGGGGGCAACGCCGCGTCCATCTTGGATATCCAGCTTTGATGTGCACGCCATAAGAAGCAGTGCCGTTGAGTCCGCACCGCCTGATACCATGAGCACGACAGGAGCAGCCTGCTGCCTCGTCCGGGTCTCATCGACTGCCCCAGGCGCGGCATGGTGTCCGTAATGCTGTGATACCGTCGGCATTCGCTTCCTCCTCTATTCGTCCGCACCCATTGTATCCTTTGGAATCTTATGTCTCGCCTGCACCTTCATATCCTCGGCAGTGGCTCTAAAGGCAACTGCGCACTCATCGAGGGCCCGCAGGGGCTCATTATGGTCGATGACGGACTGTCTCGCCGCGAGACGCTCAAACGCATGGCGGAGCTCGGCCTTTCGGCAGACGACGTGTCCGCCCTTGTTGTCACCCATGAGCACAGCGACCACATTAAGGGGCTTGAGGTATGGTGTAAGCATTGGAATGGCCCGATCTTTTCCAGTAGAGGCACGCTCACATCAAAAGAAAGCCTCGCACATCTGCCTGTTGAGGAATTTGACCCAGGTGACACCCTCTCTATTGCCGGAGTCCACATTCAAACGTATTCGACATCCCACGACGTCGTCAATCCCGTCGGCTACCGTTTTGACGCTCAGGGCGATTCGGTTGGCTTTGCCACCGACACCGGCGAACTGTCGAAGCATGCCATCGATACGCTCAAGGACTGTCGCATTCTCGCACTCGAAAGCAACCACGATGTAACCATACTGCGTCAAGGCGACTATCCTCGCTTTCTTCAGGAACGTATCCTGTCTGTAAAAGGACATCTCTCCAACGATCAGGCCGCCGATGCCGCACGCGCGTTGGTAACCGATCGCACCGAGCAACTTATCGCGATGCACATTAGCCAAGACAACAATCGCCCAAGCCTGACCGTCAAAAGCTACGCAAGCTCCCTCGGCGCAACACTCGACAACGAGCTTGGCAGCGCCGCCACCCGCGTTGAGGGGCTGCATAAACTCACAATACGTCCCGCCGGGCAATATCGGCCCATGACCATTCAATAGGCCAGCCAAATAGAAAGGGGGGGGCCGGGAATCACTTCCCAGCCCCCTTAACGCAGGCACCGATGCTAATAGCCGATAGCGTTAGTCGATGGAAATCTTCGTAACGTTCTTCTTCTCGACAATCTTAGGAACCGTAACGGTAAGGATGCCGTCAGCGTACTTTGCAGAAAGGCCCTCGCTCGAAGCATCCTTCAGATACACACCGCGCGTCGCGCTGTACGAGCTAAACTCCTTCTGCAGGAAGTTCTTGCCCTCGTTCTCTTCGCTCTCCTCGACATTCACGCAAATGGAAAGACGACCCTCATTGAGCTCAACATCGATGTCATCCTTGGCGACGCCAGTCAAATAGGCCTTGACCTCGTACCCGTCGCCCTTGTCCTCAACATCAACGGGGAACGCCTTAGAGGCGATCGAGTTGTTTGCCAGATCGGTCATATCATCAAAGAGGTCAAACAACGAGCTAGCAGAGGGACGAACACCAAAGACCGAACGATAAGGAACCATGCTTGCCATGACTACCACTCCTTTTAGGGACTGCCGAGCCATCTTCCAGGTGGCAGGGACTTCTTTTGACGCTCTTATATATGCCCAACGGTCACGTATATATACATTTTGCTATAAAGTTTTTTAAGTCTCTTTCTATAAGCATATCTAAGTCTTTGTGACTAAGGTTTTAACGAGATAAAGGTTCTTTGAACCGCGCTATGAATACCATATACGCACCTGTCAAAACGGAGCGAGGGGCTTACAATGAGCGCATACACGTTGTTAATGACAACCTAAGGGCATCATGGACGATCAGACCTCCGACAATTCGTATGAGCCGCTGCAGAACGATAGTTCCGCTTATTCACAGCCCAGACGCTACCATCGTCCCCATATTTCCCAAGATCCTATTGACGATGCAGAACCTGAGTATGTAACTCGCAATCGTTATCAAACCCTTGAAGAAGCTCAATCAGGTCGCAGACACATGGGAGTCGCCTCGAGCGATCCGGTGTATCTCAAAGATGCCCCCTTATCCAAAAACAGCGCATGCAACCAGGAGCAAACACAAACACCCACCCAGCAACATCGCAGAGGGCCCCGTCCCAAGCAAACTCTAACGCATTCCGCCCGCTATCTTGAGACGCCTAAGCAGGGGAAATCGATATTTACATCGTCAAACAGACGGCGCAAACAGCACCGTCTCCAAATCGCGCTGTTGATCATTGCCAGCGTGGCAATCGCACTGGTCGTTTATTTTGTTTTCTTCAAATAGAGAAGGCTTTTAAGCCATAGAGGCGTTTAGCGCATATCGACCAAACGCAAAAAAGGGGGAGACCGCGAGGCCTCCCCCTTCTCAAAGTCATCCGACGGCCCGGTGCCGTCCACCGGTCAGCGGCGCCCTGGCCTCCCACGGGCTGGCCCCGCAGTACTCTCGGCGCGATGGGGCTTAGCTTCCGGGTTCGGAACGGGACCGGGCGTGCCCCCCATGCTATGGCCGCTGACCGGTGGGCGGCGCCCACCGTTACGGTGTCCGGTGTCTCTCTCGCGTGCCCTGGGGGCCGCATGGCGTATAGGAAAGATGACTCGGGGGCATCCTCGTGCCCGGACCGCGCAAGCGCTGGGTCCCGCGGGCCGCGAGGTGCGGTTCCGGAAGAGCTCGGGCGATTAGTGCGGCTCGGCTGAGGCTGTCGCCAGCCTTGCACCTGCCGTCTATCGACCAGGTAGTCTACCTGGGCCCTTACCGGAAGGAGAACTAATCCCTGGAACGGCTTCCCGCTTAGATGCCTTCAGCGGTTATCCGCGCCGCACGCGGCTACCCGGCCGTGCCGTTGGTCGACAACCGGTTCACCGGAGGTGCGTCCACCCCGGTCCTCTCGTACTGGGGGCAGCCTCCATCGATTCTCCTGCGCCCACGGAGGATAGGGACCGAACTGTCTCACGACGTTCTGAACCCAGCTCGCGTACCGCTTTAAACGGCGAACAGCCGTACCCTTGGGACCTGCTCCAGCCCCAGGATGCGATGAGCCGACATCGAGGTGCCAAACCTTGCCGTCGATGTGGACTCTTGGGCAAGATCAGCCTGTTATCCCCGGAGTACCTTTTATCCGTTGAGCGACGGCCCACCCACTCGGGGCCGCCGGATCACTAGAGCCTGCTTTCGCACCTGCTCGGCTTGTGGGCCTCGCAGTCAAGCCCGCTTGTACTCTTGCATTCAAAAGGACGGTTGCCGACCGTCCCGAGCGGACCTTCGCGCGCCTCCGTTACCCTTTAGGAGGCGACCGCCCCAGTCAAACTGCCCGCCTGGCACGGTCCCCGAGCCGGTTGACGGCCTCGGGTTAGGACGCCGGTCGCGCGAGGGCAGTATTCCAAGGGCGGCTCCCCGGGGGCTGGCGCCTCCGGATCGATGCCTCCTGCCTATCCTCTACACGCGGGACCAGCGGCCAATGCCAAGCTGCAGTGAAGGTTCACGGGGTCTTTCCGTCCTTCCGCGGGTAAGTCGCATCTTCACGACCAGTGCAATTTCACCGGGTCCATGGTCGAGACAGCGCCCAAGTCGTTGCGCCTTTCGTGCAGGTCGGAACTTACCCGACAAGGAATTTCGCTACCTTAGGACCGTTATAGTTACGGCCGCCGTTTACCGGGGCTTGGCTTCGGGGCTTCGCCGAATCGGCTAACTCCTCCGCGTGACCTTCCGGCACCGGGCAGGCGTCAGACCCTATACGTCGCCTTGCGGCTTCTGCAGAGTCCTGTGTTTTTGGTAAACAGTCGCTTGGGCCTCTCCACTGCGGCCCGCCTCCGCTCCCGGAGCAAGTCCGTTCACGTACGCGCGGGCACCCCTTCTCCCGAAGTTACGGGGCCATTGTGCCGAGTTCCTTGACCATGGTTGACCCGATCGCCTCGGTATGTTCTACCCACCCACCTGTGTCGGTTTGCGGTACGGGCGCGCACGCGCCTGCCTAGGGGTTTTTCTAGGGACCTCGGGCTCACTCGCTTCGCTCAGTCGCTTCGTCCGGAGCCTCGCCCTCGATGCGGACCGGATTTCCCTGGTCCGCGGGCCGCGCTCCATCACGGGGACGTCCAGAACCCCGCCGAGCCACCCCCATCCGTCGCCCCGTCGGTCGTAGCGCCGCGTGCGCGGTGCAGGAATGTCTGCCTGCTGCGCGTCGGCTACGCCTACCGGCCTCGCCTTAGCCCCCGACTGACCCTGGGAGGATTAGCCTTGCCCAGGAAACCTCGGGTTCACGGCGGACGAGTTACTCTCTCGTCTCTCGCTACTCATGCCAGCATTCTCACTCCCATGCGCTCCACCGTCGGTCGCCCTCCGGCTTCTCCGCCCATGGGAAGCTCCCCTACCGATTCTGAAAATCAAAATCCCGCCGCTTCGGTGTCCAGCTTAGCCCCGTGTATTGTCGGCGCATGTCCACTCGACCAGTGAGCTGTTACGCACTCTTTGAATGGATGGCTGCTTCTAAGCCAACATCCTGGTTGTCTGGGCGGACGCACATCCTTTGCCACTCGGCTGGAACTTGGGGACCTTAGCGGGCGGTCCGGGCTGTTTCCCTCTCGAGCACACAGCTTAGCCCACATGCTCTGACTGCCGCGCTCTGGGCCGCCGGCATTCGGAGTTCGGTTGGATTCGGTAGGCGGCGAAGCCCCCTCGTCCATCCGGTGCTCTACCTCCGGCGGTGAACGCGCGACGCTAGCCCTAAAGCTATTTCGGGGAGAACGAGATATCTCCGGGTTTGATTGGCCTTTCACCCCTATCCGCAGGTCATCGCCGCCGTTTTCAACCGACGTGCGTTCGGCCCTCCACGGGGTCTTACCCCCGCTTCAGCCTGCCCACGGATAGCTCACCCGGCTTCGCGTCCGCGGCGCGGGACTCAAGTCGCCCTGTTAAGGCTCGCTTTCGCTCCGGCTCCCTTTCGGTTAACCTCGCCCCGCGCCAGCGACTCGCTGGCTCATTCTACAAAAGGCACGCCGTCACACCATAAAGGTGCTCCGACTGCTCGTGGGCGCACGGTTTCAGGTACTGTTTCACTCCCCTCCCGGGGTGCTTTTCACCTTTCCCTCACGGTACTGGTGCGCTATCGGTCACAGGGTAGTACTCAGGCTTGGATGGTGGTCCACCCAGGTTCGGACCGGGTTTCACGTGCCCGGCCCTACTCAGGGACCGCGTCGCGCCGTCCGGTCTGGGTTCGCGTACGGGGCTGTCACCCGCTGCGGCCGGCCCTCCCATGCCGTTCCGCTCCCCAGCCGGACCTGCGCCCGGGGGCGGCAGCCCCCGGATGCGCGGCCCTGCAACCCCGTCGGCGGAACCCCTGCCGGGTATGCCCGCTCGACGGTTTGGCCATCGGTCCCCTTTCGCTCGCCGCTACTCGGGGAGTCTCGAGATTGATTTCCTCTCCTCCGGGTACTTAGATGTTTCAGTTCCCCGGGTTGTCCTCCCCGGCCCTATGTGTTCGGGCCGGGGATATGCACACCTCTGTGCATGGGTTCGCCCATTCGGAGGCCCCCGGGTCGAAGGATGTGTGCTCCTCGCCGGGGATTATCGCAGCTTGCCGCGTCCTTCATCGGCTCCCTGTGCCAAGGCATCCGCCGTGCGCCCGTGGTATCTTGCGGGACCGCATCGGGCCCGCGGGATATCCACGTGTCGCTAATAAAAATTAATCGATATCATGAATAGCGCTCGTATGTCGCAATTCGGGTATCTCATACCGCGGCACAGTCTGTTTCACTGTGCTCGCGATCAGATGCTCCTCACTCATTAATAAGTGAATTCCTCTTGTTTGGATCGGATGAATGATTGCTATCATTCTGTCTGATAAATCGCAGAAAAGAATCGAGTCTGGAAGAGGATTCTCTTCCATCTCTCTCCTATCGCTATGCGGCTCTCAAGGTACGCGGGTGCGACCCCGGGGACCGGGTGCTGCGGGGACTCCATCGCGGGCGACATCCACCGGACGGGCTCCTGCCCTCCATTCGAGTTAAAGTTTGTCTCTCTAAGAATGTATCTCCCTAGAAAGGAGGTGATCCAGCCGCACCTTCCGGTACGGCTACCTTGTTACGACTTCACCCCCCTCACCCTCCACACCTTCGGCGCCTCCCCCCTTGACGGTTGGGCCGGCGACTTCGGGTGCAGACGACTCGGGTGGTGTGACGGGCGGTGTGTACAAGGCCCGGGAACGCATTCACCGCGGCATGCTGATCCGCGATTACTAGCAACTCCGACTTCATGGGGGCGGGTTGCAGCCCCCAATCCGAACTGGGGCCGGCTTTCCGGGATCCGCTCCCCCTCGCGGGGTGGCATCCCTCTGTACCGGCCATTGTAGCACGTGTGCAGCCCAGGGCATAAGGGGCATGATGACTTGACGTCGTCCCCGCCCTCCTCCGCCTTGACGGCGGCGGTCCCGCGTGGGTTCCCGGCATCACCCGATGGCAACACGCGGCGGGGGTTGCGCTCGTTGCGGGACTTAACCCAACATCTCACGACACGAGCTGACGACAGCCATGCACCACCTGTATGGGCTCCTCTCGGCCACGGGGTCTCCCCCGCTTCACCCATATGTCAAGCCCTGGTAAGGTTCTTCGCGTTGCTTCGAATTAAGCCACATGCTCCGCTGCTTGTGCGGGCCCCCGTCAATTCCTTTGAGTTTTAGCCTTGCGGCCGTACTCCCCAGGCGGGACGCTTAATGCGTTGGCTGCGGCACGGGGGGATCGTCCCCCCACACCTAGCGTCCATCGTTTACGGCTGGGACTACCAGGGTATCTAATCCTGTTCGCTCCCCCAGCTTTCGCGCCTCAGCGTCGGTCTCGGCCCAGAGGGCCGCCTTCGCCACCGGTGTTCCACCCGATATCTGCGCATTCCACCGCTACACCGGGTGTTCCACCCTCCCCTACCGGACCCAAGCCGCGGAGGTTCCGGGGGCTTCGGGGGGTTGAGCCCCCCGCTTCGACCCCCGGCCTGCCGGGCCGCCTACGCGCGCTTTACGCCCAATGAATCCGGATAACGCTCGCCCCCTACGTATTACCGCGGCTGCTGGCACGTAGTTAGCCGGGGCTTCTTCTGCAGGTACAGTCTTGACTCTTCCCTGCTGAAAGCGGTTTACGACCCGAAGGCCTCCGTCCCGCACGCGGCGTCGCTGCGTCAGGGTTCCCCCCATTGCGCAAGATTCCCCACTGCTGCCTCCCGTAGGAGTCTGGGCCGTGTCTCAGTCCCAATCTGGCCGGTCGGTCTCTCAACCCGGCTACCCGTTGTCGGCACGGTGGGCCGTCACCCCGCCGTCTACCTGATGGGCCGCGGAGCCATCCCCTCCCGTCGGGGCTTTAGCCGGGGTGCCATGCGGCACCCCGGGGTATCCGGTATTACCCGTCCTTTCGGGCGGCTATCCCGGGGGAGGGGGCAGGTTCTCCACGTGTTACTCAGCCGTTCGCCACTCGCTTCCACCCGGAGGTGGGTGCCGTTCGACTTGCATGTGTTAGGCGCGCCGCCAGCGTTCATCCTGAGCCAGGATCGAACTCTCCGTCCAAATATTCTGGGCTTCGAGCCCGTCCGGTCCTCACAACTATCAGCTGATCGGTTCCGTTCGATTCATATGGTTCTACTAGATAGGAAAAGGAATTTCTCGGGGCCGCCTCTCGGCGGCCTTGCGAAAAACAAATCCAAGTTAGACCATTTCAAATGGTTCGATGTCTGCCCGGATGCGACACTGAAGTAAGTGTCCATCCTCGCAGTATCCGGTTCTCAAGGTGCACGCCCCCGCGGCCGATCCGGTCCGACCGGGCCGCGCGGCAAGGAGATATATTGCCAGACCGGAGGGGCGCCGGGGGCGGGAATCGCGCACTCCATATTTTGTTCACAAATGAATAGGTCCCCCAGTCGCATCACTGAGGTTTAAACTGAAGCATTGGCTTCTGATATTGGCGATGACCAGCTGTTTTATGAGTATTGAGACATCGGTCATCTCTGGAGCGCTACTTTACTCCAAAGGCATCAGCTATTTGTTTCCCATCGGTAAAAGGCGGGTTTTGTTCGCCAAGCGTTCTTATATATAGATAGATACGGGTTCGAACCCGTGCACCGGCAACAAAAAAGCGGACGGCATCCGCCAGTCGCTTTTCTATTCTATGGTGGGCCGTCAGGGGTTCAGCCTGCTTCGTAGGCGGCCGCTGCGGCGCTTTCGCGCCTTGCGCGCTGCGCTGGCAAACGCTCACGCGTTTCCTCATCTCCGCGCCCTTTCGGGTTCGAACCCGTGCCGCGGCAACAAAAAAGCGACCAACCGGAGTCGATCGCTTTCTTTTCTATGGTGGGCCGTCAGGGGTTCGAACCCTGGACCTTGGGATTAAAAGTCCCCTGCTCTGCCAGCTGAGCTAACGGCCCGCGGGTGGCATTGTACCACGGTCTGGGACTATTCCCAACTCCATTGGCCGTTCTGGAAAATCACAACTTCACGTCCATCAGGCGTAATGCCCGTAATATCGATGTCGTCCGTGCCGATCATAAAATCGACGTGCGTGCTCGAGACGTTAACGCCATGCTCCAGGAGCTCCTCCTTGGACATGTCATACCCACCCTCGATACATTCGGGGAAACCGACACCTAGCGCGAGATGGCAGCTAGCGTTCTCGTCATAGAGCGTATCGTAGAACAGAACACCACTTTCGCGGATCGGCGTGTTCTTGGAAATGAGCGCGACCTCTCCCAGGTGAGCAGCGCCCTCGTCAGTATCGATGATACTTGCGAGCGTTGCCTTGCCCACGCGGGCGTCGTAGCCCACCACGCGGCCGCTCTCGAACTTAATCCAAAAATCGTCGACTTTATTGCCGTGGTGGATGAGCGGCATGGCCGAGTACACGATACCGTCGGCGCGCATACGATCGGGCGAAGTGAAGACTTCCTCGGTGGGAATGTTGGGGAAGAAGGGGTGCCCATCGAGCGTCTTGCCCTTGCCACCGGCCCACTCGTGACCCTTCGTCATGCCAATCGTCAGATCGGTTCCATTTGCCGCGGTGTAATGCAGGCGGTCGAAACGATTGTCGTTCAGGAAACGCAGGTTCTTTTCGAATGCGGCGTCATGGAGTTCCCAGTCGCTCTCTGGGTCCTGGCCATCGGCGCGAGCGGTGTGCAGAATCGCATTCCACAGCTTATAGATTGCAACCTCATCGGCGTCTCCCGGGAACACCTCGCGCGCCCAAGCCACGACCGGAGCGCCGGCGATGCACCACGGATTGATGTTGTAATCCAGTCCACGGCGGAAAACTTTGCACTGCGTGTTCCTTGCCTTAGAAGCTGCAGCGGGCTTAGCGGGATCGATGCCCTTAAGGGCGGCAGGGTCCGCACCCTCGATAAAGATAAAGCAGGCACCGTCCTGGGCCAGGGAATCCAGCTGCAGGCGCTTCCACTCGGGCGTCTGCTCAAAATAGCCTTTCTCGACATGCTCGTACGTGAGCCTCGTCACGGCATCGTCGGCCCAAATGACCGTCACGTGGCCGGCGCCGGCGGCATAGGTCTCCGCGACCACCACGCGCGCAAACGGCGCGCACTCGACCGGAGACTGAACGACGACTTCCTGGCCGGGCTTAACGTTTACGCCCTTGCGGACAACCAGGCGCGCATAGTTTTTAATCTTGGGCTCCAGGGACTTCATACCCTCCAAGGCCTCTTCGACCGTCAGGGCAGCTCGAATCATGTGCCACTCCATCTATCTATAGAACAGTAAAAAGGCGCGCCGCAAAAACGACGCGCCTTATATCTTAGCGATAAGTATGTATGCAAACGCTACTTCTTCTTGGAGTCCTTCTTATCCTCCTCGGCAGCTGCGCGCTCGATAAGAGCGTTGAGCTTGTTCTCGGACATGCCCTCGGCCTGCGCGCGGTACATGTTGCGCAAGGGACGAATACGAGCGAAGTCGTAGATAAAGTCACCTAAGATGATGACATAGGACAAAACAATGCCGACCATCTGGACGGGACTGGACACCGTGCCGCTGGGAGCGAAGTAGAGCGAAGCCCAAATTGCCACGACGAGTACCATGCCGATGGCGAGCACGGCCCACCAGATACGACGGCGCTTGGTGTAGTCCTCGTCCTGCTTGAGGAGGATATTCGACACCGTGTAGATGCGGTCCTCCTTGGCGCGCTGCTTAGCCTTGCGGGCGCGCTTCTCCTCTTTAGAGAGGCCCTCGAGGTTCTCACCCTTCTCGAGCTCTTTGCGGCGTGCCTTAGACGAAGCCGGCACGACGCGAACGGAGCTCGCCGCCTGGCGGGCGGGCTTAGCAGATGCGGCGGACTTGCGCGCAACCCCGGTAACTTCGTGGGATTGCGTGCGCTTGTTCGTGGCGCTACGGGTACTCACTTATGCGTTCTCCTTCATGCTTGTGAACTGGGAGCCCGTGATGATCTGGAAGGCCTCGCGATAGCGCTCGGACGTGCCATCGATGACCTCGGCGGGCAGGTGCGGGGTCTCCCCCGTCATATCCCAGTTGGCCTTGAGCCAATTGCGGACGAATTGTTTGTCGTAGCTAGGCTGGATCTTGCCCTCCTCGTAGCTGGCAGCAGGCCAGAAACGGCTGGAGTCGGGCGTGAGGCACTCGTCGATCAGCGTGACCTTGCCATCTATGACACCAAACTCAAACTTAGTGTCGGCGATGATGATGCCACGGGTCGCGGCGTACTCGGCGGCAGCCTTGTAGATCTTGAGGGAAAGGTCGCGAATCTGCGTGGCGATGTCCTCGCCCACGATCTCGCAGCAACGCTCGAACGAGATGTTCTCGTCGTGGTCACCGATCTCGGCCTTCGTGGACGGCGTGAACAGCGGCTCGGGAAGCTTGGAGGCCTCGGTCAGGCCCTCAGGCAGCTGGATACCGCAGACGGTGCCGTTCTCGTCGTAGGTCTTCTTGCCCGAACCGGTCAGATAGCCGCGGACGATGCACTCGATAGGAATCGTCTGGGCCTTCTTAACCAGCATAGCGCGGCCAGCGAGGTAGTCACGATACTCAGCAAACTCCTCGGGGAAATCCGCCGGGTCGATGGAAACGAGATGGTTGGGGACGATGTCGGCAAACTTATCGAACCAGAATGCCGAGATGCGATTGAGTACCTCTCCCTTAAACGGAATCTCGTCGGGAAGAATGAAGTCGAACGCAGAAATGCGGTCGGTGGCGACCATCAGCAGGTTTTCACCGGCATCGTAAATATCACGAACCTTGCCACGGGAATCCGGACGACGCTCCATCGTTGTCACGTGAGTCACTCCTTACCTAAATACGACAGAAATGCGGGTTCTTTCCCGCATGTTTTCGCAAACTCGGAGCGGCAGGGACGCGGCCCCTCCTTCACCGAATAGCGAAAAGCTAGTGCTCCATTGTAGTAGATGCCGCGTCTGCCGTGTGCTCGCGGGGCAGATGAATTGTAAAAGTCGTACCCTTTCCAAGCTCCGACTCCACGGATATGTAGCCATGGTGACGCTCGACGATCTGCTTGGTCACGGCGAGGCCAACGCCCAGGCCGCCAGCTTCGCGGGCGCGGCTGGCATCGGCGCGCCAAAACCGCCCGAAGATGCGCGACAGATCGTCCTTGGCAATACCGATGCCTGTATCCGAAACGGCAATACTGACATGTCTGCGGTCACTGAGCACCGACACCACAACCCAACCGCCCTCGGGGGTGTAGCGCATGGCGTTGCTCATGAGGTTGATGACGCATTGCGTGATCATGTCGGGATCGGCTTCGACGACATCGTCGTGCCCCTGGGTTTCATCTGCAAAGCGAAGACGAAGGTCACGGTCGGCAAACAGACGCTCCTGGCCGTTCACAATCGATCGCACGAACGGAACCATGTCCACCGGTTCTAGATTGAGCGGAGCCGTGCTGTTTTCCATACGCGATAGGTCGAGCATCTGCTGCACCAGACGAGCCAGGCGACGCGTCTCGGAAGCGACCGTCTCCAGGTGTTCGTCGTCGGTGGGATACACACCGTCTTGCATAGCCTCGACCGTTGCAAGCATGGCCATGAGCGGCGTGCGCAGCTCGTGGGCAACTTCAGAGGTCAGGCGCTTCTCGTGCTTCATATCTTTCTCGAGTGAGGTGGCCATCTCGTCGAAGGTCTCTCCCAGCTGATCGATTTCGTCATCGCCGCGCAAGCCCGTACGAGCGGACAAATCGCCGTCGCGAATCTGCTTGGCGGTGCTGGTAATACGATGAATCGGCTTGGTGAGCATGCGCGACACGAACGATCCGATAACAACCGAGATGCAGACCGCAACAACCGCGGCAAGGGCCATGGCGTTAAAGGTCTTCTCCCTAAACGCAGAATCTGCCTTGGTGAGCAGGGCGTCGGAGCCGATGGCCCATAGCTTTACCTGTCCGACATGTTCGCCAGAGGACGTAACGATTTCGACGTTGGCAACGCTATCGGAGTCGGTGGGCGCTGACGAGACCGGGCTATGCGCTGCTTTTTTACCGCTCGAGCTGCTCGACGGCGATTCGCTCTCGCGCACATCGGCGGTCGCACTTGCCGAAGGCCATGAGTCGTCATAGACGACAACGCCCTTTTTGTTGACGACCTGCATGCTCAGATCGTCGGAAACCAAACTCGACGTTGCGACCGTGCGCAGTTCTCCCGCGGTCCAAGAGCCGTTTTCCTCATATGAGGTTGCCAACTTCTCGGCAGCGGAATTTGCGATTTCGACGATATTGGAGCGCGTGTAATCCGAAAAGACCGTGCCCCACACAACAGAGACAACGCCCACCAGCACCAATACCGTCATGAGCGATGTCAGAGCAAAAGCAAGTGCCATGCGCGAGGGATAGCTCATCGTTGGCCGTGAATCGGAACGAGGCGTGTTCCAACTAGCCTTGGAACCCGCCTCGCTCTCCTGCTTGTGCTTTTGTCCGATTTCAAAGCGCGCAGGTGTCATATGTGATTTCCCTATTTCTCGCCCGACTTATCGGTCTTGGCCGGAGCCTCGAAACGATAGCCGACACCATGGACGGTGTAGAGCCACTTGGGCTTCTTGGGATCATCGCCCAGCTTGGCGCGAAGGTTCTTCACGTGGCTATCGATGGTGCGCTCGTAACCCTCAAAGTCGTACCCAAGCACCTTCTCGACCAACTCCATACGGTTGTAGACACGGCCGGGATGGCGAGCAAGCGTGGTGAGTAGCTTGAACTCGGAAGCCGTCAGATCGACTTCCTTGCCCTCGACCAAGATCTTGTGGCCCGAGATATCGATAACTAGATCGCCGAAGTCGAGTACCTCGACGGCGGGCTCATCGGCCTGATGGGCACGGCGGAACAGAGCGCGAACGCGGGCGACGAGCTCGCGCGGCGAGAACGGCTTAATCAGATAGTCGTCGGCGCCGAGCTCAAGACCGATAATACGGTCCTCGATCTCGCCCTTAGCCGTTAGCATGATGATGGGGACATCCGAGGTATCGCGAATGGTGCGGCAAACGCGCTCGCCGGGGATCTTGGGGAGCATAAGGTCGAGCACGACCAGGTCGAACTGATGCTTCTCGAACTCCTCGATCGCGGACTGGCCGTCGCCGACGCCCACAACCCAGTAGCCTTCGCGCTCGAGATAGGCAGCGACGGCGTCACGGATTGCCTTCTCATCCTCGACCAGCAGAATCTTTTTTGCATCTGAAGCCATAACACGGCCCCCCTGTCTCAATTAGCTAAGAACAAGCCCATTTTAACGCACCCGAGCCCGCCGGATGCCGCTATGACGCGGCAGCTCGGCGGGCGGTACTCACAATTACAACGCGTTTATTCCCCTGTTGGCGCCTTTTTAACCCCTCTAAGCTTAAAGAGAGAACAGGCGTGCAGTGACCGTCTCTGGTATACCCTGGCTGTTGCGCACCGTGGCGTACGTAAGGAATGAGTCCGATTTTCCCGCCGTAGCTGGATAATCGCCATACTCCAAAGCGCGGTCGGGCGACAGTAGCGAGCCATAGGTCTTGGTAGAGGTGTCGATCAGAAAATGCGACGCCTGTACCTTAACAAGGTATTTATTCTTCTTGCCAGCCGCACATGCGAGCGGCTCGCGTGACAGGAAAAGGTACGGCCCTCCCTCATTACCGATATATGTGCCCATGTTGCCCAGGCTGCCCACGCCGCTATAGGCCGCCTCGATAGAAAACACGAAGGTATCGCCCATATATACGGCCTCGAAAGGCGAGACTGACGAAGGGAGGACCAGCTGGGCACGCTTGGTGTTGTTGCCGTCGGTCAGATCGATTGCCGTTATGCCGTAGTAGACGCCCTCGTCGTTGCGGACACGCGGCGAGATGGTCAAAATGCCGTCGCTCGCTCGCGGGGCCGACGCAAAGCGGCCCGTCGATTTCCAAATTGCCTCGGCCTTGGATTCATCAAGCGAGCGACGATAGCAAAACGAATCACTACTCGTTTTATTGCCGCCTGCCGAAGGCATTTTATACCAGATAACCGATGACCCGAACGCCGTAAACAGGGGCGGATCATAGTCCTTGCCACCTCGATCGAGCTCAACCACGTCGCCAGAGAGCGAAGCGCCCGACAGATTTTGAGCGTAGAGCTTCCACGATGAATTGGCAAAGTTCATCTCAACCCACGCGAATACGCCGTCGCCGGCACGGACATCGTAGAATGCATATCCCGTGCCCTCGATAGGATCCTCGATTAATGTGGTAAGCGAGCCATCGCCCAGGTTAAGCACACCGAGTGTGTTGGCGTGCAGTGCCGATGCGGGCGCCATCATCGCCGCGGCGTAATCGCCGTCGCAGTAGTACAGCAGCGTACCCAGCGGCAGCGTCCACGACGCCGCCGGCTCAAGATCGATGTCGACTGCCTCGTACTCATCCGTAATCGAGATGATTTTGGAATCGTCCTTGATAACCTGCGGCTCGCCGGCGGCGTCATCGCTGGTGCCCGTTTTTTTCGAGCATCCGGCAAGCAACGTGGCAGCGCCCGCGGCAGCCCCACCGAGCACAAAGCCGCGACGCGATATTCCGTTCTTGATGTGATCGGCGATACCCATTAGGCGATCTCGGCGCGAGCGGCCTCGATAGCGCGTGTAAGCTGGTCGGCGCAGGAGGTCTTTTTCATACCGCAGGTATTACCGGCGAGAACCTCGATTACGCGATCGGCAGGAGCGCCCTCGACCAGCTTGGAGATAGCCTTGAGATTGCCGTCGCAGCCGCCGGTAAACTCAACGCCCATCACCTTGTTGCCGTCATCGGAAAGGTCAAGGTGAATATTGCGAGCGCACACGCCTTGAGGCTTGTAATCAAACGAAATCATGCGATCCCCTCTCAGAATGTTATTCGAGACGACTATTATCCCCGTCTTTCCCTAAATGCAACGAGGCGCTTTGCCGGCAACACACATTACCAGCAAAGCGCCCTAAAAAGCTAACGTTATGCCCGAACCTACTCGAAGCTCAGCTGCTCCAGACGATCAAAGACCGTGTCGATACGGGTGAGGAAGTCCCACGGATCAAAAATCTCGTCGAGCTTCTCCTGGCTAACGGTGCAGCGCGGGTCGGCCTCGAGACGTTCTTTAAAGGTGGGGCCGGAGACACAATCCTGTACCTCATGCCAGGTTGCCATGGCGTTCTCCTGCACAATGGCGTACGCGTCCTCGCGGGTGATGCCCGTGTCGACGAGGGCCAGCAGCACCTTGGAGGAGAAGATGAGCCCGCGGGTCTTATTGAGGTTGGCCATCATGCGGGCAGGGTACAGCTGCAGGCCGTCGATAACGCGGATGAGGCACTGGAACATGTGGTCGAGGGCGATGAAGCTGTCAGCCTGGGCAACGCGCTCGGCAGAGGAGTGCGAAATGTCACGCTCGTGCCACAGGGCGACGTTATCGAAGGCAACCTGGGCGTTGGACTTCACGACGCGCGACAGACCGCAGACCTTCTCCATGGTGATCGGGTTGCGCTTGTGCGGCATGGCGGAGCTGCCCTTTTGACCCTTACGGAACGGCTCCTCGGCCTCGAGTGTATCGGTCTTCTGCAGATTGCGAACCTCGGTAGCGATGCGCTCACAGGTGGCCGCGGTGGTGGCAAGAACGCCGGCGAGGTAGGCGTGATGATCGCGGCTAATAACCTGCGTGGACAGCGGGTCGTGAACCAGGCCCAGATGCTCGCAGACATATTCCTCGACAAACGGCTCGATGGAGCTGTACGTGCCGACAGCGCCCGAGATGGCACCAAAGGCAACGTTCTTGCGGGCATCCTCAAGACGGTCCAGATCGCGCTTGAGCTCCCAGGCCCAAGAGCCAAACTTCATGCCAAAGGTCATCGGCTCGGCATGGATGCCATGAGTACGGCCGGCACAGAGCGTGTTGCGCTCCTCAAAGGCGCGACGCTTGCAAATCTCGCCGAGCTTCTTGACATCCTCGATGATCAGGTCGCAGGCCTGGGTGAGCTGGTAGCACAGGGCCGTGTCGCCCAGATCGGAGCTGGTCATGCCATAGTGAACCCAGCGGCTGGGCTTGGGGTCGCCCTCGGGAACATCGGCATCGATGTACTCCTTCATGTTGGTCAGGAAGGCAATGACGTCGTGGCGCGTGACTTCCTCGATCTCATCGACCTTCGCCTTCTCAAAGTTGGCATGGTCGCGGATCCACTGGGCCTCGTCTTTGGAAATACCGATCTTGCCGAGCTCCGCCTGGGCCTCGCAGGCCAGAACCTCGATTTCCTGCCAAATGGTGTACTTGTTCTCGAGGGAGAAGATGTGTCCCATCTCCGGGCGGGTATAGCGATCGATCATAGCGGCTCCTTTTTGGTTATTGGCACGTTGGTCGTACCCCAACCATTGTACCGTGCGCAGGTGCAAGTATGGGCAGCAGGCATTAACCTAACATTTTGGAATTGGAGCGGGCAACGGGACGTCCGCGCGCCCGCGTCGCGGACGCGCACCGGCTGCGGCGATCTCCTCGGATTCACGGAGACGATGGGGGAGACTTTGTTGAATTGGCCGTCCCGAGGTCTTCCGCGCTCGGTGGAGCGGGCAACGGGACGTCCGCGTATTTGCTTCGCAAATCCGCACCGGCTTCAGGCGCCTGTCGGCGCCTTCGCCTGCTCGCTACAAACGCTTCGCGTTTGCTTAACGCTCGCACCCTGTCGGGTTCGAGTCCCGGCACTTTATTGAAAAAAGCACGGCACCGTGATGGTGCCATGCTTGTGCTCTTAACTGGAGCGGGCAACGGGACTCGAACCCGCGAGTGTCAGCTTGGGAATCTTACACGCAAGTGTTCAAAGAGATAAAAAGCGTTACTAACGTTGCAGGTAAAACGCGCGTTATGTGCCATAATGTGCAACGTAGACCAAAGAGGTACACGCTATTTGGTCTACATTTGGTCTACGTTTTGGTCTACGGAGCACGCATGAAGTACACGCACTACATAGCCGCGAACCTCGAAAGCAGGGGCGGGAAATACCGCGCGGCGCTGAAATACATCGACGAGGACGGCGCGAGGAGGAAAACGACCAAGGCCCTCAAGGCCACCGGGAAACGCGCGGCCCAGAAAGAGCTGGAGGAATGGCGCGCGGCCATGGAGGCCGAGTGGAACCAGAGGCAGCGCGAGGGCGCGGCGTTGGCGGTTCTGGGGTTCGACCCGGAGACGGTGCTTACCGTGGCCGCCTACGTTCGCCGCTATATCGACGGCAAGCGCCCGAGTATCGACCCGTCAACGTTCAACGAGTACGGGCGTCTGCTCGACAACATCATTTCCCCGCTGCTCGGGGAGGTGGCGCTTTCCGATCTCAACCCGGACATGGTGAGGGCGTGGGTTGCCAAGATGGGCGAGACATACGCCCCCGGAACGATGAAAAAGGCGCTCACGCTGCTACGGTCTGCGTGTAATCAGGCCGTCGATACCGATTTGTTGGGCAAAGACCCGACCCGAGGCGTAAAGCCGCCCAAGGCCGGACGCCCGCGCCCCAACTCGCTTACCGCCGAGGGCGTGCGAACCGTGCGCGAGGTGCTCAGGGTGGCGGGCATGACCCCGGCTATGCTCGGGGTGAAAATCGCCCTATACACGGGCATGAGGGAGGGCGAGATATGCGGCCTCCGGTGGGCGAACGTCGATACCGATAGCGGCGTGCTCAAGGTGGAGTACAGCATAGGCCGCGACGGAACGAGGTTCTACGCCAAAGACCCCAAGAACGACGGCAGCGCCCGCGCGGTGTATTTCGGCTCAGAGCTTGCCGCCGACCTCGTGGCCCGGCGCGATGAGATGGAGGCCGCCTGCCTCGCTGCGGGCGTGCCGTTCACCGGGGCGCTCTACGTGCTCGGGGACATTCGTGGCGGTTTCATGCGCCCAAACACGATTTGGCAGAGATGGCGCAACCTTGCCGAGGCGCTGGAGCTGAAAGGGACGAGGGGAACCCGCCCGACGTTCCACGACCTGCGCCATACGTTCGCGACCATGGCTGTAGCCGCTCACGTGGACATTAAGGCCATCTCAGCATCTATGGGGCACTCGAACGCCGCCATGACGCTCAACATTTACGCCGACGCGACAGCCGAGGGCAAGCAACGCGCGGCCCAGACCATGCAAACCGTTTTGTCGGGCGGTGAGGCGTGATGGACGCACACAAAGCGAAGAGAAAAGAGTCGGACAATTTCCACGATACTTTCGAGACAGACGAGGAGGCTATTGCATGGATGAGGCGGTACGGCGTCTTTCCGCTAAGGCTGCCCCGGTTCGGGGTGGGGACGGACGCCATTCGCCGCATACGAGAGGCCTGCGGGGTCAAACAGGGCGTTTTGGCGAACGTATGCCATAGGTCAAACTCTAGGGTAAGCGAGTGGGCGGCCAAGCCGGAACTCGTGAGAGCGCCGGAACTCGTTCGGATAGTCAACTACTGCGAGAGCTACTGGAGCGGTACGCCCGAGGGGTACACAGAGTTTATCCGGGGCCTCTTGGATGTGGACTGCATGGCTAGTCCGGGGTTCTACGAGACGCCCGAACCGTGGGTTTCCCCGTACTCCGTTCTGCTCGACGCATGGCCCGATCTCACGGAGCATCAACGCGAGGTTATAGCCGAGATAGCTACGGACATGGCAATAGCGAACGAGGCCGAGGGCGAATAGAAAACCCGTTCGGTTTTTCTCGCTCGGCGGCGTCGCCCGGTGCGCATTAGCCGAAAAACGGACAGCCCGACATACCGAAAGTTCGGCAAACCAAACTGAATACCAAGCATCACGGACGTTCTACCGAATAATCGCAGGTAGAACGTCCGTTTTATATCGCACGCCCGTTGAGTTAAAAACGATGCGAGACGCGTCTAAGTAGCAACTCGATTAGGAGGGGGCAACCCATAATGTGCAGCAAAGAACACCTCGAAAGCGTCGCCGGGCTTGCAAGGGATGGGCGCTTTTCGGAACTACCGAACCCGCTAGTGGTGGCCGAGGCCGAGGTTATCGCCCGACGTTCGCGCACGACCATCACGAGGGCCTGTATCTCGGGCAAGCTCAAGGCCGTTCAGACGGGCAACAAGTGGAACATCAACCGTGACAGCCTGCTCGCATACGCGGGCCTCATCTAGGGCGCGGCGCATGAGGCCGATCAGGACGGCGCTGGAGGCCGCGAGGTGCGCGGCGAACGCCGACGTTCCGGGAATGACCGGGCGGCAGATGGGCGAGGAGATAGACCGCCTCACGGCCCGTCTAGCCGCTAAGGGGTACAGGCAGCCCTACCGCGCTTGGGCGCGGGGCCGTATCGAGGCCATCGGGCGCGAGATAGCGAGGCGAAAGAGAGGGGGCGGCGGCAGTGTGGAACGAGGACATTAGGCCCGTGCCCGTGAACATGGGGAGGCTCATAACGTCGGCTCAGGCGGGCGCGGTGCTCGACCTCAGCGAGAGGGACGTTCGCCGCCTCATCAGACATGGGACGCTCGACGAGGTGCGCATAGGGCGGCGCGTCTACGTAACCCGCAAGTCGGCCCTCGCACTCGTGGGGGTGGACGATGGATAGCGAAAAGCGGACAGAGTACCGCCGAGAGGTCGAGCGCCGGGCGGCGGCACTCAGGCGCATGAGGAAAGACCGGGGCATTGCGAGCGGCAAGCCCCCGTGCGCATACGACAAGATTCAACTGCGGGACTACCTCGCGTCGCTCAGGATAGAGGACGAGGGTGAGCGGTGCGCCTACCTTGCCGCGCTCATCGACTATTGGTTCACGGGCGTGTCCCCCGACCATCTGGACGGCGTGCCCCGCGCCTATTTCGACGCCAACGCCGACCGCCTCAGCGACGCCCGCGAGGACTCGTGGCGAAAGGCCAACATGCTGCGGGACATAGACCTCACCGGGTGGCTGGAGGACGGGAACGGCAACGTTCCCCCAGCTGGAGAGGGGGTGTCACACCCCGTGTCACACCCCGTGCCAGACGGGGTGTGCACACAGCATAGCTATAAACTACTACCTACTAGCTATGACCTATCCGCTACTAGCCATGGGCCTATAAGCCCAATGGCTAGTAGCGAGGAGGCTACCGACTATGAGCGAGGCCCCGGCGTTTTCGAGACGGGCGAGACGTTCTTTCACGCCCCGTGCCCCGTATGCCATGAGGCGGTGAAGGCATGGATAGACGGCAGAGGCCTAATCGTTTCGAGCTGCGACAGGCACGGCATGAAAACCGTCGGCCTGCCGCCATCGGGTCTGGAGGCCGTGAGGGAGAACGGTCGAAGCTCATACGTGCTCAGGGAAAGCGGGGAGCATGGAGAGGGCTAGAGCCGCTATCCATGCCGAATGGATGCCCGATGCCCTCAGCCGTTCACGGTGGAGCGCTACGCACACCCTCAAAGAGATCGAGGCGGCGGAGGCCGAGGCCACGGGAAAGCGTCAATGCCTCATAGCCGAGGCGCGTGAGGGCATGGAGCGGGTCAACGGCCTATTGGGCGAGGCTCAGGCCACGAGGCAAAGGAAAGCTAGGAGGTGAGGCCGCTATGGGCAAGTTCGGCAACGGCTGCCGCTATCCGGGCGACCCGGAGGCGCCGTATGCCGAGACGTGCAACTGCCGCTGCACGCTCATCGCGGCCGTCGAGGGCGTCTCTCATGGTTGACGCATACCAGAGGGCTAGCGAGGCCGGGGTTAAGGTAAGATATACGAAGAGCTACAGAAAACTCGTATATGGCTACTGAGCAGGTGAATCGAATGCAGAAGCTGAGGACATGGCCGAAAATGACCGAGGCCGAGAGAAGCGCGGTAGCCGATAAGTGCGAGAACCCCGAGAAGGACGTCCGCTGCCCGAACTGCGGCGAGCCGCTCTGCTATTTCGAGCGCGGAAACTCCTACGGGGCGAGATGCGACAGGTGCAATTACGAGGACGGGGTCAGGGGGGTTTAGCCATGGCCAAGGTGAGGAAGTTCCTCAATGAGGCCAAGGACATAGCCCCGTTCATCTGACTGTGAGGCTCCGCCGTGGCGGCGCCTTTTTCATGCCGGGGCGAACCCGCGAGGCGGGGCCGGGGGCGTGGCGTGTGCAGGGTTTCGGCGTTTCGCCGGGACATGCGGAGCGAGGGCGCCGAGGGCGCGGCGTCGGCGCAACATGGGAAGCGCCGGAACGGAACGGAGAGACGAGGAGGAGACATGGCGACTCGATTTATCGGGGGCATGATCGCCGAGGGCCTACCGGAGATAGTGGGCGCGGTACCCGCTGCGGGGGGGGGTTGTCGTGGAGGTGGACACGGCGCTAGAGCCGGAGCGCGGCGATTTGGTGGCGTGCTCGACCGCCGACGATTGCCCCTCAGCGCCACAGATTGCCCGTATTCGGCGCATTGACGCCGAGGCGGGTACGTTGGAGGTGCAGCCGTTGGACACGGCCCTAGAGGCCGCCACGGTGGCCCGGGACGCAAAGCCGGAGGATGGGCTTACCGTTGACGGCGTGATAGTGGCCGCCTACGCCCCCGTCTACGTGAGGGGCCGGGGCGGGGAACATTGGCTCAGGGCCTAGCGCCCGAGGTGGCGGCCCCGTCGCCGGGGCGGTATCGGGGCGCGGTCTCCGTAGACCAAAACCGCGCTCGTTCCAAGCCGATACCGCGCCGAGGGCGGGGCCGTTCAATCTGAAGTTTCTGAAGCCCCTAAAAAGGGGTTCAATTTGAACTATCTGAACAACTAAAAAGGGCCGTATCCCGGTATCAGGGGTGCGGCCCCGCTGCTTTAACGTCAACTATGTCAACAACTAAAAAAGGGCGGGGAGGGGCACACGGGCCGATCAGCCCCAACTTTCCCAAGCCCTAAAAAGGGGCCGGAGGAGACGCGGGCGGCGTCGGGGCGAAAAACGGTTTCACCGGAGTTTGGTCTACATTTGGTCTATTTCCGTGGTCTACGGAGCCGAAAAAGAGAAACAGGCCAAGCGCTCTAAGCTCTTGACCTGCTGTTTTGCGTGGAGCGGGCAACGGGACTCGAACCCGCGAGTGTCAGCTTGGGAAGCTGATGCCTTACCACTTGGCGATGCCCGCTTGTGTGTTGGCTAGTATAACGCGGTTGTCTTGTTCGATACAAGGGTGGTGATGCTTGTTTTAGCTGTGGAGATTCGTTTGAAAATCGCGTCAATTGTGGAGACGAGGACCTTTGACTTCCTGTTCTCCCTATCTTCTACCTGCACTTTTGCTTGATTGTTGTATTTGAGCTCAATTTGTCAGGAATTGGGCAAGCTTTGGGTCAGGCTCCGGTACTTACCCGCATGAACCTCGGGGGTAGCCTCATCCTACGCGTCGCAACCTCCCCATGCGGCGCACGAGGGATAAGGAGCAGCCATGTCCAACGCACCCACGCACTCTGTCCACAGCGCAATCGCAACAGGTCCGCTGCTCCTGCTCCTCTTCCTGCTGTTCGGCTGCCTGACACCGGGAGCCGCATTTGCCGTCGATGGCTACGACCAGCTCGGCTTCCGTACTATTAGCGATGATTGTGGGCCCTTCTTCATCGGCAAATATGAAGCTCAAGACGCCTCGATTGCCTACTGCATGAACCAGGAACGCCCCGGGCCCACCAAGCCGGGCGGTCCATGGCTCAACTTTGATCAAGGCTGGGTGTGGCTCGACGACGAGTTCGCGGCAATCGTTTGTCACGGATATCCTACCGCCACGTCGTTTGGCGGTTACCATCTTTCACCCGATCGCGCCCGCGCCGCCACCCAGCTTGCCGTATGGATGCTCAACGGCACTACCCATGTCGACGGCACCTACTCCTACACGACCGCTCAGGGCAAAACCAAGAGTGGGCACTTTACCGCCGACAATGAAGTCGTGGCGGCTGCGCGGTGGCTCCACGACAGCGCGAAATCAGGAAGCATCAAAGCCGCTCCGCACCGCGCGCGGCGCTATATAGGAACTGTATCGGGCGGCAGCAAACGTCAAGACATGCTCTATGTACTGCCGGCGGTCTCTGTTTCCTTCCAAAAGCAGTCTGCAAACGCTGCCATTACCAGCGGAAACAATACTTATCAGTTTGACGGGGCAACATTCGATGTTTTTGAGAGCGCCAGCGGCGCGCGTGTCGGCACCGTCCAGATGGACAGCAACGGTCGAGCGCAGGCAACACTCCTACCCAACACGGCATACTACCTAGTTGAGACAACAGCGCCAGCTGGTTATATCCCCCTGCACGATCGCATTGCCTTTACCACGACAGATAACGGCGGATACGTCACCATTGATGAACAACCCGGCACCATTACCTTGCGCATTGTAAAGCTCGACGCCGCAACGAATGCAGGCCCCCAAGTTGGGGCTTCGCTCGCAGGAGCAGAATTCGTGTGCGTATCGCAATCAACCCCTGGATGGACACAAACTCTCAGGACCGATGAAAGCGGTCAAGCTACCCTCACCGATGTCCCCCTGGGAACCTTTACCATCTATGAATCGAAGGCGCCCGAGGGCTATTTGCCCTCCGGTGACAGTTGGTCCTATACCGTTGGAGCCGACCAGCTCGGCGATTCAGGCGTGGTCGAGATCGAATCGCGCGTTTCCGATATCCCCATTGCGTTTGACCTTGAGATTTCCAAATTCAAGGATTACGGCAGTAGCGACCAATCCGGCCTAGAGCAGCCGGCGGGAGGTGTTGTCTTTGAGGTTGTCAGCAACAGCTCTCATCAGGTTGTTGGCACACTGACCACAAACATCTATGGCTTTGCCTCCACCAAAGATCAGCCCGAAGCATGGTTCGGCACAGGCAAGCGACCCGCCGGTGTCCACGGAGCCGTCCCATACGACCGTGCCGGCTACACGGTTCGCGAGGTTCCGGAAACCGTCCCCGAGGGTTTTAAACGTGCAGGGGAATGGACCGTCGAGGCCAATCAGATTTCCGACGGCACCGAGCTTCAATATATCGTGGACAACCACGCGCTGTCGACGCATCTCCAGATTGTAAAACGCGATGCCCAAACAGGCGTTTCTGTTCCCCTAGCCGGATTCACCTTCCAACTCCTCGACAGCAATCACAAACCTGTCTCACAAACTTGCTGGTATCCAGCACATAACGTAATGGACACCTTTACGACTGACGCGACCGGCACCGTCACACTGCCCGAATCGCTCGTGCCGGGCACCTATTATGTACGCGAAACCTCGGCCAAAGAGCCCTATCTTGTCGGCGAAGAGATCGAGGTAAACATACCCGCCGACATGAACCTAACGCCCGTTGCAATCGCCTCGTATTATGACCACGCCGCGACCGGAAACATCAGGATCGTTAAAACCGATGCCATAGACGGCAGCAGCCTCGCGGGCGCCGTCTTTGAGATCCGTGCCTCGGGTGATATCGTGCGCCCCGACGGTAGCATTGCCGCGCTCGACGGTGAGACCGTCGCGACCGTCACGACGGATGAAACTGGAGAAGCACGCGCGGACAACCTCCCACTGGGATCTGGCACCGCACGCTACGAGGTTGTCGAGACTCAAGCGCCGGCAGGCTTCTTGCTCGATCAGACAACCCATATTGTCGACCTTACTTATGCCGACCAGAAAACACCCGTTGTAGAAGCACGGCTTAACGTATCCGACGATTACACCAAGGTTGATATCTCCAAGGTCGATGCAAGCGGTGAGCAGGAAGTGGAAGGCGCACAGCTCACCTTATATGGTCCCGGTAAAACCGAAATAGACTCCTGGACCTCATCCGAGAAGCCGCACCGCGTCGAACATCTTGCACCCGGCACCTACTCGTTGCGCGAAATGATGTCTCCGCGGACCTATGACCTTGCCGAGGAGATAACATTTGAAATAAAGGATACGGGAGAAGTCCAATCCGTCGCGATGAAGGATACGCCCATCGAGATCAAAGGACAGGTCGATAAGCGTCAGGAGCTTGTCCAACCTATCGGGAAGGGTCTGTTGGCCAACGGCGATGGTAAAAATCGCGCCGCGACGCAAACCAATACGGATGGACTTTTCTCCTATACCATCGACGCTCGAAACGATTCAGCTACCTGGGTTGATGAGTTCACAATTACCGATGATCTTGAGTGTGCCGAGGACGATACGGCGAGATTCGTCTCAATCGAAACCCCCGTCACCATCGGCGACCTCAACGGTCTGTGCAACGTGTGGTATCGCACGACGCCGTTGGACTCGACAGACGTCGATGAGCCGGCAAACGCGACACTTGACGATGGGCACGAAAATCCTTGGCTTGAGTCCGACGAAGTAAAAGAGAGCCTGGGTGAGGATTGCCGCCTCGTCGATTACGACGGCTGGCACCTGTGGAAGGCGGATGTCTCGACCACGGAATCCACCACACTCGAGGCGAAAGAACTCGACCTTGCATCCAATACCGTCGTAACGGGCATTCGCATTGAATACGGTGTAGTAGCCGCCGACTTTACGACTCGAAGCGATGTGGATTCTTGGACCCGTGATGATCTCAAAGATGAGCACGACGACCTCGACGATGCCAAAGCAATCCTTGGCACAGACGCTCGGGGCGCAGTCGTGCACATGCAGGCAACGTCGGCTTATACGCCCCAAACCGCACTCACCAACAGCGCGCGCGTCGATCTTTGCCGCAACGGCGGCGGCGATAAACTTGAGTCACATGACGAGGACCGTGTCATTCAACGCTGTACCCTACCGCAGGACCTACCGGCAACAGGATCAGTTCCCATCGCCGCTTGCATCACCGCACTCCTGACCTCGGGTGCCGCAGCCCTATGGTTCGCTCGCCTTAGGTCGATTCCAAAGAAGCGCTAGCGCGATGAAAAAGCGGGCGAGTCAGTCCCCCGGCTCGCCCGCTTTCAATCATGTAAATCGCCGTATCTACTCTGCAGACGAAGATCCACCATCAACGATTGCTTGCTCGGACTCAGGAATCCCATCGGCACCCGTGCTCTGTTCTTGCTCCACCTCTTCGCTGATTGCGGAGGCGGGGGTCGAGCCCTTCGCACCCACGATGTAGGCAGCCCCAAATCCTAACGCAATGGCAATCAAGGTCAAAATCACGTAGACAGGCCAATGGCGCTTAATATACGAAAACACGTTGACTCCTTAGAGCTCCGTCTATGAACGGCGGATAACCTCGGTCACGACCTCGGATACCGTGGCAATGTTCGTCGGGTTGACATTGTGGGGCAGGTCGTCCTCGGTACGAGCGCAAGCCAGACGCGTGCCGTCCACGCCAGCGATGGTGAGGGCTCGGCGGCTCGCCTCGAGCGCGGCATAGGCATCGGTCTTGGCATAGGGCATCTCGAGCGCGCCACAATCGACATGGAACGACTTGCACACCTTGCTGACCAGGTTCATGATGCGGCGATCGCCCTTGAGCAGCTGCTGTTCGCCCTCAACCGTCACCACCGAAAGCCTACCGGCGCCGACGGATTCAAGATTGATGAAGAATACGCCGCGGAGCTTATCGCGATGCGAAGCCAAGAAGGCCTTCATACCGGCGCCATCACAATCCGAGGCGCCCGTTGCCACAAACCAGATATCGTGACCGAGCAGCTCATCGTCGCCCATAGAGGCGACAGCCGAGAGCATATCTTCGGAAGAAGCGCCATCGGAAGACGTAGCGCCGCCCTTCCAGCCATCGTTATCGTCCTCGAAGTTATCCCACGAACCGATACCGCGACCGGACTTCTTGGCATCGTAATCGTCTTCGACGCCCAGCCAATCACTCATGCTGTCCTGCTCGTTTTTCCTTTTACGACCGAACAGGCCACCCAGGCCGCGTTTGCGAGACTTGGGTGCCGCCGGGGCGGGAGCCGAAATGGTCTCGATCGGCTGCGCGCCCGACGCAACGGGCATAGAAGGCGCAACGGGTGCCGATGTGGGTTCGGGACCCTGGGCAGTAGCAAAGGGGTCGTTGACCTGGGCAGAGGGATCGGGAAGGTCGAACAGCGACGTGTGAGACGCAACGTTTGCCTGCTTCATAGACGGCAGCGACGGATCGGGGACCGAAGCCAGCGGAGACGAGGAAGGTGCAGGCGACGGTGCCGACGCCGGATCGGGAACATTCATCTGCGGACGCGGCGATGCCTGGGAGGAAATCTGGGCCATAAGGGAATCGACCGTTTCGTCCTGGGTGGGAGCGACATTGGCAACCGTGGCACCGGAACCACTCGGGGTCGGCATGGTGAAAATCTGCGTGGAGTAAGGCCTCGACTCATCCGTCTCGGGAGTCTCGAAAACCGCAGGCACTTCCTCCTGCTCGACCTCGGTCGAATCACCTTGATCGGCTGCCGCGTATTGTTCTTCGTCAGAGTTGACCTCGACGGGCTCGTCCTCGGTCGCATCCTGAATTTCGGCAGCATTAATGGGCTCGTCATCGTCTGCCGCGTCGTCCTGGTCATCGGAAGCAGGAAGGGGCTCGGCAATCGCGGTGCCTTGCTTTTCAAACGTTATCGTGGAATCGAACTGCGCGGCATCAAACGACATGGTGCTATCGACGTGCTGCTGAGCCTCGAAAGACGTCGTCGCCTCAACAACATCCGCGGACGTCGGCTGCTGGGACTCAAAGGGGGTTGTAGCTTCGGCGGCGTCGACGGGCACGGACTGCATAGCCTCGTTCTGCTCGAACTCTTGCGCCGCGCGCTCGCGTGCCGCCTCGGCTGCCTGCTGCTGAGCGATAGCCTCCTGCTCGGCAGCCTCGCGTGCGGCAGCGCGCTTCTCCTCGAAATCGTCGACAAATTTCTTGCCCTTTGCAAGCACACCCTTAAAGAAGTTGGAAGCACTGGCGCCAATCGAAGAGAACGCGGATGCAATATCGGCATGGGGCGTTGCCGCGGGAATCTCGGCCGAGAAATCAGTATCGCTCTCGTAAGACACGCGCCTCGGCTGTTCAACGTAATCGTCGTCAGACTCGTCCGTAACGTCTCGCGCCGGCGCAGTGGGAGCCAAAATGTCCAGTCCTGCCGCGGGATCGATCGCGGACACCGCCTCGCGCTCGGCAACGGCAGCGGTAACCGCGGCAGACTCATCATCCACGGCGACAACGGGCGCAGGTGCAGTCACGACGGGGGCAGGCTCGGGCTCAAACGTCGGCTCCTCGCCTTCCTCGTAATCGAGCGTGCAGGACTCGGGAAGCATTCCGAGCGCACGGATAGCATCCGAACCAAAGCGGATGTTGCCGGCGGCATTGCGATAGAGCTTGGGCTCGGGCTCGGCCGCGACAGGCTCCTCCGCCGGCTCGGCAGTGGGAACCTCGTCATTGAACTCTTCGGCCTGGACAGCCTGATTCTGATCCTCGGGCACGATGGCGCCAATCAGCGTCTCGTCGGCAGACGCACCCTCAAAGCCCTCGATCTGCTCGTCGAAAGCCTCGCCCTGTTCAGGCTCGGTCTGAGCGTCGGGAGCAATCGGCTGACCGAACTCGTCCTCGGCGTAGGTAGGCTCTTCATACTCGATGGTGTTGCCGTAGTCGTTTTGCTGTTGGGCCGCGGCATACTCCGCTGCTGCGCGCGCCATCTCCTCGGCACGACGCTTCTGCTCCCCAAAATAGGTATCGAACGGAACATCGTCGGGAAACTCGTTTTCGCCCTGGAAGGGAGCAACGTTGTCCATAACGCCGAGCATAGCGGCGACAGAAGACTTGTTGCACACCGCGCCGGACGTATAGGGAAGAATGTAGCGGTTAGAAATGATGTTTGCCGCGTTGGCGAGCGCAACGAGGGAAGCGAGGATCGCGACAATCCACAGCAGAACCTTGAGCGCGCCGGGGAGCGGCAGGATACGCAAGATGGCAACGGCAGCAGGGGCAACCGTGGCAACGGGCAACAGCTTGGCGATGAGCGCACGATAAGAAGCATAGGGCTCGCGGGCGAGCAGCTCAGCACGGGGAGAGTCGTAGTGTGCGACAACGACCACCGGGCGGTTGCGCGGAGACGCGAGCGGGCCCGAGGCCTTGTGGTAGGCGATGACATTTTGGCTCACGCCCGTCTTGCCCAGGCGCGAAACCACGGGGTGGCCCGTGCGTTCGAGCACATAAAGAACGGCGCCGGCAATGGCCAGCAAGGTGCCGACCAAGCCGATGCCGCCACCGATGCCCATCAGTAGGGCGCCGGCAAACGCAAGAATACCGGTAACGGCAAATGCCAACCTACTGGGCGCCGGGGCATTGAACTCCTGAACCTCGGGATTAAAGCCGTGGTTGCGGAAGATCTGAGCGATATCCTCGGCAGCCAAGCGCTCTTCTTCGCTGCATGCCGGCGTAATGCCGGTGTTCTGCAGCAGGTGGTTAATATAGTTCTGGGTGTTCGCCATGTGCGCTCCACATCCATAATCCGACAAATAGGCCCAATGCATGCACATTAGAACCGTATATAGTCGAAAGTATACCCCGAGCGAGCGCAAACGACCGAATTTGGGCCATCTTAACGCCCCGAGCGGACAAGGATATAGCCTAATCTCCATATCGGACTAAAATCATGGCAGCAAACCACCTTCTCATGCGAGGACTCTATGACGGCAAGCGACGCGACCGCGACAATTAAAAAGGGGAATTCGGAGCCCAGTTTCGATAAAACGGCTCAGCGCATCCTCAATCTTTTCTTTGTGCTCAACAGCTCCCCCGAACCGCTGACGACCGAGCAAATTGTCTTGGATTCTGACCTGGGATATGGCTCGGGCAACATCGACTCGGATAAGCGCAAGTTTCGGCGCGATCGTGACAAACTGCTCGAGCGCGGTATCTTAATCAAGGAGGTTCGCCCCGCTGGTGCGCAGGAGACCGAGGAAAGCTCGTGGACAATCGACCGCGAGCACACGTTTGCAGCAGGTGGCCTCATCACCGCAGACGACGCCGACATCCTACTCAACGCCATCGACCAGACGCTAGCGGCCGGCTCTTCCACCTTTGCCACGCCGCTTGCCGATATTCGCTCCAAAATTGCCTACCTCACCGGCAGGACGACGGCGGACGAGGCGACAATCAGCCGCTCTCCCACCGTCGATGCGGTATGGAGCGCCTTTGCCGAGCGATGCGCGCTGCGATTTTTATATCAGAACGGACGCGGTGAGCAAAAAGAGCGTACCGTCTGCGTCTACGGCATGTTCGAGCGCGAGGGCGTGGCGTACTTCTGCGGCCTCGACAATGCCACCGACGACATCAGGACATTCCGCTGCGACCGTATCGTTCACGCTTGGCGTCCTTCGAAGGCCTACACCATCCCTGTGGACTTCAACCTCAACGACTACCTGTTCTTTGAATTCGATTTTGCCGACCGACCGCCCGTTGCAGCTACGTTCTCATTCGCCCCTCAGACGCAGATCGATATGATCAACGGTCTCACGCGCGGGCGAGGTAAGCTCGCACACACCGATGCGGGATGGATCTGGACCGTTGACGTGCGCGACCTTGAAGCCGCCGCTTCATTTTGCATGGCCCACGCCATGGACGGCATGAGGCCCATGGCCCCCAAATCGCTCAAACAGGCGTGGAACCACCTCATCGAAAGGACGGTGCACGAGCATGCCCGTGCGTAAACTCACCAGCGAGCAGAGGCTCTCGCGCGCCATCGACATCATGGAGGCCCTCTACGCCGCCGGCGAGAACGGCATGACTCGAAACGAGATTTGCAGTCGCTTTGACATCACGGGAGTGTCGCTCGACGAGATTCTCGAGATCGTCTCGACGCTCGCGGACCGAGAATCGGGTGCGCGCATCATCTGCGAATGCCATGGCGAGCGTGTGGTCCTCACCGGTGACGCTGGGCGTGTGTTACCGCTGCGTCTGAGTGCCGCCGAGGGCGCTGTGCTCAACCACGAACTTGAATCGTTGGGGATCGAGCCCCAGGCGGCAGCTCGGATTCGACACGCTCTTCTACCCGAAGAGCTCGGCTACAACCAGCGCGTCTTTGACACCGTCAACCACGGGTCGCACTGGCAGCAGCTGAGCTGCGCCATTCAGGACGGCGTTCTCTGCCGTATCTCGTATCGCTCGATGGACGATGCACGGCCACGCGAACGTCTGGTCGACCCTTTGCGCATTACGGCAAACGGCGACCAAACATACCTGATTGCCTGGGACATCGCGGTCGATGAGCAGCGCACCTATCGCATGGATAAAATCGAGGGACTCGCCTTGACGGAAGACTCCGTCGTGCCTCACGCACCGGACGTCGCATCCCTCCACGATTCCCTTGCCCGGACGCAGCGTAGCGCAAAGCTCTTGATGCCATTCGATATGGCGGAGCATCTGGACTGGGCCGGCATCACCCTCATCGAGCGCAGCGGGGCAGACATGGCAACGGTAACCGTGCATTACGGCTCCGAGCGTTGGCTACTGAGCCAGATAATCGCAGCGGGCGGAGCCATCCGCATCTTGGATGACCCCACCCTGTCAAAGCGTCTGTGCGATATGGCAAAAACCCTCGTCTGTCCGCTTTAGCGCCGCCGCTCGTGGCGTGCGCGCCACAGCTGCAGATAGTGGCCGATCTGCGCCGATTCGATGCGCTGGTAGGAGCTCGTGGGCAGCGACGTTAAGAACTTCTTTCCGTAGCCCTTCGTCACCAGGCGCGGGTCGGCCAGAATCAGCACGCCGCAATCAGTCGACGAGCGGATAAGGCGGCCGGCCGCCTGCTTGACCTCGAGCACTGCCTCGGGCAGCGAATAGCGCGCCCAAGCGCGGTCTTCGCGCAGGTTGCGCTCGCACGAGAGCGGGTCCGTGGGGCTCGAGAACGGCAGCTTGGGAATGATGACGCAGCGCAGCGTCTCGCCGCTGGCGTCGAATCCCTCCCAGAAGGCCTTAAGCGCAAAAAGCGAGGAGGTCGGCTCGTTGATAAACCGGTCGCGCAGGCGACGAGGAGATGAGTTGCGCTGCTGGCAGTTGAGCTCCAGACCCGCACGGGCCATCTTGGGCTCAACGCGGGCGTACAGGTCTTCCATGTCGCGCCGATTGGTGAACAGCGTGAGCACCGATCCGCCCATGGCAAGATGGGCGTCGACCAGCACGCGCTCGAGCGCCGTAAGATAGCTCTCACGATCGCGCGGATCGGGGATATCGCCTGCAACGACCACAGCCATGTTCGAATCGAAGTCGTAGCTCGAGTCCAAGTGCAGCGATGAGGATGTTGAAGCACCGATGCGATCGAGGCCGACCGCGTGGTTAAAGTGTTCAAAGCTTTTGGACACCGTCATGGTCGCCGAGGCAAAGATGGCCGTGTGAACCTCGGGCAGCCACTCGGTTGCCAAGGCCTCGCCAATGTCGATGCGCTCTGCGGTCATTGACTCTCCGCCGGCACGCAGCCTGCGATTGACCTGCAGCGAATACACGTAGTGTTCATCGGTGCCGTCAATGATGAGTTTGAGGTTCTCGGCCAGCTCGTGCAAGCGGCGCGAGATATCACCCAGGTCGACAACAACCTCGGGCTTGTCGGCGGCGACGGCTTGCACCAGCGCGTCGACGCTCTTGTCAGCTTGCTCCAATGCGTCGATGGCAGTGTAGGCCGACGGTAAGAAATCATGCCAGTCGTCAGATTCGCGCAGCTCGGGGCCAATCCATAGATTGGCATTGTCATAACCCCCACGGGCACGGCGGCCGAGCTCGCGAACGCCATCGAACACGTCGGCGATTGCCATGCTCGCGCGCGCAACCGTCGACGTCGCCTTGGCAGTAAGGCCCAAATAGAGCGTAGAGCCCTCGGAGGTTGCCAAATCACGGGAAACCTGGCTTAGCGCGCCGGTGCTCGAGCCACCCAGGCGCTCAAACAAAACGCGTGATTCGTCCGCCGACACCACGCGCGCCCACTGGCGGCGCGCCTCGCGCTCGATGGAATGGGCCTCGTCGATTACCCAATGACGAATCGGAGGTAAAATCCTGCCCTCGGCCGCGACATTGCGGAACAGCAGGGAATGGTTGGTGACCACCACATCGGCATGCGCCGCACGACGGCGAGCGCCGTGGACCAAACATTTATCAGGGAAAAACGGGCAGAGGCGACGAGCACACTCGCGCGAGGCCGTCGTAAAGTCGGGGCGGTTAACGCTGCGCCACCGAATACCGAGCGAGTCGAGGTCGCCATCGGCTGATTGGCAGACGTACGCCATAATGACCGCGACCGCCGTGAGCGTGTCCGCCGGATCGCGCTTGGTGGTAATCTCGACCTGGCCGCGGCTCATGCGCTCGAGCTTGCGCAGGCACGGATAGTGATCATACCCCTTGAGAGCGCAAAATGACAGACCACCGTCCAGTTGCTCGGCAAGTTTTGGCAGCTCATGGTACATGAGCTGGTCGGCAAGATTGTTCGATTTGGTCGCAATACCAACCGTGATGTTGTTACGGCGTGCTGCCTCGGCAAAAGGCACCAGATAGGCCATCGATTTGCCGACGCCTGTGCCCGCCTCAATTACACGATGAGTGCCCGTGACCAGCGCATCGCGGACCTCGAGCGCCATCGCGATCTGCTCATCACGCGGCTCGTAAGCGGGATACATGCGATTGACCAGGCCACCCGGCGCATAGTCTGCCTCAATCTCCTCACGACTCGGCATCTTGAGGACCGGTAGTTCGTCGGCGTCCACCCGATCGTCGGCGCGATCGGCCTTGAGAACGTCAGCACGAGCGGCGCTGAGAGAGAAGATAGAACCAGGGTTCTGCCCTGCCAAGAATGAGAAGATAGGACGATAGGACCAAGGCACATCCGGATGCATGTCGGCTAGGCGCGCCATGAGGCCCTGGGGCAAGTCGGTGAGCGCCACGAGCAACACGCGCCATACGCCACACAGGGCGTCGACGTCGGCATTGGCACGGTGTGATACCGAGTCACAGCCAAACAGATCGGCCATAAAAGACAGCTTGTGCGAGGCCAGGCGCGGAAGCGCGATTCGCGACAGCGCCAGCGAATCGATCCAAATATCGCTCACGTTGACGCCGCCTTTGACCGACTCGATAAACGAGCGGTCGAACGTGGCGTTATGTGCGATCACCGGGCAACCACCGACAAAATCGGCGAGAGCGGCGACGGCCTCAACGGCCGACGGGGCATCTGCCACATCGGCATTTGTAATGCTCGTGAGCTCGGTAATCTCGGCGGGAATCAGCTGCTTGGGATGCACGAAGGTATCGAAACGGTCGACGATCTCGCGGCCCGAAAGACGGGCCGCCGAGATCTCGATCAGCTCGTTGTCCTGCACCGAAAGACCTGTGGTCTCGGTATCGAGGACAATTACATCTTCCTCGATAAGGCCGAAGGACTGCGTTTTGGCGCGTTCGGCAAGCGTGGCATAGGAGTCGATGACAAACTGCGGCGTTCCTGACGAAACCGCGTCCTCGATTAGCATGCAATGCCCGCTCGACGAAGGCCCATACGGATCAGGCTGTCACAGACCTGCGGGAACGTCATGTCGTCGGTGTGGCGGATCTCATCCGGATACAGCGACGTATCGGTCATGCCGGGAATGGTATTGGTCTCGAGGATAACGGGGCCGTCCTCACTCACAATAAAATCGCTGCGCGAGATACCCAGGCAACCGAGGGCCTTGTGAGCGGCGCAGGCAAGCTCCTGGGCACGAGCATAATTCTCGGGTAAAATCTGCGCCGGAATGCGATGGATGTCCGTAGGGTCAACATACTTCACGTCCAGATCGTAGAACTCGCAGTCCTCGGGCTTACGAATCTCGACAATCGGCAGAGCGCGCACGTCATCTTCGCCGTATACGCCGACGGTGATCTCGGTACCCTCGATGCACTTCTCGACCAGCACTTTGTCGCCGTACTCAAACGCCTTGGCGATTGCCGCGGGCAGCTCGGAGGGCTCATGGACCAGGGAAATACCATAGCTGGAACCGTTGACGGCCGGCTTCACAAAGCAGCGCTCGCCACAAACCTCGACGATATGATCGATATCGACTTCATCGCCCACCTCGAGCGCGAGGCCGGGGGCAATGGGAATGCCCGCCTTGGCGTACAGGAGCTTAGAGACCTCCTTGTCGGCACCGCAGGCGCTGGCAAGCACGCCCGAGGCCGTGTAGGGGATACCCAGGGTCTCCATGGCGCCCTGCATGGCGCCATCCTCGCCGCCGGCACCGTGCATGGCGATAAACGCCACGTCAAAGCCGCCGGTCGCCATGGTTACCATAAAATCATCGGCAGCCGTGTCGAGCAGCTCCACCGAAGTGTAGCCGGCCTCCTTCAAGGCAACCACGACGTTCTTTCCCGAATTGAGCGAGATCTCGCGCTCAGCGGAATGACCGCCCGCCAAGACCGCTACGTGCATGTTCTCTAGGCTTTTACCCGGCATGGGCAGACTCCTCCTCTATAATTTCTGCAGCTGATACCATATTGTAGCGATACCCTCTACGTTTCCCCAAAATCGAAAGGCTTCCATGAATCCCAGGACTAAATCTCAGGACATTCGCGACTTGAGCCAAAACGATATTCGCGACCTTGTGGCCGAACTTGGCCAGCCCGCCTTCCGCGCGAAGCAGCTCATCGAATGGGTCTTCGAGAAGAACGTTTGTTCGTTTGACGATATGACCAACCTTCCCAAGGCTTTCCGCGAGCAGCTTAAAGAGGCTTTTGCCTTTGACACGCCGACTGAACTAACCAAGCAGGTTTCCAAAGATGGCTCTCGCAAGTATCTGGTCGAGTACCACGACGGCGTTTCCGTCGAGGCTGTCGGTATGCCCCGTCGTAACAAGCTTTCCGTCTGCGTTTCCACCCAGGCTGGCTGTGGCATGGGCTGCGCCTTTTGCGCTACCGGCCTCAACGGCCTCAAGCGCTCTCTGACCGCTCAGGAGATCGTCGACCAGGTACTTCATGTATCCAACGACTTTGGCGAGCGTGTCACGAGCGTTGTCTTCATGGGCCAGGGCGAGCCGTTTGCCAACTACGACGAGATTCTCAAGGCGCTGCGAATCCTCAACGACCCCGATGGAATCGGTATCGGCGCTCGTCACCTCACCGTCTCCACCAGCGGCGTTATTCCCGGTATTCGCAAATTTGCCGACATCCCCGAGCAGTTCACGCTTGCCGTTTCCCTGCATTCCGCCATCCAGTCGACGCGCAATAAGCTCATGCCCGGTGTTAAGAAGTACACGCTGCTTCGCCTCCACGAGGCGCTTCAGCTCTACACCGAGAAGACTGGCCGCCGCCCGACCTATGAGTATGCCATGATCGAAGGCGTCAACGATACGAATCCCGAGATGCAAGCGCTCTGCGACTTCTGCGAGGGAACGTTGTGCCACGTTAACCTGATTCAGCTTAACGACATCGAGGGCAGCCCGCTCAAGCCGTCGCCGATTCATAAGGTTGAGGATCTTCAGCGTCGTCTTGAGTCCCGTGGCATCGAGACTACGATTCGTAACTCCCGTGGTAACGATATTGACGCCGCTTGCGGACAGCTGAAGCAGCGCTTCAAAGTTCAGAAGAACGCATAGGGGAGTCGCACCCCAAAACGTTTCATGTGAAACATCGAACACTCCCGGTTGCTGGATATGCAACCGGGAGTGTTTCATTTATTGACCACAATTTTAACTTTGCTGCTACTGGTCTCATTTTTTACGAGCAAAATAAGGGGTCCTTGTCTCGTGAATCAGACAAGGACCCTTCAAAATTTACTGGGTAATTGTTAGGTACCTAATAGCCTACATTTTCCCATTGGTTACTAACCCAACCTTGATTAATCTTTGGATTCTTCGTTACCTGAGCAGTACGCATAGCAACATCTTCTGTCATAACATCCATTTTCTTCTTGGAAGTAGCAACGAAATCCTGCGCACCACGAAGCAAACGACCTCGAAGCTCATCATCTGTCGCGATCTTATAGCCAGCAAAGGCGCCAGCCGCGACAGTCGTCGCCAATGCAATCGCTGTTAAAATCTTATTCCTCATCCTGGCCTCCTTGATCAAACTGAATCATTTCGCCAAGAATACGAGAGAGCTCTTCCTCGTCTTTAAACTCAATCTCAATCTTATTCTTTCCACGCGAGCTCTTCACACGCACGTTGGTATTAAAAACCTGACGAAGCACGCGGGCAGCCTTTTTAAAAGACTGAGGCGTTGCAGGCCTCGGAGTCTTAGGTGTCTCTCCGGCAGAAAACAACGGAGCAAGATTTTCTGTCGCTCTTACGGAAAGGCCCTCTGCAACAACCTTCTCAGCAAGTCGAATTCGAGCATCCTCATAGGGAACTGCAAGAATTGCACGTGCATGACCTGCAGTAAGTTTACCCTCGAAAATCATCTGCTGAACAACTTCGGGGAGATCGAGAAGGCGCAGCGAGTTTGTAATTGCAGAGCGCGACTTGCTAACAGCCTTCGACAATGCCTCCTGGGTCATACCGCTGGCATCAATGAGTTGGCGATAGCCCTTAGCCTCTTCGACGGGATTCAGATCAGAACGCTGAAGGTTTTCGATAAGAGCAAGAGCCAGCATCTCTTCATCATCAACATCTTTAATGATGACAGGCAGCTCCTCAAGACCAGCAAGCTTCGACGCCTGATAACGACGCTCACCAGCGATGATCTCATAGCCGTTTCCATGCTTGCGAACCAAAAGCGGCTGCAAAACACCATGTTCTTGGATTGACTCGCTCAACTCGCGAAGTTCAGTTTTGTTAAAGTGAATTCGCGGCTGATTAGGGTTGGGAACGATGTCCTCAATAGGTAGTTTTGTTTCAGATGCAACATTTGAAGCTGATGCGGCTGAACCACCGGTCTCATACTCGGCCTCTGAGACCAAAGCATTGAGTCCACGTCCCAATCCGCCACGTTTCTTTGCACTAGGCACGCTTGATCACCTCTTTTGCAAGGTTCATATACGCTTTTGCACCCTTATTTTGAGGTGCATAGGTAATTACTGGTTCTCCAAAAGACGGAGCTTCAGAGATTTTAACCGTACGGGGAATCAGCGTCTTAAACGCCTTATCACCAAAGTACGATTGAACCTCTTCTACAACCTGATTCGACAGAGAAGTACGCGAGTCATACATGGTCATAAGCACACCATAGGTGTCTAAGCCCTTGTTAAGACGTGATTTGACCATCTTCATTGACTCAAGCAGCTTCGTAACGCCCTCGAGTGCGTAATACTCACACTGGATCGGAATCAAAACGCTATCCGCTGCGGTCAAGGCGTTGATAGTAAGAAGGCCGAGCGAAGGAGGACAGTCAATGAAAATAAAATCAAACTCGTCCTGAATCGGCTCAAGCAAATCTTTGAGGCGGGTTTCACGAGCAATTGCGCTTACGAGTTCAATTTCCGCGCCTGCAAGCTGAATTGTAGCCGGAATTACGAATACCTTTTTGCAATTTGTATCAAGAACAAGCGACTCTGCTGGTACATCATTCAACAATGCATCATAAATGCAGTGGTCAAGGTCTTCTTTTTCAATTCCAAATCCGCTAGTGCTGTTTCCTTGCGGATCAAAATCGACAATCAGCGTCTTACGACCCTGCTCACCCAGTGCTGCTGCAAGGTTTACAGCCGTCGTTGACTTACCAACGCCGCCTTTTTGATTGATGATTGCAATAATACGCGTGTCTTTTGCGCTCTTAGAACGCTTAACGTCGCGAAATCCCACGGTCCCTCCTGGTGTGTATTAAAGCTGTCAAACGGAGGATGTTTCACGTGAAACATTCCGAATCGATATCAACCGCCATGTTTCACGTGAAACAATGCAAGTTGTTGGTATCCATTATGTTTCACGTGAAACATCTAGGCAAGCGAATTCTTCTTTGCCATGCCATTTGCACGAGGCAATGAAACGGATGCTGGATGACTCTTCTTAAGAACAATGAACTCCCTGTGACCCAAGTCTTCAGGCAAATCAATTGCGTCATTCAGAAGCAAAGTGAAGCCGCAAATCTTAGCTGCTGACATACCGGAAGCAAGCTCCTCATCCGAAGGATTGCCCTTGGTGATAACAAATAGCCCTCCATCCTTCAGGTACGGAGCCGCATACTCAACAAGAATCGGTAGAGGGGCCAGTGCGCGGGCGGTTACAACGGAGAACTGCTTCTTATGGCTTCGAGCATATTCTTCAAGACGATCATGAACCGCATGAGCATGTTTCAATCCAAGAGTATGGACAAAAGAATCGACAGCATCAACCTTCTTGCCAACAGAGTCAATATAAGTAGCTTTACGATGCGTGGCTATGGTTAACGGAATACCAGGGAAGCCTGCACCTGTACCCATATCGAGCATAGCTCCCTCTGGAGCCTTATTGATATAGGGGAGTAAAACAAGTGAGTCGAGGATATGAAGTACTGCAGCATCTTCTACGTTAAGAATTCGGGTGAGATTGGTTGTCTTATTTGTTTCTAGAACCAAATCCAAATGCTTAATACATTTCCTCAGCTCAACATCAGTTACGCTCAAGGAATACTCTTTGCAATAGAAAGCTAGACGACTCAACATCTCGTCAGCCTGCTGATCAGTAAGTACTAACAACGAGAGCTCCTTTCTGACAAAAATCAGTGTATCGAGAACTTTTGACAAAAAAAGGGGACGTGGAAACCACGTCCCCTTAGCATAAACTCGAGTAGATTATCGAGCAACAATCACCACATGGCGATCAGGGTCAGAACCCTCTGAATGAGTATCGACGGCATCATTGCCACGAAGTGCAATGTGAACCAGTCGACGCTCGTAGGCATTCATGGGCGGAAGCGAAACACTCTTGTGAGTGCGAATGGCACGCTCGGCAGCAGATTGAGCCATGGAGGCAACCTTGTCCTGACGGCGGCTCTTGTATCCCTCGACGTCCACTACAACTGGATACCTAAAGCCAAGTTTGCGGCTCACCAGCAAAGAGAACATAACCTGAAGGGCATCAAGGGTGCGACCATGACGGCCAATGAGAACAGCAAGGTCAGGAGCCGTTACATCCAAAATCAGCTCACCCTCGTCGCCCTCATACTCATCGATAGGAGAGTTGGCGGCATCGAAGTGCGAAAGGATGGAACGCAGGATGGAAATCGCAACATCGGCAATGGTGTCGAGCTCCTCATCGGTCAGCTCTTCACCAGCCTTGTATCGCTGTGCAATCTCGGGATAATCGCCCGCGACCTGCGGGGCAACCTCCTCAAGCATATCCTCGATGATCTCTTCAGACATAACGTACTCCAAAAGTTAGGTACCTAAATAAGATTGATATCCCACTACTTCTTCTTGTGCGGGCGCGGCTTCTTTTCGCGACGAGTGACCTCAACCTGCAGCGGCGCGTTCTTAAGGCGCTCCTCCTCATCGGCCTTCGCCTTGTCGATGACCTTCTGCGTCACAAAAATCTGCTGGATAACCTGCCAAGCAGACGAGACGTCGTAGTACAGCAGAACACCAACGGGAAGGCTCCAACCCATCCAAAGCATCATGACCGTCATGACAACGGCCATCATACGCATGCTCTGAGCCTGCTGGCCGGTCTGATTGCGCGACATATAGAGCTGCGGAATCAGAGTCAGGACAGCGAACAGGATCAGGCAGACCAGCGCAGGCAGCGCGACCATAAAGCCATCGGCAAAGGAGGCACCCGGCGTGGTGGTCAGGTCGGGCAGAATATTAAAGAACGAGAACGTGCCGTCGTTAAAGTAGTCCGGCAGGTTACGCAGCAGCGTAAATAGGGCGAACAGGACAGGCATCTGAATCAGCAGCGGCAGACAACCAGCCATCGGGTTGAACTTGTTCTCGCTGTAGAACTTCTGCATCTCCTCGGCCTGACGCTGGGGATCGTCGGCATAGCGCTCCTGGATCTCGAGCATCTTGGGCTGCAGCACCTGCATACGAGCCGTCGACTTGGTCGATTTGAGCATAAGCGGCGTCAGCAGCAGACGGATGATGACCACCAGGATGATGATGGACAGGCCCCAGTCGACCGCAAAGGTCTGGATGAGCTTGAGCAGCTCGAAAAGGATGTTAACGATCCAATCCCACATGTAAGTTTTCCTCCGATAGCGAGTGCCCGCTAAGGCACAGGGTCATAACCGCCGACGTGCAGGGGATTGCAGCGAGCGATGCGCCTCACGGCAAGCCAGCAGCCTCTCAAAACACCGTACTTCTCAACCGCCTGGATGGCGTATTGCGAGCACGTTGGATAATAAATGCAGGCGTCAGGCAATAAGGGCGAAATAACCTGTTGATATATGCGAATAGGAGCGATGGCAACACGTCGCAAAACGTGATTGCTCATCGCTCCTCCCCGGCAACGCCGGCGCGCTTCATAAGCGAACGCAACGCCTTGTCCATCTCCTGCGGCGAGGAAACCCTCGTCTTGGGAGTTGCAAACAAGATGATGTCATAACCCGCAACGGGAAATCCGCAGCTGCGGGCGGCCTCGCGCATCACACGCTTAGACCGGTTGCGCACGACGGCACAACCGAGTCGCTTAGCACCAACGAAGGCGACCCTTCCGGAGTCGCCTTCGCCAACCGATTCACATATGGTCATTCGAATCAGAGGGTGATTGAAACGACGCCCCTGACTGAACACATGCTCGAAATCTTGCCGAGACTTAATAGTCTTCATGCGAGATATGTGTATCGCTGCTAGACAGTGAGACGCTTGCGGCCCTTGGCGCGACGACGGGCGAGCACGGCACGACCACCCTTAGTGGCCATACGGGCACGGAAGCCATGGGTCTTGGCACGCTTACGCTTATTAGGCTGATACGTACGCTTCATCTTAAGTTCCTCCTGCTGCATTTCGAGTGTCCGCGGGGGCGCGGACGCAGATATAGACACGTGAGCTTGAAGATTGTAGGGAAATCAATGTTCAAATGTCAAGAAATCAAAGGTAAAAGGTTGCAGAGTGCACACGGTTCCCCCATAAGCCCGTGAGCTCTCGGGGCCGACGAAACACTTTTCACGATATTTCATAGAGTTTTCAACAGGTCATGTTGGCAATGTTGAGAACTTTTCGTCCGTTTTCCAAAGTTTTCAACAGGTTTTGAAAAGTTGTCGAAAGATGAGAAACATTGCACGGTGAGCTACTATTTGTTCGAAACCTTTTGAAAGATTGCGAGCGGCATGTCTGACGACTTTTACACCATGGTCGATTCCGGAGACCCGGCACCCGACAACGAGCACATCACCGGCGTGCGCGAAGAGCGTGAGGAAGGCGAGCAGACGACCACGCAGGCGCCAAAAGCCATGTACGCCGCGCGCATCGCCGTCTATGACGACATGCTGTCGACACCGCGTGTGATCGTCATTGATCCGCAAGATGTCCGCACGTATTTGGAAGAGACGACCAACACCGTCTACCAGTGCATGAAAGAACAAGGTGGCCATATCTCGCTCATGGTCATCCGCGAGATTGTCGAAAACTTTATCCACGCGCACTTTGCCGAGCCCATCATCTCGATTCTGGACGGCGGAGACACCATCCGCTTTGCTGATCAAGGACCCGGCATCGACGACAAGGAGCGCGCTTTCGACTTTGGCGTTACCAGCGCAAACAGCAAGATGAAGCGCTATATCCGTGGAACCGGAGCAGGGTTTCCCATGGTGCAGGAGTATTTGGAAAACGCCGGCGGGGCCGTGTCCATCGAGGACAACATGGGCAACGGCACCGTGGTTACGGTAAGCCTGGACCCTAAACGCGTGCAGGAAATAGAGCGTGCCGGCGGACGCGGTGCTGCCGTGCGGCCCGATACGGAGCAGCCCACATATCCCCTGCCGGGAGCTTTTACGCAGCAGCCCATGGCAACGCAGCAGATGCAGCCCCCCGTGGGACAGATGCAGCAGCCCGGAATGTTTCCTACACAAGAGCCCCAGGCGGCATCGATGTCGATGCCGCCAAACGCGCCAGAGGCCATGCCGCTGGCGGATCAGGATGCAGCAGCAATGCAGCAGGCGACGGGGGCACCGGGTGGCCAGCAAATGGGATATCAGCCGTACCAACAGGGATATCCATATCAGCAGATGCCGCCACTGGGGTATGGCCAGCAGTTCCCACAGCAGTACCAGCAGGGATATCAGCAGCCGTACCAGCAGATGCCGCAGCAGCAGTACAACCCCTGGGCCCAGCAGATGCCTCCGCAGCCTTACCAGCAGTGGCCTCAAAGTTTTCAACAGCAAATGCCGCCGATGCAGAGTTCTCAACAACCAGCAGCTCAAATGATGTATCCTAATGCAGCAAATCAGTATGCGCAGCCACAACCGGACGTGTTCGTAAGCGATCGCGGCAACGCCGCGCTGGGCTATCTGGCGCAAAATCAAGCGTGCGGTGCTACCGACCTGGCGAGGGCGTTTGGAAACTCGGCCCCCACTTGGTCACGCACGCTCAATGACTTGGCGCAGGCCGGCTTGGTCATCAAGCATGGCCAGAAATACCATCTGACCGAACTCGGCGCCGCTCGCGCGCGAGCTCAGAGCTAAAGAACGGGAGAGACAGTGGACGAGGAAGCAAGCATCATCCTGGGGGATGCCATCGCCTTTTGCCAGCGCGACGGCCAAGATGCGCGCCTCATCAACATGCTGGGGCAATCGCGCGCCATAAGCCTGACCGAAGATACGCTCACGATCGAGGCCCCCTCGCGCTTTGCCATCGCGCAGCTCAAAAAGCATCAGCCGACTATTGAGGCCTATCTGGAAGAAATCGCCTTTGCACCGATCGCGCTCGACATCGTGGCACCGCAAGGCGCAACGGCCGAATCTGCTGCCGCCACGGCGCCCGCTGCTTCCCCGGCGGTGCCGGCCTCCGCAGGCGACGTGCCGACAATCGAGCACCAGCACAGCGATGTTTCCCGTGAAACCATGGCACCGTTGCCGACCGCGGCGGCGACGTCAACGAACGCACCCGTCACGCACATGCCTATCGCTCACGACGCAGCGGCGGGCGCGGATTCGGGCATTGCAATCAAGAACACGCTCTCGGCCGATGATTTTCGTCGCATGATGAACCAGATGAAGGGCGGAGCGCCGACTAAGTCCACGCAAGCTGCGACCCCCGCTTCACCCATGCCAGCACCGACCGTACCGGCCGAGCAGAATACGGATGGAGCCCCGCTCGCCGCGAACTCAAAATTTACCTTTGAGAACTTTGTCTATGGCCCCGAGAACAGCCATGCCTATCGCTCGGCACTCAAGTTTGCCGCCCTCGCGGACGAGCGCGGCACGTGCACATCACTGTTCATCTACGGCAAATCGGGCCTGGGCAAGACGCACCTGCTGCTTGCCATCAAAAACGAGCTCGCCGAGAAGTCGCCCGAGATCAAGGTCAAGTATGCCAACTCCCAGGCATATCTGGACGACCTGATGACCGAGTTCGACCGCCAAAAGAAGAGCAACGCCCCTATCATGCAGGCATACCACGGCGTGGACGTGCTCATCATCGATGACATCCAAAACATCATCGGCAAGCGCGCGAGCGTGGACTACTTTTTCCAGCTCATGGACGAGTTCATCCGCAACAACAAGAAGGTCGTCATCGCGGCAGACCGCGCCCCCAAGGACCTGAGCATGGACGAGCGTCTGACCAGCCGCTTCAACGCCGGCATGCTCTGCCTGGTCGCAGAGCCCAGCTACGAGATGAAATATAAGATCTTGCAGCGCTATTACGAGAACACCATCGTCGCCGCTCCCGAGGCAGGCGATGACTCGCTGCTGGCGGCCTATGGGGGCGACAGCGGGCACCTGACCGACGAGCACTTTAAACACATGGCCGAGGTCTCGGGCACCAACATCCGCGAACTCGAGAGCTTTTGCGAGCGCTGCGCCGGCGAGGCGGGCGACCGCGAGCGCGAGGGCGGGGAGCTCACCTTTGACGATATCGACGCCATCGCCAGCCAGTACTTCGACACATCGGCCAAAAAGATCAACGTGCAAACGGTTCAGTCCGTCATCGAAGAGCAGTACGGCGTGACGCACGAGGAGCTCATCGGCCCGCGCCGCAACGCCAATATCGCCAAAGCACGCCATATCGCTATCTACCTGGCCATCGAGATGTGCGAGATGACGACCACGGCGGTGGGCGCCGAATTTGGCAACCGCAACCACTCGACCGTCAGCACGAGCTACAAAAAGGTCCAGAAGATGATCCAGGAAGACCGCACCGTCACCGAAGACCTCAAGTCGCTGCGCGATAAAATTACACTGCGCTCGTAGGGAAATAGAGACACCTGTTGAAAACTTGTCGAAACCACGGGCATAAGGTGTTTAAAACCCAACCCGCGGTGATGAAAAGTTTTGCGCAGGTTTTGAACGTGGAAAACCACCCCCGTTGCACACAGGTTGCTGTCGATTCTCTTTCTGGTTCTGACCTGCGTCTTTGGGAGTAATCAACAGTTTCGTCAGTGCTATTACTATTATTAAAATATTTATATCTATAGAAAGGTATTAAAAAATGAAGTTCACCGTCAGCCAGAGCTCGCTTACACAAGCCATCGGCGTCGTTATGAAGGGTGTCGCTTCGGCATCCACCCTTCCCATCCTGTCGGGCGTGCTCGTCAAGGCGCAAGACGGCATCTTGGAATTCCAGACCTCTAACTACACTATCTCGATCCGTCATCGCATCGCGGCGCATGTCGAAGAAGAGGGCGAGATGGTTATCCCCTGCAAGATGCTCTCCAATATCACCAAGACCCTCCCCGATGCCCCGGTCACCTTTGAGCTGTCCGAGCGCCAGGTGCTGATTGGTTGCGAGAAGAGCTCTTTTAGGCTGAACACGCTCGATGCCAATGACTTCCCCGAGTTTCCGGCCTATGCCATCGAGAGTGCCGTGGAACTGCCGACTGATATCTTGTCCGAGATGGTCGGCCGCGTATGGCGCGTCACCTCGACCGACAAGGCCCGCCCCATCCTGGGCGGCGTACATATGAAGGTCGAGAACAACACCGTGCGCTTGGTGGCGACCGATTCCTTCCGCTTGGCCGTGTGCGATACGCAGGTCGAGACCTCGACCCTCGAGGGTTCCTTTGAGCTCAACGTTCCGGCCGACGCCTTTAACGACGCGCTGAACATCATGGCCAGCCAGACGACCATCATGATCGGGGCTACCGACACCCAGGTCGTCTTCGAGGCCGGCAACACCACCTACGTGTCGCGCCGCATCGAGGGCGTGTACCCCAACTACAAGCAGCTCATCCCCGATTCGTGCGTGACGAGCGTCAAGATCGACGTCGCCGCCTTTAACGCCGCTCTCAAGCGCGTGGCCGTTATCGCGAGCGCCAACCCCGCCGTCAAGTTCGAGATCGATGCCGAGAACGGGCAGATGGGCCTGTCCTCCATTTCCAATGACCAGGACCTTGCGCAGGAGACGATCGATGTCGAGGCCGAGGGCGAGTCGGGCACCATCGCCTTCAACTACCATTACATCTTCGGCTGCCTCAATGCCCTGTCCAAGGAGAAGGAGATCACGCTGGAGCTCAAGAGCTACTCGCAGGCGGGCATCTTCAAGTCCTACGACAAGATCAACTACCTGTACCTGGTCATGCCGGTCCGCATCTAGCAACCGCCCCATGACCATGTTCGCCCGCGATCTTTCCGTCGCGCACTACCGCAGCTTCGATAGCTATCGCCTTGCCCTGGACGAGGGCGTGACGATACTTGCGGGACCCAACGCGGCGGGAAAGACCAATCTCATAGAGGCGCTGCAGCTGCTGACGAGCGGCGCCTCGTTTAGGCACCCGACCGCAGCCGAGCTCGTCCATGACGGCGTGGGCTCGTGCAAGGTCGAGCTGAGGCTCGAGGGCGACGGCCGCGTGCTTGATATGGGATTGAACGTGGAGGACGGTAAGCGCTCGTTTAGCCGCAACGGCAAGAGATGCTCTGCCGCCGGTGTGCGCAGGGTTCTGCCGAGCGTGCTGTTTTGTCCCGACCATCTGGACATGGTTAAGCGAGGCGCCAGTGTGCGCCGCGCCGCCCTCGATGACTTTGGCATGCAACTGAGCGCACGCTATGCCGATCTTGCGAGCACTTATGGGCGCTGCGTGACCCAGCGTAACGCCTTGCTCAAGGAGACCTGGTGCTGCCGCGAGATGCTCGGCGCGTGGAACGATTCGATTGCCCGTGCGGGCTCGGCCCTGCTCGTGCACCGGTTGGCCCTGCTCGACCGGCTGGCGGGCCATGTGCACACTGCCTACGGGCAAGTGGCGTCAGGTGAGACCGCCGACGTGACCTATGCGTCCACACTGGGGGATTTGCCCCAGGTCGAGGATCGCGAAGGGCTGAAAGGCTGGGCGTACGAGCGCATGCTGGCTGCCCTTGATGAGCACGCCGACGAGGAAATTCGCCGCGGCGTGACGTTGGTGGGACCGCATCGCGACGAGATTGAGTTCACCGTGGCGGGTCGCTCCGCCCGTTCATTTGCCAGCCAGGGACAGCAGCGTACGCTGGTGCTGTCCTGGAAGGTGGCCGAGGTTGCCGTGGCTCGCGATGTCCTGGGCACCGCCCCGTTGCTGCTTTTGGACGACGTGATGAGCGAGCTCGACGGCGAGCGTCGCGGCGCTTTCCTGCGGCTGATCGGCGATGATATCCAGACGGTCATAACCACGACCAACCTGGGGTACTTTACCGATGACCTGCTTGATCGAGCCAAGGTGGTGAGCATGGGTGAGACGTGCTAATTACGAGCGCGAGAGCGAAACGGTCGCCTTCAGTGGGTTTTTGAACGCAGAGCGCCAGCGCATCCTGGCGGCTGCAACGCCTAAGCGCCGTGCGCAGATGGAGGCCGCCGAGGAGTCGCGCGCGGTCTATCGCGCGTGGAACGCGGTGTGCTCGGGCACACGCGAGGGGCGGCATGTGACGGGACTGCGCTACCTGCCCGAGTCCAATGAGCTGCTGGTGTATCTCGACTCGCCCTCGTGGACGCAGGAAATGACGCTGTTGCGCGAGATCATCCGCGCGCGCATGGAGCGCGCCGGTGCGCATGTGGACGGCCTGGTGTTCAAAACCACCGCGCCCGGTCACACGCCGCCCGCCGCCAAGGAACGCCTGCGCCCGGCGCCGACCGAGCGACCGCCGGCCCCGCACGCCGACCTAAGTGAGGCCGAGCGTACCGAGATCGAGCGCCAAGTGGCGCCCATCGAAGACCAAAAACTGCGCGAGGCCCTCGAGAATGCCATGAGAGCCAGTGCTGAGTGGGCCAAGGGCGTGCAAAGCAAAAAAGAGCCTTAAATCGCATCTGGTGGCCTTGTAGAGCCAAATACCCTCGTTCCCGAGGGTATTTTTTACGATAAACTAGTAAGGCTGTACACATTTTCTTGACTGAAGGAGGACGTGTGGCAAACGAAAACGATTACGATGGCGGCGAGATTAAGATTCTCGAAGGTCTCGAGGCCGTTCGTAAGCGCCCGGGCATGTATATCGGCTCGACGAGCGCCAGCGGTCTGCATCACCTGGTGTGGGAGATCGTTGACAACTCCGTCGACGAGGCCATGGCCGGTTTCTGCACCGAGATCCAGGTGACGGTCCACGCCGACAACTCCATCACGGTCGTCGACAACGGGCGCGGCATCCCCGTCGACGAGCACCCTGTTAAAAAGATCCCGACGCTCGAGGTCGTCATGACGATCCTGCACGCCGGCGGTAAGTTCGATAACTCGGCCTATAAGGTCTCGGGTGGCCTGCACGGCGTGGGCATCTCCGTCGTCAACGCGCTGTCCAAGCGCGTGGTCGTTCAGGTTCGTCGCGATGGCAACACCTACGAGATGGAGTTCTCGCGCGGCAAGACCGTCAAGAAGATGGAGGTCGTGGGCACCTCGGATTCGACGGGCACCACCGTCACCTTCTGGCCCGACGACGAGATCTTCGAGACCTGCATCTACGATTTCGATACGCTGCACAACCGTCTGCAGGAGACGGCGTTCCTCAATAAGAACCTCAAAATCGTGCTGACCGACGAGCGCGAGGCGACTCCCCACGTGGAGGAGTTTTGCTACGAGGGCGGCATCGTCGACTTCGTCAAGTTTCTCAACGAGGGCAAGGACGTCCCTGAGGCCTTTAAGGAGCCCATCTACATCGAGGGCAAATCGGACCCGGACGCGCCTGTGGCCAAGATGGGCGAGGTCGAGGTTTCCCTGCAGTGGAATAGCGGCTACGGCGAGAACGTCATGTCGTTTGCCAACGACATCTACACTCCCGAGGGCGGCATGCACCTTGAGGGCTTCCGCACCGCGCTCACCCGCGTGATCAACGACTACGCGCGCAAACAGAACCTGCTCAAGGAAAAAGACGCCAACCTGACCGGCGACGATGTGCGCGAGGGCCTCTCGGCCGTTATCTCGGTCAAGCTGCCCGATCCGCAGTTTGAGGGCCAGACCAAGGCCAAGCTCGGTAGCTCCTATATGCGCGCGCTCACGCTCAAGATCGTGACTGACGGCCTCACCGATTACCTCGAGGAGCATCCCAAGCCCGCCCGCGAGATCGTCAAGAAGGCGCAACAGGCCTGCAAGGCGCGCAACGCCGCCCGCAAGGCGCGCGAGGCGACCCGCCGCAAGAGCCTGCTCGAGACGGCATCCCTGCCCGGTAAGCTCGCTGACTGCTCGGTGCGCGATGCCGAGCTGACCGAGCTCTTCATCGTAGAGGGCGACTCGGCAGGCGGTTCGGCCAAGGACGGCCGTCGCCGAGACATCCAGGCGATTCTGCCCCTGCGCGGCAAGATTCTGAACGTCGAACGCGTTGGTGACCATCGCGCGTTCTCGAGCGACACCATCCAGTCGCTGATTACCGCGATCGGCTGCGGTGTCACGACGAGTGCCGGCGACGGCGGCGACTTCGATATCACCAAGGCGCGCTACCACAAGATCATCATCATGACCGATGCAGACGTCGATGGTGCGCACATCCGCATCCTGCTGCTGACGTTCTTCTACAAGTACATGCGTCCGCTGATCGATGCCGGCTACGTCTATGTTGCCTGTCCGCCCATCTTTGGCATTAAGGTGCGCAACAAGATCCACTACGTGTATCCCAACGGCCGCCAGCCCGAAGACGAGATCCTGCGTGACACCATCCAGGGTCTGGGCCTGAACCCCGACGATAACGACGAAGAAGGCAAGGCCAAGGATGGCAAGATCACCAAGAAGCGCAAGGGCTATACCGTCCAGCGCTACAAGGGTCTGGGCGAGATGGACCCCAAGCAGCTCGCCTCGACGACGATGGATCCCAAGACCCGCATCCTGCAGCGCGTGTCGATCGAAGATGCCGTGGTGGCAGACCGCGCCGTGCGCGAGCTGATGGGTTCCGAGGTCGGCTATCGCCGCGAGTACATTGAAAAACATGCGCACGACGCGCGCTTCTTAGACGCCTAACCTGTTCGGCTTTCCCAGCCACCGCACCTTCGCCCTCAATCGTCGGTCGCGTACCCAAGTACGCTTCCCTCCTCTTTCGAGCGAATCTGCGGCACCTGGAAAAGCCGTCTCCGTGGCAGGGAACTAATGGACCACGCAAACCATGAGGAGGTAACGTGGCAGACGATATCAACAATAACGAGGGTATGGGCGAGGCCGGCGACGCCGGTATGCCCGGCGATCTGAAGCGCCTGCTTGCCCGTGCTGAGCAGGGCGAGGACGGCGATCCTGACGCCTATAACCCCGATGCCGATGATGACGAGGAAGAGGACGACGACGGTGAGCTCGAGGAGAGCTTTGGCGAAGTCGATCGTGGCACCTCGGCCGGCGAGGATATCAACGGCGGCCAGCTCCAGATTTCGGAGTTTGGCCGCGAGATGAAGCAGTCGTTTATCGAGTATTCGATGTCGGTCATCACGGCGCGCGCCCTGCCGGACGTGCGCGACGGCTTAAAGCCGGTACACCGCCGCATCCTCTACGCGATGAACGAGAGCGGCATCTACCCCAACCGCCCGCACAAGAAGTCGGCCTGGACGGTCGGCGAAGTTATCGGTAAGTACCACCCGCATGGCGACTCCGCGGTCTATGAGGCCATGGTCCGCCTGGCGCAGTGGTTCTCCATGCGCACGCCGCTCATCGACGGTCACGGCAACTTCGGCAACATCGACGGCGACGGCGCGGCAGCCATGCGTTACACCGAGAGCCGCCTGGCCAAGCCCGCCATGGAACTGCTGCGTGACCTGCAGAAGGATACCGTCGACTGGCAGCCCAACTACGACGAATCGCTCGCCGAGCCTCAGGCGCTGCCTGCGCGCTTCCCCAACCTGCTGGTCAACGGCAGCCAGGGCATCGCCGTCGGCATGGCCACCAACATCGCCCCGCATAACCTCACCGAGGCGATCGAGGCCACCTGCTACCTGATCGACAACCCCGACGCCACCGTCGACGAGCTCATGCAGATCATGCCCGGTCCGGACTTCCCCACCGGCGCCATCATCATGGGCAGCGCCGGCATTAAGCAGAGCTACGAGACCGGCCGCGGCTCCATTACCGTGCGCGCCAAGGCTCACGTGGAGTCCACCAAGACCGGCCGCAGCCGCCTGGTCTTTACCGAGATCCCCTACATGGTCAACAAGGGCACCCTGCAGGAGAAGATCGCCCAGCTCGTCAACGACAAGCGCATCGAGGGCATCTCGGACATGCGCGATGAGTCCAACCAGAAGGGCATCCGTCTGGTCATCGAGCTCAAGAAGGGCGTCATTCCGCAGGTCGTGCTCAACAACCTGTATAAGTACACCTCGCTGCAGACGACCTTCGGCGCCAACAACCTGGCGCTCGTCAACGGCGTCCCCAAATGTCTGAGCCTGCGCGAGATGCTGCAGCACTACATCGACCACCAGGTCGACGTCGTCACCCGCCGCACCCGCTTCGACCTTAAGAAGGCCCAGGCCCGCGCGCATATCCTCGAGGGTTACCTGATGGCTCTCGACCATATTGACGAGGTCATCAGCATCATCCGCTCCTCGCAGACCGATTCCGAGGCCAGCAGCCGCCTGATCGAGCGCTTTGGCTTTACGCCCGAGCAGACCACGGCCATCCTCGAGATGAAGCTGCGCCGCCTGACCGGCCTGGAGCGCGACAAGATCCAGGAAGAGCTGGACGGCCTGCGCCGCGCCATCGCCTACTACGAGGACCTGCTGGCGCACGAGGAGAAGATCCTGGGCGTCATCAAGGAGGAGATGCGCGAGATCTCGAAGAAGTTCGGCGATAAGCGCCGCACCGAGATCAGCCAGGTCGAGAAGGACCTGGATGTTGAGGACCTCATTGCCGACGAGGACATGGTCGTGACCATCACCCACACCGGCTATGTCAAGCGCATCCCGGTGGCTGCCTACCGCGCACAGAAGCGCGGCGGCAAGGGCGTCTCGGGCGTCAACCTCAAAGAGGACGATGTCATCGACGAGATGTTTATCGCGTCCACGCACGAGTACGTGCTGTTCTTCTCGAATAAGGGCAAGGTCTATCGCCTGAAGGTGCACGAGCTGCCGGTGGGTACGCGCCAGGCGCGCGGCACCGCGATCGTCAACCTGCTGCCCTTCGAGGAGGGCGAGAAGATCGCGAGCGTCATCAGCTGCCGCGAGTTCCCGGCCGACGAGTACCTGATGTTTGCCACCAAGAGCGGCATGGTCAAGAAGACCGTGATGAGCGCTTACGATCGTAGCCGCCGTGATGGCCTGATCGCTATCAACCTGCGTGACGATGACGCGCTGCTGAACGTGCGTCGCGTGCGCGAGGGCGACAAGATTATCCTAGCCACCACCGCGGGCAAGGCGATCATGTTTTCCGAGGAGCAGGTGCGCGCCACCGGTCGCGATACCAGCGGCGTTCGCGGTATCGGTATGAAGGACGGCGTGAGCGTTCTGGGCATGGAGGTCACTAACGGCAACGGTGACCTGTTTGTCATTACCGAGCGCGGCTACGGCAAGCGCACGCCGGTCGCGGACTACCCGGAGCAGAATCGCGGCGGCCAGGGCGTCTACACCATCCAAATGACCGAGCGTAAGGGTAACCTCGCGGCCATGAAGACGGTGGGCCCGCAGCACGAGCTGTTCATCGTGACGGAGGGCGCGACAGTCATTCGCGTCAAGACCGACGAGATCAGCCAGACTGGCCGCGCCACCCAGGGCGTCAAGATGATGACCGTCGACGACAACGACCGCATCTGCGCCGTAGCCCGCATGACAGCCGCCAAGGAGAAGCCCGAAGGCGAAGCCACAGACGACGGCTCTGCCCCCGAAGAAACCCCTGTCGATCTAGGCGACGGCAACGACATGCCAGAAGATCTCCTAGACGAGTAAGAGGCCCTAGCTGGTAGAAAATATCAG
>CABIWB010000004.1:0-21876 GCA_902362275.1 Coriobacteriaceae bacterium | reverse complement strand
AAGTCGCCTGCTCGGACAGTCCTGCTCGCACGGAGAGCACATTAAATGCTCTCCGGCTCGTGCGGAACTCGCGATCGACTTCGCATGCCGCCGGGCAGCCGGGGCCGACACCCCTCAAAGATTTTCAAAAAAGTTGTTGACGCGCGCGCAACGACTCGTCTAATATATCCCTTGCGCGATGGACCTGTAGCTCAGTTGGTTAGAGCGTCCGGCTGATAACCGGGAGGTCACAAGTTCGAATCTTGTCAGGTCCACCACTTTCTTTCGCAATAAACACCCCAGCGAGAGCCGAGTCGCCGCTGGGGTGTTTATTACTGTCTCCGTGGGGGTTTAGCTCAGCTGGGAGAGCGCGGGCTTTGCAAGCCTGAGGTCAGGGGTTCGATCCCCCTAACCTCCACCATGATGGACCTGTAGCTCAGTTGGTTAGAGCGTCCGGCTGATAACCGGGAGGTCACAAGTTCGAATCTTGTCAGGTCCACCATCAAAACTGTGAAGAGCCTCGGGGCAGTTGCCTCGGGGCTTTTTTCTTACCTACTGAAAGTAGTCAAAAAAGCCCCGTCCCTAATTAACTACTTTAATTTTGTGTGCTGGGCGAAAGATTGGGTAGTATAGCTATTCGATGCGGCGGGCTGCCGCGTGTTGACCGCTACGTACCGGAGGTGTTCCATGGTTCGTGTCGACATAGAGACCATCGTCATGGCCGCCGGTCCCGTGCCATCGCTTATCGTACTTCGTGAGCGCAGCAGCAAATCGGACTCGCCCGCGCCGCTGCGTTCCCTTTCCATTCAGACTGGTTCGTTTGAAGCTGCCGCCATCAGCCGCGGCATCGATAGCGGCCGCGCCGAGCGCCCGATCACCCATGACCTGTTGCTCGATACCGTTGACGCCCTGGGCGCCAAGCTCGAGCGCATTGAGATCGTTCGCGCCGAGCCGCCGGTGTTCTACGCGACGATCGTCGTACTGGCCGATGGCGAGGAGCGTAAGATCGACGCTCGTCCCAGTGATGCCATTGCCCTTGCCGTGCGCAGCAATGCTCCCATGTTCGTGGAGGACGACATCATGAATCGCCTGGGCACTGTTTCTACCCACGCCGAGGAAGTCGACGACGAGCAGGAGTTCGAGAAGTTCGACGAGTTCGTCCATACGCTCTCCCCCGATGACTTCTAAATGCGGGGCGGCAGAGTTGCGGAGTGTTCGCTGATGGCCGGCGGTATGTCGGCTGAGGCGGCGGCCATTGCGCGCGAGGCCCAGATGCGCTCGGAGGCTTCTGAGGCGGCACGCATTGCCTATGTGACGCAGGCCCGCACGCTTCGCGAGCGCCGCGGCTCGTTTATCAAGATGGTTGTCGTCTCCGCCCTTGTCGCGGCAATCTGCTCGCGCCTTCGTGGTACAGTTGGTGCGCTTGGGTTTTCGATTTCAACAGGCTTGGTAATCTGGGGTGTGGTCGATGCAGTAATGCTGACCAACCAGATCAAGGTACTCGACAAGCGCGCGATGGATATGATGCGCGCCCGCGACGCTGCCGCCAAGATCGCTGCCGAGGCACAAGAACTGTAACGACGCCAGACTCGATGGGAAGGTCTAAAGATGGCACAGGATATGCAGGACGCCGGTAACGTCTCCGCCGAGCTCGACGCCATGGTGTGTGACCTGATTGGTGCGTTCTTGGACGACCTTGCCGCCGGCGAGAATCCGGGCGTAGTTGTGGCGATCGAGGACGCTGCTTCCAACCGATATCTGGTGGCGCTCGACGAGGACGGCGAAGAGGCATGCCTCGAGGCGGCTACCAATTTTATCTCCGAGCACAAGATGGGTCTTAAGGACGAGGGCCTGGGCCGCATCGCCCGCTATGCCATCGGCTACACCGGTTGTGTCGAGATCGACGGCGGCTATCACGACGCCCTGCTCGTGAGCTTCTTCGAAACCACGCTCGAGAGCGGTTTTTCGGCATACGTGCTGTATGAGGGCATGGGTGCCGGCGATGGTTTTATGTGGAGCGACCCTGAACCTGCAGGTGAGGAAACCCCTCTCATCTAAAATCGCTAAAATAAACGAGTTTTCGGTAAAAGGCTCAATATTCCCGCTGAGCGTTGTGTCGCTGGGCGGGCCGTATACGCGTGCCGTTTGTATATGGATAGAAGATAGGGGAACTACATGCGCGTAGACAATCTGAGGAACATCGCCATCATCGCCCACGTCGACCACGGCAAGACGACGATGGTCGACAAGCTCCTGCGTGCCACGGACGCCTTCCGTGCCAACCAGCAGGTCGAGGACCGCGTCCTGGATTCCAACGACCAGGAGCGCGAGCGCGGCATTACGATTCTCGCCAAGAACATCTCTATCGAGTACAAGGACGTTAAGATCAACGTCATCGACACCCCGGGCCACGCCGACTTTGGCGGCGAGGTCGAGCGCGTGCTGCGTATGGCCGACGGCGCCCTGCTGCTGGTCGACGCTTTTGAGGGCCCCATGCCCCAGACCCGCTTCGTGCTGCGTCACGCTATCGACACCGGCCTCAAGATCATGATCGTCATCAACAAGATCGATCGTCCGGGCGCCAACCCCGAGAAGGCCTACAACGACTGCCTGGACCTTATGGCCGACCTGGGTGCCACCGACGACCAGCTCGAGTTCGCCATGGAGCACGTGGTCTACGCCAGCGCCATGAATGGCTTTGCCCGTCTTGACCCCAACGACGGCAACATGGACATGTATCCGCTGCTCGATATGATCATCGACGACATGCCCGCTCCCGAGGTTGACGAGAACGCCCCGCTGGCCATGCAGTGCGTGACCATTGACCACTCCAACTTCGTTGGCCGCATCGGCATCGGTCGCGTGTACTCCGGCACCATCCATCAGGGCGATCAGATCCTGGTCGTCAAGAACGACGGCTCCAGCGCCACCGCTACCGTCAAGCAGCTCTTTACCTTCGACTACCTGGGCCGCACCGAATGCCAGGAAGTCGGCGCCGGCGACATCGCCGCCGTCGTGGGCATCGACCGCACCGATATCGGCGATGTCTACACCGATCCCGAGAACCCCGTTGAGCTCGAGCCCATCGAGATCGACCCGCCGACTCTGTCCATCGTCTTTGAGGCTTCGACCTCCCCGCTCGTCGGTCGCGACGGCGACATCGTGGGCGCCCGTCAGCTCAAGGAGCGCCTGTTCAACGAGGCCGAGAACAACGTGACCATGAAGATCGAGGAGCTCGAGGACAAGAGCGGCGTCGAGGTCTCGGGTCGCGGCATCCTGCACCTGTCCGTTCTGATGGAGTCCATGCGTCGCGAGGGCTTTGAGTTCCAGGTCGGTCGTCCCCGCGTTCTGTTTAAGAAGGACGAGAACGGTAACAAGATGGAGCCTGTCGAGCAGGCCGTCGTCGAGTGCCCGGACGAGTACTCGGGCAAGGTCGTTGAGGTCTTCGGTACCTCCGGCGGCATCATGACGAGCATGGACACCTCGGGCATCGTGACGCATCTCGAGTTCAAGATCCCGACGCGCGGCATCATGGGTCTTAAGAATCGCATCATGAACGTCACCCACGGCGAGGGCGTGTTCTACCACACCTTCCTGGAGTATGGTCCTTACGCCGGCGAGATCGGTAACCGTCAAAACGGCGCCATGATCTCCATGACCACCGAGAAGGCCGTTGCCTATGCTCTGGGTACGCTGCAGGAGCGCGGCCAGCTGTTTGTTGAGCCGGGCACCGAGTGCTATGAGGGCATGATCGTGGGCGAGCGCAGCAAGGCCGGCGACATGGTCGTCAACATCGCCCGTACCAAGAACCTGGGCAACCAGCGTTCCTCGACCTCCGATATCTCCGTCCAGCTGGTGCCGCCCCGCACCTTCTCGCTGGAGGAGGCGCTGGAGTATATCGCCGACGACGAGCTGGTCGAGATTACTCCCAAGAACATTCGTCTGCGCAAGCGTCTGCTCAACGCCACCGACCGCAAGAAGGCCGCCGTCCGCGCTGGCCAGGTCAACAAATAAAGCGCTGGGGCTTATAACCGCCATATAAGAAAGGGCGTCGACCGCAATGGTCGGCGCCCTTTTTGGTACACAGGGGTTGAGTTGGTCTGCACCACCACAAAGGTGCCTGTCCCCTTTGTGGTGGTTGGCGGCTAGGCGGTGGGGAGTCCTGGCGTGTTGGAGGCTTGTTGGGGCTTGAGGCGGGCGTTGCGCCAGATGATTTGGATAACGTAGCCGAGCATAAAGACAAAGGCCACGCCGCTGATGAAGTCGCCGATGAGGGGAATTGCCGTAAGCGCGCCCGCGGCGATGCCACCTACGGCCGCCATGGCGTAGCGGTTTTGGCTGTGTCCGACCATGCGGGCGATCGCGCACCCCGCAAAGGCACTCGACATCAATGCGATGCCGATAACGCCGCACAAGAGGGTTCCGGCAAGCGACAGACCAGCGATAGAGATAATCAACAGTAGGACGGCGGGGGCGATAGCAATCGTGCCCAGAAGACCGCTCACCCACAGGGGCGTGGGGCGCTGGTGGAGCATGCCGGCGGCGCCGGCGGTCGCGCGCGGAAAGACGAGCTCGAGCAGCAGGGCGACAAAGCAGGTCGAGAGTGCCGCGGCGACGATGCCGCCGATGACATCGTTAACGGTGGAAGTATCCTCGTTCTCGGTGCGGTCGATCTTGAGCGCGCCGACCTCGGCTCCCGCAGCGCGCTCGGGGTCCTCGGAGACGTGCGCGTTCACGGTGCCGGTGATGTGGGCGTTTTTGCCCAGGACGAGCTTGTCGGCCCAAACCTCAACATCGCCCTCGACGGTGCCATCGATAGTCACCGTATCGCCCGCAAGCGCTGCCGACTTGGTAGAGCCGCGCAGGGCAACCGTCTCGCCTATCGCATAGAAACAGTTGGCGGTGCTGTCGGAATTGAGCACGACATGCTGGCCGGCAACGGTCACGCTGCCATCAACCGTAGTCTTGGCAATGTCGATGGTGCGCGCCGCAAGACGAATGGCGCCGCCCACCGTGCAGTCGCGGATGGAGAGAGTATCGCCCGCGGCGATGATATCGCGGTCGACGGACGTATTGTCCAAGTTGAGGGCCTGACCTGCCCAGTACAGGTCACCTTCGACGCCGGACGGATTGGCGTCATTGTCGGCCGCAAGTACGTTGCCTGCGGTGTCCGTGCCGGCGAACGACGCCGTGGGAAGTGCGGTGAGCGCCAGCGCGATGAGTGCGAACAGGATGGTGATGCGGCCCCATGCCTTACGGCGCTGGGTCAACGGGAATTGATTACAGGGCATAGTGAATCCTTCGTCAGATGCTCGATATGCATCTAACAGGGTACCAAACGCGTGGACGCTCTAAAAGAACCTCTCGGCTGCATTTTCGAAAGGTTGTGACGTGCTGTCTACTTTCTACGGTGCAAGAAGCGCGCGATATCTTCTTCGGTGGGGCTTTTGATGTCAAAGCGCAGCGAGAGCCAGCGCAGACCCATGGTCACGACAACGCATACGACCAGCGCGGCGACATTGCTCATGATGCCGCTCATAACGAGACACACATAGCTTGCCGATCCGGCGATGGCCGCGATGGCATAAAAGTTAGTGCGTTGGAAAATGCCCGGAACCACGCCCATAAAACCGTCGCGCAGCATGCCGCCGCCCACCGCGGTAAAAAAGCCCATCATGATGCACACCGCCGGCGCAAAGCCGTAGACCAGCGCCTTGTCTGCTCCAGTGGCGGCGTAGATACCGACCGAGATGATGTCGAGCAGGGGAATGAGCTTTTCGGGTTTGTCGACGATTGCCGGGAAAATATAGATGATGGCTGCCGTGGCAATGGAAAGCGGGAGTGCCATCGGCTGGTTGAGGATGTAGACGTTGCCCACCTGCAGCGTCATATCGCGCAAAAGACCGCCGCCCAGACCGCAGACCACCGCGAGCGCGACCGCGCCCACTAGGTCGAGCTTGTGCTCGCGCGCAACCAGCACACCCGAGATCGATGCAGCGACAACGGCGAACATCTCGAGCCAAAAGGGGATAGCGACCATGGCATCCGAGGCATGTGAGGTAACGGTCATAGCGGCGACGACGGGCAAGATGGGGTCCTTTTGGTTGCGGGTTTAGACAATGCCCGTACATGGTACATGGTTGGCGGGCGTGGCGACCCTATTGCTCGGTAAACGGTCGGGACCGGGTGGGGGCGTAGGTTCCATGTTTGGGGGATCTGGGTTGATGCTGAACGCGATGGGGGCGTGGTTGAATAGGAGGGATGTCCAAATTTTGAGCGGAGCTCAAAATTTATCCGGTCGGCTGGCGCCGACCGCGCTGTGCTAAAAACGCGCCCTAGCGGGTTCGAATCCCTCCTCCTGCGGCGTATTTGCTTGTAGGGGACTCTAAACAAAAAAGCCCCCGTTTTCGAGAGCTTTCTCAACCAAAATGGCGGAGGAGGAGGGATTCGAACCCTCGTGACCTTATACAGGCCAAACGGTTTTCGAGACCGCCGCATTCAACCACTCTGCCACCCCTCCGCGTGGGGTAAAAACAAAGCAGGCTCGAAGGCCTGCTTTGGAATTAACTGGCGGAGAGTCAGGGATTTGAACCCTGGAGACGCTTTTGACGCCTACACGATTTCCAATCGTGCTCCTTCGGCCACTCGGACAACTCTCCGTTAAATGCGAAAGTCAGTATACACGAGGAATCGCAAAGTGCAAACAGAAAAGTTGGCATTTTTTAAAACGCTTGGCCGTGCTTGGCTCTGCAGTGGGGCTTGAGGTACCAAAAAACGTCTTCCGACCAGCGTGGTTGATCAACTCAATTGTTCAAAAGGGGTATTCATAAGCGACTTGGCAATGAATTTAAAAATCTTTGAGCGATGTTATGAACCACCGGTATGCATTTCGCGACCGCAACCATGCGCCTGTTGACCTGCGGCTTGGCTCAGCTTGTCCCCACGGCACCGTATCTTGTCAACAGATCCGTCAAGCTTTTGGTCAGCATTTGGTTGGAATGCGCATGAAACGTTGTGTGAGTATGGGCATATGTGGAGGTCATGAGGTTGTAGCTGCATATTCTTGCAGCCTAGGAGGTTGAAAGATATTATTACCAAGTCTTTTCCTGCTTCAGGCGCACCTTCACGACCTGAAGCCACATTTGCCCAGAGGAGGTGACAATATGAAGGCTTATGAACTGCTGTTCTTTGTTGACCCGTCGCTCGACCCCGAGACTCGTCTCGCTGTTATGAAGCGTATCGATACCACGATCGCTGAGGGCGCTGGCAAGGTCGACTCCGTTGACGAGTGGGGCAAGCGCAAGCTCGCCTACGAGATCAACGACCTCACCGATGGTGACTACACCCTCATCAACTTCCACGCAGATCCTACCCAGATCGCCGAGCTTGATCGCGTCCTGCGCATCACCGACGCTGTGGTCCGCCACATGATCGTCCGTCGCGACGACCAGGAGTAAGACTGTCGTTTTGGACTGGGCTTGTGCCCCAAGAGGAAGTAGTGAGTTATGAGCATCAATCGAGTGAACATCACCGGTAACCTCACCCGCGATCCCGAGCTGCGCGCCACCGCCGGCGGAACCCAGGTTCTGTCCTTTGGCGTCGCCGTGAACGATCGTCGCCGCAACGCGCAGACTGGCGAGTGGGAGGACTATCCCAACTTTGTCGACTGCACCATGTTCGGCACCCGCGCCGAGGCCGTGAGCCGTTTCCTGGCAAAGGGAAACAAGGTCGCGATCGAGGGCAAGCTGCGCTACAGCTCTTGGGAGCGCGACGGCCAGCGCCGGAGCAAGCTTGAGGTCATCGTCGATGAGATCGAGTTTATGAGCTCCCGTGGTGGCCAGGGTGGCTACGATCAGGGCGGTTACGCCCCCGCAGCTCCCGCGCCCGCAGCACGTCCTGCCGCACCGGTGGCCACGCCGCCCGCGGTCGACGTCTACGATGAGGACATCCCGTTCTAAGGGTTGTTCACCTATTTTTGAGTGAGAGGCGGCTTCGGTTCGCCGAAGTTGCCAAATGAAAGGTATTTTGACATGGCTAATGATTTTTCTGCACGTCAGCCGCGTCGTAAGTACTGCCAGTTCTGCAAGGAGAACACTGAGTTCATCGACTATAAGGACACTCAGCTTCTCCGTAAGTACATGACCGACCGTGGCAAGATCAAGCCCCGTCGCGTCACTGGCGCTTGCACGCAGCATCAGCATGACATCGCCAACGCCATCAAGCGCGCCCGCGAGATGGCTCTCCTGCCGTACACCGTCCCCGTGGTTTCCTCTCGTGGCAACCGCGACCGCGGCTAAGAAGGGAGACGCATCATGAAGGTTATTCTTCTCGATGAGATCAAGGGCAAGGGCGGCGAGGGTGACATCGTAGAGGTCGCTCAGGGTTACGCTGAGAACTTCCTGTTCCCCAAGAAGCTCGCTGTTGCCGCCACCAAGGGCAACCTCAAGCAGCTTGACGAGCGTCGCAACAACATCGCCAAGCGCGAGGCCGTCCGTCTGGCTACCGCCAACGAGACCAAGGCTGCCTTCGAGGGCAAGACGGTCACCGTTGACGTCAAGGTCGGCGACGAGGGCATCCTCTTTGGCTCCGTTACCGCCGCTATGATCGCTGATGCCATCAAGGCTCAGCTCGGTATGGACATCGACCGCAAGCGCGTCGAGCTCGGTAAGCCCATCAAGGTTGCCGGTGCCCACACCGTTGCCATCTCGCTGTACCGCGAGATCAAGGCCGAGGTTGTCGTTCTCGTCGGCGTTACCGCCGAGGAGCTCGCTGCCGAGGCTGAGGTCGAGGAGGCCGCTGAGGTCGTCGAGGCCGAGACCGCCGAGGTCGAGACTGAGGCTGCTGCCGAGTAGCATTTGCTGCAACGCAACAATCTTGTTCTAAGAAGGGCGCTCTGGGAAACCAGGGCGCCCTTTTGTTTTTTGCGCTGAGTGAGTGTCATGGTGAACGTTGCGTCGAAGTCCTATATACAGGACCGTTCATCCGTTTGGTTCGGTGATGATTGGCGGCGCGCGGCGCGTTTTGGGACCGTGACTGATACTATGGATGCTCGCAAGCGATATGAATGAGGATGCTCATGGCATACGACGATAGGGAGACCGGGCTGACGGTTGAGGACCGCGGCTCAAAGTTGGGTCTTCCCCAAAACCAAGATGCAGAGGCCAATGTACTGGCCGCTATGCTGCTATCGCCCGAGGTAGTCGAAGAGGCCCAGGTCGAGCTGCAGCCCGATGACTTCTACCGGCCCATTCATAAGACCATCTATACCGCGATGGTCGATATGTACAACAGCCGCATTCCCATCGACTCCATCTCGCTGATCGATTACCTGCGAAGTATCAACAAGCTCGATGCCGTGGGCGGCGAAGCGTACATTTTGGAGTTGATGGGCCAGACCCTGTCGCTCGTCAACTGGCAGCACCATGCCGCCATCGTTCGTCGCGACTCGATGCTGCGCGAGCTGATCGGCGCCACCAACGAGATCAACGCGCTGGCATATAACGCCCCCACCGACACCAAAGAGGTCGTCGAGCTGGCCGAGAGCAAGCTGCTCAAGGTTACGGCGCGCGAGGTCAAGTCGAGCTACAAGACATTGACCGAGTTTATGGTCGAGGCCTATAACGAGGCCGAGGAAGTGTGCCAGGCCGGTGGTCAGGCTGCGGGCGTGCCCACCGGCTTTCCGTCGCTCGACCGCATGCTCATGGGCTTCCGCGAAGGCCAGCTCATCATTATCGGCGCCCGTCCTGCCGTGGGCAAGACGTCGTTCGCCCTGAATCTGGCGCTCAACGCTGCCGCTGCTGGTTATACCGTCGGCTTCTTCTCGCTGGAGATGTCGGGCAAGGAAATTGCCCAGCGTCTGATTTGCGCCTATGCCATGATCTCGATCAGTGACTTCCGCATGGGCCGCATTAGCCCTGAGCAGTGGGCCAATATCAACGAGGCCACGCAGACCTTGTCCAAGCTCGATATTCTGATTGACGATACGCCCGGCACCACAGTGACCGAGATTCGCGCCAAGAGCCGCCGTATGCTCCATAACAAGGAGAAGGCAATCATCATCCTGGACTACCTGCAGCTGGTGAGTCCTCCGCCGGGACGCCGCTCCGAGAGTCGTACCGTCGAGGTCTCGGAGATGTCGCGCGGCTTGAAGATCATGGCCAAGGAGCTCAAGATCCCACTTATCGCGCTGTCGCAGCTCTCGCGTCAGGTTGAATCCCGTACCGGCAAGCGCCCGCAGCTTTCCGACCTTCGTGAATCGGGTTCCATCGAGCAGGACGCCGATATCGTTATGTTCTTGGACCGCTCCGCCGACGAGGCCGAGGCCTCGCGCGACGATCGGCCCGACGAGGGCGTTACGCGTATCGTCGTGGCCAAGAACCGTTCGGGCCCGATCGGCGACGTCGACCTGATGTTCCTGCCGGCATCCACCAAGTTCTATGAGCTTGATGGGGCGCATACCGAGGAGTAGGACAGGCGCCCGTTGCACGGGTATACTGGGAATGTTTTGTGCTTCTGCGTGCCGGCATGGCGCGTAGACAGTCCATGAATGTAAGGAGTAAACATGCCGTCAACCGTTTTGGTCGGTGCCCAGTGGGGCGATGAGGGCAAGGGTAAGATTTGCGACCTGGTCGCCGGCGACTTCGATGCCGTCGTACGCTACTCGGGTGGCAACAACGCCGGTCACACCATCGTCGTCAACGGCAAGAAGTACGGCCTGCACCAGGTGCCCTCCGGCATCATGTATTCCGACCACGTGTCGGTGATCGGTAACGGCTGCGTCGTCAACCCCAAGGTTGTCCTTGAGGAGATCGACATGTTCGAGGCCGACGGCATCACTACCAAGAATCTCAAGATTAGCGGCAACGCGCATGTCATCATGCCGTACCACATCGATCTGGATGGCGCCTTTGAGCAGAAGCTCGGCAAGAAGAACATCGGTACCACCAAGCGTGGCATCGGTCCGTGCTATCAGGACAAGATGGCCCGCATTGGCCTGCGCATGCAGGACATGCTGGACGAGGCGCTGTTCCGCGACAAGCTGGAGACCGCTCTCGCCCGCGTGAACCCCGAGCTCGAGCTCATCTACAACCTGCCCACCTACACCGTGGACCAGATTTGCGACGAGTACCTGCCGATGGCCGAGCGCCTGCGTCCCTACATCACCGAGACGAGTCTGCTGCTCAACAACATGATCGACGAGGGCAAGGACCTGCTGTTTGAGGGCGCCCAGGCGACGCTGCTCGACATCGACCACGGCACCTATCCGTACGTGACGTCTTCCAACTGCACCGCCGGCGGCGCCATTACCGGTTCCGGCGTCGGTATGAAGAACGTCGACCGCGTGCTGGGCGTCATGAAGGCCTATATCACCCGCGTCGGTTCGGGCCCCATGCCCACCGAGCTTTCCTATGAGTCCGAGGCCGGTCACACGCTGACCGAGGAGGGCTATGAGTATGGCGTGACCACCGGTCGCCGTCGTCGCTGCGGCTGGTTTGACGGCCCTATCGCCAACTATGCCTCGCGCGTCAACGGCCTCACCGACATCGCCATGACCAAGCTCGACGTGCTTTCGGCCTTCGACACCATCAAAGTGTGCGTGGCCTACGACGTCGATGGTGAGCGTTACACGAGCGTGCCCGAACACCAGGTGCGCTTTGAGCATGCCAAGCCCATCTACGAGGAGCTCCCTGGCTGGAAGTGCGATATCACCGGTTGCCGCAGCTTTGACGAGCTGCCGCAGGAGGCTCAGGACTACGTGGCGTTTATCGAGGATCTGGCACACACCCGCGTGACGTTCATTGGCGTCGGCGCTGGTCGTGAGCAGATCATCAACCGATTCTGGAAGTAATCGGGACTATTTGGTTATTGTGATATACCCCTTTGCAGCCCGGACGGGCGGCCGAGGGGTATATTTGCTTGCAAAGGGCTCGCGCGGAGCGGGCCGTTCATCCATAGAGGAGGCACCCTTGAAGGCGGACACTCAAACCATCGACATCCTGTTGTTGGGCAGCGGCGGCCGTGAGCATGCTTTGGCAGCCAAGCTCGCAGCATCACCGCGCGCCGGCAAGCTCTACATTGCGCCGGGTAACGGCGGCACCGCGAGCTGCGGCGAGAACGTTGTTCTCGACGACTGCGATCCTGCGGCCGTGGCGGCGTTTGCTCAGAGCCACGGATGCGGACTCGTGGTAATTGGCCCCGAGGCTCCGCTCGTGGCGGGCGTGGCCGACGCCGTGCGCGCGGCGGGTATTCCCTGCTTTGGCCCGGGTGCCGAGGGCGCCCAGATGGAGGGCTCCAAGCTGTTCTCCAAGCAGCTCATGGAGCGTGCGGGCATTCCGACGGCAGCCTATGGTTCGTTTACCGACGAGGCTTCGGCTCTCGCCTACGTGCGCGAGCAGGGCGCCCCGCTGGTCGTCAAGGCCGACGGCCTTGCCGCGGGCAAGGGCGTTATCGTGGCGACCGAACTTGAGCAGGCCGAGGAAGCCGTGCGTGAGTGCTTTGGCGGCACCTTTGGCGATGCCGGCAACACCGTGGTTATCGAGGAGATGCTCGTTGGTCCCGAGTGCTCGCTGCTGGCCTTTACCGACGGCAAGACCGTGCGCCCCATGGCCACCTCGCAGGACCACAAGCGCGCGCTTGAGGGCGACCTTGGTCCCAACACCGGCGGCATGGGCGTCTACAGCCCGGTACCCATCGTGACTGACGAGGAGCACGCCACCATGGTGAAGGTCATGGAGCAGACCGTGGCCGAGCTCGCTGCCGAGGGCATCGACTACCGCGGCTGCCTGTACGGCGGCTTTATGCTTACGCCTGCCGGCCCCAAAGTGCTGGAGTTCAATGCCCGCTTTGGCGACCCCGAGACGCAGGTCGTGCTGCCGCGCCTTAAGAACGACCTGGTTGAAGTCATGCTGGCCTGCGCCAACTGCGAGCTCGATCAGATTGAGCTCGACTGGCGCGACGAGTGGGCCGTGGCCGTTGTCCTGACGAGTGCGGGCTATCCCGGCAGCTACGAGAAGGGCAAGGTCATCACCGGTATTGAGGATGCCGAGGCCATGGAGAACGTGACCGTGTACCACGCGGGCACTGCCGTGGTGGACGGCCAGCTCGTGACCAATGGTGGCCGCGTGCTTGCCGTGACCGCTCTGGGCGACACGTTCGAGAACGCTCGCAACCTTGCCTACGAGGCCTGCGAGAAGATTGATTTTGAGGGCAAGACCCTGCGTCACGACATCGGCCGGCGCGCGCTGCGCGGCCGCGATGCCTGGGATGCCTAAAATCCGAGAGGAATGAGACGGATGGACGAGAAGAACGAAGAGCTCGTGGACGCGCAGATCGTCGAAGAGGACAGCCGCATGTATGGGCACGCCGAGGGCCAACCTGGTGGCGAGGTCGCTGACGAGCCGGCGCTGGTGCTGGGCGACGACGACCCGCACGATGCCGAGCTGCACGAGAAGATTCTTTCGGAGGAGTGCGCCTGGAAGGGCAAGATCCTCGACGTCCACCGTCTTGAGGTTGAGCTGCCCAACGGTCACCGCAGCGCCCGCGATATCGTTCGCCATCCGGGTGCGGCGGCCGTTGTGGCGCTGACCGAGAGCGGCAAGATCGTACTGGTGCGTCAGTACCGCACCGCCATCGACCGCGTGACGGTCGAGATTCCCGCCGGCAAGCTCGATCCAGACGAGGACCCGCTCGATTGCGCCAAGCGCGAACTGCATGAGGAGACGGGCTTTAGGGCCGGTCGTATTCGCTTTTTGACGTCGATTGTCACGTCCTGCGGTTTTTGCGATGAGATCATCCACATCTACTTGGCCACCAAGCTCGAGTTCGACGCGCCCAACCCCGATGATGACGAGTTTGTCAACGTGGACTTGGTGCCGCTGCACGAGCTGATCGACGCCGTGCTCGACGGCAAGATCGAAGACGCCAAGACCGTCGTAGGCGCGCTTGCCTGCGATAGCATCGCGCACCGCTTGGGTGGGGCCGAGCTCTAGGTTACGCGGTTTTACCAAACCGCGTAACGAGTCGACGCTGCCAGAACATCGGCGTTATGCTTGTTGGGACGCTTTGTTTTCAGCCCGACCGGTTCAACCGGATTTCTCACACCATTAATTTCTCTCCGAGGACTGCATGTTTAAGAGATTTCTTTCGTATTACAAGCCCCAGATGGGGCTTTTTGTTGCTGATACTGTTTGCGCTCTGGTGCTTGCCGCCATTGACCTGGCGTTCCCCATTATTCTGCGCAATTTGACCGGTGGGCTGTTTACTCAGGGTCAGGCTGCCATTATGCAGGCGCTCGGCATGATCGCGGTGGGCTTGGTGTTGATGTATGCCGTCCGCTGCGCCTGCCGCTACTTTGTGAGCTATTGGGGTCACGTGATGGGCGCGCGCATGGAGTCCAAGATGCGCGAGGACCTGTTCGACCAGTATGAGCGCTTTAGCTTTGCGTACTTCGACCGCAACAGCTCGGGCGACATGATGAGCCGCGTGGTCAACGACCTGTTCGATATCTGCGAGGCGGCGCACCACGTGCCCGAGTGGATCATCATCTGCGGCATCGAGATCATCGGCTCGTTTGTGATCCTCTTTACCATCGCCCCGGTGCTGGCGCTCGCCATGGCCGTGGTGACGGCGGCGTTTGCGGTCATCATGTTTTGGCAGAACATGCGCATGCGCGAGGTCTTTAGCGACAACCGCAAAAAAATCAGCGGCATCAATGCGCAGCTGCAGGATTCGCTGGCGGGCATGCGCGTGGTCAAGAGCTTTGCCAATGAGGAGACCGAACGCTTCAAGTTCCGCGCCTCCAACAATCGCTACCTTTCGTCCAAGGAGAACATGTACCACGCCATGGGCGTCTATACCGCGACGTATGGCCTGCTCTCGGGTGTGCTCTATGTGATCGTGGTGTTGCTGGGCGGCTGGCTGGTCGCCCAAGGCCAGCTGCAGGCGGTCGATATGGCAACCTTCGCGCTCTACATTTCGCTGTTCTGCACGCCGCTTGAGACACTCGTCAATTCGGCCGAAATGTATCAGAAGGCTATCGCCGGGTTTAAGCGTATGGACGAGGTGCTCTCGACCGCGCCGGATATCCAGGACAAGCCGGGCGCCACGGATCTGCAGGTGACTGCCGGCGCCGTGGAGTATCACGACGTGTGCTTTAACTACGAGGATGTTGAGCTAGGCGAGGGCGATGCCGACGAGCGTCCCGTTATCGACCATATGGACCTGTCCATCAAGCCCGGGCAGACCATCGCTTTGGTTGGCCCTTCGGGCGGTGGCAAGTCCACGACCTGTTCGCTGCTGCCGCGCTTTTATGACGTGGCTGCCGGATCCATTAGCATCGACGGCCAAGACGTGCGCGATGTGACGCAGCAGAGCCTGCGCCGTGCCATCGGCCTGGTGCAGCAGGATGTCTATCTGTTTGACGGTACGATTGGCGAGAACATCGCCTACGGCAAGCCGGGCGCTACGGCGGAAGAGATCGCCGAGGCCGCCCATCGCGCCAACATCGATGCCTTTATCGAGTCGCTTCCACAGGGCTATGACACGGTCGTGGGCGAGCGCGGCAGCCGTCTATCGGGCGGACAGAAGCAGCGCGTTGCCATCGCGCGCGTGTTTCTCAAGAACCCCAAGATCCTGATTCTGGACGAGGCGACGAGCGCTTTGGATAACGAGAGCGAGGAGGCGGTGCAGGAGTCACTCGAAGAGCTGGCACGCGGCCGTACCACAGTCATCATTGCCCACCGTCTTTCGACCATTAAGCATGCCGATGAGATTGCGACCGTTGAGCATGGTCGCGTTGTGGAGCGTGGCACGCACGAGGAGCTTCTCGCCCGTGGCGGCACCTATGCCCGTTACTATCGAATGCAGTTCGAAGGTGCGCGTGCACACGAGCTCGACTGATTGATATGACAGGAAGTTTATGGCTGACAAGAACCCTTTGACTCCGGAAGAAGTGACGGAGTTATTCTCCGAAATCGATGCATCCGGTGTCTTGGATCCCACGCTTGCCAAAAAGCGAACCGAGCGCATGCGCGAGAAGGAGGCGGCGGCCAAGCGCGGTGACAAAGCGGCGCTAGCGCAGCTGCGCAGCGAGGACCGCGCGAGCCAGGCAAAACATATCGACCCGCTGTCCGAGGACGATCCTTCGGGCTCGCAGGTGAGCCATACCATTACGAAGACCGCGATGGCCGTGGTCATTGGTATTTTGGTGTTGATCGTGGGCATGCAGGTCGGCTACGGCGTGATGCGTCGTCTGAACACCGCCAACCTGTCCGAGAGCGTTTCGGTCGATACCGTTTCGACGGCGCTGAAGGGCGGCCTTGAGTGGGGCAACGGCTTTACGCAGTTCCCACTCGACTTTACCGTCGATGAAGCCGATGAGCGTACGGGCACGGTCGAGGTGACGGTGTTGGACACATCGTCTGCCAACGAGCTCGAGCTGCTGTCCAACGGGCAGATTCAGGCCGCGGCGCTTGCGACCAACGCGCTGCTCAACGATAAAATCGACCGCGTTGTGTATAACGTTCACGCCTATATCGACGAGGATAGCAACATTCAGCACGATTCCTTCTTTGGCATGTTTCCCGCTCAGGGCCATCAGAGCGCCATCCTGACGTTCGTCTGGACCAAGAGTTCGTCCAACGCCACGAGTATCGACTGGAAGATGCGCATCGTAAGCATGGACGACACCATTGCCGAGCGCATTCAAAAACAGGTGAACTCGGTTTCGTCGCTGATCGAGGACCCGGTGGTGAGCCAGACCAAGATTGACGAGGAAAAGGCCGAACGTGACCTGGAGCATCGTCTGCATGGCCGCGAGATTTTCCGCGGCGGCAAGCCCGACCGAACGCCTTCCGAACTGCTGGAGCAGGACAAGAAAAAGTAAGACGCTATCATCCCGTGTGAGCCACAAGCCCCGCGGGATGATTTTTTAATCCACGTCCCAGAAAAATCATTATGCATAGAAAGTCATAATTATCATTTCGTAAACATTTCGATGAAATTAACGCCATGAGGCATGCTTGCGGTTACAATACCGCGAGGCCTAACTACACACCTTTAAGCCGGTCCTGTGAGACCGGGAAGGAGAATTATGGCGAACAACCATACCGCGGGCGCTGCCGCCCGCACCTTCGCGCCCAGCGAGCTTTGCCAGCGTATGCTGGCCAAAACCAGCAAGGGCACCTGCGGTCCCTGCATCCTGTATCTTGAGGATGGGACCATTTTTTATGGACGTGCATGCGGCGCTGAGGGCACCGCGACCGGCGAAGTCTGCTTCAATACCTCGCTCGAGGGCTACTTTGAGGTCATGACCGACCCGAGTTATGCCGGCCAAATCGTAACCATGACCTATCCGCAGATCGGCAACTACGGTATCGACGAGACCGACGTCCAGTCGGCCTTCCCCGGCGACGCCGTGCGCCCTGCGAGCGCTCCGGCTATGCGCGGCATGATCGTTCGCGACATGTGCACCACGCCTTCTAACTGGCGCTCGGCCGTCAGCGTGCCGGAGTATCTGCGCGCCCACGGCATCGTCGCTATCGAGGGCGTCGACACCCGCGCTCTGGTACGCCACCTGCGCGACAATGGTTCCAAGATGGGCATTATCTCGACCGAGATCTTCGACGTCGACGAGCTTGCCGAGCGTCTGGCCGCAGCGCCCACGCTGGTAGGCGAGAACCTGGTCAAGACCGTAAGTTGCCCCGCGCCTCACGAGTTTGCCGCCGTCGACCTGCCTGCCACGCATGACTTTGCGCTTTCGGCTGCCGCTCCTGCCCGTCACAAAGTGGTCACCTACGACTGCGGTGTGAAGCGCGGCATTCTGGAGGGGCTGGTCCGCGCCGGCTGCGACCTTACCGTCGTGCCGTGGGACACGCCCGCGAGTGAGGTGCTCGACATGAATCCCGACGGCGTCTTTTTGTCCAATGGCCCCGGCGACCCCGACGCCGTGGTGGAGACCTACGAGCAGGTGCAGCAGCTGATCGGCAAGGTGCCGGTCTTTGGTATTTGTCTTGGTCACCAGATGATCAGCCTGGCCTGCGGCGCCCAGATGGAAAAGCTTAAGTTCGGTCACCGCGGTGGCAACCAGCCGGTTATGAACCTGGTAAGCCGCCGTGTGGAGATCACCGCGCAAAACCATGGCTTTGGCCTGCTGTTCCCCAGCTTGGGCAAGCTTGTCCCCGAGCTTTCCGGCGGCGAGACCGAGCATGCGGCCGATGGAGATCTGCGCGTCTGGGTGCGCCGCGGAATCGCGCCGGTCGTGATGAACGAGCGCTTTGGTCGCATTCGCCTGACACATGTGAACCTCAACGACGGCACCGCCGAGGGCATCCAGCTGCTCGACGCACCGTGCTTCTCGGTCCAGTACCACCCCGAGGCCTCGCCTGGCCCCACCGATGCCCACTATCTCTTTACCGCCTTTACGCGACTCATGGACGGCGAGGAGAACTACCTGGACATCGACACCGCGAAGGACCGCCTTGCCGGCTGGAACTTTGCTGAGTCCGAGACCGCTGAGACCGAGGAGAACTAATATGCCGAAACGTACTGACATCAAGCGCATCCTCGTCATCGGCTCGGGCCCCATTGTCATTGGCCAGGCCTGTGAGTTCGACTACTCCGGTGCCCAGGCCTGCAAGGTGCTCAAGGAGGATGGCTTTGAGGTCATCCTGGTCAACTCCAACCCGGCGACCATCATGACCGACCCGGGCTTGGCCGACCGCACCTATGTCGAGCCCATCACTGCCGAGTTTATCGAGCGCGTAATCAAGAAAGAGCGCCCGGACGCGCTGCTGCCCACGCTGGGCGGCCAGACCGGTCTGAACGCCGCCGTCGAACTGGCAAAGGACGGCACGCTCGACAAGTACGGCGTCGAGATGATCGGCTGCGACCTTGCCGCCATCGAGCGCGGCGAGGACCGCAAACTCTTTAACGAGGCCATGGCCGAGATCGGCCTGGAGGTCGCGCGCTCGGGCTATGCCTACAGCGTGGCTGACGCCGAGGCCATCGCCGAGCGCGTGGGCTATCCCTGCGTACTGCGCCCGAGCTTTACCCTCGGTGGTGCCGGCGGCGGCATCGCGCATACCCACGAGGAACTCGTCTCCATCGTGAGCCAGGGCCTTGAGCTCTCGCCTGCCCATGAGGTGCTGGTCGAGGAGTCCATCGAGGGTTGGAAAGAGTATGAGGTGGAGGTCATGCGCGACCACGCCGGTAACGGCATCATCGTGTGCTCCATCGAGAACCTCGACCCCATGGGCGTGCATACCGGCGACTCCATCACCGTGGCGCCGGCGCAGACGCTCTCCGACCTTGAGTATCAGCGCATGCGCGTGGCCTCGCTCGCCATTCTGGAGAAGATCGGCGTCGAGACTGGTGGCTCCAACGTGCAGTTTGCCGTGAACCCCAACACCGGTCGCCTGATTGTCATCGAGATGAACCCGCGCGTGAGCCGTTCGTCCGCACTGGCCTCCAAGGCCACGGGCTTCCCCATCGCCAAGGCCGCCGCTCGCCTGGCCGTGGGCTACACGCTTGACGAGATCGTCAACGACATCACCAGGGCAACGCCCGCCTGCTTTGAGCCCACGATCGACTACTGCGTGGTCAAGGTGCCACGCTTTGCCTTCGAGAAGTTTAAGGGTACCGACCCCACGCTCACCACGCGCATGAAGGCCGTGGGCGAGATCATGGCGATCGGCCGCACCTTTGAGGAGGCCTTTGGCAAGGCTATGCGCTCGCTGGAGGATGGCCACCAGGGCATTTGCGCCGGTGGCAAAGAGGGTGCCGATAAGCTGAGCGACGACGAGCTTGCTCAGGCCGTGGCAACCCCGACCGAGCATCGCATCTTCTTTGTGGTCGAGGCCCTGCGCCGCGGCTGGGATGTTGCGCGCATCCACACCATCTGCGGTATCGATCCGTGGTACCTCAACCGTATCAACGACATGGTGCAGGTCCAGGAGAGCATCCGCGGCCTGCGTGTGGAGGATATTGACGCCGACGCGATGCGTCTACTCAAGCAGTACGGTACGAGCGACGCCGAGATCGCTGCGCTGACCGGCTCGGACGAGCGCTTTGTGCGCGCCTATCGCAAGGGTCTGGGCGTGGTTCCCAGCATGAAGACGGTCGATACCTGCGCTGCGGAGTTCTCGAGTGCCACGGAGTACCACTACAAGACGTACGAGAACATCTACCGCACGAGCCCGGATGCCAAGAAATGCGTGGCTCCCGACGAGACCACGCCGGCGGACAAGCCCAAGGCGATGATCCTGGGCGCCGGCCCCAACCGCATTGGCCAGGGTATCGAGTTCGATTACTGCTGTGTGCACGCGAGCTACGCGCTGGCGGCCCGCGGCTTTGAGACCATCATGGTCAACTGCAACCCCGAGACCGTTTCGACCGACTACGACACCTCGGACCGCCTGTACTTTGAGCCGCTCACCTACGAGGACGTCATGGACGTTATCGACGTTGAGCGACCCGACGGCGTCGTGGTGACGCTCGGCGGCCAGACTCCGCTTAAGCTGGCGCGCATGCTCGAGGAAAGCGGCGTGAACATCATGGGCACCAAGCCCGATGCCATCGACTTTGCCGAAGACCGCGAGCGCTTCGCCGCTCTGCTCGACAAGCTGGGCATCATGTATCCGCCGGCGGGCCAGGCCACCTCGTTTGAGGAGGCCGAGGCCGTGGCCGCGCATATTGGCTACCCGCTGCTGGTGCGTCCGAGCTACGTGCTGGGCGGCCGCGGCATGATGATCGCCTACGATGCCGAGCATCTGCGCGATTACATGGCCGAAGCCGCGCGCATTAGCCCCGACTACCCGGTTTATCTGGACCGCTTCCTGGAGGGTGCGATCGAGTCCGATGTCGACGCCCTGTGCGACGGCGAGGAGGTCTACATCGGCGGCATCCTGGAGCATATCGAGGAGGCCGGTATTCACTCCGGCGACTCCGCGACCTGCATCCCGCCGTTCAGCTTTAGCGAGAGCCTGCAGGCGAAGCTCCGCGAGACCACACGCCGCATCGCGATGGCGCTGGGCGTACGCGGTCTGGTCAACGTGCAATACGCCATTAAGGGCGAGACCGTCTACGTGATCGAGGCCAACCCGCGTGCCAGCCGTACCGTGCCGTTTATCTCCAAGGCCACCGGTGTGCCGCTGGCCAAGTGCGCGGCGCGCATCATGGCGGGCGATTCCATCGCGAGCCTGGGCCTGCCGAGCGACGAGCGTCAGCTCGATTGGTTCTGCATGAAGGAAGCCGTTATGCCCTGGGGTCGTTTCCCCGGTGCCGACGTTATCCTGGGGCCCGAGATGAAGTCGACGGGCGAGGTCATGGGTATCGCCAAGAGCTATCCCGAGGCATACGCCAAGACGCAGCTGGCGATTGACTACAAGCTGCCCGACCCGAGCGCCGGCAAGGTATTCATCAGCGTGTGCGACCGCGACAAGCGCCATATCCTTTCGGTCGCCCGCATCCTGCGCTACCTGGGCTTTGACATCTGCTCTACCGAGGGTACGGCGCGCGTGCTGCGTGGAGGCAACGTGACGTGCGAGATCGTGGAAAAGATCAGCGGCCCGCACGACGGCGAGCGCCCCAACATCGGCGACCTCATCGCCGATGGCAAGATCGCGGTAATCATCAACACGCCGTACGGTCCGGGCTCGCGCGGCGATGGCTACCTGCTACGTACCGAGGCCGTGCGCCGCGGCGTGACCTGCGTGACGGCGATGTCTGCCGCCAACACGTATGTGAGTGCCATCGAGGCAGTGCGCGAGGACCAGCAGGGTCACGGCAGTGCCAACGACATGGGCATGGACGTCATCGCCCTGCAGGACCTGCCGCAGTACACGGTGTAGTTGACCTGGCCGGCCGGGGCGGGAGGGGCCGAGATTTCCCCCTTTCGCTCCG
>CABIWB010000003.1:145526-168808 GCA_902362275.1 Coriobacteriaceae bacterium | reverse complement strand
CGCCCGGTCCCGTTCCGAACCCGGAAGCTAAGCCCCATCGCGCCGAGAGTACTGCGGGGCCAGCCCGTGGGAGGCCAGGGCGCCGCTGACCGGTGGACGGCACCGAGCCGTCGGATGACTTTGAGAAGGGGGAGGCCTCGCGGCCTCCCCCTTCTTTTCGTTATACACACGTTGTGCTTTGGGACCTAACTCCCTTGTATGCGTTCTTACTGTTTGGCTGTATTTTGAGTCCTTCTAGTGTATTTGAGCGATAATTACTCGCATTGGCGTTAGGGAGGGCTTGATGTTTACCGTATTTGTCTTGGGCAATATTGCTTCGGGTAAGTCGACTGCCTGCCGCTATTTTGAATCTCGTGGCGCTATGCTTATCGATCTGGATGAGCTTGCAAAATCGCTGTATGTCCCGGGCTCTGATATCGTCAATGCTCTCGCGGATGAATTCGGTTGGGACATTTTGGATGAGGAAGGCGGCATTCGCCGCAGCATCCTCGCTTCTCGAGCTTTCGTCTCTCCTGGTTCGGTCGCACGGCTCAATGGCATTGTGCATCCCGTTCTGATTGAACAGCTTTCGCTTAGGATTCTCGATCCGGTTTGTTGTACGGTTTCGTCTCCCCGTTATCCCTTTGCGGTAGTCGAGGTTTCTGCTCCGACTGGTTTTGAGGATGCATTTGGTTTGGCTGATGAAATTCTGGTCATTAGCGCCCCTTTGTCAGTTCGTCGCGAGCGCGCTATTCAACGTGGTATGGAGCCATCCGATTTCGATGCCCGTTCTGCTTGCCAGCCCGATGAGTCTGCGCTGTGCAATCTCGCTACAACGGTGATTGATAATGCCGCAGGCGATAATTCGCTCTTTGAGCAGCTTGATTCTTGGCTTGCATTCCATGGGTTTATAGACACTGCGAATAAGGAGGATGCCGATGCCTAAGACACGTTTCTTTGCGTGGTATCGCCTTATGCCGCTGGCTGCCGTTTTTGCCTTCGGCCTTATCTCATTCGTTTACTCGTGTGCTCCTGCCGCTTTTTTTAAGCCGCTGTATCCGATTGACTACGAGGCATATGTAAAGCAATCCAGTATTTCGCATAATCTGGATCCGTATCTGGTGTGCGCTGTCATTAAGTCTGAATCGAATTGGGATCCCAAGGCCGAATCGAGTCAGGGTGCTCAGGGATTGATGCAGCTGATGCCCGTGACTGCTCAGGATATGATCACCAAGGGCCTTGTTGACGGTGACGAGTATTCGGCCGACAACCTTAACGATCCGGCTACCAATATCGAGTTTGGCTGCGCATACCTCTCGTATCTTCTGACCTATTTCAACGGGTCGACGGATAGTGCCATTGCCGCCTATAACGCCGGTATGGGCAATGTCGACGGATGGGCGCAGCAGAACACGTCACTTCATAATGCAATCACCTTTCCCGAGACGCAGGCGTATCTGATTCGTGTCAATAATGCCTGGGTTCGCTATAAGACCCTCTATCCCGATCGGTTCGTATAGGACTACGCCTGCCGCCTGCGTATACTGCAGATATATGAGTTAGGAGTATCCATGGCGGAATTTGAAGTTGAGCGTGTTGGAGGAGAGCTCAAACGTTTTGGCGTTGAGGGCTCTGAGGTGCCATTTAAGGTTGTATCTCCTTATGAGCCTGCCGGTTCTCAGCCTAAGGCCATTGAGTCGCTTGTGCAGGGTGTGAGGGACGGAGATCGCTATCAGGTTTTGCTGGGCGTGACTGGTTCGGGCAAGACCTTCACGATGGCTAAGACTATTGAGGCTCTGGGGAAGCCGACTCTGGTCATGGCTCCCAATAAAACGCTTGCCGCTCAGCTTGCGAGCGAGCTCAAGGAGTTTTTTCCCAACAACGCTGTGGTCTACTTTGTCTCGTACTACGACTACTATCAGCCCGAGGCGTATGTGCCGCAAAGCGATACATATATCGAGAAAGACTCCTCGATTAACGAAGAGGTCGAGATGCTGCGCCATCAGGCGACCGCGTCACTGCTCTCTCGACGCGATGTGATCGTTGTCGCATCGGTCTCGTGTATCTATGGCATTGGCTCTCCTGAGGACTATGCGGGCCTGGCTCCAAACGTCGACAAGAAGGTACCGCTCGAGCGCGATGACTTTATCCATGCACTTATCGACATTCAATATGATCGCAATGACTATGACCTGGCACGCGGCACGTTCCGCGTGCGCGGCGATGTTGTCGACGTGTATCCGCCTTATGCCGAGCATCCGTTGCGGTTTGAGTTCTTTGGCGACGAGGTCGAGCTGATTGCCGAGATCGATGAGGTCACCGGAGAGATGCTTCGTGAGTACGAGGCTATCCCCGTATGGCCGGCATCGCACTACGTGACCGAGAAGCCGAAGGTCAAGGCGGCTCTGAAATCGATCAGCGAAGAGTGCGAGAAGCGCGTGGCGGAGCTCAAGGCGACCGACAAGTTGCTCGAGGCGCAGCGTCTGCAGCAGCGCACCGATTATGATCTTGAGATGCTCGAGACGATGGGTTTTTGCAACGGCATCGAGAACTACTCGCGTCATCTGGACGGTCGCAAGCCGGGTGAGCCGCCGTTTACCCTAATCGATTACTTTCCCAAGGATATGCTCTGCATCATCGATGAGAGCCATGTGACGGTGCCGCAGATTCGCGGCATGCACGAAGGTGACCGCTCGCGTAAGGTGACGCTGGTGGAACACGGTTTTCGCCTGCCCTCGGCACTTGATAATCGCCCGCTTCGTTTCGATGAGTTTGAGGCAAGGATACCCCAGTTTATCTATGTTTCGGCCACACCGGGCGACTACGAACTGCGGGTGAGCCAAAACGACGTGGAGCAGATTATTCGTCCGACCGGTCTGCTCGACCCCAAGATCGATGTGCGTCCGGTTCGTGGGCAGATTGACGATCTTGAGGACGAGATTCGCGAGCGCGTTGCCCGCAAGGAGCGCGTGCTGGTGACCACGCTCACCAAGCGCATGGCCGAGGATCTGACCGACCATCTGCTTGATGCCGGTATTAAGGTCAATTACATGCACTCCGATACAGCGACGATGGACCGTGTCGAGATCCTGCGAACGCTGCGCGAGGGAAAGATTGATGTTCTCGTCGGCATCAACCTGCTCCGCGAGGGTCTAGACCTTCCCGAGGTCTCGCTGGTGGCAATTCTTGACGCTGACAAGGAAGGCTTCTTGCGCAACCGCCGTTCGCTGATTCAGACGATTGGCCGCGCGGCCCGTAACGCCGATGGCGAAGTCATCATGTATGCGGACGTTGTGACCGATTCGATGAAAGAGGCCATCGAGGAGACGCAGCGCCGTCGCGAGATTCAGATGGCATATAACGAAGAGCATGGCATTGTGCCCAAGACGGTGCGCAAGGCCATCAACGACATCTCAAGCTTTATTGCCGAGGCCGAAAAAACCGTGGGTTCCAAGGGACGTTCGAAGGGCGACTCTCTTGGCCATGGCGCATTCTATACGCCCAATGAGTCGGGCGAGGGCGGCGTGCCGGAAACGGTGGCGCCCGAGCAGACACTTGCGGAGCAGTTGGAAGAACTGCCGCATGACGAGCTTGTGCGGATCGTCGAAACCATGGAAGAGGATATGCGTAACGCTTCTGCCGCCATGGACTTTGAGGAGGCGGCGCGCCTGCGCGATGCTGTCGTTCAGATTCGGGCGATGCTCGAGGGTGCGTCTGAGGACGAGACGATCGAGCGCTTACGCTCGCAGGCCCGCAAGGGTTCCACGTTCGCATCGGGCAGAAAACGCCAGGGTGCACGGTTTAAGAAATAGCGAACAGGCCTCGAGTTCCCTGTGGAGCTCGGGGCCTATGTCTTTTGCGTGCTGGAATTCGTGCGTTAGAGGTCTGCGATCAGGGCTTCAGCACAACGGATGCCGTCGGTGGCCGCGCTCATGATGCCGCCGGCATATCCAGCTCCCTCACCACAAGGGTAGAGGCCCGGGGTCGACACGGCATGGCACGTTCGGTCTCGGGTGACAGTGACCGGTGAGCTCGAACGAGTCTCCACGCCGGTAAGAACGGCATCGGGACGGTCGTAGCCTCGTAGCTTTTTTCCGAGTAGGGGAAGTCCCAGGCGGAGCGACTCGACGATATGCTGCGGTAGGGCTTCGTCAATTGCCGTCCAGGTCACACCGAGCGGATAGGTGGGTTTTACCTTTCCGGGCGCCTTGCTGGCGCGTCCTGCGAGGAAATCTCCGACGAGTTGTGCCGGTGCGTTCCAGTTGGAACCGCCCAGGCGATAGGCGGCCGCCTCGCAGGCACGCTGGAGCTCGATGCCGGCGAGCGGGTCATCGTTGGGAAGGTCCTCAGGCGTGACGTTAACGAGCAGGGCGGCATTTGCGTTGCGTCCGTCGCGGGCATTGAGACTGGCCCCGTTGACGCACAGATGGAACGGTTCTGAAGAGGCGGCAACAACCTGTCCGCCGGGGCACATGCAAAACGAGAACACGCTGCGGCCGTTGGGAAGATGGGCAACAAGTTTGTAGGGGGCCGCCCCGAGGGCAGGATGTCCCGCCGAGGCTCCATATTGGGCTCGGTCGATGTCGCGCTGCGGATGCTCGATGCGAACGCCCATGGCAAAGGTCTTTTGTGCGAGGGCCACGTTGTGGTCCTTAAGGAGCTCAAAAATATCGCGAGCAGAATGCCCGCAGGCGAGGATGAGGTGCTTTGTCTCGATTGGCTCGTAAGCGGCGTCTTGGGACGATTGGACATCAATACCGATGATGGCGCCAGACGCGTCGATGCGAATGTCGACGAGCTTCGTTCGATAACGTACGACACCTCCGAGCTGCTCGATGCGCTGGGATATAGCGGTGACAACCTTGGGAAGGATGTCGGAGCCAATGTGCGGCTTGGCATCCCACAGAATATCGCGGGGCGCACCCGCCTCGACGAAGGTTTCGAGGATAAGGCGATGGGCGGGATTTTTTGTTCCCGTATTGAGCTTGCCATCCGAGAAGGTCCCCGCGCCGCCCAGACCAAACTGAATATTGCTCTCGGGGTCGAGGATGCGCTCCTTTAGAAAGAGGTCGATCGCCTGCGAGCGGCGAAATGCCGGGTCGCCGCGCTCGATAAGCAAGGGCTTAAGACCTGCTTTGGCGAGCGTGAGCGCAGCGAAAAGGCCGGCGCATCCGGCGCCGACAACGACAGGGCGTTCTTGAGGTGCGTCGGAGACGGGGGAGGGGAATGAAGGCTCATCGTCTTCTATCGCGCGTACGCGCGAGCGGTCACGCTCGGCAACGCTGTCGACCGCTTCTCGCTCGAGGTGGGGACTAGTCAGCTCAACACGAAAGCTCAGGATAAAATGGACGTCTCGTTTTTTGCGAGCGTCGATTGACTTGCGGTGGAGTTCGATGGACTCGATCTCGGAGTCCTTGCAACGTAGGATGCGCTTGGCGACTCGCTTGCCAAAAATGAGGCAGGCATTTTCATCGCCGGCTTCATCGAGCGATGCGTTGACTTGGGTGATTTCGATCATCGAGGTCTCCTTAGAGGCAAGAAAGAGGCCGTCCGGTATCCCAGACGGCCCGAATGCGTTTTTGATTATAGACTGCGCGGCTACAGGCTGCTTGCAGCGCGAATGCCCGAGAGCCAGGCCCACGCAAGGTTAAAGCCTCCGCAATCGGCGTCGATGTCGAGCGCTTCGCCGCAGACGTAAAGCGGGGCGTCGACAACGCTGCGCGCGCGTAGACTGGGTGTTGAGATGCTCTCGACAGATACGCCACCACGCGTGACCTGCGCCGAGCGCTCCTCGGCTGTTCCCTCGACGAGCAACTTAAAGTGCTTGAGGATCGAGACCAGATGGATGACATCGTTGGAGCCTGGATGGCACTGCTCGAACGCTGTACAGACGACGCGGGAGAGTTGCGGTGCGAGCATGCCGTCGAGCCAACGGGGATCGCGGGGCGAAAAGCCGCCGAGCAGCTTAACGCGCCGGTTGAGCATATCGAGCAACTCGTCTTTAGAGAGGTCGGGGAAAACGTCGAGCAGGATCGTGTCGCCGCGCTGGATACGACGGGAGAGGTTGAAGACAGCGACGCCCGAGATGCCGAAGGTTCGAAACAGTACTTCACCGTCTTCGTGCCAGAGCTCACTATGGTTACGGGTGAGCGTCAAGCGGGCGCGGACGCGCAGACCATCCAACGTCTTGAGTGCTGCCCGATCGCCAACGACCGTTGCCGATACGGGGCAGAGGATGGGGCGCAGCGAAGTGAGGGGGAGGCTAAACGTATCGGCGATACCGGTGGGGTTGCCGCCCGTGGCGATAATTACGGCGTGTGCCTGCAGGGTCGCGTTCTTGCGAGGGACATCGGTGAGCGCTTTCCGAAGCGAGCGGAGTTCCGATTTTCGGTCGTCGTGCTTTTTTGCCTTGAGCGTCCGCGCTGGACGGTCTATTTGGAGTGCCCAGCCTTCAGAAGCTTTGTGCGCCGAGGCAACGTTGGCTCCACAGATTAAGGTGATACCTAGGCGGTCGCAAACGTTGAGAAGCGCGTCGCGCACCGATTCGGCGCGAAGGGAGCGCGGGTACAGCCGGCCTTCCTCGGAGGTTGTCATGATACCCAGCGAGGAGAAGAAGCCCATAAGCTCTTGTTCGGGCTGGGGGCCCATAACGGATTCGACGAATGCGGGGTGGTTATACCGCTGTGGATCAATCGATTCGTTGGAGAGGTTGCAGCGGCCGTTGCCGGTCGCAAGGAGCTTAAGGCCGCAGGCGACATCGCACTCAACGATGCAGACGCTTTTGCCAGCGCGTGCGACCGTAATGGCGGCGGCGAGGCCTGAAGCCCCGCCGCCGATTACCAGGACGTCATAGAAGGCGCTCGTATTCACTTAGGCCTCGTCGGTCTCGTGCGGGGTAATGGCCTCGACGGCAGAGACTGCCTTGGGTAACATGCCATCGGGCAGTGCGGTCTCGACCTCGCCCTTATCGCAGGCCTCGGCGAGTGCCGGATTAATGGGAAGCTGGCCCAAGATGTCGAGGTTATAGCGCTCTGCGACCTCGGGGAGCTTGCTCTTGCCAAAGACCTCGATTTTCTTGCCGCAGTCGGGGCACTCAATATAGCTCATGTTCTCGACAATGCCCAGAATGGGGACGTTCATCTTCTCGGCCATGTTGACCGCCTTGGCGACGATCATCGAGACCAGATCCTGCGGGCTCGTGACGATGACGATGCCGTCGACGGGCAGCGACTGGAAGACGGTGAGCGCGACGTCGCCTGTTCCCGGAGGCATGTCGACCAGCAGGTAGTCGATGGGGCCCCACGAGGTCTCGCTCCAGAACTGCCTAATGGCGCCTGCGATGACCGGACCGCGCCAAAGGACGGGGTCGGTCTCGTTTTGGAGCAGCAGGTTGGAGCTCATGACCTTGACGCCGTGCTCGGAGATTTCGGGCAGCATAAGGTTGCCAAGGGCATGGACGTGGCGTCCGCTCATACCGAACATCTTGGGGATAGAGGGACCGGTGATGTCGGCATCGAGGACGCCGACCTTGTGGCCGTGACGGGCAAGCTCGGTGGCGATGGCGCCGGTGACAAACGACTTGCCGACACCGCCCTTGCCGGAAAGCACGGCGATGACGCGCTTGACCTCGGACAGCGTGTTCTCCTCAAATTGCGACGGCGACGTTTGTCCGCCGGCGGCCTGTGCGTGCTCGCAACCCATGTATGACTCCTTTGTATATGTTGGGGCCGGGGCCCCGCGATGTGACACGAGCGTCATTGTACCCTCGTTTGCGAACGGGAGTCATTTGCGATGCATTTGGGCCGAGCGTGCTTGCAATACGATGTGCCCAAGCGAATGGGCGGGCTTACTGAACTTTGCTGGCGAACTCGAGGTATTGCATGCGCTGCAGCTTGTCGATCGTCGAGGCGTATGGGCTGTCTTCAGATTCCAAGTCGTAGCGCAGCCCGTCGGCACCAAGATAGCCGGCGACATTGATGGTGGGCACATCTGACCTTGTTGCAAGCAGAGCCTTTTGATAGTCGGTGAGCGGGGCGCCGATCTTATTAAGGGTAATGGCTGCAATCTCGTTTGCCCCGACGGTGTCGTAGACGTTGAGTTCGGTATTGCCGGCGATTTCATAGTTGGCCCAGACGAAATAGGTCGACTGATGGATACGGAAAGCGTGGCTTGCCGTATCTTCCTGAGGGTACAGCTCGTCGTTGAGAGTCGTTGCGGCGCTCGGCTGATGGTCGCCAAAAAAGACAAGAACAACCGGTCTGCCGATATTGCGGAGCTCGTTGATAAAGTACTCGAGGTCCCGGTCGGATGCGTTGATGCAGGTGAGATAGGTGTTGAGCGCGCTATTGGCGCCCTCGCTGGCTCCCTCGACCCAATAGTTTGTCAGCTCTTCGGCGGGAACGGTGCCGACATCGTATCCGCCATGGTTTTGCATCGTGACATCGAAGATGAACTGCGGAGCGTCGTCGGCCCTCAGCAGGTCGAGTATCTTGTCATAGGTGGCGTAGTCGCATACGCCGGCATGGTAATAGGGTGCACCTTCGAAATCGGCGATAGATAGGAAATCTCCAAAGCCCAGCTGCTGATAGATTTTATCTCGATGGTAGTTAACGGGGTTTTGCGGGTGCATGGCAGTGGCGGTGTATCCAAGTTCTTTAAGGTCCTTTGCCAAGCTGCTGACATCATTCATCTGATAAAGCTGATAGGGAATCTTGCCCACTCCGACAAAGGCGGTCGTAGCTCCGGTCAAAAACTCAAATTCGGAGTTCGCTGTTCCGCCGCCTGCGACCGAGGCGAGCATAGTGCCGCGTACGAGCGTGTCGGGAAGCGAGTTATAAAACGCAGGGCCGGTATACCCGGCCGCCTGGAGCTGCTCAAAGCACGAAAGGTCGCTAAAGCTTTCGTTCATGACGGCGACGATTGTCGGCTTGATTTCATTGAATTGAGCAACGGCGGCGGCACGCTGCTCGCTCGAGCCATACGTGCTGTCATAGGCGGCGGCGAGCTCCCGCTCGATGTCCTGGGCTTCATCAGACGTATAGCCTGCGGGCTTTTCTATGGGCAGTTCGTTGATCATTTCGGTGAACGAGGTGAGAAAGCCCTGAGACACATACGTCGTAATAGGCTGCCAACGGTCAAATCCAAAGTCGAGCGCCTGTTCCAAGTCGATGCTGGAAAAGCTAGAGAGACCCACGGCAGTCACCAGCAGGAAGGCACAGAGATTGCCGGCAATGACGGGAAAGACGCGAGAGGGCGTACGGAGTTTTCGCGGCCGGATGAGCGAAAGAAGCCCAAAGGAGATTTCGAGCAGCGCGAGCGATGTGACGATACCGGCGGTAAAGGTGAACTCGTATCCTTCGCTTACCTCCGCTGCGGTGCCCAGGGCCAAAATATCGCTCGGCAGGATGGCTTCGCCTTTAAATGTCACGACGAAGTGCTCGGCAATGCCAAGGATGCAGCAGACGATGGGCACAAGGGTCATGACCCCTCCGTGCCGTTGTCCTAGCAAATAAAGAGAGAGCAGGATCGTCGCGAGCAGCCCGACGGAAAAACCAAATGAGTTTGCTGGAATGCGATAGAACGTGTCGTTGCAGGCGATTTCGAGCGAAACGAACGAGAGCACCGAAACCGCGGCGATGACGAGAACGTCGCGACAGGTGCAAGCAATCGTTCCCGTTGCGAAATCGGATTGGTCGATGAATCTCGATACCAAGGGCTCGACAAGGAGCATGACGGCGGCAGCACCGAGCGCCGAATAAGAAAGGAACCATAGGGAACTGTCCTCATTTACGAGCAATTGATTCGTAATCCATGCAGCTACCATGCCGAGCGGGATGAGGAGCGTCGCGCACCAAAAGACGCGGGCAATGGGCGGCCTTTCATTGTGTTTGATTGAAAAATACACGCGCGCGACGACGGTGGCCACGATAAGGACGGCGATGAATATGGGCAGATTGGCCATGTCACTCGAAGTGATTTCAAGGGGGATATCTTCGGTCATGGATGTTCCTCTGTTACGGCAAATTAAGTTCAGTATTAGATTACTGCAACCTTTCCACGGCATTTCGAGAAACAAAGCGCCCGATACGCAAAGCTAAAGGTCTGCGAATCTTGTATTACGAACATCTGTGCGCGTCGAGTGCGCTAAACTCATCGGCAGTATGATTCGATGCAATAGGAGGCAAGGAGCTTCCATGTCTGATTCTTCTATCGTTATTCGCGGCGCTCGTGAGCACAACCTCCGTGATATCGATGTTTCCATTCCGCGTGACCAACTCGTGGTCATTACCGGTCTTTCTGGCTCGGGCAAGAGCTCGCTGGCATTTGACACTATCTATGCCGAGGGCCAGCGTCGATACGTCGAGAGCCTTTCAAGCTATGCGCGCCAGTTCTTGGGCCAGATGGACAAACCCGACTTGGATTCAATCGACGGCCTTTCGCCGGCGGTGTCGATCGACCAAAAGACGACGTCTAAAAACCCTCGCTCGACGGTTGGCACCGTAACCGAGATTTATGACTATCTGCGCCTGCTGTTCGCCCGCGTGGGCACCCCGCACTGTCCCGAATGCGGCCGCGTCATTGAGCGCCAGACGACCGACCAGGTTGCCGACAAGGTCTTGGCGGCGGGGGAGGGCCGCCGCGCGTTTGTGCTGGCACCGGTGGTGCGCGGGCGAAAAGGCGAGTACACCAAACTGTTTGAGGACCTTCGCGCCGAGGGCTTTAGCCGCGTGCGTGTCGACGGTGAAGTGCGCTCGCTCGACGATCCGATCGATATGGACAAGAAGTTCAAGCACGATATCGAGGTCGTGGTCGATCGCATCGTGATCCGTGAGAACTCTCTGGGCCGTATCGCCGAGTCTGTTGAGCAGGCGACCGCGCTGGCTCACGGCAATGTAAACGTGTACATGCTGCCCGATCGTGATGCTCCCGAGGGGACCGAGGGCGAGCTGCTGGAGTATTCGTTGGCCTTGGCGTGCCCGGAGCATGGTCACTCCATTGACGATCTTCAGCCGCGTGATTTTTCGTTCAACGCTCCCTATGGCGCATGTCCTGAGTGCGACGGCCTGGGCTTTAAGAAAACCGTTGATGCCGAGGCGCTGATCGAGGACCCCTCGAAGTCCATTGCCGACGGAGTCTTTGGTAGCCTGTTTGGCAATTCGAACTACTATCCGCAGATTTTTGCTGCGGTCTGCAAACACTTTAAGGTGAGCACCGATACGCCGTGGGAGGACTTGCCCCCTCGCGTGCGTCGTGCATTCTTGGATGGCCTGGGCGATACGAAGATCTCGGTCGACTACCAAAAGCTCGACGGACGTCGCAGCCAGTGGGATACCAAGTTTTCGGGCGTTCGCAACATCCTGTACGAACGCTATACCGAGACGACGAACGAGAACACCAAGGCGCGCTTGGAGAAGTACATTCGCGAGGAGCCGTGCTCGAGCTGCCACGGCGCTCGTTTGCGCCCTGAGATGCTCGCCGTCACCGTGGGCGGCAAGTCCATTTACGAGGTTTGTTGCCTGTCGTGCCGTGAGTCGCTCGAGTTTTTTGAGGGCCTGGAGCTCACCGAGCGCCAACAGTTTATCGGCGGGCGCATCGTCAGGGAAATCCTGGAGCGCTTGCGTTTTCTGGTCGATGTTGGACTCGACTATCTGACGCTCGATCGTGCCTCGGCGACGCTTTCTGGTGGCGAGGCGCAGCGTATTCGCCTGGCAACGCAGATTGGCGCGGGTCTCATGGGCGTGCTCTATATTCTGGATGAGCCCTCGATCGGTCTGCATCAGCGTGACAACGAGCGCCTGATCAAGACGCTCGAGCGCCTGCGCGATATCGGCAATACCGTTATCGTCGTTGAACACGACGAGGATACAATCCGTGCCGCCGACTACGTGATCGACATGGGGCCCGGCGCCGGCGTCAACGGCGGGCACGTAGTCGCGGCGGGAACGCCTGCCGATATCATGGCGTGTCCCGAGTCGATGACGGGCGCTTATCTGACCGGCAAACGAATGATCCGGGTGCCTGATGAACGGCGCAAGCCCGGTCGTGGCTGCCTTAAAATTACGGGCGCTCGAGCCAACAACCTCAAAAACGTTACTGCCAAGATCGAGTTTGGTACGCTTACGGTTGTTACCGGCGTGTCGGGATCGGGCAAGAGCTCCCTGGTTACCGACACCATTGCGCCTGCCCTTACGAATGCCATTCACCGTTCGACGCGCCCTGTGGGTCCGTATAAGAAAATCGAGGGCATCGAGCGTATCGATAAGGTTATCGATATCGACCAGTCGCCGATTGGCCGTACGCCGCGTTCCAACCCTGCTACCTATATTGGCCTGTGGGATGATCTTCGCGCACTGTTTGCGAGTACGCCGGAGTCGAAGGCGCGCGGCTACTCGCCGGGTCGTTTCTCCTTTAATGTGAGTGGCGGGCGCTGTGAGGCATGCAAGGGCGACGGACAGATCAAGATCGAGATGCACTTCCTTCCCGATATCTACGTTCCCTGCGAAGTTTGCGGCGGTAAACGCTACAACCGCGAGACACTCGAGGTCACCTACCGTGGCAAGACCATCTCGGACGTGCTAGACATGAACGTCACCGAGGCGTTGGCCTTCTTTGGGAATATCCCGCAGATTAAGCGCAAGCTCCAGACGCTGTACGATGTAGGCTTGGGCTACGTGAGCCTAGGCCAGCCCGCCACGACGCTTTCGGGCGGCGAGGCGCAGCGTGTGAAACTCGCCAAGGAGCTTCATCGACGCCAGACGGGCAAGACGTTCTATATTTTGGACGAGCCGACGACCGGCCTTCATTTTGAGGACGTCCGCCAGCTGCTCGATGTGCTACAGCGCTTGGTCGATGCGGGCAACACGGTGCTGGTGATTGAACACAACCTTGATGTCATCAAGGTTGCCGACCGCCTGATTGATATGGGTCCCGAGGGCGGTAACGGCGGCGGAACCGTCGTGGTTTCGGGCACACCGGAGCAGGTTGCGGACTGTCCGCAGAGTTATACGGGCAAGTTTTTGGCGCCGTTGCTCAGGCGCGACCGGGAGCGTCAGGCTCAACTTGATGCTCAATAAATAGGCGATTCAGTTTATGGGCGCCATCGACTCCTTGTGATTCGATGGCGCTTGCTGTGCCGAAGTGACGTATGCAGCCGAATTGGACATATACTTAATCCTTGCGTCCGAATGCGAGGGAAAGGATATGTCATGGCAAAGGCTGTAAAGACGCCAAAAACCAATGCGATGCGCGAGCTGGAAAGCGCCGGCATTTCCTATGTTCTACATACGTACGAAGACGATGGCGATGAGTCGGTGGGCCTGGGGGTCGCGATTTCGGAGCAACTTGGCGAGGAGCCCGGTCAAGGATTCAAGACTTTGGTCTGCGTGACACCGTCCAACGACTATGTCGTGTGCTGCATCCCTGTTGCCGACGAGCTCGATCTAAAGTCCGCCGCGCGTGCCGCGGGGGAGAAGTCCTTGGCCATGATGCATGTGAAGGATTTGCTTGCGGGGACTGGCTACGTTCGCGGCGGCTGCAGCCCGGTCGGTATGAAAAAACGCTACCGGACGCTCATTGATGAGACGTGTGTCCTTTGGGATACCATTTTTATTTCGGGAGGCAAGCGTGGTTATCAGCTCGAGCTTGCACCCGATGATTTAATTGCATTTTGCGGGGCGACGGTTGCCGCGATTACGAGAGAGGACTGAGCGATGCCGCAGGAAGAATTGAAGCGCGGAGCTCATTTTGCAAAAGAATCTGCGCCTCAGACACCCTCATCCGAAGCTTCTTCGTCGCGAGATGACACTGACGACATGGGCTCGTCGGACTACTCCACGGTTGGTCGTTCCGCCGGGCTTATGACCATCCTGACTATCGTGTCTCGCGTCACCGGTTTTATCCGCACGTGGGCAATGGCGGCCGCTATCGGCATGTCGCTGCTCTCGTCCTCCTATCAGGTCGCCAACAACCTGCCCAATATGCTCTACGAACTCGTGATGGGTGGCATGCTCGTGACGGCGTTTTTGCCCGTGTACATGGGCGTGAGGCGTGAGCAGGGTCGCGAGGCCTCGAACGAGTACGTGGGCAACCTGCTCGGCATTCTGCTTTTGGTGCTGGGTGGCATTTCGTTGCTGGGGACCGTGTTCGCCCCGGGCTTTATCTGGACGCAATCGTTCCTTTCGGGTGACGGCGGCAGCATGGATACCGCTGCGTTCATGTTCCGTTTCTTTGCCATCCAGATTCTGTTTTATGGTTTGGGCTCGGTGTTCTCGGGCGTTCTCAACGCACACCGCGACTACTTCTGGTCGACGTTTGCCCCGGTCCTCAACAATGTGATCGTCATTGCGAGCTTTATGGGTTTTGCGCCCGTGTCCGCACAGTTTGGCGAACGTACCGGCATCATCTTGATTGCGGCCGGTACGACTCTCGGTGTCTTTGTTCAGATGGCATGTCAGATTCCCGCGCTTGGCAAGCACGGCGTGCATCCCCATATCCATATCGACTTTAAGGACCCCGCGCTTCGCCAGACGATTGCGCTCGGTATCCCGACGCTGCTTGCCACGGTGTGCATGTTTGTCTCGACTTCTATCACCAACGCTGCCGCGCTGGTTGTCCAGCCCGAGACTGGTCCTTCCGTCATCGCCTATGCGCGCCTGTGGTACACGCTGCCCTACGCGCTGATTGCCGCCTCGCTTTCGACGGCGCTCTATACCGAGCTCTCTCACGACGCACAGGAGAAGGATTACGACAGCGTTCGCACGGGCATTTCGCGTGGCGTCGCCCAGATGCTGTTCTTCCTGATTCCGTTCGCGCTGTACCTGATTGTCTTCGCGCGTCCGCTCAACATGATTTACTGTGCCGGCAAGTTTGATGAGTCCGGCGTGGCGCTGGTGTCCGAGTTCCTTGTCTACCTGGCGTTCTCGCTGCCGCTCTACGGCGTGGTCGTGTTGATGCAGAAGAGCTTCTCTGCCTTGCTCGACATGAAGCCCTATAGCCGATATTGCCTGTATTCTGCCATCGGCCAGGCCGGCTCGGTTCTGCTGTTTGGCGTTGTGCTGGGCTTCGGTATGCCGGCAATCGCGCTTTCGTATGTTGTCGACTACGTGATCTTGGTCGGCTGTTCGCTGTGGTGGCTGCGTCGTCGCTTGCGTGGCCTTCAGGTCAAATCTATCCTGCATGGCGGTTTCTTTGGCCTTTTGCTCGGCGGCCTGGGTGCTGCCGCAGGCGCCGGCGTCATGTGGGCGCTTGAACTCTTTGTCGGGGCACTTGGTGGCTCGATTCTGATTACTCTTGGCTACGTTTGCGTTGCGGGCGTCGTCTCGCTTGCTGTTACCTTTGGCCTTGCCGTCGTCCTTAAGATGCCCGAGGTCTCGGCGCTGCTTCGTCGCAAGTAGGTGCGCGTGGCCGGTCACGACAACATTCCAACGCTTGCCGAGCAGGTTTCGCGCGTTCCTACACAACCCGGTTGCTACCTTTGGAAGGATGCCAAGGGCGATGTCATCTACGTGGGCAAGGCGAAAAACCTACGCGCTCGCATGCGTCAATACGTGACACTGCAGGATGAGCGTCAAAAGATCCCGCTGATGATGCAGCTGGTGGCGAGCTTTGACTATATCGTGGTGGAGACCGAGCATGAGGCGTTGGTGCTCGAGCGCAATTTGATTGGTCAGTACCATCCGTACTTTAACGTCGACCTCAAGGATGACAAGAGCTACCCCTTTATCGCCATTACAAAGGGCGACCTGTATCCTGCTATCAAATATACGCGCGAGCGCCATAAGCCGGGAACGCGTTATTTTGGTCCCTATACTGACAGCCGCGCGGCGCGTGAGACCATTGACACGCTGCGCAAGGTGATTCCGATCTGCTCCGCATCCTGTGCGGAGTGGCGTCGTTGTCGTCGTATCGTCGAGTCCCACAAGGGCGAGGAAGACATCGTCAATATGATTTGCGCGCAAAACGGGCGTCCCTGCTTTGACTACCATGTCGGGCGCGGCCCGGGTGCGTGTGTCGGCGCGATTTCCCCGGCAGACTATGCCAAGAACGTCAAGCGTGTCGAGCGCTTTTTGTCGGGCCATCGCAAGGATGTCGTCGATGAGCTGACCTCCGAGATGACGGATGCCGCCGAGGCGCTCGACTTTGAGCGCGCGGCACGCGTCAAACGTCGTTTGGAGGTCATCAGGGGTCTGGACGATCGTCAGCAAGTCGTTTTTCCCTCCAGTGTCGATATCGATGTCATCGGTTTCTATCGCGAGGAGACCATCTCCGCCGCTTGCGTCTTTGTCGTGCGTGAGGGTCGAACGGTTCGAACCTGCGAGTTTGTTCTCGATAAGGGTTTGGATGTCGACGAAGAGGAACTTCAATCGGGCTTTCTTAAGCGCTATTACGACGAGACGGCTGATATTCCAGCTGAGGTCAACCTTTCCATCGAGCTTGAGGATGCGGAGGCGCTGGGGGAGTGGCTTGCGGGCAAGCGTGAGCGTTCCTGCCATCTCCATAGGCCGCAGCGTGGCGAAAAGCACCGTCTGCTCGATATGGCATCCAAAAATGCGCGCCATGCCCTCATGCGCTATATGATGCGAACGGGGTACGCTGACGACCGCACCAATCAAGCGCTCCTGGAGCTCGAAAGTGCGTTGGCGCTGCCATCGCCGCCGTTGCGTATCGAGTGCTTCGATATCTCTACACTGCATGGCACCTTTACGGTCGCCTCGATGGTGGTGTTTACCAACGGGCGCGCCGACAAGAGCCAGTACCGTCGTTTTAAAATTCAGGCCGAATTGGACGAGGCAAACGACTTCGTGTCGATGTCCGAGGTTTTGGGACGACGCTATGCTCCCGAGCGCATGGCCGACGAGCGCTTTGGCTCGCGCCCCGATTTGCTCGTTGTCGATGGCGGTAAGCCGCAATTGACCGCTGCGATCAAGCAACTTGAGGCTCTTGGGCTCGATATACCAGTTTGTGGCTTGGCGAAGGCCGACGAGGAAGTTTTTGTGCCTTGGGACGAGACTCCTGTCGTGCTGCCGACCGGGTCTGCTTCGCTCTATCTAATTAAACAGGTACGCGATGAGTCCCACCGATTTGCCATCACGTTCCACCGCGAGTTGCGCGATAAAGCCATGACGGTTTCGGTACTCGATGACGTTCCAGGCGTGGGACCCACCAGAAAACGTGCCCTTATGCGCCATTTTGGCTCGATGAAGCGTTTGCGTGCGGCAAGCGAGCAGGAGATTGCAGAAGTTCGAGGCGTTCCGGCCGATGTCGCCAAAGCGGTCCACGAGGCACTTGTTGCATGGAATGCCGAGCGCGCCCAGACATCGGCCAACCGTTCCGAAAACTAAATGCGCTTCTAAACAACTGATATACATGATTGGCCGATTTTCAATCATTTTTTTCGCGGCGATTACCAGCCGATTTCTGGTTTTATTAACGCTAAAACGTTTGACTAGCCATGGTGAACAACCCTGCTATCCTGCGGGTTGACGAAGACTGATATCTCACCTCGTCGATACATACTGTCTGGCGAATCGTTTGTCAATGAATTCGGTGAACGGTAGTAAATACCGTTCAAGCGTATGTATGTATCGGTCGCCGAGCGCGGTACCTCAGTTGGGTACGTCGGTAGGTAAGATATATATCGTCCGCAAGTTGCGCGGGGGCAAGTCTAGGTGCTCCCGAGTAAGATTCTCTATTGATAGGAGAAGACATGGCCATCATCAACAAGGGTATGTCCAGGCGTTCGTTCCTCGGCCTCACCGGCAGCGTCGCTGCTGTCGCAGGGCTTGGTCTCACCGGCTGCGGTGGCAGCTCTAGCGACGAGGGTTCCGCTTCCGGTTCCACCGATTCCGCCAACCGTGGCGGCGGCGTGATCACCGCTGGTTCCGCTTACGCTCCGTCCAGCTTCGATCCCGCCAGCACCGGCTCCGCTGTGGGTCTGGGTGCTAACTGGCACGTCGTCGAGGGCCTCTACGGCATCGATTACCACGACTACAGCACCTTCAACGAGCTCGCCACCGACGATCCCAAGTCTGTGGACGACACCACTTTCGAGGTCACCATCCGCAAAGGCGCCAAGTTCTCCGATGGCACCGAGGTCACCGCTGACGATGTCGTTGCCTCCTACACCGCATGCGCCGCTTCCGCTACCTATGCTCCGTTCTTCCAGCCCTTCGAGTCCATCGAGGCCAAGGACGCTAGCACCGTGACGGTCAAGACCAAGGTCCCCAACTTCTCCCTGCTCAAGGATCGTCTGGCCATCGTCCGCGTTACCCCGGCCACCCAGACCGAGGAGGATCGCGCCAAGCAGCCGATCGGCTCCGGCCCCTGGATGTACGACTCTATCTCCGATACCGAGATCACCCTGGTTCCCAACCCCGAGTACAACGGTGAGTACGCTGCCGAGGATAAGAAGATTCAGTACAGCATCCTGACCGACCCCACCGCTCGCGTTACCGCTCAGCAGGAGGGCTCCACGCTCGTTATGGAGCTCGTTACCGCTGACGCCGTCGACCAGCTCGAGAGCGCCGGCTGCAAGATCGATAACGTTCAGGGTTTCGGCACCCGCTTCATCATGTTCAACGTCGCCAAGGAGCCTTGGAACAACGTCAAGGTCCGTCAGGCTGTCATGTATGCGCTCGACACCGAGAAGATGGTCAGCAACACCTTCGCCGGCCTTGCCACCGCTGCCAGCTGCTACCTGCCCAAGAGCTTCACCAACTATCATGAGGCTTCCACGGTGTACAAGACCGACGCCAAGAAGGCTAAGAAGCTCATCGAGGAGTCTGGCGTCACCCCGGGTGCCATCACCCTGCGCACCACCGACAACGAGCAGATTAAGGGCATGGCCGCCCAGGTCAAGAACGACCTCGACGCTCTCGGCTTCGATGTGACCATCCAGACCGATACCTCGCCGGCCACTTACGCTGCCATCGACGGCGGCGAGGCCTACGATATCCTCCTTGCCCCTGGCGATCCTTCCTGCTTCGGCGCCGACCCCGACCTGCTGCTCAACTGGTGGTACGGCGACAACGTCTGGATGCAGACCCGTTGCCCGTGGAAGGAGTCCGCTGAGTGGCAGAAGCTCCACGGTCTCATGGACGAGGCTCTTGCCGCCGAGGGCGACGAGCAGCAGAAGAAGTGGAACGAGTGCTTCGACATCATTGCCGACAACGCCGTTCTGTACCCCGTTGTCCACGTCAAGACCGTCTCCGCTTCCTGGGACGATCCGTCCACTGCACCCAACGGCGAGGCCCTCGATGGCTTCAAGGGCATCGGCACGACGAGCATGTCCTTCAGGGGCGTTGCGACCGTCAAGGCGTAAGACTCGCTTGAGTCTGTATGCAGGATGTCGGTCGTTGGGACCGTATCCTCATAGTTGAAACAAAGACCCGGGCGGCAACGATGTCGCTCGGGTCTTGTAATGAGTATCCGTACTCATATACCAGTTGGTCCTACCGACAAAAGAAAGGGGAGAGAACGTGAACAACTTGCTACGTTTGATTGGAAGGCGTCTTGTGGCGCTGCCGATCATGGCATTGGGCGTCACCGTCCTGGTGTTCTTCCTTATGTCGTTCTCCAAGACCGACCCCGCCTACACGGCGTTGGGTGACGGTGCCTCGCCCGAGGCGGTTGCCGAGTACCATGAGAAGTATGGTCTGGACGACCCCTGGCCCGTGCGCTACGTGCGCTATATGGGCGATTTGATCCATGGCGACATGGGCACCTATGGTGCTGCTCGCAACTCCGTTGCCAAGCGCATCTCCACGGCCCTGCCCGTCACGATGCAGCTGACCTTCATCGGTCTTGCCATCGGTGCGGTCGTTTCGTTTTTGCTCGGCGTCATCGCGGCACTGTATCGCGACAAATGGCCGGATCAAGTGATCCGCGTCTTTTCCATCGCCGGCTTGGCAACCCCGTCGTTCTGGCTTGCCGTTCTGTTGATCCTGCTGTTCTCTTCCTACCTTAAGGTGCTCCCGGCATCGGGTGCTCTGCCTCACTTCACCACGAATCCGGTTGGCTATCTGGGACGTATGATCATGCCCGCTATCGCCTTGGCATTTCCGCTGACGGGCCAGATGACTCGTATCGTGCGTACCGCCATGGTCGAGGAGCTCGACAAGGATTATGTCCGTATGGCCCGCGGCGCCGGCGTTCCCGAGAAGGTCGTCGTCGGCATCAACGTTCTTCGCAATGCGCTGATCACCCCGGTCACCACCCTCGGTCTTAAGATCGGTTACCTCATGGGCGGCGCCGTCGTCATCGAGGTTATCTTCAACCTCCCCGGCATGGGCACCGCGATTCTGCAGGGCGTTCAGGGCAACGAGGCGAACCTGGTTCAGGGCGTCGTTATCGTCGTTGCTCTTGCCTTCATCATCATCAACATCGTGGTTGACATGCTCTACCTGCTCATCAACCCGCGCATCAGGACGGTGTAGATTATGGTAAAGATTCGAGAGAAGCAAACCGAGCAGCTCGAGAAGGCTGCCTCCAAGGGGCTCAAGCTCGGTGGCTGGAAGAAGATGACGCTGTCTTCTAAGATTGCCGCCGTCGTGCTGGTGCTGGTCGCCCTGACTGCGATTCTGGCGCCCCTTCTTGCCCCCTATAGCCCGGTCGAGATCTTTACGGCTCGCCAGGCTCCCGGCAACGGATTTATCTTCGGTACCGACGATAAGGGTCGCGACATTCTGTCGCGTATGCTCTACGGTGGTCGTTACTCGCTGATCATCGGCTTTGGCGCCACTGCCATGGCTCTGGTCTGCGGCTCGATCGTGGGCGCCCTTGCAGCGGTTTCGCGCAAGGCCGTCTCCGAGACGATCATGCGTATCCTGGACATCATCATGTCCATCCCAGGCATCGCCCTCGCGGCCGTTTTCGTCTCCATCCTGGGCAACTCCGTGCCGTCGATCATCTTCGCCATCGGCTTTATGTACACTCCGCAGATTGCCCGTATCGTGCGCGCCAACATCGTGTCCGAGTACGGCGAGGACTATGTCCGCGCGGTTATCGTTTCCGGCGCCAAGGCTCCGTGGATTTTGATCAAGCATGTTCTGCGTAACTGCATCGCCCCGATCATGGTCTTCACCGTTACCCTGGTCGCCGACGCCATCATCTTCGAGGCCTCGCTGACCTTCATCGGCGCTGGTATCCAGGAGCCCACCGCTACCTGGGGCAACATCCTCGCCGACGCCCGCGGCGGCGTGCTCGCCGGCCGTTGGTGGCAGGCGCTGTTCCCGGGCCTGGCCATCATGATCACCTGCCTGGCGCTCAACATCCTCTCCGAGGGCATTACCGACGCCATGGCCGCTGCTCCCTCCGCCGCCCTGGATCCCACCGATTCCTCCAAGCGTCGCGAGGCCGATCTGCTGGTCTCCGACCCCGTTCGCGCCTACAAGGAGCAGGCCCAGTCCCTCTCCGCTCGCCTTGGCGCCCTTCGCGATGTCGAGCTCAAGCGTGACGATCGCCATGTGCCCGACGAGTCTGTCGAACCGATTCTCTCGGTCCGTGACTTCTGCATCCAGTTTGAGCATCACGGTGATATCAATGTCGTCGACCATGTCAACTTTGACGTCCGTCCTGGTCAGACCATGGGCCTAGTGGGCGAGTCCGGTTGCGGTAAGTCCATCACCACGCTGGCCATCATGGGCCTGACCGACGATGACGAGCATCTTTCCGGCGAGGTTCTCTGGGAGGGTCGCGACCTGCTCAAGATGAGCAAGAAGGAGTGGTTCGGCCTGCGCGGTACCGATATCGCTATGGTCTATCAGGACGCCCTGTCCTCGCTTAACCCCTCCATGCTCATCTCTGCCCAGATGAAGCAGCTCACCAAGCGCGGCGGAACTCGCAGCGCCGAGGAGCTCCTGGAGCTCGTCGGCCTCGATCCCAAGCGCACGCTCGAGAGCTATCCGCACGAGCTTTCCGGCGGCCAGCGTCAGCGTGTCCTGATCGCTATGGCCCTTACCCGCGACCCCAAGCTGGTCATCTGCGACGAGCCCACGACCGCTTTGGACGTTACCGTCCAGAAGCAGGTCATCAAGCTGCTCAACGATCTTCAGGCCAAGCTCGGCTTCGCCATGATCTTCGTTTCGCATGACTTGGCTCTGGTCGCCGAGGTTGCCCATAACATCACGGTTATGTACGCTGGCCAGGTTATCGAGCAGGCACCCACCAAGGAGCTGCTCACCAACCCGATCCACGAGTACACCCGCGGTCTTCTGGGTTCCGTTCTGTCCATCGAGAGCGGTTCAGGTCGCCTGCACCAGGTGCCCGGCGCCGTTCCGAGCCCGCGCGATTTCCCCAAGGGCGATCGCTTCGCGCCCCGCTCGAGCCATCCACGTATTGGCTTGGACACCCGTCCGGTCTTCAAGCGCGTGCCTGGCACCGAGCACTTCTATTCTGAGCTCCCCGACGAGGTGCTCAAGGCAAATGGTTTGACCCCTCACGCGGAGGTGATGTAGATGAGCGAGACCGCAGACAACGGCGTCGAGCCGATCATCTTCCTTGATGACGTCCACGTCACCTTTAGGACCCGTACCGGCTCGATTCTGCACCCCAACCTGGTTCACGCCGTCCAGGGTGTAACGATTAAGCTCATGCCCGGTCAGACGATCGGCATCGTCGGCGAGTCCGGTTGCGGTAAGTCCACCACCGCCAACGTCATGTGCGGCCTGCAGGCCCCCACGAGCGGCAAGGTCTACTTTAAGGGCAAGGACGTTACCAAACGTACCGCCGAGGACCGTCGCCACATGGGTCGCGTCATCTCGGTCGTGTTCCAGAACCCGGCCACGGCGCTCAACCCCCGCATGGTCGTTCGCGAGCAGCTGCTCGATCCCATGCGCGTCCACAACCTGGGTACCGAGGCCGAGCAGGAGAAGCGCGTCAAGGAACTCTTGGAGCTCACCGGTCTGCCCAGCTCCGCTGCCGAGGTTCTTCCCGGCCAGCTTTCGGGCGGCCAGCGCCAGCGCGTCGCAATTGCCCGTGCCCTGTCGCTGAACCCCGATGCCATCATCGCCGACGAGCCCACCTCGGCTCTGGACGTTTCAGTCCGCGCGCAGATTCTGAATCTGCTGACCGACCTTAAGAAGGAGCTCGGCCTGGCCATGGTGTTCATCAGCCATGACATCCAGACGGTCCGCTATATCTCTGACGACATCATCGTTATGAATGGCGGCAAGATCGTCGAGCAGGGCGAGGCCAAGCAGGTCTTCCAGCACCCCCAGGACCCCTACACCAAGATGCTGCTCGGCGCTGCGCCGTCGTTGCTGCATCCCAAGCTCGGCGAGTAGCCTCGCTTTCCCTCCCGTGCGCCC
>CABIWB010000003.1:127115-145495 GCA_902362275.1 Coriobacteriaceae bacterium | reverse complement strand
CACCTCCGTTGCGATTTCGAAAGGTTGGGTTCACGAGCCATGCCAAGTGCTCAGGAGCTACAACATCAATTTGATGAATATCGAGGCGCCATGCCCCGTCCATCAGATTTCGATCTCTTTTGGAAGGATCGCATGGCCGAGGCCGACGCCGTCGGGCTTGACTATGCGATCGAGACGGCATCGGTCGCCGATGCCGCGACCTGCCAGCTTTTCGACCTCTGGTATACCGGCATGTGTGGCGCGCGCCTGCATGCCAAGTACCTTAAACCCGTCTCGGACGAGCCCGTGCCATTGGTACTTCAGTTCCATGGGTATCCGGGTGCAAGCCGCAGCTGGTTTGAGCAGGCGTCGTTTGCGGGTATGGGCATGGCACTCATCGCCCTCGACTGCCCCGGCCAAGGAGGTCCCTCCGAGGACATTGGTGGATTTGAGGGCACAACGGTTGCCGGTCATATCGTCGTCGGTATCGACGGCGACCCGGCCAACCTCTACTATGTCCGCTTGCACCAAGATATTCGCATCCTGTGCCGCATCGTTCGCGAGCTCGAGGGCATCGATCTTGCGCGTGTGTTTGTGAACGGCGCGTCGCAGGGCGGCGGTTTGGGCATTGCGACCTGTGCGCTTAACAGCGAGCTTATCAATCGTGCCGCCATCCTCTATCCCTTCCTGTCAGATTTCCGCCTAGTCTGGGATTTGGATGCCGACGACATTGCCTACGAGGGCCTGCGCTATTGGTCTCGCTGGTTTGACGAGGACTCGACTCGTATTGACGAAGCCTATGCCAAGCTGGCGTACTTCGATTCAAAGAACTTTGCCCCTATGGTCAAATGCCCCGTGCTGTTTGGCACTGGCACAGCCGATATCGTCTGTCCGCCAGCGACGCAGTTTGCGGTCTATAACAACCTGACCTGCGAAAAGCGTCATGAGTTCTTTGAAGGCTTTGGCCACGAGGAGATTCAGGATTTTGACGATCTGATCATTCCGTTTTTCTGCAAGGGAGGGGAGGCTCATGTCTAAGTGCGAGAGCAATGTTGACGAGCTGATTGTCCCCGGACTCGTGGGAATTCCTGGAACGGTTTCGTCAAGGCTCGCAGAATATCGGGACTGGCGCGGTGATGTCCAAGCAGATGTTTCTGATTTAGAGACATGCGCTTTGAATCTTGAGATTCAAGGCCTGGCCATTACGGCGATTGACTTTGTTAACCCCTGCGCCCGTTACTCGGAGGTCTCCTTTGAGCTCGGTGACGATGCGATTCACGCTCGTTTGATCGAGCCTGTCGGTCGTGCCCGAGTATCTGAGCGCGTGCCGCTGTGCCTGATGTTCCACGACATCGATCGGCCTGTGCGCGGCTGGCATCACATGACGAGATTTGCCGCCCTGGGGTATGCCGTCCTCGCGCTGGATGACGATGTTGCTGGTGCGGACGACCTGCGGCGGGGGATTTCTTCGCCCGCTTTTGTCGAGCGCGTCCGTTGGGGTTGCGCGCTGGCGAAGGTGGCGCGCAATCTTGATGGCATGGACCCCGACCGCATCTTTGCATGGGGCGAGGGTCTTGGTGGCGGAGTCGCGCTGGCGGTTTCTGCTCTGGACGAGCGGGGCCTCGCCTGCACGGCGGTTGCCAATCCGCTTCCTAGCGGCCTCGAGGCGCTGTCGTCTCGGGTGCGCGGATCGGTGCTCATGGGCACATCGCTCATGGATGCCGCGAGCGACCCCAAGGGCCAGTTTGCCGTATTCAACGGTCTTGAGTGTGACCGGAGGCATATCATCTATGCCAAATACGCTCACGAGCGCATCAATGCGTTCGAAAACGAAGTCGTCGACTTCTTTAACCAAACGTTCTACTCGTGTTCTTTGGCCTAGACGGCCTGGACACTGCCAACAAGAGTGGGTGGCACAGGGTCGCCCGCCAGACAACTAAGGAGATTCTTGTGGCAACTCAGAAATTCACCGGCGTTATCCCTCCCGTCGTTGTTCCCGATACCGAAGATCACCAGCTCGACGTTGCCTCCTTTGAGCGCAGCATTAACCGCATGATCGATGCCGGCGTCGATGGCCTGTTCTTCCTGGGCTCCTCGGGCGAAGTCGTCTTCTCCACCGACGAGCGTCGTCGCCAGATTATCGCCGAGGCCGTCCGTATCGTCGACCACCGTGTGCCCGTTCTGGTCGGCATCATCGATACCGAGACCGAGCGCATGATCGAGCACGGCAAGGTCGCTCAGGAGCTGGGCGCCGATGCCCTCGTCGCCACCTGCCCGTTCTATGCCCTGCAGGGCATGACCGAGGTCGAGGAGCACTTCCGTATCCTGCACGAGGAGCTCGACCTGCCCATCTTCGCCTATGACATTCCCGTCTGCGTTCACACCAAGCTCCCCTGGAAGCTCCTTGCCAAGCTCGGCGCCGAGGGCGTCCTTGCTGGCGTCAAGGATTCCTCGGGTGATGACATCTCGTTCCGCTACCTCGTTCAGGAGAACGAGAAGAACGGCCATCCGATGAGCATCCTCACCGGTCATGAGGTTGTTGTCGACGGCGCCTATCTCGGTGGCGCCGACGGTTCCGTCCCGGGTCTCGCCAACGTTGAGCCCGAGGGCTACGTGCGTCAGTGGAAGGCCGCTCAGGCTGGTGACTGGGCTACCGTCAAGGCCGAGCAGGATCGCCTCAATGAGATTTCGCACATCTGGGATGTCACCTCGGGCGTCCAGGGCTATGCCGGTGGCGTCGGCGCCTTCAAGACCGCTATGAACCTTATGGGCATCTTCGACAGCCCGACCATGCCGCGCCCGGTGAAGGCCATGACCGGCGAGAACGTTGAGGCGATTAAGAAGGTCCTTCAGGACAACGGTCTCCTTTAAAGCTTTCCCAGGCACCCGACCTCGCCGTTCAACCGTGCGGCCATGACCCATTAGGTCAATGGTCACACGGTTTCTCGGCGATCTCGGGCACCTGGAAAACCTTTACCGCGCTGTGACGGCTAGCCTGACGGCGCATTTCCTGTAGTTGTTTTTTATCTCCTAAGGAGAGTGACATGGAGAACAAGTACGTCTGCTCTGTCGATATCGGCGGAACTAAGATCGCGACCGCCATCATGGAGTACCCGGCTGACGGTAGTGTGCCCCATCCCGTTTTTGAGGCCGAGGTTCCTACCGAGGCCCAGGAGGGCGGCGAGGCCGTCTTCCAGCGTATCGAGGCGTCCATCAAGGCTGCTCTCGAGGCGAATCCCGATGTCGAGGTCCTTGGCGTCGGTATCGGTGCCGCCGGCGTCGTCGATCCCAAGACGGGCGCCATCGCGTATGCCAACGAGATCATGCCCGGCTGGTCCGGCGTTCAGTTGGGGCCGCGTCTGCGCGAGGACCTCGGTCTTCCCGTTGCCGTTGTGGGCGACGTGCAGGCTCATGCTCTGGGCGAGGCCCACTGGGGCGTCGGCAAGGGCAAGTTCTCCGTCTTGTGCCTGGGCATCGGCACGGGCATCGGCGGCGCATATGTCGAGAACGGCCGCGTGATGCAGGGCTTCCATGGTGCTGCCGGTCATATGGGCCACATCGAGTGCTCGGCTGCCACCGGCATTCCCTGCGCCTGTGGGCGTTCCGGCCATCTGGAGTCGGTTGCTTCGGGCACTTCCATTGGTCGAATGTACGATGAACGTTTTGGCCGCGTCGACCCCAGCCGTCCTTCGGTCGGTCGCGATGTGAACGACCTGTGCCGTGCGGGCGACGCAAAGGCGACCGAGGTCATCCATGACGCCGGCTTTGCGCTGGGGGCCAGCTTGGGCTCGCTCGCTAACATCCTGGACCCTGAGGTCATCGTGCTTTCGGGCGGCGTGATTCACCAAGGTCCCGATTGGCGTTCGCAGACGTGGAAGGATTCGGTGCACGAGGGCTATGCCAGCCAGGCGCTCGATCCGCTTCAGAACACACCGATCCTCATCGGTTCTCTGGAGGGCGATGCTCCGCTCATCGGTGCCGCCGAACACCTTCTTGCATCGTTGAAGTAAACATAACTACCAAGTGCGCCTTCTGAGGTGCCGCAGATTGACGTGAAAGAGGAGCGAAGCGTACTTCGGTACGCGAGCGACGGTTTGAACGTCAAGGTGCGGTGTCTCAGAAGGCTGTTTTGAGAAAGGTTGAGTCGAACATGACCGTTGATCCTTTGATCCAGTCCCTGAAGGGCAAGCTCGTTGTGAGCGTTCAGGCGTATATGGGCGAGCCGCTTCGTACGCCCGAGACCATGGCGCAAATGTCTCGCGCTTGCGAGCTCGGCGGCGCCGCCGCCATTCGGTGCCAGGGCCTTGCCGACATTGCCGCCATTAAGGGTCGCTGTGAGGTTCCCGTCATCGGCCTGTGGAAGGATGGGCACGAGGGCGTTTACATCACGCCGACGCTGCGTCACGCTCGCGCCTGCGTTGCTGCCGGTGCCGATATCGTGGCGATCGACGCCACCGATCGTCCGCGCCCCGATGGCAAGACGGTCGAGGATACCTTCCGCCCGCTGCACGAGGAGGGTGTGCTCCTGATGGCGGATTGTGCCACCATCGAGGACATTCGCCGTGCTGTTGATATGGGCTTTGACCTGGTATCCACCACGCTTTCTCACGGCGTCGCCGCCATCGACTGCACCATGGCCGATGGCCCCGACCTGCCGCTCCTGCGTCAGGCGACTGAGGAATTCCCCGGTCTTCCCATCATCTGCGAGGGCCGCGTGCACACGCCCGAGGAGGCTCGCGCCGCGATCGATGCTGGCGCCTGGGCCGTTGTCGTCGGCACCGCCATCACGCACCCCACGAGTATTACGAGTTGGTTCAAGGCTGCACTTGAGGCGTAAGACAGGCCTCGTATCCGCTCGGGGCGGTATACTCAATATAGGCAAATGACCGCGCGGGATCCGGGTTGCTGGGTCCCGCGCTTGTTTTCGGGAGGCAGCACATGCAAAAGGGAGATGCCATGGATGCGGCGGAGCGCTCGGAGCGCATCCCCGATATCGTCATCATCACCGGAATGTCCGGATCGGGCCGCACACAGGCCATGCACGTGTTCGAGGACATGGGCTATTTTTGCATTGATAACCTGCCTCCGCGTCTCATCGCCCAGCTTGCCGAGCTCGTCGGCATCAATACGGGCGTGGGCAGGCATCTCGCCGTCACCTGTGACCTGCGCAGCCAGGGCTTGTTCGATGAGCTGCTCGATGCCGTTGCCGCACTCGAGGAGCGCGAGATGAGCTGTGACATCGTGTTTCTCGAGGCCTCTGACGAGGTGCTGATCCGTCGTTATAGCGAAAACCGCCGCCGCCATCCCATTGCCAAGCCGGGGGAGACTACGGCCGATGCCATTCAGCGCGAGCGCCTGCAGCTGCAGGGTGTGCGCGATCGAGCCGATATGATCATCGACACGAGCCGCCTGCGCACCTCTGCCCTGCGCAACAAATTGCGCATGGCGTTCTCCGAGTTGTCCGACCAGCAGCTCATGGACGTCCACGTGTTCTCGTTTGGCTTTAAGCACGGCATGCCCGTCGAGGCGGACATTATGATCGACGTCCGCTTCCTGCCTAATCCGTTCTACGATCCCGAGATGCGCACGATGACCGGTCTCGATAAAAAGGTCTCCGATTTTGTTCTGGACCATCCCAAGACGCAGGAGTTTTGGAAGGCTTGGACACAGCTGCTCGATACGGTTATGCCGGGCTATATCGCGGAGGGTAAGCCGCAGCTTTCTATCGCCATCGGCTGCACGGGCGGCCAGCACCGCAGCGTTGCCATTGCCGAGGCCACGGCCCGTTACCTGGAAGGCGCTCAGTATCATGTGAGCATCTCCCACCGCGACCTGTCACGCGCCAACACGAAGGCATAGGCCTGCATGTCGTTTACCGCTGAGGTGCGCGACGAGCTCGCGCGCTGCGAACCCGAATGTGAATACTGCGATTTGTCGACGCTTGCCGCCTTGACGCGTGTGAGCGGTACACTTTCGCTGGCCGGCTCCGGGCGGTATCGTTTGACGGTCGCGACCGAGACGGGAGCCGTCGCGCGCACGATGATCACACTGACGTATCGCATCCTTAAGCTCAAAACGGAATTCACCGTTCGTAAATCGGTCTTGCATAAGGTTCGAAACTACCTCATCACCTTGCCTGATCAGCCAGACTTGGATAAGGCTCTGGTGCTGCTGGGTATCCTCGACCGTAGGGGAGGACTTGTCGCCGGCGTACCCCGACATATCGTTGCCCGTCCCTGCTGCAGGCTTGCCTACATCCGCGGCGCGCTCATCGCCGGCGGTTTCGTGGCCGATCCCCGCGGCGACTTTCATTTGGAGATCGCGGTGCAGGGCGAGCAATATGCCAAGGGGCTTTGCGATCTGTTGGAGCAGATTGGGGCCCATGCTCGTGTTAATGCGCGGCGGGGGTCATATGCCGTGTACATTAAGAGCGCCGAGGAAATCGAGCATCTATTAAAGCTGATTGGTGCCAAGCGCAGCGTTGCCGAGATTGAGGAGGCGCGCGCGGTCAAGTTGGTTAAGAACGATGTGAACCGTCGCGTGAACGCCGAGCTCGCCAACCAGACCAGAAGCGCCGGTGCTGCCCAGCATCAGCTTGCGCTTATCGATGAGCTCGAGCAGCGAGGCCTGCGCGATACGCTTCCGGATGCCTTGGCGGTCTTTTGCGACCTTCGCGAGCGCTACCCCGATCTTTCGCTGCGTGATTTAGGGGAGATGGCTGACCCTCCCTTGTCGAAGTCGGCCCTCTACCATCGTGTTTTACGGCTTGAAAAGCTCATTGAAGCAAACAGGTAGGTTAAAGTATCGACTTATATACGGATTTAGCTGTTATTTTATTCTTTAAAACGTTTTAACGCAAATTTGATTTTCAATTTCGAGCATTCTCGTGAAATTCAAGTCAAAAAAAAGGTATATTAGGCGAGTGGTTAGTTTGTGGGCCTCAACGGCAGGCGCTGTAGCTTGCGGGGGCCTTACGAAAGGAGACACAATGGCAGTAAAGGTTGCTATTAACGGCTTCGGTCGCATCGGTCGTCTGGCCTTCCGTCAGATGTTCGGTCATGAGGGCTCCGAGATCGTCGCTATCAACGACCTCACCTCTCCCGATATGCTCGCTTACCTGCTGAAGTACGACTCCACGCAGGGCAACTACGCTCGCGATCACGAGGTCGTTGCTGGCGAGGATTCCATCACCGTTGACGGCAAGGAGATCAAGATCTACAAGGAGGCCGACGCCAACAACCTGCCTTGGGGCGACCTCGACGTCGACGTCGTTCTCGAGTGCACCGGCTTCTACACCAGCAAGGCTAAGGCTCAGGCCCACATCAACGCTGGCGCCAAGAAGGTCGTCATCTCCGCTCCGGCTGGCAGCGATCTGCCCACCATCGTGTACAACGTCAACCATGAGACGCTGACCGCTGAGGACAACATCATCTCCGCTGCTTCCTGCACCACCAACTGCCTCGCCCCGATGGCCAAGGGTCTGAACGACTTCGCTCCCATCGTGTCCGGCATCATGACCACCATTCACGCCTGGACTGGTGACCAGATGCCGCTCGACGGCCCGCAGCGCAAGGGCAACAAGCGTCGTAGCCGCGCCTGCGCCGTCAACATCGTCCCCAACACCACCGGTGCTGCCAAGGCTATCGGCCTGGTTCTCCCCGAGCTCAACGGTAAGCTCATCGGTGCCGCCCAGCGCGTCCCGACGCCGACCGGCTCCATCACCAACCTCTACGCTGTCGTTGACAAGAAGGTCACCGTCGACGAGGTCAACGCTGCTATGAAGGCCTACGCTGCCACCATCTCCGAGACCTTCGGTTACAACGAGGACGACATCGTCTCCACCGATATCATCGGCGAGACCCACGGCTCCATCTTCGACGCCACTCAGACCATGTGCTCTGATCTTGGCAACGGCCAGACCCTCGTTCAGGTCACCTCTTGGTACGACAACGAGAACTCCTACACCTCTCAGATGGTCCGCACCATCAAGTACTTCGAGAAGTTCGTTGCTTAATTTAGCTTTTAGCGAATAGCTCGTTGAGCGTCTAAAGAAGGGCGCGGCCTCATAGGGCTTACACCCTAGGGTCGCGCCCTTTTTATAAGAAATCGTCTGCCGTAATGGGAGGCAGACATGTACGAAAGGTAGAAGCAAACATGGCCTTTACCAAGAAGACCGTCCGCGACATCGATGTCGACGGCAAGCGCGTTCTCGTCCGCGTTGACTTTAACGTGCCTATCAAGGATGGCGTCGTTGGCGACACCACCCGTATCAAGGCTGCCCTGCCCACCATCAACTACCTCGTTGAGCACAACGCTCGCGTCATCCTCATGAGCCACCTCGGCCGTCCCGAGGGCACCGGCTTCCAGCCCGAGCTGTCCCTCGAGCCCGTCGCCAAGAAGCTCGCTGAGCTCTCTGGTCTCGACGTTGCCTTTGTCGCCGACACCTACGGCGAGAAGGCTGCTGAGGCTGTCGCCGCCGTCGAGCCGGGCAAGGTCCTCGTTCTCGAGAACGTCCGTTTTGACAAGCGTGAGAAGAAGAACGATCCCGAGATCGCCAAGAAGCTCGCTTCCTATGGTGATGTCTTCGTTCTCGATGCCTTCGGCACCGCTCACCGCGCCCAGGGTTCCGTCGTGGGCCCCGCCGCTTACCTGCCTGCCGTCGCCGGCTTCCTGCTCGAGAAGGAGGTCGACACGCTGACCGGCATCTTCGCCGAGCCCGAGCGCCCCTTCGTCGCCATCGTCGGCGGTTCCAAGGTTTCCTCCAAGATCGGCGTTCTCGATCACCTCATCGACTCCGCTGACACCCTGATCATCGGTGGCGGCATGGCCTACACCTTCTTCCTGGCTCAGGGCCTGTCCGTTGGTCAGTCCCTCAAGGAAGAGGACTGGGTCGAGCGCGCCGGCGAGATGCTCAAGAAGGCCGAGGAGAAGGGTGTCAAGATCCTGCTCCCCATCGACAACCGTGTTGCCGATCACTTTGGCGAGGACGCTGTCCCCGAGGTTGTCGCTTCCGACGCTATCCCCGACGATCGTGAGGGTATGGACATCGGCCCCAAGACCGAGGAGCTCTATGCCGAGGCTGTCAAGGGCGCCAAGACCGTGTTCTGGAACGGCCCCATGGGCGTCTTCGAGTTCGACAACTTCGCTCACGGCACCCAGGCTATCGCCGAGGCTGTCGCCGAGGCTGACTGCACCTCGATCATTGGCGGTGGTGACTCTGTCGCAGCTGTCAACAAGTTCAACCTGGCCGACAAGATGAGCTGGATCTCCACCGGTGGTGGCGCTTCCATGGAGCTCGTCGAGGGTAAGGCCCTGCCCGGAGTGGAGGCGCTTCTCGATGCCTAATCGCACCCTTCTTATCGCTGGTAACTGGAAGATGAACAACGACGTCGCCGAGGCCGCCAAGCTCGCCGACGAGCTGGCTCAGGCTCTTCCCGAGGTTCCGGCTGGCGTCGAGGTGCTCGTCTGCCCTCCGACCATCGACATCACCACGGTTCATGACCGCATTCAGGCTGCCCCCATCGCCCTCGGTGCACAGAATGTGTACTGGGAAGCCAAGGGTGCCTTCACCGGTGAGTCCTCTTGCGACATGCTCAAGTCTGCTGGCTGCACCTACTGCATCATTGGCCACTCCGAGCGTCGTGACTACTTCCACGAGACCGACGAGGACCAGAACAAGAAGGCCAAGGCCCTCGTTGCCGCCGGTCTTGTTCCCGTCTTCTGCTGCGGCGAGTCCCTCGAGGTCCGCGAGGCCGGCACCTATGTCGAGCACGTCGTGAACCAGGTCAAGGCTGGCCTTGCTGGTCTTGAGATCACCTGCCCCAAGCAGGTCGTCGTCGCCTACGAGCCCATCTGGGCCATCGGCACCGGCAAGACCGCTACTGCTGAGGACGCTCAGGAGGTCTGCGGCGCTATCCGTGAGACCCTCAAGGAGATGTTTGGCGAGGAGCTCGCCGACGGCATCCGCGTCCTGTACGGTGGTTCCGCCAAGCCCGGCAACATTGCCGAGCTCGTCGCCAAGCCCGACGTTGACGGCGCCCTCGTGGGCGGCGCTTCGCTCAAGGCTGCCGACTTCGCCTCTATGGTCGTCAAGGCAGGCGAGTAGGACATATGGCACAGCGTCATCTTCCTGCACTCCTGATCATCATGGACGGCTGCGGCCTTGCTCCGGCCGATGGCGAGAACGCCGTCGCCGCTGCCAAGACGCCCTTCCTTGATAGCCTGTACGAGAAGTATCCCCACACTACGCTCGGCGCTTCGGGCGAGGACGTGGGCCTTCCCGACGGTCAGATGGGCAACTCCGAGGTGGGTCACCTCAACATCGGTGCCGGCCGCATCGTGTTCCAGGAGCTTTCGCGCATCAACAACGCTATCAAGGATGGCTCCATCGCCAAGAACGAGGTCTTCGTCAAGGCTATGGACGACGTCAAGGCTGACGGCAAGACTCTCCACCTCATGGGCCTTATGAGCCCTGGCGGTGTTCATTCTCACATGAACCACGTCGAGGCTCTGGTCAAGATGGCTGCCGAGCATGGTGTCAAGACCGTTCGCGTCCACGCCTTCATGGATGGCCGCGACGTTGACCCGCAGTCCGGTGCCGGTTACATGAGTGAGTTCTGCGCCTTCCTGGCCAAGATCTCCGAGGAGACCGGTTGCGACGCTCGCGTTGCCACCGTCTCGGGCCGTTATTGGGCCATGGACCGCGATAATCGTTGGGAGCGTATCCAGCGCGCCTACGACGTCATGGTCAACGCGTCCGATGCCGATACCGACCCCGTGGCCGGTATCAAGGCCTACTACGAGAAGGATCCGCGCGGCGACGAGTTTGTCGAGCCCTTCGTTGCCCACAACGAGGGCATCCACGAGGGCGACGCGGCCATCTTCTTCAACTTCCGTCCCGACCGCGCTCGTCAGATGACCCGCGTGTTCACGGACAAGGAGTTCGACGGCTTTGAGCGCGAGCAGATTAAGCTTTCGCACTTTGTGACGATGACTGAGTACGATCCAACGTTTGACGTCGAGGTCGCCTTCCCCAAGACGTTCCCCGAGAACGTCCTGGCCGACGTTATCGCCGCCAATGGCCTGAAGCAGCTGCACACCGCCGAGACCGAGAAGTACGCCCACGTGACGTTCTTCCTCAACGGCGGCATCGAGGAGCCCAAGGAGGGCGAGGAGCGCGTGCTCGTCGCTTCCCCCAAGGTCGCTACCTACGATCTGCAGCCCGAGATGAGCGCTCCTGAGGTTACCGAGAAGCTTGTCGCCGCCATCAACGAGGATCGCGCTGATTTCTATATCGTGAACTTCGCGAACTGCGACATGGTTGGTCACACCGGTGTCTTCGACGCTGCCGTTAAGGCCGTCGAGGCTGTTGACGATGCCCTGTCCAAGGTTGTCCCGGCGATTCTCGCCAAGGGCGGCTTTGCGCTGATTACCGCCGACCACGGCAACGCCGATCACATGTTTGACGTTGCTTCCGACGGTTCTAAGCATCCGTTTACGGCTCACACCACCAATCGCGTGCCGTTCATTATCGTTGATGAGAAGGCACAGCTCACCGGTATCGAGGACGGTCGTCTTTCCGATATCGCCCCGACTATGCTCACCATGGCTGGTCTGGAGCCTTCCGCCGAGATGACGGGCCGCGTGCTCGCCACCGAGGCCTAATAGAAAACAAATACCGTTTTCTAGTAAGGGGGGTTGTCCACAATCGGACAACCCCCTTTGGTATTTCTGCCATTTCTACCTCGTTCCCGAGCGGCAGGTAGGGGAGAGCGGGGGATTGTGGTACAGTACTGGAGTATGAATTGTTCTATTAAGGAGCTTATCTATGGGTCCGTTCCAGATTCTTCTGTTTGTCGTTTGGGCTATCTCTGCCGTGGCGTTGACGATTCTCGTTCTGATGCATTCCGGTAAGGGCACCGGCGTGTCGGATATGATTGCTAGCTCGCTGTATAACTCCAGCTCTGCCACGGGCGTTATGGAGCAGAACCTTGACCGCCTGACCGTCATCATGGCTGTCGTGTTTGCCGTGTGCGTCGTGCTGTGCATGTTCTTCTTCCCGCAGGGCATCGTGGGCTACTAAGTACGAGCCGCATAAATACTTGAAAAGGGTCCCGCGAGTGCGGGACCCTTTTTGTTTACATATTTGTAACAGAGTCAAAATATCCCCACATACTTCGCCCAACTAAAGAAATTCTCGACCGTTGACCGGAATTAGCCCCAAATCGTGCATAAAATGCGCTACTGTATTAAGAAACGTTGGTCTGTTGTGCATAACCAGCCATAGCAACGGGCGGCGTTTTGATGGTTCGGATCGGATTGTCTCGATATGTGTCCGACTGAACATTTCTTTGTCCTATCTCATAAGGAGGATGGCATGGCTGATTCTATGTTCCACCAGCCCGTTATGGGTCGTCGCGCCTTTGTCGGCGGCACCCTTGCTGCGAGCTCCATGGCTTTTCTTGCCGCATGTGGCAAGAAGGGCGGCGACGCTTCCGGTTCTGAGTCCGGTTCGACGCTGAACTTCTACATCAACAACCCGGTCTGCATCGACCCCTACAATGTCCAGGAGGACCAGGGCACTCAGGTCGAGTACCAGCTCTTTGATTCTCTGACCTCTTATGACGCCGAGAAGGGCGAGATCGTTCCGCTGGCTTGCGAGTCCTTTGAGGCCAACGACGATGCCACCGAGTTTACCTTCAAGATCAAGAAGGCCAAGTTCCACAACGGTGACGACGTTACCTCCAAGTCCTTCAAGCTCGGTTGGGAGCGTCTGGTCAACACCAAGTCGGCCATCGCTACCGAGTACGGCCCTTCCGAGGTCTCCTATCACCTTTCCATGGTCGAGGGCTATGACGACCTGCTTGCCGGTAACGCTACCGAGCTCAGCGGTGTTACTTGCCCCGACGATGAGACCCTCGTCGTCAAGCTGTCTTCCGCTTACGCCGACTTCCCCTTCGTCGTCTCTCACCCGGCTCTGGCCCCGGTTCCCGAGTGTGCCGAGTCCGATGCCAAGAGCTTCTACCTTGCACCGGTCGGTAACGGCCCGTTCATGATGGACGGCAAGTGGGAGGATGGTCAGGAGATCAACCTCAAGAAGTTCGACGATTACTATGGCGACAAGGCCAAGATTGATGGCATCCACTTCCAGGTCATCAAGGACATGGAGACCGCTTACAAGGAGTTCCAGGCCGGTAACCTCGATGTCTGCGACGTTCCCGTTGCTCAGATCGACGCCGCCAAGAAGGATCGCGGCGTGTCCAAGGACGGCTACACCATGGGTGACGGCGAGCGTATGCTGCTCGGCTCCGAGCCTTCCACCTACTATCTGACCTGCAACAACACGGCCGAGCCGTTCAACAACGCCGACCTGCGTAGGGGTATCTCCCTGGCCATCAACCGTGAGGCCATCTGCAAGACTATCTTCAAGGGTACCCGTACCCCCGCCGACGGCATTGTTCCTCCGGGTATCGATGGCTACAAGGAGGGCGCATGGGAGTTCTGCGCCTACGACGTCGACAAGGCTAACGAGTACCTCGACAAGGTTGCTCCCGCTGACGCTAACGGCGATCGTGGCATTAACGTGACTCTGTCCTACAACCAGGACGGTGGCCACAAGGAGATCATGGAGTCCATCATCGGCGACCTCGCCAAGGTGGGCGTTACCGCTACTTCTGATACCCCTGAGTGGTCTGCCCTGCTCGAGCAGTATCAGAACTTTAACTATCAGTTCGGTCGTATGGGTTGGATTGCCGACTACCCGATCATGGACAACTTCCTGTATCCGCTGTTCCACTCCGATTCCCTCGGTGGCGATAACCGCTCTGGTTACAACAACCCCGAGTTCGACGCCAAGGTCGACGAGGCTCGTACCATTGTTGACGACGATGAGCGCGTCGCTAAGATGCAGGAGGCCGACGCTATGGTCGCTGCCGACTGCCCGGTCATCCCGGTGATGTTCTACACGCACACCATCGTCGGCTCCGATCGCATCAAGCACCTCTATGTCGATCCGCAGAAGCATGCCGAGCTGGGTACCGCTGAGCTCGCCTAAGAGTTTGCAGCTTCCGTGAGGGTCAAGTATTTACGTAGACCTCATGGGAAACATACAGTTCTCCCTAACCTGGGGTAAACTGGCTGATGGTAATTTTGGGATGCCGGTCTGGCGATCGGCATCCCATTTAGGTTAATCCCTAGATAGGGGAGTGGTATGGGTAAGTACATCGTTAAACGTGTGCTTCAGTTCATCCCGGTGTTTTTGGGCGTTACGCTGATTCTGTTCGCCCTCCAGAATATCGTGCCGGGAGATCCGATCAAGCTGATCGGTGGAGACAAGGCTCTGTCCCCCGAGGTGGAGCTTCAGCTTCGCGTCCGCTATCACCTGGTCCAGTCGGACGAGGACGGCAACGCGATCCTTGACGAGAACGGCGACCCCGTTCAAACGTCGCTCGTGGACCGTTACTTGTATTACATGAACGGCCTGCTTCATGGCGATCTGGGCAATTCGTATCAGCGCAAGCTGCCGGTTACGGAAATCTTTGCTCAGAAGTATCCGTATACGGTCAAACTTGCCGCGTGCGCCATCGTGCTCGAGGCAATCATGGGTATCGGTGCGGGCATCATTTCGGCGGTTAAGCGTTATTCCTTCTGGGATATTTTGGTAACGCTCACCACGTCGATTCTCGTTGCCGTCCCGGCTTTCTGGCTCGGTATGTTGCTGCAGCTGTTTTTTGGCGTCATTCTCAAGGACGCCACGGGCGGTGCATTCTCCATGCCGATCTCGGGCGCCGGTGGTTCCAGCTCTCAGTATCAGGATTGGATGCACTATGTGCTTCCGACCATTACGCTGGCTTCGGTTTCGACCGCTTATGCCGCCCGCATTATGCGCTCGCAGCTGCTTGACGTCATGAACCAGGATTACATTCGCACGGCAAAGGCCAAGGGTCTCTCCAATCGCGCGATCATCATCAAGCATGCGCTTAAGAATGCACTCATCCCCGTCGTTACCTATATTGGTGTCGACTTTGGCGGCATGCTTTCGGGCGCCATCCTGACCGAGACGGTCTTTAACTGGCCCGGTATCGGCTATGAGGTCTATCGCGCCATTAGCATGCGTGACTGGCCCATCGTTATGGGCGGCGTTACGCTCATCGTCGTCGTCGTCATGGTGATCAACCTGCTCGTCGACATCAGCTATGCATTCCTCGACCCGCGCATCCGCCTTGGCGGTCCGTCGGATAAGGCCTAAGGGAGGTACGTCTCATGCAGGAAACTGATTCTCAGTCTCAGGAGCAGGCTACCGCCACCAAGGCCGCATCTGCTCCCGCCAAGTCCCGCACGCTGTGGGGCGACGCTTTTAAGCGTCTTCGTAAGAACAAGCTCGCCGTTATCGGTGTCTGCTGGATCATCATCGTCGTTGTGGTTGCCCTGACCGCAGATCTGTGGGCTAAGCCCTGGCTCGGTTCGCCGACGGCTTCCGACTCGACCACCATGGCCCAGACGTCGCTGCTGGCTCCGTGTGCAGAGCACCCGTTTGGCACCGACGCCCTTGGTCGTGACATTCTCGTCCGTGTTATCTACGGTGCGCGCGTTTCACTGTCCGTCGGCATTATGGCCACCGCGATCTCCACGCTGATCGGTCTGGTCATGGGTGCTCTGGCCGGTTTCTACGGCGGCATCTGGGATACGATCATCATGCGCTGTGCGGACATCTTCCTGGCGTTCCCCTACGTGCTGTTCGTTGTCGCCATGATCGCCGTTATCGGCCGTGGTCTTCAGAACGTCTTTATCGCCATCGGTATTCTCGGCTGGCCTTCGATTGCGCGCGTCTTCCGATCCGCGATCCTGACGGTCAAGGAAAACGACTATGTTGACGCTGCGCGCGCGATGGGTGCATCTGATGCTCGTATCGTCGTGCGTCACATCTTCCCGAACTCCGTCGCCTCCATCGTGGTCTATGCGACCATGAACATTGGTGGCGCCATTCTGACCGAGTCCGCTCTGTCCTTCCTCGGCATGGGCGTTATTCCGCCTACGCCTTCGTGGGGCTCCATGATTCAGGACGGTCAGCAGTATCTTCTGACCGCTCCCTGGATGATGATCATGCCAGGTCTGGCAATTCTCTCGACGGTGCTCGCCTTCACCCTGCTGGGTGATGGTCTGCGCGACGCCCTCGACGTCAAGATGAAGGACGCATAAGGATGAAGAAGAACAAGAACTATGTGGACCTGAAGGACCAGCCGGTTCCCGAGGGCCAGCATCTGCTCGAGGTCGATGACCTTAAGATGTATTTCCACACCGAGGATGGCGTCGTTCGCGCTGTCGACGGTGTCTCCTACACGCTCGATCGCGGCGAGACCCTGGGCGTCGTCGGTGAGTCCGGCTCCGGTAAGTCCGTGACCGCCATGACTATCATGGGCCTCATCTCGATGCCTCCGGGAAAGATCGAGGGCGGCGACGTTCGCTATCGCGGTCGTTCGATCCTCGAAATGACCGAGGAAGAGATGCAGCACATTCGCGGCAACGATATCGCGATGATCTTCCAGGATCCTATGACCTCCTTGAACCCGGTCTATAAGATCGGCAAGCAGGTAGGCGAGGGCCTTCGTCTGCACCGTGGCTACTCCAAGCAGGAGGCGCTCAAGCGCGCCACCGAGCTTCTGGACCTCGTTGGTATTCCCGAGCCCGAGAAGCGCGTCAATGAGTATCCGCACCAGTTCTCTGGCGGTATGCGTCAGCGCGTCATGATTGCTATGGCTCTTGCCTGCGATCCCGATATTCTGATTGCCGACGAGCCCACGACTGCTCTGGACGTTACCATCCAGGCTCAGATTATCGAGCTTATGCAGGAAATGCAGGAGAAGAACGGCAACGCCATCATCATGATTACCCATGACCTGGGCGTCGTCGCCGACATGGCCGACAAGATCATGGTTATGTACGCCGGCCGTCCCGTCGAGTTCGGTACTGCTGAGGAAATCTTCTACGAGAGCCGCCACCCCTACACCTGGGGCCTTATCCGCTCCATCCCGGAGCAGGCCATCGAAGAGAAGAAGCCGCTTACGCCGATTCACGGCAACCCGCCTTCGCTCATGAACCTGCCCGAGGGCTGCGTCTTCTCTCCTCGCTGCCCCTATGCGACGGACAAGTGCCGCAAGCAGCGCCCCGAGCGCGTTGTCACCGAGTCTGGTCATTACTCTGCGTGCCACTACTCCGGTGACCCCGAGTTCCTCAAGAACGCCCCTGAGACGTCCCGTACGCGCAAGGATTCCAAGAAGGGAGGCGAGGTGTAAATGGCAGACAATAACGAGCGCACTCCACTGCTGAAGGTCGAGCACCTCTCTAAGGAGTTCCCCGCGGAGTCCGGCATGTTCGCCAAGCGTTTTTCCAAGCGCGTCGTCTCTGCTGTGAATGACATTTCGTTCGAGATTTATCCGGGCGAGACCTTTGGCCTGGTTGGCGAGTCTGGTTGCGGTAAGTCCACCACGGGCCGCACCATCATGCGCCTGACCAAGCCGACCGCCGGTAAGGTGTTCTTCCAAGGCAAAGATGTTGCCGAGATGAGCAAACATGAGATCAAGGACATGCGTCGCGAGATGCAGTTTATCTTCCAAGATCCTTATGCTTCGCTCAATCCTCGTATGACCATCGGCGAGATTGTCTCTGAGCCCATGACCATTCATGGCGTGGGCACCAAGGAAGAGCGTATCGAGCGTGTCCGCGAGCTGCTGGACGTCGTCGGTCTGAACCCCGAGCACATCAACCGCTATCCGCACGAGTTCTCGGGCGGCCAGCGCCAGCGTGTTGGCATCGCCCGCGCGTTCGCTCTGAAGCCCAAGCTGATTATCTGCGACGAGCCTGTCTCTGCACTTGACGTATCCATTCAGGCCCAGGTTCTGAACCTTCTTAAGGAGCTCCAGGACAAGTTCGGTACCGCGTATCTGTTTATCGCCCACGACCTGTCCGTCGTGCAGCATATCTCCGATCGCGTTGCCGTTATGTATCTGGGTAAGATGGTCGAGGTTTCGGACTGGAAGACGCTCTACAGCGAGCCTCACCATCCGTACACGCAGTCGCTGCTGTCTGCCGTGCCGGTGCCCGATCCGGATATCCAGAAGACCCGCAAGCGCATCATCCTCGCTGGCGATCCGCCGTCACCGCTGGATCCGCCGACCGGCTGCCGTTTCCACACGCGCTGCCCGATCGCTCAGGGCATTTGCTCCGAGAAGCTTCCTGAGTTTAAGGAAGTTGCCCCGGGCCACTGCTGTGCCTGCCACTTCGCCGAGCCGTTCCCGATCAAGGAATCGCACATCGACCTGTAGTCGGTTGTTCTCGTCCGGGCCCGTGCTGGACTTAATTTTCAGAACGTCCTCGACCATGGAAACCCCCTTATCCTGCTCCTT
>CABIWB010000003.1:120825-126950 GCA_902362275.1 Coriobacteriaceae bacterium | reverse complement strand
AGCTCCGGCCTCCTTATACAAGGGCTCGGCAAAGCCGAGCCACTAAATTTTGTATCAGCCCCAGAACATGTTTGAGAACTGTGCCTGAAGTACGTATTTGCAGGTCCCGAATCGGTGTTGCCTCCCGGCGCATTCCGCAGGGGGAGCGATATTTTGCAGCACGAAGTGCGCAGCAAAATATCGCTCATGCCCGAGGACGCGCCGGGAGGCAACACCGATACGGGGCCGGACATATAGATCTACCAGCGCATTTACAAATTCGTAAACTTTTTTGAAAAAAGTGCTTGCACAGTTCTCGAATCATAGGTTATTATCTTTTACGTTGAACGCGCGGGTCCAACAAAACGAACCGTGAATCAACAACATAGCATGTCGGAGTGGCGGAATTGGCAGACGCGCTAGCTTGAGGTGCTAGTGACCGCTTTTTGGTCATGCGGGTTCAAGTCCCGCCTCCGACACCATCGCATTTGAGAAGCCTCTTTGGAGGCTTTTTTGTTACCGATAGACGGTGAGGTTCACGATGGAAACGCTTGAGCGCAACGAGTGGGCAGACGTTGCCCAATTGGTCGAGATTACGAGCGATGCTGTCATCATTTGTGAACTCGACGGAACCATTCTGCATGTGAATAATCGTTTGCTCGATCTGATGTGCGAGGAGCGCGCTGACGTCATCAACGGTGATGTCAAAGACGTTCTGTACTCGTCCGCTTTTGAACGTGCGACGGAACATCGCCTGCCATTTGAAACTGATGGCTCCGAGAACGAACTGATGCTCAAGCTGAGTGACGGCTCTTTTATCCCCGTCTTGGTTCGCGCGGGCTCCGTAACACCTCCACGCATCTTTGGGCGCCGCGCACCACGTGTCCTAGTGACGCTTCACAGTATCGAGGAACAGTATTCTCACGACCGTCAACTTAAGCGTGCGTTATCGGAGCTTAGAGTGGCGAACAAGCGTCTCTCTGGCACGCTCTCGGTCATTATGAGCACTATGGGCTCCGATGAGTTACCCAGCCTGCTTGATACTGTTTTGAACCAGCTTGTAGGAACGCTCGATGCTTCGGGTGCCGCTATCTATTTTTCTGAGAGCGGCGGTTTTAAGCTACGCGGTGTTTCCAAGGAGCTGTACGATAGCTACCTGCCCGAGTTTTTGCCGTATGGCGCTGGCATTCCGACGTATGTTCTTCGCGAGTCGCGTGCCTGTCGCTTGTCGATTCAACAGGACCTTGAGGGCGATAGGGCCGCCTCCGGTATGTTCACGGACTTGGACAATCGTTCTAAGCACCTGTTGCGCGTGCAGGATATGCCTCCGTACCGCAGCGAGATTTGTCTTCCCGTTTTTTACGGTACGCAGATCCTTGGCGTGCTGGAAGTTGGTTGGAAACGCCCCCAGGCACCGCTCGCCTATGACGTTAATGTACTCGAGGTCATTTGCGATTACCTGTCTATCCAGCTGGTCGGCATGGCATCGAGCCTTCGCTCTCGTCGTACGGCCGAGCTTGGCCGCTCGCTCAATGTCTTACGTGATGAGTTGTTTACCTTTCTAGACGATTCCGCCGCGGCTACCCAGGCGGTATCGTCCGAGATCTGCAATATGCTCAACTGCCATTTTTGCCCTGTTGAGTATGACGCCAGTCTGGACTCCTACGTCATAGATTTTGAAGGCGGCAGTCGCGTTGCTTTGCCGGACGATCCCGAGAAGCTTTTCTTTTCCACGACGGCGCCGGCGGCACGTCTGGGGGCTGGCCCTGATGGCTTTGAGGCATCTGTTTTGGGGGGTACGAGTGTCGAGGACCTTAAACACGTCCGTATAACTCGCGTTGACGAATCGATGCCTATGGGAGGCTGGCTTAGGGCGCATGGTCTGCCTTGTCAAGGTCTCTACGTCGACTCCGGCATCGAGGCGGGGCGCCCGCGCTCTGAGGGTGATGGCAAGCACAGTAACGACGCGATTGTCCCTGCTTCTGTTGCGAAGAGCCCGACTACGCGCGCGCTGCTGCTTCGTGATGGTAGCCAAGAGCCGATTGATGACCTTGAATATGACTACTTGGCGCACTTGGCGCATGACTTTGAACTGATCTACGAAGGCGAATCTCAAAAGCGCGAGGAGCGCCATATCGCTCAGACCCTTCAGATTGGCATGAGAAATTCCCTGGGGGATGTTCCGGGTATCGCAACCGATTCGGTATACCTGTCGGCCACGAACTCGGCGTTGGTCGGCGGCGATTTCTATACGCTCATCCGTCTTCCCGACGACTGCGCCGTCATGATTCTGGGTGATGTGTCTGGCAAAGGCATTGAGGCCGCATCGATGTCCGCGCTCGTCAAGACGGCCCTGACGGCATATGCTTGGGAGGGCGCTGGACCGGCCCGCATGGCACGCTCCCTTAACAGCATGCTCATGGGCTTTTCGAGGGTCGAGACGTTCGTGACGGCCTTTATCGCCAAGATTGACCTTAAGGCCGGACGCGCAACGTATTGTTCGGCGGGCCATCCTCCGACCATGATCATCAGGCCAGAGTCGATGCCGCTGGGTGGCGGCGAGGCCCGTGGGGGAGAGGTTGAGCTGCTTGGATGCCAATCGGGCGTAATCGGTGCCTTTGAGAGCATGGTGTACGAGACGGGCGTGTTTACGTTCGCCCCCGGCGACATGCTCTTCATGTATACGGATGGAACGATTGAGGCCCGCGACCGCACCGGAGCGTTCTTTGGCGAGCAGCGCTTGCGCGACCTTCTGCTTTCTGTTTCGGGGGAGGGCGTGTCGGGCATTTGCGGCAAGGTCTTGGGCGAGCTTGACCGATTTACCGAATCGGCGCTGGACGATGACATTGCATTGGTGTCCCTTGAGTTTTTACGGGGTCGTTCATAGACGACGCTGGGCGGGTTGAATCCGTACGGTTGGGGAAACGAATGCATCGAGTGGGCTTTTTTGGGGAACCATGGTCGTATGAATGAGTGGAATGACATAGCGGTTTTGACGCCACCAGGCGATATCGACATCGCCACGGTGCCTGCGCTGCGTCGGCGGTTGGATGCTTTGATTGGCCGCGGCGTGCGTCGTGTCGTCATCAACTGTCAGGCTGTTAGCTTTATCGATTCGACGGGCTTGGCATTCCTGCTTACGCACGCTCGTGAGCTCATGAGGCGAGAAGGCCTGCTTTCGCTCGTCAATGCATCAGGTGAAGTTGTTCGCTTTTTGGAGATTGCTCGTCTTGTCGATATCCTTCATGTCGCGGGGCCGGCACGGGAGTCTATCCCCGCTATTCCGGTGGGGGAGCTGCCTCGCTGGAGTAAGAGCGTCGAGGTCCGTCAGGGTATCGAGAATCTTCCATACTACCGACATCGCATCGCCGAACTCCTTGAATCGCTTCCGTTGCGCCGTGACGAGCGCTACGATGTCGCATTGGCGTCGGGGGAGGCGCTGGGTAATGCCTATGACCATGCGGGCGGTATCGGGTGCGTCCTGACGGTTCAAGCCTATGGCGATCGCGTTGTGGTTGAGGTGCTTGATCGAGGTGCCGGCTATTCTATCGATGAAACGAGCGAGCCGGTTGCATCTGAGGAGCGCGGCCGTGGTATCAAGCTTATGCGTATGCTCGTCGATAACGTGGAGGTTGCTCGTCGTACGGACGGCGCCGGCACGCGCGTGCAGATGGTGAAGCTGTTTAGCGGAGCGCTGGAATCGTGTGCCTAGCTAATCGCTTTAGCGCGTTTAGCTACTAAGAACATGCGGCAGACAAGTTTTTTGAAAAAAGTACTTGCGTCTTTTGGACAACTCGCGTAAATTAATAACCCGCAAGCGGACATGGCTCAGTTGGTAGAGCACAACCTTGCCAAGGTTGGGGTCGCGGGTTCGAGCCCCGTTGTCCGCTCCATTGCATTTCCGGACCGTTTAGGCGGTCCTTTTTCGGCGAAGTGGCCAAGTGGTAAGGCAGAGGCCTGCAAAGCCTTTACCCCCGGTTCGAATCCGGGCTTCGCCTCCAGGCAACATCCGGGCGCTCCGGCGCCCGTTTTGTTTTACATATGCGGACATGGCTCAGTTGGTAGAGCACAACCTTGCCAAGGTTGGGGTCGCGGGTTCGAGCCCCGTTGTCCGCTCCAAACGCAGCAGCCCGACTACTACGGTAGCCGGGCTTTTTCGTACCCATCGCCTGGGCTCGAACCCGAAAGGGAGCGAGCGTTTTGGGTCGTGGCTGTGGCGTTGTTTGCCGCGAATATCCGCTTTGGGCGTATCATCGTGGACATCTCGCATAACCTCGTTGCAAGGGAGATACGCCCCATGGCTACAGAAAAAGTCTTCTTCGCGCTCATGGATGTCCGACGCCGCGATCTATCAGATCTACCCGCGCTCGTTTAAGGATTCGACTGGTTCGGGTCTGGGCGATATTGCGGGCATTACCCAGCAGATGGGCTATCTTGAGCGGCTGGGTATCGAGGCCATCTGGCTGAGCCCGTTTTACCCATCGCCTCTTGTCGATGGTGGCTATGATGTGGCGGACTACTGTGATGTCGACCCACGTCTCGGCTCGCTTGACGACTTCGATGACATGATCGCTGCGGCTCACGCGCGCGGCATCAGGGTCATCGTCGACATCGTGCCTAACCATTCATCCAACCAGCACCCCTGGTTCAAAGACGCTCTTGCCGCCGGCCCCGGATCGCCCGAGCGCGCCCGTTATATCTTCCGCGATGGTCGAGGCGAGCACGGAGAGCTGCCTCCCACCAATTGGAATGCCAATTTTGGCGGCCCCGCCTGGACGCGTGTTGCGGACGGTCAGTGGTATCTGCACATGTTTACGCCCGAGCAGCCGGACTTTGACTGGTCATGCCCCGAGGTTCACGCGTTCTTTTGCGACGTCCTGACATTTTGGAGCGATCGAGGCGTCGATGGCTTTCGCATTGATGTGGCGCACGGTCTTGCCAAGGATCTCGACCGCGATGACCTCGACCGGTGGCATCTCGCCGAGGGCGATGACATGGTTGACGACGGCACTCATCCGCTGTGGGACCGCAACGAGGTCCACGAGATCTATCGCGAGTGGCGTCGGGTGTTCGACCGCTATAATCCGCCGCGCAGCGCCGTTGCCGAGGCGTGGGTGCTGCCCGAGCGCCAGTATCTCTACGCGCGCCCCAGCGAGCTTGGCCAGACATTCAACTTTGAGTTCGCCAAAGCCACTTGGACCTATGATGACATGCACGCTGCGATCGAGGAGGGCTTGAAGGCGGCCATCGAATCCGATTCCGCCTCGACCTGGGTACTCTCCAACCACGACGTGCCGCGCGTGGCGACACGCTATGCCCTGCCGCAAATCAAGGCGACGCGCTACCACCAGATTGCGCTCGACTGGCTCTTACGCGACGGGTCGTCTTATGACGAGGACCGTGAACTCGGCGAGCGCCGCGCGCGGGCGGCCCTTTTGCTTGAGCTGGCGCTTCCGGGCTCGGCATACGTGTATCAGGGTGAGGAGCTCGGCCTTTTTGAGGTGGCTGACATTCCGTGGGCTGCACTCGAAGATCCCACTGCGACCAATACGCACGGATCGAAGCGCGAGAAGGGGCGCGACGGCTGTCGTGTGCCCCTGCCGTGGGTGGCGGCGGACGATCCCGCGCAGGGCGGATCGTTTGGGTTTTCACCGGCGGACGCCGATACGGCGCCCCATCTGCCGCAGCCTGCATGGTTTTCCGATTACGCTGCCGATAGGGAAGAAGCGGACCCGACATCGATGCTTGCGCTCTATCGTGACGCCCTCTGGCTGCGGCGCAAGCTGCGCGGGTGCGCCAACGATCTTGCGTGGCTCGATCTTAACGGGCGCACCGGCCTTGCGGATGGTGCCGAGGGCGCTGAGGGCGGCGTCATCGCCTATCGCCGCGACAACGGCTGGGCGTGTGTGACGAACTTCGGTGCAGCACCCGTGGAGCTGCCGGCGGGCAGGGTCCTGCTCACCTCATCACCGCTTGCAGACGGCAGGCTCGCTCAGGACAGCTCTGCCTGGATTATGCTCGGTGAGATGTAGGGGCCTCTTGTGGCGAGTTTGCGTTTGCCTGCGCCTCCCGTGGTGGCTGATGTCTTTGCGAGGTTCGCGAGGGCGTCGCAAAACTTTTCAAAAAAAGTTCTTGCATAGGATGCG
>CABIWB010000003.1:0-120618 GCA_902362275.1 Coriobacteriaceae bacterium | reverse complement strand
GGGCTGTTTTGTTTTTGCTACCAAGCACGCCGCCAAATAAGCCACCAAATATTGATCCAAGGTCCGTACGCGATGGTCTTCGCATCCCGCAGAGGTGCCGGCAGATTGCATACGTCCTGGCCGATCGTGACCGCAACATGTTGGTCAAGCATAATCTTTTGGATTCTTTTGGCGTGAGCGGCTTGGTTTTGGTAGGATTTGTCAGCGGCTTGACTAAGGGGGTTTTATAACTGCCATGCAGGTAGCCGTGTTGGTAACGTTTTACCGACTTGCCAAGAACCCCTCATAATTAATGCGTCTGCAAAATGACCAATTGCTTTGACCTGCTGAAACACTATATGTTGTGTTTGAACTAAAAAAAGAATACAGGATATAGATGCGTCTTTGTCGTATGATAGATGGCGGACAGAGAACGAAGACCTTATTCGTCCCATTTGGACACGCCTTTGAGCCGCTTGATCGGCCGCGAGGATTGTCCGCATGAGGGCTTATGGTTTATCGAGAACACAGATTGCGCGACGGCGCCGCAAGACAGGGGCAAGCCCTGCCGGGCATCGTTTGGCTCTGAAGCGCAATGAGGCTACGACGCGAAAGAGGCAAGAGGATGAAGATCATCAAGCGCAGCGGCACCGAGGTTGTCTTTGACATCGATAAGATCGTCAATGCCATCCGCGCCGCAAACTTGGAGGTCGAGGAGAGCTCTCGTCTTACCGACCGCCAGGTGGTTTACGCGGCACAAAACGTCGCCGAGGCATGTGAGAACGCGGGCCACACCGTGTCGGTCGAGGAGATTCAGGATCTGGTCGAGGACGAGATCATGCGTCTCGACTGCTACGAGGTTGCCCGCCACTACATCATCTATCGCTATGTTCAGAGCCTGAAGCGCCAGAAGAACACGACCGACGACAAGATTCTGTCGCTGATCGAGTGCAACAACGAAGAGGTCAAGCAAGAGAACTCCAACAAGAACCCGACCGTCAATTCCGTTCAGCGTGACTACATGGCCGGCGAGATCTCCAAGGACCTGACTCAGCGTGTGCTGCTGCCCCAAGAGATCGTGGATGCCCATAATGAGGGCCTGATCCATTTCCACGATTCGGATTACTTTGCCCAACACATGCACAACTGCGATCTGGTGAACCTGGAGGACATGCTCCAGAACGGCACTGTTATTTCGGGCACGCTGATCGAGAAGCCGCACAGCTTCTCGACTGCCTGCAACATCGCGACGCAGATCATCGCTCAGGTTGCTTCCTCCCAGTACGGTGGCCAGTCGATTTCGCTGACCCATCTTGCCCCGTTCGTCGAGGTGAGCCGTCAAAAGATTCGCGGCGAGGTCGCCCGCGAGCTCGAGGAGCTCGGCGTTTCCGCATCTCCCGAAAAGGTCCGCGAGGTTGTTGAGGACCGCCTGCGTGACGAGATCCGTCGCGGCGTTCAGACGATTCAGTATCAGGTCGTGACCCTTATGACCACCAACGGCCAGGCGCCGTTCGTGACGGTCTTTATGTATCTTAACGAGGCCCGTACGCCCCAGGAGAAGCACGACCTTGCCATGATTGTGGAGGAGACGCTTCGCCAGCGCTACGAGGGCGTTAAGAATGAGGCCGGCGTGTGGATTACCCCAGCATTCCCCAAGCTCATCTATGTACTCGAGGACGATAACGTTCACGAGAATTCCCCGTACTTCTACCTGACCCAGCTGGCTGCTAAGTGCACCGCCAAGCGCATGGTGCCCGACTACATCTCCGAGAAGAAGATGCGCGAGCTCAAGCTGTCGAAGGGCGAGACAGCGGGCAACGGCGACTGCTATACCTGTATGGGTTGCCGCAGCTTCTTGACGCCCGATCGCTCCGGTAACGGATTTAACAACGTGGCCAACGCGCTGAACTATGACCCGAACAAGCCCAAGTACTACGGTCGCTTTAACCAGGGCGTTGTGACCATCAACCTGCCCGATGTCGCGCTGAGCTCGCATCAGGACATGGACAAGTTTTGGAAGATCTTCGACGAGCGCCTTGAGCTGTGCCACCGCGCCCTGCTGTGCCGTCATGAGCGTCTGATGGGTACGCTTTCGGATGCCGCGCCGATTCTTTGGCAGTACGGTGCCCTCGCCCGCCTGAAGAAGGGCGAGACGATCGACAAGCTGCTCGTGGGCGGTTACTCAACCATTAGTCTGGGTTATGCCGGCCTGTACGAGTGCGTCAAGTACATGACGGGCCACAGCCACACCGAGAAGGAGGGCACGCCGTTTGCCATGGCCGTCATGCAGCGCATGAACGACAAGTGCGCGGAGTGGAAGGCCGAAAGCGATATTGACTTCTCGCTGTACGGTACCCCGCTTGAGTCGACGACCTACAAGTTCGCCAAGTGCCTGCAGCGTCGTTTTGGCATCATCCCGGGCGTGACGGACAAGGGCTACATTACCAACAGCTATCACGTCCATGTGTCCGAGGAGATCGATGCCTTCGACAAGCTCAAGTTTGAGGGTATGTTCCAGCAGCTTTCGCCGGGCGGTGCCATCTCCTACGTCGAGGTTCCCAACATGCAGGACAACCTCAAGGCTGTCATCCGCGTGATGCAGTACATCTACGACAACATCATGTACGCCGAGCTCAACACCAAGAGCGATTATTGCCAGGTGTGCGGTTACGACGGCGAGATCAAGATTGTCGAGGATGACGGCAAGCTGGTGTGGGAGTGCCCCAATTGCGGCAATCGTGACCAGAAGAAGATGAATGTCGCCCGTCGCACGTGCGGTTACATCGGTACCCAATTCTGGAACCAGGGCCGAACCGAGGAGATCCGCGACCGCGTACTGCATCTCTAATAACCATCGCAGGCCGCCCCGTAGCGAGGCCCCGGACCTTTACTCGCTATTTCGGACAGTCCTGGCTCACGACGGAGGCGCCACTGGCGCCTCCTGTTCGTGCGGAACTCATATCGAGCAAAGGTCCGGGGCCTCGCTACGGGGCGGCCAAGTTGACGTAGCTGAGATGCAGCATGCGGTCTGCTCGCTCCTCGAAGTTCTTAGCGGAAATGAGTTGACTTGCAGCAACGCTTTGCTTGCGATGACGGTTGAGCTGCAACAAAGTTTTTATTAGACCTCGAACCCTATACTCGATGTTCGCTTCGTTCATTGAGTTACCCTTTGCATGAGGCCGGGACATATCGTCCCGCCCGCAGTTTCGCAGGCCGAAGGCCGAGAATGTTTGAGGACGGGATGATATGTCCCGGCCTCCCGGGAGAGTTACCTATGAACTACGCGAACATAAAGTATTTCGACATTGCTGATGGAGAAGGCGTTCGTACTTCTCTGTTTGTGAGCGGGTGCCGTCGTGGGTGCAAGAACTGCTTTAACTCTGTCGCGTGGGACTTTGCTGCGGGCGAGCTGTTCGATCGTGCCGTCGAGGACAAGATTATCGAGAGCCTCGATCATCCCTTTATTGACGGCCTGACGATTCTGGGCGGCGAGCCTATGGAGCCCGAGAATCAGGCGGGGCTCGTTGAGTTTGTCGAGCGTGTTCGTGCCGCGTATCCTGCGGGGTCAGGAAAAACCATTTGGTGTTTTACCGGCGACGTGCTCGAGGAGCTTATGCCGGGTGGTCGTCACCATACCGAGGTGACGGACCGTATCCTTGCCTGCCTCGATATGTTGGTGGATGGCCCGTTTGTTCAGGATCTGTACGATATCTCATTGCGCTTTAGGGGCTCGAGTAACCAGCGCGTGATTGATATGAATGCCACGCGCGCCCGTGCTGAGCGCGAGGGCGTTGCGCTTTGTGATGCGGTTGAACTTTGGCGTGATGATCCGGTCTATTCGACCCATACTATGTAGCTTGTGGTCGATGCCGAAGGGCGTGGTACCATAGTGCGAACGTGAAATCGGAAAAGTGAGGCCCAGATGGTCGATCAGGAAAAAGTCGAGGCCGCCATTAAGCTGTTGCTTGAGGGCATAGGCGAGGACCCAACTCGTGAGGGCCTGCTGGAGACCCCGGCGCGCGTTGCCCGTATGTATGGTGAGATCGCCGGCGGTATGGACCAGAGTGCCGAGGAACACCTGTCCAAAACCTTTGCCGTCGCTTCGAACGATTTGGTTATCGAGCGCGACATCACGTTCTACTCGCTGTGTGAACATCATCTGTTGCCGTTTTATGGCAAGGCCGCCATTGGTTATATCCCTAACGGTCGGGTGGCTGGGCTTTCCAAGCTCGCCCGCACGGTTGAGGTTTATGCCCGTCGTCTGCAGCTGCAGGAGCAGCTGTGTGCGCAGGTTGCCGACGCTCTCATGGATTATCTCGCTCCCCAGGGAGCGATTGTGCTCATGGAGGCTGAGCATATGTGCATGACCATGCGCGGCGTGCAAAAGCCCGGCACCAAGACCGTGACGCTCGCTCGCCGTGGCGTCTTTGAGACCGATCCCGCGCTCGAGGAGCGGTTCTTTAGGATGCTGGGCCGCTAACCATGAGGGTCGTCAACGACTTTACATCGAAAACCGATGAGGGGACGCCGCGTCGCGGCTTTATGGCTTCGGGCCTGACTCCCTTTGGTGCCATGCCTCGCATTGATTACATTTGTGCCAACGGGCTGTTCCGGCGGCACCTGGGCAACATTGCACAGTTGGAATCGGGGCGCATCTTCTGCCGTCACGGTATTGACCATCTGCTCGATGTCGCTCGCATTATGTGGATCAAGAATCTCGAGGAACAGCTCGAATTTGACCGCGAGGTCATCTACGCCACGGCACTTCTTCACGATATCGGCAAAGATGAACAGTATGAATCGGGTATATCCCATGATGTTGCAAGCGAACGCGTCGCTGATGCAATTCTCGGCGGCATGCCCGATGACGTGGCGTTTGAGCCGGCCGATGCCGCAGCCATTAAGACGGCCATTCTGGGCCATCGAAAGCTGCGCGTGAACAGCCAACCGCTTGAGCGTCTGCTCTATGCAGCCGACAAAGCGTCGCGTGCCTGCTTTGCATGTCCCGCGCGCAACGCTTGCAACTGGAGCGATGATAAAAAGAACCTGTCGATTCGCGTGTAGTTAGTTTGCGCGGTCGGGGTTCTAAACGAAGGAGACGATCGCGTTGAGTAACAAGAAACTGCCCGAGAATGCAACCAAGACTGAAGGTGCTGAGCTCGCCCGCCGTGGAAGGGGTGAAATATCCACCGCAACGGCGGTGCCTCACGTGGGCTATGACGATCTGCGCCATGCCGATCGCATTGTCATTGACGGCCTTGAGGTTTTTGCCAACCATGGCGTGTATCCCGAGGAGAATGCGCTGGGTCAGAAGTTCATCGTTTCTCTGGTGCTCTATGCCGACCTGCGCGCGGCGGGGGAACACGATAACCTGGATGCCTCGATTGACTACGGCTCGGTGTGCCACGATGTCGATGGCTATCTGCGCGAGCATACGTTTAAGCTCATCGAGGCGGCAGCCGAGGGGACAGCCCAGATGCTGCTGCGCCGTTATCCCTCGCTGCTTGGTGTGCGCATAAAGCTCGATAAGCCGTGGGCTCCTGTTGGCCTGCCTCTGGCAAGCTGTGGCGTCGAGATCGAGCGTGTGCGCTAACCGGTTCTAATACGTCTCTATGGGTGGCTGCTTGATCCGCTGCGACAGCGCTCTATTGTTGGGGCAGTACGTGTCGAGCAGGGCGTGAAACCGCTGATTGTGGCTTGGCTCGAGCAAGTGGACGAGCTCGTGGGCGACAACCATGTCGAGGCATTCGACGGGATAGGCGGCAAGTTCTCGTGCGATGCGAACGGCGCCGGATTTGGGCGTGCATGAGCCCCAACGCGTTTTCATGCTGCGTACGGAAACGCGGGAAACGGCGACGCCCATTGCGATTTCGTATGCGTGCACCATATCGCGTAGCGCCGATGTGACTTCGGACGTATAGAGCTGGTCGATGTGGGCTTGGAGTTCTTTGGGCGTTAGGCTGTCGAGGATTGCGTACCGCTTGGCCTGTGGGCCTTCGTCCGATTCATCGGTACCCATAAAACTTGCGAAGGTAGCCTGCTTGGGTCGCGGTACGGGTGATGCAAAGTTGTGATCGAGCGCATCCTGTACCGTGATGGGCTTGCCCCAAAGTGCAATGATGGACGAGGGGCTGAGCGGCTCTCGTGCCGTCGCCTGACGTTGCTCGCGCTGGGCAAGTCGGTTGACAATCCAGGCACTGTTGCGCTTTACAAACGCTTCGATGCGCTCGCGGCTGGCGCCGAGCGGTGCACTGGCGTGGACCTCACCGCTCGATGTGACGCGTAGGTTGAAGTTCTTGACGCGCTTTTTGGTAACGACGACGGGGATGGGCGTCCCATCCGGTCGGGATACGGAAATCGTAAACTGCTGCGTCAAAAGCGGTCCTTCAGATTGGGGACGGGCCGGCATGTCGACCGTTCGGCATGCCGGCCCGCTCAAGGGATGTGAAATTAATAACGCTCGAAGAAGGCAAGCGCGTTGTCGCTGCAGAGCTTTTGCATCACGGTCTTGCCAAAATGCTTGGAAAGCATGTTCTGGAACTCGGGCATCTTGCTGGCATCGGAGAGGAAAGCGGGCACCGTGGCGCCGTCCCAGTCGCCACCGAGTGCGATGGCGTCCTCGCCATCCAAGTCGAGCCAATGCTCGATATGTGCCGCCAGTTGATCGAAGGTGACGTCTGCGGCGGTCTCTTTGGTCGCTTCGTTAGAGAGGAACTCGCTGCAGTAATTGAGGCCGACGATGCCGCCCATGTCGCGAATGGTACGGAACTGGTCGTCGGTGAGGTTGCGCTTAGCGCCGCAAACTGCACGGGAGTTGGAGTGGCTGGCGACGAAGGGGCGCGTGGCGTGGGCGACAACCTCGTCAAAGCACTCGTCATTGAGGTGGGAGACGTCGAGTACCATGCCGGCGTGCTCCATCTGCGTAAGTGCCTCGATGCCGGCGGCGGTGAGGCCGGCGTGGGTATCGTGTCCGCTCGCGAGCGGTCCCTGCGCGTTCCAGCTGAGTGATGACATGAGTACGCCCAGGCTCTTGAGCACCTCGATCAGCGCGGGGTCCTCGGCAAAGAACGTGGCGTTTTCGATGGTGTGGATGCAGGCGACCTTGCCGTCCTTGAGCGCGGGACGAATGTCTGCGGCGCTGCGTACGTTGACCATGCGGTCGTGGTTGAGCATGGCCTGGCCGCTCATATGCGCCATGATCTGTGCCTGGAAGCGCGCGGCGTGGGCGGTGGGAATCTCGTCGGGAACAAACGTGGCGAAGCACTGTGCCCACGGCGTGTTGCCGATCTTTGCGAGCGAGATGGCACAGGCGTTGCCCTCGATGAGGTCGAAATCTTGCGGATGCGTTTCGTCGCCGGGGAAATAACCGTCGGTGCCGGCGGTAAAGCGCAGGTCGAGATCGAGCGTGGCCCAGCCGATGCGGTCGGCGGTGTCGCAGTGTAGGTCAAATACGGGATATGCCATGGTTCCTCCGGTTGCAGCGTTTCTTTGCAAACTGTCTTTGAATTGTATGACTAGGGTATAGTTAGCGCCATATGTTCATGGCGGCCCACGTTGTGCACCGCCCTTATCACGGAGGTTTCCATGTCCAACCAGGGCAAGAAGGTCAAGACTCATTATCGCGGCACGCTCGACGACGGCACGCAGTTCGATAGCTCCTACGATCGCGGCGAGCCGCTGGAGTTCACCTGCGGTGCCGGTCAGATGATCAAGGGCTTTGACGCCGCCGTGGTCGACATGCAGGTGGGCGAGAAGAAGACCGTGCACATTCCTGCTGCCGATGCCTACGGCGAGCACAATCCCGAGATGGTTCTGACCTTCCCGGCCGAGCAGGTTCCCAACATCGAGCAGATCGAGAAGGGCATGAAGCTCTTCCTGTCCACGCCGAGCGGTATGCCCGTCCCCGCCGTCGTCATTGACGTGACGCCCGAGGCCGTGACGCTCGACGCCAACCACGAGCTGGCCGGTAAGGACCTCAACTTTGATATCGAGCTCGTCGAGGTCGAGGGTTAGAGTATGCCTGAACGCTTGGTTTCGACGACATGCTTGGGAAATCTCAACGATCCGTCCTATGAACTCCTGCTTCGCCGGAAGTTAGGCGGCGTCTTTGAAGTTGACGAGCTGCTGCTCGATTGGGACCAGGCTGATGTATGCGCGTTTGTGGGCGTGACGGAGCTGGGGCGCACGGTCGATGTTCGGCTGGATACTGCTGACGGCAGTCGTCTTGCCGACGGCGACGTGCTCGCCATCGACCGTTCGGGCATGGTGCCCGTGGCGGTTGTCGTGCGCCTGCGCAGCGCCGAGGTTTATTTGGTCGAAGTTGACCGCATGGACCCGATTGCGCTCGCGCATGCGTGCTGGGAGATCGGCAATATGCACGCGCCGCTTTTCCGAGGCGATTCGGACGAGCATACCGTGCGCATGTATACGCCGGTGCAGCCTGTTTTGGGCCGCATGCTCCGGGGCGTCGAGGGCGTTCGGCTCTCGACGGTTACCCGTGAACTCGATGCGGACCGGCGCTTTGCGTCGAGTGCGGCGGATGCCGTTGTGAGTATGGCTCCAGACTTTACGATTGTAAAGAAGGCGCGCGGTTAACGTGCGTATAAGTAAGACGGACTTTGAGAGGCAACTATTCAAAGTCCGTCTTTCTGTTGATGAGATGCTGTGGGGGAAAGCATATGGGTCTTGAGGGAATCAAGCTGATTGCATGCGATTTGGATGGCACGTTGCTGCATCCGGGGGAGCGCGAGCCGCGTTCCGAGGCCTTTGAGCTTATCGATGAGCTGCATCGTCGCGGTATCGTGTTTATGCCGGCGAGCGGCCGTCAATATGCGAGCTTGCGCTACCTGTTTGCCCCGGTGGCCGATGAGCTCGCCTATGTATGCGAAAACGGAGCCCTGGTGATGAGCGAGGGGCATGCCGTTGTCAAGCGTTCCATGGAGCGTAGCCTTGCTATGGATATCGCGAATGCCGTGGTTGCGTATCCCCACGCCGACGTGACCCTTTCGTGCGAGGGACACCTCTACACCATGAGCAGCAACGATGCGTTTGTTGACCACCTGCGTTATGAGGTCCATTGTGATGTGGCGGTAGTCGACCGTCCCGAAGACATTGACGAGGATGTCATTAAGATTGCCTTCCAGACGCCCGAGGCGGAGCAGCCGGCGGCACTGGAGTATTTTGAGTGCCTCTTTAGCGACCGTGTTGACGTGATGACGTCGGGAACCGAATGGACTGACTTTATCGGCTTTGATTCGGGCAAGGGGTCCGCGCTTGCCGATTATGGCCGTGCACTGGGGATCTCGCCTGACGAAATGATGGCGTTTGGAGATAACGAAAACGATCGCGACATGCTCAACGTGGTGGGCCATCCCTATCTGATGGAAAGCTGCAATCCCAGCATGCGCGGTGTCAATGACCGTGTCCGCTACGTGTGCACGGTCGAAGAAGAGCTGCGTCGTCTACTTGCTGAGTAGGCATGTCCCAAACATCTACCGGCAGTCGGGGCAGAGACCCTCGAAGATGGTGTAGTGCGAGGTGACGCTCCAACCGATTTGCTCGGACGCCTTGGTGTCGAGTTGGGCATCGAAGGGGAGCGGTACATCGATGACGCGGCTGCACGAGGTGCAGATGATATGCGCATGCGGCTCGATCGTGCGATCGAAGCGGCTGCCGCCCGGCGTCTTGATGGAGAGAATCTCGCCGGCGTCGGCCAAGAGATTGAGGTTGCGGTAGACCGTGCCGCGGCTGATTTTGTCATCCTGCGCGCGCACGACGTTGTAGATTTCGTCGGCGGTGGGATGGTTATAGCTTTGGCGCACGGCGTCAAGAACCAGCTTTCGCTGCCTGGTATTCCTTCTTTGCACCGCCATGCGCCTCGCCTCTTTTCTATCAACGGTCGTAGGTAAATGATACCGTATTTAGCACACAATACTAATAACGAGGCGTGAAACCGTCTTCATTGGCAAGTGGGGCTCGGGCCTGGGCGTCTACGAGGCGAAAACGCGTTCCCATACGCTCGTAGGAGGCATGAAGCGCCTCGAGATGAGATAGGATATTTGCCGGAGCCCCCTGTATCTCCATCTCGACTGAGCCGTCTTCCATGTTACGCACCCAGCCGGTGAGCGCGCGTGCCTGCGCGAGGTTGGTGTTGGTAAAGCGAAAGCCAACGCCCTGGACTTGCCCCGCCCAGCGCAGGAAATAGCGCAGGGGAGTGTCTTGAGTGGCCCCGTCGCTTGCGAGCACAGTAAGCCTGCGGCGCAACTCGAGCTCAATGTTTGATGGTTTTTGAGGCTCTCGACTGCCGCCGGTGACGCTGGAGAAAAACCTATCGAAGATGCCCATCGCTATGCCTGCTTGCCTGCGTCGGCCGGGAAGGTTATGCCGGCCTGCTGGCGCACGGCATCCATGATGCGCAGCGAGACGAGCGTGACATCGCGGTAGTGGCCAAGTTCGTGGCGTCCCGCCGGGGTCTCCCAAATCTCTTCCTTAACGTTATCGATGCCGCCTATGGCGGTGATAAAGTCTGTGAGTTCGTATTCCATAGTGTTGCTCGATTTGGGCAGGTCGAGCACGCGGCCGTTGTCGCCCTGTTCGCGCGGTGCCTCGGTCGCCGAGCCGCGTACGACGTCGCCGCGATAGTCGATGCGGACGTTGCGGGGCGTGGTCAGATGGTCTATCTGGATAGTGCCACGCTCGCCTTCGATCTGCGAGGGCAGCAGGTCATTCGTAATTTTGGAGTGCGCGAGCTCGACGGAGATACGGCCTCCGCCGTAACTGGCGAGGATGGATCCGCAGCCGTCGATGGGGCCGTGCGTGAGCTGTCGCGTGGTGGGGTCGAGCAGAGTAGTCATGCTCGTAAGGCCGGAGGGCATGCCAAAAATCTCGACCATGGGCTCGACGGTGTAGATGCCAATGTCCATGAGGGAACCCGATGCCATATTGCAGTCGAAGATATTGGTGGCGCGTCCCGCGAGAATCTCGTTGTAGCGCGAGGAATATTTGCCAAAGCGCAATGAGGCGCGGCGGATGGGGGCGATCTCGCCCAGGGCGTCCTCGATGGCGTGGAAGGCGGGGTCGTGGAGGGGACGCATGGCCTCGAGGGCCACGACACCTGCTGCCTCGGCAGCGCGGAAGACTTCCAGCGCCTGCGCTTCGGTGGCGCAGAAGGGCTTCTCGACGATGACGTGCTTGCCACCGGCGATACAGGCGAGCGCTTGCTCGTAGTGGAGCGCATTGGGGCTGCCGATGTAGACGGCGTCGACGTCGTTGGCGGATGCAAGCTCGTCAAGCGCGGTGAAGTTACGCTCGCCACCGTGCTTAGCGGTGAAGGCGGCGCCGCGATCTGCATCGCGCGAGAGCGTGCCTACGAATGTAGCCTGGTCGTTGGCATTGACGACTTGGATAAAGTCGTCGGTGATCATGGATGTGCCGATGGTTGCGATGCGCAGCATGTGTCCCCCTTGCGTCGTTTGGCCTACAGGACGAGTGTAGCGCGGGAGGACACAAAAGCGTGTGAAAACGCCGTTACAGGTCGCTCTCGTTAAAACCGGTGTCGATATCGAGGTTGGCCCCGTCGGCCGCTGTGGTGGCAAGCTCGTCGCAGCGCTCGTTGAGCTCATGGCCGGCGTGGCCCTTAACCCAGATGAACTCCACTTTGTGCTTGCTCTTTGCGGCAAGCAGGCGCTCCCACAGATCGCGGTTCTTGACAGGCTGCTTGTTGGCGGTCTTCCAGCCGCGCTTTTTCCAGCCGTCGATCCAGTGTTTGTTGAAGGCGTTGACGACGTATTGCGAATCGGAATGGACCTCGACCTCGCAGGGGCGGTTGAGTGCCTCGAGCGCCACGATGACCGCCATGAGCTCCATGCGGTTGTTGGTGGTCTTGGCGTAGCCACGCGAAAGCTCGGAGGTGAAGGTCTTGCCGGCGGGGTTGGTGTATTTGAGCACGGCGCCGTAGCCGCCGCGTCCCGGATTAGATCGAGCCGAGCCGTCGGTATAGATGATGACCTTCACATGGTTCCTTTCGTTGGGTACGTTTCGTGTGGGTGACCATTGTAGCGCCATGCCCGCCGGGGGCTAGCTATCTACGATTTCTGCCCCGTCTTCCGACAGTTAGTTGGCATGGATGATGCGGTTAAGCTCGTCGAGGTATTGCTGCAAGAGGGGAGAGGGCTTGCGCTCGTCGTGCATGATATAGCCTACGTGCATCGTCGGGGCGTCTGCCAGCGGGATCGATGCCATACCCCATTGCATTTCATTGGAGAGGACACCGGTCGACAAGGTGTAACCGTTCGACGTGATAAGTAAGTTAGTGAGCGTCCCGCGGTCCGAGATTCGTATGTTGCGGTCGCAGGGGATATAACTAAAAGGTTCCTCGGCGTAATAGAAGGAGTTTGAGGTTCCCTGCTCAAAGCTGTAGCGCGTATAGGGTGTGAGGTCGGCAAGGGACAGCTGGGGGCGGCGTGCGAGCGGGTGGCGCTCACTAACGAAGACGTGGACCGTCGCGTCGAAGAGGGGATGGAAGCTTGCGCGGGCATCGGCGAAGGCCTTCTGCAGAACGCGGGCGTTAAAGTTATCTAGATACAGAATGCCGATATCGCTGCGAAATGCGCGGACGTCGTCGATGATCTGCGAGGTGGTGGTTTCGCGCATGATGAACTCGAACTTACTGTCGCGGCAGCGCTCGACGACGTTGACAAAGGCCTCGACCGAAAACGCGTAGTGTTGGGCCGAGATGGCGAGGCGGGCCTGAGGTGTGCCGCCGTCCTCGTAGCGGGCTTCGAGCATGTCGGCCTGCTCTACGACCTGGCGTGCATAACCCAAAAGCTCGGTGCCGTCGTTGGTGAGTGCAACGCCGCGGCTAGAGCGCGTAAAGATTTCGATATGAAGCTCCTGCTCCAGGCTTTTGACGGCATTGGAGATATTGGACTGTGCCGTATAGAGGCGCTGGGCTGCGGCGTTGATCGATCCGGACTCTGCCACGGCGATCAAAAAGCGAAGCTGCTGGAGGGTCATCGGCGCCCATCCTTTCGAGTGCTATCTACAAAACCGATAACAGGTTAGCGCTTTTAAGTGATTGACCCGAGGAGACGATGCTCGTACTATTCAAAACACACAAAGGCGGTAGGTAATTAAGCCGACCACGGAACCGGGATGCGAAAGGAGGCCCGCATATGAATTGCTTACCAAGACGAATGCCGGGCTCCTGTTTGCGCCCGTCGGCGTGATCAGGAGACAGCGACTTACTTCTCTCTTTTTATTTACTTTCGTCCGATCAAGGAGATTATCATGAGCCAGTTCATCAACAACCCCGAGCACACCTTTGGTTTCGATACCCTGCAGCTGCACGTTGGCCAGGAGAGCGCCGATCCTGCATCCGACTCTCGTGCCGTGCCTATCTACCAGACCACGAGCTATGTGTTCCGCAACTCCCAGCACGCCGCCGACCGCTTTGGTCTTGCCGACGCCGGTAACATCTACGGCCGTCTGACCAACTCCACCCAGGGCGTCTTCGAGGACCGTATCGCCGCACTCGAGGGTGGCGTGGCAGGTCTTGCCGTCGCCTCCGGTGCTGCTGCTATCACCTATACCCTGCAGGCTCTTGCCCAGGCCGGTGACCACGTGGTGGCTCAGAAGACCATCTACGGTGGTTCCTACAACCTGCTGGAGCATACGCTCTCCCAGTTTGGTGTCGAGACCACGTTTGTCGATGCCCATAACCTGGAAGAGGTCGAGGGTGCCATCAAGGACAACACCACGGTCATTTACCTTGAGACGCTCGGCAACCCCAACTCCGACATCCCCAACATTGACGCCACCTCCGAGGTCGCCAAGAAGCACGGTCTGCCGGTTGTCGTCGACAACACCTTCGGCACCCCGTATCTGTTCCGTCCGCTGGAGCATGGTGCCAACATCGTCGTCCACTCTGCAACCAAGTTCATCGGCGGCCACGGCACCTCGCTGGGCGGTGTGATCGTCGACGGCGGTAACTTCGATTGGAAGGCGAGCGGAAAGTACGCCCAGATCGCTGAGCCCAACCCCTCCTACCACGGTGTTTCGTTTGCCGAGGTTGCCGGTCCCGCTGCCTTCGCAACCTATGTCCGCGCTATCCTGCTGCGTGACGAGGGCGCCTGCATCAGCCCGTTCAACGCCTGGGTCCTGCTCCAGGGCACCGAGACTCTGTCGCTGCGCGTTGACCGTCATGTCGAGAACACCAAGAAGGTCGTTGAGTTCCTGACCGGTGACAGCCACGTCGCCAAGGTGAACCACCCGAGCCTGCCTGAGCACCCCGATCACGAGCTCTATCAGAAGTACTTCCCCAACGGCGGTGCCTCGATCTTTACCTTTGAGATTAAGGGTGGCCAGGAGGCAGCTTGGAAGTTCATCGATCATCTGCAGGTGTTCTCGCTGCTCGCCAACGTGGCCGACGTCAAGTCGCTCGTCGTGCACCCGGCTACCACCACGCACTCCCAGCTCTCTGCCGAGGAGCTCGCCGAGCAGAACATCACGCCCTCCACGATCCGTCTTTCCATCGGTACCGAGAACGCCGAGGATATCATTTGGGATCTGAAGCAGGCCTTCGCCGCGCTGGACGAGTAAGGCGACTTGTGCAAGGACCCCTTGCGACTCGATAGGTATAACTGCATAAAATGCCTGCTCAAGGCGCCTGTGCGAACAATGGTTGCACAGGCGCCTTTTTTGCATAGAGAGGGTGCAAAAACAGGGTTTTTGACACGATTTATGCATTTGAGTTGTGGAAAACTCCTGTTGAGAGGATGTGAGTTTTACGCAATTGACGTGCGCCTTTTGAGTAAAACCGCAGGTCGCGATTTGCTCGGGGTACTATGCAGCGCGATCGAATCACACGCAGCCCAAACGCAGCAAAAACACACTACGGAGGTTTCCAGCTACATGAGGATCGATTCACGAAAACCGAAAGCCGCCGCCCTTTCCGCCGCTCTGACCGTGGCACTTTTGGCGGGCGTCGGCGCAACTGATGCCCACGCGGCAACACTATCCGATACGGTCGGCTCTACGCCGTCCGAGGCGACGCTGGTGCAGCCCGTCGACTACCGCGGTGACGGTTACGGCTCTATGCAGGAGTGGAACGCCTCGATGGGGGCGAAGCGCGATTCCCTGGAGATGCGCGCTCAGATCATTATGAATATGTATGGCGACTATGCTACCGATGACGAGCGCGCTGTGTTGCAGGGCTGCATCGACGGCGCGAGTAGCCTGTTGACGATGGGGGAGGTCGACGCCAAGTCGACCGAGCTCGACGAGCTTCGCTCTACGCTAGAGGATGCCAAGCGCGAGGCGCTCGAGGCTGCCGCAGCCGAAGCCGAGGCCGCTGAGGCCGTTCAGGCTTCGTATTACAACGCCGGCTCCGGCTCGTCTTACGCGTCTGCTGCGTATTACGCGAACGGCTCGGGCCTGACGCGCTCGAGCGGCGTCAATAACTATAACGGCCGCCGCGAGACTTATTACAGCAGCAACGTGTTGTATCACCACCGCACGGGCGAATGGACGCAGGACGCCGAGGGCTTTTGGCGCGATTCCGATGGCTACTACGTCGTTGCCGCGGGCGATAAGGCCCAGGGCTCCATGTTTACCGGGTCCAAGGGCGAGTGCAAGGTCTATGACTCCGGCTGCGCTGCCGGAACCACCGATTACTACACTGGCTGGTAATTTTTCTGCATCACGGATATTTGACGGACGGGCGTCTTTACCGAGCTTTAGGGCAACGTAAGGACGCCCGTTCTATGTATGCGTTTGAGTTAACAGAGCGCTTACCGTGGCAGTACGCCGCGCATATGGGCGCGGGGCACACTAGTTCATGAGAAATAAGGTCTTTCTCGTGGAGGAAGTGGTCTTGTGAACGCTCGAGATATTGCTATTGCCGCCGTCGCATTGGTGCTTGGCTGCCTTGGTCCTACGGCCGCGCTCGTTGTGGGCATGCAGGGGTCTTGTGGGGCTGCCTCTATCGTGGTCAGTGCGTTGATCGCGGCCGCACTGCTGGGAAGTGCGGGTGTAGTCCTTTGTCGCGACGATGAGGACCAGGCGTCGGAGTCGCAGCTCTAACCGTCGGGACATCGACTACTGGTTATAGATGAAGATGAAAGCCGCCGTAAGGGGAGTGCTCCTTGTGGCGGCTTTGCTGTTGAGCCTGTTGACGTGGTGAGTAGATGAAGATGAAAGCCGCCGTAAGGGGAGTGCTCCTTGTGGCGGCTTTGCTGTTGAGCCTGTTGACGTGGTGAGCCGGACGCTACCAGCTTTTCTCGATATCGCGGATGCGCTGATAGAGCCAATCGTTTTGCGGCACTTGGATATCGTGTTTGACGGCCAGGCGGCAAATGGTGCCCGCGAACTCCTCGACTTCGGTTTTTCGTTGTGCGATGCGGTCCTGCGCCATTGAGGGCATACCGGCGGGGTCGATTCCCTCGATGAGGTGCACCATCTGCGTCAGGTCTGCCTCGGTCAGCTCAATGCCCTCGGCGTTGGCGACCGCAAGCGTTTCGCGCATGGCAGAAACAAAGCAGCGACGCTGCTCGGAGCCCGGCTCCGTGGCGCTTCCGTAGGTCCCGCCGTAGGCCATGCACGTCTGGTTGATGCCGTCGTTGAGCATGAGTTTGGCCCACATGCGGTGCGTAACGTCGCTCTCGACGGTATGGGCGATGCCGCAGCGCGTGTAGAGCTCGTCGATGGCGGTGACGGTTGCGAGCTCAGTGCCGGCCGCCGCGCCAAAGCGGATTTCGCCCGCATTGGTAAAGGTGAGCTCTCCGTTGAGGAACACGGCGTCCATGCCCTGGCAAATACCAAGAACGGTATGCTCCCAGCCAAAGCGCTCGGCAATCTTCTGCTCGCTCGTAATGCCGTTACACAGCGAGGCGATGAGCGTATTGGGTCCCACGACGCGCCCCATAGTCTTGAGTGCTTGGTTGAGTCCAGTCGTCTTGACCGTGAGAATGACCAGATCGGCGGGCGTTGCCTCGCTGGCGCGGACGGACTTGAGCGCACAGGGCTTGCCATTGACGGTGAGCGCATCGCCCGCGTGACGCTCAAAACGGGCGTCATCCATAACGTATTCGACGGCGTCGTTACCGAGTGCCTGGGCGATCATACTGCCGTAGAGTAGCCCGACGCCGCCCTTGCCGATAAAGGTGACCTTGTTGATCTGCATGTGAATTATCTCCCCATATAAAAGGTGCCCGCGTAAGGGGCGCCTGATGGATTGTATGCCGCCAGCGCACCTTGTGCATGCAGGGTGGCGATTTTTAAATGAATGGACGCGTGGAGCTTACGCTGCGGGGCAGACCGCGAAAACGCGTGCGGGATATCCAACGCCATCGCGCACCTTGGGGAAGGTGCAGAAGATGACGGCGCCTGTGGCGGGAAGCTCGTCCAGATGGTCCATGACCTCGATCTGATAGCGGTCGACCGAGAGGATGTACTGCTCGCCGGGGTAGGGGTAGGCGTCCTCGCGCGTGGTTACGGTCGCTTCCTTTCATCGGGCTTTTTGCTGATGTTAAAGCGGTGTCGTGACGGCTCGATTTCTGCTACGTTACGATACATTCTCGATTGCGATTCCACGATGTTTCGGCTGCGTGACCATTGTGTTTCGCCTTGCCGGGGCGCTGATGGCGAAGGGAGGGGCCGTGCAATACCGTGTTGACCCCAAAAGTGGTAACCGAATATCCGCTCTGGGTCTGGGCTGCATGAGGTTTCCCGGTGCGCCGGGACATCCCGATGCGAAGACGGCCGATGCCATCATTTCCCGTGCGGTGGAGCAAGGGATAACCTATCTGGACACGGCCTATCTCTACCCCGGTAACGAAGCTTGTGTGGGAGCTTCGCTTGAGCGCCTGGGTCTGCGCGACCAGATTTTGCTCGCGACCAAGTTGCCGCACGCTTCGTGCAAATGTGCGGAGGATTTCGACCGCTTTTTTGACGAGCAGCTGCGCCGTTTGCGGACTGACCATATCGACTACTACCTCATGCACAACATCACCTCGCCCGCGCAGTGGGAGCGCGTGGCAGCTTTGGGTATCGAGGACTGGATTGCGCACCAAAAGGCTGCGGGGCGTATTCGCCAGATAGGTTTTTCGTACCACGGCGGTGCGGCGGATTTCCTCATGATGCTTGACGCGTATGACTGGGATTTTTGCCAGATCCAGTACAACTATGCCGGAGAGCGCTACCAAGCGGGAACGGCGGGGCTCATGGCGGCTGCGGAGCGCGGGCTCGCGGTGTTTGTGATGGAACCGCTTTTGGGTGGACGCCTGGCGGGCAAGCTGCCTCCGCGGGCCCGCGCCGTGCTCGATGACGTACGCGATCCGTACCTGAAGACGCCGGCTGCTTGGGGCCTTTCGTGGGTGTGGAACCATCCTCAAGTCACGATGCTGCTTTCGGGCATGACCGATACTGCGCAGGTGGACGAGAACGCGGCATTGGCGGATCGCGCACTGCCGGATTCGATGACGACAGAGCAGCTCGATACCATCGCACGTGTGCTGGGAGAGTTTGAGAAATCGAATCGCGTGCCCTGTACGGGGTGCGGCTACTGCATGCCGTGCCCCAAGGGCATCAATATTCCCGGTTGCTTTGGCGCCTACAACGCGAGCTACGCGCATAGTTGGTTTACGGGGCTGTCTCAATACTTTACGGCGAGCGCGGTGCGGACGAACGAGCCCAAGCTGGTGAGCAATTGCGTCAAGTGCGGCAAATGCGCACGTCACTGCCCGCAGCACATTGATATTCCCGAGCGTCTCGACGATGTGCGCCGACGTTTCCAGCCTGGTCCCGTAACGGCCGCGCTTAAAGCCTTTTGCAAAACGCGCTCCTGATGCCCCTTTTATAACTTGCGGTGGAATAGTTCCTGTTTGCGGCAGAATAGGGGCCAAGCAGGAACTATTCCACCGCAACTGAAGGGGGCTGTCGTGGGCTATCGGGATTCATGTGATGGTTTGCGTGATGTTCGCTGGGGCGTTTTGGGCGCTGGACACATTTCGCATCGATTCGCATCGTCGCTCAAGGAGGTGGACGGGGCACGGCTTGTGGCTGCCGCCGGTCGCACTCCTTCGCATGTTGAGGAGTTTTGCAGGGCGTTTTCGATTGATGCCGCGCACGGCTATGCCACGGCTGACGATAGCGGCGATGCGGCTTATGATGCGCTGATTGCCGACCCCGATGTCGACGCAATCTACTTGGCTCTTCCACATGGCATGCATGCGCATTGGGCCTGTCGGGCACTGCGCGCGGGAAAGGCCGTACTGTGCGAAAAGCCGGCCGTTTTGAATGAAGAAGAGGCCCATGCGATCGCCTCCGTTTCCCGTGAGTACGGCGTGCCGTTTATGGAGGCGATGAAGAATCGGTTTTGCCCGATGCGCACTCGCGTGAAGGACTTGCTTGCGTCGGGTGAGCTTGGCCGTATTGTCTCGATTGAAAGCGTGCAAAAGCTCGATTACGGCGAGTCTCCTTCGGGCTATCTGCTTGATCCGTTGCAGGGCGGCTGTCTATATGACATGGGCTGCTATGCAGTCGGGTGGTTTGAGGATCTGCTTACGGGCGCGTGCGATGTTTCGTCTCGTGAAGTTCGCTGGCGTGACGTATCGGGCGGCCGCGTGGATTGGGCCGATGAGATCCATATGAGTGTCGGCGGCATACCCATTCATATGGTGTGCGACGGCAAAGCAGCATATGAAAGCCGCTTAACGATTGCCTGCGAGCGGGGTTCGTTGGAAATCGAGCGCCTCCATCGCCCCGAGCTCGCCCATGTGAAGTACTCCGACGGACGAATGCTCGAAATAAATGCCCCGTTTGAGGTCGATGATTTCTACGGCGAAATCCGGCATGCGACCCAGCTCATCCGGGCGGGGAAACTCAAGAGTCCCGTCATGCCCCTAGCCGCCACACAGCGCTGTGCGCGCATCATCGATGCAATCCGTCTAGCCCTCTAGGACCTGGCGCTGACGCGTGAGGGATCATGACGCCCGCGCCCGTAGCCGTAGTGCTTGGTGGCCCGCATCTCTGATGCCCCTTTTATAACTTGTGGTGGAATAGTTCCTGTTTGCGGCAGAATAGGGCATCGACAGGAACTATTTCACCGCAACTGATGAGGGGGAGCTGGAGATGCTGACGATCGGGTGTCATCTTTCGACGACGAAGGGCTATCGGGCAATGGGGGAGACGGCGCTGTCCATTGGCGCCAATACCTTTGCATTCTTTACGCGCAACCCGCGCGGCGGCAAGGCGAAAGACCTTGACATGGATGACGTGGCGGCCCTGCGCGAGCTTATGGAGCAAAACGACTTTGGCCCGCTCGTGGCTCATGCCCCGTATACCTATAACCCCTGCTCGGCCAAAGAGCGGGCGCGCGAGTTTGCCCTGGAGGCCATGGCAGAGGACCTGCGTCGCATGGAAGCGCTGCCCGGCAACTACTACAACTTCCATCCCGGTGCGCATGTGGGGCAGGGCTCCGACGCCGGCATTCAGATGATCGTCGACACCCTGTGTCAGGTGATGTTTGAGGGTCAGCAGACGACGGTGCTGCTCGAGACTATGGCCGGCAAGGGCACCGAGGTGGGCCGCAGCTTCGAGGAGCTGGCGCTCATCATCGAGGGCGTTGCCGACAAACGCCCCGAGCTGTCGGCCAAGTTGGGCGTTTGCCTGGACACCTGCCATGTGAATGATGCCGGCTATGACATCGTCCACGATCTTGACGGTGTGCTCGACGAGTTCGATCGTGTGGTGGGTATCGAGCGCCTGCGCGCCGTGCATATCAATGACTCCAAGAACCCCTGCGGCGCCCATAAGGATCGCCACGAGTGCATCGGCAAGGGCTACCTGGGTAGTGAAGAGTTTGGCGGCGGTATGCAGGTTATGCAGAATATTGTATCGAATGGCCGCTTGCGCGCCTTGCCATTCATTTTGGAGACTCCGAACGAACTTGCAGGTTATGCAGCTGAAATTAGACTATTAAGGTCATTGCAGCAGTAATGACTGTCACAAAGTAGAGTATTCCATTCACGTTATGGGTTTGTTTCAATCAGTTTTCTCATTGCAGATTCGTAATTCCGGGTGCATAATAGCCAACAGTTTTTGCAGACCTCTGAATCAAACGAGGTCACCGGAAGGAGACTGATTATGAAGCTGAAGAAGCTTGGCGCATTTGCCGCCACGGGTGCTATGGCGCTCGCCCTTGCTCTGACGGGCTGCGGTTCGTCCAACGCCACCTCTGGTTCTGATGCCGGTTCCAGCAGCTCTGACGACGCTAAGGTCGAGAAGGTCGACGGCTCCAAGGAGTACGCGCTCGTCAAGGACGGCACGCTGACCGTCGGCACCTCTGCCGAGTACGCGCCGTTTGAGTACAAGGATGACAACGGCGACTACCAGGGCTTTGACCTTGAGCTCATCAAGGCTATCGGTGACAAGCTGGGCCTGGATGTCGAGTACGTCAACAATGACTTTGACACGCTGGTTCCGGGTGTCGCTTCGGGCGCCAAGTACGACGTCTCCATCGCGGCTATCACCGACACGCCCGAGCGTGAGAAGGAAGTCACTTTCTCCGATTCCTACTACATGGACGATCAGGCTATCGTGACCAAGGTCGATAACACCGACATCACGGCCGACAACTACAGCGAGAAGCTCAACAACGCCGACGCTACCATCATCGTTCAGTCTGGCTCGACCGCCGAGTCTTTTGCCCAGGAGAACTTCCCCAAGGCCAAGATCGTCCCCTACAAGGACGCTACCGAGTGCTTCAGCGCCCTGCAGTCCGATAAGGGCGACGCCGTAGTCACCAACCGCTCCGTTGCCAGCCAGCTGACCGCCGAGCAGTTCAACACCTGCCAGACCATTAAGCAGATCAGCACCGGCGAGGAGTACGCCATCGCCATCAACCAGGGTAACACCAAGCTCAAGGAAGACATCAACCAGGCCATCAAGGACCTGACCGACGACGGTACCATTGACGCCCTCATGGCTAAGTACAACATCAAGTAAAATAGCTACTTGATTGCTCGCGGGCCCTTTCCGTTTTGGCGGAGAGGGCCTTTGCGCTTCTCTTGACGGAGAGTATTTCCGTCTCGTTTTGCCGGCAACTTCTACGATAGGAGCCACCTTGTCTCGACTGAACAAAGGGGCCGCGGAGCAGCGTTTTCCACTGCCCGCCTTGCTCCAAAAGCTAGCCTGCGCCATGGCCGTGGCGCTCGCGCTGGTGTGCGCAGGGGCATATGCGCCCACGACCGCCCAGGCGCTTGAGACCGCAAAGATTACCGCCCGACCCAACACTGGTTCGGGCAGCGCTGTGGTCGGCGGTACCGAGACGCGCATTACCTGGGAGGTCCAGGCCGATGCCGACGAGGAGCTGAGCGGTCTTTCGCTGACGTTTGTCGACGGCACGACGTTTGGTACCGATGACACGCGATTGACGATGCTCTCGGGCGAGGACCTCATGGATCGTACGCCCATGAAGCCCACGTGCAAGGCTGACGGCCAGACGCTCAAGATCGACTTTGGCGAGACGGCGCCTGCCGGCGGCTTTTTCCGTGTCGAGGTTTACGGCGTGACCTTCCCCGTCGAGGGCGGCGATGAGGCCTTTAGCGGCACCTGCACTTTGGCCGATGGCTCGACCAAGAAGATCTCCAAGATTCCGTCGGTGGAGATCAAGGGCGTGACGGCATTCGATAACTTCCTGGCCGATCTTAAGGAGCAGCCGTGGGTCGAGGCCTGGAACTCCAATATGTTCCTGCGCCTGTTCTTAAACCCAGTCATTTTGGTCCAAAGCCTGCCGATCGTCTTTAAGGGCTTCCTTATGTCGCTCTCGATCGTGCTTGTGGCGTTTCCGCTGGCAATTCCCTTTGGCTTTGCCTTGTCGCTCATGCGCATCTCCAAGTCGCGCATCCTGCGCTGCCTCGCCGGCATCTATGTGAATATCATCCGCGGTACGCCGGCGTTCCTGCAGATCTATATCGCGTTCTTCGGTCTGCCGTTGGCCGGCGTCAAGGTTGATGACTACGTGCTTGGCGTTATCGTCATGGCCATGAACTCGTCTGCGTACCTATGCGAGATCTTCCGTGCCGGTATTCAATCGATCCCCAAGGGCCAAAACGAGGCTGCGCGTTCGCTGGGCATGAACGCGTTCCAGACGCTGCTCTATGTCATGATTCCGCAGACGTTCCGTAATGTTTTGCCTACGCTGACCAGCGAGTTTATCTTGCTTTACAAGGATACGTCGCTGCTTGCCGCCGTGGGTGTGGTCGAGATCGTCATGAACGCCCGTACCATCGTGGCCACGACGGGCTCCATTACACCGTACGTGGTTGCCGCCCTGTTCTATCTGGTCATCACCCTGCCGCTCGCTCGCTTGGTGAGCGGTCTTGAGGCGAGGCTTTTGGGCACGGCCGAGACCAAGAAGAAGCGTCCCGCCAAGAGCGCCGGACAGGTTGTCGCGACGCCCGCCGATCACATCGCCGGTCTGTAAGGAGGTCCTATCATGAGCGAAACCAATAACTCGAACGAGGTCGTCGTCAGCATCAAGAACCTCCAGAAGGCCTTTGGGGACAACGTGGTCCTGCGCGATATCGATCTGGATGTGCACAAGGGTGAGGTCGTTGTGGTCTTGGGCCCCTCAGGCTCGGGCAAGTCGACGATGCTTCGCTGCATCAATCGCCTGGAGCATCCCACGAGCGGCTCGATTGTCGTCGAGGGCGTGGATGTGTGTGCCAAGGGCGTCGACCTCAACAAAGTGCGCACGCACCTGGGCATGGTGTTTCAGCAGTTCAACCTGTTCCCGCACCTGTCGGTCAAAAAGAACGTCATGCTTGCGCAGCAAAAGGTGCTCAAGCGCAGCAAGGAAGAGGCCGAGAAGATCGCCGTCGAGGAGCTGACCAAGGTCGGCCTGGCCGAGCGCATCGACTTTATGCCGAGCCAGCTCTCGGGCGGCCAGCAGCAGCGCGTGGCCATCGCCCGCGCCCTGTCGATGAACCCGCACGTGATGCTCTTTGACGAGGCCACCTCGGCGCTCGACCCTGAGCTCGTGCGCGACGTTCTGGGCGTCATGCGCGACCTGGCGCACGACGGTATGACCATGATCGTTGTGACGCACGAGATGGGCTTTGCCCGCGATGTCGCCGACCGCGTCGTCTTTATGGACGGCGGCGTCATTGTGGAAGAGGGTACGCCGAGCGAGGTCTTCGACCACCCCAAGAGCGAGCGCACCAAGGCGTTCTTGGGCAATATCTCGTAGCCGCTTTATATGACTGACATAGCAGAAAACGGGAGCCGGATGTGATCCGGCTCCCGTTTTTGTTGGGACGCGAATGTGTTTTGTTGCAATGCGCGTTGCGGGCGGAGCTCATTGCCGCTAGGCGAGCTCGGCTCCAAGGGCGCGGCAGGCCGCTTCGCTCTCATCATCGGGGGCGTCGTAGCAGATGACGGAATCGACGACGTTGACGCCCTCCTCGTCGGCGTCCGCCTTCCAGTTGTCCATCCATTCGCCCTCGGCCCACGAATAAGAGCCAAAGAGGACGACCTTCTTGTCGCCGAGGGTCTCCTTGACCTCATCCCACATGGGCTGGAACTCATCATATTCAAGCTCCTCGGAACCCATGGCGGGGCAGCCGAAGGCGATAGCGTCATAGCCAGCGGCCTTGTCTGCGGAGAAGTCGGCGCAGGAGATGACCTCTGCCTCGGCGCCGGCATCGGTTGCACCTTCGGCAACGAGGTTTGCCATGGCCTCGGTGTTGCCCGTGCCGCTCCAGTAGACGACGGCGATCTTGCTCATGTTGAGTCCTTTCAGTTGTGCGGCAGGTTGCCACGGCTTCTATGTTCTATCGGGTTGCCTGGGCAAGTTGCGCCAAGCTGTAGCCCTGCTGATAGACAAAGGTGAAGTATTGGGTGCAGGCGCGGTAGGCATCAAACGTCGCAAGTGCCTGCTCGACATTTGCGTAGACCTTCCAGGCCCCAAAGACCTTATAGTTCTCGCCGCGCTGGACGATAAACTCGTGCACGTCGTCGTAGGGATATCCTAGGAAGTAGCCTATTTCGTGCGGAAACTCGCAGGTGCAGTCGTTGCTGCAGCTAGCTTGCTGGGGTAGTGCGCATCGAGTCTGGCTACAGGCGCATTCCGCGACGTTATTACTCGCGAGCGTGATGCGTGATGCCAAATGCACAAGGCATGTCGAAAGGTCTCTCGTGTCGTAGCCTTCCGAGGCGAGCGCCGTTTTGGCGCGAGGGTCCGCGAAATAGGTGGTGAGGCTTTTGGCTCGGTACACGTACACGAGCGCTCCGCAGGGCCGCCAGACCAAAACACTCAGGTGGATGCCAAGCGGGTCAAGCTCGCGGTTGCACTGGGCGATAACGTTGAGCAGGCGTGCTCGGCGTTCTGCGATGGTTTCTGTTGCGGTCGAGCCGTCCCCGTGGGCGTAGGTGCCTGGATAGGTAAAGAGCGATGCCGGCTTGATGCCCGCGAGCGTGGGGGAGCAGTTGCGCACGACTGCTGCCTGAAACGTTGGGATGTCTATGGTTCGAGTCACGTCGCTCCTTACGGATCTAAACTGTTAGCCTAGGAAAACTTATACACGAAAGTAAGCCATGGTCAACAAAAAAGTTTGAAGAGGAAAACTAATTGACCGAACGGACATGATTTTGGGTTAAGATGGGGACACCCCATGGGGGTATCTAGATAGTGCTACTGAAAGGGGAACGCATGAGTGACTTGCTCAACCCTGCGAATCTCATCGTGCTGACCGTCATTGCCGTCGGCATGTTTTTTGGACTGCGTCGCATTGCCGCTTCGACACACGGGAAGAGTTGCTGTAGCGATGGTGCGAGCGGCAAGAAGGCCAAAAAGGTTGTGGTGGCAGACACCGACGAGTCCCACTACCCCTATCGTGAGGAACTCCTTATCGGCGGCATGAGTTGCGACGGCTGCGCCCGGAATGTGACGAATGCCCTCAATGCGCTTGATGGCGTGTGGGCTACGGTAACGTACGCGGACCACACGGCACGCGTGCGCTCGAAGCGCCCGGTTGATCGCGACACACTCGAGACGGCAGTGAGGGGTGCGGGCTATTACGTTATGAAAATGTAGGCGTTGCCCTCTCCGGTGGGTACCAGCCTCCTGCCCATTGTGACTATCGGCATCCAAAAATTTGCGCAAAAATAACCTTTAGATGCGGCAAAAGTGGAGTTTGGTGACGGTTTGCGCGGAATTCGCTACCAATCGAGCATCTATGAACCCGTCCAAAAAATTACAGGTGTATATTTATACACTGATTATTGCTGTGCTCAGATTGCAATTAACCGTGGACAGAAATGAAGAATGCTAAAACTGGGCTTTAGGACAGGGGAGGCTATAACCTTATGAGACGAGTGGGAACACTTGGCTTGGTGGCAGCGCTTGCCGCTATCTTGGTATCGCCGCTGCCGGCGCACGCCGAAGACGCATCGGGTGCCGTTACCTACAATGCGGGAAATGGGTATTCCTTTGAGAAGCTCTCGCATCCTACGGTAGGAACGTCGCAGCCGGATGGCATCGTCGACTACCAGGGTAACGGTGCCGTTGCCGTTCCGGGCGCCGATGGTAATACGGCCAACAACGAAGGCGATCGCGGCCAGAGCTACACTTGGGCGGCTGCGAGCTATGGTGACTGGCTTTATGTGGGCACCTGCTATGCGGCGATGGGCAACACGCTGACGCTCATGAACAGCACGCTGGGCGATTCCTTTGATGCCGAAACCATGCGCCTGACGCTGGAGGCCATGTTTAACGGTACCTTCTTCTATGGACAGCAGAAGGAGGACGGCACGGCCGACAAGGACAGCGGCGGCATCTTGGTCAAGATCAATACCAAGACCGGTGAGACCAAGCTGCTACTCTCTGAATCGCTCAACGGCGTCGCTCCTTTGTTCCGCAATGCCGTGAGCTATAAGGGTAAGCTCTATTTCTGCGGCAGCGTCAGGACCAATGACGGCAAAGGCGGCCTGCCTGCTGTATACGAGATCGATCCTAAGACGGATGAGTACAAAGTTGTCTATCAGGGCCTTTCGAGCATGCAGGATTACGGTGCTGCCTACAAGCAGGGCATTTCTACCGGTATCCGCGGCATGTGCGTCCATGATGGCCAGCTCGTCATCAGTAATGTGGGTAAAGACGCGAACGGTAATTATGTGTCGACAATCCTGACGTCGTCTGACCCCTCGAAGGGCCAGGACAGCTTCACCGAGATTGCCAACTCGGAGACGCTGTTTGGCTATCCGGCGATTCGCTATCAGGACAGCATCTACGGCGGCGCCATTTGGGATATGGTCTCGTACAATGGCCATCTCTATGCGACCATCTGCACCGGTACGCCCGAGAACGCTCCCGATGATAATTCCATGCAGTCGTTTGCCATGGTCCGTGGCGACAAGAATGCCGACGGCAGCTATTCGTGGACTCCCATTGTCGGCGATCAGAAGACGGACGGTGCAAAGTACTGCTTTGGCATCGATCCTGCCCGTACCCGTTCTGGCGCTGCCAACCTCATCGTCTACAACGACTACCTCTATATCGGTGAATACAACGACGAGGAGATTGCCCTCGAGCGCATCCTGTTCAACAAATCCAACACCGAAGAGGGCGGCAAGAGCAGCATGGGTGGCGTTGACTGCTCGTTTGTGAATGCCAATCTTGAGCAGTCGGTTAACATCTATCGCATGGACAAGGACGAGAACATGGAGCTCGTCGTTGGCGATCGCACCGACATGTTCCCCGAGGGCGGTATTTCCGGCCTGACTTCGGGCTTTGGCCGAAACGAGAACCAGTACATTTGGCGCATGCAGAAGTTCGACGGCAAGCTGTATATCGGTACCTTTGATACCGCGAGCCTGCTTGAGCCGATCGGCCAGTTCTCCAATGGCGACATTATCGATATGACGCCCGAGGAGTGGGACTCTCAGGTTCAGCGCCTTAGGGACCTGCTCAATCACCTGCTCGACAAGAAATCGCCTGACGACCCCATCGTTCCCGTGAACACGCTTGCGGACGATGATTCAAACGAGGCCGTCGAGGTCGATGATTCGAACGAAGCTGCTGAGGTTGATGATTCAAACAAGGCCGTCGATGTCGATGACGAGAAGACCGAGGTTGCTAAGGGCTTTGGCGATCTGAGCGATGCGCTGGAGGATGCCGCGGGCGGTCTTTGCGATCAGGCCGCGACGATGTCCCAGGACTTTGAGGACGACGCCGCTTATGTCCAGAAGATCGATGGCGAGATCGCGTACTTCAAGTCCTTTGCCGACCAGTATCAGGACATGCTCGATAGCTATGAGAGCCTTAAGCAGCAGTACGAGGATGCCTATGGCACCGAGCTGCCGAGCGATATTCAGGATGCGCTCGATAAGCTGCTGAGCGAGGAGAACCTCAAGAAGTTGCAGAGTGTCCTTACGTGCATGTGTTACCTGCGCGATGCCGAGCGCGGCTTTGATATGTATGTGACCGAGGACGGCGTGAACTTTACGACGCTGACGACCAATGGCTTTAACGATCCGTATAACCATGGTCTGCGCACCTTTGCGGTGACCAACCAGGGTCTGTGCCTTGGTACCGCCAACCCGTTCTATGGTTGCCAGGTCTGGATCCAGCGCAAGGAGAATTCGGAGAATCCGGTTGATCCCGGTACTCCGGATCCGACGGAACCCACCGATCCTTCGCAGCCGGGTGGCGGCGATCAGCCTGGCGGCAGCCAGACGGGTGGCAACGACCAGTCGAGCAGCACCACGACCACCGTCACGACGACCGCTAAGAAGACTCCGAAGGACGGCTCGCTGCCTCGCGCTGGCGACTCGACCCTCACGCTGGTCTTGGGATTGCTGGTTGCAGCTGCCGCAGTGCTTGGCATTGCTCTCGTCTTGCGCAAGCGTTCTCGTCGCTAGGCTCGTCCGCGTAGCTCAATGTCCTGGATATCGTCGAAGTTGATGGCGATATCCCTGAGTTTGAGCAGCTTGAATGCGGGTAACGCTTCGTCGAGAATGCCCGTGCGGCTACGATAGCCGTACGTATCGTAATAGGTGACGCGCACCAAGTCGCCGCGTTTGAGGCCCTCGAGCTTTTGCGAAAGCTCGAGGGCTTTTTCTTCCGTGAGCTCACGTTTTTGCTCGACGGTGATTTCCTGCTTGCGCACGAGTTCGTAGTATCCCGTGAGGGCGGCAAAGGGCATAAACTGTGCGGCGCGGTTGGCGCGCACGGCACCGTTGGCAGTGAGGTTGGGGTCGGCTGCGCGGCGTCTGCCCTCGGGGTCCGCCAGGCGCTCGAAGGCGGTCGGCGGGCGCATGGGCTGTTGTTTGGGTTTAGGCACGGTGTCCTCCAACTTGATCGTTGCGCTCGCGCGCGGTGGCGCCGGCGGTAAAGCTTAATCCCTTGACGAGCGCGTTCTTGCCGTACTTGCCTTTCACGGCCAGGACGGCGCGCGCCAGGTCGCGCTCGCGCTCATCGGCCTCGATATCGCTGAACAGATCGATGGTGGCAAATTCCTCGGGCACAAGATTGCTAAAGCCCAGGTTGATGCGCTTGACCGGTCGTTTGGGATCGACAGTCTGCGCCCAGAGCTCATCGAAATAGCCCATGATCTTCTTAAACGAATTGGTACGCTCGGGCAGCTTGCGCGAGGCGTTGGAGTGCGCAAAGAGCGCGGCATAGCCACCACGCGGTTTGCCACCATGCTCTCCCACAAAGATGCCATCGATTGCCTGCGCTTCGCGCACCAGGCGGCGCCGTTCGTCATCGCGCTGGACGGGCTTGGGAGCACGGGGCGCGAGCTCGGGGCCGGCGGTTGCGGTGGGTTCGATGCTCGACGTACTCGAGCGCAGGTGTCCGCATCCGTCCACATATTGTGCAGTACCGCTGGCATCAAGCCTGCGTATGTCGGCGCGCTCGCTCGCGTAGCCCACAAAGAGCGAGATGCTGTCGCAGACCACGTGCTTATCGATCAAGTCCAACACGGCGTTGTCGACCATCTCGCGCAAGACGGTGTAGGCCTGCTCGTAGGCATAGCCCTTCGAGAGCACCTGTCCTGTGGTGGTCGAAGTTGCTTGCGGGCGATAGGCTTGGATATCGGCGATGGTTGTCGGCTCGCGTCCGAAGGCGTGGTCGATGAGATACTCGGCATTGACGCCGAGCTCGTCGTAAAGCAGGTTTTCGTCGAGCGCCGCGACGCCCATCAGATCGTAGACGCCGTATTTTTCGAGTCGTGCTGCCACGCCGGGGCCGATGCCCCAGATATCGGTGATGGGACGATGGGGCCAGATTTCCTTGCGAAAGGTCTCATCGTCGAGTATGCCGATGCGGCTGGGTACGTGCTTGGCGGTGATATCGAGTGCAACTTTGGCCTGGAATAGGTTGGGGCCGATGCCGACCGTCGCCGTGATGCCGGTGCGCGCCAGGACCTCGTCGCGCAACATGCAGGCGAAGCCTTCCGCATCGGTGTGATAGAGGTCCAGATAGGGTGTCACGTCGATAAAGCACTCGTCAATTGAGTAGACGTGAACGTCTTGCGGACTGACGTATTCCAGGTAGATACCGTAGATCTGCGCCGACACCTCCATGTAGTGCTGCATGCGCGGTACGGCCTTGATGTAGTCGATGCCGTCGGGAATCTCGAATAGGCGGCAGCGGTTGTGAATACCTAAGTCCTTCATGGCCTGCGTGATAGCGAGGCAGATGGTCGTGCGTCCGCGCGATTCGTCGGCAACGACCAGGTTGGTGGTGAGCGGATCGAGCCCACGGTCGACGCACTCGACGCTGGCATAAAACGTCTTGAGGTCGATGCAGATATAGGTGTGCTGCTCGTGCGCCATCCGTGCCCTTCCATCAAACACATGTTCTTATCGAATACCTGTTCGATAATACCCGCTTGCACGGACATCGTCAAAACCTGTCCCTTTTTGGTCGGTTGCCGTTTGGGGGCCGATTGGCAACGCTCGCTGATTATAGTCTTGACCTGCGCTAGAATAGTGGCATCTGAATGTCCGGGCGCATGGAGGCGTGCGCCCGTATGCTGAGGAGGACTCTATGGCAACTGTTGCCGCACCTATTGATGCTACGTCGACTGCCGCTTGGAAGGCGCTCGAGGCTCATCAGGAGAAGCTCGAGGCTGAAGGCATCGACCTCAAGGCCTGGTTCGCCGCCGATCCCGAGCGTGTGAACAAGCTGAGCTTTGACGCTGGTGACCTGCACTTCGATTTGTCCAAGAACCTGGTGACCGATGAGACCGTCAAGCTGCTGTGCGATCTTGCCCGCGAGGTGAAGCTCGAGGAGCGCCGCGACGCTATGTTCTCCGGCGAGCACATCAACACCACCGAGGACCGCGCCGTCCTGCACACCGCGCTTCGCCGTCCGGCAAGCGAGAAGGGCCAGCTCATCGTTGACGGCCAGGATGTCGTCGCCGACGTGCACGAGGTCCTCGACCGCATGTATGCCTTTGCCGAGCGCGTGCGCTCCGGTGAGTGGAAGGGCGTTACCGGCAAGAAGATCGAGCACCTGGTGTCCATCGGCATCGGTGGCTCCGATCTGGGCCCGGTCATGGCCTACGAGGCCCTGCGTCCCTACGCCGACGCCGGTATCGACTGCCGCTACATCTCCAACATCGACCCCAACGATCAGGCCGAGAAGCTCCGCGGCCTGGATCCCGAGACCACGCTCGTGATCATCGTCTCCAAGACCTTCACCACGCTCGAGACCCTCACCAACGCTCGCGAGGTCAAGGCCTGGATGCTCGAGCAGCTCAAGGCTCAGGGCGCCATCGATGGCTCCGATGAGCAGAACGCCGAGGCCGTGGCAAAGCACTTCGTCGCCGTTTCCACCGCACTCGAGAAGGTTGAGGCCTTTGGTATCGACCCCGCTAACGCCTTTGGTTTCTGGAACTGGGTCGGCGGCCGCTACTCCGTCGACTCCGCCGTGGGCCTGTCGCTGATCGTCGTGCTCGGCCCCGAGCGCTTCCAGCAGTTCCTCGAGGGCTTCCATGCCATCGACGAGTACTTCTGCAACACGCCGCTCGAGAGCAACGCCGTCGCGCTGATGGGCCTGTTCAACGTCTGGTACGTCAACTTCTTCGGTTCCAAGAGCCACGCCGTGCTTCCGTACTGCCAGTACCTGCATCGTTTCCCGGCCTACCTGCAGCAGCTCACCATGGAGTCCAACGGCAAGCATGTCCGCTGGGACGGCAGCGCCGTGACCTCCGACACCGGTGAGATCTTCTGGGGCGAGCCCGGCACCAACGGCCAGCATGCTTTCTACCAGCTGCTGCACCAGGGCACCGTGGTGGTTCCGGCCGATTTCATCGCCTTCGCCAATACCGCCAACCCTGCGACCGATAGCGGCCAGGACGTGCATGAGCTGTTCCTGGGCAACTTCCTGGCCCAGACCAAGGCGCTCGCCTTTGGCAAGACGGCTGACGAGGTTCGTGCCGAGGGCACGCCCGAGCAGATCGTCCCGGCCCGTTGCTTTGAGGGTAACCGCCCGACGACCTCGATCTTCGGCGACACGCTGACCCCGTTTGCGCTCGGCGAGCTCATCGCCCTGTACGAGCACATCACGTTTGTCGAGGGCACGGTCTGGGGCATCGACTCCTACGACCAGTGGGGCGTTGAGCTGGGCAAGCAGCTTGCCAAGCAGATTACCCCGGCCTTCCACGACGACGCCGCCAAGGCCGAGCAGGACGCTTCGACCCAGGCGCTTATCGAGTTCTATCGCGCGCATCGCAAGTAGTCGCTGCTGTTAACGCATCGCGCCTTATAGTCAGGGGCCCGTATCCTATCGGATGCGGGCCCCTTTGCTTTGCCGTGGTCCCGGGGCGCACGGCCTTTGTGGAACATCGCCGGGGCGCCGCGCGCTGCGAGAACCCTGCGCCTAGATCTCGGTCTCCGCATGGCCTCGCTGCGCCTCGGGCAGCTCCCCGTAGAGCGGATGGTCTTCGAGCCTAAAGCGCTCGACCTGTTCGGGAGTGCGACCGCGTACAAAGAGCCACGAGCGATCGATCGGCGTCGCCATGAGCGTGCTGGGCAGCGCGTCGGCGCGGTCGGAAAACACCCGGGCACTCTCGGGATCCTGGAACGCCAGCACCAGATGCGTGTCGCAGTTGCCCATGATGGAGCGTGCGCGTGCCTCGCCATAGAGCGCATCGAGCTGGTTGGTCGACTGCAGCAGCAGCGTTGCCCAGATGTTGCGGCTTCGGATAATCGAGAGCACGTTGTCGATCTGGGGGATCTGCAGATTTGCGAAGTCATCGAGCATAAAGCGCACGGGCACGGGCAGGCTGCCGTCGGGCTGCCTATCGGCTTCGCGAATGAGGCCCATAAACGCCTGCGTAATAAAGAGGCCGGTCAGCGGATCGAGATTGCGGTCAATATCGCTTACGGTTACAAACAGGGCGCAGGGGGTATGTCCCATGGAAGCGAAGTCCACCTGATGGCACTCACGATAGAGCTGTGCCGCACCGTCGAATCCCAGACACATGACCTTTTCGGCAAGGATGCCGACGATGCTCGCGTGCATGCGCTCGGCATTTTGCGTAATGGCGTAGCGCCGCCATAGCGAGAGGGCATAGCTTTGGGGGTCGGTCGTGATCAGATCGTCAAACAATCGGGCCGTGGCACCGTCCTGCAGGTGCTCGATCAGCTTGATGACTGAGCTGATCGTCTGCTCGTCGGCGGGTAGCTGTTCGGTGACGTAGGCGATAAGACACGACAGCAGGTTTGCCGCCGCATGATCCCAAAAAGGCTGGTTGTTGTCCTCGATGGGGCAGATGGCCTTTGCCACCGAGAGGATGTCCTGCTGGTTGGGCCTGCCGTCCGCCTTGCGGCGAATGTGCCTCAGGGGGTTGTAGCCGCAGCGCTCGATGCCGGGCGCAAGGGCCGGGACGGTGTTGAGGTCGGCGAAGTTGAGACATTGCACGCGATAACCGTGGGCTGCCAGCACGGGTCCCACTTCGCGACAGAGCGTACCTTTGGTGTCGAGCACGATGTAGCTTGCGTTCATTTGCAGCAGGTTGGGCTTGAGGACGTTTCGGGTCTTGCCGGCTCCCGAGGGGCCGATCACAAGTGCGTTGTTGTTGAGTCCCGTTTGGCGGGTGTCGCAGGAAAGCGTTCGATCCTTGGCGAGGATGGTGGACGATGCGGACTCAGATGCGGCGAGGCGGCTGGCGAGGTTAGACATGGGCGACCTCCTTGGTGGTCGAGAGGATTTCGTGGGCAAAGCCGAGCTCGACGGCGCGCTTGGCCGAAAGGTAGGTGTCTTTTGCAGTGAGGGACTGGATGCGCTTGGGCGTGAGGCCGCTGCGGTCCGAGAGGATTTGCGTGAGGGTCTTGCGGGTCTGCATGAGACGCCGGCTGGTTTCCTGCAGCGCAAGTGCCGAGCCGCCTGCCCCCTGGGGGATCAGCGGGTCGTGAATCATGAGCTCTGCATGGGGCGCCATACGGCGATCGTCGCCGCCCATAAAGATTACGGCGCCCATGGACGCGGCGAATTCCAGGCAGACGGTGCGGATGGGGCACGATGCGAGGCGCATGGCGTCATAGATCGCAAGACCCGATCGCACGCTTCCGCCGGCGCTGGCGACAAATATGGTGATGGGGCGGCTGGGGTCGGTGGCATCGAGCAGGCGGATCTGCTGGCATAGGTCGTGGGCCATCGGGGTTTCGATGTTTCCCATGACGGAGAGCTCGCGACGGGTGAGCATCTCATCGTAAATGCTGGTGAGCGTGATACCTCGGGCGGATTCACGCATGGTGAGGGGGCTGATGATGGGGGAATGATTGGTGTCCATGAGGACTCCTTTCTGTTGGTTGTGTTGTGGAATAGGATTGTTGCCCGCGGAGGGGCTGGCGGGCTACAGGGTTCGTCCGAGCCTGAGATCGAGCTCGGTTGTGGGGCAGGCTGCCTGTCCGTGCGGCTCGCAAGCGCCAAGGGCTCCAAAGCGATGGAGCGTTGCGACGGGCGTGGTGTAGGCGAGCCGCAGCTGATGCTCGACAGGGGCACATCCGTCATTTTTGTAATGAGCCGCGTAGTACTGCGCGATGCTGGCGTTCATCTCGCTGCCATTGCGATGGCGCTCAAACTGGCGTCTGCAGGTCTCGATGATCTTTGCTACCGACTTGGGTGCCGTCGCGGGAACAAGGGCGAGATAGCCCTCAAATAGCTCGTTGATGCTCAGGAGGCACAGCAGATCGATCAGCGTCCTTATGGCTGCTCCCTCGGCGGAAAAGTGCGCGGTCATGCGGTTATATCGGTTGCGGTCGACGATGGCCGCATGGGGTCTTGGAGTTTTCTGCCCCGTGGTCCCGGGCTTTTGCCGCGCCTGTGTATTGAGTTCGACGTTGCAGCGCTTGAAGCCGTCCAACGGAAGGAACAGTGCGGTGCGCAGGGTGTTCCGCTTGCTTTCGAGTTCATGACGCTCGTCGGGTTCCCATTCGAGCTTGAGTTTCGTGTCGAGCGCCGTAAGCATATGGGCTAGGCAGCCTACGGTAAGAACGTACGAATCGTTGTCGCGTTTTGGGGCATAGGGGTCTGTCAGCTTGCGAATGTCGGGGTCGCCCGTGATCTTTGTGCAGCGCTTCAGCAGTTGAGGGTGGTCGGCCAAGATCGTCGCGAGCGGTAGCGACGCGTAGTTCTTGATGGTCGCGGCGGCAAAGGCGGCGTCATATTCGTTTGCATATGCTCGCTCAATGCGGGCATCCAGAATGCTTTTCTTATCGCCGTCTTCAGCGTGGTGGTTTGTCATAGCTTCTCCAATCGGTTGATGTTCGTGCTGTTTGTTGATGTGTTGGTTGTCGTGAGTGATGTGCTTGCCGTGGGTGATGTGCTGACGTTGGGGTGCTATGCGGTTTTCAATGAGCCCGTGAGGCAGTTGCTGCAGGGGCGGGGTGGAACGGCCCATGCAAGGCGGAAGGCATCGTGCTCAAAATCGAGACAGCAATGCCCCGGGTGCCTCACATGTGGCAGTTACCTCATTAAGTTGTCATTGCGTTTGGGGTTGTACTTTGCCGATCTTCCTTCTCTTACACGCTGAAAACTGAAACTGAATATGCTCAATCAAACGATGACCACCGGAGCGGTCCTCTTTAAGGTACGTTCGTTTTGCTGATTTGGCAAGAACTAATTTTGAAATTATTTTCTACGGGATGAAATGAGGTCGGTGGGGCGGCCACGTTTAGCGTCGTCAGCTTGGTATGTGGTGGCTCGGCGTAGGGGGCGGAGCGATTGCGCCCCACGGTTACACGCTGTTCATGTTCGAGACAATATGACTTTTTGCCCGTTGTAAACGGAGTCGCGATGGGTGTTCTGTATGATGGCTCAGACAAGGTTGTTCAATGACAGGGAGGCATATATGGCAATCAAAGCCATCGCAATGGATATCGACGGCACGCTCACCAACGACCAGAAGGTGATTAGCCCTCGTACGCGCGAGAAGCTGCTTGCGGCGCAGGAGTCGGGCATTAAGCTCATTTTGGCTTCGGGCCGTCCCGCATGGGGACTACATGCTCTGGCGCAGGAGCTCGATCTTCAAAACCATGACGGTCTGCTAGTTGCCTTTAATGGCGCGCATGTGGTCGACGCTCAGACCGATGAGGTCCTTTTTGACCAGGCCATGCCGGCTGACGAGCTGCACCGTCTGATTGATCACCTGCGTAATTTTGACGTGATCCCCATGATCTCGCTCGGTCGGGACCTGCATGTCGAGGATTCGTACCATTGCATGATCACGCTGCCTGACGGCTCGCAGAAGAATATCGTCAAGTATGAGCGCGACGCGTGCGATCTTAAGATTCGCGAGGTGGAGAGTCTGCATGAGGTCGTGGACGCTTATCCCGTAGACAAGCTGCTGACGGCAGGCGACCCGGCCTATCTGCAAGCGCATCACGAGGAGATGTATGCGCCCTTTACCCAGACACTTTCGGGCATGTTTACGGCCGACTGGTACTTTGAGTACACGGCGCCCGGTATCGACAAAGCCCGTGCGCTTGAGGGTGCTCTGCCCAAGCTCGGCATCGATGCCAGCGAGGTCGTCTCGTTTGGCGACGGCCAGAACGACAAGTCCATGATTGAGTGGGCCGGCACCGGTGTTGCCATGGGCAACGCCGTCGATGAGGTTAAGGCTGTGGCCCAGATGGTGACCGCCAATAACAACGAAGACGGTATTGCGGTGGCGTTGGATAAGCTGCTGGGCTAGAATCGCCGATAATGCATGGTTCGGGCGCCTGCTTACAGGCGCCCTTTTGTTAGGGAGGGTGCCGTGTCCGCATTTCCGTTCGACGCCGTTATCTTTGACATGGACGGCGTCATTGTCGATACCGAGTATTACTACCTGGGCGAGACTGCCGCGTTTGCCAAGGAGCTTGGGCTTAACCTGACTCAAGAGGAGTTGAATGGGCAGGTCGGTACCTCGCATCAGTTCTTCCTGCATATGCTGGTCGATTGGTTTGAGCGCGCCGGTAAGGGGCATTTCACTGGCGAGGAAGCGTTGGCCCGTTGGGATGAGTGGACGCGTGAGCGTCCGCGCGACTATCAGGCTTTGATTAACCCAGGCGCCGTGGATACGATTCGAGAGCTGCCGCGCCGCGGCGTTCGCGTGGCGCTTGCCAGCTCGTCTCCCATGGATAGCATCGAGGAAGTGCTCAACGCGTGCGGGCTGTCGGATGCCTTTGAGTATGTGGTGAGCGGCGAGCAGTTTAAGGAGAGCAAGCCCGAACCCGACATCTACCTGCATGCGCTGGACCTGCTGGGGCTGCCCGCGAATCGCTGCTGCTGCGTTGAGGATTCGGTGCCTGGCATCACTGCCGGCAAGCGAGCCGGCCTGACGGTCATTGCCAAGCGCGAAGAGCGCTTTGGCTTTAGCCAGGATGCCGCGGACAAGATTATCGACCAGCTGCCGGAGCTGCTCACGCTTTCTTAGGAGCGCGGTAGTTGCGCGTTTTTCGGGTCAGATGAGTAAATACCCGACATTTTGGTGCGGCAGCAAGCATACTTTATGCTAATGCGGGCTTAAGGGCTTGTTGAATGCCCTTAAGCCCGCTTTAGACTGAATTGTGCTGGGAGAGGGTATATGCCATCGACTGAAGGGCTAACTGACGGTAAAGCAGCGATACCGCTGTACCAACAAGTCATTGATATCATTAAAAACGAAATCAACTCCGGTGCCTACAAGGCGGGCGCGCGGATACCCAACGAATTCGAATTGGCTGAGAACTATAAAGTTGGCCGCGTTACCGTGCGACGCGCTATTGAGGAGCTCGTCCAGCAGGGCTATCTAACGAAGCGACAGGGGAAAGGCACGTTTGTCAATGCCCCCAAGCTTAAGCGCAAGATTCGCCAGAAGGATGACGTTCAGAGTTTTTCGGACGCATGCCGCGTTAACGGAATGGAACCGGGGGCGCGCGTCATTTCGAGAAAGATACTGCCGGCGGATTCCACCGAAGCGCAGTTCTTTGGTGTTCCCGTTGGAACTGATTTGATTTGCGTTGAGCGTGTGCGTACTGCCGATGGAGTCCCCGTCATGCTCGAGAACAACATATATGTTTACGAGGACAACGCTTATCTATCAACGGCACCTCTATCTAACCAATCCATTTTTGAGTTCGTGCGCAACCGGACGGGCCGTACGCCCGCGTTTACCGACCCCTGCACGCTCGAGATCGCGTGCGCGTCGCCCGAGGTCGCTCGGCTGTTGGCGGTTCCCGTTGGCGAACCCTTGTTTTACATGGATGCCTTCTTTTTCGATGAGCAGCGGAGGCCGTTTATCATTGGTCGTCAGCGGATCGTTGGATCTCGTTACATTTTTGACATTTAGGACATTGCGAATGGAAACGCCCGGTGGATCATCTCACCGGGCGTTTCCATACCGTTCACGGCGCGAACGCAACCGTTCAACCGCGTTACGGCAATCAGTTTGAAATAATCTTGATGACGGGAAAAGCTGCTGGTAATCTATGGAACGTCATAGAACGTTTGCCTTATGCAAGCGTTGAAGCGAGATGCGATGCAGTCTCGAGTTCTTTGGAGGTATCTATGTCAGATACGAAGGCGAAGAAGACAAACAGGCGTTTTAAGTTCAAATTACCGCATGTCTATACGATCATGTTCTTGCTGATCGTTGTCTTTGCGGTCCTGACTTGGATCGTTCCTTCTGGTCAGTATCAGCGCAAGACGATTTCGACAGCGGCGGGCGAGCGTGAAGTCGCCGTTGCTGGAACCTATGAACAGGTCGATAAGAACTACACCGATTCCGAGACCGGCGAGACCATCAATCTGGGCCAGGATATCTTTGCGGTCCTGCAAGCGCCTACTAAGGGCATCCAGGAGGCTGCCGACGTCGTTGCGTTCGTCTTATTGATTGGCGGATCGTTCGCAGTCATCACCAAGACCAACGCTTTGAATGCCGGCATGAGCCGTGTGATTAAAAAGCTCAAGAACAAGGACATCCTCATCATTCCCATCACGATGACGTTGCTGTCCATTTGCGGCACTACGTTTGGTATGTCTGAGGAAGCCCTGCCGTTCTATGCCATCTTCATTCCCATCATGATGGGTATCGGTTATGACTCGATGACGGCATTCATCATCTGCTTCCTTGGTCCCAACCTGGGATATTGTGCCTCGACCATAGATCCGTTTAACGTCTTGATCGCCCAAGGCATCATTGGCATCGAGGGCAATCCGCAACTGTGGCTGCGCGCCGTTTCTTGGGTCATCTTCACTGCCGTCGGTATCGCATGGGCCATGCGCTACGCCATGCGCGTCAAGAAAAACCCCGAGTCGTCCATTACGTACGAGGACGACAAGCTCAAGCGTGTTGAGTTTTCCGTGACCGATGCCTCCATCGAGGAAGAGTTCACTACCCGTCAGAAGCTCGTGCTTATCGATTTTGCCTTCGGCATGGGCATTATCGTCTGGGGTCTTGTTACCCAGGGCTGGTATATGAATGAGATTTCCGCCGTGTTCCTTGGTATGGGCTTGCTTGCCGGTATCCTTGGCGGCCTTGACCAGCAGACGATCGCCGAGGAGTTCGTTAAAGGCATTGCCGACTTTGCGTATGCCGCTATCGTCATCGGCATCGCTCGCGGTATCTTGGTCATCGCAGAGGGTGGCATGATCATCGACACCATCCTCCAGGCGCTCGCTACTGCACTCGCCGGTGCACCTGCCGCCGTCTACACCACGTTTATGTATATCGTCCTTGGCCTGCTCTCTTTGCTGGTTCCCTCGAGCTCTGGACTTGCGGCGCTCACCATGCCCGTCATGGGTCCGCTGACCGAGCTTATGGGCCTCAATCCCGAAGCCGCCGTTACCGCGCTCCAGTTTGCTAATCAGACCATCAACACCATCAGTCCCGTGGCGGGCATGACGGTTGCCGGCCTTGCCGTGGCAAAGATCTCGTTTGGTCAATGGTGGAAGACCATTTGGAAGTTCTTCATTTTCATGGTCGTCTTTGGCCTGATCGTAACGGCAATCTCTGGCATGCTTCCGGTGTAGGTGGTTGTGATGTCTGATCGTTTAACGGTCCTGACGTCTAAGAGCGTCTTTACCGGTACGGGGGACCTGCCGTTCGAAGGTTTCGTAGCGGTCCGTGGCAATCGAATTGAGGCGGTTGGCACCAAGTGTGAGGTAGCTTCGTATTTGACCCAGGCGGACGAGGTAGTTGACCTGGGCGACCGCACCGTCATGCCTGGCCTGATCGATGTGCATACCTTCTATACGGGCTGGGCGCTGCGGACGTTGGGGTCTGATCTATCCGGCGTCGCTGATGCCAAAGAGGCCGTGTCGCTCTTGCGTGCATGGAAAGATGATCATCCGGATTGCGCGGCGGCTTTTGGCCACAACCTGCCCGAAACGTTGGCATCGGATGCCGAGAACGCAAACACAGCAGCTGTGTTTGACGAGTGTTTTGGCGATATCCCTGTCGTCTGCTTTACACCGGGCGCGGAGACCTGTGTTCTCAATGCTGCCGCCAGTGCGCGATACGGCTTTACACCGCAGGCGTGCTATGCCGAGAAGATCTGGCGCATGATGAGCGATTTCCTCACGCTGCCCGAGGTGCGTGCCGGATATTCGGACTACATGAGCATGCTTAACGAGCGCGGCGTTACCGCCATCAAGGAGATGGCGTTTGATGACTACTACGGCTTTGCCGACGAAATGGCTCGCCGTGAGGAATCTGGCGAGCTGACGGTTCGCGTCTCCATGATGTCGCAGCCGGTGGGTGCCGGTGCAAATCTGGCATATGCCCGCAAGGCGCGAGAGCGCTTCCGGGGACCGTTCGTTCGTTTTTCCGGCTTCAACCGTATGACCGATCGCGGCGTATGGGCAGGGCTTGCCGAGATGATAGACCCCTATGAGGACACGGCCGATGCGGGCGCTGCCGGCAAGACGGTCGTCGAGGAGCCAGAGTGGGATCTGATTGAGAACGAGCTGCGTGCAATTGATGCTGACGGCTTCCGATATTCCTTGCATTGCCAGGGCGATGGCGCCGTTCGCCGCACCGTGGCGCTCTATGCCTCGCTGCCTCGAGACGAGCATGGACGGATGCTTCGCCGCCATGCGATTACCGATCTCGAGAACTCTGATCCGACCGATCTTGTCGAGTTTGGCAAGTTAGGTGGAATTTGCGAGGTCTATCCGCAGATTCTGACGCTGGACCGGCGCGAGGATTGCCTGTCGATGATGCGTCGACAAATTGGCGAGACGCGACTTTTGCACAGCTGGAATCGCCGCGGCATGGAAGATTCCGGATGCACAGTGTGCTGTGGCACTGATTTGCCGCTGCTGATCCCGAGCCTGGGCGAGTCAATCTACAGTGCGTGCGGCGGATACTTCGACGACGGACTGCCCGTGAATGAGGCCAACGTGCTGACGCTTGTCGAGCTTTTGCGCGCTTGGACTGTCGGGGGCGCGTACGACCTGATGCGCGAAGACGAGCTGGGTACGCTTGAGGTCGGCAAGCTTGCCGATATTTGCGTGCTCGATCGGGATGTGTTCGACCTCGATTATCGCGACGCACGCGATCTTGCGGTTGATATGACGATGTCGGACGGACAAATCGTGTTCGATCGAAATAAGGAGGCATAAGATGTCTGAATCCAAACCGACGCTGCGCCGCGAGCAGATTGCGGGCATGAATATCCACTACATCATGTGGTCGCTCGATTACTTCCTTGATGTGCAGCAGCGCTTGGGCTTTGAGTCCATTGAGCTATGGTGTGCGGAGCCGCATGTGACGCTCGACCATACGGGCTACTTTGAGGCTGAGGTTCTGGCGAAAAAGGCTGCAGACCGTGGGCTTAGGTATCGTACTCTGTGCCCCGAGAATGTTGTCTATCCTTGGCAGTACTGCGCACGCAAGCCGCTGCATGAACAGCGCAGCCTGGCGTACTTTAAACACGGCATTGAGCTTGCCGAGGTACTTGGGTGCGACCGTATGTCCGTCAACTCGGGCTGGGGCGACTGGGACGAGGACCGCGAGGAAGCCTGGAAGCGCAGCCGCGAGCACTTGTCCATTCTGGCGGAGTATGCCGGCGAGCACGGTCTGGTGCTTACGATGGAAAGCCTGCGTCCCGAGGAGAGCAACCTTGTGACGACGGTTTCCGATGCGAAGCGCATGATTGACGAGGTCGCGAGCCCGTACTTACAGCCCATGGTTGATACAACCGCGATGGGCGTTGCAGGCGAGACGCTCGAGGACTGGTTTGCCGCCTTTGGCGATGGGGCAATTCACGAGATGCACTTTATCGACGGTGACCCGTATGGCCATCTGGTGTGGGGCGATGGCAAGCACGATATGGACGCCTTCGTCGCCACACTCAACGCCCATGGTTTCGACGGCATGCTGGGCCAGGAAATCACGGACGGTCGTTACTACGATGACCCGGCGGCGGCAGATGCCAAGAGCATGGCCGCATTCGAAAAATATCTGATTGACTAAAACAACCATCGGCCACGCAACCAACGTCATTGATTGCGGGCCAAACAAGAAAGGAACTGGATATGAACGCACACGATCTGATCAAAGAGGCAATTGCCGAGAAGGGCAAGTTCGACAGCGTCTACTGGATTGCTTGCGGTGGCTCCATGATCGATTTGATCCCGGCTCATGAGCTTCTGCAGCGCGAGGCAACCGCCTTCACTTCGTATATCTATACGGCTCGCGAGTTCGATATCATGCGTCCGCGTCGTCTGGGCGAGAAGTCCCTGGTCATTGCCTGCAGTCACAGCGGCAACACCCCGGAGGTCGTCGAGGGCTGCGAGATTGCCCTTGCTGCCGGCGCTACGGTGATCGCCCAGACCGACAACGCTGGATCCAAGATTGACTCCGGCAAGTGGACCACGTGGGTCTACCCATGGGGCGAGGGTGTGCCGCAGGCCGAGGTCCCCGCTGGCATTTCGCTGTCGCTTGCGGCAGAGCTGCTCGATCAGCAGGAGGGCTACGCCGATCTTGCCGATATGTATGCCGGTATCGCCGAGATGGATAAGATTCTTCCCCCGGCACGCGAGAAGGTAAATGCCGAGCTGGGCGATCGCTTTGCCAAGCTTTGCCAGGAGCACGAATTCTTCTATATTCTGGGCAGCGGTCCCAACTTTAGCCAGACCTACGGTTTCGCTATCTGCTCTCTTATGGAGATGCAGTGGCAGCACTGCAGTTACATCCACTCTGCCGAGTACTTCCACGGCCCCTTCGAGGCTACTCAGGATGGCGTTTTTTACTTCCTGCAGATGGGTTCCAGCGAGTGCCGTGCTATGGACGAGCGCGCCCTGGCGTTCCTTAAGACGCATACCGATACGCTGATGGTGCTCGATGCCAAGGAGTACGGTATGGAAGCCGTGCCGGCGAGCGTCCGTGCCTATCTGGACCCGGTGCTGTTCTACGCCATGAACTGCGAGCTGCGTGCCGCACGCGGCAAGGTGTTTGACCATGATCCCGATTTCCGTCGCTATATGGGCGTCGTCGAGTACTAGAAGGGTAAATACCATGGCATTTAACGTTAACGCGCTCGGATTTGGCGACAACGTCGTCGATCGCTACGAGCATATCCACACCATGTATCCTGGCGGCAACGCGGTGAACTTTGCCGTTTATGCCAAGAAATGCGGTGCCGCACGCTCCGCATACATGGGCATTTTTGGCAATGACGCCGCTGCCGAGCATGTCATTGCAAGCCTCGAGAATGAGGGTATTGAGCTTGACAAGTGCGAGCAGATGATTGGCGAGAACGGAGCGGCTCGCGTGACCGTCGTTGACGGTGACCGTGTCTTCCTTGGCTCCAACGAGGGCGGTATCCGTGGCGATGCGCGCTATGTCCTCGATCGCTTTGACCTTTCGTACATGAAGCAGTTCGATGTGGTTCATTCGGGCAACTATTGCTTTACCGAGCGCGAGCTGCCCAAGCTGAAGGCTGCGGGCGTCACGGTCTCTTTTGACTTTTCGGACGACTCCACCGACGAGTACTACGAGCAGATTGCGCCCTACGTCGATTTTGCTTTCTTTAGTGCGGCGGATGCCGCGAGTGAGGACGAGATTCGCGAGCGTCTGGCATGGGTGAAGGGTCTGGGTCCGCGTTTTGTGTCGGCTACGGCGGGCGCCGAGGGCTGCATTGCTTACGACGGCGAGCGTTATTACCGCCAGCTGGCTAAACCGGTAACGGACATGAAGGACACCATGGGAGCGGGCGATTCGTTCCTCACTTCGTTTTTGATGTGCTATCTCGATTCCGCCAAGCGTGGTGAGGACGGCGCCGAGGCCATCGAGCGCGCGCTCGACTTTGCTGCCGGTTTTGCCTCGACCGTGTGCGGCATGGAAGGTTCTTGGGGCCACGGAGCACCAATCGTCGAATAGCCGAGCTGTCCCGGGGAGCTGTATTGGTGCCTTCCCGTGACTCGGTGGTCAAAAAAAGCCAAATATGAGTACTGTGACTAATTTAGTCGCAGCAAAATCGACCCCTTCAGACGTGATTTGAGCGTTTGGAGGGGTTTAAGATTGCGAAAATGCAGGATGAGTGACTGTAAAAGTGTTAGTTAATGGACAATCGTAGATTATTCTGGTGGTCGGAAAGCTCAGAGTAATGTATCCATTTCGCTAGCAGTACTCATATTTGACGTTTTTTGACCACAGGGGTTAGCGAAGGCTAAAAACAGAGTGTGCATTCGCTAAAACCGCCGACTCAATATGCTTTGCGTCGCATTTTTTGAGCGAGGCGACGTGTTCTGAGGCGCTTTCGAGCGATCTGATGAGTGACTGTGCGCTTATTTCTGCGTTTGCCTCCGCTGGTGCATCGGTCTCGAGCAGTAAACGATCGAGTGGAATTTGTCGCACGTATTCGCGTCCTCGTTTAGATGCGAGCATGCGTTCGTTGACGGAAAAATAACAGCCCGCATTACGCGCGCGGACGAGTTCGTCCGAAGTACCGCTAAACCAGTGGAAGATGATAACGGGGGAGTCGGGGTTTGGGATGAGTAGCCCATGCGATTCGAGGACGTCCAGTACGGCTCCTGCCGAACGAACGGCGTGAATTGATATCACGCGCCCGGTAAGAGGATGCTGCACGAGCGCATCGCAGAGCCGGTTAAGTGCCTGTATTTGTAGCGGCTCACTTCCAGCAAAGCGCGCGGAAAAGTCGAGTCCGACTTCGCCGATGTAGCGTTCTTGGGCAGCAACTTCGCAAAGCAGATTGACTTCGACAAAACCGCAGTGGCCATCGGCGAGCCACCAGGGGTGAAGCCCAACGCCGGCGATGATGCCTGGTTGGCGACAGGCACGCTCGTTTGCGGCCGAAAAGTCGCGCGGATTGACGCCGCAGTCAAATAGACCCAAGCCCAGCGCCGTCGCCTCATCGGCAACGGCGTCCGGGTGAGCCATTAAATCAAGATGGCAGTGTGCATCAAATAACCGGGGTTCCATCTCGGTGCGCTCCGCTAGTCCAGACGTTGGCCATCGGAGCGTACGCGCTCAGTGCCGCGGCCGCTGATCTGGCGGATAACCTCGCCGGCAATCATCTGGCCCATGATGGGCGGCATAAAGCTGGCGGTTCCGAGCTCGGTACGCTCGTGGATGTTGGAAGGGTCGCGGGGCTGTGTCTTAACCGATTCCTCGCAGCTAAACAGTACGTGTAGGCTCTCGATTCCGCGCTTCTTACATTCTTTGCGCATGATGCGGCTCATGGGGTCACGTACCGTATCGAAAATGTCGGCAAAGCGGAGGCACTCGGGATGGAGCTTGTTGGCCCCGCCCATGGAGCTAACCAAACGAATGTCGTGGTCCTGGGCATATTTGGCAATGGTGAGCTTGGCCGAGATGGTGTCGATGGCGTCGACGACGTAGTCGAGCTTGCCGTCCGTCTGCTCCAAAACGCTCGCGAAGAAATCATCGATGTTGTCGCTCAGCAAGTATTCAGTTCGCTTGATGACGGCAGCGGCGGGATTGATGTCGTGGATCATGGCTTCCATCACGTCAACCTTGCGCTTGCCGACGGTGCTGTGAAAGGCGATGGCCTGGCGATTGATATTGCTGGGCGCGATGATGTCCTTGTCCAGAATGACGAAATGACCGATGCCGCCGCGGGCGAGTGCCTCGCAGCAGTTGGAGCCCACGCCTCCGCAGCCGAGCACCAGCACCGTAGCATCGGCGAGCTTATCGAGTGCCTCGCGGCCCATGATAATCTCGAGCTTGGTGTCGCGTGTCTCGATGGGAGCTGCGGCTGTGGTTTCGGTCATAGATATCCTCCGATGGGGAAGCGGGTCGTGTTTTAGCTATCGCCATTATAGGTATTATTGCGATTCCATTTGAGCCCTTGGAGCTTGTTGAAATGGGATCGGGATTCGCATAAGATTGAAGCAGATGGCACCCGTTGCAGCGGGTTGGCCAACTCCGAAACACGTTTATGGCGTGAGAAGTGGCCGTCTTCGCATTACGCGGAGGCGGCTATTTTTATGAGTACAAGATTAGATGGTTAGATAAACATCTAAATATTGAGTATAGTGTGCACGTCATGAGAGATGATGAGGGGAGGTCTTATGCCGGGAGAGGGTTTTAAGGCGCTTGCCGATCCAACGCGGCGGCGCATTTTGGAGCTACTGCGCGAGGGCAATTGTACGGCCGGAGAGCTTGCCGAGCATTTTGACATCAGTAAGCCGTCGCTGAGCCATCACTTGGCGACACTCAAAAACGCCGGGTTGGTGACCGACGAGCGCCATGGCCAAAGCATCGTATGCAGCTTAAACACCACCGTCATGCAGGATTTAATTGGCTGGTTTATGAGCTTTACAAACACTGAAGGTGATAAGGATGAATAACGAAAACAAGGGCATTCACCCCACGGGGGTATCGTCGCGCGTGTGGATTGCGCTGGTCGCTCTGTGCGTCGCCAATGTCGTAGCGCACCTCATAGTGATGCCGAGCTTGCCTGCGCAGATTCCCACGCACTGGGGCGCGAACGGCGCCGTCGACGGTTGGGGTCCTAGCTGGATGGCCTCCGCGCTCGGCGTGCTGCCTCTGGCGCTTCTCGCAATGTTCTGCGTGGTGCCGCGCATCGACCCCAAAGGTGAGGCATATCGAACCTCGGGCAAGTTCTACCAGGGCTTCGTAATCGCCTTCACCTTGTTCATGTGCGCCATAAGCTGGCTGGGAGAGCTTACGGTTTGGGGCGTGGTGCCGGCGGTCGGTTTGGTTAACGTGCTGATTTCCGGTGTTGTCGGTTTGCTGTTCATCGGCGTAGGCAACTACTTGCCGCGTGTGAAGCAGAACTATACGCTCGGTATCAAGACACCCTAGGGGCTTGCCGATCCCGAGAACTGGCGCCGTACGCAGCGTTTTGGCGGCGCCTGCTTTATGGTGCTGGGTATTGGCCTGATTGTGATGGGCGTGGCAGGCAGCGTGCTTTCGAGTGAAGTCGTCGCCACGGTGATTGCGGTTCTGGCGTTTGGTTCGGTTGGAGCCGTCTACGTCTACTCGTATCTGTTGTGGCGCAAATCGCAGCGAGCCGCTCGTTAAGGTTGCGGAAAACTAGCGTACGCAGTTTATAGTATGTTCCGGGGGACTTTTCCCAGGTAGTATTAGGGGGTATGGGCAACCATGCCCCTTTTTCGTTACGTTTCAGAGCTGGTTCCCTCATTTCGTTTTCACTAAAGCGAATCAAGAATAGGGAAACAGCAGGTAGAAAGGATAGAACAGACATATGGCGGAGTTTATCTACCAGATGTATCAGGCTCGCAAGGCCCATGGCGACAAGGTAATCCTTGACGACGTGACCCTGAGCTTCTACCCCGGTGCCAAGATCGGCGTCGTGGGTCCCAACGGCATGGGCAAGTCGACCCTGCTCAAGATCATGGCCGGCATCGAGGAGGTCTCCAACGGCGATGCCAAGCTCACCCCCGGCTACACCGTGGGCATCCTGCAGCAGGAGCCGCCGCTCGACGACGGCAAGACCGTTATCGAGAACGTGCGCATGGCGTTTGGCGATATGATCGCCAAGGTCGATCGCTTCAATAAGATCGGCGAGGAGATGTGCGCCCCGGACTGCGACATGGACGCCCTCATGGTCGAGATGGGCAAGCTCCAGGACGAGATCGATGCCGCCGACGGCTGGGATATCGATTCCAAGCTCGGCCAGGCCATGGACGCCCTGCAGCTGCCCGATTCCGACATGCCGGTTAACGTGCTCTCTGGCGGCGAGCGTCGCCGCGTGGCCCTGTGCAAGCTGCTGCTCGAGGCTCCCGATCTGCTGCTGCTCGACGAGCCCACGAACCACCTGGACGCCGAGTCGATCCTGTGGCTCGAGCACTTCCTGCACAACTACCAGGGCGCGGTGCTTGCCGTCACACACGATCGCTACTTCTTGGATAACGTTGCCGAGTGGATCTGCGAGGTCGACCGCGGTCACCTTTATCCCTACAAGGGCAACTACTCCACGTATCTGGAGACCAAGGCCGCGCGTATCGAGGCCCAGGGCAACCGTGACGCCAAGCTCGCCAAGCGCATGGAGGCCGAGCTCGAGTGGGTACGCAGCTCGCCCAAGGCTCGCCAGGCCAAGAACAAGGCCCGTCTGGCTCGCTACGAGGAGATGGAGGCCGAGGCCCGCGCAAGCCAGAAGCTCGACTGGACCGACATCCGCATCCCTGTGGGCCCGCGTCTGGGCAACAAGGTGCTCGAGGCCCATCATCTGCACAAGGAGTTCGATGGCCGCGTGCTCATCGACGACCTTTCGTTTACCCTGCCGCGCAACGGCATCGTGGGCGTCATCGGCCCCAACGGTGTGGGCAAGACCACGCTGTTCAAGACGATTGTGGGTCTGGAGCCGCTGACTTCGGGCGAGCTTGAGGTGGGTGAGACCGTCAAGATCTCCTATGTCGACCAGAACCGTTCCGGCATCGACCCCGATAAGAACTTGTGGGAGGTCGTCTCGGACGGCCTGGACCACATGATGGTCGGCGAGACCGAGGTTCCGAGCCGTGCTTATGTGGCGAGCTTTGGCTTTAAGGGCCAGGACCAGCAGAAGCGCGCTGGCGTACTCTCCGGTGGCGAGCGCAACCGTCTGAACTTGGCGCTTACGCTCAAGCAGGGCGGCAACCTGCTGCTCCTCGACGAGCCCACGAACGACCTCGACGTCGAGACGCTGTCCTCGCTCGAGGCGGCGCTGCTCGAGTTCCCGGGCTGCTCGGTGGTCATTAGCCACGACCGTATGTTCCTGGACCGCGTCGCCACGCACATTCTGGCGTGGGAGGGCACCGACGAGAATCCGGGCAACTGGTATTGGTTCGAGGGCAACTTCGAGGCCTATCAGGCCAACCGTATCGAGCGCCTGGGCGAGGACGCAGCCCAACCGCATCGTATCCACCGCAAGCTGACGCGCGACTAGTAGCAAGTAGAAAGGCCGCCACCAAGAGCGGCCTTTCTTGTAGCGATTGCACTGCAGCTATGCCCTGGCTGCTGGTTTGATTCATAATCAAAGTCATCTCTTTGGGATTAAAGCCCGTTTTTGCTATGAGTGATTTTCTAATTCCGTTTAAAACGTAAAGACGCATTGGGTTGCAAGGACATAAGCAAATCGAATTGAAATATAACCAGTGCTGTAACGTTACAAAAAAGATTATAGAATAGGAGTACCTTATAAGTCGCTTCTCTAGAAAGAAGAACATATGCTTTCGCGTCGTCGTTTTCTGCAACTTGTCGCGTCTTCAATTGTCGCCTTAGCCGCACGTCCGAAAGAGGTTTTTGCTTCGACGGGCAATATTGATGGTGAGCAGATACAATTTACTTCTGAAATTGCGCAAGAGCTTGCCGATAAATATATAAAGGGACTCCTCGGCTATTCGTATACGCCTTCTGACCCTATTCCTTTTGTAGATGTTGATGGGTCCCCGCTTGGTTACATTGTTCCGGTTGTGACATCCAATAGAGCCGCGGGCTATTTGGTTTTAGATGCTTCAGATGATGAAATACTTACGGGATATCGTTTTGGAGACGGCTTAGTCAGCCCTATGGATCGGGGAGGAGATCTTGGTGTCGAGTCTTATTCGTTCAATAACCCAGTCGTAATGATCAATCCATTCGAATTCGGCGTGCAATCTTTGGACGGTTCAATAACAACAAATTGCGGAAGAACAATCCCGGCTGTTTCCATAGAAGGACGGCCTGTCGTTTTATCGAATAAACCTTCAAGCTGGAACGATGTTGTAATTTACGCAACTCAAATGCAGGATTACACAGTATCTGGATTTCGTTCCATTTCTCAGTTTATGTCATATGATGAAAGCGAGATTAAGAGGCTTACCGCCCACTATGCTTGTATGGTGACAGCTTTTTCGAACGTTGCGGAACTGTATGGCATTGCCAATTTATATAGCGACCCTTCGCAATATATGCAGATATGGAATTACACCAATACCCATGCTCTTTCCGATGAAGAACAGACTGTTCCCGGCGTTGTTTTGGGTGGAACGCCGATATCAACCTGTGCAACGGGGTTTACAAATTACTGCGCAAGCAGAGGAAGTACTCTTATCGCCCGCACTGTCTCCTCTCCGGCTATCGCGAGCATTCAAAATGAGATTAACTCTAATAGACCGAATGTTTTACATGCGAGTTTGTACAACGGATCAGCCCATTCTGTAACAGCGGAGGCTTACGCCACACTTACTGGTAAGAAAACTGGAGAGACAAGGCAGATGATTGGCATAGCGGACGGCTGGAATTCATCTTTATCCTTCCTGAAGTATGATCAGAGCTATTATGCGTGGACTTATGGAACGACTTTTTCGAAGTAGGGCGATTCGTCTAGCTCTGTCTTTGGTGCTGATGGCTTCATTGGTGGGCTGTTCAACAAAGGAAGAGATATCGCGCGGAGGTTCCGGAGAAGTGACTGCGACAGACTCAGGTTCATTAGAAATAGCTGGCGGGCATGCCGATGTGATGTTACAAGGAAAAGGCGTGCTTAGGTCGATTGATGCTGAAGACGCTGTCTGCTCAATAGAGGATTTGAAGACAGGTGAAACTACATCGTACCGAGTTTCAGATAATGCTGCGAATATGATTGAGTCGATACCGACTGGAGCGCAGGTTTCTTTTAGATACTTTGCTCCGCAACTTGAGGATGAGCTTGCTTCTCTGGTGTCTATATGCACCGATGACAACTAAAAGGCCTGAATTCAAACGGCCTCGGATGGTCAATTGGCTATCCGAGGCCGTTTTTTACTCGACCGGGGCTTCGACCTTGTCGATGGCCCAGGCGGCTCCGAGACCGCCGGTGGTGTTGCGGCGGATGCGCACGGTAACCTCGCGGCGCTCGCCGGCCTGCGTGTAGCACAGGGGGAAGTTTGCGCGGTTTCGCGCGGCCTCGATGGTACCGCGCTCGCGGGCAATCCAGTAGTACTCGCCGACGATGCCGAGCGTGTCGGCGCCGTAGGGGAGATAGGTCGACAACTGGTGTAGCAATGGGCCGGGGCAGAAGACCTCGGTTGCGAAATCGATGGGGAAATCCTCGGGGATGGTCGGTACTGCAGGTGCGGGGGTTGGGGCCGCTGCGGGTGCCGAAGCCGATGCCGGTGCGGGAATTTGGCCGCAAGCAGAAGTGGGCACGGATTCGATGACGGGTGTGGGCTCCGGCGTCGTTTCCAGCTTGATCGTGGAATCTACGGGCTCCACGGTGATGGGCGCGTCTGCAGCTGAGGTTTCAACCTCAACCTGCGTCGCGTTCTCGTTCTCGACGCTCGACTTTGCCTCGATGGGCGTGGAGGCCATGGTGGTGATGCCGGCGTTGGCGTTCTCGGGGTCATAGACGACCGTGAGCGAGATGGCGGGCTGCGGCGTCTCGGGCTTCGGCGTCGACTCGGTAGCGTCTTGATCGGCGGGCTGATCGTCCTCGGCCTCGTCGCTAAAGACATCACTGTTTTGGAACGAAGGCGTCTCGGGTTGGTCGGCGGTTTTTTCGGTTGTCGACTTGGGAGCTTCGTTGAGCTCCGCAGTGGCTTCCTGCTCGGATATGACTTCGGGATCAGTCGTGGCGGTGGTTTCGGTTTCGGCTTCTGCCGTTACCTCAATAGCGACTTCAATCTCTGCCTCAGGCTCGGATTCTGGCACGGCTTCAACCATGGCTTCAGGCTCGGGACGCTTAACGTGCTTGGGGCGCACGGCCTTGAGGTCCTTCTCGCCGCGTTTTTTCTTTTTGTAGGACTGCTTGGCGCCCTTGGCTGCCTTGGGCTTGTCCTCGCCTTTGGCAAGGGCGGTATCCCAGGCCTCGTTGGCGATGACGGTGGCATACAGGCGGCCGCCCTTAAAGACGGTCAGCTTAATGCAGTCGTCGAGTTCCTCGAGCAACTCGCGCGTGGACTCGAAGCCCAGGTCATAAGCGGCCATGTCGCCGGCGGCGAGCGCCTCCTCGACCTGCGTCATAAACGTTTGCTTACCGCACCCAATCGCGTCGCGCAGCAGGCGATACAGATAGATGTGGTTGCCCAGCGAAAGCGTGGGCGTAACTATTGTCTTGCTCATGGCAAATCTCCTCTTTACACACCAAAGCATCTTACCATCGCGCGGGGCTTGCCATCTCGTCGCCCAAGGCAAACGGGCGCGAACCGCTATCGATTCGCGCCCGTTGTACAGGTTGCCTATCTGGGGATGCAGCGCCTAGTTGTCCGATGTCGTGCCTTGGCTTGAACTGTCAGATGCCGTGCCCGATGTGGTGCCACTCGAATTGCTGTTGCTGCTGTTTGCTGTGCCCGTTCCCGACGTGGTGTCGCTCGTCTGGTCGCCCGTGCTCGGCTGAGAACCGTCAGTCGTTTGGCTTGAGTCGGTCGTGCCGGACGGCGTGCCACTGTTGGCCGTAGAGGAATCGGTGCCCTGCGATTGGTTTTGGGTGTTCGAGGACGAATCGGCAGAGGTAGAACTGTCTTGCGTGTCGTCCGTCTGTGCCTGCTGATCTTGTGACTGGGTGGTGCCATTTGCATCGCTCTCGGTCGTGCGCGACGAAAGGATTGGCTCGGGACGCTCACCCAGACCCTCGCCGGCGGTGGTGATAAGGATGGCGCTGGTGCAGGCGATGACCGCGACGATGGCGATAGCGATCGAGAAGACGATGACCTTCTTTTGCGTCTGGCTGCGCTCTGCCGCCGCCTTGGCGCGCAGGCTGTTGGGGGCGACGCGTGCCGTGGTCGCGCGCCCCGCAATCTGGCGCATCTCCTGCGTAGTCGCGGCGCCGCCCAGGTGCTCCTCGGCATCAAACTCAACGGGCTCATAGGCGCCGGCGGGGTAGTCGACGGTGGCGTGCGTACCTTTGAGGGCTTCGGCGCTGGCAGAGATAAAGTGGCGGTAGACCTGCGAGGACACGACGGTGATGACCGAGCTCACGGCGGCACCAATCACCGAGCCGGCAATGCCGATCTTTGAAGCAAGCGCCACGCTTGTGGCCGCAGCTGCGGCGCCGGCGATGATCTGGGGAATGGAAATATCATCGAACAGACCTTTTTTAGGCGCGATGGCCATGGTCTGTCCGATGGAATGGTTCTCGTGCACGCCGTTGTTGAGCGCGGCCGGTGTCATGACGCGCGTGCGCGGCGCGTCAGTGTACTTGGTTGTCATACGGGGTCCTCCCGGTGTAAATCTGCTTCGTTTCGTGCAGCCATCAGGGTACCCACCAGATGTGAATCGTACGTGACATTTAACAGATACCATCAACTCATCAATAGCTCACCAAGTTGGTGGGATGCGGTTGCACTCGGCGGTTGAACTACAATAGAGCTTGCTAATTGTTGTGAATGGCGTCTACGCACGGGAGCATTCTTATGAATCTTCACCTTTCTCAGTCTGATGGCTTTTTGCGTGTGGCGGCGGCGTCACCGCGGATTCGCGTTGCCGATGTCGAGGGTAATGCTGAGGTGGCGCTTTCCACTGTTCGCGATGCTGCCGAGCGCGGCGTTCGTGCTCTGGTGCTGCCCGAGCTTAACCTGACCGGCTATACCGCGGCCGATCTGTTCCATAACCGCACACTGCTGCATGCCTGCGAGGCTGCTCTGGTGCATATCCTCGATGAAACCCGTGAGCTGCCGATCGTCTTTACCGTCGGTCTTCCCGTTGCGGTGGCCGAGAACATCTACAACTGCGCCGCCGTGTGCTGTGCGGGCGAGCTTTTGGGCCTCACGGCCAAGAAGTACCTGCCCAACTATGGCGAGTTCTACGAGCGCCGCTGGTTTGCTCCGGCGCCTGCGGATCCCGTGTGGGTTGAATTTGCCGGTCAGGGTCCGGTCCCGCTGGGTTCGGGGCTTGTCTACCGTTGCTGTGATGAGGGCGCCGAGGACCTGGTGCTGGGCGTTGAGGTCTGTGAGGACCTGTGGGTGCCGGCGCCACCTTCGACCGAGATGGCGCTTGCCGGTGCGACGGTGATTCTCAACCCGTCGGCCTCTGACGAAATCATCGGTAAGGCAGATTACCGCCGCAGCCTTATCTCTAACCAAAGCGCGCGCCTGTACTGCGCTTATGCCTACGCGGACGCGAGTGAGGGCGAGTCCACGACCGACATGGTCTTTGCGGGGGAGAACCTCGTCTACGAAAACGGCTCCAAGCTCGCCGCGACTAAACTGCTTACCTGCGACATGGCCATCGCCGACGTTGACCTTGACCGCCTGGCTGCCGAACGCCGTCGCTCGACGACGTGGACGCGTACCGACGATGCTCCGGAGGCCACGACCGTTGAGTTTTCGTTTGACGGCGTGCTGGCCGAAGAACCTGTCCTGCGCGATGCCTGCGATATCGACCGCGTTTTCCCGCGCGCGCCCTTTGTGCCGGCCGACCACGGCGACTTGGCCGAGCGCTGCGAGACGATCCTCGACCTACAGACTGCGGGCCTCAAGACCCGCCTCGCCCACACAGGTACCAAGGCTGCGGTCATCGGCCTTTCGGGCGGCTTGGACTCCACGCTAGCGCTGCTTGTGACCGTGCGTGCCTTCGATGCGCTGGGGCTGCCGCGCACGGGTATCACGGCGGTTTCCATGCCCGGCTTTGGCACGACGCACCGCACTAAGTCCAATGCCGAGTCGCTCGCTCGTGACTTGGGTGTGAGCTTCCGCGAGGTCTCAATCCATGCTGCCGTGGAACAGCACTTTAAGGATATCAAGCATGATCCGGCCGTGCAGGACGTGACCTACGAGAACAGCCAGGCGCGCGAGCGTACGCAGATCCTGATGGATCTGGCCAACCAGGCTGGCGGTTTTGTCATTGGCACGGGCGACCTGTCGGAGCTGGCGCTCGGCTGGGCTACCTATAACGGCGACCACATGAGCATGTACGCCGTCAACGCGAGCGTGCCCAAGACGCTTGTGCGCCATCTGGTGCGCTATGCGGCTGATGTCTTTGGCGGGCGTATTGCCGAGGTCTTGCTCGATATCCTCGATACGCCGGTGTCCCCCGAGCTTCTGCCGCCCACGGGCGACGGCGAGATTGCGCAGAAGACCGAGGATTTGGTGGGCCCGTACGAGCTGCACGATTACTTCCTCTACTACCTGTTGCGTTTTGGCTTTGAACCGGGCAAGATCTACCGCATGGCGCTCAAGAGCTTCGAGGGCGTCTACGACGTCAAGACCATTCACACATGGCTACGAACGTTCTACCGTCGCTTCTTTGCCCAGCAGTTTAAGCGCAGCTGCCTGCCCGATGGCCCCAAGGTGGGCTCGGTCACGCTCAGCCCGCGCGGCGATTGGCGCATGCCGAGTGACGCCAGCTCGCGCCTGTGGCTTGCGCAGATCGACGCGCTCAATCCAATTGACTAAGGTTGGCTAAATTGAACCAATACGGGGGTTGCAAGCGTTACACTTTTGCAATCTGATGGCCCGTATCGCGCGGCGCTCTTGTCGGAGCGCTGCGTTTTTTATATCGAAAGGTGGCACCATGCAGGCATCGCAGCGTCTCGACCGCTTTGGCGCGGAGGTCTTCGCCTCGCTCAACAACAAACTTCTCGCGCTGAAGGCTCAGGGCAAGACCATTTACAACATGAGCGTGGGCACGCCCGACTTTAAGCCGTACGACCATGTGGTCGAGGCGCTCACGCATGCAGCCCAAGATCCCGAGATGTGGAAGTACGCCCTGCGCGACCTGCCCGAACTCAAGCACGCCGTGTGCGATTACTATGAGCGTCGCTTTGGTGTCTCCGGCATTACGCCGTCTATGGTGCAGTCGTGCAACGGCACGCAGGAGGGCGTGGGCCATTTGGGCCTGGCCCTGCTCGATCCGGGTGACACCATTTTGGTTCCCGATCCGTGCTACCCGGTCTTTGAGGCGGGCGCCAAGATCGCCGATGCCAAGCTCGAGTACTATCCGTTGGTCGCCGAGCATAATTACCTGCCCTATGTGGCGGGTATCGATCCCGAGGTGGCCGATCGTGCCAAGTATATGATCGTGTCGCTGCCTGCAAACCCGGTCGGCTCGGTGGGCACGCCCGAGGTCTACGAGGAGATCATCGCTTTCGCCCGCGAGCACGACCTGCTCATCGTTCACGACAACGCATACTCCGACATCGTGTTTGACGGCGAGCCGGGCGGCAGCTTCTTGCAGTATCCCGGCGCGCTCGAGGTGGGCGTTGAGTTCTTCTCGCTCTCCAAGTCGTTTAACGTCACCGGTGCGCGTATCGGCTTTTTGGTCGGTCGCGAGGATGTGGTCTCGGCCTTTGCCAAGCTGCGCAGCCAGATTGACTTTGGCATGTTCTTCCCGATCCAGAAGGCCGCCATCGCGTGCCTTAATGGCCCGCGCGATGAGGTCGAGGCGCAGCGTCTGAAGTACCAGGAGCGCCGCGATGCCCTGTGCGATGGTCTTGAGGACCTGGGCTGGGAGCGTCCCAACGCGCATGGCTCTATGTTTGTGTGGGCCAAGCTTCCCGGTGGTCGCACCGATTCCATGGCGTTTTGCGAGGAGCTCATGGAGAAGGCCGGCGTTGTGGTGACGCCGGGCGCGAGTTTTGGTCCTTCGGGCGAGGGACACGTGCGCATGGCGCTGGTCCTACCGCCCGATCAGATCGCTTTGGCTGTCGAGGCCATTCGCGAGGCGGGCCTGTATTAGAAACCTATTTCGACTCGTCAATAGCTCGAAACCGATTTCGCGCAGTTATTTTACGAATACTGCAAACAATTTCGGTAAACGGTCGATTTTTGGCTGCGAATAGGGGCATAATCAAAGTCCCGATTGGATGTATTGGGATTACGACAAGCCGCTCGGGTCGTTCCCGGGCGGCTTGTTTGTGGAGAGAGATGGGAGTTTCTAATGGTTAACGAGAAGAAGGTCGCTATTGTCGGCTGCGGTTTCGTCGGTTCGTCTTCGGCGTTCGCACTGATGCAGAGTGGTCTGTTCTCCGAGATGGTCCTCATCGACGTGGACAAGAACCGTGCCGAGGGTGAGGCCCTGGATATCGCGCACGGCATGACGTTTGCCGAGCCGATGAAGATCTACGCCGGCGATTATTCCGATGTCGCCGACGCCGCCATGATCGTCGTCACTGCTGGCGCTGCCCAGAAGCCCGGTGAGACCCGCCTGGACCTGGTCAACAAGAACGTCAGCATCTTCAAGTCCATTATTCCCGAGATTAAGAAGTCCGGCTTCGACGGCATTCTGCTCATCGTCTCCAACCCGGTCGATGTTCTGACCTACGCCGCCATCAAGATGTCCGGCCTGCCCGAGGGCCACGTCATCGGTTCCGGCACCGTGCTCGACACCGGCCGCCTGCAGCAGATGCTTGGTGCCCACGTCGAGGTTGACCCGCGCGATGTCCAGGCCTATGTCATGGGCGAGCACGGTGACTCCGAGTTTGTCGCTTGGTCCAGCGCTCAGGTTGCCGGCGTTCCGCTGAACACCTTCTGTGAGCTTCACGGCCACCTGGAGCATGAGGCTGCCGAGAAGCGCATCGCTGAGGACGTCAAGAACTCCGCCTACACCATCATCGAGAAGAAGCACGCCACCTACTATGGCGTCGCCATGGCCGTCAAGCGCATCTGCACCGCCGTTATGCGCGATGAGCAGACCGTTCTGCCTGTCTCCTCGCTCATGGTGGGCGAGTATGGCCTGTCCGATCTTGCCATCTCCATGCCGACCGTCGTTGGACGCGACGGCGTTGTCTGCCGCGTCCCCGTGCCGCTGAACGATGACGAGCAGCATGAGCTCACCGTCTCCGCCAAGGCCCTCAAGGACATCATCGACAGCGTCGATTTCTCCTGCTAAATCAAGCTCACTAGAGCGAAAAGCTACAATGAAGGCGTCCGGGTCCACACGGCCCGGGCGCCTTTTGGTGCAAAGTAACCTGACCCCAATGCACCATCCCAATACACCATAGTTGATGGGAGGGCCATGTCGGATTCGCCTAATTTTTTGACCTATGCTCAGACGGCGTTTGATCCGTTTGAGGAGCGGCCGTTCTGCGCGGTGGACAGCCTGGTCTTTGCGTGGTTGTCCTATTTGCGTTTGCCGGGTGATATGGCGGAGCTGACGAACTGGCAGGGCCTAGACGTACGCGAGCTGCTGCGTGCCGAGTGCTATCGGGACATGATTGACGACTTGTGGGATCCAGAGGGGAGCAGGGCCTTGTTGGAGGCCGTGGCAGCAAGTCCTCGCTACCGTGGCGTGCACGTTTGCGGCTATCGTGCTGTGAGCGATATGGTGGCGACGGAGCAGTTTGCAGCCATGGCGTTCCGGTTTCCGGCGGGGTTTAGTTATCTTTCCTTCCGGGGGACCGATAGTACGATTGTTGGCTGGAAAGAAGACTTTAACATGGCGTTCCGGTGTCCTGTGCCGGCCCAGGAATCCGCGGCACGTTATGTGGACGAGGCGGCGGATGCGATTGGCGGGCCGCTTTTGTGCGGGGGTCATTCCAAGGGTGGAAACCTTGCGGTGTACGGTGCAGCGATGTGCTCCGATGTTGCCCGTGAACGAATCGAACGGGCGTATTCCCATGATGGCCCGGGCTTCGTCGAGGAGTTTCTGAACGGCAACGCCTTTGCCGATCTTTCCGGTCGAATCGACAAGACGCTACCTCGGTCGTCGATCTTTGGCATGATGTTCGAGACACAGGAGGACTATGCCATCGTTGAGAGCACCGAGTTCAGCCTGCTGCAGCACAATCCCTTTAGCTGGGTGGTTGATGGTCACGACTTCGTGTACTGTGAGCGCCTGTCTGCCGGTGCTCGATACGTTGATGGTTCCATTCGTGAGATGCTGCTTGCAGTGTCGCCTAGCGAACGCGAGCGTTTTGTAGATGCGTTGTTCTCCGTGTTTGAGGCTACGGGTGCTGAGCGGTTTGCGGATATCGCTGGGAATCTGCGCGAGAGCCTGCCCATGATGCTCCAGGCTGCGCAAGGCTTTGACGAGGATACACGACGCTTTGTCTCGCAGACCATCGTTGCGATTCTTAAGTGTGCGCTGCTGCCCAAACGACCCCAGATCGACGTGCCCGCTGCCGGCAAGAGTTTGGCAGAACAGCTCGAGGCTTGGCAGTCCGAGCTCCTGCGCTAACCATTGGTGCAAGCAACCTGTCCCCGATGCACCAATCTTCGAAGCGCCTGGGGCGGGCTCGACCGCTATACTGATTCGTGCCGAAATCGATCTAGAACGGAATGCCGTATATGAAAATCAATCACGCGATTCTGCATATCCTGGACTTTGACTCTGCCGTCAACGTCATGAGCCAGCGAGAGCTCGATATCGAGAGCCGTACCGTGCGCAACTTCGTGACCACGCATCTGCGCCGCGCACGCACCTCGGCCGACAATAAACGCGCCACGTTTGCCGAGAACTCCGCATTCGGCGGCGAGCTCAAGGGCTATTTCTTTGGTGAGCGTGAGTTCGTGGACCTGTCTCAGCAGATTGCGGAGTTCATCTCTTCCGAACTTACCAAGGCCGAGAAAGCCGAGTCCACTGACGTGCTTGTGGCGGACTTTGATGACGATGAGGATGCCCGCTGGTTTGCCGTGATGCTGCTGGGCTCCAAGCAGGCTTTTATGCACGAGGTAGGTCGCGAAGAGGACGAGGTGCGCAACGACATTGCGCGCCACTACGCCATTCTGCCGAACCCTTCGCAAAAGGTGCCGAGCTATGCAATCGTGCGTGCAAGTACCATGGAGATCGGCTATGTGGACAAGAAACGCAAGATCGCCGGCGAGGACCGTATGCTTATCCCCGATGGCCTGCTGCAGTGCGACACGGGCGTATCGGGTAAGGAGGTCATCGACACCGTGACGCGTGTGGTCGAGGAAGTCGCCGAGGAGCACGGTGCCAATACGGCCGTAGCGCTCGCCAAGGTTAAGGCTGCTGTTGCCGAGAAGGTCGAGGATGACGAGGAGCTGCCGCCTTGGGATATCGTCGACGAGGTCTTTGAGGACGAGCCGGTCATCAAGGAGAGCGTGCGCGCGGCACTGACCGAGGAGAAGGTGCCTGAGCGTGTGCCCGTGGAGCGCAAGCAGGTCGAACGCGCGGCGGTGCGCAAGCATAAGATCCGTACCGACACGGGTATCGAGATCAGCTTCCCGGCCGAGATGGGTTCCAACTCCGAGTACATCGAGTTCGTCAATGAGCCTAACGGCCTCATCTCCATCGAGCTCAAAAATATCGGTAGCATCGAGAATCGATAGGGCTTTTTTCTTTCGAATAAAAGTCTGGATTATATTTTGAAGTATACTTTGAAATATAATCCAGATTATTTTTTGGAGGTCAAAATGTCCCCACTTGTTCTGGAAAAACCGGTGTTTACAAAAGACCAGGTTGTTTCGGCTACCGAAGCAAGCAAGTCTTTATCTGCCATTCGTAAACGCGCAAAACGCGCACCACAGTTCATTGCCGATCATAACGATATCGATACCGTGATTATCGACTATGCCGCCTATGAGGAAATGTACGGTGCGCTGCAGTATCTGCACGAACTTGAGATATATCGCATCGCTGCGGATCGAGTCAAGCATGGTCCGCATGAATTTGTTCCGTTTGAGGACGCCCTAACTACCGAGGAGCTCGCGGAGTTTGAATCGATGGATCCGGACGCGATCCCCGATGAGGATCTTTTCGAATGAGTGGGCATTTTGTCGTCGGCTTTTTGAATCGAGACGTCGAGAAGGAATACCAAAAACTAGATGGATCTCAGCGAAGACTCGTCCGTATTGCAGTCGCGAAATTAAAGACGCGCGCTGATGAAATTGGAACGCCGCTTCACGGTGAGCTTGCCGGCTGCAAAAAGATCAAATGGCGGAATGCAGGACTCCGAATGGTTTTTCGAATCCGGGAGGACGGAACGGTTGAGATTGCCGAGATCGTGGCAATAGGGCGGCGCGACCGTTCCGAGGTCTATAAGACGGCCGCAGGACGCCTGTCAAAGCGACCCGCCATGGTTGAATACGACGGAACCCTGAGATGATGAAGGCCGAAGCCCCGATGGTGCTTCGGCCTTTTTTGTTTTCGGCTTGGTTGCTGACATTGCGCCGCAGGTTGAGCATAAGTCAGCGAAAGCGCCCCTAGGTGAGCAAGGTGACGTGAAAGAGGAGGGAAGCGTACTTCGGTACGCGACCGACGATTGAACGTCAGATTGCCGCTTAGGGGCGTTTGCAGCGTCGAGCTGTTACGCGGTTTGGCAAAACCGCGTAACTTCTACAGCTGGCGCAGGCCCTCTTCCAGGCTGGTCTTGCTGTCGGTCTTCTCGTCGCGCATCTTGATGACGCGGGCGGGGACACCGGCCACGACGGCGCCGGCGGGGACGTCCTCGACGCACACGGCGCCGGCGGCAACGACAGCGCCCTTGCCCACGCGCACGCCTTCCAGGACCACGGCGTTGGCGCCGATCATGACATCGTCCTCGATGATGACGGGCGTGGCGCTGGCGGGCTCCACAACGCCTGCCAGCACGGTGCCGGCGCCGATGTGGCAGTTCTTGCCCACGGTGGCGCGACCGCCCAGCACGGCGCCCATATCGATCATGGAACCCTCGCCGATAACGGAGCCGATGTTGATGATGGCGCCCATCATGATGACGGCACGGTCGCCGATCTCGACGCGGTCGCGGATGATCGCGCCCGGCTCGATGCGGGCGTTGATGCCCTTAAGGTCGAGCATGGGCACGGCAGAGTTGCGACAGTCGTTCTCGACGTCGTAGTAGTCGATGGAGTTGGCGTTGACGTCGAGGATTGCCTTGAGCTCATCCCAGTCGCCAAAGACGGTCTTGCCACGACGACCGCCGTAGACATGTGCGTTGCCCCAGGCAACCTTCATGCCCGGCTTCTCGCGCACGTACAGCTTGACGGGCGTCTTTTTGGGCGCGGTGGCGATGTAGTTGACAATCTCTTGTGCATCCATCTCGGCTGCGTTGCTCATTTGCTATCTCTCCTTTGGGTGGATTCGGTTGATACCCGGTTAGGCAAACATGACCTGGTCGAAGGTATAGAAGCCGGGTTCGCGGGCGACGAGCTTCTGCGCGGCTGCCAGGGCGCCGTTGACAAAGATCTGACGGCTCGTGGCGCGGTGGGTGAGCGTGACCTCCTCGTCCTGGCCAAAGAAACTAACCTCGTGCACGCCGGCGACGGTGCCGCCGCGCAGCGAGTGCATTCCGATCTCCTTGGGGCCACGCGCGCCGCACATGCCCTCGCGGCCATAGACGGGGTGGTAGCCTGCCTCGGGTTCAGCTTCGACGACGGCGTCGAGCAGTAGCTTGGCGGTGCCGCTCGGGGCGTCGACCTTTTGGTTGTGGTGCGTCTCGACGATCTCGCAGTCAAAGCCGGGCAGCTCGCGTGTGGCCTGGGCCACTAGATGACGCAGGGCTGCGATGCCGATGGAGAAATTGCCCGAGTGCATAACGCGGGTGTTCTGGCCCAGCTCACGCAGGCGGTCCATCTGCTCAGGTGAATAGCCCGTGGTGCCGGAAACGAGTGCGGCGCCCGTGCGCTCGACATAGGCGACGACGGCATCGAAGGTCACGACGTTCGAGAAGTCGATAATCACATCGGCAGCCGGTGCGTTTTCGAGCTCGCTCAAATCGAAGCCAATCTGGGCCACGATATCAAAAACGGGTTGACCGGCGGCGTCGACAACGCCCTCGGCGGTGGTGCGGATGAGCGAGCCCATGCGGCCCGTTCCCATAATGACGGTCTTAATCAAGCAGACCAGCCCCCTTCAGAGCATCGGTAAGTGCAGAGCGCGTGTCGTCTGCCATGGGGCACAGCGGCATGCGGTAGTTTGCCTCGATCATACCAATCTGGGCGAGCGCCTCTTTGATGGGGATGGGGTTGACCTCACTAAAGAGGGCATTGATGAGCGGCTGGCCGGCAATTTGGATATCGCGGGCACGCGCCACGTCACCGTCCAAATAGGCGCGGCACATGTCATGCACGAGCTGCGGCTGCACGTCTGCCCACACGCTGATGGTGCCCGAGGCGCCCAGGCTCATGAGCGGCACGGTAAGCGCGTCCTCGCCCGAGTACATGCGGAAGTCGTCTGACAGCAGATGGGCGATCTTGGCCGCGTTGGCGACGTTGCCCGAGGCCTCCTTAATACCCATGATGTTGGGGTGCGCGGCCAGGCGCTCTACGTTGCGCTCGCTGATACCGCAGCCGCAGCGGCCGGGGATGTTGTACAGGATGCAGGGGATGTCCACGGCATCGGCGACGGTCTTAAAGTGCTGATAGATACCCTCTTCGTTGGACTTGTTGTAGTAGGGGGTAATGAGCAGCAGGCCGTCGGCTCCCAAGCCCTGGTAAGTAAGCGACTTGGTGAGCATGGTCTGCGTGGAGTTGGAGCCCGAGCCGGCAATGACGGGGACGCGTCCTGCAACATGCTTGACCACGGCGGCGACGACGGAGTTGTCCTCGTCGTCGGTCATCGTGGCGCTCTCGCCGGTGGTGCCCAGGGTGAGGATGGCGTCGGTGCCGTTTTGCAGGTGGAAATCGATAAGGCGCTCGAGTGCGTCAAAGTCGACACTGCCATCCTTTTTAAACGGCGTAACCAGGGCGACGATTGAGCCCTCGAGATTGCGGATGTCCATGTTCTCCTCCTTCGCGTCCGCGACCTGGATGCGTTTGTTCCATTGGGCGGCGACTGCCAGGCGCTCGTCTTGGGCGCGACGGCGGGCACTTTCGGCGCGCGACTTGGCCAGCAGCTCTCGGCCGCTCGGCAGCACGTCGAGCGTGGCAAAGTAATCGCCCGGGCGCTCGGCGCGGCGGATGAGGTCGGCCGAGCCGTCGGGGCGCAGCAGCACCTCGGCGGAGCGCAGGCGGCCGTTGTAGTTGTAGCCCATGGAGTAGCCATGCGCACCGGTATCATGGATTACAAGCAGGTCACCCATGTCGATATGCGGCAGCTCGCGATCGATAGCGAACTTGTCGTTGTTCTCGCACAGATTGCCCGTGATGTCATAGGTGTTCGTGACGGGCGCTGTGGCCTTGTCGGCGCCGCCCGGCTGACCCATCACCGTGATGTGGTGGTAAGCACCATACATGGCGGGACGAATGAGGTCGACGGCACTGGCGTCCACGCCGATATAGTCCTTGTAGATCTGCTTCTCGTGGATAGCCTTGGTGACCAGACAGCCGTAGGGGCCCATCATAAAGCGGCCCATCTCAGTGCAGATGGCCACATCGCCCATGCCGGCGGGAACCAGGATCTCGTCGTATGCCGCGTGTACTCCCTCGCCGATGGCGCGAATGTCGTTGGCCTGCTGCTCGGGCAGGTAGGGGATGCCGACGCCGCCGGACAGATTGATGAAGGCGACGTGTGCGCCGGTCTCGCGCTCCAGGCGTACGGCAAGCTCAAAGAGGATGCGCGCGAGCTTGGGGTAGTAGTCGTTGGTGACGGTGTTGCTGGCAAGGAATGCGTGGATGCCAAAGTCCTCGGCGCCCTTGGCCTTGAGCATGCGGAAGGCCTCGAAGAGTTGCTCGGTGGTCATGCCATATTTGGAGTCGCCCGGGTTGTCCATGATGCCGTTGGAGAGCTGGAACAGGCCGCCTGGATTAAAGCGGCAGCTGACCGTCTTGGGGACGCGCCCCGCAACGCGCTCAAAGAACCCGATGTGGCTGATGTCGTCAAAGTTGACGATGGCACCCAGCTTGTTGGCGAGCTCAAAGTCGGCAGCCGGCGTGTCGTTGGACGAGAACATGATGTCGTGTCCCGTGATACCCAGCGAGCGGGCAATCATGAGCTCGGTATAGCTCGAGCAATCGCAGCCGCAGCCGTATTCGTTGAGAATGGAGATGAGCGCCGGGTTGGGATTGGCCTTGACGGCAAAGTATTCCTTAAAGCCCGGGTTCCATGCAAAGGCGTCGCGCACTTCTTGCATGTTGCGGCGGATGCCCGCCTCGTCGTATAGATGAAACGGCGTGGGGAACTGCTCGACGATATGCTCGAGCGTCTCCTTGTCCACAAACGGCTGCTTGGCCGCATACGCTTCGTTGGGGGTCAATGCCATGTCCCGTAAACCTCGCTATTCAGACGGCGCCATCTGCGCATCGAATCCGCATAGCGTGGACCCAATGTCCGGATAGCGCTCCCGCATTGCTGCAGACAGTCCTGCGGGTGTTTCCCGCAGGCCCACCAGGCTGTTCGTGCCCGAAAAACCCAGTTCGGCGGGTTTTGCCTCCCCACGGGGTCAAAGTCTGCCGACTCGCCCGCGGATCATCGTGCCCGCGCCTCTATCAAAGTGGTACAGACCCTACCACGAAGCACTTTATCAAACAAGAGTATTTGTATATAACGTTTAAAAAATGCAGCGGTATGCTAGAAACATGCACACAACAATCCTGCGTCACAATAGATGACAACTGATGCGCTCCACGAAAGGACCCTCTATGACCGAGCTCCAAGAACTCCGTCGCTATCGACGCGATCTCCATCGCATTCCGGAGCTCGATTTCGATCTTCCGCAAACCATTGCCTATATCGAGGACGTGCTGGCGCCGCTCGCCTGCGAGGTAGTTCATCCGTGTCCGAGTTGTGTCTGTGCGTTTTTCGATGCTGGCGTGGGCGCCTCGCATGCTATGGCGATTCGTGCCGATATGGACGCGCTGCCCATCGAGGAGGCGACGGGCGCGGCTTTCGTCTCGATGCATCCCGGCAAGATGCATGCCTGTGGCCACGATGGGCATATGGCTATGGCACTTGCCGCTGCAACCAATGTGGACCGTACGATTCGCGAGCAGCCGGGTGCGCTTAAGCGCAACGTGCTCTTTGTGTTTCAGCCTGCCGAGGAAACGACCGGTGGCGCAAAGACGGTGTGCGAAAGCGGCGTGTTCGAGCGCTATGGTGTCGACCGCATCTTTGGGTTTCATGTTTGGCCCGACCTGCCCGCCGGTACGCTGGCGAGCTGTTCTGGCCCACTGTTGGCGCGCTCGAGCGAGACGCATATCCACATCCACGGAGCGAGCATCCATATCGCCAAGACCTACGGCGTGCCGGTCGAGGAGTCGCACGATGCGGCCCTGGCGGCAGCGAAGTTTTTGGTTGCCGAGCGCGAGCTGATGGACGGGCTGGGCGACGATGAGCCCTGCATCGGTAAGTTCGGCTTGCTGCAGGCCGGTACGGTCTGCAATGCGGTGGCGGGGGAGGCGCACGTCGCCGGCAGCCTGCGTGTATTTACGGACGATATGTTCGACCGTGCGCGCGAAGGCGTACGCCGCGTGCTGGACGAGGCCTGTGCCGCGACGGGCTGCACGTATGACCTGGACTTTGCCGAAGGGTACCCGCCGGTCGACAACGATCCTGACCTGTTTGCCCGCATTGCGCCCGTCCTGCCCGAGTTGCAGCTCGTTGACGAGCCGTTGCTGATTGCCGAGGATTTCGCCTTCTATCAGCGTCATCTGCCGGGGGTGTTTTTCTTGCTGGGGACGGGCGTACCAGCCGGGCAAGACAACCCAAGTGACGCCGAGGGCTGTCCCGCTTACGCGACAAACGCCCTGCACACCGATACCATGCTCTTTGACGAGGAAATCCTGCTCAAAGGCCTCGACGTCTACAAACAATTACTTACGCTCGATTAGGTTCCTGTGTCAGTTACTCAGAATATACGAACAAATGTACGCTATAATATGAGCGCTATCGGGTTTGCTTTGAGTAGAGACAGGGGATGGCTTGGAATGTTGAAATCGTCGATTACCACAAATGAGGAGGCTGCGGGCGGCCTGCTGTCGCTGGTAACTCCAGGGGAGCTTCTTAAGGAGGAGTTTCTTGTCCCCATGGGCATTTCCCAATATCGTCTTGCAAAGGAGACCGGGATTCCGGCTCAGCGCATCGGGCAGATTGTTTTGGGCAAGCGCCGTGTGACGGCTGACACCGATCTTTGTCTTTGCCGCTACTTTGGTCTGACGGATGGCTATTGGCTTCGCGCTCAGATGGCATTTGACCTTGAAGCCGAGAAAAGAAGAATCGAGCCGGGGCTCGACAGGATCGTTCCTGTCCAGCGGGCTATCGCAATGTAGATCACGAGGGCACGGGGAATAGGGCAATGAACAAACAACGCCGGCCAACTGCCGTGTATAGTCCGGGTGGGTGCGGATGTGGCTTGTTGCTGCTTCCGGTTGTTGTTGTGAGCATTGGCGTGATGTTTGCGCTTGCTGGGGTGGCCGCGGCGGCGCTCGTGCTGCTAATTGTGGCCATTGGCGTGACAATCTGGCTCTATCGCTGCCGCGAGCAGCGTCGTGCCGACGGCAAGTCTAATGTCGGATGGATTATCTTTCTCGTCATTGCCTACCTATTGAGCATCAACTATCTGGTGTTCTTTGTTTTGCTGATGATTGGCACCTTTACCGGAGAGCCCGTCACGGTGGGATAGGTTTTGCCTGAGTCGGGCGGGTACGCTGTCGATCGATGGCCCCGGGATGACCTCTGATTCAAGTCACCGGGGCTCAATTTTTACCCATTTGCAGTCTCCATGGCAGAATAGGCGGCGACCGACACCCGCGAGTGGCTTGGCATTAGACTGTTGTCAACAGCCGAGATCGCCCTCGCGCATCAGGCTGACGAGCCCCGGCAGTAAGGAGCGCCATGAGCCGAATCATCGACGTCGCAGGAACCAAGCTTTCGATCCCGGAGGGATACCTGCCCATGCAGCCCATGCCCGACGACCCTCCCGGATCCCTGCCTTTGGGCATGGAGGGGCCGTCCGCCATGTGCTTCCTCATGGTCTTCCCCATCCCGCACGAGCAAGCCATGCCCTATGACGATCCCGACGAGGTGATCGAGGGCATCCACTGCTCCCTCGCGCAAGACCAGGGGCTCGTCGAGGTCAACACCCCCGCGACCGCCAAGGGAAAACGGGTCATTTACAGCGTGGTCAAGACCGCCGTGCAGCCCGCGGGCACCCAGTACGCGCTCACGCTCAACCTCGAGTGCCCGGTGCACGACCTCTGCATCCAGGGCTTCTTCGATGAGGCCGGGGCGACGGGCATGCGCGATGCCGCCGTCTTCTCTATGACGGGCGCGTCTCCCGACGATTGGCGGCGCGACCCCTACGACCGCGCCATCACCGATGGGTACCTGATGAATCGCTCCGAGCTTCCGGAGTACGACCCGGCGTTTCCCGACCACCCGCTGAGCCTGCTCCGCTCGCTCGTGTGCGAGCTCGTCGAGAGCAACTAGGAGGCCGACGGCGGGTCGAGCTCGTTGGCGCTGTCTGCGGCCTCGGGGCTCGGTTGCGGGCGGCTGGCGGCTCTCCGGTGCGGAAGGGCTACGAGCCTGATTGCGTTGGGGTATCGCTTAAGGAATGTGGACATGCCACCTTGCGACTTGGTAGTGCCGCTTTTCACCTCAATGGCGACCGTCTTAGATTGATCGCTACAGACGAAATCGACTCCGTCCTGCCCGTCTCTCCACCATTGAACCGAAAAGCCCTCTTCGGGGGCTCGGGTCAGCAGGTATGCGCCGATGGCGCTCTCGATGAGATGGCCTCGCAGCGCACTATCCTGAAGGAGGAGATCATTAGGACGGTTTGCCGTTGCTGTAATCAGCGAGATGTCGTAGGCCATGAAGCGCGGCGACGAGCGGCGTTGCTGGAGCACGTTGGGGCTGTACTTAGACAGGCCGCATAAAACGCCAGCTTTTCCAAGGATGTCGAGATAGTGGGCGACGGTTGTCGTGTTCCCTGTTCCTTGGAGCTGGTCTACGAGTTTCGCGTAAGAGACCTCCTGCGCCGAATACTGGGTACCTGGTTTGCGCGTGTTTGCGCTGGTACACAGCTGCCCTCCTGATGTATGAGGATGGTATACGGCTTATTGAGTGAAACGAACTATGGCCAGGTAGTGTGTACTGCCTGGCCATAGTTGTGATAGTGCGAGAGATGCTTGGCTGTTCGGCTTCCTGCTTGCGAAGGATGATGGCCTCGACGCCGTACGCCAGGTCGAAGTCGTCCTTTTCCAGATAGTCGAACGCGTTGAGCTTCATGCCGTTGGCGATGAACAGTGCGACGGCTACGGCAACCATAACCAGCAAGATGGCGGCGCCTGCACCGCCGGCGGTGTCCTCTGAGACTTCAAGCAGGGCAGGCCGTTGCGTACGGAGAGGCTTGCCGCTTCGGCCATGCTGCCCATAACCATCGTGGGGAGGGGGAGGCGATGCACAGCCCGACACCGACGGCAATGGGCGGTGCGCACGTTTGGACGGTATCCAGAAACGTCTGCGCCTGTCTCGCCGCGGCCCTCGCCGGCGAATTCCGCGCCGTTGTCGGTGAGCATGGCGCGGAACGCGCAGCGCATCCCGTCGGCAGCAATGTGCTTACGGGCCTCCACCGATCTACGTGCTTCATCATGTCGGCTTTGAGCTTTGCCTCCTCGTTCCATTTCATGTGATTGTCGTAGCTCCCGGAGCATTCGACCACATACCTCTAGGATGCACTCGATGTCTTCTGGCGTCGGTTGCCTCCTAGTAGCCCGAGTCGTAACGCTGGGCGGCAACGACCTTCTTAATCTCCTCGAGGCTGAGGAACATGTCTCCGAGCATGTGCTTTCGCCAGAAAGGTTTGAAGCATCGCAGCATTCGGCGGTACGCCTCGAGTCGGGGGCCGTGTGAGTTGCCGCCATCCGAATACTTCCTCAAAGGTTCCGCGAGCTCCTCGTAGCGCCCATCCGCAAAGAGGTATTTCATGTATCCGGCGAGTCGGCCCTCCTCCATGTCGTTGTAATCGAAGCCCTGAGGAGATATGTCACGCTCGTTCACCTCGGTCCTCTCCTCTTCCGGTAGGTCCTCGTAGGACGCTCTGAGAACGCGGAACATATCGAGGATGTCGTACAGCTCCTCGCAACGAGCGTTGGGAATCTCCGGCAGAAGGGCTGCGAAGACCTCAGGGTACTCGCGCACGTAGCCCTTCTCGAAGATCTCCGCGTTGCGCTCATAGTACTCGGTATCGTTCTTGTTCTCAGCAAGGGCAGCGAGGATGAGCTCCTGGTTGCGGAGGATGAGGCGGTTGACCGGCCCGATTGTCAGGGGGGCCATCTCCTCGGGGTAATCAGGGCGGGGGTTACCCACTATTGACCCGAGTGCCTCGGTGACCACCCCCGAGATGGTGTTGCCGGATTCCTGCGCCAACCCTTCAAGCTTGGTCTTGAGATCATCGCTGACCCGGATCGAAATGGTTGCCATCTGTATACCTCCTTAAAGGTGTTCTACTGTCATGTCTTACTGTATGACACTTACTAGATGACGTCAAATGTACCAAGACAACCGACCTGTGGCCGGCTTGGAGAATGCCTGCAACGGTAACGTTGAAGGCATTTTTCTTGCCCGCCTGTCACGGGGGGTGTCGTGGAGGGTGATCAGGATGGTGCGGTCGAGGAGGCCCAGACAGAGCAAGGGCAGCCGGAAGAGCTGCAGGAGCGGGAAGCGCAGCAGGTAGAGCAGGCACCGGATTACCGGGAACTGCTCGACCGGCAGGATGCCCGCATCGCGGAGCTGGAAGCACAAGCACAGACGGCAGAGGCCGCCAAGAGCCAGGATGCCGCCGACAAGCTCGTGGCCGAAATCGAGCGGGTGCTGTTAGCCGAGGCCTCCGAGGAGAAGGTGGCCTACGAGCTGAGGTTCGCGGGGGCGAAGAACGTCACCGCGGCGAAGGCGGTGCTTCGGCGAGCACGGCGGTGACGTACGCAAGCTCAAGTCGGCGGCGGCGTGGCTGCAGGAGCGTAAGTGCCCGGACGAGTACGGCAAGGCCGACCGGCGCGGGGACGACGGCAAGCCCTCGCAGCCAAGCGTGGACGAGCTCGCACGAGCGGTGATCGCGGGACGCTACGGGGTCGGCGAGGCCCGCAGGAAGGCGCTCGGGAGCCGGTATGCCGAGGTGCAGCGCCGGGTGAACCAGCTGCTCCCGTAAGGGGCCTCGGACGGCACCCCTGGTGGTCCGCCCACCGCCGTGGCGCTGGCGCGCACGCGTGCGGGCTGGTCAAATAACTCGGCCCCTCAGCAGATTCTAGAACGGGATGTCACCGAAATCGAGTGCTTCCTGAGTGGGCTCTGCAATAAGCTTCGTCTTCGAGTAGAACTCCCAAAGAAACAGACCGACAGCTGCGGTCGCGTTTACCACCAGCTCGGCCCAGAGAGGGTCGTCGATGACATAGTCGTCCGGCGCGCTTCCGTGGGCAGACGATTTGTCGTTGCGGAGGTCCGATACCGCTGAGGCCATGCCGAGAAGGCTCGACGCAAGCCTGTTCACCTCTTTGGGTGCTTCCTTACCGCTCGCAAACCCCAGAGCGGGGATCACTTTGTTTGAGAGTGCCTTGCCGACATCTCTCGATATGGCCTCGCTGGTCAGATCGAGACCCCCGTCTGCCACGATTGTCTTCAAGACGCTCTCGAAGGTCGAATTCGCCAGCGCCACGGCATCGTCTGGATGGGAGCCTACGTTCTTTATCGCGCGTTCGAAGTTCTCCTGGGCGTTAGGGTTCTGGTCCTTAAGTGTGTTCTGAAACATGGGAATCGAGGGCAGCATCCCTGGGGTTTCGATTCCGAGGTCTATAGCGATCTTGATGAGCACATCAGGAGGCATGCCGTGAAGGGTCCTGCGAACATCTACGTCCCCATCGATGTTCCTTGCGATATCGAAGTTGTTGTTCCAGTAATCCCACTGCTCGACCCACTTCTGCAGGTAGTAGTCGATGTCCGAGTTATCGCCGAAGTCGTCGAAGAGCTTCTTTTCCACTCGAGCGATCAGGCCCATCATGTACTTGGGAGATATCGCCGCATATTGCGCGGAGTATGTCTCTTCCTGGCTCACTGTCGAACCTCCCTCAATCCAGTTCGATCGCGGTCGCGGGGACGTCCTCACGTGGGACGGCCACGAGAGCGTAGCTGCAGACGTTGAGCATGGCGGCCATGGTGTCGCAGCGGGGCGTGGAGCCCCTCGACGTGGAGTTGTTGACGTAGTTGGGGGCCTTGCCGAGGGCGGGGCCGATGTGGGTTATGGGAACGCCGGCGGTCGCGGCCGCCTGCTTGAGGGCGTCGTTGGCGTACATGGGTGGATCCTTTCGAGTCCGCTTACGGCCCCATGGTACGCGACAGCGGAATAGTTAGGCAATCGCAGAAGATTTTTGACCCGCGGACGTTAGGTAGTTGCAGAATGCTGGCACAAGGGTCGCAACGACGCGACCCCCGACGGGATGGAGGACGCCATGGGCAAGCGAATCGAGCCGGCAGCGGCCATGGCGCGTACTACCTCGGTTGACGCGAACGCGCGGCGGCTTTTGCCCACGCTGGGCGGCAAATAGTTTTCACGGTTGGTCTCCGGCGCCGTTTACGTGACTGCGACGGAACAGTACGGGACGGTACGCAACGTTTATGTCCGCACTCTCTGCTACCATTTAGCCATGCTGATTACGCTGCGCTTTTGTGCCGCGGCATTTCTTCTCGAGAGGCGGTCGCTTTATGCCGACATTGGACTGGATGGGCAAGGATAAGGTGGTCAACCACCATCGCGACGTGCCCTTCCGCGTGCTTGAGCGCGTGGCGGACAAGGGTGTGCTTGACGCAGACGGCTCCGACTGCGGGAACATGGTCATCCACGGGGACAACCTCGAGGCGCTGAAGGCGCTACTGCCGGAATACGAGGGTCGCGTCGACTGTATCTACATTGATCCGCCGTACAACACCGGTGAGGAGAAGTGGGTTTACAACGACAACGTTAACGATCCACGGATTCAACGCTGGATTGGAGAGGTCGTCGGTCCCGAGGGTCAAGACTTTACCCGTCATGACAAGTGGCTTTGCATGATGTACCCGCGCCTCCGCCTTCTCCGTGAGCTCCTGTCCGACGAGGGATTCATCGCTGTGTCCATTAACGACGTCGAGACGTCGAACCTTGGCCTTTTGCTTGACGAGATTTTTGGCACTGGCAACAGGCTCGCCTGCGCTCCCTGGCGCTCCGAGAAGAGCGGCGGCAAAGAGAAGACGGCGCTCAGAACGGGACATGAATATATTTATTTTTACAGGAAGAGCGATCGCTGCAAAATCAGCCTAGAAGAGAAGTCCACTGGCAAACTTGACCAAAAGGATAAGTTTGGGAAGTTTCGCAAGGGCCGAGAGTTGAACAAGTGGGGCGCCGGCTCCCTTCGAAGCGACCGTGAAACGATGTGGTTCCCCCTGATCGCCCCAGACGGCTCAGAGGTTTACCCCATTAGAAACGACGGCTTGGAGGGGCGATGGCGTATGGGGGCCGACAATCCCCTCATAAAGGCCGTCCTTAAAGATCCTGAAAATGCCTACTGGGAACTGGCTCCGTACGATGAAGGCGTGGTTGTTGATGGAAAGGCGGAGCGCTGGAAGCCCTACGAGAAAATCCGCGATGAGAAGAAGTCGTTCGGCTGGAACACCTGGCTCGACGGCTACGGCACGAATTCCGATGCCACAGCAGAGCTGAAAGCTATCTTCGGGTCCAAGGTGTTCGACACCCCAAAACCAGTTGACCTCGTAAGATGGATTGTCTCGCTCGCGTATGACGACGGCGCCCTCATCCTCGACTCCTTCGCAGGATCGGGCACGACGGCGCACGCGACGCTCTCCCTGAACAGCGAAGACGGAGGTGGCAGGCGATTCATCCTGGTCGAGATGATGGACTACGCCGACACCACTACTGCCGAACGCGTGCGCCGCGCCATCCATGGCTACGACAACCTGACACCCAAGCTTTCCAAGAATGCCCCACGTCACTTTGACGGTATGGGCGGCGGCTTCTCCTACTACGAGCTCGGCCCGGCACTGTTCGATGATGACGGTGGCGTCGCCGAGGGCGTCGCCGTCTGCGACCTCATGCGATACGTGTGGTACTCGGAGACGAAGTCGCCGTACTCCGACCGCACCACCGAGCACCCCTACCTCATGGGCGAGGTCGATGGGACCGCCTACTACCTCGCGTACCGCCCCGACGGCGAGGTGACGCTCGGGTACGACCTCCTGGCCGAGCTGCCCGTGCGCGGCAACCCCACGGTCATCTACGCCAGCCGGTGCGTGCTGCCCGCCGAGGAGCTCGAGCGCCTGAGCATCCGCTTCAGGCGCGTCCCGGACCAGATTGCGAGGATGTAGGACATGGAACTTAAGAGATACCAGGAGCGCGTCCTCGGGAACCTGAGGAGCTACATCGGGCGCTACGCGCACTACCGCGATGCCCGCCGTGCCTACGACGGCCTGCTCGCCGCCGGCGGCGTGACCGCCGGCAAGAACGGCGTCCCCGCCTACGCCGACGAGCTCGGCGGGGTCCCCAAGGTCTGCATCAAGGTGCCGACAGGCGGCGGCAAGACGTTCATCGCCGCGAATGCACTCGGCGCCATCTGCGACGGCCTGCCCGAGCGCCCCGCGGACGTCGTCGTCTGGCTCGTGCCGCGCAAGGAGATTCTGAGGCAGACCTACCGCCAGCTCTTCGACCCGGCGAACCCGCTGAGGATGGCAATCGACCGCGACTTCGCGCACCGCGTGGAGGTGCTGGACAAGGAGGACGGCCTGCGCGGCCGGGGCTTCTCGCGCCTCACCGTCGAGGACCAGTTGACCGTGTTCGTGCTCTCCTACGACTCGTTCAAGAAGACGAGAACGGATCGAAGGGCGTACCTCGAGAATTCAGCTCTCGCCCCGCTCGCTGCCTACCAGAAGACCTCCGGGCAGGCGGTTGAGGTCGACGGCGCGGACGACACGGCCCTCATCACCGCGCTCGCCGGCACGAACCCAATCGTCATCGTGGACGAGAGCCACCATGCCAAGAGCGACTTGTCACTAGGCATGCTCAGGAACCTTAACCCCCGATTCGTCCTGGAGCTCACGGCGACCCCGCGCCCCGGCTCGAACGTCATCAGCCGCGTGAAAGCTTCGGAGCTCAAGGCCGAGCAGATGGTCAAGCTCCCCGTCATCGTCTACCGTCGCCACGACAAGTTCGACGTCATCCAGGACGCGTTTTTGCTCCAGCGCCGCCTAGAGCAGGAGGCCCGCGCGGCTGAGGAGGCCGGCGGCGGCTACATCCGGCCCATCGTCCTGCTACAGGCCGAGCGGCGCGGCTCCGACGATGCGGAGACGTACGGCAGACTCAAGGCGAAGCTCGTGGAGGCGGGCATCCCAGCCGAGCAGATCGCCGTCCGCACCGGCGACGTGGACGAGCTGGGCGACGCCGACCTCATGAGCCGCGCGTGCCCCATCCGCTACATCATCACCGTGGAGGCGCTCGCGGAGGGATGGGACTGCCCGTTTGCCTACGTGCTCGCCACGGTGGCCAACAAGAGCAGCAAAGTGAGCGTGGAGCAGCTGGTGGGGCGCATCCTGCGACAGCCGTACGCGCGCAGGAGCGCCGTCCGGGCGCTCAACATCTCCTACGTGCTCACGTCCTCCGCCGACTTCAACGACACGATCGATCAGGTGGTCGCGGGCCTCAACGGCGTGGGCTTCTCCAAGCACGATGTCGCGCAGAGCGCGCTCGTTCCGCCCGCACCGCCGGCGCCCCCTGCCGCCGAGCCGCTCTTCACCGGTGACGGGCCGGCGCCGGACGGGGCCGGCGAGGCCGACTCGTTTGACGACTTCTCGTTCTCGCTCGAGTATCCGACCGGCGACGCGGCCGGCACTCCTTCCGAAAGCGCGGAAATCGAACCCACTGCGAGCGACGGCATCGGGAGGATCATCAAAGACGCGGAGCGCATGGAGAGCGAGTTCGAGGAGCGCAGCGCGGCGGGCGACGGCCACGCCCCCAGCTCCTCCACGGGGATAGGAGAGGCTACGAACGAGTACAAGATGAGGCCGCAGGTCTCCGAGGGGCTGGCAGACCTCGCCATCCCGCAGTTCCGCTGCCTCCAGAGGGCCGGCCTCTTCTCGGATGAGGAGAGCCTGCCCTTCGACCGGCGCATGCTGCTCGAGAACTTCGACCTCGCCGCCTGCGGCACCGCTGCCGTGACGTTCGACTCGAGCGGCTATGTCGGGGCGCGGCAGGTTGACGTGAGCGAGGACTCCGACGAGCTCAAGGTGAAGCAGCTCGGAGACCAGCAGGCCGCCGACATGAGGGGCCTCTTCTCGCGCTACTCCCCGGAGTCCAAGCGCAACGCCATGCGCGACGGCCTCATCAACTGCATGTCCTCGGTGTTCCGTAACACCTACGGCGACCACGGCCTCAGGGTCTTCACCGAGCGCGCCGTCTCACAGATGGATTCCGAGCAGGTGGACGCCTACTTCGACAACGCCTCCGCCTACGCGCGGGCCATCGTGAATGCCGTGCAGAAGCTCGCCGGCCAGCATTGCCGCGCGCAGTTCGACAAACGCCTCGCCTCGGGGTCGATCGAGCTCGAGCCGTGCTACCGGCTTCCCTCCTCGCTCGTGCAGATGAACCCGCTTACCATCTACGACCGCACCCTCTACGCGGCCGAGGACGGCGACATGAACGGGCTGGAGCGCGAGATGGCCGAGACGCTCGCCAACAGCGCGAGCATCCGCTGGTGGCACCGCGTGGACGAGGCCAAGAAGGGCGTCGAGTTCTGCATCAACGGGTTCATCAACCACTACCCGGATTTCCTGGCCATGACCGCGGGCGGCCGCGTCCTCGCCATCGAGACCAAGGGCGAGCAGCTGAAGAACGATGACAGCCGCGACAAGCTCAGCCTGGGCTCCCGCTGGGCGATGATGGCCGGCTCCCGGTACCGCTACTTCATGGTCTTCGACCACGACGCGATAGACGCCGACGGGTCGTACACGCTCGCGGAGTTCAGGGAGATCCTGGCGGAGATGGAATAGGCGTCCGGATGTTCGACAGGCATGAGTTCAGGTTCTCCTTCCCCGACGACGAGCACCTTGCTCTGCTCGGCGCGGCGCAATGCGTCTTCAGCTCGAATTGCGGGCTCATCATCGAGGGGATTTTTAAGATGGACCCCGAGGAGAGCTGGAAGACCTGCTCGAGCGGTTCCGGCAGCAACACTAGACGAGAAGGCGGGTTGATGATCACATGACAGCTTGGATGATACGCGCGGGTCGCGGCGGCGCCCGTGCCGCCGAGTGGCTCGAGGCCGAGAAGGTCGGCATCGACTGGGACTTCGGAGGGGTGGACATCGCCTCGATGTCGCGCGACGAGATGAAGGCCGCCTACGCCGAGGCAAATGGTGAGACGAGCGGCAGCAAGGTGGGCTCGGCCGCCGGGCAGGCCTACCGCTTCGCGCACGACATGGCTGAGGGCTCCACCGTGGTGATGTACGACCCCTCGACGCGCCTCTACCACGCGGGCGAGGTGGCCGGCCCCTGCATCGCCGCGGCAGGTGAGGGCGTCACCTACGAGCGGGCCGTGCGCTGGCAGCGCGAGGCCCCGCGTGATCGGCTCTCAGCGGCCTCCCGCAACTCGCTGGGCTCGATCATGACGATCTTCCAGGTGGGGCCGGACGTGATGGCGGATTTGGCCCGCGCCTGGGCTCCGGGTGTGGCAATGACGGGTGCTGCCGACGGCACCCCCGAGGAGGACGCCGGCGAGGCCGATGAGGCGCGCTACGCGACCTTCGACGACGGCATCGAGCGCATCAAGGACCGGGTGCTCGCCCTCGGCTGGGATGAGATGGAGGAGCTCACGGCGGGCCTGCTTCGCTCCATGGGCGACCACGCTCGCGTGATGCCGACAGGCCCGGACGGCGGGCGCGACGTGGTCGCCTCGCCGGATGCGCTCGGTCTGGAGAGCCCGCGCATCGTCGCGGAGGTGAAGCACCGCAAGGGCGCCATGGGGACACCTGCCATCCGGTCGTTCATCGGCGGGTTGCGTGCCGCCGACCGCGGGCTCTACGTTAGCACGGGCGGCTTCACCCGCGAGGCCCGCTACGAGGCCGACCGCTCGAACGTGCCGGTGAGGCTGCTCGACCTTGACGGCTTCGTGCGCCTCTACGTGGAGTCCTACGAGAGGGCGGACGAGGACACCCGCGCGCTGCTGCCGCTCGTACGCATCTGGTGGCCGGCGTAGGGCCTGCCACACCGTCATCGCTTTCCCAGGAGGTCAACATGTCAGACAAGAAACCCAGCAAGCCAGCTCCGAGGCCCGAGCCCGCGGGCTCCCACGAGGTGCGCGGGGACACCCGAGGCTCCACACGACGATTTTGCCCGAGAGGAAGGGCGGGAACAAGAGGTGAGCAAGAAGAAGAGGGCTGCCGAAGAGGAGGCCCTTCATGACGACTCCGACCGCATAACCGCCGAGTACCTCGCCCGTCTCGCGCTCGAGAGCGTGCGGATGGAGGACTCCCGCGGCGAGGGACTCACCGGCTACGCGGGGCACCTGATGACGGCGCTATCGATAATCGTCGTCGCACTCGTCACGGTCGCGGAGCCGCTATTCTCCTGCTTCTCGTCCGTCTGGCAGAGGGAGATTCTCCTCGCCGCCTATCTCCTGTCGATGCTCTGCTATGCCGCGGGCTTCGTGCTCTGCCTCCTTGCCATACGCAGGAGGAAGTATTGCGTCCTCGACTCTCCGAAATCCATATCCGACGCCCTCGAGGGGGTCTTCGCCAGCGAGCTCGACGCCGCGAGGACGACATGTGACTCCCTGGAGGCCTACTACGCATCGAGGAAGGCTTACGACGACCGGACTGTCTCCCTCCTTCGCGCCGCCAATGCCCTGATCCTGATCGCGACCGGTGTGGTTGCGCTTGCCGTCGTCTTCTTCTCAGTCGTCGGGTTCGTCCTCATAGCCAGCTGACCGGCCTGAGTATCCGAAGTGCCGACGCGAACAGAACAAGTGATGTCCCTTCTGTGATGACGGTATTCTGTACCTCATCCGGAAACGACTTGTTGAAATCCGCGGAAGTGGGTAAGATACGTATCGATGGGCCCGGGATGACCGCTGCTTGCATGTCACCGGGCCTGAATCATGTCTATAGGAGGTGTTCGATGGCCGGGGCGCCCGAGCAATCTCTTCCGAGCTGCAACACAAGGGAATGGGCTGAGCGATGGCTCTCTCCCGCGCGGCTCTCTCCGTACCTCGCGGCGTGCGACGGTGATATAGAGGATGCGTTCGACCTGTACCTCTGGAACGTCGGGCTCTGCAAGGTCCTCGTCGCTGACATCTCCCACTTCGAGGTCGCGCTGCGCAACGCCTACGACAGGGCGCTGCGAGAGGGCTGGGGCGGCGAGGGCCACTGGCTCCTCGACGACGCCTCGCCGGTGCGCGCGCCGATCATGCGCACGAGCAGGTCGAAGCGGCTCCTCGACGTCAACGTGGCGAACCGCAAGGCGATCTCCCAGGCACAGGGGCGCTCCCACGACCCGAGCGACCCGGATCAGGTCATCTCGAACCTCATGATGGGTTTCTGGTCCCACCTCACCGACCGTAGCCGCGAACGCGACTTGTGGATTCCCTACCTCCACGCCGCGTGGCCGCGCGGTATCAACCGCGCGGAGTTGAACCGCACGATTTACGCGATCAACAAGGTAAGGAACCGCGTCGCCCACAATGAGCGTCTGTTCGACCCCGCGCGCGACGCGTTCCTGCCTACCGCCGTGGACGCCGACATCATCCGGCTGACGCGCGACCTATGCCCGGAGGCGGCGGAGAGGCTGTACGGGGAAGGCGGGAAGACGCCCGTGGAGCGTTACGTTTGCGCGCGCCCCGTACCGGCGAACGTGAGGCTATAGGGGCTCCAAGGCGACACCTGATGGTAGACTGAGCGGGAAGGTAGAGCGCGCTCCGACGGAAACGACGGGACACAGCTCCGCCTTTCCCGTGCCTTTGTGATGCGCCTGCGGAATCCACCGTGAGGAAACCTATCGAGGCTCACGGGGGTGATTCGCATGGCAAGGCATCCGAAGCTGACGCAGGAGATGGTGGGCGAGGCGGTCCGCTTCAAGGCGGACGGCCTTTCCAACGGCGACATCGTGTGCGCACTGGGGATCCACGAGTCCGCCTTCTGCCGGAAGGTCGAGCTGTCAGCGGTAGCTTAAAACTGAAAACTAAGGGTTCAAATTAGCTGCGAGCTAATGAATTCCCGTTCAATCCTTCCTACGATGTGCTGTGTGCCGGCGCGGTAGCCGGATCGTAGGAAGGATGCATTATGAAAAAGCCCGAGACCGAAATGCTGTTGAGCCGTCGCGCTGCGCTTGGCGCGTTTGCAACTGTCGCCCTGGGAACTGTCGGCCTGCTTGCCGGTTGTGGGAGCGATAAGGCAACTGTTACCGAGGACGCCGGCGATAGCGACAAGAAGGAAGAGCCCAAGAAGGAAGAGCAGGCAACGACCGATCTGGCTGTCGGCACGACCGTGACCACGAGCACTGGTCTCGCTGTCGTCGTCGATGCCGTTCAGACGGGTTTGACCAATTATGATGGCTCGACCATGACGGGCATTCACGTCACGTACGTCAACAACGGTGATGAGGGCGCGGACTACAACATCTACGACTGGAAGGGCGAAGACGCAAACGGTGCCCAGCAGAACCAGGGCTACTATAGCGAGGGTTCCGATGAGCTGCAGTCGGGCACTCTTGCTGCGGGCGGTTCCGTTTCGGGTAACATTTATTTTGACGGCGACATCAAAAAGGCTCTGTACTTCGCCAACGTGTTTGATAAGTCTGCCACCGCAAGCTGGGTTCTTGCCTAGCGTTATGATGCCGGCAATTTGCAGGGAGGTGAGGCCATATGCCCGATAAAAAGTTGACCGAGGAGTTGCTCAACGAGCTGCTCGACGCGCCAAGCATCGATGGCTATATCAAGGAGCATGACTTTTCCGCCCCGTCGCTTTCGGAGTATCTGAAGCAGCTATTGCAAGAAAAGGGGTTGGAGCGTTCGCACGTCGTGCGCATGGCCGACCTCAACGAGACCTTTGGCTACCAGATCTTTACCGGCGCGCGCCATCCGGGTCGCGACAAGGTACTGCAGATTGCCTTTGCCATGGCGCTGACGCTCAAGGAGACCAACCGAGTCCTGTCGGCCGCCGGTGCCAATGTGCTCAACTGTAAGGATCGTCGCGACGCCATCATCATCTTTTGCATTGATCGAGGCTGCAGCTTGCAAAAGGTTAACGAGGAGCTGTACCGCTTTGGCGAGGAGACGGTGAGCTAGCAGCCGATACCGGGCTGCGTGGGGTTAATTAAACCCGTAAATGTGCGGGGCGCGGATGCCATATGGTGTCCGCGCCCTGCGTTATTATGGACGCTATGGATACTCAGGACCTCACATATGCCGACGACGAATTGGCGGTAGCGCTCGCAGAGCACCTGTCTTCGCTTGCCCGCGATGACAGCTACCGTGTGGACCGTGTACTTAAGTGCTCGCCGGTCGAGACGACCGAACTCGTTTACTTTGAGGGCTCGGGCGGCGGCTCGCTTGGCCCCTTCGTCCGAAAGCGCATCGACGCCTCAGCGCACATCGGTGGGGCCTACGAGCGCCTGTTTTTGGCCCAACGGGCGGGTCGCAGATTTGAGCACCTGCCAAGACTCGTTGATTGCCGCCGTGTGGGCGATGAGCTGAATGTGGTCATGGAGTATGTCGAAGGTGAGACGCTCGAGGCACTCGTAGGCCGGCTGGGCGCCACGCCCGATTACGCGCGCGAGTTGTTTGTCGCCCTCTGCGATGCGGCAGAAGAGCTTCACGCCGGATTTGAGTTAGCGGGGGAGACGCCGGTACCGGTGATTCATCGCGATCTGAAACCGTCGAACATTATTGTTTCGGGGGCACGATATGCGCCCGATGCCGGCATGACGTTTTCGTCCCTGGTGATTATCGATTTGGGAATCGCGCGCGTGTGGCGCGAGGGGGCCGATTCCGATACCGTTAAGTTTGGCACACGCCCCTATGCGCCGCCCGAGCAGTACGGTTTTGGCCAGACGAGTGTTCGTAGCGATGTCTACGCGCTTGGCGCGCTGTTGTTCTTTTGCCTGACTGGGACCGACCCCAAACCGGGGCGGGATATGCGCGAGCAGTGCGAGGCGTGTGACGTCCCCGCCCTGCTCGCCGATGTTATCTGCATGGCGATGGCGCTCGATCCGGCCAAGCGTTTTGCAAGTGCGAAGGCGCTCGGGTATGCCGTGCGCGCGGCGTACGGGCTGTGCCTGCCTGAGTCTGGCTCGATTGGCGCGACGGGGCCTTCAGTGACGCAGGTTGCTCCGCAAACGGCGCCATCTTTCGAGCGGCAGTCCAAGGGCGCCTCGCCGGTGGTTCCTTGTCGCATGAGCCTACTTTCCCGGATTCCGGAGCCCATCGGGCGTATATGGAACGGCTTTATCTATGCGGCGACCTTGCTGCTGCTGGTTGGAAGCCATTTTGCCGTATTCCAACCCACGGGAGCCAACCGCAGCTATCCAGTGTGGTTTTTGGCCCTTGAGTATTTTCTTATGGTTGACGGCATGGTGCTGCTCGTTACGTTTGGCATGCTCGACCGCCGCAGGCTTAGGCGTCGCTTTCCCGTGCTCGATCGTTATCGAGGTCGTGAGTTTGTCACACTGTGGCTCAAAGCGTTGGGAATTATGGTCGCCATCACGATCGTGGTTATTGTCGTCGGCAATGCGACCGGCGTCGTCTCCTAAACAAGAAAGGGCCCCGTGGGGCCCTTTGAGTTGCATTTAGATGCGGTTCATCTGAGCGGCGACCTTGTTGTACCAGTCCTGCCACGTGGGCGGGCAGTACTTTTTGGCCGCTGCCGGGGTAAGGGTGGAGCCGTAGTTGGCGCCCAGGTAGGCCACGTGAGCAGCGATGCCCTCGCTCCAGCTGCCAAAGCTGCGCCAACCGCCGCCACGGGCGCTCCAGCCCCAGGCGTTGTAAGAATTGGCGCAATAAGCACCCTTGGTGCTCTCGATGCAGGCGATGGCGGGGGACCAGCGAGGGTCGACGCCGGTGTTCCAAGCGGCAACGGCAAAGTTATAGCCCTGGCCTGCCATGGGGGACCCGGCAAGATAATTATCGATGCGGCTCGTCCACTCATTAATGAACGAATCGTAATCGGAATTACCGGTATTGGCGTTGTTCACCGTGGTGTCGATGGTGGTGTTGGTGTTGGTGGCCTGACTGCTGGAATTGCTGCCGCTTACGCCCTCGCCCGAGAGCTTCTCGGCGGCAGCGGCCTTATCGGCCTCAAGCTTGGCGAGCTCGGCGGCATTTTCCTGCTCGGCTTTTGCCTGCGCCTCGCTGCGGAGCTGCTGGGCCTGCGCCAGCGAATCCTCGGCGTTTTTCTGTTCTGCCTCAAGCTGTGACTTGGCCTGCTGGAGCTCGGCCTTGTTCTGCTCGAGTTCGGTTTGCATGTTGTTGAGCTCTTCGATCTCATCGACGCTCGAGCTCGTGATCTGGTTGGTGTATTTGCAGGTGGTGATGAACTCACCCAGGCTCTGCGCGTTGACCAGGAAGCTCACGATGGGATTGGTGCCCTTCTGGTACTTGTACAGATCGCGCATGGCGGAGCTTGCCTTGGCCTGCTGCTCGGGAAGCTTGGCCTCGATTTCCTCGATGCTCGCCTCATTGGAGTCGATCTGCTTTTGCAGGTCGTCGAGTTTGGTGCGGGCATCGTTGTAGGCGCTCGTGGCGGCTTCGATTTTTTGCTGCGCGGCGGAAAGCTGATCCTGCGTTGCCTGCGAGGCGGCATATGCCGCAACGGGGGAGAGCATCGGCGTGGCAGTCAGTGCGACAGCGAGTGCGGCGCTCGTGATGATACGAGCCGGCTTCGACGCGATGAGCGCTGCGACGCGATGATTCGAATGCTGCATCCAATCCCTCTGCAATCAATCGTAGGTTATGGTTCGAACGGTATTCTACTACTGCTTTCGACCTCAACTTGAACCTTAAAGGTTCCAAAGGGTCAAGTTGAACTTGAGGCTTTGGCTTTGACCTGCAGTTATAGTGAATTGTTGAGAAACCATAGAGTTCAACTTTAACGTTACGGAACTCGGTTTGATCGCAGATTCACGCCTTAAGGGCTACTCCAACATGGGGTTTTGCACCTATAGGGTTCCTTCGCGGCGAGCCTGTTCAATTTCTTCGAGCGCCTCGGCTGGGGTGAAAGAACACGTGCCGTCGCCGAGCTTGACTGTTTGGATATCGTCTCCGACATGCATCTCTCCGCCTCGAAGCACCACACCGAAAATGCCCTCGTGGGGAAAGATGCAATCACCGGCGAGATAGTAGATAGCACAGCGGGTGTGGCAGACCTTGCCGATCTGGCTGATCTCGACCAGAACGTCGTTGCCGATCTTGAGCTGTGTGCCCAGGGGGAGCGAAAGCAGGTTGATACCTTGTGTGGTGAAGTTCTCCCCAAAGTCGCCTTCGTGCACATCGAGCCCGCGATGCTGCGCCGTCTGGATTGATTCTACGGCCAAAAACGAGACTTGGCGGTGCCAATGCCCGGCGTGTGCATCGGAAGCGAGGCCAAACTGCTCAATGACGGTATCGTGCCCATCGGCGACGGGCGACTTGCGTGTGCCTTTGTGCGCCGACGTGTTAATCGAAACGATGCGGGCGGGTCCTTCGTAGACGTTGCTGGCGGTGCGTAGGGGAGCGGTCGTTTGAGAACGTTTCGCTAGCTCGCGTTTTGCGGCGTCAAGGATGGGGTTGTCGGTCAGATGTTCTTGGGGCACGTGTGCGCCTTTCGCTTATGGGATTGACAATATGTTGAATCCTACAACAACGGTAGGTTCATTGCCCGTTGTCGTACAGCGGTGAGCGCCGTCTTTGCTCGAGTCTGATCCTCCGATTGCCATAGATACGGTGGAACTTTGGGTGCTGGCGGTTTGGCACGCTAGAATGAATCGGTTGCACTAAGACCGCCCGTTGTGCGGGCAGTTCATGATAGGAAGTTTCCATGGCATTGCAATTTACAGAGCGCGAGTTCATTCCCGTGCTGCTCGGTGGCGACATCAACGCCTATTCGGTGGCGCGCGCCTTCTACGAGGAGTACCAGGTCAAGAGTCTGGTCTTCGGCAAGTATCAGACGGGTCCCGCGTACCGCAGCCAGATTATCGACTACACGCCCAACGTGGATATCGATACCATGCCCGTGATGCTCAAAACCGTCAACGGCATTGCCCAAGCGCATACCGATAAGACGATTGTCCTTGTGGGCTGTGGCGACAACTATGTTGCCCTCGTGGCTCAGGCCAAGGATGCTCATGAGCTGGCGGATAACATCGTCGCGCCTTACGCTCCCTATAGCATGCTCGAGCAGTGCCAGAAGAAGGAGATCTTCTACGAGCTGTGCGAGAAGCATGGCGTGCCCTATCCGCACACGTTTACCTTTACCAAGGCGATGCTCAATGCCCAGGGTGAGGCGCCTGCCGAAGTGCTCGACCAGATCGATTTTCCTTACCCGATGATTCTGAAGCCTTCTGACGGCATCATGTGGTGGCAACATGAGTTCGAGGGCCAGAAGAAGGCCTATGAGATTGCCGACCGCGCCGAGTTGGAACAGGTCATTCGCGACTCGTATGCCAGCGGCTACACCGACGACCTGATCTTGCAGGATCGTGTGCCCGGCAACGACGAGTACATGCGCGTGCTCACCAGCTATTCCGACCGCAACGGCAAGGTCCGCATGATGTGCCTGGGCCATGTGCTGCTCGAGGAGCATCAGCCCCACGGTGTCGGCAACCATGCCTGTATCATCACCGAGCCCAACGACGAGCTCATGGGCGGCGTGCGCAAGCTGCTCGAGGACCTTCACTTTGTGGGCTATTCCAACTTTGACGTTAAGTACGACGAGCGCGACGGCTCGTTTAAGTTCTTCGATTTCAACACGCGCCAGGGTCGCAGCAACTACTACGTCACCAACAGCGGCTTTAACGTTGCCAAGTATGTGGTGGACGAGTATGTGTTCAACCGCCCGTTTGAGCCGGAGTTTGTGACGGCACAGGACGAGGCGCTGTGGATGGTCGTCCCCATGGGCGTCGTCGACAAGTACGTCAAGGATCCCGAGCTGCGCGCTAAGGTGCATCGCCTGGACAAGGAAGGCAAGGGCGCCGACCCTTCGTTTATGAAGGGCGACTTTGTCTTTAACCGCTGGCTGCGCATGTGGCACACCAAGCTGCGCCACTTTAAGCTGTTCAAGACGTATTACAAGTAGATGAGTGCGGCGCCCGTCCGGTTTACATCGGGCGGGCGCGGGTATGATACGCGCAATTGCGCAAGCGTCACCAAGGAGGCGGCGATGGAAAAGCTGGGAGTTATCGGCGGCATGGGCGCCGAGGCCACGTCGTATTACTACGACCAGGTGGTGCGTCATACGGCTGCTGCCTGCGATCAGGAACATATCGACATGGTGGTGCTCTCCAAGTCGACCATGCCCGACCGCACGCTTGCCATTAAGACCGGCGAGCATGCCAACCTGCTGGCGACCATGAAAGAGTGTGCCCAGGCACTCGAGTCGCTGGGCTGTGCGCACATTGCCATTCCCTGCAACACGTCGCACTACTTCTACGACCAGATCCAGTCGTTTACGAAGGTGCCGATTATTCACATGCCGCGTGAGTCGGTGCGCTATGCCCTTGCGGGTGCGGTGATGGGGGAGTGCGAGTTCGACCCCAACCTGAGTATGCCGGCCGAGCCGGTGCACAAGATTGGCATTATGGGCACCGACGGTACCGTGGGCGCGGGCGTCTACGGCCGCGAATGTAAGGCTGCGGGTGTTGAGGTCGTCTATCCCAGCGAGAAACGTCAGAACGATGTGATGTCGCTTATCTACGATGATGTGAAGGCCGGACGTGAGCCCGATATGGATAAGTTCGACCGCGTGATGTGGGAGTTCGCCCGTAGCGGCTGCGACCGCGTCATTCTGGCCTGCACCGAGCTATCGGTGCTGCAGAAGTACCGAGAGATGCCCGAGATCACCCTCGACGCCATGGACGTCCTGGTGCGCGAATCCATCATCCGCAGCGGCGCCCCCTACCGCCTCTAGCTTCCGACCCGCCAAAAAGGGACAGGTTTATTTTGGTAGGTTTTATCTGGTGAAACAGTAAAGGCCTCGGCTCGTTTGGTGCGAGCCGAGGCCTTTTGCGTTGGGCGGTTGCTGTCGGCGGTGAACTAGAAGAGAAAGCCGATGGCGATGAGGGCGATGCTGACGATGAGCACGGCGATGTCCAGGCCCTTGATGGGGTAGCGCTTGTACGAGCTGGCGCGCGTACGCAGATAGAAGCCGCGCTGTTCTGCCGCCAAGGCTGTGGCATCGGTCTTGCCCACGCTCGAGATGAGCAGTGGCACACACAGTGGCAGCATGAGCTTAAGCTTCTTGATGGGGTTCTTGGTGTCGTACTCGACGCCGCGTGCGGTCTGCGCCTCCATGATGGCGTTCATCTCCTGACCAAACACCGGCACAAAGCGCAGCGCCGTGGTAAAGGTGAAGGCATAGCGATACGGCACGTGCAGCACCTCGACGCAGGCATTGGCAAGGTCGTTGAGCTTGGTCACCATGAGCATGAGGATGAGTGGTAACGCCACACCCAGCAGGCGCAGGCAGGCCTTCGATCCTGTGATGAGGCCCGTGTCGGTGACAAAGCCCCACACCACGTTGCCATCGCGCATAAAGGCCAGCTGGAGCACCAGCATGATAAGTGCGAGCGGAATCAGCAGCTTGAGTAGCGAGAACAGGCGATTGACGACGCCGGCGTAGGCGCCCAGCGCAAGGGTGAGTGCCAAAAAGCCCAACAGCGCCACATAGGTGTCGGACAAGAAGATGCCGATGATGATGGCGGCGGCAAGGCCCAGTTTGACGACCGGGTTCAGGCGATGCAGCAGCGTATCGCCCGGCATATAGTCGATGACGTTAACCACGGCGGACCATCTCCTTGGTAATGCGAACGATATCGGTGACCTCGCTCACCTGCGCAAAAGCGGGGGAGACGGAGGATGCCAAGCGGCGCGAGAGTTCAATGACCTGGGGCGGCTCCACGTAGGCACGCTGCATGAGCTCAATATTCGAGAACAGCTCGTGCGTGCGTCCGCGGTCGAGGATACGGCCGTCGGCCATCACAACGATACGTTCGGCAAAGTCGGAAACGACTTCCATATCGTGGCAGACCATGATTACGGCGCAGCCGCGCTCGGCCATGGTGCGTACCGTTTCCATGACGGTCATGCACTCACGGTAGTCAAGGCCGCTCGTGGGTTCGTCGAGTACTACGATCTTGGGCTCTACGACCACGACGGAGGCGAGCGCCACCATTTGTCGCTGGCCGCGCGAAAGCGAGAAGGGCGCCTCGTCGGCGGGCAGGCCAAAGCGGTCGATGACGAGCTGAGCACGACGCAGGGCCTCGGCGCGGTCGATGCCGGCAAGCTCCAGTCCAAAAGCGACCTCGTCGAGCACGGTATCCTTGCAGATCTGGCGGTCGGGGTTTTGGAAGAGCGTTGCGACCTCGCGGGCGATGCGACTTGTGGGGACCGCGGCGGTGTCCAGGCCCGTAACGCGCACGCTGCCCGAGGCAGGCTTAAGCAGGCCCGTGAGCAGTTTGGTAAGCGTAGTCTTGCCGGTGCCGTTTTGGCCGACGATGCCCACGAGCTCGCCGGGGTAGAGGGTCAGGTTGAGGTCGTGGACGGCAGCGCCGCCGTTGGGGTAGGCAAACTCAACGTGATCGAAGGTGAGCACGGGCTCGGCGTCCTTGGCGTGCGGGCGCAGCGACGGTGCGTGCGGTGAGCCGGCGGGCGCTTGGGTGTCGCTAGCAGCGCGTGCGGGGTCGACGATGCCCGAAATCAGACGCTCTGCTTCGTCGACATCCAAGCAAGGGGTTCCGTTTGCCAGGCCATCGGCCTCGAGACTATTGAAGATGCGTGTGACGCGGGGGCAGTCGACGCCGATGGTGCGGAGCTCATCGGTATGCGCAAAGACCTCGTGCGGCTCGCCCTGCAGCGCGATTTCGCCATGGTTGAGCACGAGCACGCGGTTGCAGTACTCCGAGAGCAGGGCGACCTTTTGCTCAACGACGACGATGGTGATTCCAAGTGTGCGGTTTGCCTCACGCAGCGTCTCGAAGACCAACGTGGAGCTGGCGGGGTCGAGTGCCGCGGTGGGCTCGTCGAGAACCAAGACGTGCGGGCGCATGGCGAGGATGGCGGCGATGGCTACCTTTTGCTTCTGTCCACCCGAGAGCGTGGCGATCTCGCGGTCGCGCAGGTCGCTGATGCCGACGGTCTTGAGCGTTTCGCTCACGCGCTGCTCGATCTGGTCGTGGGGAACGCCAAAGTTCTCGAGGCCAAAGAGCATCTCGTCCTCGACGACCGAGGCGACCATCTGCGTGTCGATGTCCTGCAACACGCTGCCGACGATCTGTGACACATCGGTGAGCGAGACCTCGCAGGTGTCGTGGCCGTCAACCATGACGGACCCAAAGAACGTGCCGGTGTAGTGGTGGGGCACGGCGCCCGATAGGCAGGCGGCAAGCGTAGACTTGCCGGCGCCCGAGGGCCCGATGATGCCGATGAAATCTCCTTTGTTCACGTCGAGCGAGATGTGCTTAAGCGCCTGCTCGGTCTGCGCACCATAGGAGAACGAGACATCGTCGACGTTGATGATCGTTTTCATGGATACCTTTCATAGTCATTGGGGACGTTCTTACATGACTAGTCGTCTAAGAACGTCCCCAAAAGCTAGCTGTTTGGGACAGTCTTTGGTGACGGGGCCGCTAGTGCGCGGCCTGTCCATCATATCAGGCTATTTGCCGAGCACCTTGCGCAGGGGGAAGAAGAGGGCCTGGACCACGACGGCGTTGAAGACGGCAGTGCCGAGCACGATGGGCACCTTGGCAAGCGCCGTGGGCAGCGCGGCACCCATGATGACGGTGCCCAGGACGGCGAAGAGGGCACCCGAGACCAAGGTGGTGAGCAGGCCGGCGATGAAGGGGTTGACCTTGTTGCCGCCGATGTTGGACTTGACGAGCGCCGCCATCGTCAGCGCGCCGGCAAGCTCGGTCACAAAGTTGAGGCCGGGGATTGACGTGGTGATCTGGATGACGGCGGCCGACAGGATGCCAAAGATGGCTGCCTGGGCAAAACTCGCCTGCGTAAGTGCGATGGCCAGGGCATAGGCAGCAATGATGAACTGCGGCTTAATGCCCGTTGCGGCAAGAGCGTTGCCGACGGTCATGTTGAGGATAAAGCCGGCGGCGAGCAGAACGGCAAGCAGGACGAGCGAGGTGATATCGAGGATGCCCTTCTTGGAAGCGGCGTTGGCAGAAATAGTACGAGCCTGAGTGTTGGTGGCCATGATGTTCTCCTTAAAGTGGGATTTGAGATAAGCGTGTCCTAGACCCCCACGAAAGGGGTTAAATCGAAAAGGGGATTAATTTTGAATAATGGAGTACGGAGACGGCTTTACGAGGGGCCCCAGGTTGGCGCGAAAGAGGAGCGAAGCGTACTTGGGTACGCGAGCGACGAATGAACGCCAAGATGGGGTGGCTCGTAAAGCCGAGCGGGTTAGTTGAGCTTCAGGGCCTTCTGGATGGGCAGGTAGAGGGCGCCGACCAGGATGGCATTAAAGACGGCGGTCATGGCGACGACGGGCAGCATGGCGGCAGCGAGCTCGCCCACCACGCCGAGCATGGCCATCTTGATGACCATGAAGATAACGCCCGAGACAAAGGTGGTCACGAAGGTTGCGACGATGGCGATGGCAGGCTTAACCTGCCCGTTCTTGCCAGCGGCGTTGACGATGGCGGCCATGAGCATAGCGGCGATGCCCTCGGCGGCAAAATCGACGAACGGCGAGGTGGTGGTGATCTGAATCACGGCGGCCGAGATGAGGCCGATGACGAGCGCCTGGCCAATATTGGGGCGAACGACCAGGATAGTGAGGCAGAAGGCCGAGATGATGAACTCGGGGCTGATCATGCCGCCCGAGATGCCCGAGATGGCCTTGCCAACAGTGAAGTTGAGGATGAAGCCGGCGGCAAGCAGGATGGCGAGCAGGACAAGGGCGCGGACATCGAGCTTGCCGCGGTCGGCGGTCTGGACGGTACGGGGCTGGGTGGCGGTGGTGTTCTGGGACATGGTGAAAATCCTTTCGGAAGGGGGTGTAAGAGAAAAGCGGAGGCGCGTGATGCGAATGCGATCGGGCTCGAGATAGAAAAAGGCCCCCGGTCGAAACCGGAGGCCTTCCAATCACCTAGAGCGCAAAAACAGGCGTGAGGGACTCACCGTCGACCGATCGTATTCGCATCACGCCACCACCAGTTGTTGAGAGACTTCATCGTGTTCTTCATATCGGTGGCTCCTTTCGTGATGCCGTGGCGCAGTAGCACCTGATTGCTGTTGCGCTGCACTATAGCACAGCAAAGTGTTTGCGGGGAAATCTTTTTTGAAAAGATTTCAGCGGTGTTTCCCACTGGTCAAAAAGGCAGGCGGGACGAACCGTGCCATCCCGCCCGCACCAGTGAGGGATTACTCCTTGTTGCGGCGATAGAGGATATAACCGCCTGCGGAGATGACGGCAACGCCAGCGATGGCGAATGCGGCCACCATGCGGCCATCAAAACGATCGCCAGTGGTGGGCAGGCCGCCCTTGGTGTTCGTCTTGTTGGTGGTTACCGTGGTCGTGGTGTTGTCCGACTTGCCAGGCTTCTCAGGCTTGACAGCGGGCTGCTCGGGCTTAGTGGGCTGCTCAGGCTGCTCGGGGGTGCTGGGCTGTTCGGGCTTACCGGGCTGCTCGGGAGTGCCGGGCTGATCCGGGGTGACCGGGTCGGTGGCAAGGGCGTCCTTGGCGTAGGTGATGGACTCCTTGAGGCCCTTGGTCTCGGTGTTCAGGTCGCTCGGGGTGAAGCGCTCGTCAAAGTTTCCGGCCTTCTGATAAGCGCGCATCTCCTGGAGCAGGGCCTTGCACTTCTTGTAGGTGTTCTCGGTGGCAGCCTTGCCTGCCTTGTTGGCCAGAGCGGTGCGACCCTCGGTGGTCGTCTCGGCCAGCATAGCGGCGTCAACTTCCTTGTTCTGCTCGATGAGCTCGTTCTGGAGCGCGTCGAGGTAGGTGCGGACACTGGTACCAAGGGTGTCAGGGTTCTCAAAGCAGAGCGAGCTGATGTCCATGAGGACGTAGTTAATGGAGTTCTCGGGCTCCTCGTTGTACACGACGTCTTTCGCATTGCAGTGGTCGAAGGAGACGGTCTGATCGCTGAAGTAGGGGCTAACTTCAGTTATCAGAGCGGAGTACAGCGGGATGGCGACAGAGTACGCGGCACGGGAGAGCATTTCCCACTGGATGGTAGCGACTTCGGGATCATACCCGCGACGAATCTGGAAGAGATTGATCTCGGTGTTGCGCTCGCTGCCGATGCAATAAACGCCATCAGTGTTCGCGTTGAGACCAGGGACGTTCTCTCCGCGGTTGCCGAAGGCACGAATCAGCTCAAAGGTGCTCCAACCAGACTTGCCAGGCTTGAAGAACAGAGGCTGGATTTCGCTGACCATAGCTCCCTTTTGGACGGGTTTTCCATCCTTATCGGTGATAGTTTTAATTTCGTAATCCGTGCCTTCGGTCAGCTGACTAGCAAAATAATGGCGGCCTTGCACATAGCGGGACCATTGGTTAACGCCAGAATCGGCGAGGCTTTCGCCATACGTTTGGGCGACATCGAATTTACCGTCAGCGGAGTATTTGGCGAAACCCTTCTCCACGGGCATGGACTCGATGTCCTTGGAGTGCAGGCAGTTCTCAGTATCGTTCAGGTCGACATCGTAGTTGAGGCTGCCGATGTTGGGGTTGAGTGAGGCGACGTCGTCGGCCAGCTTCATGGCAATCCATTGATGGGCAGAAAGCGTGGCGAACAGCCAGGTCTCGTTGTTGTCGGCGATAATGATCTGGTCGTTAGTGCAAGTGCCCTGCTCGTCGATCAGGCTGCCGAGGAGCTCGACGCCCTCGCGGGCATTGGCGCTCTGGCCCAGGATGACGCTGCCGTAGCTGTACTCGCCGATGCCGGTAGCCTCATCGATTGGGTCTGCTGCTTTGGCATCCTCGTTATAGGAGGTGCTCAGCGTAGCGGAGCAAGAGACACCCTTCTCGTTGATACCGGCTTCGGAGTAGGCGTCGGTGTGGCCCTCCCAATTGGAGGGATGGTCACGTACGTAGCTGTAGCGATATGTAGGCTTATTCGAAGTGTATTCGAAAGCAGACTCATTCGAGCTGTACGTAAAGCCGGCTTCGTGGGCGGGTTCGATGCCATAGTGCTTGAGATAGCGCTTGCCAAAGTCCTCGGCACGGCCATAGTACGTGTTGCCGTCGGCCGTTAGATCTTTGCCCATGTACATCTGCGTGCAGGCGAGCGCAGAGGTCGGCATGGACATGATGGTTGCAGCTCCAAAGGCGAGGCCTATGCCCAGCTTTTTGAGCGCGTTGACGGGGTGAGTTTTCCTCATAATCCCTTCCAGCGTGCGAAAGCCCTCTGTCGCCAGAGGGCTTCAGCCAATAAAGACACTCCCTTAGCGTAACGAATCGGAAACAATATTCATCTATGAAAAATACTTACTCGATAAGCGTAATGAAATATACGATGAGCGGTTAATTATACTCAGTCTGTAGCTTTAGCCAAATAAAGACGCCCTGCAATTACTGTATCTGGATAAAGCGTCTGGAAATACCGAAATGAAAAATCCCCCGCTGTTTGGCAAATGCATAAACAGCAGGGGAGACGATAATTGGATGAATATCATACCAATGTGGAATTACTTCTTCCGGCGGTGGATCACGTTGATCGCATAGCCGACGAGCATGGCCAAAACGATGATGATAAAGCCGATCAGGGGATTGTCGTTCATGGGGTCCTCCTATTTACCAAGCGGTGAGAATTCGTCGACGATGAGGTCGAGGCATTGCGGAAGCGCGCGGGCTCCAAAGACGCCCGAATTGCTGGAGATAATCTCGCCATCGAACTGCATGCCCAGCGACGGGGTGCAGGTAATCTTGGCTTCCTTGGTCTGGATGATCTTGAACTGCGGGCGCCCGAGTACCTTACCGGCGGGGTCAAGCGCAGCGGTGATCACAGTAGGCAACAGCTGCACGGTGCGCACGGGTTCGATGACCGCAATGTCGACCATGCCATCGTTCATGCGGCAGTCGGGGAACAGGTTGATGTCGTTTTGGATGACCGAGGTATTGCCGGCCATGCAGCAGATGCCGTCGAGCTCCTCGACAATGCCGTCGTGCTCAATCGTAAAGTGCGCCACCGTGGGGTTGGGCGTGGCGAGCGCAGAGAGGAAGTAGGCGATCTCGCCGATGTCGTTTTTGGTGGGAGCGGCCTTCATCATGATTTCGGCGTCGAAGCCCGAGCCGGCGATGATGATAAAGCCGTGGCGCTTCTCGTTGCCGTCCTCGTCGAGCCAAAAGAGCTCGCCCATGTCCACTTTGACCGTGCGACCGGCGCGGCAGGCCTTGGCGAGCGCCGCTGCCTCGGGGGCATTGCCGATGTTGTTGAAGAACAGGCAGGCTGTGCCAGAGGGGAAGACGAGCGTGGGGACACCGCATCCGCGCATCTGATCGAGCACGTTGGAGACGGTGCCGTCGCCGCCCGAAACGACCACGCGGTCAAACTCGCGCACGTCTGCCACGGCGTCCTCGGGCTCCATGCCATCGCCGATAAAACGCATCACGACCTCGTCGCCGCCCTGCGCGAGGGCGTGCGTGAATGCGTAGATTTCATCTGAGCTGGGGCCCGATGCCGGGTTGTGGATGATAAGGCAGCGCATACTTACGTTCCCGTTCTGTGACTAACCGAGTATAGTTGTAAGGCAATGCCGATATCCTACCCGTGTTTTTCGGGCCTAACCTTATTCGATGGGTTGATATGTACATTTCCACACATCAGGCTCTACTCGACTTTTGCCAGCGCGCCCGTGAGTTCGACGCGATTGCCGTCGATACCGAGTTTTTGCGCGAGCGCACGTTCCATCCGCGTCTATGTTTGGTTCAGATTGCCACCCCTGCTGAGAGCGTCGCGGTCGATCCCCTGGTAATCGACGACCTATCGCCGCTGGCCGAGCTTATGGCCGACGAGAGCGTGACCAAGGTCTTCCACGCGTGCTCGCAGGATATGGAGGTCATGCTCCATACCGTGGGCGTGCTGCCACGACCGATTTTCGATACGCAGGTCGCCGCCGCCTTTTTGGGCGAGCGCCAGCAGATTTCGTATGGCGCGCTTGTTCAGACGTTCTGCGGCGTATCGCTGCCCAAGACCGAGTCACTGACCGACTGGTCGCGCCGCCCGCTGACCGATAAGCAGATTGAGTATGCGATCGATGACGTCAAGTACCTGATCGTCGCCTATACCGAGATGATGAGTCGCCTGCGCGAGCTGGGCCGGGTGGACTGGGTGCTCGACGAGCTGCGCCCGCTGGCCGACGAGTCGCACTACCGCGCCGATCGTCACGAGGCATTCCGCAAGGTCAAGCGCATCAACTCCTGTAGCCGCCACCAGTTGGGCATCGCGCGTGAGCTTGCCGCTTGGCGCGAGGACCGCGCCGAGCGCCGCAACATCCCGCGCAAGTGGGTCATGTCCGACGATACGCTGCTAGCGCTCGTTAAGCGCAATCCCGTGCGCGTTGAGGAGTTCCGTAGCATTCGCGGTACCGATCAATTGGGGGAGCGCGACGTGGACGGTGCGCTCATGGCCATCAAGCGCGGTGCGAGCTGTCCGCACGATCGCCTGCCGCTCTTGGTGCGCGGACATCGTCAGATTTCGCCGGAGCTGGAGAGCGTGACTGACCTTATGTATGCGCTTATCCGCCTGGTTGCCGAGCGCTCAGGCGTTGCGACCTCGGTCATTGCCTCGCGCGATGACCTGGCCGACTACATTGAGCATCCCGAGCAGAGCCGCCTGCGCGAAGGTTGGCGCTTTGAGCTTGTGGGCTCGCGCCTGGACGATCTGCTTTCCGGCAATATGGGGTTGACGGTGAAGGACGGCAAAATCGAGCTCCTGTAGGGAAGCCTAGCCGGTTGAGTGGGTAAAATGCCTCCAACGTGTAACTCGACTCGGAGGAATTCGCATGACTTATTACTATGGATACGGCTTTGGCATCGACCCGCTGTACCTGCTGGTTGTTCTTGTCTGCACGGTGCTTGGCCTTGCCGCACAGAACTATATCAACTCGACGTACAAAACCTGGTCCAAGGTTCGCTCGGACGGCGATACGGGTGCCACAGTCGCTCGCCGCATGCTCGATGCCAACGGTTGTAGCGCCGTGGGTATCAAGGGTGTCGCTGGCGAGCTCACCGACCATTACAACCCGCAGGACAACAACCTGTATCTGTCGGATGCCAACCGTTCGGGCGGTTCGGTCGCAAGCGTTGCCGTCGCCTGCCACGAGGCGGGCCATGCCGCCCAGCGTCAAAGCGGCTATGCCATGATGAAAGTGCGTACCGCCCTCGTGCCGGTCGTCAACTTTACCCAGAACACCTGGACCATCGTGTTACTCTTGGGCCTGTTTATGAACATTGCCGGGCTCACGACCCTCGCGTTGATCTTCTTCTCGTTTAGTGTGCTGTTCCAACTCGTTACGTTGCCTGTCGAGATTGACGCCAGCCGACGTGCTGTGGCGTACATCGAGCAGTCGGGCATGAGCTCCAAGCAGGTCAACGGCGCCAAGAAGGTACTGACGGCAGCCGCTCTTACCTATGTGGCTGCAGCGCTCACTTCGATCATTCAGTTGCTCTACCTTATGGCTCGCTACAACAGAAACTCCAACCGATAACAAATGGGACAGGCAGGCGCCGCGGGGATTTGTGTCCTCGCGGCGCTGTACTATGTGTTGGACTTAATTTCGCACGGGGCCGGAGCCTCTGTGCTCGATAACGAAAGGAGGCTGCGTGGCAGGCTGGAACCTAACCGGTAATGCCGTTTCCGCCGAGTTCGACGGTTCGGACGAGCAAGAGCGCAAGGAGCTCAGCGTGAGCCAGGCGGTGGAGATCGCCGCCGGTGCGCTCGATGCCATTCCGCAGCTGAGCGTCTTGGGCGAGGTCACGGGTTTTCGTGGTCCTAACGCCCGAAGCGGCCACTGCTATTTCCAGATCAAGGACGATTCGGCCGCCGTTGACTGCATCATTTGGAAGGGTGCCTATCTCAAGCGCACGTTCGATCTGCGCGACGGTATGCAGGTGAGCTTTAAGGGCAGCTTCAATCTCTATAAGGCTACGGGCCGCATGAGCTTTGTCGCTCGCTCGTTTTCGCTGGCGGGGGAGGGTCTGCTGCGTCAACAAGTGGCGCAACTGGCCGAAAAGCTACGCCGTGAGGGTCTGATGGACGAAGCGCGCAAGCGCCGCATCCCGGTGTTCTGCTCTCGCGTGGCGGTCGTCACCTCGCTTTCGGGTGCCGTAATCGACGACGTCAAGCGCACATTGCGTCGTCGCAACCCGCTCGTCGAGCTCGTCTGCGTGGGTGCCAAGGTACAAGGCGAGGGTGCGCCGACAGAGCTCATTGAGGGCCTGCGCCGCGCCGCTTCCATTACGCCGGCGCCCGACTGTATTTTGTTGGTGCGCGGCGGCGGCTCCTTTGAGGACCTCATGACCTTTAATGACGAGGAGCTTGCCCGCGCGGTGGCGGCTTGTCCCGTGCCCGTGGTGACCGGCATTGGCCATGAGCCCGATACCTCGATTTGCGACATGGTGAGCGACCGTCGCGCCTCTACGCCTACGGCGGCGGCCGAATCGGTGGCGCCGGCTATGACGGAGTTGGCCGATGTGCTCGAGGCGCGCTATCAGCGTCTGGGTGCCGCGATGGCATCGATGATTGGGTCGGCCCAGGTCGACCTGGAGATGCTCGATCAGCGCGGTCGCCGTGCCTGGAATACCCATACGGCTCGCTTGGGCGATGCGCTCGATGCGGCTGCGTGCCGCCCGTGCCTCAACGACCCAACGTTTATGGTTGAGCGTCGCGAGTCAGAGCTTGCGCTGACTGCCGATCGCCTGTCGGGCGCCATAGTACGCTCGGTCGGGACATTCCGCTCCAACTTTGAGCGCCTGCCCGAGCGCCTGGTTGCAAGCACCTCGGGGCTCGATGGCAAACGCCATGCGCTCACGCTCGCGAGCTCTCGCCTGGAGCATCAGGGGCGCACGATGCTCAACAAGCCAGTGTCCGACCTGGGCCGAGCTGCCGCGTCGCTCGATGCTCTGTCGCCGCTCAAAGTGCTTGCCCGTGGCTATTCCATCACGTACAGCGATGATGGTGTGGCTACGAGCGTCAAGACCTTTAAGCCCGGCGACGCCATCCGCGTGCGCATGGCAGACGGCAACGTGGCGGCAACGGTCGATACGGTCGAGTAGGCCGCGTTTCATAGCGATAAACCTTTAGGAAAGGAAACAGATATGGCAGAGAAGACCCCGGTCGAGCAGCTTACGTACAAGCAGGCCTCGCAGGAGCTGGAGCTCATCATTCGCAGCTTGGAGTCGGGCGATATGGAGCTCGAGGAGTCGCTCGAGAGCTATACCCGCGGCGTCGAGCTTCTCAAGAGTCTGCGCACCCGCCTGTCCGATGCCGAGCAGAAGGTCTCGGTGCTTCTTAAGGACGTCGACGGCAACGACGTGCTCGCCGACGGCGAAGCCGCCAACACCGACGACAACCTCTCGTTCTAACCATCCCGCAGCCCACTTTGGGGTAGTCTTTTTGGGACGGGGCTTTTTTGACTACCTCTTGTCGGCTGCCTCGCCGAGCACTTGCGTTTGCGAGAAAGTAGTCAAAAAAGCCCCGTCCCAAAAAGACTACCCAGGTGGCTGGCCATTAGGGGTGAATGTGGCGTGCCTTTCAGCGCGCTAAAGATGGGTCGAGACGCTATCGCTGCTCGATTTCACTGGGTTCACCATTATTTCAAGCGTGTGTTAATACTCATCTTGATTGTCAGATATGTATTCGCTTACATACCAGAATTCTAAAAGAGGCCCTGCGGCAATGAGATGATTCTGGTCCATGAATTCATTCATTTCCCTCCATATTGTCGGCGTTATTTCTGCAGGTCCGGTGGTTGTCCTGCAAAGATAGTCGCCTTCTGGGAAAATCTCGCACCCTTTATTGTCGATTGATCCGAGTGAAAGCAGCGTCTTCTCTGCTACCAGGCAACCGTCGGCGCTTCTGCGCGATGGGTCAAGGATGAAGCATGGAACCGTGTGTATCGAATCGATTTCCATCCCGAGTTCTTTCATGCGCTTAATGGTGGCGTAGGGAATTATGTCGCCGCTTAGCTCATCCTCGCTTACGATGACATATCCTCGGGGTCCCTTATGAACCACCCTCGACTGTTTTTCCTCGCGTGCTCTTAACGACATGGATATGTTCTGCATGCAATGCTCGATCTTTCGGCGCCGTTGCGATAGTTTTGCTATGGCTGCGTCGATGCTATCAAGTTCGTTGCTGAACAGTTCAAAGCTCGTTTCGAGTGAATGGTTATCTAGGAAAGATCTGATTTCGCTAAGCGTGTAGTTCATATTGAGCATTGACATGATGATGTTGAGTCTGCCGAAATCGTCCTTCCTGTATTCACGGTAGGCATTCGCCCCGCGCTTTGGGGCAACTAAACCAATTGCCTCGTAATAGCGAAGAGTGTCTGCGCTTACGCCGTAGAGGCCGGCCGTCTGCTTGATATTAAGGGAAAACTCGCGTTCCATGTCACACCTTCCGACTGCCCTAGGGCCACTCAAAACCTTGGAGCTATTCTAATGTTTGTTACTCCGTCATTGTCGGGCAAGCGGTCGTTTTGACGAGGTGAACGGTCTTAAGCGCTTGGTATCCAGCTGGTATTCCATCGAAACACGTCGTTGACCTTTGACTTTCTCCAAATTCTAAGATGGTTTCAAGCCAGCTAGCTTAAATCATATCGATCTAGCATCTTAATTGTGAGGAAGGACAAGCAATGAAGGTCAAGACTAGGACGGGTATAGTTTCGGGCAAGACGCTCGAAAACGGGGTTGAAGCTTTTTTGGGCATTCCCTATGCAAAGCAGCCGGTAGGTGATCTTCGTTGGCGTGCCCCTGAGCGCCTTGATGATTCCGATGAGGAAATTGAATGCGTGGAATTCGGGCATTCTGCCAGGCAATTTATCGATGAAGTTGAACTCGCTTCGCTTCATGAGCAAGGGGAGGATTGCCTGAGCCTTAACGTGTGGGTCAGGGGACACGCACGCAAGAACCTTCCTGTCATGGTATATATCCATGGTGGTGCCTACTTCTCAGGTGGATCTGCCGACCCGCTATATAACGGCTCCAATTTTGCGGCAGCGAAGGATGTCGTTATTGTTTCGATTAACTACCGTCTGAACTTGTTTGGGTCGCTGCTGCTCGATTGCCTGCCGGGCGGAGAGGACTACAAAGACGCCGGCTATCTTGCCATTCTTGATCAAATCCGTGCGCTCGAGTGGGTGCATGAGAATATTTCGGCCTTCGGCGGTGACCCCAATTGTGTCACGCTTTTCGGTGAGTCGGCAGGCTCTTCCAGCCAGGCTCTTCTTTCCATATTGCCAGAGGCAAATAAGTATTTCCAACGTGCGATTTTGGAGTCCGGCCCTATCCAGCTTTATAAGACCCGCGAGCGCGGCGAGTACTTTGCTCGGGAGTTCGCCGAAATCATGGGATGCAAAACCGCCCAAGAGCTCTTAGCGAAGTCGGCAGACGAGCTCATTGAGGGCATGCAGGTGTGGTGCGATCGTCATACCTACGAAGTGTCGCTAATTTTCTCGCCGGTTTGCGACGGGTCTTTTCTTCCCAAGAAGCCGATGAAGGCCTGGGCGGAGGGCGCAGCCAAGGATATCGATATCATGATTGGATGTACCGAGGACGAGTTTACTTATTTCCATTTCTATTTCGATGACCTTCCCGGATTCTGGCACGGCCAATTCCCGATTCATTTTGATGATCAGATTGATATCGATTACTGGGAGCAAGCATATCGAAAGGCATGGCCTGAGCGCGATTTTGCCGAGAATTACACCAATTTTATGAACTCAACCGGTTTCTTTGTCGGCACCGACCTTATGGCTGAAGAGCAGTCGGCGTTTAAGCCCGTGTACAACTATTTGTTCCGTTATAAATCTCGTGTCGAGGGAATGGGTTCTTGCCACGCAATCGAGGTGCCGTTCGTTTTCAAGAATCTTGATACCGCGAGTGGTCTGATGTTTACGGGTGACAATCCTCCAGCGCATCTCGCGGATGAAATGAACGATGCGTGGTTCAGCTTTGCGAAGACGGGCAAACCGTTTGTTGAGGGCAAGGCACCATGGGACCCCTATACCGCTGAGAACCACATTCATATGGTAATTGACGAAAACGAGTGGAAGCCGGTGCATTCGCTGCATGCCAAAGAAGATTCGGTGTTCCGTCCTATGTACGAGGTACTACTCAACGATTAGTGAAAGAAGCCGCAATGGAGTGGGCTAATTAGCCCCATTGAATTCAGCTTGAACTATCCCTGCGTAAGGAGAAAGAAATGGCTCAAGAAGAAAAGCTATCGGGTTATCGGTGGATGATCTTATTCGTAGTTTGTCTCATTTGCTTCATGGCAAACTTCATGCAATATCAGGTTTCAGCATGGGGTGTCGTCGTGATGACGACTCTCGGCATCGATGCCGGTGGGCTTACCAATCTCATGTTGATGCCGATGCTCACCGCTGTGTTTTTGTCGATTCCTGCAGGATCTCTTGCTGATCGCTACGGCGTTAAGCTTGTCGTGTCAATTGGCATGGTGCTTTCTGCTGTAGGCGGCTTTCTGCGTTATTTCATGATTAATGACTTTACCGTGCAGATCGTTTCGATGTTTATGATCGGCTTTGGCATTGCGGCGCTCAATGCCAATCTGGCAAAGGTGCTGGGTTCCTGGTTTAAACAGCAGACCTCCCTTGCCGTGGGAGTTTTCTATGCTGCTTCATGTGTGTCCATCGTGATAGCCCAGGCATTCAGCACTTATTTTCCTACGCTTGACGTGTCTTATCTGGTCGCTGCTATTGCCGAAGCTGTAACTGCTGCGCTGTGGATCTTCTTTATGAGGAACGTCCCGGAGGGCGAGCCCATGCCCGAGCCCGAGCCGGTTATGAAGTACATTAAGATTGCCGCTAAGTCGCGCGGCGTTTGGTGCATTGCCTTGGCTTATGGTCTTACCCTCGCTTCAACCACGGCATATTGCGCAATTCTGCCGTCTGCGCTTGAGCTCGTTCGCGGCGTTGATACTGCCACCGCTGGATCTATGGCAGCAATTATTACAGTTGGTAGCTTCTTTGCTTGTTTTGCGGGACCGGCTGCCGTCCTCAAGCTCGGTAAGAATAAACCGTTTCTCATTGTAACCACGGTGATTGCCGCCGTTGTAATGGTTGCAAACTGGTTTTTGCCGCTTGGCACTGTCATGTGGGTTGCTCTCGTCCTCAATGGTTTTATGACCGCTCTTTCTGGCCCCATTATTCAGGCAATGACTCCTGATCTTCCTGAGATTGGCGCGAAATATGCCGGTAGCGCTGGTGGAATAATCGGTACTGTCGGCCTTCTCTGCTCCTATTTTGTTCCCGTTATTGTTTCGTCTATTTCTGGTGACAATTGGACGTTGAACTTTACGATCGAATCGATTCTTTTCCTTGCGAGCGTTTTGCCTATTGCGATGTTGCCCGAGACTGGTGCGGCGGCAAAAGCCGAGATGCCTGAGACTTCTGAATCATAATTAATCGGTGTTTTGCCTGGTCGCGACCTCCAGTTGATATGGGGGTCGCGACCATTTTTAATGTGAGGTTGGTGCAATGGATGGTGAAGCGTGCGAAGTTGCGCACAAAGTTGAGCAAAAGCGGGCTTCGAGTGGTTACCGCTGGTTAATATTGCTGTTGACGTGTGGTCTCTGTTTTTTGGGCAACTTCATGCAGTATCAGGTCGCTGCCTATGCTACGGTCATCATGCCTCAGATGAATATCGACCCTGTCGGATTCTCATCTCTCTTTCTGGCGCCAATGCTTGCGGCCGTTTTCTTTAGTCTCCCGTTCGGATCACTTGGAGATAGGCTTGGGCCCAAAGTAGTGATACTTGGCGGGTTCTGTGTTTCTTTGGTTGGCGGCGCTATCAGAATTTTCACCCTATCGAACTATCCTGCTCAACTTGTCTCGATGTTTTGCATCGGCGTGGGGATGGCGGCATTGACTGCCAATAATGCAAAGACGCTTGGACTTTGGTTTGCAGATAAGACGGATGTTGCGATGGGCATTTACTATGCGGCGACTTGCTTTGGCATTGCGGCGGCGCAAGCGTCATCGGCGTTTATGTCTTCCGTGCTAATGGGCTATACAGTTGCAGAAGCGTTGTTGGTCGTTCTGACTATCTTCTGGGGTTTATTTGGTAAGAACGCACAGCATGACTCACTTATTCCTGATGGCGTTGAGCACGACCAAGCCCTTCTGACTGCTTTTCGTTCGCGTAACGTTTGGCTTTGCGCGATTTGCGCCGCTTTCTCACTTGCCGCCACGACCGCCTTTTCCGGTGTGCTACCTCAGGCTCTTGAGCTTGTGCGAGGCACCGATGCTTCGACGGCCGGCGAAATGGCGGCGCTGACAACCGCTGCTGGGATTATCGGCTGCTTGATTGCTCCGATACTTTACGGTAAATGCCGCCTTGCGCGACCGTATCTTGTGATTGTCGGGCTTCTTGGCTCTATTTCAATTGCAGTTGCGTGGTTTGCCTCGGGCTTGAAGTCCATGGGGGTATTGCTTGCAGTGTGCGGCATCGTTACGAGCATGATGGGTCCAGTTGTTCAAGCTCTGCCAGTTTCATTTGCAGAAATCGGCACTCGTTATGCGGGCAGCGCTGGCGGCATTATGGCCGAAGTTAGCCTTTTGGGTTCTTATATGCTTCCTATTGGGATTGCGGCTATTTCCGGTTCAGATTACGACAAACAAATGATGCTTATTGCTCTGCTTTACGGTCTATCTGTCCTTCCGGTATTGATCATTCCTGAGGTCAAGGCTTCTAAATAGATGCGAGCGTATGGATGGAGCTCTCTGGCCATTGCGATTGCAGAGGAATAGAATTCGCTCAATTGGGATCTTTGAAGTGGGCTAAACTGTCTTGGTGTTTCACTGAACAACACGACTTTTTGCGTTGTCACTAGAAAGGAACCAGCATGTGTGATTGCATTTTCTGCAAAATTGCCAACCACGAGATCCCCTCGACTGTCGTCTATGAGGACGATCAGGTCATCGCGTTCGATGACCTCAATCCCCAGGCGCCCGTCCACACGCTCGTGATCCCCAAGAAGCACTACGGCGACATCGCCGACAACGTGCCGGCTGAGACCATGGGCGCCATGGCCCACGCCATCCAGGAGGTTGCCAAGGCCAAGGGCCTGGAGGACGGCTTCCGCGTCATCTCCAACAAGGGCGTCAACGCCGGCCAGACTGTCATGCACTTCCACATGCACGTCCTCGGCGGCAAGAACCTGGGCGAGAACCTCATCTGAGGACGCCTGCGCCGTGCAATGAAACGGAAGCTGCGGCATCGATAACTTATATATCAACGCAATAAACCCGAGCGCGAGGGCGTTTGGGTTTATTATTGAAGCGTATGTAACCTGGCGGCGCCACACCGCCTGTTAGTAGGGAGACACATGAACGTTCTGGTCGTCAACGCAGGATCTTCGACCCTTAAGTATCAGGTCATCGATACCAAGTCCCACAAGGTGTCCGCAAAGGGCTCCTGCGAGCGCGTCTGCTTTACCGGCGGCACCTTCACCCACGCTGCCAACGGCTCCAAGAAGGTGACCGAGAACATCGAGTTCCCCGACCACAAGGTCGCCATCGAGGTTGTCCTGAAGGACCTCGAGGCTAACGGCGTCAAGATCGAGGGCATCGGCCACCGCATCGTTCAGGGCGGTTGGTACTTTGGCGATTCCTCCCTCGTCGACGAGGACGTTCTTGCCAAGATCCGCGAGGTTGCCCCGCTCGCCCCGCTGCACAACAACCCCGAGGCCAACGTTATTGAGTACTGCCTGGAGCAGTATCCCGACCTGCCCAACGTCACGGTCTACGACACCGCTTTCCACTTCAACATGCCCGAGGTCGCCAAGACCTACGCCCTGCCCAAGGACGTCTGCGACAAGCTGCACATCCGTAAGTACGGCGCCCATGGCACCAGCTACCGCTACATCTCCAAGAAGGTTGCCGAGATGACCAACGGCGAGGCCCGCAAGGTTGTCGTGTGCCACATTGGCTCCGGCGCTTCCCTGTGCGCTATCGAGGACGGCAAGTGCATGGACACCACCATGGGCCTTACCCCGCTCGACGGCGTCATGATGGGCACCCGCTGCGGTTCTATCGACCCGGCTACCGTGTGCTACCTGCAGCGCGAGGGCGGCTACACCTTCGACGAGGTCGACGAGATGATGAACAAGAAGTCCGGCCTTTTGGCCGTGACCGGCGGAAAGACCAACGACTGCCGTAACGTCGAGGAGCTTGCTGCTGCTGGCGATTCCGAGGCTCAGCTCGCCTTCGATATGTTCGTCTACAAGATTGCCGCCAAGGCCGCCGAGATGGCCACCTCCATGTGCGGCATGGACACGCTCGTCTTTACCGCCGGCATCGGCGAGCACGCTCCGGCCGTCCGCGCCGGTGTGGCCGACCGTCTGGCCTTTATGGGTGTCAAGATGGACCATGCCCGTAACGCCCTGCGTGGCGACGGCGCTTGGTGCCTGTCTGCCAAGGATTCCAAGGTCAAGATCTTCGTCATTCCCACGGACGAGGAGTTCATGATCGCTTCTGACGTCGAGCGCATCGTCAACGGCAAGTAATTGCAAGAGGGGAGGGGCTGGACGACCAAGTGCCGTTCAGCCCCTCTTTTGCGCTCGTTGGGCGATATGCCTGATAGCTATTTATTAAGATGTGATAACTTCTTATTAAAATACGGTCGCCTTAAGAGGTCTGCGTCGACCGTATTGCACTGCAAAGGAGCCTCATGAACGTACTTGTTGTCAACGCCGGCAGCTCAAGCCTTAAATATCAGCTTCTGGATACCGATACCCGCGAGGTTTTCGCCAAGGGCAACTGCGAGCGTATCGGCTCGGACATGGGTATCTTTGGTCATTCCGAGAACGGTGGCGCCAAGCAGACCGAGGAGGTTCCCTTCCCCGATCATCGCTCTGCTATCGCTTGCGTGCTCGAGGAGCTCGAGAAGACCGACTTTACGATCGATGGCATTGGGCATCGTATCGTTCAGGGCGGCTGGCACTTCGATGATTCCGCAGTTGTCGACGACGAGGTTATGGCCAAGATTCTTGAGGTGGCACCGCTTGCTCCGCTGCACAACTACGGCGAGGCCGCAGCGATTGAGTATTGCCGTGAGAAGTATCCGGAGCTGCCCAACGTGGCGGTCTTCGACACCTCGTTCCACATGACCATGCCCGAGGTTGCCTACACTTACGCCCTGCCCAAGGACGTGTGCGACAAGTATCATGTGCGCAAATATGGCGCCCACGGAACGAGTCATCGTTACGAGTGGATGATGGCCAAGGAGATCCTGGGCTCGCGCTGCCACCGTCTGCTTTCATGCCATTTGGGTAACGGTGCTTCGCTCGCTGCTATCGAGGACGGCGTGTGCCGCGACACCACGATGGGCCTCACGCCGCTCGACGGCCTGATGATGGGCACTCGCTGTGGTTCCATTGACCCGGCCACCGTGTGCTACCTCCAGCGCGAGGGAGGCTACAGCTATCAGGAAGTTGATGACATGATGAACAAGCAGTCTGGTCTGCTTGCCATCTCGGGCATCTCCAACGACGCCCGCGACATCCGTACACGCGCCTCCGAGGGCGACGAGCGCTGCCTGCTCGCCTTCGATATGTTCGCCTACAAGGCCATGCAGCAGGCCGGCTCCATGATCGCTTCCATGGCGGGCGTGGACACCATCACCTTTACCGCCGGCATCGGCGAGAACGACTGGTCGATCCGCAAGGCCTTCTGCGACTGCTTTGAGTGGCTGGGCGCACGCATCGACAACAACAAGAACCGCGAGGCCGTGGGCAACGGCCCGCAGGTCATCAGTGCCGCCGGCTCTTCCGTCACGGTTATGGTCATCCCCACCGACGAGGAATACATGATCGCCCACGACGTCGAGCGTCTGACCGCGAATAACTAGTGCACCCGTTTGCATGTAAACGAAAGGCCTCCCGAGCAACAGCTCGGGAGGCCTTTTTGCTGGCAGGCGGAAATTTCAGTCCCAAAGTGATCATCACCAGCAACGCCTACGCTCCCAGCAACGGCACCCGACCATTCAGATCCTCAGCTCCAGCTCGTAGCCAAGCCGCCGTCCACCCCAGATACCCTGATTGCTACGTGGCGGTAGAAGGCCGTACGGGCTAACCCCTGAAAACATTCCGCAGACCAGAAACGCCCCCGTTCGTAGCTCCGAAGGAGCAGAACGGGGGCGTTTCTTTGGTCGAGGACGTTTTCAGGGGTTAGCCCGTACGGCCTTCGGGTGAGTGCGTACGCTACTCAGCCATCTGAGCCTGGACGGCGGTGATGGCCACGACACCCACGATGTCGTCGGCAGAGCAGCCGCGTGAAAGGTCGTTAACCGGCTTGGCGATGCCCTGCAGGATGGGGCCGTAAGCGTCGGCGCCGGCAAAGCGCTGGACCAGCTTGTAGCCGATGTTGCCGGCCTCGAGGTCGGGGAACACGAGCACGTTGGCCTTGCCGGCAACGGAGGAGCCGGGAGCCTTGAGCTGGGCGACGGTGGGGACGATGGCGGCGTCGAGCTGCAGGTCGCCATCGATGGCGAGCTCGGGAGTCTTCTCCTTGCAGAATTTCACGGCCTCCTGGACCTTCTTGGCGACTTCGCCGCCAGCGGAGCCCATAGTGGAGTAGGAGAGCATGGCCACGTGCGGCTCAACGTTGCCCATGAAGGTGGACCAGGAGTGAGCGGAGGCGATGGCGATCTCGGAGAGCTCGTCGGAGGACGGGTTGATGTTGAGGCCGCAGTCGGCAAAGATCAGCGTGCCGTCGGTGCCGAACTGCGGAGTGTCGGTGCACATAACGAAGAAGGCCGAGACCAGCTTGGTGCCCGGGGCGGTCTTAAGGATCTGCAGTGCGGGGCGCAGGGTGTCGGCGGTGGAGTGGCAGGCGCCGGAAACCAGGCCGTCGGCATCGCCCATCTTGACCATCATGGTGCCAAAGTAGGTAGCGTCCATCACCTGGGCGCGAGCCTGCTCGATGGTGACACCCTTCTTGGCGCGGAGCTCGGCAAACTTCTGCGCGTACTCCTCGTGCTTCTCGGCATTTCGCGGGTCGATGACGGTAGCGCCGGGAACGTTGATCTCGTCGGGGTTGCCCAGGATGACGATCTTTGCCAGGCCCTCCTCGATGATCTTGGTGGCTGCGACGATGGTGCGCGGATCCTCGCCCTCGGGCAGGACGATCGTCTTAAGGTCGGCCTTGGCGGCAGACTTCATACGGTTAAGGAAATCGCTCATGTTACTCCTTACAAGCGTTTCGCTAAGCTCCAGGCGCCTGACTGCACACGAATAAACCCGCTGCTAGCGGGTTTACCTTTCAATAATGTACGCCGCGGTGCTCGAGCTTTCCTTGTGTGGCAAGCTCATTATAGGACGCATTAGCGCTATAATCGCTCTGATAAATATGTCTCGAAGAATGTTCGAGAAAAGCCCAGCTAACGAGCCCGTGGCTTTTGACAAGGAGTATCGATGCAGATTACCTCAGGCCTGCCTGAAGGCTTTAACGCCGGTGCATACGACATGATTGTCGTTGGTGCCGGATATGCCGGTGCCGTTTGTGCCCGCCGTCTCGCCGAGACCATCGGCTATCGCGTTGCCGTTCTGGAGCGTCGTAGCCACATCGCGGGCAACGCTTACGACTGCGCTGATGAGGCCGGGATCCTTATCCACGAGTACGGTCCGCACATCTACCACACTTTTAACGAGCGCGTCCATAATTTCCTGTCGCGCTTTACCAAGTGGACGGACTATCAGCACAAGGTGCTCGCCAACATCAACGGTACCCTTATGCCCGTGCCCTTTAACCACGCGAGCCTCAAGCTCGCCTTTGGCGATGAGCGCGGCGAGGAGCTGTATCAGAAGCTCGTGGAGACCTTCGGCAAGGACGTCAAGGTGCCAATCATGGAGCTGCGCAAGAAGAACGACCCGGATCTTGCCGAAGTCGCCGATTACGTCTATGAGAATGTCTTTTTGCATTACACCATGAAGCAGTGGGGCCAGACGCCCGACCAGATCGACCCGTCGATCACCGGCCGCGTTCCCGTTTTTGTGGGCGACGATGACCGCTACTTCCCGCAGGCTCCCTTCCAGGGCATGCCGCAGGACGGCTATACCGCGCTGTTCGAGCACATGCTCGACCACGATCTGATTGATGTGTTCTGCGACGTGGACGCCCGCGACCTCTTCGAGATCGACGAGACCACCGTCAAGATCGACGGCAAGGTCTATGGCGGCGAGATCGTCTACACCGGTCCGCTCGACGAGCTGTTCAACCTCGACCTGGGAGCTCTGCCGTACCGTACGCTCGACATGAAGTTCGAGACGCTCGATATGGACCAGTTCCAGCCCGTGGGCACCGTCAATTACACCACGAGCGAGGATTACACGCGTATCACCGAGTTCAAGAACATGACTGGTCAGGTCCTGCCCGGCAAGACCACCATCATGAAGGAGTATTCCAAGGCCTATACGCCCGGCTCGGGTGAGACGCCCTATTACGCCATTCTGGAGCCCGAGAACCGCGAGCTCTATGAGCGCTATCTTGAGCGCGTCCAGAACCTGACGAACTTCCACCCGGTGGGTCGCCTGTCCGAGTATCGTTACTACGATATGGATGCCGTGACCAACTCCGCCCTCGATCTTTCGGATGAGATTATCGCCTGCCATGCATAAAGTCATATCATTCGGTATTCCCTCGTATAACGCCGCCAAGGACATGGACCATTGCATCACCTCCATTCTGGAGGGGAGCAATTACGCCACCGATATTGAGATCATCATCGTCGATGACGGTTCCAAGGACGAGACGGCAGCCAAGGCCGACGAGTGGGAGACACGTTATCCCGGCATCATCCGCGCGGTGCATCAGGAGAACGGCGGCCACGGCATCGCCGTCCTTTCGGGCTTGCGTGAGGCGCAAGGTACCTACTACAAGGTCGTCGACTCGGACGACTGGCTCGATGGCGCAGCCCTGTCGACTATGCTTTCGATCCTTCGAGGTTTTGAGGAGCGCGACCAGCGCGTCGACCTGTTCATCTCGAACTATGTGTACGAGAAGGTTTACGAGGGTACGCACACCGCTATTGGCTACAAGTTTGCTCTGCCGCGAAAAAAGATCTTTACCTGGGACCAGATTGGTCATTTCCGTCTGGACCAGAATCTGCTCATGCACAGCCTGTGCTATCGCACGGATGTGCTGCGCGCGTCCAATCTGCCTATGCCGCCGCACACGTTCTATGTAGACAACATCTACGCCTACGTGCCGCTGCCGCGTTGCAAGACCATGTATTACGCCGACATCGACCTCTATCGCTACTTTATCGGCCGTGAGGGCCAAAGCGTCAACGAAGCCACGATGGTCAAGCGTCTGGACCAGCAGTTCCGCGTGACGCGCATCATGATGGAGTCGTTCCATCTGTACGGCGATGTCGAGTCGTCGCGTCTGCGCTCGTACATGATGGGCTATTTCACCATGATGATGGCAATCTGCTCGGTGCTTACTAAGCTTTCCGACGAGGATTGTGCCGATGAGCGCCTGAAGACGTTGTGGAATGATCTGAAGGCCTATGACGAGCGCATGTATCGTCGTGCACGCTACGGTGTGGTTGGCTTCTTCACCAACCTGCGCGGCCGTGCCGGAGACAAAACCACACTCGGCCTATACCGTCTTGCCTCAAAGATCTTCAAATTCAACTAGCTGCTGAACAATCGCTGCTGATAGGTTGACTGGACCCCTTGGCCTTTAGTTTGCTACTGCGAACAGTCCTGCACTTTGTTCCGCCGTTCTAACGAACGGCGGATGACTCGACGCTGCGCGGCCCTCAGATGGGCAATCTGCCTTTCAATCGTCGTGCGCGGGCAAATAGCCCAGCGCACTCCTCTTTCAAGGCACCTTGCTCCATCTGAGGGTCGCTCGCTCATATGACCCAATCCGCTGTCAAGAGCCACAATGGCCCCGCCGACCGCTTGCAATCGGTCGGCGGGGCCTGCCGTTGAACCCGTCCCGGTCCGCCCCCGGCATGTCGTCGACGCCTTCGGCTCAGTCCCATATCCGCGGATACCGCTCCGGCGGCCCGCAATCCTCTCCTTCGGCGGGGGTTCCCCAAGCCTGTCGACGCGAACGCGGCGACCGCCGCGCGCACGGCGAGAACGGGGGTATCCCCGAAGGCCGCCCGGCTCGCCGGGACGGGGGCTATGTCTATTCGGTTGCCTCCCGGCACATCGCGCCGAGGGCCCGCAGCCACCTCACGAGCTCGGCGGCGGCGGCCGTGTTGGCCTTCGCCGCGGGCATGCCGCGGGCGAGCATCTCCTCGCGCCGCCGCAGGAGCCGCTCGGGCCCCTTCCCCCCGCGCATCCTTATCTCGAGGGGCACGCCCGTGTCCCTTGGCATGAGCTTCGGCTGGTGCCGTGCCGCGGCGTAGCACCATGAACCCTCAACGGCCAACTTCCTCACGAGCGCGTTGCCGGCCCCGCTGATCCCGCCGAGCCGCACGGAGCCGCCGCTCGACCTCCGGCTTCGGGGCGAGGCCGAGGTGGGCCGTCGCCTGCCTGCCGGAGCGGAACCTCGAGAAGTCGCCGACCTCGGACGCGAAGGCGGCGGCGGGCGCGGGCCCGCACCCCTTGATGGACTGGAGCGCCTCGACCCCGGCCGAGAGGGGGCCCGCCGCGACGGCGGCCCTGCACTCGGCGAGGAGGGCCTCCCTTGCCTCGCCGGCCGCCTCGACCCCGCCCCTCAGCGCCGCCGGCGCCCGGATGCCGCCGCCGTCGGCGGGCCGGACCCTGTCGAGCCACCTGAGGAGGCCGCACGTCCAGTACTTCCTCGGGTTTCCGGCCGGCGTCGTGCCGCCGTAGGCGTAGCCCCGGCGGGCGAGGAGCGCCGGGGGCCGCCGCTTCGCCGCCGCGAGCCCGGCGGTCGCCGCGTCGTGGGCGGCGGCGAGGTCCCTGAGCCCCTCGATCTCGGGGGATGGCACCCATACCGGGGCGACGTCGTGCGACAGTATCGCCTCGGCCATCCCGGCCGCGCCGTCGCGGTCGTTCTTGGACGAGAGGCCGGCCGCCGACCCCGGGACCCTGGAGACGGCCGCGACGACGCAGTCGACGCCGAGGGCCGACGGCCCCCTCTGCGGCGCGAAGCCGAGGTAGCCGCTCTCGTAGGCCGCGAGCGACGGCCCGGGGAACCCATCCATCCACCCGGCGATCTCGCCCCAGGGGTTACCGGGGAACCTCCTCGTCACGGCCTCGCCGGTGTCCGCGTCGAGGGCGCAGACGGTGGTCGACCTCAGGTGGACGTCCATCCCGAACGCGGTAGGATACTTTGGCACGGGAGCCTCCCAACCTCGTTGCGGCGCGGCTGCGCCTATGGCACTTCAACATCATTGTCGCAGCCCCGGCCTGCGGTCACGAGCGGGGGCTCCTGTCGTTTCCGTGCCCTCGGATTGGGCCATAGCGTCTGTCGTGATTCCAACCAGTGATGTTTTGTCTACGGCTCGTGCGGAACTTGTATCAAACTAAAGGCCAAGGGGCCTCTGCTATAAGAATCGATTGTCAGGTTATTTGAATTTGAAGATCTTCGAAGCGCGGTACACAGGGGCCTGGACTGAAAAGAATCTGGTTGGTAGGTTGCCCGGTGGGGCTTGGTTATGTTTGTCGCGAGTTCCGCACGAGCCGAAGAGCACTGAATGTGCTCTTCGTGCGAGCCAGGACTGTAGAGCAGCAAACATAACGAGCCCCACCGGGCAACCGGTCAGGTTAGGCTACTTCGCGGCGCCGGGGATGCCGTGGGAGGTTTTGGCGTTTTTTGCTCCGTTTACGATGGCGGTCTGTAGGGCCCTTACTGCGAGCATGCCCAGCAGGTCTAGGGGAACGGCGGCGCTTGCCTGGGCGCCTAGTTTGCCGCTGGCGAGGGTGTAGATGGTGTCGCCGTCGTTGGTGGTGTGCGTGGGACGGATGGCGTGTGCGTAGGCGTCTGCGGCCATCTGGGAGACCTTGGTGGCTTGTGCCTTAGTGAGTTCCACGTTGGTGACGATGCAGCTGATGGTGGTGTTGGTGCGGTCGAGCGGCATCTGCATGGATCCGGCGGCGGCAAAGGCTGCGAGTTCCATGTCGATAATCTGGTCGCTATCGGCGGCGGCGCGCATACCGGCGACCCACTCGCCGGTGAAGGGGTCGACAACGTTGCCGCAGGCGTTGACCGAAACCACGGCGCCCACCTTGATGGGGCCGAGCGCCACGGCGGCAGCGCCAAGGCCGGCCTTCATGCAGGTGGCGGGGCCCATGAGCTTACCCACGGTAGCGCCCGTGCCGGCGCCCACGTTGCCCTGCTCGAGCGTGGCGGGGGTGTTGTCGAGTGCTTCGCGCACGGCGGCGATGCCGGCCTCAATGTCGGGGCGAACGGTGGGGTTACCAAAGGCGAGGTCGAAGATACAGCTGGAGCACACGATAGGCACCTGCGTGGGGCCGACGGGAAGGCCGATGCCGCGGCTCTCAAGCTCGCGAGCGACGCCGCTTGCGGCCTCGAGGCCAAAGGCCGATCCACCCGAAAGGCAGACGGCGTGGACCTTGTCGACGGTGTTCTCGGGTCGTAGCAGGTCGGTCTCGCGCGAAGCGGGAGCACCGCCGCGAACGTCAACGCCGCCGGTGGCACCCTCGGGCGCCACGATTACGGTGCAACCGGTGCCGGCCTCCTCGTCCGTATAGTTGCCATAGCAAAAGCCATCGACATCGCAGACGTCAATGGCCTCGAGCAGTGTATCCATGTTTAACTCCTATCGGTTTTCCGCCGCGCCTTGTGCCCGGTCGGGATCCGTACGGTACGCCAAAATTGTAGGCGCCGGGGGATACCCAGCGCCAGATGCAATTACGAGAGTTTTTGAATCGCGCGCGCGACGCGGGCGATGGGTAGGCCCACCACGTTATAGAAGTCGCCCGAAATATCGTGCACGAGCATGCGTCCTCCTGTGCCCTGAATGCCGTAGGCTCCGGCTTTGTCCATGGGCTCACCTGAGGCGACGTAGTGCTCGATCTGCTCGTCGGTGAGCTCGTAGAACGTTACGTCGGTCACATCGACAAAGGACAGGCTCTCGGCGGCATGCGGGGCGGCCGTATCGCCTGCCTTAACGATGCAGACGCCGGTTGCGACCTGGTGCGTGCGCCCCGAAAGCTCACGGAGCATGGTGCGCGCCTCGTCCTCGGTTGCCGGCTTGCCCAGAATCTTGCCGTCAAAGGTGACGATGGTGTCGGCCGCGACCGTCAGCTCATTGGGTTCGGCATGCTCGGCGGCAACGGCGGCGGCTTTTGCGCGTGCTAAGCGTTCAACGAGCGTAAGCGGGGCCTCGCCATCAAACGGCGTTTCGTCGATATCGGCAGGAATGATGCGAATGTCATAGTCCGCCTCGCGCATCAACTCGATGCGGCGCGGTGATTGCGAAGCCAAAATCATAGCTGAATGCCCTCGGCAACCTTCTCGACAGCCTTGTCGCCGGCAAGCGTACGCAGCAGCTCAAGCGCAAAGGGGAGCGACTGGGCCATGCCGCTGGCGGTGATGATGTTGCCGTCGTGCGTGACCTTGTCGCCGGTATAGACGCCCTCGGGGAAGCTTTTCTCAAAGCCGGGGAAGCATGTGGCGTGGCGCCCCTCGAGCAGGTCGAGCTCGCCCAGGATAAACGGGGCGGCGCAGATGGCGGCGACGTGCTTGGTCGCGGCGAACTCGCAGACCACGTCGCAGACGCGCTGATCGGCGCGCAGGTTGGTGGCACCGGGCAGGCCGCCGGGCAGCACGACGCAGTCGTACTCGTCAAAGTTGATCTCATCAAAGAGCGCATCGCAGGTCACGGGGATCTGCAGCGAGCTTACGACCTCACGCGTGGGCATGATCGAGACGAGCGTGGCACGCACGCCGCCGCGACGCATGACATCGACCATGGTCAAGCATTCAATAGTTTCAAAGCCATCGGCGGCGAGAACGGCAACGCTGGGCATGAGGGTTCCTTTCATAGGCGGCATACAATTAGCCGTCTTATACCCCGAAGACCTCCGCTTGCCACGCTCGATTTCCCAATGATTTTTCTGAGCAATGATTAAGTGGCTAGTTGCGCCTAAGGTGGACGACGGTCTCGCAGTGGAAGGTTTGTGGGAACAGGTCGACTGGCGTGATCTTTACGGGGGAGAAGGTGCCTTCTTCGACAAAGCGTTTAAGATCGCGCGCCAGGGTGGCCGGGTCGCAGCTCACGTAGGCGACATCGCGAGCACTCGTGCTGGCGATAAGGTCGATCGCCTCGGGGGCGAGGCCTGCGCGCGGCGGGTCGACCACCAGGACGTCGGCATCCTGGTCGGGGAACTCGCGCACCGCGTCTCCGCCAATGACGTCGACGTTATCAAGCTTGTTGATCTCCAGGTTACGGCGCAGGTCGCGCACGGCGGGGCCGTAGGCCTCGACGGCGGCGACAAAGTCGCAGCGGCGGGCGAGCGGCAGGGTAAAGGTGCCGGCACCGCAGTACAGGTCCACGGCAAGTTCGTCTTCCTGCGGGTTGAGCGCTTCCATGACAAGGTCGATCAAAATCTCGGCACCCTTGGTGTTGACCTGGAAAAAAGACGGGGCAGACAAGCGCATCTGGCCGTCAGCGATGTTCTCGGTCCACGAGCCCTCTCCGGCGAGCATCTCCACCTTGGAAACGCGGCGGGCCTTCTTTTCGCCCTTGCTCATCACGCGCACGATGCTCGTGGGGTGAGCGGCGTCCGCCAGCACGCGGGAGACCTGCGAGCGCGGAAAAGAGCCTGTGGGCGTCCAGAGTGCGACCTCGAGTGCCTTGGTGCGGCGCGATGCGCGAATGCCCACGCGTTCGAGCCCTAAGTCATGGCTGCCGCTTAGATAGTTGAGTGCGCCGACGACCGATTTGAGCGCCTTTGGGAAGCGCTTATCGAACAGCGGGCACGTATCGACGGTCACGATTTTGCTGGGGTCGACACCGTGCATGCCAAGGCGCACGCGACCGTTGACGACGGTCGGTTCGAGCTCGATTTTATTGCGGTAGCCCCAGTCGTCCTTGGTGTGGCAGATGGGCTGTACCAACTCATCAACCTGCTCAGGAGCGAACTTGCCGATGCGCTCGAGCGTGGAGCGCAGGTTTTGCTCCTTAGCGGCGAGCTGTGCCGTGCGTGAGAGATTGCCCCACGAGCAGCCGCCGCAGATGCCCACGAAGGGGCAGGGAGGCTGAATGCGATCGGGGCTTGGCTCCAGAATCTCGGTGGTGCGGGCGCGCATAAACGACTTGCCGTCCTGCACGATCTCGGCTTCGACGGTGTCGCCTGCCACGGCGCCCTGCACAAAGACGGCCTTGCCGTTGTTGGCATGTGCCAGACCGTCGGTGCCGTACGTCATCGATTCTATGGTGAGCTTCATATTCCTGCCTGCCATTCGCGGTTTTGTTCGCAACCATGGTAGCAGGGAAAAGCGCCCCGTATCTGGGGCATTCCTCAAATACGGGGCGCTTCTACAAACGTCTATTTCGTCTTGCCGGTAATGAGCGTCTTAAGACCCAGGCCGATCAGGCCCAGGCCCATGCGCACGCGACCGGGGCGATGGCGCTCAATGGCCTTGGTCTTGCCGGCGGGCTTATCGCGACGGGCGCTCGTTTCGGGTGCGGGTTTGGTGACCTGCGGCTCGGGCCGAGGTGCAGGTGCAGGCTCGGGCTCAATGACGGTCGCCTGGACCTTCTGAACCTCGGGTGTGGTCGGCTGCGGTTCAGGAGCAGGGGCGGGCCTTGCCTCGGCGGCGGGCTCTGCGGCAGCCTCGGGCTCATTCACCGGGGGAGCGGCAACCGCTTCCGATTTGGCAGCTGCCCCATGTTCAACCTCGGCCTGAATAGCTTCTTCGGCCACACGTTCCTTCTCCTGTGCGCGCTGCTGCGCGGCGGCCTCGGCGTTGCGATAGGCACGCTCCAGCAGGGCTTCCTGCGAGTTGAAGGGTTTCTCACCCTCTGCACGCTCCACGGGGACCCAGGTGCCGTCGCTCGTGAGGCTGCGGGCCTTCACGTTGTCCCGCAGCTGCATGCCCATGTACTCGTGCACCAGGGCGCGGCAGGTGGGGTCGAGCACGGGGAAGGCGATCTCCACGCGGTGCTCGGTGTTGCGTGTCATCATGTCTGCAGAGCTCAGGTAAATCATGTCCGAATCCACGCCAAAAGCGTAAACACGGGCGTGCTCCAAAAAGCGTCCGACGATGGAGCGGACATGCACGTTCTCGGTCTTGCCTGGAACACCGGGCTTGAGGCACGAGATGCCGCGGATGATCATGTCCACGCGGACTCCAGCGCACGATGCCTCGGCGATCTTGTCGATGACCTCGCGGTCGGTGAGCGAGTTGAGCTTAAAGAACACGCGGGCGGGCTCGCCAGCGAGAGCGCGCTGAATCTCGCGATCCAGACCGCGCATGATGAGCGGCTTGAGGCCTACGGGCGCCACACCCAGGAAGCGGTAGTCGCCGCGCAGGTTGCCCAGCGACAGATTGCGGAAGAACAGGTTGGCGTCCTCGCCGATGCCGGGATGGGCGGTCATGAGCATAAAGTCGCTGTAGAGCTTGGCCGTCTTCTCGTTAAAGTTGCCGGTTCCCAAAAGCGTGAGGCGGGTGAGCGCCATGCCCTCGCGATAGGTGAGCTGGCAGATCTTGGAGTGGCATTTAAAGCCCTCGGAACCATAGATGACGGTGCAGCCTGCCTCTTCCAGACGCTCGGCCCACTCGATGTTGTTCTGCTCGTCAAAGCGGGCACGAAGTTCCATGAGCACCGTGACTTCTTTGCCGTTCTCGGCGGCATCGATCAACGACTCGCATAGGCGGCTCTGCTTGGCCACGCGGTAGAGCGTGATGCGCAACGAGATGCACTCGGGGTCATAGGCGGCCTCGTGCACCAGGTCCAAGAACGGGTTCATGGCCTCATAGGGATAAAAGAGCAACTTGTCGTGCTGCAGCACCTGCTCGCGGATGGAGCGGGTCATGTCGATGTTGGGGTTGGACTGCGGCTTAAACGGCGTAAAGAGCAGCTCGTTGCGCAGGTGCTCGGGAATCTTGCCCTCAATGCCAAAGACGTAGCCCAGGTCGAGTGGGATATCGCAGGTAAAGACAGAGCGGCGCGAAAGCTCGAGCGCCTTGCGGATGGTCTTGAGCGTCGCCTTCTCGAGCGACCCCGAGACCGCGAGCACTACTGGTTGCAGACGCAGGCGCTTCTTAAGAATACGCTTCATGTGCTGGCGGTAGTCCTCTTCCTCTTCGACGCCCTCGCCGTCCGGATCGATGTCGGCGTTGCGGGTGACTCGGATGAGCGCGCGGTCGAGTGGCTTGTAGGAGCCAAAGCAACTGTCCAGGCAGGCGAGGATGACGTCCTCGAGCAAGATGTAGGAGTAGGTGCCGGTGGGCGAGGGGATTTCGACCATGCGGTTCATCGAGGCGGGAATCTCGATAAGGCCCAGCAAGCTCTCCTCGTCGGTGGCGCCGTCCAGGCCACAAGCCAGATAGAGTGCGCCGTTGCGCAGGTTGGGGAAGGGATGACGCGGGTCAATGACCAACGGCGAGATGACCGGCGACACGTAGGCCTGGAAGTAGCGGGTTACAAAGGTGCGCTCCTCGGGCGTAAGCGAATCGATGCAGGCGCGGTGAACGCCCAGGGTGTCGAGCTTGCCCTCGATGCTCTTAAAGATGGACTCCCAACGGGTAAGGAGCCCGGGCATTTCGGCCATGACAGCATCGACCTGTTCAGAGGCGGTCATATTGCTTTTGTTGTCGACAGGCTGTTTTTTGAGCTCGGCCAGGTCGGACAGACCGCCTACACGGACCATAAGGAACTCGTCGAGGTTAGACTCGAAGATCGAGACGAACTTAAGGCGCTCGAACAGCGGCACGGACTCATCGAAGGCTTCGTCGAGCACGCGGTTGTCAAAGCGTAGCCAGCTGAGCTCTCGGTTTTGCGTGTACGAGAAGTCGCGCGGCGGTTTGCGCAGCTTTGCGGCGGCTTGCTTCTTTTCGATTTTGCTTGGCATATGCATCTGTCCGTTCAGTCCCCACAGAGGACGGTAGTCTAACACTTTCCACTATTGTCTCAATTTAGTCGACCGCTGGCACGGACGTATCGCGTGAACGGTATCTTTACCTACTTCTTACGCTGACAAGTCATAGGACTGACGCCCTGCTCGTCTGCAAGCGGTCTATATCCTCACTCAACTGGTACGTAAGTGTGAATAAGAATGATAGATAGCTGAATATCATCGAATACAGGCAGAAACGTAAACAAGCGTCATTTATATACATAAAACTTATTTAGCTATGCAATTCTGAATCAAAAGTTTAGAGACGCAATCGCAAATGGTTTTTAAGAAAAAAGAGCGTTTACCTTAGAAAAGTTACTTTAGAACGCCGAAGTACATCATGGGGGAATCACATGCGATATACCGTTCATCGCACTTTGTTGACCGTTCGGGGGCGAGGTGGAATTGCGAGTGGAATTTGGATATAACTAGAGATGTCAGCAAGCAGCGTCCGCTATGGAAGGGCGCTGAGAGATTCGGCCCTGACAGGGGCCCGAAAGAAAGGTAGGAGGCCATGACGAAAGGACTGCACGTGCCTTCCGAGATCGGCAAGCTCAGGAAG
>CABIWB010000002.1:212779-223691 GCA_902362275.1 Coriobacteriaceae bacterium | reverse complement strand
CACCCCACAAGAAGTTGCGGTGGGATACGGAGTAGATGAGGCCTTTGACAGCCGAAACAGTCCGTATTTCACCGCAACTGATTTAACGATACCCAAAATTACTCTTCAACTCGCCGCGCTCTCCCCCAAATGTACAAAGCGCCCCGCGGGCGAATGCTCGCAGGGCGCCTCGATGACGGGTCTTACTTGATACCGCGACCCAAATCTTCGGCGATCTTATCCACGCCTTTGAGTGCGGCGCAGGTCTTTTTGTTGGAGCAATGCCCCGTGCAAACGCCACCCTGAGCGCAGTCGGCGCAGGTGCCCTTGCGGTAGATGCGCACGCATACCGCGACAAACGCAATACCGATAACAGCCAGTACAACAATATCGATAGGTGCCATAGCAAGCCTCCTCTAGTTAACCATCACTTACTTTACCCCATTCTCCACCTACCAAAAAGGGACAGGTTTATTTTGGTCGGTTTTATCTGCGGAAACGCCACATCTCCCCCACCAAAAAGCCCGAGTGTCGCTGGGACACCCGGGCTCGTGGAAAGGGGTTAATCCTTATTCGGACTTAAGCGGAAACTGCGGCGGAAGCAGTGTTGGTCTCGTCCTCGTCGGTCCATGCATGCTTGGGCATGGGACGGAAGATCTGGAAGAGCATCGCGACCAGCAGTACAACGGCGACAATCGTCCAGAAACCAAACTGTCCCAGCACGAACAGGTTGTAGAACTGATTGATGAACAGGCCGATAACCCAAGCGAAGGCGCACTCGTAACCGATGGCAATCGCGGTCCACTTGCCGGAGTCCATCTGGTTGCGGATGGTACCCATGGCGGCAAAGCACGGGGCGCACAGCAGGTTGAAGGCACCGAATGCCACGCAAGCGCCCATGGTCGGGAACATACCGGCAAATGCGGTCCACAGGCTCGGATCGGTCTCGCCAGCATCGGCAACGGACAGCAGCGAGCCAGCAGTGGCGACGACGTTCTCCTTGGCGACGAGGCCCGAGACGGTCAGCGCGGTTGCCTGCCAGGTGCTAAAGCCGAGCGGGGCGAAGATCCAAGCGACCAGGTTGCCGAGCATGGCAAGCACGGAGTAGTCCATGAACTCTTCGGGGATGCCGTCCATCGCAGGCAGGAAGCCAAAGGAGCCGTTGTAGCTACCAAAGTTGGAGAGGAACCACACCACGACGGTAGAGACGAAGATGACCGTGCCGGCCTTCTTGATAAAGGCCCAGCAGCGCTCCCACACGTGCAGCGCCCAAGAACGGATCGCCGGGAAGTGATAAGCCGGGAGCTCCATGACAAACGGAGTCGGGCGGCCGGCGAAGAGCTTGGTCTTCTTGAGCATCAGACCCGAGCCGATGACGGCGAAGACGCCCAGGAAGTAGAAGAGCGGGCTGATCCACGCGGCGGTGGTGGAAGAATCGCCGATGATGGAGCCCATGAGCAGGGCGATGATCGGCAGCTTAGCGCCACAGGGGATGAACGTGGTGGTCATGACCGTCATGCGGCGGTCCTTCTCGTTCTCGATGGTCTTGGTGGCCATGACGCCAGGGACGCCGCAGCCCGAGGACACGAGCATGGGGATGAAGGACTTACCGGACAGACCAAAGCGGCGGAACACGCGGTCCATGATGAAGGCGACGCGAGCCATGTAGCCGCAGTCCTCCAGGAAGGACAGCATCACAAAGAGCAGGAACATCTGCGGCACGAAGCCGAAGATGGCACCCAGGCCGCCGACGATACCGTCACAGACGAGCGAATCGACCAGACCGCCGTCCTCGGTGCCGCCCGCCACGAGGGCATCGTGCACCATGGTGGTAATACCCGGAACATAGGGGCCATACTGCGCCGGATCGACCGAATCGGCGTCGTCGCCCGCAGTCTCAACAGCTGCGTCATAGGCGTCGCGGCCCTGACCGAGCACGTACCAACCGTCGGTGCCGAAGAGCTGGTCGTTGGTGAAGTCGGTCACCGTGCCGCCCGAGGTAGAAACGGCGATGTAGTACACGCAGAACATGATGACCACAAAGATCGGCAGACCCAGGATACGGTTGGTAACCACGCGGTCGATCTTCTCGGAGGTGCTCATCTTGGCAGGAGCCTTGGTCATGCACTCGTCGATGATGTGGGCGATGACGCCGTAGCGCTCGCCGGTGATGATGGACTCGGCGTCGTCGTCGCAATCCTGCTCGCACTGGGCGACCAGCTGCTCTACGCGAGCGGCCTTCTCCTTGGTGAGGTTGATGAGCTTGCAGGCGTCCGCATCGCGCTCGAACAGCTTGACGGCGTAGTAGCGGAGCTTGTTGGCGGGAACGCTCGCAGGCAGGTTATTCTCGATGTGGTCCAGAACGTCCTCGATGGAGGAATCGAACTTGTGCTCCGGCACTTGGCCCTTAGAAGCAGCGGACTTCTTGACCTGCTCGAAGAGCTCCTTGATACCCTTGTTCTTAAGGGCCGAGATCATCATGACCGGGCAACCGAGCTTCTTAGACAGCTTGTCCGTGTCAATCTTATCGCCGTTCTTCTCGACCAAGTCGGCCATGTTGAGGGCAACGACCACGGGCAGGCCGGTCTCGATGACCTGAAGCGCCAGGTACAGGTTGCGCTCGAGGTTGGTAGCGTCGACCACCTGGACGACGACATCGGGCTCGCCGCTCATGAGGTAATCGCGCGAACACTGCTCCTCGGGGCTGTAGGGGGAAAGCGAGTAGATGCCGGGAAGGTCCGTGATGGTAACGTTCTTATCGCTTAGGAGCTTGGCTTCCTTTTTCTCAACCGTGACGCCGGGCCAGTTGCCAACGTAGCCGTTGGCGCCGGTGATCAGGTTGAAAAGCGTGGTCTTGCCGCAGTTGGGGTTACCCGCCAGCGCGACATGGATCTGAGAATCCGCCATTCAATCCTTCTTCCTTGTGTGCCCGCGCTGCTTTCTCCGCGCGGGCTGGATAATGTGCTTCAACGCTGCAAGTTTAAGTTAGAAATACCTAACTTTATCTGCAGAAATATTCACCGTCGGCCCTTACTGGACCTCGACGACGCCAGCCTCCTCCTTGCGGATGGAAAGCTCGTAGCCGCGCACGTTGATCTCGACCGGATCTCCGAGCGGCGCGACCTTCACGACCTTAAACGATGCGCCCTTGATGAGCCCCAGGTCCATAAGGTGGCGGCGAAGCGCACCCTCACCGTGAAGCTTGACGATGGTAGAGCTCTCGCCCACCTTAACGTCACCCAACGTCTTCATTTACTTGTCCCCCTTTCAGTTTTTACAGAATGCTGCGGACTAACCGACGGTCATGATGTGCATGGCAACCTTGGAATCGATGCCAAAGCGAGCGCCCAGCACCGTGACGATGATGTTGGCGCCGCTCGAGCTCACCACGTGGATCTCGCTGCCCTCGACAAAGCCGAGGTCCTTGAGGTGGTGCTTCATGTCCTCATTGCCCTTTACACGAGACACGCGCACGGTTTCGCCCGCCTTTACCAGCGAAAGCGGCATAGCCGGCATCTGCGGTCCGCAAGACATGAGTGAGCTCCTAACGTCGGTTCGTCCTCAACATCGACACGGTAAAAGTTAACCACGTCTATGTTCGCTTTAGTAAACTAACACGTGGTTAACTTTTTGTAAAGGGTCCCCATTTAGATTTCGAAAAAGTTTCCTATACGAAACAAAAGAGGCACCACAAAGACCATCTCTTTGCGGTGCCTTGTCATACCAATTTATGCAACAAAGGGGACTGTCCCCTTGTCGCATTTTTGAGGTTAAAGCGAGAGGTTTCTGATCGACGTAACGCAGGAAGCCTCGTCTACGCCCGAAACGCGGAAGATGATGTCCTCGCCGCACTCACCGTAGAGAGCCATGAGGCCCATAACGTCGCGACCGTCGGTATGGCGGTCACCGATGCTGACCGACACGTCGCTACGATGCCTGGCGATAATGTCATAGAGCAGCGCAACAGGGCGGGCATGCAGTCCCAACGGATCTTTAATCGTCTTTGTAAACTCGACCATGTCCCCTCCCGCGGCATCGCACACTCGGCCGGCAAACCCAGCCACGTGGTAGTTATTGTAGCGTTAGATGCTTGTCGAGAGCTCCTCTGGACACCTTGTGGGCAAAAAGTGGCAAATATGAGTACTGTCACTAATTCAGTAGCAGCAAAATCGAGAGCAAATTGCCTACTTTGAGCGATTCGAAGAGGTTGAAAGCCGTCAAACGCCTTTTAAAGGGGGTTAGATAAATTGATTTTGAGCCCATTTTCGCTCAGAACAGGCCAAAAAAATATAACACCTCTTTTGCGACAGTACTCATATTTGGCTTTTTTTGAACACGGGATCCAAAACCATGCCCCAAAACACAAAAGGAGGGGCCTCATAAGGCCCCTCCTTAGGAAAGGGAATCGATTTATTCCACAGCCGTAGATTAATCCTAGCCGCTACTCCATCATGTCAAGGACGGAGGGGCGAAGCTCATTCTCGGCAGCCTCGGGATCGGTCTCGCGCAGGCGGTTGATGTAGCGGTTGTACCACATCGCGGCAAGGCCCAGGAAGACAACCACGCCGCCGACGTTGTAGACCAGCGTCAGCCACAGCGGCTGATCGAGCGGAATGGTGCCGCAGATAAGCACGAAGCAGAAGACCATAAGCAGGAATGCAGCAATGGCCAGGCCAAAGGTACGCGAACCCATGCGGAAGCCACGGGGGGCAGCGTCGAAGTTCTTGCGCAGCATAAAGTAGGCAAGCAGAATCAGCAGCGGCGGGAGCAGAGCAGTAGCAGCCGTCATGTTGGTGACAATCATGAGCAGGTCGTCGAGGTTGCCGGAGCCCAGGGCCGGGATGACCAGGATGGGGACGACGATGGCGAACTGCAGCCAGACAGCGCGGGCAGGAATGCCGTGCTCATTGAGCTCGACGATCTTGCTACCAAAGACGCCCTTGGGGATCTCGGTGAAGAAGACCTTGATGGGAGCAGATGTCCACATCATGAGGGAGCCCAGCGTGGCAGCGAGAAGGATCAGGCCAATGACGCGCGTGGACACTTCCATAGGAATGCCAAAGTGGGCAAAGACCGCGCCGAACACGTCGAAGATACCGGTGGAGATGGCAACGCTGCCCTCGGGGATGAACAGATTAACCAGCAGCGAAGCGCCTGCGTACAGAAGGCCGATGGTCAGGCCGGCGATAACGACGGTGCGCACGAAGGCCTTGACGCCGCCCTTAAGGTCGTTAAGGAACACGCCGACAGACTCAGCGCCGCCAACGCCCTGGATGATCCAGGCAAGCGTACCGAAGAAGCCCCACGTAGTTGCGAAGTTGCTCATGTCGGGAGCCATGTTAGCGGGGGTAGGAGCCGTAGCGAACTCGACGCCGCCAAAGGCAGCAGCCAGGGACAGCAGGATAAGCACAGCGGTCAGGCCGAGAGCCGCGGTCGAGCCGAAGGAGGAAATGGAGCCGATCCACTTAGCGCCCTTGGTCGAAACCCACGTGGCGATAGCAAAGACGACGATCTCGATAATGGTGATCCACAGCTGCGAGAGCTCGGCATTGGCACCAAAGAACACGTAGCTCGCGTAGATGATGACGTTGGGCAGGACGGACGCAAAGTAGAACAGGTTGACGAACCAGTAGCTAAACGCCGTCAGGAACGCCCAGCGACCACCCATCGAGGTCTTGACCCAGGCGTACACGCCCGACTCGGAGTCCTTGTTGAGGCCGACGAACTCGGCGGTAACCAGGGTATAGGGGACAAAGTACAAAAGCGTGGCGAAAAAGAACGACGGCGCTGCTGCCAAGCCGATGGCCGCGTTGTTGTTGATGATGTTCTTGATACCGAACACGGCGGCGACCGTCATGCCCAGCAGAGCGAACGAACCAATCGTTCCTCGTTTTTCAGAGCTCATAAGCCCTCCCAATCATCCGTTATATCTCATCTACAACCGTCCGGGCTGCAAGCGCAATCGTGGACGGCGCACCTGCTAAGGGGAATGGGGAAAAGGGAGTCAACAAAGCCACCCCCCTTAACGGCGCAAAGCAAACGCCCAAACGGACGAATACTACTTGTTGGGGAAGGAATAACCTTCGACCGTCACGTGCAGTACCACGACGCGGGGATCCGCGGCATCGGCCACGACACGGTAGGCCTCGTCAATTTCGACGACGGCAACGCCGCCGGCGGGAATCGTCACGGTCTCCCCCGCCCCCTCAAAGCGCTCGCGATCATCGATATCGCTGTAAGCGCGGGTGCAGGTGAGGCCTGCCTTGGGAGCAACCTCGACGGTCAGGTCGCCGTCGAGCGGAGCGAGCACGGCATGGTAGCGACGGTGACCGACCAGGTCGGCGGTAGCCGCCTCGTGAGCGTTCACCCACCAATACACCAGCGAGTCGCCGATGGAGTACGCCACGTCGTGCTGCAGGTCGGCAACACCGTCGAGCGCTTGACCGGTGCGCATCCACTTCTTGACGGACTTCATCTGAGCGTCGAAATCGGCGCGCGAGTTAAAGACATGCATGACTTATACCTCCTTAATGGGTGCCAGCGCCTGAGCCAGATCGGCAGACGTCAGCGGTCGCAGGGACACCTCAAAGCTGAAGCTCTCAAAACGGGTGCGATAGGAATCGAGCACCTCGGAACCCCAAGAGTTCGAGCCAAGGCCGAGCAACTGGTCGTTGATGTTGACCGTGACCGTATCGCCCTTGACAAGGTCGTAGACGTGCTTGGCGTTATCGATGGCCTCGCAGCTATAGGGCCATGCCGAGAACGAGAACGGGTTGGAGGCGGCGTCAGCCGGACGAGTCACCAGCACGCCGTCACCGTGGCTAGAGCGCAGAGCAACCCAGCGGGTACCCTCGCGGTTGGCGCAGTCCTGAGGCATAACGTAGGGCGTGAACATGTCGTCGACCGTAGTGCGGTAATGACCGACCGGGTTGGCGCGCAGCGAGTCCGGATAGTTCTCGCCCGGGCCGTGGCCATACCACTCGACGGCACGATCACAACCGGGAACCTCGAAGGAGATGCCGATGCGCGGGATAATGTCCGAATAGTCGCCGTAGGGCTCGCCGGAAACCTTGAGGTCGACGCGACCGCTCGGAAGCACGGTGTAGACGAGCTCGACGCGCATGCCGAACGCGCGGACGGGAGGAGCGATACGCTGGCTCACGGTAACGACGACCGCATTGCCGTCCTGCTTCCAAGAAACCTTGCGGGTAGACGTCTGCATCACATCGATGAAGTTGTCCTTCCACAGGGAGTCATACTCCTGGGCGTGGTTGTCGACGAGCGGATGCCAAAAACCAACCTGGGGACCGGAGGTCATAACGTCGCGGCCGGATGCCTTCCACTCGCTCACGGTACCGTTGACCTTGCTGAAGGTCAGCTCGCCGTTGAGGGAGTGAATGCGAATCTCCTGCTCGGTCTCCTCGACCGTAAGCTCAGGACGAGTGGGAGCCGCGATGGCCGGCGCCGGATGGTTTGCGATGGCAAACTGGCTTGCACCCAGTTGGAACATCGGCTCGCACCAGGCGTGAGCAGCCATGGTGTAGGCGCGCACGGTCAGCAGGGTCTCGCCCACCGCGGCCTCGCGAATCACCAGCGGAAGCTGGACGGACTCGCCGGGGGCAACTGCGCCGGGCATGAACGTCTTGCGGCACACTACGTCGCCGTCCACCAGGGTCTCCGCCGACAGGCAGACATCCTCGAGGGTGGTGAACCAACGCTTGTTGGTGACGGTCAGCTCGCCTGCCTCGGCGTCATAAGCCATACGGACCGGGCAGATGACCTGGCCGTACTCGGTAAGGCCCGGGCTCGGCTGCTGCCAGGGGAATACCATGCCATCGATGCAGAAGTTGCTGTTGTTGGGGTAGTCGCCGTTGTCGCCGCCATACATGTCGTAGGCAACGCCGTCCCCGGTCACAGCAGCCAAACCGTGGTCGCACCATTCCCAAATGAACTGGCCCTGGATGCAATCCCAACGATCAAAGACCTCCTGGTACTCGGACAGGCCTCCGGGACCATTGCCCATGGAGTGACCGTACTCGCAGTTGATGCGCGGCTTGGGGAACGGATGCTCACCAAAGTCGTTCATCTGCGACACGCGGGAGTACATGGTGGAGATGACGTCGACGGTATCGGCGTTGCGGTCCTCCTCGTAATGGACCGGACGATCATCGAGCTCGTGAGCTCTGGCGTACATCGCGCGGATGTTGCAGCCGTAGCCGCTCTCGTTGCCCATCGACCACATAATGATGCAGGCGTGGTTGCGCTCCTGCATCACCAGGCGCTCAATGCGGTCGACGTAGGCCGGCTCCCATGCCGGGTCGTCGGTGACCAGGGCGATATTGCCGATATTCTCGAAGCCGTGGCTCTCCATATCGGTCTCGGCGACCAGCATGATGCCATACTCGTCGCACAGCTCGTAGAAGCGCGGGTCATTGGCATAGTGAGAGGTGCGCACCGCGTTGATGTTGTGTCGCTTCATGAGCTCCAGGTCGCGGCGCATACGATCGAGGCCCACGGCGCGGCCCTTGTGATCGTCGTGATCGTGGCGGTTGACGCCATGCATCTTAAAGTAAGTGCCGTTGAGGTAGATATGATTGCCCTCAACCGTCACCTCGGCAAGACCCTGGCGATGCGGAACGTACTCGCTGACCTCGTCGCCGTCGTAGACCTCAAACGTCAGGTCATAGAGGAAGGGGTCCTCGGGGTTCCAGAAGTGGGCATCGGCAACGCTGCACTCGGCATGGCCGTCGACGCACTCACCCGTAGCCACCACGTTCTCGCCATCGCTGAGCGTATACACAACGCGGGAAGCGCCCTCGGCCACCGTATCGAGCGTGATCTGAGCGGCGTCGCCCTCGCGGTGCGTGCGGAACCTAAAGTCGACCAGGTGCGCGGCGGGATGCTGCATAAGGTACACATCGCGGAAGATGCCCGAGGCCCACCACATATCCTGGTCCTCGATATAGCTGCCATCGCTGTACTGCAGGACCTTGACCGCAAACAGATTGTCGCCCTCGACGAGTGCGTCAGTCACGTCGAACTCGGCAGACAGGCGCGAGCCCTTGGTCATGCCGATAAACTTGCCGTTGACGTACAGCTCGCCATAGCTCTCGATGCCGTCGAAACGAATGATTTCGCGAGCGCCGGCAGGAACGGCGGGAAGATTGACGATGCGCTGATACACGCCCGTGGGGTCGTCGGAGGGAACGAATGGCTGATCCACCGGGAACGGGAAGCCCTCGTCGGTATAGGCAAGATTGCCATAGCCATCTACCTGCCACAGGTGCGGAACCTCCACGCGATCCCACTCGGGCTTGTACGTGGAGAGCTCCTCGTTGGAGACGGCCGCGGGGCCCTCAAAGAGGCGGAACTGCCACGAGCCGGACAGTTGGACAAATCCGCGCGACAGCTCGCGGCTGTACGTAGCGGCGAGATCGGCGGTCTCGTAACCCATAAAGTACGCATGGGGTGCCAGGCGGTTCCTGTGGGTGAGCGCTTGATTTTCCCAATCGTTAATGGCGTCCATGGTGATGCTCCTTCATCATCGTAGTGATTCTTGTGCAACCGGTTGTCCTTATCTTACGGGCGATGCAAAAAACTGTACAACCGGTTGTCCGCTGAACGGTCGATTTGGCCGGATTAACGGTGCAACCGGTTGTACAACCGCGACACTTATGTCACCCTGAGTATCGAAACTCAGCGCAAAACATCGTTCTTAAGCCCGTAGGCAACCGCCACGCCCGCTGATATCTCACCCACACGAAACGTATTCGATTGCGGCATGGTTGCAAAACGACACCGGTCACCGGATATCATGAACGCTGTTCAGGTGCACTATAGTAAGCTGTATCCGCACCAGGCCGTATCAGTGACGACATCGACCGCATTTTCCAGGAGACGCCATGACCCAACCAGTTCGCACCGCACCTACGCTTGCCGAGGTTGCCGCAGCTGCCGGCGTGTCGCGCTCCACGGCATCGCGCGCCCTCAACGATTCGCCCCGCATTAGCGAGAAAACCAAAAAGCGCGTCCGCGCGGCGGCCAAGGAAGTCAATTTTGTCCCCAACGCTCGTGGCCGAGCGCTCGCTGTCGGGCGCACGGAAATCATCGCCGTGCTCGTAACCGAGCCCCTGAGTGAACTCTTCAGCGACCCCACCTATAGCGAGTTTTTGAGCGGCATTACCGAGGAACTGTCGGAGTCGTCCTATCTGCCCGTTATCTTGCAGGCGTCTTCTACGCATGAGCGCAACCGCGCACGCGAGCACTTTGAGCGCCGCTCGTTCGACGCCGTGATCGACGTCTCCCCCTACAAGGGCAGCGAGCTACTCGAGGTGCTGCGCGAGCTGGGCGTACCCACCGTGTTGTGCGGCCAGCTCGAGGGCCACCCCTATCGCGATGTGTTCTCGACGGTCTACTCTGACGACGAAGAGGGCGGACGCTTTGCGGCACACGCCATGAAGGAGCGCGAGCGCAAAGATATCGTCGCCGTGCTGGGACCGCAAGACAACCCCGCTGTTGTCGACCGCCTGCGCGGCTACCGCGCCGTCTTGGGCGAAGACCTCCCAGACGCAAACGTTATCTATACCGGCTGGAACAGCGGAGACGGCTATCAAGCCATGCGCCAGATCCTCGCGCGCGAGATTGCTTTCGATGGCGTGCTCTGCGGATCGGACCGTATCGCGGCTGGTGTCATCACCGCACTCAACGAGGCAGGCCTATCTGTTCCGGCGGACGTTTCTGTCGTCGGCTTCGACGATCACGAGGTTGCGGCGTGCTGCGTCCCCGCGCTCACGACCGTCCGCCAGCCCCTGCGCGAAGAAGGCCACATGGCCGCCAACATTGCGCTCGACATGATCAAGGGTGCCGAGCCAACCACCACCGTCATGCACATGCAGCTCGTTCAGAGGGACTCGCTGTAGGAAACTGGGCCGGG
>CABIWB010000002.1:168705-212751 GCA_902362275.1 Coriobacteriaceae bacterium | reverse complement strand
CCCGGCCCGTTTTGAGCGCTCATTCTGGGGCACAGCTTCCGTTAGACAGCTCAACCGGAAACTGCGCCCCATTATTTTGCTGAATTCTGGGACGCGCTTTCCCAGAGGACCCCCTTTGGGAAAGCGTGACCCGTTCTAGACGCAGATTCCGGGACGCGCTTTCCGCGACGTCCGATCACCCCATGCCCTCACAATCTCGGCGTATAAAAAACGAGGGAAGGCACACGTCCCTCCCTCGTTGCAAGCAATTTGTGGCCGCTCGCCTACATCAGACGCAGGCTGACGTCCTTGAGCTGGGCGCCGGAAACGGCACTCGGGGCGCCCGACATAAGGTCGGAGCCGCTGGCCGTCTTGGGGAACGCCATGACGTCGCGGATGGAGTCGGAGCCGGTGAGCAGCATGCACACACGGTCCAGGCCCAGAGCGAAACCGCCCATCGGGGGCGCACCAAACTTGAGTGCCTCCATGAGGAAGCCAAACTGAGACTCGGCGCGCTCCTCGGTAAAGCCCAGGAGCTTGAGCATGGACATCTGCATCTCGGCGTTGTGGATACGCATACCGCCGCCGCCGGCCTCAAAGCCGTCCATGACAAAGTCGTAGGTGCAAGAACCGGCTGCCAGCGGGTCGGCCTCAATCTTGGCGATGTCGGTCTCGGTCGGCAGGGTAAAGGGCTGGTGCTCGGCAGCATAGGCCTTGCGATCCTCGTCCCAGTGGAACAGCGGGAAGTTGACGACCCACAGGAAGTCGTGGCCCTCGCGCTTGATCTCGAGCGCGTTAGCCATGTGGGAACGCATGCCGCCCAGGATCTCGTCAGAGAGCAGGCGCGGACCGGCGGCGAACATCACAAGGTCGCCGGGCTCGACGTTTATGCGCTCACGCAGAGCCGCCATCTCCTCGTCCGAGAAGAACTTGACGATGGGGCTGTTGATGGAGCCGTCTTCGCGGAAGGCGATCCAAGCCAGGCCCTTGGCGCCAAACGTGGAAGCCACGCCGGCGAGCTTATCGATCTTGGCACGTGCCCAGGCACCGGCGCCCTTGGCGTTAATGGCCTTGACGACAGAGCCCTCCTCGTTTGCGGCAGTCGCAAAGACCTTGAACTTGGAGTTGGCGAAGATGTCGGTCAGGTCGACCAGGTGCATGCCATAGCGGGTATCGGGCTTGTCGGAGCCATAGGTGTCCATGGCCTCCCAGTAGTCCATACGACGCAGCGGCGTGGGCATCTCGACACCCATGCGACCGAAGGCATCGGACAGGACCTCTTCGAGCGCGCTCATGACATCGTTCTGGTCCACGAAGGACATCTCGATATCGACCTGGGTGAACTCGGGCTGGCGGTCGGCACGCAGGTCCTCGTCGCGGAAGCACTTGGCAACCTGATAGTAGCGCTCGACGCCACCGACCATGAGCAGCTGCTTCAGAAGCTGCGGGGACTGCGGCAGGGCGTAGAAGTTGCCCGGCTGAATACGGCTGGGAACGATGAAGTCGCGGGCGCCCTCGGGCGTGGACTTAAACAGGGAGGGCGTCTCGACCTCCATGAACTCACGGTTGTGCAGCGCCTCACGAATGGCAAAGGTAAAGTCGGAACGCAGCTTGAGGTTGGCCATCATCTCGGGACGACGGAGATCCAGATAGCGATAGCGCAGACGGGTGTCCTCGCTGGTCTCGATGCCGTCCTCGATCTGGAACGGCGGGGTGACGGACGTGTTGAGCACCTCGGCATGATCGGTCAGGACCTCGATCTCGCCGGTCGCGAGCTTGGCGTTGGTGGTCTCCTCGCCACGGGAGCGCACGACGCCGTGGATCTTGATGGGCCACTCGGGACGCATGGTCTCGGCGATCTTAAAGGCGTCGCCGTCGGAGTGCTCGGGGTCGAAGGTGAGCTGCGTGATGCCCTCGCGGTCACGAAGGTCGCAGAAAATAAGGCCGCCGTGGTCACGGCGACGGCTCACCCAACCGGTGAGGGTGACCTCTTCGCCCACGTTCTCGCGGCGAAGCTCGCCGCAGGTACGGGTGTGCATGGAATGCTCGTCGATGGGACGGGTCTGGCTCATACCAGTGATCCTCCTTTATGGATCTGTGCCGCCCCGTGTCGTTCCGGGCGGCGTCGTACAGATTTGCCCGGCCTGCGTAAACCGCGCAGCCAGACATGGCGTTCTATCTTATCGCACCTGTGTCGATGTGCCGCGGAAAAGTAGCTCCTGCCCAAAGACTTGACGGAGACGAAACAATTGACGCGCCGTGACCGTCGCCAAGGCGCGCCACGTGCGACAATATGCCCCAATAAAACAGCACTCGGAAAGGCCCGCCATGACTGCACGCCTCATCGTTATGGATATCGACTCCACGCTTATCAACCAGGAGGTCATCGACCTGTTGGGCGAAGAGGCCGGCGTGGGCGAGCAGGTGGCACAGATCACCGAACGCGCCATGCGCGGCGAGCTCGACTTCAAGCAGGCGCTCGAGGAGCGCGTGGGGCTGCTTGCCGGTTTGGGCGAGAGCGTGTTCGAGCGCACCTTTGAGCGCGTGACATTTACCCCCGGCGCGATGGAGCTTGTGCGCTCGGCGCACAGCAAGGGCTGGAAGGTCGGCGTGGTGAGCGGCGGCTTCCACGAGGTCGCCGATAAGATCGTGGCCGCTGCGGGCATCGATTTTTGCCTGGCCAACCGCCTGGAAGTCGTCGACGGCAAGCTCACCGGTAAGTTGGCTGCCGACATTGTGACCAAGGAGTCCAAGCTCGTTCAGCTGCTGGACTGGGCAGTCGAGTGCGGTGTCGATATGGCACACACGGTCGCGATCGGCGACGGCGCCAACGACATCCCCATGATCCAGGCCGCGGGCACGGGCATCGCGTTTTGCGCCAAGCCCAAGACGCGCGAGGCCGCCCCGTTTACCATCGACGAGCGCAACCTGATGCTCGCCATGGACATCATCCTGCGTGACTAGCCGATCTGTCTAACAATTGAATCAGTCTGTCCTATAGTTTCCGAACAATTTTGTCTTAGTGTTCGGAAATATACCCTTTGAGTGCTAGACTTTGCGCCGTCGAAGGGAACATATATGGATAAGCGAGATCTTGAGCAATTGCTGAGCGATGTTGCCGACGGAGCAGTCGCCCCGGCCGACGCGCTCACGCGCATCCAGACGGCTCCGACCGCCGATTTGGGCTTTGCGCAGCTCGATCTTTCGCGCGGAGTGCGCCAGGGAGCCGGCGAGGTTGTCTACGGCGCCGGTAAAACCGCCGATCAGATTGCCGCCATTATCGAAGCACTGCGCGATGCCGGCCAGGAGCGCATCCTGGTCACGCACCTGGACAGCGAAAAAGCGGCCCGCACCTCGGAGCTCCTCGGCAACGGCATCGACCTGGGATATGTCCTGGACGCACAGCTCGCCCTCGTGGGCGGCAAGCCCTCCCCCACCGGCAACGGGCGCATCGTCGTCGCCTGCGCCGGCACGAGCGACTTGCCCGTCGCCGAGGAAGCCGCGTTGACGGCCGAGTTCTATGGCAACGAAGTCGACCGCCTCTACGATGTTGGCGTCGCCGGCCTGCACCGCCTACTCGCGCATGCCGAGGAACTTGCCCAGGCGCAGGTGGTCATTGCCATCGCCGGCATGGAGGGCGCGCTGGCAAGCGTTATCGGCGGCCTGGTGAGCTGTCCGGTCATCGCCGTTCCCACCAGCGTGGGCTACGGCGCGAGTTTTGGTGGCGTGGCCGCGCTACTCGCCATGCTCAATTCCTGCGCTAGCGGCGTTTCGGTCGTCAATATCGACAACGGCTTTGGCGCCGCCTACCAAGCAAGTCTTATCAATCATCTGAGCGCCGGCACGCCCTGCGCCCGCTAAGGGGCATTTCATGTCCAACCATCAGCACACGCTTATCATCGACGGCACCTCGGGCATCAGCGGCGACATGACCGTTGCGGCCCTGCTCGACCTGGGCGCCAGCGAGGAGCACCTGCGCGAGCAGCTCGCCACCCTGCCGGTCGACGGCTTTACAATCGCCGTCACGCGCGTAAACAAGCACGGCATCGACGCCTGTGACTTCGATGTTCAGCTTGCAGAGGAGCTCGAGAACCACGATCACGATATGGCCTGGCTCTACGGCAACGAAGCGGCTGCCGAGCACACACACGAGCATGCGCACCACCATCATGATCATGACGAGCACGAACACGTGCACTGCCACGAGCATGATCATGAGGCCCACGGCAACGACCATGGCCACGAGGACCATCATCACGCCCACCACCATCACCACCGTTCTTTGGCGGACGTTACCGCCATCATCAATGGCTCGCAGCTAAGCGATGGCGCCAAGCGTCGCGCGCTCGCCATCTTTACCGCGCTCGCCGCCGCCGAGGCCAAGGCCCACGGCAAAACGCCCGAGACCGTCATGTTCCACGAGGTGGGCGCCGTCGACTCCATCGTCGACGTCTGCTCCGTCGCCATCTGCCTCGATGACCTGGGTATTGAGGACATCGTGGTCGAGTCGCTTTCCGAGGGCCACGGCACCATTCGCTGCGCCCACGGCCTCATGCCCATTCCCGTCCCCGCTGTCGTCAACCTGTGCCAGGCGGGCAATATCGCCCTCACGCCCGCACCAGTCGCCGGCGAGCTCGTGACGCCCACGGGCGCCGCCATCGTCGCCGCACTGCGCACGTCCGAGCACCTGCCGGCCCGCTACCGCATCGAGGCCGTCGGCTACGGCGCCGGTAAGCGCCCCTACGAGGGCTGCTCCGGCACGCTTCGCTGCCTGCTCGTTCACGCGAACGCATAGCCATGGATGCCCGCAAGGCAAAAAGCCGCGCTGCCATCGTTGCGGCGTTCTCCGAGCTGCTGCGCGAAGAGGACTACGGCAAGATCACCGTCGGCGACATTATCGCTCGCGCCCATGTGGGTCGGGCCACGTTCTACGGCCTCTTCAAGAGCAAAGATGACCTACTGTCCGAACTCGTGAGCGACATCTGCACCCACGCCCTCGACGATGACGGCACGCCCCTCGATGACTCACTCGTTCAGGTCGAGCATATCCTCAACAATCTCTGGGAGCGCCGCCAGGGCGTTCGAGCCCTCGTAGCCGGCGCCGGCTCACGCGTCTTCGCCGACTGCTTACGCAAGACCATCATGTCACGAGCAGCCGAAACCGTCCCTACCGACCCAAACGGCCCCGCCGCCACCATGGACCGCAGTTTTTTACTACACCACATAGCCTCAAGCTTCGTAGGAATGGTCCAATGGTGGGCCTGGCACAACTTCCAAGCCCCAAAAGAGGACGTAGCCAAAGACTACCTATCAGCCATAAGACCCCTCTTCAACTAAGTAAGAAGCTCATCCCAAAGCATCACCCCAACCCAGGGCGCCACGCATCCCAAAATATCACTCGCGCTTCAACGCCCCCAACAGCAACAAGCCCCTCCCATCCATATTCAGATATATACGTTGGGTTGCTTGTTCCAACGCGACTAAAATCCCGCAGCTGGCCGCATGGGGTAACTTCCCAGCGCACTCCGCAGGACGAAAGAACCCCCGCCGCACGAAGTGCGCAGCGGGGGTTCTTTCATGTCCGAGGACGCGCTGGAAAGTTACCCCATGCGGACGGCGGACAACTATGTAGCCTTGGACTAGAACATGCCCAAGAAACCATGCACAAACAGCGCGGCCAGAGCGGCACCGACAAACGGCGCAATGCCAGGAACGAGCAGACCGTACTTCCAGTTGTTGTCAGCCTTGTTCTTAATCGGCAGCACCTGATAGGCCATGCGAGGACCAAGGTCACGCGCCTGGTTCATGGCGAAGCCGGTGATGCCGCCCATGCCCATGCCAACGGCCCAAACGATCAGGCCGACGCAGATTGCGAGCATCAGAACGTTCTCGCCGGCGCGGTTAGCGGCAGCAAGGATGGCGCTGATGAACACAAAGGTGCAGATAGCCTCGCAGAAGAAGTTGCGGGCATAGTTGGTGCCCTCCGTGGTGGGGTTGGTCGAGAAGATGTTGCGCTGGGCAACGGGATCGACAACACCATCGGAAGCTTTGAACTCATCGGCATACATAAGCCAAGCGATTACGGCGCCCGCAAAGCCGCCGAGCATATCGGCAATCATGAAGGGGATGCAGCTGCTCCACGGCACCAGGCCGACGATGCACTGGGCAAGCACCATAGCGGGGTTCATGCACACGGCGCCGCCAAAGACAAACAGGCAGACCGAGATGCCAAAAGACCAAGTGGTGATGGCAAACATGTGGCCGGAGCCCTGATACTTGGTGCCCTTGAGCACCGTATCGCAGTGCACGCCCACGCCAAAGATGATCATGAGGGCCGTTGCGCCGAATTCGCAGAGGAGTTTGGTAAGCATAAAACCTTATCTTTCTTGTCGGTTATAAACGATTCGTTTAGGCCGCGCACTAGTGCTGCGCAACAACAACGCCCAGGCCATCGGGAATGACGGCAACCTTGGCATCGGCACCCTTCATCTCAAAGGCGAGCTTGAGCGCCTCCTCGATAGTGTTGACCGGCGTCATGTGCATATCCTTGAGCATCTGGTGGTCGCACAGATCGGTAACCATGATCACCGGGTGATGTGCCAGGATGCGGGCGAAGATCTGACTCGTCCACTGATCGGGCAGGGTCTCGTCCTTGGGACGGTCGATGCAGGCGCGCTCAAACTCCGCCGGGTCGTTATCGGCGATGTTGTGGTAGAAGCCCTCGCCGCCGTGGCCGTCGGCGCAACCGGCGACATCGATGATCACGCCGCCCTCGGGAAGCGTAGCCTCGGCAGCGCACATGCCCTTCACGGCCTGATAGATGTTCTGATCGAGCGGGTAGCCGCCGTTGGTGGTGATGGCGATCTCGCACTCGACAGGCTCAACGCCGGCAAGGCTCTTTACGAACTCGCAGCCAGCCTCGTGCGCCTTGTGGATGTCGCCGGCAAAGGAGCCGATGACCTCGTGCTTGCCGTTAAGCACCACGTTGAGCACAAAGGCAAGGTGAGCCATCTCGGCAGCGGCAAACATGTCCTCGCTCACGTGGTTGTGGCACAGGTTGCCGGCACGCGAATGGGAGTCGTTCACAAACTGACCGTTGTGGTTGTACATGATGGTCTTATAGCTGGCGATACCAGGCAGCACGGACTTGCGGCTGCCAGAGAAACCGGCAAAGAAGTGCGGCTCAATAAAGCCCTCGGCAAGCAGTAGATCGCAGTCGGCAGCGATCTTGTTGATGATGCACTCGCCACCAGAAGGCAGGGTACCGATCTTCTCCATCATGCTGTCGTCGGTCGCAACATGCATGACGATTTCCTCGTTGGCAACAATCTCCTCGCCATACTTGTTGACGAGCTCCTCGTGCGTCGAGGGACGATGCATGCCGGTCGCAACCAGAATACGAACGCGGGCCTCGGGCGCAGCAGTATGAATGTGATGCAGCAGAATAGGCATCGTCACACGCGAAGGAACCGGACGCGTGTGGTCGGAGCTAATGATGACAATGTCCTTCTTGCCAGCGCAGAGCTCCTCGAGCGAAGGCGAGCCATAAGGATTAGCAAGCGACTCTTCTACCAGCTCTTGCTGCGTTTTTGTAGTCTCAAACTCGTTTTGATGACCCTCCATCACACCTGCGAAGTTCTTGTCCTCAAGCTCCAGATGCAGCGTCTTGTGGTCAAACGGCAATTCACATTCAAACAACGACGAGCGCCCTCTTCCTTTCATCTAACACACTAGATAAACCGTTGGAAGGATACGCCGTCCATCGAAAAACACCACCGTCCACCAACCCATTAACAGAACGTTCACAATTAGACGCTACAAAAAACGGCCGCGGCCCCAAAGGGACCGCGGCCGCATGCCGACATGTCAACACTTGATCGTCAGCTAGTCACGCTTGCGACGAGACATCCTCAGCCCCGTAGCCAACGCGACCAAGCCCATCGTAGCGACGAAGGAGGCCAACATCGACGAGTTGTCACCCGTTGAAGGCATTCCACCCGGCTTCTTGGGCGAGTCCTTGGGCGTATGCGGCGTGTAAGCGTTTTCGAACACCGGCGCGCTTGCCGCCCCATCGTAGGCGACTTCGGCGATCAGCTTGCCCGATGCGCCATCATCGCTCACTACAACCTTGACCTTATGAACCGCCTTGTCATACGTCACGCCGTCCTCGGAGCCTGCGACCTCCTCGATCGTGTACTCGAAGGTCTTGGACTTGCCGCGACCGCCAATCTGGTCAAGCGAGTAGGCCAGCTCGGGGAACGCAATGGCTCCATCGGCAGCGTTCTTTGCACGGGCAACCTCGTTGCCATCGGCGTCCCTGAGCACGAACTCAAACTGATCGGCCTTGAGCGTGGCACCCGAAAGCGTCTTGGTTGCGCCGAGCGCCACCTTGACGTCCTTCGCGTCGTAGCGGTTGTCGAACAGCGCCGCTGCCGCGTCGGCGTTGGCGTTGGAATACTCCACCTTGGTCACCTTGAGCGAGCGTGCCGCCTCGTCGCGCTCGACCGTTACGGTCGCCTCGACGTCGCCCGCATTGGCCCAGCCCTCACCGAGATCAGAGGTCTCGTGAATCGAATAGCGGTACGTACCCGGCTCGGTGTAGCGAATCTTGTCGAAGCTCCCGGTCGAGGTGCCCTTGACGGTCAGCGTCGTAGAGGCGGGCAGAGGCGCACCGTCGCGGGCGGAGAGCTCGAAGGCAAACTCCTCCGCAGCGTTGTCTTCCGTAGCGCCGTTGATGGTCTTGGTCACCTTGAGCGCGGCGGATGCGGGCTGGTAGACGTTCTCGAACAGCGCGGCAGTACCGTCGCCATTTGCCCGGTCATACGTTACCTTGGCTGCAAGCTGACCGTTGCCCTTGTCGCTCACCGCGACCGTCACCTTGACGTCGCCCGGCTTGAACCAGGCACCCGAGCCATGGCCGACCTCGTGAATCGTGTACTCGAAGGTCTTGCCGGCGTCGGCGAGGTCATAGGCGATCGGCGCGAAGTCCGCGGTCTCCCCCGCCTTAGCGGTCGCGGCGGAGAGCACCGTGCCCTTTGCGTTCCTGAGCTCAAACGCAAAGGCCTCGTCCTTCACGGCATCGGCCTTGCCCGTCACCTTTTTGGAAACGGACAGCTTAGCCTCGCCCGTAGCGGCGTAGGTGTCCGCGAACAGAGCGGCGTCGGCGTTTGCCTTGCCGCCATACGCAACCGTCGCCACCAAGTCACGAGAGTCGGCGCCGGAGCCGCCCTTGGGCGCGACCGTCACCGTCACGGGGATATCCGCGACGGCACTCCAGCCGTCCTCACCGTTATGGTTCTCCTCGTGCACCAGGTACTCGTAGGTACCGGGCTTGTCGTAGGAGAGCGCTTGCGCATCGAAGACCTTGGTCTCGCCGAGCTTGGTGGTCACCGTAGCGAGCGCCTTGCCCGCACGCTGGCCGTCCTCGCCCCTGGCGTAAAGGCCGAAGGTGTAGTCCTCGTCGGCCTTGACGTCCATCGCGCCGTTGACGCTCTTCTTGCCCGCCGCAATGGAGGCGACGGTTGCGCTCGGCTTGAACGTGTTGTCAAAGGCAGCGGCACCCTTATACGTCTGGGCAGAGCCGTCCACATGGTAGGCCACCGAGGCGGTGAGCCTGTTGTCGCCCGAGCGCTTGCTCACCTTGACCGTCGCGATGACGTCGGCCGCCTTGGCCCACTCGCCTTCGCCGCCCTTGGGGTCGGTGACCTCGTGGATGCGGTAGGTGTAGGTCTTGCCCTCGTCCTTGTCGGAGAGCTTGGCCACGGCGAAGATGGCGCCACCGTCGGCACCCGTCGTCACGTTCTCGAACGCAGGCGATACGTCTGCATTCTCGCCCTCGGCGACCGCCGAGAACTCGAAGGACTCGCCCTTGAGCGGAGCCTCGCCGTTGACGGTCTTGACCAGGCCGAGCTGGAATTTGCCGTCGGCCTGCTCGTACTTGTTGTTGAACAGCGCGGCATCGCTGCCGTTGGTATACGTAACCGTAGCCGCGCCGAGCTTGCCGTCGCCCTGGTCCTTGCCGACCTTGACCGTCACGGTTACCGGATCCGCCATAATCCATCCCGCGGTCGCCGGTGTGGTTTCGTCAATCTCATATTTGTAGGTCTTGCCGGCATCCTTGAGCGAGTACGCAAGCTCGGGGAAGGAGGCGGCAGCCGCGCCCTTCGTGGTCGCGGTCAGCGACTTGGCACCGCCCGGCATGGGCGCGCCATCGACCGGCTTGAGCTCGAAGGCGAACTCCTGCTCGTCCGCGGGGGCGGCGCCGTTGACCGTCTTGGCGACGCTGACGGAAGCCGAGCCGCTCGCTGCATAGGCGTTGTCGAACAGCGCGGCGTTCTTGCCGTTGGAGTATTTGACGGATTTCACCGAGAGCGCGCCGTTGCCGACCGCCTCGACCGTCACCGTGGCGATGACGGGCTCGGCCTTGGTCCAGCCGCCGCCGAGCTCGCCGTCCTCGGCGATCACGTACTGGTAGGTGCCTGCCTTATCGAAGCTCAGCGCATCGAACTCGGCGGTTTTGCCCGGCTTGACGGATGCGGTCGCAAGCGCACCGCCCACGGCCTTGCCGTCCACGCCGGCCCTGTACAGCGAGAAGGAGAAGTCGCGGTCGGCGGCGATCTCGGAACCGCCGTTGACGGTCTTCTTCACCGAGAGCGTGGCCTCGGTGGAGTTGCTGGTTGTCTTGTAAGTATTAATGAAAGTCGGCAGTGTGCCAGTATCAAGCGGGGTGTCGTCTTCTGTCTGATATGCAACCGTTGCCTTCAGGGGGCCATAAGTACCCTGGCGCTCGACTGTCACCACAGCTTTATATTTGACCGTGGAATAGGTGACTCCCTTGGCGGACCCCTGCTCCTCGCTGATCGTGTAAGCGTAGGTGCCAGACTGGTCCCACGAAAGCTTGTCGCCCGTTATGGTCACGTTGCCGTTGGCGTCGTTGACACCACGTGCAACCTCGTTGTCAGCGGCATCTTTCGCCACAAATGAGAACTCGCCATCTGCCAGCGAAGTCTTATCGCCCGTCATCACCTTTTTGGCTTTAAACTCTGCCTGGGCATTAGAGGTGGGCGTGTTGTAGCGAACATAGCTCGCCTTTGTCTCGTAATTAACGCCCTTTTCCTTAAGCTTGGCGATGACCTTATTAAAAGCATCCTCGTCATTGCCCTTGAGCACCACGCAGGTGATGTCACCGTTTTTTATAAATCCAGTGGGCGAGGCGGTCTCTTTAAAGTAGTACAACACGGACGTCTCGAGCTTCTGATCGCCCTCGCCGCCAAAGACAATCTTGCCCTTGTCGTCCGATGTCTCAGTCGAAACGAGTTTTCCGGCCTTCTGGATATCCTCCGCAGATCCAGAAGCCAAGGCATCCAAATCCGCCACCTTGTACAGCTTGAACGTTGCACCCGAAAGCGGCGTAGTGGGAGCAGAACCGTCCACTTTCTGAATGGAAATCGACGCGGCGATACCACCGGCGTCCACATCAGATTTGGCGACGGTATATGGAACCTTATTTGACGAAGACCAGCCTTCTTTTCCCGCGAGCACGGCCTGATTCGACAGCTCGCCCGTTTCCCCGATCTCGCCAGAAATCACTACCTTATAGCTCACTTTGAGCGCACGTGAGTCCGGAAGGATATACGTCAACGTGGTCGTAGGATTTCCGTCTTTACTTGTCCCCTGCTTAATGGAATAGGCATACTCATCAGCAGTGAGCTTGTTGCCCGTCTGAGCATCCGTGACCGAAACGGAATCGACTACAAGATCTGCCTTGCCGGTCAGGGTGTCAGAAAGCGTCACGACATCAGAGTTAGGGATAAGGTCTTGTGCCTGGTCATTCACATTGATGGAATACGTGACCAGGTTGTTCTTGCTGTCGTGGTTCGCAGACTTGTCAACGACATATTGCTTGCCCGTCACGGTCGCGGTCGCGCTACCGTAGCTATCGGAACCGGCACCGCTGCTTACCGTATTGGTAAAGCTCAGGTCCTTCCGATCTGCAGTCGCCTTGACGGCGGTCTTATACGTTACATCCGCCCGCACACAGTGAGTTCCCTCGCCCTTGCCATCAAAAACGTTATCCGTCGGGATGCTCGCAGTCAGCTTTCCATTCGCTATCTGCGCATCAAGCTCACCTGTAGACTTGCAGTTTTCTCCATTTTCACTATTTCCGTAGTTCGCATAAACGGTAAAGGAGCCGCTGCCGGGAACATACGTCATGCCCGCAAGGTCATCTTTGATGGTAATAGGCTTGCCCTTTGTATCGTTGAGGCCGTACTTGCCATAGCTCGTCTTATCCGAGCTCTCATAGTTCGCCTGTACCGTCCACGTGGCGACCCAAGCGCCCTTTGTGGTGTCACTGGCGTCAATCCTACTCCAGTCAAAGTTCGGGTCCCACGCAAGAGACCCTCCCTTGGCAGTGGACTGCTTGCTCTCAATCTCATAGGTCTTCGTGTCGGTCTTTACGTTGCCGTAGCCGTCGTTAAACGTAGCGCGGTTCTTGTACGTACCTGCACCACCGTTGCACTGCGTGCGATAGGTCACAACGACATCGGTCTTGCCTACATATTGTTGGACCTTGTCAGTGAAGGTGATCTTCAAGCCACAATTCTTAGCTTCAGGCGACGAAGATTCTTTACCCCAATCCTGGGTCCACGTGACGTTATAGTCCGTGCCGGCAACCAATTCCTTGCCGCCAGCGGTCAGCTTAAGATCCGCATCGTTCGCAAACCAGATGTTGTCCTTGGTATTGGCGCCCTCGTTCCACCCAAAACCAGGGACATCGTAAAACGTTGCTTTGGTAATATCGCAGCTCGAAGCAAGCTCGCTCAGCTTAACGGTGGTCTGCCATTTTGCATAGCCGTCAGCATCGACCTCATCAACCAGAACCTTCTCTACATTGGCGGCTCCACTCGGCTTATAGTTTACCGAGCCCGAAGTTGAGTCGGCATTGCCCTTGTTATCCGTAATTTTCGCACTGTTCTCGTAAGTACCAAACGCCGCACCATCTTTAACCTTGGTCGAGTACACAATCTTGTATTGATGGTCTTTAGCGTCCTTGCCAAACGTATACGAAAAGGACCCGCTCAAAGAATTGAGTTTGCCCGAGCCGACTACAGCGTCACCGTTAGTGACATCGATTACTTTGTAGTCGCCGACATACTTCAGCGCACTGGAATCCTTGAGCTCGTCAGTAAATGTATAGCCACTCATATCCGCTTTGAGCGAACCAGTATTAATGTTGACCGTCCACTCATACGTACCGTCTTTGCTGGCAGCGCTTTTGTTGCCAAGCAGATCGTATTTGATGGAAGGAGTGGTCTCACTGCTATTTCCCGAAGGGTTGCCAGTCCACGACCACTTGGCCGAGTTGCCAATCGAGCCGAGCGCCGCGTCTCCGTTAGCGCCAGGCTTGAGAGCATCAAGCGCCTTCTGGTCAACGGAAGCCGTGTAGGTAATCTTGTGGTTACCCTTGCTCAGCTTATCCAGGTTGATAGTCGCCGTCTTGCCATCGATTTTCGCAGCAATATTCTGGCCGTCGAGCTTAAAGTCGTTATTGAAATTGAGATTTGCGCCCAACTCGTCAATAAGGTTGAAATTCGTGGCATTCGTCTCGCAGTTCAGGTCAATGGTGTAGGAGACGCTTTTGCCGTCGGCAGACAGCTGGCAGGTTTTGTTACCGCTAACGTTACCCTCTTTTGCGTAAAAGTGACCGTAGTGCCAGTTCCGGGAAACACCACGTTTAGCTTTCCGTCATCGCCGACCTTATCGGAATCGAGCGTAAACTCAAAATCTGCCTTGGTGTAAATCTCGCTGTTATGCGCATCAAAAAACGCTTCGGTCAATTTGACGATAAACTCATTGCCCGAGATACTCCACGTATACATGGTCTGACCGTCGACAACGTTGGTTCCCGAGTTGTCCGCAACATGAATCTTGTCAGGGAAGACATATTTGAAATTCGGATTTGCCGTAGTCGGCTTCAACGACCCATTAATTGAATGTTGACCATGCCATAAACAGTCTGATGCACGCCAAGGGCTTCGGTTCCGAGCTCTTGTGTATAGTCTTTATCCTTATAAAAGCCTACAGTAACCGATGCGCTTCCCGGTTTAGTATTGCTGTCAATCACGATGGGCTCGGCATTGGGGTTGTATCCATCCACAGAACGCGAGGCAACCTCACTCTGCCCGGCAGCATCATTCGCCGGCGTCGAGGCAACTTCACTTTGCTCGGCAGCATTATCCGCCGAAGCCGAGGTATGACTCGAGCTTGCGTCATCGGTTACGGTCGTATCATCGGTCCCCGTATCTTGTCCGTTCGAGCTACCGTCGGAAGACCCCACATTACCTTTTTCGGTTTCTGCCGCGACCTGCTGAGATGCATCGTCATCAACGGCGCTGGCATACACCGTGCTCACCGGCGACAACAGCGCCTGGCTGATCATGACCGCGCTCATCAAATACGCAACAGCGCGTGAAGTTCTTCCCCTCTTGAACTTCATGATTACTCCTCCCTCATTTCGATGGCACGTAACAAGCCGTCTTCTTGCCCGAACAAGAAAGCGGCGCTGTCGACCCAAAGACCGGTGTCGACTATTTGGTTTCTCAGAATTTGACCTACCGTAGCAGAAATGCCTCGCTGCCCCAAATCAGGGAACCCGAAGCTAAAAGTATGTTGTTTACGGTTCACGCATCAAACGTACGCATGGATGCGATGCCTACACTTTCTGATCGACAACGGATGCGATTATTTAACCTCACTATGCATTTTTACGCAATCGAATACAGCATATTGTCTATTTGTTTAAACATCTTCATATTTTCTTGAAATAGCAATCTACCGCTGTTTCTTAGGTCTCCAATTCCAAGTCCGACCCATGGTGTTGTTCAACACCTCAAAATAGTGTTGTTCAACACCTCAAAATAGTGTTGTTCAACACTTAAATAATCAGCCGAATTAATGCACCAGCCCATCGAATGCGCACTCCACAATCGCCAGGCGCGAAGCGCGCCATTCTTCCCCCAGCCCGTAATCCGCAGAAGACCGGACATCGTAGGGCCCGCCATAGGTTTACTTTTAGGCACACTCCGCAGGACGCAAGAAGCCCTCGCCGCACGAAGTGCGCAGCGAGGGCTTCTTGCATGTCCGAGGACGTGCCTAAAAGTAAACCTATGGCGGGCCCGGACGACTCCAGGGCTATCTATTACCCCGTGTTCTGTAGACCTGCCGAGACGCCGGTCACAGTCGAAAGGATCAGGCTCATGTACTCGGCCTTCTTCTCCTCGGCCATCTCGTCCTGGTTCATACGCACCTCGCGAAGGGCGCGGACCTGGGCGATGGACAGAGCGTCAACGTAGGGGTTACGCACGCGAACGGCGCAGCCGAGCACGCGACGACGCTGCAGTGGCCACTCGTCACCGACGATGGCAAGGACCCACTTACGGGTGAGCTGCATCTCGGTAAAGACCTTCTCGGACAGATCATCGCGATCGCCCAAGTGCAGATACATCTTGGCAATGCGCTGATCGGTCTTAGCAATCGACATCTCGATGTTGTCGATGAACGTGCGGAAGAACGGCCACTCCTGGTAGGCGGCCTTGAGCTGGTCAAGATCGCCCAGCTGCTCGCAGGCGGTGCCCAGGCCGTACCAAGCGGCCAGGTTAATGCGCGCCTGGCTCCAGCTAAAGATCCACGGAATGGTACGCAGGTCGTCGAGCGACTTGGCACCCAAGCCGCGCTTGGCGGGACGCGAGCCGATCGGCAGCAGACCGACCTCGGTCAGCGGCGTCACGGTCGAGAACCACGGTGTAAAGTCCTCGGTGTTCAGCAGGTCCAGATAGCGCTCGTGGCTTGCGGTGTTGAGCTTCTCGGCCATATCCCAGAACTTCTGCGTGGTCTCGGTGTTGGTCTTCTCGACACTCGGGGCCGACTGCAAAAGCGTTGCGGCGGCAACGGACTCAACATGGCGCTGAGCCAGCGTGCGGTTGCCGTAACGGGCAAAGATGACCTCGCCCTGCTCGGTGAGCTTAAAGAAGCAGTTGACCGAACCCTTGGGCTGCGCAAGAACGGCCTTGTTGGCCGGGCCGCCGCCACGGCCCACGGCACCGCCGCGACCGTGCATGAGCACCAGGTCGATATCGTTCTTCTCGGCCCACTTGGCAATGCGCTCCTGCGCAGAGTGCAGTGCGAGCATAGCCGTGGTAGGACCGGCATCCTTGGAGGAGTCGGAGTAGCCCAGCATGACCTCCATGCGGCGGTTGGTCTGGGCAAGGCGCTTTTGCACCACGGGCAGCGTAAGCATCTGGTCGAGCACGTCGACGCAGCCTTCGAGGTCCTCGAGCTGCTCAAACAGCGGGATCACGTCGAGCTCGGGGACATCCTCCTCGTGTGCGAAGGACAGGTGGGCAAGCTCAAAGACGTCGGCCACATGCTGGGCGCTCTTGGTAAACGATATGATGTAGCGGTGCGCCATCTTCTTGCCGTAGCGCTTTTGGATGGCACCGATGGCACGGAAGGTGTCGATGACCTCGCGCGTCATGGGCTGCAGGTCGCCATGGATACCGTTCTCGTGGATATCCTTGAGGGCGCGGGCATGCACCACGGAGTGCTGACGGAACTCCATCTCAACCATATGGAAGCCGAAGGACTCGACCTGCCAGATGATGGTCTGGACCGGGCCGTAGGCAGCACGGACGGCGCCGCAGGCGGCCAGCGATCGCTGGACGACGCGCAGGTCCTCCAGGAATTCATCGGCGCTGTGGTACATGGTGTCGGTGATACGGCGCACGGTGGCGTTCAGACGGTCAGCCATGACGAGCATGACGGCGCGATGCGGCTCGTGCTCGGAGATCAGCTCAGCGCGAGCCGTGTACCGAGGGCTCATCTCGACCTGATGGTTCCACAGGTTAATGAGTTCAGCAGAAGGCTTGCTGTAGGTGGCCTCGAGCGTGAGGTTGCGGCCGATGCGGCGGCACTTGTCCTCGAGCTTGAGCACCATGTGAGTGAAGTACTTGGCGGCGACCTCACGGCTCACCTTGGCGGTGACGTTGGGGTTACCGTCGCGGTCGGAACCGATCCAGCTGCCGGGATGGAAGAACGCCGGGCACAGCGACGGCACGGTACCGGCCTTGTCGCCCAGCACCCAGTCGTCAAAACGACGATAGATAACGGGGATGACGTCGAACAACGTGTTATCGAAGATGTCGATGATAGTATCGGCTTCCTCGACCGGCGTGGGCTTCTTGAGCGCGATGGGGCTCGTACGCACCAAGGCGTCGATCTCCTGCAGCATATGGCGCTCGTTCTCCACCAGGTCGGAGCCGCCCAGGCGCGGACGCTCCTCCAGCAGGTTGGAGATACGGCGAATCTTGCCCTCGACGGCCTTACGACGGGCCTCGGTGGGATGTGCGGTAAAGACAGGGTGGAACTCGAGCTTGCCGAGCAGCTCGTTGGCGCCCTCAACACCCATCTCGTTTACCAACTGGTGATAGGCGACGGTGAGCTCGTTGGCGGGATCGACCTCGGTATCGGTCGATGCGCCGGCCTCGCGCTCGCGCAGCTGCGCCACACGGTAGTTCTCCTCCGACAGGTTTGCCAGGTGGAAGAAGCTCGTAAAGGCGCGAACGATAACCTGCTGCTTATCGAGCGGCAGACTGTCGATCAAATCGACGACCTCACGAAATGCCACGGCGGTGGGCTCGTCGGCGGTGGGCACGCCCTGCTCGTCGACGGCCTCGTCGGCAGCACGGGTACCGGGGTTGCCGGCATTGACCACGATTTCGGCCGACAGGATTTTGTCGAACAGGTCCGCGATCTCGGGATCATACTCGCTAAGCACACGATGCTCCAGGCGCAGGAACAGCGCCAGATTATCGCGCAGCTCCTCGGGGATCTCGATCTCGGCGAGACGCTCCCTGGACTCGGCATTCGAGCCGATTCGGTTAACGAGGCGGTTGACCACGGCAGCGACGCGCGCCGTGGCTTCGGGTACAGACTGGTTGCTTAGGTTCTCAGCCACGTTTCCTCCCATTCCTCCTTCTATGCACGTAACATGCGGTATTCATTATAGGCGCTTGAGAAATACTTTCGACACTGATTGCGCTTTACCACACAAAAGTATTTTCTGCATTGCAAGGGTTTTTGCTCTAAATGGTCGTATTTCTCGGTGGACGGCATACACAAACGGGGGCATTCCGCATAAATGCGAAACACCCCCGTAACAATCGCTCGCAATGGACGGGACACTTAAGCGGGCCCGCAGCTCAAAAAGATGCGCTACAGGCGCTCGCGAACCGCCTCGACGACGTTGGCCAGATCGACCAGCACCTCGTCATGGCTCTCCATGTCGCGCACCTTGACCTTGCCGGCGGCAAGCTCGTCGCCGCCCAGGACCAGGATGAGCTTGGCACCTACCTTATCGGCCTGCTTAAACTGGGCCTTGAGCGAACGGCCCTGATAGTCGGCCTCGGTCACGATGCCTGCGGCGCGAAGCTCCTGCGTAATGGCAAAGACGTTCTGGCGCAGCTCCTTGCCGGCGTTGGCGACATAGACGCACGGGGCCTCCTCGGCACCCAAATCGCTGCCAAAGGCCTGCAGGGCCAGCAGGGCGCGCTCAAAACCGACGGCGAAGCCGACGCCGGCCGTGGGCTTGCCGCCCTCGAGCTCGACCAGGCCGTCGTAGCGGCCGCCGCCGCCGATGGAGCCGACGCCGGCGCCGGGGGCCTCGACCTCAAAGACGGTACGGGTGTAGTAGTCCAGGCCGCGCACCAAGGTGGGATCCTCGACATACTCGATACCGGCGGCATCCAGATAGCGCTTGACTTGCTCGTAGTGTTCGCGGCACTCGTCGCACAGGTTGTCGCCCATCAGCGGCGCGTCGGCCATGATCTCGCGGCAGTGGTCGTTCTTGCAGTCGAAGGCGCGCAGCGGGTTGAGCTCGGCGCGCTCGCGGCACTCGTCGCACATCTCGTCTGCGTGATCGAGGATGAACTGCTTAACCTGCTCGCGGTAAGCCGGACGGCACTGGGCGTCACCCATCGAGTTGATGAGCAGACGGAGCTTGGAAAGATCGAACCCAAGGCGCTTATAGAACTCCATGAGCATGATGATGCACTCGGCGTCTACCGCCGGATCGGGTGCGCCGAGCCACTCGATGCCCACCTGATGGAACTGGCGCAGGCGGCCCTTCTGGGGACGCTCGCCGCGGAACATGGCCTCGGCGTAGTAAGCCTTAAACGGCGTGGAGCCCTGGGGCACCAGGTTGTTCTCCACGACGGCGCGCACCACACCGGCCGTGCCCTCGGGACGAAGTGCCAGGCGCTGCTTGGGCTTGAGCTTGGTGTCGGTACCCTCGTTAAAGACGCGCTCCAGGTTGGCGCCGCTAAACACGCGGAACATCTCCTTGCGCACGACGTCGGTCGACTGGCCGATACCGTGGACAAAGACGTCCACTTGCTCGATCGCGGGCGTCTCGATGGGCTTAAAACCAAACGGCTCGAACACGCCGGCAGCAATCTGCTGCATCTTTTGCCAGGCGCGCATCTCGGCGCCGATAAGGTCGCGGGTTCCCTCCGCCTTCTGTGCCTGCATGGGCAAACACCTTTCTTTTGTATCGCGTCATAGGTAGTGGACATTATACGGCACAAACACAAACAGCGGAGGCGCATCTGGCCGAACGAGGGTATGGGGACTCGTTCGGCCAGATGCGCCGCCGCTGTTTGTAATCCGTTTTCCTCCGTTCCCTTCGGACCACGTGATCTGTTGGGGACGGAGGAAAACGGATCATTTCGTGGATCCGTGGCCGCCTTGGAAACCGAATGATGGTACGAGCATCTATTCGGCCTCCAGGGCAGCCACGGACAGAACGGGGCAAATAGAAAAGAGTGACGTACGTCTACTCCCCTGCCACGCTCGAGCGCAGCTTGGCGGCGATGGGCTCGGATGCCAGCAGGAACACGAGCATGACAACGGAGCATGCCAGGCACACAATCCAGGTGCTCGCAAAGGAGCCCGTGGCATCGAACAGCACGCCCGAGACGATGGCGCCCACGGTGCCGCCGACCATCTCGAGCGAGGTAATGGTGCCCGTGACCTTGCCGAGGTCGGCCATACCAAACTGCTTGGACGCGGCAATGGTAGGCGTGATGGTGCCCATGCACGTTCCGATACCAAAGCTCACAGCGGCCAAAATAGGACCAAGGTCCGTCGTCGGGAAGCACAGCGCCACACAGGCGACAATACACGCAACGGAGCCCAGGATATTGCCAAAGCGCAGGCCAAAGCGGTCATAGATCGCACCGAGCGAAATCTTGGCGATAACGACCGTGACCATGTAGACAGAAAGCACCGTACCGGCCCACATGGGGTCGTGGCCACCCGTGACGATCTTGGCGCCGTTGACGGTAACGCTCGTCATGTTGGTGACCTGGTTGGGCAAGATGGCGCCGTTAACGAGCCCCATAAAGAGGAAGGCGACGACAAGCAGCCAAAACGCCGAGCTCTTCTTGATGCGAGACCAACCGACACTGACCTCGGGCGCCGTGTGCTCGTCCTTGTCGCCGACCGTCGAGACGGACGGATCGCCCGGGTTCTTGACGAGCGGCTTCAGGCCAATCTCGGAAGGCTTGGTGCGGAAGGAATAGGCCGTGATGGGCAGCGCCGCCACCATGCAGATAGCCGCGAGCACCAGGAAGGCGGAACGCCAGCCAACACCCACGATAAGCGAGCTCACGATGGGAGACAGAATAGCGCCGCCAAAGCCCGAGCCCGAAAGTGCGATGGAGATGGCAAGGCCTCGCTTGGCCGTAAACCAGTTGGCGGTCACCAGGCTGATGAGCAGGCGGGTCGAGGCGACGGCAAAGCAGCCCGAGACGGCAAAGAGCACGTAGACCTGCCACAGCTCACCCACGAAGCTCATGCCCGCGAGCACCGCCGAGGTAGCGATAACGGTGAGCGAGCCCAATACGCGGCCACTCACCTTATCGGCGACATGGCCAATGACAAGTGAGCCGATAACGCTCACCACGGTGGAGATGGCGTTGGAGATGTTGTACTGCGCAAGCGTAATCCCGAGGTCGCTTACGATGAGCGGCTGAAACAGGCTCATGCAGTTAACGAAAATCGTGTAGCACGTGGCCATGATCACAAAGCCGGAGGCCACCACGAGCCAGCCGGGGAAAAATTTACATTGCTGGGACATGGATTACTCCTTGTGGTCCGCAATGTATCCGAGAGCGACGGCGGCATAAGCCGCGGCGCCGAGGGGAAGCTCGGCATCGTTAAAGCGCGCCTTGGGATGATGCTGGGCAAAATGCTCGTCCGTATCGGTCACGGCCGCGCCCACCGTAAAGTACGCACTTGGGATCTCGCTCGAGATAAGTGCGAAATCCTCACTCGCCATGGCGTGGAATAGCGGCAGGAAGGCAGCCTTGGGCAGCACCGCGCCCACGTAGCCAAGCGAGGCCTGGGTCATATCGCTGTCGAGCACGAGCGGCGGAACGTCCGAAAGCGTCTCGATGGTTGCCGGCGTACGATATGTTGCGGCAACGCCGTTGACGACCTCCGCGATGCGTGTCTTAAGGTGAGCCATGAGCTCGACATCGAAGCCGCGCAACGTTCCCTCGAGCACGCAGGTGTCGGGGATGACGTTGGCCGCCAAGCCGCCAGCGAACTTACCCACGGTAAGTGCAACTTCCTTGGCCGCCGGCACCTCGCGGGAGATAAGCTCCTGGAGCGCCAGGTGCACATGCACGCCCGCCGTGATGGGGTCGATGCAAATCTCGGGGCTCGACCCGTGACCACCCTTGCCCTGGAGCGTGATGCGAAAACCGTATACACCCGAAAGTGCAGGGCTGCCATAGAGCACCAGGCCGAGCGGCGATTGACTGTTGACGTGCATGGCAAAGGCAGCCTGGGGGCGCGGGTTCTCGAGCAAGCCGTCGGCGATGGCAGCGCGTGCCCCCTCAAAGGTCTCCTCACCCGGCTGGAACAGCAACTTCACCGTGGCGTTGGCCTCCACAAGCTCGGCCTCGCGGGCCTTGAGCAAACGGGCCGCGCCGAGCAGGGCCGTCGCGTGTATATCGTGGCCGCAGGCATGCATGCAACCGTTGGTGGAAGCGAAAGGCTCGCCCGATTCCTCGGCAACGGGCAGGGCATCCATGTCGCCGCGAAGCATGATAACCGTACCGGCCTGCTCGTCTGCGCACGCACCATTGCCCTGAGCAGCCGCGGCCGCACCGGCACCGATCAGGCCAACAACACAGGAGCCGTCGACAAGCGTGGTATGGGGGATGTCCATCTCGTCCAGACGTGCCTGGATATAGGCAGACGTCTGCGGAAGATTGTTACCGAGCTCGGGCATCTGATGGAGATTGTGGCGCCATGTGGCAAGCTCACCGGCAAATGCCTGGGCTTCTTTGACCAGGCCATCGCCGATAGCGGTCTGCGCCGCTGTGGTGGCCTTGGGCGCTGGTTGCGGTTGAAGATCGGACAGAGCTGGTGCCATAGATGCCCTCCAGTAACGTTTTTGCAGCACGCACTTTGACAGCCTAAAGTGCAAGGCATAACTGTAAGGGCATGACATAAAAAACGCCGCCCTGGGAGAGCGGCGCAACAAGTTGTTTACAATTGCGGGCGAGATTTTCGGCGCAAGAAATCGAAGTGCGTCTCGCTCAAGATAATCGACAAAAAGATGAGCGCAAAGCCGGCAAGCAGGCGCGAGGTAAGCGCCTCCCCCATCAGCAGCACCGAGAACAGCACGCCCGAGGGGGACTCCATCGAAAGGAGCAGCGAGCCCGTCGAGGCCGGGACGTGCGCCAATCCAACGTTTTGGACGAGCAGGGCTACGCACGTACAACCCACCGAGAGAAAGGCCACCACGCCGATAAAGCTCGGCGTCCACACGGACAGAGGCGCCTGAGTCTCGAATAGTAGCGACGTGATTAAGCTCAAAACGCCATTGCCCACAAACATCCAAAACGTGATGACGTTGATATCCATCTTGCAGCCATACTTGGCGGTCACCGCCATCTGGATGGCAAAGAAGACCGCGCCGCCCAGCGTAATGGCATCGCCGGCATTGAACTCGACGCTATCGAGTGCCACCAGGCCAATGCCCGCCAGGCACAGCAATGCGGCACCCAAGTTGTAACGGGTAAGCTTTTCTCCGCCCAGGACATAGCTCGCAAACGGCACGAGGATGCAATAGGTACCCGTCAAAAATGCACTCTTGCCCGCCGTGGTCTGTGCCAGGCCAATCGTCTGCAAACCGTACGCGCCAAACATAAGTGCGCCCATACCAAGCCCGACGATAAGGTTGCGAGCATTAAAGTGCGCGATGATGCGTTTGTGGAAGATGGCGAACATAACCAGCGAAGCCGGAAGGAAACGAACGTAGATCAGCGCGAACGCCGGAATGGTGTCGAGCGCATCTTTCATGGTGGTAAAGGAATAGCCCCAGATGACCGCCACCGAAAGCAGCAAGAACTTCCAGAAGAACGGAGAACGCGCGCCGGCGCCGCGGGAGGTGCCGCCGGCGCCCAGGTCCTCCCGTGCGACAGGGCTATCAGGCATGTTTTCGATTTCATCAACGGCATTCTGGGCCATAGGGCATCCTCGCGCTCAGTCTGGGCGTGGTGTCCGCACGCGCATGGCCGCGTGCCGCCTCATGGTCAAATAAAAACAGGGCGCACCGGACCCCCGACACGCCCCGCTACTGTAGCAACAACCAGCGCTGCATCGCAATCCAGTCCGCTAAAGCGTTTTGTTCCGCCGTTCTACCGAACGGCGGACCGGCCGACACTGCGCGAGCCGCATTCACGCCAATCTGACGTTCAACTTCAAGGGCGCGACCAGAAGGTCAGCGCCCTTTCATTTCACGTCACCTTGGCGCAAATGCGGCTCGCTCGCTGGCATTACCGCTGCATCAGCGTTAACGTTGCTGTACTAAATAAGCTTTGTTGATTCCAGCTTTTCGTTGATCCAGTCGTTGGCTTTGATGACCGGGCGGCGGAAGACGACGCCCAGGGCCAGCGACGGAATCAGATAGCTCGCCAGAATACCCAGCTCAACCCAGTACTCCATATGGTAGGCGCCGGCCATGGCGGCGTGCATGGCGTTGATGCCGTGAGTAAACGGCAGGAACGGATATATCGCCTGGAACACAGGCCCGGTCATCTCGATGGGGAACGTACCGCCCGAACCGCCGACCTGCATAACCAACAGCACGACGGCGAGTGCCTTACCGATATCACCAAACGACACGGTGAGCGTGTAGACGATATTGGAGAACACGAGACTCGCGACCCAGCCGGCAAGTACAAACTGCAGCGGGTTGTCGCATTGGATGCCAAAGAACAGGATGTCGCCCGCGCACACGAGTGTCGCCTGCAGCAGGGCCAGACCGCCAAAGAACAGGTAGCGGCCCAGGTAGATCTCGTGCAGGCGCACGGGGATGAGCTCGTTGATGAGTTCATCGTCAACCGAGACCTTCATCATGGCCGCCAGCACGATCGAGCCCACCCACAGCGACAGAATCGTGTAGAACGGCGCCATGGCCGAACCGTAGTTGCGGATCGGATAGACCGGCTTGCGGTCGAGCGCGACGGGGCCGGAAAGCGACACGGCCAAACCCTCGGGATCGTTGCCGATCATCGTCTTGATCGTGGCAAGGTCGTCCGACATCAGGGCGCCATCGAGCTCGTCTTTAAAGGCACTGATCTTATCGGACGCTTCACCTAGCTGATCGGAAGCCTTGTTGACCAGCTTGGCGGCCTTGGAGAGGCCCTTCGCCAACGAGCCGGATGCATCGATGAGGCCGCTCACGGCACTATCCAGATTGCTCGAAATACCGTTCAGCGAATCCAAAACGCCCGAGATGGTCTTCTTGAGCTCCTTTGCCTTGACCGAGAACGTAGAGTCGTAATCGATCTTGGCACCCGAGACGCCCGCCTTGGCGTCGGCGATCGCCTGGTCGGTTTCGGCGCGGACATCGTTAACCTTTGCCATGCTGTCCGAGAGCGACGCTGCGATGCCCATCAGCTCCTTGGCATTGTTGCGGTACTCCTCCGCAGTTCCGCCAAGAGACGTCGCAACAGACTCGAGACCTTCCTTGAGCTTATCGTTGCCCACCTGGCCGGCAAGGCTGCGGAGCTTATCGGCAGCAGCGTCAATCTCATCGGCGCGCGCGTTGAGCGACGCGGCGCCATCGTTGAGTTGCGATACCGTCAGATCGACATGCTGGTTCGCGGCGTCAAAGGCCTTTGCGAGCTCGGTGGACACGTTGTCGAACGACCCGGCACTTCCATCAATCGCGGCATCGATGGCATCGCTAGCAGCCTTGAGCGCTTGCTCCGAATCACCGATACCGCTCTTGGCATGCTCCATCAGCTGTTTCACCGACTGCTCGGTAGTTCCGGTCTGCTTGAGCAAGCCGCCCGCCGACGTCAGCGAATCGGACGTGGAGCTCAAAATACCCGCAAGCGAAGTAGCGCTGGCCTTGATGTCCTGCAGGTCCTGAACCGAGTCGCCAAGCGTCGAGGACAGGTTGGCGATAAAGTTGCTGACCTGATCGGTGCTCATGTAATCGAGCAGGCTGGACACCGTCTTAAGGCCGATCGTCGTGATGGTCTCGGTAAAGGTCTCGTTGACCTGGTTCTGAACAGCACTCGAGCCCTTCTCGGTCACGATCTGGGCGATGGCGTTGGCCTTCTGGTTCTCGTAGAACTCGATATCGGCATGTTTCACGTCGGTCGAGAAGAGCGTCATCATATCGGCACTAAACGTCTTAGGGATAACGACAGCCGCATAGTATGCGCCCGATTCGACGCCCTCGATAGCCTTGTCTCGATTGTTGAGCACAACCCAATCAAAGCTCTCGTTGCCGCGCAGGGTGGCGGTCACATTTTCGCCCACGTTGACCTCGACGGGGATCAGATCACTCTCGTAACCCTCATCGGTGTTGACCACGGCGATCTTAAGATTGCCGGTGTTGCCGTACGGATCCCAGCTGCCGGCGATGTTAAACCACGCGTACAGGCACGGTACGATAATGAGGCCCATCACGACAACCAAGCCGATCACAGAGTGAGACACGTTTTGGACGTCACGCTTAAACAGATGCAGGATGTTCTTCATTTATGCCTCACCTCCTTTTGAGTGCTTGCCAAGCGGGACGCCATCCTCATTCATCACAAATGTGTCGTCCCCGTTCGCGGGCACATGGTGCATATCGTGGTGAATGGACTGGTCGACAGCCTGATCCTTGGATTTAGAGCCTCGCTCGCTGGCATTCAGGCCAAACATGCGACGGGCGGCAGGGATCGCCGCTGTGTGCTCGCGCATCTCGCGGCGCAGGTCCTCGTCCGAAAGCGCCGAGATGCGCATCTGGGTGTTGAGGCTTGCACGGATGTACTCGATATTGATCAGCCAGCCGCAAATGACAATGACGGAGATAATCCAAATGACCAGCAAGATGATTTTGCCGTTATTGTCGACATCGAGAACCGTCGAGAGCACAAAGATCAGCACTTGCACGCCCACCACGGCAGCAAAGCCGCCCTTGATGTAGTACGGGTAACGATGCTCAAAAGCCACTGCATGTTCGAGCAGCTCGCGGCGATACGAATCGGAATCGAGCATGACGCGCATGGCCGTGCGCAGCGAGTAGCGCTGGCGCGGCAGGTCATTGGACTCGCAGATCATCATACCCGTCGTGGAAAGCTGCTTATCAAAGAGCAGGTTGAGGTTGAGCAGCAGCGGACGCAGCTGCAAGCCGATAAAGAGTGCGATGGCAAGGAACACGCCCAAGATGCACAGGTTGAACAGGTAGTTGTACGAGTACATGCCGCCGACGGTCTCGCGCAGCAGATTGATGCCGTAGGTAAAGGGTAGCAGCGGATGCAGCCATTGGAAGAAGCCGGGCATCATCTCGATGGGGTACATGCCCGACGAACCCGGGATCTGCACGATGACGAGAATGACGCCGATTGCCTTGCCGATATGCTTAAACGTGGTGGACAGCGCATAGATGATGTTGACGTACGTAAACGAGATGGCGATACCGCCCAGCACGAACAGCAGCGGGTTGACGCATTGCACGCCGATCACCAAATCGCCCACCGTAACGATGATGGCCTGCAACGCGCCCAGGAGCACCAGGAGCAGCCAGCGGCCAAAGTAGCCCTGACGCGCGGTAAAGCTGCCGATGCCTTCGCGGTCGACCTCGAGCTTGTAGATAGCGATGAGCACGTAGCCACCCACCCAAAGTGCCAGGTTGGTATAGAACGGGGCAATGCCCGAACCAAAGCTTTTGACCGGATAGATTGACTTGGACGTCAGCTCAACAGGGGACGCCATAAAGTCCGCCACGTCGTCCACGTCGACGCCCATCAGGTCGGCCAGCTCGCCCATAGACTCAGAGGTCTGCAGCGCCGCGATGTCGTTAGCGGCGGTTGCAAGCCTGTCCTGGACCTTGGCAAGCGAGGTATCGGTCTGGGACAGCGTGGTCTTGGCCTGCTTGAGCGTGGCATCGAGCTGCGATAGCGTACCGCGCGCATTGGCGATTGTAGGCGTGAGGCCCGACACGATACCGGTTAGGTCGCCCGATACAACCGAGAAAGAGTCGAGCGCGCTGGAAGCCTTCGGCAGCGCATTTTGACCAAGATCCGTCTGAGCCTGGCTAATGTTGGTCGTGCCGGTCTGAATTGCAGTATTGATAGCGTCGCTGGCGCCCGAAACGGCCGAAGCGTCATTCGCAATAGCACTCGACTGTGCCGAGAGATTGTCCTTGACGGCCTGGAGGCTTTCGTTTTGTCCTCGAAGCGTATCGATCGTCGACGCGATGAGCGCGTTGATTTCCTCCGAACCCGTCGGCACGCTGTCCGCCAACTTCTGCAGGCGGTCGAGCAGCGCGTTGTTGTGGTCAATTGTCGTTTGAAGCGATTCGAGCGAATTGTCGATGCGAGTGGTCGTAGACGTCAAGGCGCCCGCCATCTTTCCGACCGCAGCGTTCGCCGAAGCCGACGTCTTGGACAGTGCAACGCTTCCCTCCGAAAGCGCCTTAGAGAGCGAGGTAATCGATTTGCCCGCGGTGGTGCGAGCTTCGCCCAACAGGTCGTTGCCTTGGGAGATCGCTTGAGTCAGCGAAGGCGTCTGACCCTGCAAACCGGCCAGCGCCCCATCCGCCGAGGCGATAGCACCGCTCGTTTTGTCGATAGCGGTGTTCATGTCGTTGATCGAATCGCGAACCTCGCTCAAGGTACCGGATGCCTCGGACACCGAACTCGTCAGTGAATCCTGAACCTGGGCGGTCTTATCCTTAAAATCGATGCCGGCATCCTTGGCGATGCCCGCTACGGTCTCGCCCACCGTGGAGACAAACTCCGAGTTGATCTGCCCCTCGATGGTGTTGGCACCGGTATCGGTGACCTTGGGCGCAATGGCGCTCTTTTTCTCGTTGACGTAATAGGTGAGTTTCGGCTGATGGTAATTGCCATCGAGCATCGAGACAAGATTGTCGGAGAAGTTCTTGGGGATTACGATCGCCGCGTAGTATTCCCCGCTCTCGACGCCCTCTTTGGCGTCGGCCGCCGAGTCGACGAAGGTCCAGCCCAGCTGATCGTTTTCCTTGAGCTGATCGACAACCTTGTCGCCCGCGTTAAGCTCGCCCACCATGTCGTTTTGGGTTCCCCGGTCGTTGTTGGCGATAGCGATTTTAATGCCCTGGGTGTTTCCATACGGATCCCAGTTAGCCACGATGTTGTACCAGGCATACAGCGAGGGAATAACACACACGCCGAGGGTAACCACCAAGGCGACGGGGTTCAGAAGCAGTCGCTTAATGTCGCGCTTGAATATCGCAAAGGAGACCTTTGTATCGGATAGTTTGCTGCCGAGACTCACGCTTGGACCATCCATCCTGTCGTTGAATCGAATCGTACTATCGACAACCATTGTACGTGGGCGCTTTAGCGTCTCAAAGCACAATGGTATTGAGTTTTGCGGGTAGCAATATACTACGAAGATTAGTTAGCGTACAGTTGTACAGTATCTTTAAATTAAGCAGGTCGCAAAACCACAACCCGCACAAATTAACAACCCAACTAGTCATTGGGGACGTTCTTAAACGACTAGTCAAACAAGAACGTCCCCAATGACTACTTTGGACCACGAAAGCGTCGCAGGTTGAGCATAAGTCAGCGAAAACGCCCCTAAGCGAGCAAGGTGACGTGAAAGAGGAGGGAAGCGTACTTCGCGGTACGCGACCGACGATTGAACGTCAGATTGCCGCTTAGGGGCGTTTGCAGCGTCGAGTAGTTACGCGGTTCGTAGAACCGCGTAACTACCAAACTACATAAGCTCGCAGACAGCCGCCGCGAAGGCAACGGGATCCTCGGGCAGAATGCCCTCGACCAGCAGAGCCTGGTCATAGAGCAGACCGGAGTACTGCTTGATCTTGTCGGCGTCGCCTGCCTTCTGGGCAGCGACAAGCTTGTCAAAGACCGGGTGCTTGGCGTTGAGCTCGAGCACGCGCTGGCTCTTGGGCATACCGTCGGGCGCGCCCTCGGGTCCCTTCTGGAGCACCTTCTCCATCTCGAGCGAAAGCGGACCCTCGGTGGTGATGCAAGCGGGGGCATCGGTCAGGCGCGCGGAGACGGCAACTTTCTCGACCTTGTCACCGAGCGCCTCCTTCATAGCGCTAAAGAGGTCCTCGTTTTCCTTGGTGGCGTCCTCGGCCTCCTTCTTCTCGTCCTCGGTCGCCAGATCAAGATCGCCAGTCGCGACGTTCTTGAGCTCCAGGTGACGATCCTCGACCTCGGGCTCGGCACCGTCGGAAACGGCCTTCTCGGCAGCCTCGCGGGCAGCGCCATCCTCGTAGATCTTAGGCATATCGGCGGCAACGTACTCACGCATAGCCTGGAACGTGAACTCATCCACATCCTGCGTCAGCAACAGCACGTCATAGCCGCGGTCGAGCACGCCCTTTACCACGGGCATCTTGGCCAAGCGCTCACGCGAGTCGCCGGCGGCGTAGTAGATGGCCTTCTGATCCTCGGGCATGCCCTTGGCATACTCGGCCAGGGTAATCATCTTCTGCTCCTTGGCAGACCAGAACAGTAGCAGGTCGGCGAGCTCATCGGCCTTCATGCCATAGCTCGAGTAGATGCCGTACTTAAGACCGCGGCCAAAGTTCTCAAAGAACTTCTCGTAGGCCTCGCGGTCGTTGTCGCGCATATCCTCAAGATCGGCGGTAATCTTCTTCTCCACGCGCTTGGCGATGGCCTTGAGCTGACGGTTCTGCTGCAGCGTCTCACGCGAGATGTTGAGCGACACGTCGGCAGAATCCACGACGCCACGGACAAAGTTGTAGTAGTCGGGCAGCAGGTCGTCGCACTTCTCCATAATCAGCACGTTGGAGCTGTAGAGCGCCAGGCCCTTCTCGTAATCCTTGCTGTACAGATCGAACGGGGCGCGGCCCGGCACAAACAGCAGGGCGTCGTACTCGAGCGTACCCTCGGCATGGAAGCTGATAGTGCGTGCCGGATTGTCAAAGTCGTGGAACGTGGACTTGTAGAACTCGTCGTAGTCCTTCTGCTCAACATCGGAGCTGTGCTTTTTCCAGATCGGTGTCATTGAGTTGACGGTCTCGAGCTCCTGGTAGTCCTCGTACTCGGGCGTGTAGTCATCGCCAGCATCCTCGGGCTTGGGCTTCTGGCGGCTCTTGGACACCATCATCTGGATCGGGTAACGCACATAGTTGCTGTACTGCTGAATCAGGCTCTTGAGGCCCCACTCGGTCAGGAAGCGATCGTAGGTCTCGGCCTCGCCGTCGGCGTCGAGCTTCTCGTTCTCGCGCAGCGTCAGGATGACATCGGTGCCGTGCTCGGCGCGCTCGCCGTCTTCGATGGTGTAACCCTCAAGACCATCAGACTCCCACACGTGAGCGATGTCCTCGCCATAGGCGCGGCTGACAACCTTTACGTGGCTGGCAACCATAAAGGCAGAGTAGAAGCCCACGCCAAACTGGCCGATGATGTCGACATCGGAGCCCTGTTGCTCGGCGTTCTCGGTCTTAAACTCCTCGGAGCCGGAATGGGCGATGGTGCCCAGATTGCGCTCGAGTTCCTCGGCGGTCATGCCGATGCCGTTATCCGAGATGGTAATGGTGCGGGCGTCTTTATCAAAGGAGACGCGAATAGCCAGGTCACCCTGGTCGAGCTTGACGCTCGGGTCCTGCAGACTCTTAAAGTTGAGCTTGTCGACGGCGTCGCTCGCGTTAGAGATAAGCTCGCGCAGGAAGATTTCCTTATTGGTGTAGATGGAGTTGATCATGAGGTCGAGTAGTTTTTTGCTCTCGGTCTTAAATTGACGCATGTGCAGTCCTTTCGCGCTACCCCCGTCCGCAAAAACGGCCCGGTTGCCCGAGCCGCATCGCAGACCTGCTATGTTCAGACTTAGATTTTATAACCCATTAGCGCGCATATATACATACGGAATCGAAAAACTGTATGTCCAAACGCCCTGATGCGCCAATTGCCAAGGAGTGTCCCAAATGCCGGCAGAAAAGGAGCGTCCCTATCTGCCATCTACGCGCTTGGCCATCCAAGCATGAGGCTGGCCCTCGTCTTCGTAGTCCACCGGGGCAATCTGCGCGTAGCCCGCCTTGGCATAGAGCGGCAGCACGTATTCCTGAGCATGCAGCTTAATGAGCTTGGCGCCGGCATCACGCGCGCACGCATCACTGGCCTCGACAATCTTGCTCGCCAAACCGCGACGGCGCATGCTCGGCAGCACGGCCACGCGCCCCATAATGTAGGTCTCCCCCGCCGCGACGCCTTCGTCCAAGTCGCACGCCGGCGACACCGGAGCCTCTGCATCTGCCGTGCGCCCCAGCGCCTCGGGAAACACGCGCGAGCAACCGGCGAGTTGACCATCCACGTACAGCGTCACATGAATGCAGTCAGAAGCCTCATCGATCTGGTCGAACTCATTCTCGTAGCCCTGCTCGTCCATAAAAACGACGCGGCGCACCAACGCCGCGTCATCGAAGCATCCCGTCTTAAGTTGGATATCCATGGCTGCCCTTTCATTCAATGCGAACGTTAGGGACAGATTTTAGCGAAAATGAGCTCCGCGCACGCTAAACTTCACGCGAGCCTTCGCCAGGCAGCCGTAATGACCCACGTTATGGGCATCGCTCGCGATGAAGCTGTACAGGTTCTGATCGAACAGACGCTGTGCCGGCTTTTTCTCGCGACCAAAGCGACCGCCGGCAATAAAGTCCGCCGAAGCCTGCAGCTTGCAGCCCATATCGACCAAGCGCTCCGCCACGCTTACATCCTTTTGGACGGCGCGATAGCGCTCAGGATGAGCAATGATCACCTGGTAACCGCGGCACTGCAAATCGTAAATCGTGTTCTCGTACTCTCTAAACGCATACGCATCGGCATGCGTCGAAAGCTCGAGCAGAAACTCATTGGTTCCATCGAAATGCAGGTGCTCCGCGGCATCGATACCAAGCTCAACGAGCTTTCGATGGTTGACCTCGAAGCCCATCTGAAGCGGAAAACCGTCAGCGTTATCGCGCAGCAGCTCAAAGGCATCCCACATCTTATCGTAATCAAAATAGGGATCACGGCAGTGAGGAGTGCAAACGATTCTGGTTACACCGGCCCGCTTGGCTGCCTCGAGCATCGCCAAGCTCTCATCGAGATCGGCGGCGCCGTCGTCTACACCCGGCAAGATATGGCAATGAATGTCACGCATAAGTCGGCCTTAATCAACTAAACGTTTGCTCGGTTGGTGAAGATGCCCTTTTTGGAAGTGCCCTGATCGTCGGAGCCCTTCTTAACCTTCTTACCGTCCTTGGTGTAGTAAGAATAGTAGTACTCGCTGGTCTCGGTCTCGCAGTAGTTCATGACGGTACCGATGAGCTTGACCTTCTCGGACTTCTTAAGCTGACCGATGGCGTTGAGCGCCTCTTCGCGCTTGGTAAAGTCCTCGCGCACCACGAACAGCGTGCCGTCGGTCAGGCTGGCAATCTCGGCAGCATCGATGAAGGTGCCAACCGGAGGAGCATCGAAGATGACGTATTGGAACTTGGCGGAAAGCGCCTTTACCAGCTTGGCAAAGCGGTGAGAGACGATGATGTCGGCAGGATTGGGAATATGCGGCTCGGCATCGAGGAAGTAGAAGTTCTTCTGACCCGTCTCGACAATTGCCTGGTCAATGGAGATCTGCTCGGAAAGAACCGCATAGAGTCCGCCGCGCGAACGAACGCCGAGCATATCGGAAAGGGACCTGCGACGCATATCAGCCTCGACCAGTAGGACACTCTTGCCGCTCGTGGCGATTGCCTGAGCAAGGTTAATGGAAACCGTAGACTTGCCCTCGTTGGGAATCGAGGAGGTAACGGTAATGGTGCGAATGGGGTCGTCCACGCTCGCAAAGCGGATGTTGGCCAGAAGGGTCTTGGCGGCATTCTGTACAACGAGCTTATCGGTGTTCTTTGCCTTAGCCATGCCTATTTACCACCTTTCATAGCCGGAATTCGGCCAACAACGGGAATACCCAGGAGCTCTTCTGCCTCTTCTGCACCGCGGATGCGGGTGTTGAGCATGTCTGCCAAAACGACATAGGCAACTGCGATAAAGATGCCCGCGAGGAACGCGACAGCAACGTACAGCATACGCTTGGGACCGCTGGGGGCTTCGGGGGTCTTAGCCTCGTCGATAACGTTGATGCTCTGGGCAGCGCCGACGTTCTGAGCGACCGTACTCACCGAGCTGGCCATGGCCTTTGCGACCTTAGCCGTCTCCTTGGCATCGGTGCCGGTAACCGAAAGCGTAATGACACGCGTGGTGGTCTCGGAGGAAACAGACACCTTGTAGTCATCCAGATCGGTGAGGCCCAGTTCATTGGCTGCACCGCTCTTAACGCTATCGCTATCCAGCAGCGTGGCGATATCGTTTGAAAGCATCTGGCTCGCCGAGAGATCGTTGTAGCTCATCTGACCGCTATCGTCGGTCTTGGCGAGAATGTACATGCTCGTCGTCGCGGTGTAGGTGTTGTCCATCGCAACGAAGGACACGATGCCCATGGCGATCGCGCAGACCACCGGAAGGGTAATGACCAGCTGAAGGTGCTTCTTCAGCAGCTGGAACAGTTCGAGAAGGGTCATGCAGCTTGCCTTTCATTTCCCCAGTTCGGATTGACAAAACTGTCCGTATGTTATCGCATCTTTTTACCGAGACCAAACTCTATACATAAGAAACAGGCTCTCCTGTAAAAATGTCGGAAGCAATTGTAAAATTGCACAACAACGCCGCATCCGAAAGTCAAATGCGGCGTCTGCATCAATATCTATGTTGTATCGCTATGCGAATGGCTCGTCCTGCTATATGGGAAACGTCACCGTAATGGTGGTCCCCACGCCCAACTCGCTCGACAGATCGAGCGTGGCGTGATGATACAGGGCCGCATGCTTGACAATGGCAAGCCCCAGACCGGTTCCGCCGCGTACCTTGGACCTACTCTTGTCCACGCGATAGAACCGCTCAAATACCTTGCCCTGTTCTTCAGGCGCGATACCGATTCCCGTGTCGGCGACCGCGAGGAACGGATGGCCTTCGTCGTTGGTGCCGCACTGCAGCGTAACCGTACCGCCGGGTCGATTGTAGCGGATGGCGTTGCTTGCCAGATTATAGATGAGCTCGTCAATCAAGCGCGACACGCCTTCGATGACCACAGGCTTGGCCTCATGACTTATCGTCACATTCGCCTGACGGGCGACCTGTTCAAGACGCTGCTCAACCGCGTAGATGGCACGCGAGAGCTCAATGGGCTCCGTGGACCCAATGGGCACCGCCTCGCCCTCAGTGGCACGCTCGGCCTCGTCCAAGTTAGACAGCGTAAGGATGTCGTTGACAAGCGCTGCCAAGCGGCCCGCCTCGCGATAGATGCGACCGCCAAAGTTGCGCAGGTCATCCTCGCCCTCGACCATGCCGTTTGCGATGAGCTCGGCATAGCCCGAAATCGCCGTAAGCGGCGTCTTGAGCTCATGGGTGATATTCGCCGTGAACTCGCGGCGCATGCGGTCGTTGTCCGCTAGCACCGCCATTTGGCGCTTGAGTTCCTGGCGCTGCGACTCGATACGCTCAAGCATGGGGACCATCTCGGCATAGGCGTGCTCATAGCTACGGCGTGGGTGATCCAAATCCACCTCTTGCAACGGCGCGATGATGGCACGGGACTCACGGCGCGCCATAAAAAACGAGAGTACTGCACCCGCTGCTGCGATAAGCAGCATCGGCGCCAGCATCGACAGCAAAATCGCCGCAACGCCAGGCTGGGCCTGCGCCAAGCGAACGACCTGGCCGTTATCAAGGGTAACGGCGCGATACAGCATAATCTCGTCGAGTGTAGAGCTTGCGCGCTCCGCGGAACCCGAACCACTCTCAAAGGCCTCGATGACCTCGGGGCGATCGCCATGGTTGGGCAGTGTGGAAGGCGACACCTCGTTGTCGTAGGCAACAGATCCGTCCTTATTGATCAGCGTGATACGAAGATCCTCACGATCGAGGCTTCGCAAGAACGGAATGGGCTCCTGCTGCTCGTCGAGGGCGGCAGCAATGAGCTCGGTCTCCTGCGCCAGATTGGCACTCGTGGCATCCGCCAAAGTGTTTTGCACAAAGAACGCACCCAGCACCGTAAACGCCACGATAACCGCCATGGCGCAGACAAAGATCGTCACAAAAACGCGGTGCGACAGCGTATGTTTTCCCTGGGGGGCGAAGACCACGGGTTACTCCTCCGATGCGGTGTCCGCGGTGTCGTCGCCTTCGGCACCATCACCGGCAGAAGGCTCGGCCAGGCGATAACCCACGCCGCGCACGGTCTCGATGGCGCTGGCATGCTCGCCCAGTTTTTGGCGAAGCGTCTGCACGTGCACGTCAACGGTGCGCGAACCGCCGTCGAAGTCCCAGCCCCACACGCTCTGCAGCAACGACTCGCGGGTAAAGACCACGCCGGGCTTGCGCATGAGGTACTCGAGCAGGTCGAACTCGCGCAGGGTGAGCTTAAGCGGCTCGCCGGCAACGGTCACCTCGCGATGGCTGGGCGAGAGCACGATGTCGCCCACGCTGAGCACATCGCTCGTCTGCTTGACCATGCCGCCGCGACGCAGCAGTGCGCGGCAGCGGCTCGCAAGCTCCATGAGCGAAAACGGCTTAGTCAGGTAATCGTCGGCACCGCCATCGAGCGCCATCACCTTGTCGAGCTCGGTGTCCTTGGCGGTAAGCATCATGATGGGCACCGTCGCCGTCAGGCGATCGGCACGCAGGCGACGCATAATCGCCAAGCCATCGGTATCGGGCAGCATGATATCGAGCAGCACAGCATCGGGCACCCGTCGCGCCACGGCAGCTTTAAACTCACCATCGCACGAAAAGCCCTCGGCCTCGATTCCCTGTTTGCGCAGCGCGTAGACCGTCAAATCCCTGATGTTGTCATCGTCCTCGACGTAATAGATCATGTTGAACCCCTTTGCGGCCGGTATGACCGCATCTTAACCCTAAAGGCACCTGCAAAAGACAGCGTCAGCCAAAACGCCCCGTCAAATAATCCGCCGTGCGCGGATCGGTCGGATTCTTGAAGAGCTGCGCGGTGGGCACGTGCTCCACCAGCTCACCCAGCAAAAAGAACGCGACCGAATCGGAAATACGCGCGGCCTGCTGCATGTTGTGCGTCACGACCACCAGCGTGCAGGTCTCCTTGAGCTCGCAGGCAAGCTGCTCCACCACCAACGTCGACACAGGGTCGAGTGCCGAGGTCGGCTCGTCCATCAGCAGAATATCGGGCTGCACGGCAAGTGCGCGGGCGATGCACAGGCGCTGCTGCTGTCCACCCGAAAGACCCAAGCCCGACTCTTTGAGCTTGTCCTTGACCTCGTCCCACAGAGCAGCGCGACGCAGGGAGTCCTCGACCAGCTCATCGAGCACGGCGCGGTCGCGCACACCCATACCGCGAGGACCGTAGGCGACGTTGTCGTAGATGCTCATGGGAAACGGGTTGGGGCGCTGGAACACCATGCCCACGCGCTGGCGCAAACGGCAGATGTCGTAATCGCCCAGGATATCTTGACCATCGAGCGCAATCTTGCCCTCGATGCGACAATCCTTGATACCGTCGTTCATGCGGTTAAAGCAGCGCAGCAACGTAGACTTTCCGCAGCCCGAAGGCCCAATGAACGAGGTGATCTGCTTGTCGCGGATCTTGATATTCACGTCCTTGAGCGCATGGTGGTCGCCATAGAACAGGTCGAGGCCCTCGACATCGATGCGCGTCGGCGAGGCGGCAAGATCCTCTGCCGTGGGGCGAGTCGCGTCCCCAACCTCGCGCTCATGCGCGGCCTCGGCCTGCGCTTCCATGAGTTCTTCAAGCTCCGTGGGCTCCACAGCCGCAGCAGCCGTCATACCGCATACCTCCATATCGATATCAATTCAGCAGTATCGATAGTAGGAATCGCGGCTCATACGCACGTGAGCACATTGTCAAGTGTTTGTAAGGGCACGCTAGCTATGCGGCGGGCAGCTCGATGGTGAATATCGTGTGTTCGGGCGTCGATTCACATGCAACGGTACCGCCGTGCGCGCATACGATCTCCTTGGCGATGGCAAGCCCCAGTCCAGCGCCGCCGCGATTGGTCGCACGCGCCGCATCCAGGCGATAGAACTTCTCAAAGATCACCTTGAGCTTTGCCTCAGGGATGGGATCGCCCTGATTGATAAAGCGCACGCGCACGCCATCGCCGTCCCGGCGTCTGGCCTCGATCGTGATGGTCGAGCCCTCATAGCTATAGGCAATAGCGTTTTTCATGATGTTGTTGAACACGCGGGCCATCTTATCGCCATCCACGAGCACCGTCAGGTCCTCGCGAATATCAACTTGGGCTTCCTTATGCTGCTCGTTGAGGATGGGATAGAACTCGTCAGCCACCTGAGCCAGCAGCAACCCCAGATCAACATAGCCGCGCGTGAGCACGATATCGTGGAAGTCAAAACGCGTGATATCGAAGAACTCTTCGATGAGTGCATCGAGCCGGTGCGCCTTGTCGAGCGCCACGCCCGTAAAGTGTGCACGTTGCTCAACCGGCAGCTCAGGAGCCTCTTGCAGCAGCGAAAGATAGCCCACCACACTGGCAAGCGGGGTGCGTAGGTCATGTGCCAAGTACGTGACCAGATCGTCCTTGCGATGAGACTCGTCATGCAAGGCCTGCTGCACCTTGCGCTCGCGATCGCGCACACGGTTGAGTGCGCCCTCGACCTCCAGGAAGTCGCCGTCGATGTTGTCCCAGGTGTCGGGGTGATCGATCAGGCGATCTTGAATACGAGCGGCCAGTACACAATCGGCATGCTGCTCGCCCTGCTCGTAGCCCTGGTAGTACAGAGCGCGGCCGCAAAAGAACAGCGCGCACACGGCAAGCGCCAGCACAAAGCCAAGCATGTTGAATACAAAGCCGGCATCGAACAGCACCGGCCCTTCGATGCCGCCGAGTGCCATGGCGCCAAACGCCAACGTCATGGCCCACGCGGCACCGCCAATCACCACGCAGCGGCACACGATCTCAAATCGATCGATCAGCAAAAAGCCGACAAGCAGCATCGCCAAGATTCCGACGATGTTGTCGATGCCAATCAGCAGCAGGCTCAGCAAAAAGAGCAGCACCGTTGCAAGCGCGCGGTTGTCGACGACCGACCTCACGTATTCAAAGAGCCAATCGGGCACCTCGAACGCTTGCCTATCGTCTTTTGTCATATCAAGATCCTCACAAGCGAAAAGCGTTATTCGATGATGTAGCCGACGCCCCAGACGTTTTTGATAAAGCGTGGCTTTTGTGCGTCGTCGCCGATCTTTTCGCGCAAGTGGCGAATGTGCACCATCACCGTATTGTTGGAGCCAGGCATAAAGTCCTCGTTCCACACCGCGCGGAACAGGCCCTCCACGGCCACCACGCTGCCGCGATGCTCGACCAGATACAGCAAGATTGAATACTCGGTGGGCGTGAGGCGAACCGGTGAACCGTCCACTGTCACGGAACGAGCATCGCGGTTGATCTCCAAGCCGTCGAGCTGAATGGTCGGCGACTCGGCCGCCTGTGCACGGCTACCGTAGCTGGTGTAGCGGCGAAGCTGAGCGTGCACGCGCGCGATGAGTTCCAGCGGGCGAAACGGCTTGACCACGTAATCGTCCGCGCCAAGCGAAAGGCCCTCGATCTTGTCTTGCTGGGCATCGCGCGCCGTCAGCATGATCACGGGATAGGTATGGCTGGAACGGATCGTACGCAGCAGCTCAAAGCCATCGATATCGGGCAGCATGACATCCAGCAGTGCCAGATCGAACTCCTGCTCCAAGATTGCCTTGGCAGCATCGGCCCCGCTATAGGCGACCTGTACGCCAAAGCCTTCTTTTGTAAGGTAGATGCCAACTAGGTCGGCGATGGCCTTCTCGTCATCAACTACCAAAATGCGCTCGTTCATGCGTGCTCCTCTCGCGCTCCATTATGCCCGAGGCGACGCACGCCACACACAACAAACGTGGGTGATTAAGTCGGCCTTAAGCACCCTTGTGCCCGTTCGGGTGCGGATGTGGACCACGCGCGCACGCGATGATCGCCGACGCCGGCAAACGATATACTCTAGTTCCAGAAGAGACCATCCCGTCGAAAGCGAAATCTGTGAAGTCCCTCACCTCTTTTGCAAAGCGCTCAGCCCGGCTTGCCGCCGGCTTTGTCTGCGCTATCGCCCTTGCCGCTGGCGTGCCCACCGTCGCCGGCGCCCAAGTGCTCACGACCGACAATGTTTGCGGCAAAACCGCCGATGCGCGCGGCATCACGGCCGAAAACCTGCCCGATATCGATGCGACCAATGCCCTCGTCATGGGCAAAGACGGCACCGTCTACTATGCCCGCGATGCTGACAAACAGGTCAAGATTGCCTCGATCACCAAGGTCATGACCGCAATCCTAACCGTCGAGAATTGCAAGATGGACGAGAAGGTCACGGTGAGCAACGCCGCAGCCACCGTGGGTAATTCGACCGCTGGCTTGCTCGAAGGCGATGAGCTTGCCGTGGAGCAGGCACTGCGCGGCCTGATGATTCCCTCGGGCAACGACGCCGCCGTCGTGCTCGCCGAATATGTGGGCAAGAAGATCGAGCCTAAGACCAAAGACGCCGAGGCCACATTTGTGAAGGCCATGAACGGGCGCGCCAAGAAGCTCGGCTGCACCGGTACGCTTTTTGAAAACCCGCATGGTCTGGACTTTGATGAGTGGGCTGGCGATATGCACTCAACCGCACACGACGTAGCGTTGATGATGCAGGAGGCCATGAAAAACGACACGATCCGCGAGGTCGTAGCGAGCGAGGATTCCTGGATCGAGGTCACGGGCGCCGACGGCACCGACCATTCGCATTCCATGGACACGCATAACTATTTGCTGGGCCAAGATGGCAACATTGGCGGCAAGACCGGCACCACCGACGACGCGGGCTACTGCTTCACGAGCGCCTACAACCGCGACGACGACGAGATCTACACCGTCGTTTTGAACTCCACCACCACCGACCAGCGCTTTACCGATACCGCCACCCTTGCCAACTGGTACTACGGCCACAAGGTGACGGTCGCAATCGCCAACACACAGGAAAAGACCGCCAACGGCAACCCGCTTATGGCGCGCATTGGCCAAACCGACTGGACGGATAAGACGATCGACGCCACACTCGCCGATCCCACGGCGCAAGCGACCGTGTTTTCCCTTGCCGGCGAGGTGACCGAAAATGTTAGCTACAACGATCTTTCGGGCACGGTGCATGTGGGTGACAAGGTGGGTAGCGTCACGCTCAAGCAGGACGGCACCAAGATCGCCGTCATGGACCTGGTTGCCGACGAGGAAGGCGCAGGGCCGAATCCCATTGAATGGCTGCTCGTGAAGCTCGATCGCTTGGGCCGCCGCATCGACAACCGCCCACTCACAGCAGAAAGCGAGACCATAGCCAAGGCACCCGAGGTGTAGGGCGCAAGCATAATAAGCCCACTGAAAGGAGGCGTCCGAAAGGATGCCTCTTTTTTTGAGGGTTCGAATCCCCAGTTTACGTTCTTGATAGCAAAAAGGGCCCCGAATGGAGCCCTTCTTTCAATTCATACTGGCGGAGAGCTGGGGATGTCCGGGCATGCTACGCATGCCCTCCGGCTTCAAAGCCTGGCGGCTTTTCGCCCACGGGCTACAAACGCTTTCGCGTTTGCTTAACGCCCGTGCCCTCTCGGGTTCGAATCCCCAGCGCCCTTTCTCGATAATAAAAAAGGGCCCTCGATGGGACCCTTCTTTAAAGTTAAACTGGCGGAGAGCTGGGGATTCGAACCCCAGATGCCCTTTTGGGGCATACTCGCTTAGCAGGCGAGCACCTTCGGCCTCTCGGTCAGCTCTCCGTAACAGCCGTTCTATAGTAACCAAACAGCCAAGGATGGGCAAGAGGAAATTTTCTAATTGCCTAGCAGCCTTTCCTCCTTGAAAGCTTCGCCTACCCCAGCGAGCGGTTGAGGGAACCGAGCTCATCGTTGCCCATGGTGCGCCACATTTGGAAGATGCAACCGCGTGCCAGGAAAAAGAAACCGTTGTCGACCAGTTGCACAGCGGCATCTGCCAGCTGATTCGTCACGGCGGGAACTGGCGGCAGCTCTAGTCCAGCCTTGTGGATGGTCTCAACCGCTTCCTCGAACGTCGGAGGCTCGCTAACGCCCATCTCGTTCATAAGGCCCTGCATTTCTTCCAGCGCGCTGCTGCCCGACTCCTCGCCGCGCGGCACCAGACGGTAACAAGCCAGCGCCAGGTCGAGCTGATCGCAATTCCAATAGGCAAACGCCAAGCGATAGAACAGGTAGCCGATTGCAGAACGATCGCTGGCAATACGTAGGCCGTGGCGCGCCACCTCGATAATCTCGTCAAAGCGCTCCAGACGCGCAAGCACGTTGATGAGCGCAAAGTGCGACTGCATGGACGAGCGCGCCAGATCGTAAAGATGGCGCACCTCGGGTAGTGCTCGTTCAAAGTCCTCTTGCTCGGCGTAAAAGCTGCAGATCTCGTGCTGGGCAAAGTACAGCGCATCGGGCGCACGAAGGATTCGCACAGAGCGGTCTTCTTCCAACACCGGTAGCACCATGCGCACCAGCTGGTTATCGCAAAACTGCGTTTGAACCGGACCTGTCGCCAAAAGCTCGGCGACAGTGCACTTAGCCTCCAACTCCTCGACAAGACGGGAAAAGCCTTCAAAAGCACCTGTACGGTCGACTTTTGCCTGCTCGCGCAATTCAACAACACGGGCCACGTATGGGTCGTCGTCCTCTTCCATGACCTCCAACTCGTCAGCCGTATCGGCAAGCAGCAGATCGCGCAGCGCCGGCGGCAGCGTGCGATGGTCATCACGCGGACGAGCATGAACCTCCGCCGGCTCAATCGTCTCCGGAGCGGTTGACTCATACGCCTCAAGTACACGCTTGCACGGCATATCGTCCATGTCCATGCTCTCAAGATCCTTGGTGACAGGCACGCAATCGGCCAAATAGGCCGCGCGCCCAAAGAAATACGTTGCGACAACGCGCTCGCCCTGCTCACTGTCGGGAGCAGCAATCTGCACATAGCAGCGCGTGATGCAGGCGCCCGCGGCAAAACACGCTGCTGCAAGCGTGAGTGCCACGCGCGCATCGTGCTCCGCGGCCCAGATCGCACGCGTGTCCTCGTCCAGCTCGCGCCAAGCGTCATCTTGAGCGTCGTATTCACGTTGCGGCATGGCATCCACAACAGAGTGCCCAAACCGAACGAGCATAATCCCCTCGGCAACGTTTGCCCGATAGGTATAGTCGAGCCGCGTGACCACGTTAAGTGCCTCGACAATACGCGCGAAGCGGGTACGCACATCCCACTCACCGCCCGGCTGGCAAGCCACCGTACCCGGTTTGCCCCACGGGTTATCGCTCGAGGCCGTATCGAGCAGTCGGGGAACATCGTTGGTCGTCTTGGCGATATGCCACGCATCAAAGAGCGCGCAGCCCTCAAGGCTCGGCGAGGATGCCGCAGGGACCAATCCGGCCCCGATGCGCTCAAGGATGCCGGAGAGGCGGTTGAGACGGCACTCGATTGCAAGCAGCATGTCAATCTCGTCCTGGTCCAGCAGGCTGCGATCAAAATTGAGATAGAACAGCTTTGACCGGTCGATGCGCGCTAGGCTCATTTCGGACTTGGCGGCAATGGTGCGCAGACGGGGCAAGTCGACCTCGCTCATAAGGGCGGCGGCATAACGCTCGATACCGCTCGGATTCTCGGCATGGTCAACGCGGTAAAGCAGCGTCTCGATAGCATCGGGGAGCGGTGCCGTGTTAAAGCCCAAAAACACCTCGACCGGCTCGGGCAACTTTACGAGCTTGATCTTGTCGACAACGTTTTGCATACCCTCGTCGAGTCCGTCGGCGTCCGCCGTGCTCGCAATGGAATTTTCAGAGTCAGCGAATATCACGTAGCGCAGGAACATCGATGCCATGAACTCGCCGTAAGGAAGGGAGCGGGCCGAATTCCATGTCTCGTGATCGGACTGTTCGCGCATGGGACCTTCGGGGGAGCCGACGGTTCGCGCGCACGCGCGCATTGTGCCGTTGGCTCCCCTCACCATAATCTCACCAATACTGGAATCCGACTCGTCAAGGACGAGTTCCATGTCGGGATCGTTGGGCAGCGGAGCCTCGCTAACGGGGCGGTCCACCTTGTACACCTCACCCGAAACGCTTACGTAGCCCAAAAGCGACACATGACTTTTGCCAACGAATTCGACGACATAACAAGATTCATGCTGATCCTCGCCAAAGAGTTTCCAGGCCACGCCATATGAGCGTCCCGCTGGCTGCTCGGGCATCGCCGGAAAGCGCTTCTTGGGATCGAGAAACCTGAGCTTGTATGTCGGACGCTCTGCCACGAAATATCACCCTGATCGGTCGCTTGAGAAGGAGTGGTCGCGAATAAGTCGCGAC
>CABIWB010000002.1:163150-168523 GCA_902362275.1 Coriobacteriaceae bacterium | reverse complement strand
CGCGGATCCGCACCGGCTTCGCCCGCCTGCCGGCGCGCTCGCCCGCGGGCTAAAAACGCTCCGCGTTTTCTTTACGCCCGCGCCTCGACCGAGGTTCGAATCCATGCGGTGCTTACGTAAAAGAAAAGCCCCCGTTGCCGGGAGCTTTAATCTCAAATGGTGCGGCGTATAGGATTCGAACCTATGACGTTCTGATTCGTAGTCAGACCCTCTATCCAGCTGAGGTAACGCCGCAGCGCAAGACATATAAAACCACTTTAGCTTATTGGAGTCAAGCACAATCTCAAACTTTTTTGTGGAACGCAGTTTTGTCATGCTGCTCCGCATATACCGCCGTTCCCCGTACGATCGATTTGCTTTTCGATCACGTCAAACTTAGCATCAAGTTCCCTCAGGAGCGATCTCACCCGCTGAGCACAATCATAATCGGCAAACGAGATGCTCAGCATGCGCGCGACCTGGTTGGAAGTCCCAACTCCATAGAAGTGCTCCAGCGCCACAAGCCCCTCGTGCGCCACAAACGTCTCGACCACATGCGGCGACTCCTCAAAGCACCATTGTGTCAACGGACCCTCACTCGTCTGCCGAACCACCAGGCCGCCCATGCCAGACGGCTCACACGTTACAAGCAGGTACTCCCCGCCCTCGTCGCTCTCAAACAAAACCACCCGATCATCAAACAGCTCCATCGCGTTCCCTTTCTCTCGCTCTTATTTAGCAAAAGCATAGCAGGTAGATGGCTGTATACAGAACAGTTGTTCGTGTGTTTTCTATTGAGCTGTCCGCACGGCATGGTATGGACCTACGCACGAAATAGGGCGCCCCCGAAGGAGCGCCCTTGCATATCCCCTATGCAGCCAAGTTACGCGACCGGCTCGATCTTCTCGAGACCACCCATGTAAGGACGCAGGACCTCGGGAATCGTGATGGTGCCGTCGGCGTTCTGGTAGTTCTCCAGAATGGCAGCCATGGTGCGGCCGGCCGGCAGGCCGGAACCGTTGAGCGTGTGCAGGTAGCGCGAACCCTTGAAGTTCTCGGGGTCGCGATACTTGATGTTGGCGCGGCGAGCCTGGAAGTCACCGCAGTTGGAGCAGGAGCTGATCTCCTTGTAGGCGTTGTAGCTCGGCAGCCAGACCTCGACGTCGTAGGTCTGACGGGCAGAGAAGCCCAGGTCGCCGGTGCACAGGCTAATCACGCGATACGGAAGACCCAGCTGCTGCAGCAGGTACTCGGCCTCGGCGGTCATGCTCTCGAGCTCCTCGTCGGACTCCTCCGGCTTAGCGAACTTGACCATCTCGACCTTGTCGAACTCGTGCTGACGGATGATGCCGCGGGTGTCGCGACCGGCGGAACCGGCCTCCTCGCGGAAGCAGGGAGTGAAGGCAGTGTAGCGGCGCGGCAGGGTGTCGGCGTCGAGGACCTCACCGGCGTGCAGGTTGGTGAGCACGACCTCGGCGGTAGGGATCAGGAAGTTGTCGCCCGAGACGTGATAGGCGTCGTCCTCGAACTTGGGCAGCTGACCCGTACCGAACATGGTCTGACGCTTGACGACGATGGGCGGCCACCACTCCTTGAAGCCACGGCTCGTGTGCGTGTCCAGGAAGAAGTTGATAAGGGCGCGCTCCAGGCGGGCGCCGGCGCCACCGAGAACGGTGAAGCGGCTGCCGGAGAGCTTGTTGCCGCGCTCGAAGTCGAGGATGTCCAGATCGGTGCCCAGGTCCCAGTGCGGCTTAAAGTCGAAGTCGAACTCGCGCGGGGTGCCCCAGCGGCGACGCTCGATGTTCTCGTCCTCGTCCTTACCGTACGGGGTGGCATCGCACGGAATGTTGGGCAGGTGAGCCATAAAGTCGTACTGCTCCTGCTCGAGGGCGGTACGACGCTCGGCCAGACCGTCAATCTTCTCGTTGACGGCGCGCACGGCCTCCTTGGCGGCCTCGGCCTCGTCCTTCTTGCCCTCCTTCATCAGGGCGCCGATCTTCTTGGACTCGGCATTGCGCGTAGCCTGGAGCTCCTCGACCTCGGTGATGACGGCACGGCGCTCGTCGTCGAGCTCAAAGAACTTCTCGCGATCCCAAGACGTCTGGCGGTTAGCCATGGCGACATCGATGGCATCGGGGTTCTCGCGAACAAACTTGATATCAAGCATTAGATCCTCCGGTGATATACATTCCATTTAGGTTGCAACCTTGTACATGTATGGGCAAGTATATACTTATGAGCGTTTACGACCCAACTCAACTACGCAAGAAGGCACCCAATGGACGCAGTTTTTTCCTTTTTGTTTGGCACCCGCACCGGTTTTGCCATCCTTTTCGCCGGCGGCTTCCTGTTATTTGCGATTCTTGCCTTTGTAATGGAGAAGCGCACCCATAAGATGTACGTCGACCGCGGGCCCAAGTCCGAGGATGAGGAAGACAGCTTCTGGGACTAACCTGCCAAAAAGGGCCAGGTTTATTTTGGTCGGTTTTATCTGGGCAAACGCAAGCGCCCTGCAACCGGTAACGATCCGGTTGCGGGGCGCTTTTCGCTAAAAGGGCAAAACCGCAGGAAATACCTGTCAAAAAAACCTGTCTTTTTTGGTCGGTTTTACTGGAGAGTTGCGTCGATTGCCTTGACCAGGGCACTGCGCATGCCGGCATCCTCGAGCGCGATGACGCCCTTGATGGTGGCGCCACCGGGCGAGCATACGGCATCCTTCATCGCCGCAGGATGCTGACCAGTTGCAAGCTGCAGCTTTGCCGTACCTAGCACCATCTGGCTCACAATGCGATAGGCATCGGCACGCGGGATACCGTGCTTGACCGCTGCATCGCCCAGGGCCTCGATTGCCATGGCGACAAATGCCGGAGCGCAACCACCCACCGTGCCGCCCACAAACAGCAGGCTCGTATCGAGTTCGACCACCGCACCGAGCTTGCCAAGCAGATCAAGCACCACTGCGCTCTGCTCATCACTAAGCGTGGAAGCCTTCTCGCAAGCGATGACGCCCTCGCCCACCGAAACCGGTGTGTTGGGCACCGTCGAGATATGCGCGACGCCCGGCAGGACCTGCTCCCACTTGGCACTGTCCCAGGTCCAGGCAACCGACAGAACGACCTTTTTGGCAAGAGCATCCTTGAGCGGGGCGAATACCTTCTCGATCATGTACGGTTTGACCGCAGCGACCACGATATCGGATGCGGCGACAACCTCGGCGGCATCGTGGCAGGCGACCATGCCGCGCGCCTCGCAGCGCTCAACCAGTGCGTCGTAGCGACCCGCGCAGGCGCACATGTCGCTCGCAGCTACACCGGCAGCGATCCAGCCATCGGCCATAGCGCTCGCCATATTGCCAAAACCGACAAATCCAATCTTCATATCTCATAGTCCTTTCAGACACATTCCTCAAAACGAAAGGTATTGTCCCACGCCATTGTTTCGTATTGCCGACCTATTTGTGATACGGCTCGCCACGGCTGATCTTGCAGGCGCGGTAGATTTGCTCCAGCAGCACCACGCGCGCCAAGTTATGCGGCAAGGTAATGCGTCCAAAGCTGAGCATCTCGTCGGCGCGGGCGCGCACCTCATCACTCACGCCGTCCGAACCGCCGATTACAAAGGCAATGTCGCTGCTGCCTCGCAGCATAAGATCGTCGAGCCTCGCCGAGAGCTCCTCACTCGAACGCTCCTTGCCCTCAATGGCCAGCAAAATCACATGCGCTCGAGGCGGCAGAGCGGCAAGAATCGCCGCGCCTTCTTTGTCGCGCGCAGCATCCACGCCGCCCGCCTTGGCCGGATCGATATCGGCCACCTCGCGGATATCCACCTTGGCATAGGCACCTAGGCGCTTGGTGTACTCAGCGCACGCGTCCTTCCAAAAGCGCTCCTTGAGCTTACCGACGCAAACAACGGTGTATTTCACGCGCGTCTACTCCTTCGAATCGTTTTGAACTTTGCCGGCGGCCAGCATCTGCTCGAACATCGAGGCCGACTGCGAAAAGTCGCTCGGCAACACGACCGTCGAGTTTTTGCCCGTACGTGCGAACTCCGTCATCATCTCGGACCACTGCGTAAACATAAACAACTGGTTGGCCTCGTCGTTACCGACGCCCGTCTCCTGGATAATCTCGAGCGAATCCTTGATGCCCAGCGCGATGGCCTTGCGCTGGTTGGCGATGCCTTCGCCTGCCTTTTCCATCGCCTCGGCCTCGGCGGTCGCCTCGGTGACGCGCTTGATGCGGTCGGCCTCGGCGAGCTCCTGCGCGGCAGCGCGCTTGCGCTGGGCGGCGTTGATGTCGTTCATGGAGTTCTCAACCTCGGTCGGCAGTGCGATTTTGGTGATGAGCGTCGACACGAGGGTGAAGCCGTAGGCGGCCATCTGCTCGGAAACGGTAGCGTTGACGTCCTTGGCGATGTCATCCTTCTTGGCAAAGACCTCATCGAGTGTGTAGACGGGGATGGAGGAGCGCAGGGCGTCGGTGATGAAGTCGCGCATCTGGTCGACGGGCTCCTGCAGCATGTAGTAGCTCTTGTAGATGCCCGAATCTGCCGGGCCGGCGTCCATGTCGTAGCTCACGTGGTACTGAGCGGAGACCTCAAGACCGATGGTCACGTTGTCCTGGGTCTTAACGTCGATGCCAAAACCGTTTTTCATGGTGCGCAGACTCACCGTGGCGGCCTTGCGGTCGATCACGGGCACCTTCACGTGGAAGCCCGCGTTGACGATACGATTGAACTTACCCAAGCGCTCGATGATCACAGCGTGCTGCTGCTCAACGACGTAGCAGGCGTTGGGGAGCAGCAGCAACAGGATGATGATGGGAATCAAAAGGCTGGTAAGGGCGGCGATGATACCGGAAAACAACATGGTCTCTCCTCTGATAGGCACACGTTGGCATTAGGATACCCGCACGAAGCAGCCACGTGACACCAACAAGAGGACCCATGGTCAAAAAAGGCCAAATATGAGTACTGTTACCAGTTTAGTAACAGCGTATTTGGGTCAAAATCGCCTCTTTGAACCCGAGGCCTATCGAAATTACTTCATTTTGTCTCAAGGTTGAGCCAAATTAGCGTACATCTGTTGCGTAAAATGAGCAAAAATGGCTTCGTGAAATGTCTCTATTTTCGTGACAGTACTCATATTTGCCACTTTTTGACCACAGGGGCATCTACCGCGCAAAATCGATAGGTCAAATCTGCCAAAAACGGCCCGTAAAAGAGCCCCCATTGCTGGGAGCTCTTTCAATCAATGGTGCGGGCGAAAGGACGTCCGCGTATCCGCTTCGCGGATCCGTACCGGCTTCGCCCGCCTGCCGGCGGACTCGCCAGCTCGCTAAAAACGCTCCGCGTTTTCTTTACGCTCGCTCCTTCGCAGGTTCAAGTCCCTGCGGT
>CABIWB010000002.1:107193-163124 GCA_902362275.1 Coriobacteriaceae bacterium | reverse complement strand
GCTCCCATTGCTGGGAGCTCTTTCATTCAATGGTGCGGGCGAAAGGACTTGAACCTTCATGGGGTTGCCCCCATACGGACCTGAACCGTACGCGTCTGCCAATTCCGCCACGCCCGCGTGCAGGAATTAGAATAACGGAGCGCCATCGCGAACGCAAGAACTATTTTTGAAAAAGTTTGCAGGCATTTTCCCAAGCGGCCTGCGCAATCGCCTCAGCATCCTCGCCGGTGCGATCGACACGATCATTGACCAGCGCGTTTGCCGTGATAGAAATCATTGCCGGCTCGCACTCAAGACCACGAATGGGCTCCGGCGCCATATACGGGCAATCCGTCTCGAACAAAATGCGATCGAGCGGGGTCGCCGCAAATGCCTCGCGCACGTCGTCGTTGCGCTTAAAGGTTGCCGCGCCGCCATAGGCGATATAGCAGCCCAAACCCACAAAGCGCTCCATCGTGGCTCGATCCTCGCCAAAGCAGTGCAGTACGCAACCTGCCTGAGGCACACCCACCTCGCGCAGCACGTTGTACGCATCCATATGCGAGGTGCGCTCCCCATCCGAGTCCTCGTGCCGCAGGTGCAGCTCCACCGGCACATTGCGGCGCACGGCAACTTCGAGCTGACGTGCCATGCAATCAATCTGCACGCTATGGGGCGCCGGCGCGATGTCATCATCGTAATCCATGTGGTAGTCCAGACCGATCTCGCCGATACCAGCGCACAAAGGGTCATCGAGCGCGGCAACGACCTGTGCGTGAATGTCGTCGGTATAATCCGGCGCGCCATAGGGGTGAACGCCAGCGAGATACTTGATCTGCGGAATATCCCGCATCGGCAGAATTTCGCGCACCAGCCAGTCACTATAGTCCGTCACGCTGCGCTTGTCGGCGATGGGGTCGAACATCGTCGCCAACAGGTCGACGCCCGCGGCTTTGGCGCGCACGAGCGTCTCGGGCACTTCTTTGCCCCAAAACGAAAGCAGATGCGCATGCGTGTCGGCAAGCGGTGCCAAGGGCACGGGACAAGCAACCGTCTTCTTTTTCTTGGTAAACGTCACGCGTTCGGCATTAGGCAACATGGATTAGCTCCTGGGCCAGACGGACAAAGTCGGCAACATCAAGCGTCTCGGCGCGCGTGGTGGGTGCGATACCACAAGCCTCAAAGGCGGTATCGAGCACGTCCTTGGCAAAACCGTTGGCGCTCATGGAATTGCGGATGGTCTTGCGACGCTGAGCAAATGCGGCATCAATCACGCGGGCCACAAACTCGCGATCGAGTCCTTCGGGCACCACGCCGTCAACACGGTCGATACGCACGACGGCCGAGTCCACATGCGGTGCCGGCATAAAGCAACGCGGCGGCACCTCAAAGCGACCCGTAACCTGCGCATACAGGCCGAGCTTTGCCGTATAGCCGCCATAGGTCTTGCTACCCGGCACTGCGGCAATGCGATCGGCAACCTCTTTTTGAACCATGACGACGGCGCGCTTGAGCGCGGGCATCGTCTGGAAGAACTGCAGGATGATCGTCGCCGCCACGTTATAGGGCAGGTTCGCGACAAATACCGTCGGCTCACCGCCCGCAGCCTGCTCAATCTGCCCCGGCGTCACTCTGAGCGCGTCGCCCATGATAAAGCGGAAGTTGGCGTAGTCGGCGGCGTGGGCATCTAGCACCGGCTCGAGCTCGGGATCGGCCTCGATCGACGTGACGCACGCCGCCTCCTGCAGCAGCGCAAGCGTGAGCGTACCAACGCCCGGGCCAACCTCGAGCACGCGCTCATCGCCCGTGAGCTCGGAAAGCTCGCAAATGCGCTCAATTACATGGTTGTCGATCAGGAAGTTCTGGCCCAGGCGATGCTTGGTCGCAAGGCCAAACTCCTCCAGCAGCTCCCTTGTTGCCGTAGGATTTGCCAAAGGCGAAGTTGTCATAGTTGCCTCCTTAGCATGGTGGCGGCGTCTTGAAACAAAAGGGCATGGACCGTTGCGGCCATGCCCTTACATCTAAACAGCAAATTGCCGATATGGCGCGCGGCGTCTTAGCCCAGGCGCGGGAACAGCGGCTCGCCCTTCTCGACGGGCTGGCCACCAGCAAGCAGACCCCAAGCGCAAATGCCCTTGAGGTCGTCGCTCGCGGCCTCGTCCTCGCAGGACAGGCGGCGCAGGGCCTCGGCAGAGGTCTGGGGCATGAGCGGCATCAGCAGGTGAGCGGCAATGCGGATAGCCTCGAGCAGGTTGTAGATCACAAATGCCAGCTCGTCAGCCTTGGCCTCGTCCTTGGCAAGCGCCCAGGGCTCAGAGTCCTCGATATAGTGGTTGGCGGCGTGGATGAGCTCCATGACCTCGTCCTTAGCTCCGCCGTAATCGAGCACGTCCATCTTGGCCATGTAGCGCTCGACCAGGCCGTCGGCGATCTTTGCCAGCGGATTGTCAAACGCATCGAACGATGCGGGCTTAGCGGGCGCGCAACCGTCAAAGTACTTGCCGCTCATGTTGAGCGAACGCGAGATGAGGTTGCCCCAGCTGTTGGCCAGGTCGGCGTTGTAGACCTGCTCCATACGATCGAAGCTGATGGCGCCGTCGGTACCGGGAACGACGTCGGTCATGAAGTAGTAGCGATAGCCCTCGACGCCCAGCATGTCGATAACGTCCTGCGGAGCGATGGCGTTGCCGCGGCTCTTGGACATCTTCTCGGCCTTGCCAGTCTCGGCATTGCGCACGGTCAGGAAGCCGTGGGCAAAGACGTGCTCGGGCAGGGCCTCGCCGATGGCCATGAGCATGGCGGGCCAAATGACGCAGTGGAAGCGGATGATGTCCTTACCCACGATGTGGAACTGCGCGGGCCAGCGATAGGCCAGCTCGGCACGCGCCTCGTCGGTGTCGACACCGTAGCCGACGGCCGTCATATAGTTGAGCAGCGCATCGAACCACACGTAGGTCACGTGGCCCTCGTCAAACGGGACCTGAATGCCCCAGTCAAAGCTCGTGCGGCTCACGGAAAGGTCGTTAAGGCCGCCCTCGACAAAGCTACGCACCTCGTTCATGCGGAACGCAGGCTCGACAAAGTCGGGGTGCTCGTCATAGAGCTTGAGTAGCTTGTCCTGGAAAGCGGAAAGCTTAAAGAAGTAGGACTCCTCCTGCACGCGCTCAAGCGGACGGTGGCAGTCGGGGCACAGGTGCTGGCCGACGTTGCCGTACTCCTCGTCGCCCTTCTGGACCTGCGTATCGGTGAAGTAGGTCTCGTCAGGCACGCAATACCAGCCGTCGTAGCTGCCCTTATACAGGTAGCCGGACTCCTTCATGCGCTCCCACAGGTACTGCACGGCATGATGCTGGCGCGGCTCGGTGGTGCGGATGAAGTCGTCGTTGGAAATCTCGAGCTTGCTCCAAAGCTCCTTGAAGTGCGGAGCTTGGCTGTCGGTCCACTCCTGCGGCGTCATGCCGTGCTTGGCCGCGGCCTCGGCGACCTTCTCACCGTGCTCGTCCATGCCGGTCAGGAACTTGACGTTATAGCCGGCGGAGCGGCGATAGCGAGCCTGAACGTCGGCGATGATGGTGGAATAGGCCGTGCCCAGGTGCGGATCGGCGTTGACGTAGTAGATGGGCGTCGTGATAAAGAACGAAGGCTTGCTTTGATCCATGGGGTTTGTCCTCCAGAAAAACGTTGCATACAGGGGATGATTCTAGCGCAAGGGCTGGATATCCTCCATCTATTGCATATCGAGCACTATGGCATAGACATCGCGCTTGCGGCGCGAATACTTCTGAGACAGGCGCTTGGCCACCGCAGAGGCGGGCTCCCCCTCCTCGAGCGCGGCGCGGATATCCTCGCGCAGGGCCTCGTCGGAATCCGCTACCGAGGCGCCAACCGGCACGATGCCGGCATCCTCGTCCTCGCTCGGCGGCGCGATGACCAGCGCAATCTCGCCCTTTACCTCGCCGCGAGCACGCAACTCTTCGGCGAGCTGGGCGGCGGGCCCGCGCAAGACCTCCTCGTGCAGCTTGGTGAGTTCGCGGCAGACGGCAACCTCACGCTGGGGAAAGACCTCCGCCACGGCCTCGAGCGTCGCCACGATGCGATGTGGAGACTCGTAGAAGATGAGCGCACCGGGCACCACGGCAAGGCGCTGCAAACGGCGCACACGGTCGCCGTGCTTCCGGCCCAAAAAGCCCTCGAAGAAAAAATGCTCGCAGGGAATGCCGGACGAAACGAGCGCCGTGACGCAAGCGGAGGGCCCGGGGATAACCTCTACGGGCACATCGGCCTCACGCGCCGCCTTGACCAGCGCCTGGCCGGGATCGGACACACTCGGCATGCCGGCATCCGAGGCAAAGGTGAGGGTCTCCCCCGCCAGCAGACGGTCGACCAGGCCGGCGGCGCGGCTGGCGATCACATTCTCGTCGCAACGGACAAGCGGTTTGGAAATGCCCAGGTGCATCAGCAACTTCGACGTCACACGCGTGTCTTCGCAGCAAATGGCATCGGCGACGGCAAACGCCTCGCCAACGCGCGGGGACAGGTCGCCCAAGTTGCCGATGGGTGTGCCGACCACATAGAGTTTGCCCGTATGGGCGCCGTTTTGCGTCATATCAACCTATTCAATCATGCCGCGTTCGAGCGTACCGAGCGCCGCGCGGGCATCCCATGCTGCAATGCGCTTCTCGGTCTTCCACGTTTGGAAGAACCAACCGGCAGCCGGTGCAAACGAAGCCAGCTGGTTGGCGATAAACACGCGCTCGTAGGCATTGCGGCCCTCGGGCGTAACCGACGAGTTGGCAAAGATCGCCGCGCCCGACCATTCGCCCACCAGCACGGGGAACCCAGTCGAAATCGCTTCTTTAAGCTCGCGTTTGTTGCGCGAAATCGCCGTCGTCAGCCCGCGGGGGCTCGTGATGTCGAGCGCATACTCGTCGCGGTAATGGTACAGGTGAAGGTCCATGTAGACGTTCTTGTACTTGGCGCCGCGCATAAAATGCTTCCACTCGCTGGGATGCCCCGACGACGAGAAGACGACGATTTTATCCTCGGGCATATACGAACGGACGAGCTCGTAGGCATCGCGATAGAAATTGCGCAGGTAGTGAGCAGGAATGCCATCCGTCATGGTAAAGAGGCTCTTGTGAACGCTCATCTGCGGCGTGTCCAGCAGCTCGATGCCCAGCAGGCTCTCGGCCTCGCAATAGCGATCGGCCAGGCGCTCGAGCACATCGAGCGCGACATGACGGCCGTTGGTGGACGAATGCCACTCGGCAACAGCCTCCGGCGTGGTGGGCGAATCGTTGGAATCGCCCTGGCCACCGGGCACCGTCGCCAAATCGAGCAGCACGCGGATGTTGTACTTGGCGGCCCACTCAATTGCACGGTCAATGTAGTCGACAACCGAGATGTAGGACGCATCGGACTCCTGCGAGCCAAAGGCATACCAGGGCACCGGCAGACGCACGGCATTGAGGCCGATCTGCGCCATGCGGCGAAAATCGTCCTCGCTCACAAACGTCTCGTAATGACGGCGCATGCGCTCGTTATAGGCGACGGTGCCCATGGCCTCCTGTAGCTCGGCCGCGTTGGATGCACCGGTCGCCGCATACAGCGACGGGGTCACCCAAGGCTCGGGAATAAACCAGCCAGAGAGATTAACGCCGAGTATCCTCTCCATCACTGCCCCCTTCGGATCGTGCAGGCCGAGCCTGCATCGTATTGCATAGGAAAAGTATCGTTTTGAGTATACCCACGCGTGCGGGCAGACGACCGAACGGTCTGTAAAGTGGCGCAAAAGCGGAAGGAATGTCTGGGGCGGGCGGGTACGAGCTGGTGCGCCGAGATGTACACGCACGTCGGAAGCAAGCTCCGGAAAGCGCATCCCATTCTTTCCCTCAATAAAGAGATGCGTTTTCCGCGGACGCTACATAAAAGAAAAGGACCCCTTTGCAGAGGTCCTAGTCAATTCAAGGTGGCGGGGAAGGGAATCGCGTCCGCGCGCTGCGCGGACGGACCGCTGCGGCGCTTACGCGCCTTGCGAGCTACGCTGGCAAACGCTTACGCGTTTACTCAGCTCCGCGCCCTCACGGGGTTCGATTCCATGTGGGGGCTGCATAAAAGAAAAGGACCCCTTTGCAGAGGTCCTAAACAATTCAAGGTGGCGGGGAAGGGAATCGAACCCCTGACACGAGGATTTTCAGTCCTCTGCTCTACCAACTGAGCTACCCAGCCATTTGAGGTGTGCCTTGTTTCAAGGCTTGATTAGTATAACCAAGGACGCGTTCCGGTCAACCGAGAATTTTAAAAAAGTTTTTGAGCACAGCCTCGGTTCTATAAATCGGCACGTCAGAGGCATCAGCCGACAGCAAGAAGTTTTTCACTCAGAGCCGCACGGGCAAACTCACTTGGCGTCATCCCCTCGGCAGCCGCCAGTCGACGAATGGCCTCCTTCATTCCCAGAGGAATCTTGACCGACAGCGTTGCCGTCCCCTCACCTGAGAGTGGGGGCCGTCCATGCACGATTCCACCAACGGTGTGTTCGCCATCCGGAAACTCTCCGCGCTCGTACGACTCGCACCACGCGTCAATCATTTCATCCGTTACAACCTGACCATTAGCGGTCGCATACGCCTTGCCCATCATCGACCCCCTTTGCCGAACCTGTTCAATCTCCTGCCAAACTTACCCAATTTCGTATGACGGAAGTCAGCTGTCGCTAATTCTTAAGCCGGCACGCGTTGGAGAGCAGGGGTCGAAACAATGATTGAGGGACGCTCTAGTACGGCCCAGGCGACGGGGCAGGAGCACATACGCCAGGGACGTACGTTTTCGTAGCATACGAGGACATAGCCGCGCGCATCGATGAAGGCGATGTCGATGGGATAGGCCATAAAACACGTATGGACCGAAGAGCAGCGTGGAAACGCCATGACGAGCGGCAGGCCGTTGGCGGCAACCGGACGCCGTCCCAGCATGCCGCGCAGGCGCACGACAGACGACTCCGCCACCGCAAACTCGGCCGGCGTCCAACCCAGCCTGTTGAGTGCCCGCGCGTAGGCGATGTAGGACGAGACCGCGGTCACATGACCACCCCCGGACGCCATGGATCGACCGTCACCGCGCGCTCGTGCGACAACGCTGTCGGCGCCCCCAGCGAAACGCCAGCGATGCTGAGAGAAGTCGGCCACGGCTCATAGTGCATGGTGCAGGTGTAGGTCCTAAACGTACCGGATAGGGAGAGCAGGCCACCATCCGATGCCTCCGCGCCTTGCTCGCTCGACACTTCGATCCGCAAGTCATAGCCTTCCATGGCATTCAGAATTTGAGTCTGAACCGTCGCCGAGGCATCGGCAGAGCTTTCGTCGCCCTCCCCCTCCGACGCCACGGCGTGCGCCAACACGATGTCGGGTACCACGCGGTCGAAGCGCGCGACAGCGCTGGCAAAGATCATGACGTTGTACACGATGAGTGCCAGCACCAGCAAAACGGGCGTAACCACTGCCATCTCCACCGTCGCTTGGGCGCGCTCCTCGCGCAGACGCATGCGGATACTCATTACGACCCACCGCCCAGAGCGCCAACCAGCGTGGCGACATCGACGGTGAGTGGGACGGAGCCGCCGCCGGGCAGAGGAATCTCCGCAAGCGTGAACACCGTACCGCTAATGGTGCGTTCGACTTGATATTCCAACGCCTCGCAAAGCGCCTTGGGATCGGTCACGCCCAACGGAATACTTCGCAGCTTGTCTTGCGCTTGAGAGAGACCAGCAATGTCAGACCCCGGACTCTTAATGACGTTGGCGGAATCGGTCAGCACCGGCTTTCGCAGGCGCAAGTCGCACGGTTCCAGACCCAACGCCGCCATGGACGCCGAAACGGTATCGCCGAGCCACGATGCGATGGAACCCAACGCGCCGCTGCTCCCTCCTCGGCCTTTAATCATCTCGTCCATAAGTTCGTCGGCCGAACCTTGGATATCACCGTATCCTACGAGCAGCCGTCCCCAAACATCCATGACGCCGTCGAGCACGTCGGCAACGCCGCCCGAGCGTTCCTTCAATGTCGAGAAAAATCGCGAAAGCACGTTGTTTTGCGCCGTCGCCTCATCGGGCGCCAGCACCGCGGCAGAGATGGCACCGCGATCGCCAAGCCTGATTGCCGTGTTAAACGAAGAGTTGAGCTCATCGGGGCTCGAGATGGCACCCGAAACCGCAAAGGCAACCACGCCGTTGCGACCGGGCGGCGCGATACGCGGACGCTCACCCGAAAGCGCTTTAATGGCCTGGTCAAACGCATTGCCTGCACGGTTGGCCTCATCCTCGGTCTGACGCATGAGCTCAAGCTCTTTGTTCCGACATTTGACGTATTCCTCCAAGGCCTTTTTGAACTCGTCGAAGTGATATTCGAAGCCGTTTTCGATAGAGGTTGAAGGCGCCGCAACAGCACCAAGCGACAAAACGCCAAAATGGCATTTGCTGCATTTATCCTGTCCATCGTAATCGGCAACCGAAGCAAATCCGTTCGGCGTCCCTTTCTTATAGTTAGGGCAGGTCGTCCCGTAATGCAGATACGCCTTGTCATCGTTCACGCTCGTCGGCCACACCGCATCGGTATAGAGTTCCGTCGCCCGAACCTCATCAGAGTTGCGCGGCAGCAGCGGAATATAGGAGGAAACCCTGTCTCCGTTCTCGGTTATATGTGCCCGATCGACCTCCGCGCTCGCATAGGTATAAAACGCCTTACGCGCCGCAGACTCTGCCTTCATCTCGACACTCGAGCCGTGGGGCTTCTCATTTGTCAGACGCCAATGGTAGTAGTCCTTCGCGCGATCAAGGGCAACTTGGGGCTCCCACGTAACGCTCGATGAGTAATGCGGATTTTGAACACCGGAGAGATCCGTTAGGCTTTTCGCACGCTCCCACATGCAAGAACAGCTGCCGACCGAGCCCTTGTCAGACCCACCACAATCCGCCAGCCAAGCACGCTCTTTAGCCTTCGCCGTGTCCTCAGAAGCCTTCCGCAGCTCCTCGGCCGCACACTCTAAATCATCTGATGTGTCTTTAATGGTATCGATCGAGATCTCTGATCCTTTGAGCGCAGCGAAGTCAGACTCGGATGCCCTGGGCACGGCAAGCGCCGTACCGGTATAGGTCACACTATCGGTATCCTGCGCCGACACCGCCTGCGTGGCACGCGCGGCGATCAGATACGGCAGAGCCGTCTCGATTTTCTGTAAGCCTTCTGATGCGCTTTTGGCAAACTTGTTGCGCGTTTTAATGATCTCGATCCCGGTGTCGACCATATTGCCGGCAACCGGCTCGGCACCCGGAATGAGGATGGCGACCAGACCCGTCCCGATCGTGGCAAACCCCGCCAGCCCCAGACTCAAGATGCTCGCATCAACCACCGTGGCAGCCGTGTGATAGGACGACACTACGTTGGCACCCGCCAGCGCGCCGCTATCGGCCGCCACCTGGGTATCCCCCGCGCGCGACATGCTCCATATCGCCGCGGTCGACGAAAACAACAACGTGAGCACCGCTAGGATGACCACGGCAGAGGAAAGCGTGGTGTAGGCACCGTCTTCGATAAACAGGTCGATACCGGCTCGACCCATAAAGCCGCCTCGTTTGCGATGGCAGCTCGGACGGCGTGTCAAAACGCGTCTAGACCAGAAGCGCTTAATCCCATGCAGCAATCCACGAATCATAATCTCCCTCCAGCCATTCGGGACGCGATTGATACGAGACATCGACCTTGAGCTCAACGTAGCCGCCCTCGGCGGTACCACCCATAGCCTGCGCAAACGCACCGATCACAGGCAACGGCTTGACCTCGCCGGAAACGGACACGGACGAGACGCCACCCGCACCGGCCCGGCCAAGCTCGATATCCCACGACAACGGCCCGCCGGCATGAAAGATCGAAACGTTGGGCACTGCGGCAAGCCGGCGGCGGGTGAACTCCTTAAGATCGTCGTCCTCCGCCGTCGTCGTGGTCATGAGCCGCGCGGTCTCGGCGGCGGCAGACTCCATGACCGCGCGCGTATAGAGCAGGCACACCGGTTGCAGTGCGAGAAGGATGAGCGTCAGAAACGTCGGCAGCAAAAAAGCGGCCTCGACCGTAGACTGCGCCCGGTCCTCGCGCGCGATATCAATACAACGCGATGTCCTTAGCGCCCGCAGCGGCGTCGATAACCGACATCGAGGCAACGCCATGGGATGCCGCCCGCTCAACCAGCGCCGCCAAGCGCCCATCGGTGCCAGCACGCCAAAGCCCCGCGATCGCCAGCACGATCGATAACAGCGCCACCGTGACAATGGCGTATTCCACAGTCGCTTGGGCAACCTCTTCACGCAGAACGCCATGCATTTCACGATCCCTCCTTTGAGTTCGATGCCTGCGGGCTCAGGCGGATCACGCGCAGGCGGCACGAGGCATCGCCGGCATCCGCAGCAACCGTCACCATATCGACCCAGCCACGTCCATCGCGCACGATGGCGCCCCATACGTTGCCCTTAATATCGAGATAGCCGCTCAGGGCGAGCTGGGCCGTTGGCACCTCGCAGTAGGCGCGTAACATATCCGCCGCTGCCTCGGTCATCGGTCGGTCCTCGGACCATGCAAGCCGGACCGCAATCGCGTTGCCCTCAGGCGAATCCGTCGCAGTGCCAGACCGCTTGTCGAGCGTCCGCAGAAAGGTTTGCGCCGTGACAGCGACATCCGAATCGTCCGTATCTCGCATCTCATCATTTTGAGACGCCACCGCCGAATCTGAGCCCGAATTGGAGGCGATCCCAGGACGCTGCTGCCGCGCGGCGTTAAGCCCCCAAAGCACCGCCGCTATCGCCACGGTCAGGCAAGCAAACACCAGCAGCACCCCGATGGGGCGCTCGCCCTCTACAGGCTGTTGATGCCCTCGCTGATAGCGTTCCATAGATCTTGGACCTTGCCCTTAAATGCGACGATGGCGATAATCGCGATCACCACGAGCACGCCGACCAAGATGGCATACTCGGTGGTACCCTGTGCGCTCTCCTCCTGCAATAGCTCCTTGGCGCACTGACGAACATGTGCCGCCCGGCAAAACGCCCAGCCCTGGACCTTGCCAGCAGCGTCAGTCATCGTGTTCATGTATTCCTCCCTACATCATCCCGCCTGCTCCCAGCAGCGGGCCCAATATGGACAGAAGCAACGCCGGCAAGATGAGCGTGCCGGTGGGAATCAGCAGCTTGACGGGCGCACGCTCGATCTCGCGCTCGACCGCGGCGCGATGAGCCGCACGGATCTCGCGACTTTGAGCGGCCAGCGTCTCGGCAAGTGGGGCACCCAGGACGAGCGCCTGCCCCACCGTGATGGCAAAGGTCTCGAGCGCTCGCACGTCCAGGTCGCGCGCGGCGGCCAACAACTCGTCCTCACGCGTGCCCACGCCCACCTGCCATGCCATGCAGGCTCGCTCAAGGCGAAGAGCCAGCACTGACCGGCGGTTGGCGCAGAAAATCTCAAGCGCCGCATCAAACGAAAGACCGGCCGAAAGACCCAAGCGAACAACATCGATCATCTCGGACACTTCGCCGAGCGACACTCGCGCCGGGCCGCTCGCTCCAACCGCGCCCTTCACTCGCGCGATCAGAGCATCGACCACCGAGCGACCCGCGGCAGCGACCAGCATCGCCTCGCGCTTGCAGGCCCCTGCGATCTTGCGTGCATCCGCCCGATCCAAACCCGTCGCGACAAATACGCTCAGGGCGCACAGGCAAGCCGCAACTGCAACCGGGGCGCTCATAGCTCCACCCGCATAATGCGCCGGATAACCACCAGGGCAACGGCGTTGAGGGCAAGACCCAGCACCACAGCGCCCGCGCCGGCAGGCGTCGCAAGACCGCGACGAAAATCTGCCGAAAGCAGCGCCAACACCGCGCACATGCCCGCCGGCATCGCCGCGACCATATGCGCAGACATGCGAGCCTGCGACGTCTTAACATCCAGGCGGCGCTTGAGCTCAATGCGCTCCCCCACCATGCTCGACGCCTCGGACAGCAAGTCGGCAAGCGGAGCGCCGGTGCGCTGAGACACCTTAAGCGCCAAGGTCACAAGCGAAAGACCGGGGACGTCGATGCGCACGAGCAAGTCATCGAGTGCGTCGGTCGCCGAGATGCCGCAATCGATCGCCGCCGCCACCCGCAAAAACTCGGTATGCACTGGCTCTTGCGCATGAGCGCCCACAAAGCGCATGCCCTGGGCCAGCGAATGTCCCGAGGCAAGCGACATGGAAAGTGCGGTAAACGCCTCGGGCATGGCCTCTTCTGCATCGTGTTGCTCGCGCCGGCTCTCAAAGCCGTCCCAAGCGGCGCCAACGGCAATCGGAGCAACAAGTCCCAAGGCAAATCCGAGGGGCGATAACGACACCATCGTTAGCAAAACGCAGCAGACACCGCTCGATAGCAGCAGAAACGCCAAACGCCCCGAAGCATCTTCGATCACGAGGCCAAGGCGATGCGCCGAAGCCAGCGATGCCCACGAACGGGCGATCTTTTTCAGCAGATCGTTTTCCACCAGCTCACGCGGCAGCTTCTCTGCCACCGTCTCGAGCGCCTGACGTGCCGGCTCCGCCGGCGGTACCTGCGGCACACGAGGTTCCGCCCCGCACGCCGTCGCGACAGAAAGCCCTGCCAAGCCCCCTACGACGAGGGGCACAGTGATCTCCATTCGTCCACCTCCTCTTGTGTGAGCGTCCCCAACCGCAGGCCTTCTGCGATAAACGGCGGCTCGCGGTCAAGCGTCCAGGTGCGCTCGACGGCATCGAACGTCACATAGCGCTCGAGCTCTACGCCGCCCGACGCGGCGCGACGCACCCCCGAATACGAGGAGACGAAACGCCTGCCATCGGCGTGGCGCTCGGACATCACGATGCCGTCGAGCGCCATGGCAATCTGCTCCTCGATGAGCTCGCTCGGCAGATCGATGCCATAACGTGCAAGCAACGTCAGACGCACCACGGTCTCCTGTTCTGAACCCGCATGAAGTGTGGTGAGCGACCCGTCGTGGCCCGTGTTCATGGCCTGCAACATGTCGCAGCACTCGGCACCGCGCACCTCACCCACCACGATGCGGTCGGGGCGCATACGCAGGGCATTAGTTACCAGGTCGCGGATCGTCACCGCGCCCTCACCCTCAATTGAAGCCTCGCGCGCCTCTAGGCGCACCACGTGCGGATGATGCGCAAACTTGAGCTCGGCAGAGTCCTCGATCGTCACGATACGCTCGCCGGTGGAAATCTCGCATGACAACGCGTTGAGCAGGGTGGTCTTACCAGATCCCGTGCCTCCCGCAACCGCCAGGTCCTGTCGCAGCGACACCGCGCACGACAGCAGCTGCGCATACCAAAGCGGCAGCGATCCCAACCCCACGAGTTCGTCCAGCGAGCAAATGCGGTCCGAGAACTTTCGGATGGTGAGAATCGGTCCGTCAATCGCCACAGGCGGAATCACCGCGTTGACGCGATAGCCCGTTTTGAGGCGGGCGTTGACGATGGGGCTGCGCTCGTCGATACGGCGGCCAAGTGGCGAGATGATGCGGTCGACAAGCACACGGATCTGCTCATCATCCTCGAACGCATGCTCGATGGGGTACAAGACGCCGCCGCGTTCAAAGAAAGCCGAGCGGCAGCCGTTGATCATGATCTCGGTAACGGTGTCGTCCTCGATGAGCGGCTGCAACGGCCCCAAGCCCACCACGTCATCCAAAATCTCGTCGATGATGGTCTCGCGTTCGGGCGTCGCGAGATCGGTCGGCTCCTCAACATTGAGCGCCGCCTCCACCGCAGGACGCAATTCCGAGCGGGCAAGTGCCGGGTCGATATAGGCGCTGATACGCGCCACTTCGTCGTAACCCATGCGGTCCATCACGGCGCGCTTGGTGCGTCGTTTCACCGCGCGGCGACGCCCCGCATCTACAGGCGCTGCCACCGCTGCAGCGCCGGCAGCCTTAATCCTCGTTTGCAGGCTCATCGCTGATCACCCTCGCGCGACCAGGGAAGGCGGATACGCGGGCGTTCGGTGCGCGTTGCACGGTCGGCGACCATATCGCTCCAAGGGCCGACGGCGCACCCCAGTTCCACGAGCATCTCGCGCGTGGCCTCGCGCACGCTAGTCGCAAAAGCGCTGGTCTGCCCCACTGCCTCGTCAGCGCGCCCAAACGCCATGAGCGCGGCGAGATCCTGCCCGCCATCGGCGATACGAATCTTGGAACTCAACGCACAGGCGATCTCAAAGCGCATGGCGACGTCCTCGTCTGCCCCGCGCGCACCGAACCGGTTGAACACGGCGCTCATGCGCGTGCGCGGCACACCTACTCGACTTGCCAGTTCAATGACGCGCGATGCCGATGTCGCGGACGATACCGCCGCGTCGCCAACGACCAGGCAACGGTCGCTCGCCGCCACCGCAGCCGCCACGGCGTCGCCCCAAAAGACCGAGGTATCGATAAAGACCACGTCGGATTCGCGACGCAGAACATCAAGCAGTAGCTCCACCGGACGTGCCATGAGCTCGGCTTGCTCGGGCGCCGCGACGGGGCCCCAGAGCGTAACGCCCGGCGCCACGCGCATCGAAACAGCTACGATATCCGGCTCGGCAAGCGCGCCCGTCGCCGATGGCTCGATAAGTGCCGCCATATCGCGCGGAGCATCGACGCCTAACAAGTCGTAAAGGTTTCCAAACATCAGGTCCAGGTCGAGCACGGCGGCACGCAAGCCCAACAGCGACGATGTATGTGCCATGGTGGCAACGATCGTCGACTTGCCGCAACCGCCCGAACCCGAAATGGCGCAGATGACCGGAGCTCGATGCGGCGGAGCGGCAGTGTCTGCCGGCGGCATCGGAGGCGGCGGGACGGGCGTCGGTGGCAGCGTCCCCGTCTCCCCCGCCGCAACTACACGCTGCGTCCAAGCCGGCATGGCAGCTTGTTCGGTCTGCGAGGCAGGTTCGTTCTGTGCAATCTGCTCATGCTGCATCAGCGGCAACTCGCCGCACCCGGCAAAGCCCTCAACTTCGTCGAGTTCATCCGCCAGATTCACGCCGTGCACGTATCCCATATCTACAGCCGGGGAGTCGCCAGCATGTTGCGCCGGCCCTCCAGCATCATCGTATACAAGGGGGTTCCGGGGGCGCCGACCATGCTCGGCTTCCGCTTTTCCACAATCATCAACACGCGGGCCTCTTGTAGCGCGAGGCGCCCCGGGTTCCCTATCAACAAAAGCATCGGGCTCAATCGTCATGCGCCGATCGGAATCAACCGCTCCCTCGCCCGCACGCCCGTTGCCGCATATACTGTGCGCAGCGATGACCTCGGTCGCCCCCGCGCGAAACAGCCCCTCGATATCCGACGGATCGAGCGCTTCTATCAACACGACCACGCGACTCACGCGGCCTTCGGCCGTCAGGCGCGCAACAGTCTTGCGCACATCTTCGGTATCAAACAGAGACGCCGCGATGATGGCAGCCCCGCGGCGCGACGGAAACGCCCGCGCCATGGAAACCAGCCCGTCCAGGTCACCGACGCGAAGCACCTGTGCATCCGCATCACGGCCCTCGACTTCCCGCTGCAACAGCCCGTAATCGCCGCACGCGCAGCACGCAAGCCAGATCGCCTTCATCACTCGTCGCCTCCGCTCCGTTTGCCGCGCGCCGTGGCGGGAATCGTCAAGCTGACCGTTCCCTTGCCCGAGGCTCCCAGCAGTTCCTTGACGTCTTCGGGGTCAGCCGCCAGCGTCACCCATTCGATCTTGCCCTCGCGCGTGGCACCGGAATCCTCACTGGTATCGATCACGTACGCGCCGCACAGCCGATCGGTTACGCCGTCTTTTTGCACATACACATCCACGTAGCTGCCCACGCCCGTGGCGCCGCCGACCGAGTGCTCGGCATCGACCGCCACCGAAACGGCGACCTTGCCCTTAGGCACCTCGAGCTTGTGGCTCTCGGCCTTGGTGTAGACATTGCAGATCACGGCGTTTTTGGGAATACGCGAAGTCGTCACGTCGCCGCGCACCTGGCGCAGCTCGGTCGCCGCGTCACGCGGCAGCAGGCTCGTCAGCCATTCCTGGGTTATGACATTGGTCTCATCGAGGGTCTCGCCCACATCGATATCGCGCGCCGCAACGCATACCTCGACGCGATCGCCCCCGTACTTGGCCAAGGTCTCAGCCTGGACCTGTTCGGCTTGCGAGCGGATCGACGAGCCGTAAACCATGCAGAGCAGAGCAGCGAGCACGCCCGCGACCAGACTGATGGCGATGCGCTTGCTCTTGTTCACGGCCGCTCCTCTCATGGCAGTGCCGGGCGAATGCCCGTACCACCATTGTCTGGGCGGTCAGAGTGCAAAGCGGCGCAATCGCGATCTTGGTTTTCGATGTCAAACCAATCACTGACCAAAAGCTGACCAGCCCGTCAAGCTCGTGGCAAGGTTTTGGTCAGCACGTCAGCAAACTGCATATTTCGAGGATTTTCCGCAGCAAAAAAGCCGTCTCCCGAACAGTTGGGAGACGGCTGTCATAGGAAAGATCAATTACAGATGGACATCGGGATCGAGCATTTGAGCGCTCACGCGCATGGATGACGCCAGGTTTTGGAACGTTTCCAGGCGCAGGCTATCGATCTGCCCGGCGTCCTCGGCCTCGCGAACGGCGCAACCCGGCTCATGGGTATGCGTGCAATCGCCAAACCGGCACGCGCGCGATGCCTCGACAATCTCGGGGAAGGCGCGGGCCAGTCCTCGCTCGTGACCCACGAGCGGTAGGCTGCGCAGGCCCGGGGCATCGGCGATCACGCCGGCGTCGCCCGGCAGCGTCACCATCACGCGCGCGACGGTAGTGTGACGGCCCTGGTCGTCGCGTTCGCGCACACCGCCGGTCGCCAACGTATCGTGGCCCAGCAGTGCATTGAGCAGCGTCGACTTGCCGGCACCCGACTCGCCCAGAATCATGGCGCAGCTCCCAGCGGGCACGCAGGCACGGACCTCGTCCAGGCCGCGGCCCTCGGCAGAGGACGTCACGATCACGCGCACGTCCGGACCCACCAGGCGGCGCACGCGGTACAGATCGCGCTCGAGCTCCTCGGCATCGCAACGGTCAGCTTTGGTGAGTGCCACCGCCGGTTCGGCATCGCAGTCGAGCGCCAACACCAGCGAGCGCGCCACGCGGTCGAGCAGCACCTCGCCGGCACCGAGCGCCTGCACGATTAGCACGCTATCCACGTTGGAGCAGAGCACCTGGCGCTCTCCGCGGGCACGACCGCGCCAACGCTCAAAGCTCGTACGGCGCGGCAGCACGCACTCAATCACGCCCATATCGTGCCCGGGAGCGCGGCGCACCGCCACACGATCGCCCACGGCAGGCAGCAGGACCTCGTCCTCACCGCGCGACTTGGCAAACCCCACGGCATGCTCGGCGCGGAAGGTATCGTCGGCAGTCGCCACCAGCGGAAACCCGCGATCCAAGCGCACCACGGCGCCAAGCTGCATCTGCTCGGGCCCCTCGGCCTGCGCGCAAAAGTTGTCAAATGCAGCCTGCTGAGCCGCATCGACCGGCAGGTCATCGAACGCCGGAACATCCTGCAGTGCGTCAAGCCCCGGTACACTCGCCAGCAACTCCTCAGCAGATGCGGGAGCCTCGGTCGCGAGCTTCCGACGACGATCGCGCTTAGCCCGCGCCCCCGTCGTCTTTTTCTTCGCTTTAGCCTTAGCCTTGCCCACAAACGCCTCCCAGTACCCAAAATCACAACTGAGCAGGTATTTTAACGCATTGTTCCGTCCGACTTACCAAATGCTGCGGCGTACTCGTCATCATCCATCCAATCGATGATGTCGCCGGGCTTGCAATGAAGCGCCTCGCACATTGCTTGAAGTGTAGAAAAGCGGATCCCCTTGAGTCTTCCCGTTTTAATTCGAGACAGATTAACAGGCGATATTCCAATGATTTCGGCAAGTTCCTGCGACGAGATTTTACGGTCCGCCATCACGCGGTCAAGACGCATAACAATCGGCACCGTGCCACCCCCTAGAGAATCTCGTCTGCATCTTCCTGCAATACCCTACCGTATTCAAAGACCCCCGCCAACGCAAAGAAAACGAGTCCGTAAGAAAGCGATTGAAAATCAAACTCGGGAAATACGGGCTCAGCCGTTCCAAGAACATTGCTGTATGGCAATTGAATCGTCGGCCATATGATGCTGATGACGGCTTTTACCGACATCAGGAGGCCAGCCGCGACCAAAATCCTGGTCTGCCACTTACCAAAAGGACGACCCTCATGCCTGACTTTCGCCGTCAGAATCGTAAACAGAAGAAACGTTGCAGCGTCGCAAAGCGTGCTAACCATAAACAAGAGCAGAAATCCGCCGCTCACCGCAGAGATACCCTCGATGAGCAACAGGTTCGCAAGATGAACGAACAACACCACGCAACATAGCGCTTGAACCGCCAGGGCGATACAGAAGATTGTCAGAAAACTCGTCGTCAACCGCAGATGTATATCGCGATCTTTCATTTCTCCTCCTTTTTTCCTTATTTCCCTGCGTTCATTGTACTTTTCAATCCAACCGCTCTCGCTCAAAACCATTTACCGGCAAATCGATACCGTTCATTTTAAAGAATCTTTATTTAATGTTTTATATAAATTAATTTAACTTTATAGAGTTTGGAGGACCCATAAGAAAGCAAACCGTCCTTATCCTTATCTTATCGCTGTCCCTTTTCGCCCTCTTCTCGTCAGTACGAACCAATTCCGATCCAATCAATATCTCATTGCCCGAATTTCGATCGAAATTAAGCAAAGGCGAATCTTTTATCGTGCAAATTGAGCTGGAGGGCTGCCCGGCCTGTGAAGAACTCCGTGCGGCAGAGCGCTCGCTTTCGCCGAGTCTCAAGAACGACATCGAGATCCTCGTTGTCCCTAAGAGCCAAAAGGAAGTTGATAGGGAAACACTTAAGGCGCTTCTGCCGTCATTCGAGTTTTATCCTTCAATTTTTGCCATCTCTGAAGGAAAGATAGCGTCCGAGTTCGACCTTTCCACGCTTGATTCGTTTGAAATGCGTTTCACGGATTGGAGGCTGAATCTGAACAACACAGCAATGTCAAGCTAAATGTCAGGAGGATACACATGCTACGCAACGTTCCCGTAAGCCGTAAGTCATTCATCGCAAGCGCAGTTGCGCTTTGCTCAATTGCCATTTCACCAAAGCAATCTAAGGCGCAACCTCTTGAAGTAGAGTTCCCTTCTGCCGAAGAGTACATTGAAGCTGTCAACGAGTCCGGCACAGGATGGACGACATACGCACTAGATGAAAACGGAGATGTCCAAATTATCGATCGATTCCAGACCCTGTCTTTGGATGATTTAGCAGCTGCCACACGCGGCGCTAAAGAATGGATCGTCAAAATTGCCATTTTTATTGGAAAAGAACTCATCGGCTATGTAACGGGGGTTGTAATCGACGGACTTATTAAGAAGTTCATAAGCATAACCGGAGGTTATTGGACTGAGTATGCAGCAAAGCAACTCCTTGGACGCCCCGTACCCGCAGGCAACACGTACCGTCTACCTTGCAGCGTCTATCCCCCCAACTCCGGAGAATACATTCGTTGTATAAATAGTTAGGATACGGCTATGTTGTCAGTCATCATTGCCCCCGTAATTGGTGTATGGGGCATCCAGTATTTCCTCAACAAGAAGTGGCTCTGGGGCATTGGGTGCATAGCGATAACATTAATATGCTATTTCCTTAGCCTCATTGTCAAAGCATGCTGGCCGAGCGCCATCTCTTTTGGAATTGCTCTTCTCAGCTCGGTCCAGCTATATGGAAGCAAAAAGGGTTTGTCCTTCTTTAATGCCCTGATATCGGCTCCGCTACCTCTGCAAATCTACTGGGGAATTATGGCCGTCATCGTTCTCTTTATGCCCCAAATCCCCTTCAGCGACGTTCCCGGCTTCTCCTAACGCGTCGCCGATTCAACCCCATACAATCCAGTTCACAAAAAGAGTCGGTCGAGCAAATGCTCTAAAAATAGAGCTGGCCGGGCAAAGCCCGACCAGCTCACAAACTTTCCCTCAGCTTACGGTCCCGAGAGGTTGTCCGAAGGCCCGACCGCCGAGAGGGGTTTCTTCTGAGCGATCCCGCAGCGCGAAGCGCGAGGACCAGCGAAGAAGAAACCCCGCAGGCGGTCGGGCCGGTGGGAGGGATGGCCTTTCGACCTACTCTTTTTCGACCGCGCGCATGATCGCCTTGTAGATCTCCATCAGCGGGATGATCAGGAAGGCAAGGCCCAGCGCGGCGACAACGCCCTTGAGCTCAAGCGTCACGGGGCCAAAGAACATCTCAGCAAGCGTCGGCTGAACGGTCACGATAACCGTCAGTACCAGCGCCAGCGCAGCAGAGGCCCACAGCCACTTGTTCTGCTTCTTCATGGTGAACAGCGACGCACGACGGCTGCGCATATTGAAGCAGTGGAAAATCTCGACCATGTTGAGCGTGATGAAAGCCATCATCACGCCTTCCTCGTCGGCATTGCCGGCGATCATATCGGCGATGTGGATGTAGCCCATGTCAAAGTACACGCCCACAAAGAAGCTCGCCAGCACCAGCGCGGTAATGATCAGGCCCTGGACCACGCAGTCCACGCCCATATTGCCGGCAAAGACACCGTCCTTGGCGTTGCGCGGCTTGCGCTTCATGATGTCGCCCTCGGCGTCCTCCATGCCCAGCGCGAGCGCGGGGAAGCAGTCGGTAACCAAGTTCACCCACAGCAGCTGCACCGGCTGGAAGATGGTAAAGCCGATGAGCGTGGCGATAAACACCGAGAAGACCTCGGCAAGGTTGGCTGAAAGCAGGAACTGAATGACCTTGCGGATGTTGTCGTAGATGCGACGGCCCTCTTCGCAGGCACCGATGATAGTGGCGAAGTTGTCGTCGGCAAGCACCATGTCGGCGACGTTCTTGGTGACATCGGTGCCGGTGATGCCCATGCCGACGCCGATGTCGGCGCGCTTGATGGACGGGGCGTCATTGACGCCGTCGCCTGTCATGGCGACGATCTGATCGCGCGACTTCCAAGCCTCGACGATGCGGGTCTTGTGCTCGGGCTGGACGCGGGCGTACACGCCGTAGTCCTCGATGTGTGCGTCGAGCTCCTCGTCGCTCATGCGGTCGAGGTCGGTACCGGTGATGGCCTGGCTGCGATCGGTGACGATACCCAGCTGCTTGGCGATTGCCACGGCGGTGTCGATGTGGTCGCCCGTGATCATGACGGTGCGGATACCGGCGTCGTGGGCCTCGCGGATGGCGTCGGCGACCTCGGGACGGACCGGATCAATCATGCCGGACAGGCCGCAGAAGACCAGGTCGTGCTCAAGCGCAGCGGGGCTGCAGTCGCTCGGGACCTCGGTGTAGGTACGGCTTGCCAGCGCCAGCACGCGCAGGGCCTCGTCGGCCATGGCCTTGTTGGCGGCCACGAGCTCGGCACGACGCTCCTCAGTCAGCGGAACGACCTTCTCACCGTCATAGATGTGGGTACACAGGCCAATCACCACGTCGGGCGCGCCCTTGGTGTACTGCTCGTACTCGCCATCCAGGGTTTCGACGACCACGGACATCATCTTGCGGCCCGAGTCAAACGGGGCCTCGCCCACGCGCGGGTGCTCGGCAGTCAGGCCAGTGAGGCCCGCCTTGCCGGCGTCGTTGACGAGCGCGCACTCAGTCGGCTCACCCACGGCCTCGCCCAGCTCCTCGTCCCACTGAGCGTCGGAGCACAGCGCCATGCCGGCCAGGAACTTCTCCTCAGGCGCGGCGAGCTCGTGCTTGACGACGGTCATCTTGTTCTGGGTGAGGGTACCGGTCTTGTCGGAGCAGATGGTCTGCGTGCAGCCAAGGGTCTCGACGGCAGAGAGCTTGCGGATAATCGCCTGGCGCTTGGCCATCTTGGTCACGCCGAGCGACAGCACGATGGTCACGACGGCGACCAGGCCCTCGGGGATGGCAGCGACGGCGAGCGAGACGGCGACCATAAAGGTGTCGAGCAAGGCAGTCGGGTCGGTAAGGACGTTGCCCACGCCGTGGCGGAGGATGTCAACGCCAAAGATCACGACGCAGATGATAATCACCATGATGGTGAGGATGCGGCTGAGCTCGGCAAGCTTCACCTGCAGCGGCGTGAGCTCATCCTTGGCCTCGGCCAGGGCGCCGGCGATCTTACCCATCTCGGTGTTCATGCCGGTGCCGACCACGACGGCGCGGCCACGGCCGTATACCACGGTGGAACCCATGTAGCACATGTTCTTGCGGTCGCCGAGCGGCACGTCATCGGTGCCCGCGGCAAGCTCAATCACGTCGGCGTGCTTCTCTACGGGCACCGACTCGCCGGTGAGTGCGGCCTCTTCGATCTTCATCGTGGCGCTCTCGAGCACACGGCAGTCGGCCGGGACGGAATCGCCCGCCTCGAGCATGATAACGTCGCCGGGCACGAGCTCAGCGCTCGGCAGGTGCACGAGCTTGCCGTCGCGCAACACCTTGGACTGCGCCGCGCTCATCTCCTGCAGGGCCTCGAGGGCCTCCTCGCTCTTGGCTTCCTGGACCACGCCCAGCACCGAGTTGACGATAACGACGAACATGATGATGAAGACATCGGCAAAGTCGGGCTCGCCCTTGACCATGCCCGTGAGTGCACTGATGACGGCGGCAACGATCAACATGATGACCATGGGGTCGGCCATCTGCTCAAAGAAGCGCTTCCACAACGGCGTCTTCTCTGCTTCCTCGAGCTTGTTAGGGCCTGTCATGGCGAGGCGCGACGACGCCTCGCCGGTGCTCAAGCCGAGGTGCTCATCGACACCCTGGTCGCTGAGCACCTCCGCCGCGGCGGACAGGTATTCCTTTTGCATATAGAGTCCCCTCCTGGGATTCGGGCCACTCAGCAGATTGATGCCCGATCATAATTCCCAGGAGAAGGGCAAGGGCTCATCAAGGCTGCCGTGCTGAGCGGCAGTTGATAGTGGAGCTATGGTACCCCAAAGCGGCGCATCTAGCCAAAACATTCCAATTGGAAACACGGCTCGAGTGCAACGGTGCAGACCGTGTGATGCTCAATATTGGTAAAACGTTTTTCTTCGACACTTCGTCAAACTGAAATATCGCCCAGATAGCAGCGGTAAGAGCAGTTGATAAAATTTTTGCATATACCGTTTTTCCCGTAAAAAATGAACTTCTTAATCGGCATACGGTCGTTTTTTTGGGGTATTCGGTCGGTATTTCGTTATAATCAACTCGATTTTATTTCTTATGGTTTATCTATCAGCGCAAGACGATGTCAGATGGAGGTCTGAATGTACAAGCGCACTAAGATTGTATGCACCATGGGTCCCGCCTGCGATAGCGACGAGACCATCCGCGAGATGATCAAGGCGGGCATGAACGTCGCCCGTTTTAACTTCTCGCACGGCTCCTATGACGAGCACCACGATCGCATCGAGCGCGTCCGTCGTATTTCCAAGGAGCTCGGTCTGCCTGTCGGCATCCTGCTCGACACCAAGGGGCCCGAGGTCCGCACCGGCCTTCTGGTCGACGGCAAGAAGGTTGCCGTCAAGACCGGCGACAAGATCGTCGTTACTGCTCAGCCCACGACCGAGGATTTCCACGGCACCGCTGAGCACATCTCCCTCGACTACCTGGCTCTGCCCTCCGAGGTCGAGAAAGGCTCCCTCATCCTGATCGATGACGGCCTGGTTGCCCTCGAGGTCGAGTCCGTCAGCGGCCAGGACATGACCTGCGTCGTCAAGAACGACGGCCTGATTGGCGAGCGCAAGGGCGTCAACATGCCCAATGTCAACATCTCGCTGCCCGCCATCACCGAGCGCGATCGTCAGGACATCCTCTTTGGCCTGACCGAGAACATCGACTACATCGCCGCTTCCTTCATCCGTGACGGCGAGTCCGTCCGCGGCATCCGTGAGCTTTGCCGCGAGAACGGTGGCGAGCACGTGACGATCTTCCCGAAGATCGAGTGCGCCCTGGGCGTCGAGAACTTCGACGAGATCCTCGAGGCTTCCGATGGCATCATGGTTGCCCGTGGCGACCTGGGCATCGAGATCAAGCCCGAGCTCGTTCCCCACATCCAGAAGGAGATCATCGCCAAGTGCAACGCGGCCTACAAGCCCGTTATCACCGCTACGCAGATGCTCGACTCCATGCAGCAGAACCCGCGCCCGACGCGCGCCGAGGTTGCCGACGTTGCTAACGCCATTTACGACGGCACCGACGCCGTCATGCTGTCCGGCGAGTCCGCTGCCGGTAAGTACCCGGTTGAGGCCGTCAAGATGCAGGCTAGCATTGCTCTCGAGACCGAGAAGTACCTCCCGGCCCACGCTCCGCTCGAGGTTCCGGCCGATGCTCACGGCACCCGCGTTGTCAACAACGTTGTGGGTATGTCCGCTGTGAACATGGCCACCACCGTTGGCGCCAAGTGCATCACCGTGCCGACGACCACCGGTCGTACCGCTCGCCTGATTTCGCACTTCCGTCCCAACATGCCGATCTGCGCGTTCTCCCGCCACGAGTGGGCCGTCCAGCAGATGATCATGTACTGGGGCGTTATCCCGCACCAGGCCGAGATTACCCAAGGTACCGTCAACGGCACGATTGTCAAGGCGATCGAGACCGCTAAGGAGCTCGGCTATGTCGAGACTGGCGATTTGACCGTCGCCACCGCCGGCGATCCCCGCATGAGCGTCCAACTCGAGGACAAGGTTTCCTCGACCAACGTCGCTTACGTCGCTCAGGTGCGCTAAATCGCACTTGCAAGCACACTTGCATTGCAAAGGGCCCGGAAGGCTTCGCCTTCCGGGCCCTTTTTCTGTACCAATGCCGGCGCACAGCAAAACACGCACCCATTTCTTTACCAAAAGCGTGAAATCCACCCTTCGAGGCCCAAACAATAAAGCCCCAAGCGCTAAAAGTGTTCGCCCAGCGGCAAAACCACACCTCACACAGGGCTGCTAAATCGTTTTAGCAGGGTCCAAATCGGCAGCGTTTTCGGAAGTGCGGGGAAAAATTGCTTGCCCCCAAGCACAAGCCCTTTTATTTCAACAAAACCCCTGATAAAGTTGGCTCAAATATCGCGTGTGATTGGCCTGTTTCTCTTTTTCCCCGCACTTCCGAAACCGATAGCTTTTCTAGCCCAGACAACGCCCAAACGATCGGATCGCTATGCCATTTCTTGCCTGCGGACCCACGGCTTTTCAGTACTATCGCATCCCGCCCCAGATACTGGGACTCTATCCGGCAATCCTACCGCCCGACCATGACCATCGCTTGGTGCATTACTCAAAACAGCCAGTATTTAAAGACTTGCTCGGCACACCAGTTTGGAGATTCGTAAGCGAAAGAAAACAGCGTGCGAACGGAAAGCTATTTTGTAGCCGTCTACTAACCCAAGAGCCGCCTCCCGGGTCGTTTAGGCAAACCGAGCATGGGTTTGATGTCACATCGCCCGAGTTCACGCTGCTCAACCTTGCTACGCAGGTCTCACGCAACCAGCTGCTTATGGCGTGTTATGAGATGTGCAGCTCGTTTGCTGTGTTTACACCCTGCAAACGAGCGCAACGGCAACTTGATGAAGCTATTTCGCTTAAGCTCATTCCACCCAACTGCGGTTGGGAGCGCGTTGTCGACACCAAGGGCAATGACACCAACCTGTGGAAGCGCGCACCGCTCCTCAGCGCGGGGGAGATCACCGCGTTCGCCACGCAGGCCGCAGGCCTGCGTGGCGTCAAGCAACTCCGCTGGGCCGCCGAACGCATGGCAGGGCAGACCGTCTCGCCCTTCGAAGTCCAGACGTCCATGCTCATCTCGCTTCCCCGCGACGAGGGCGGCTTGGGCATCGACATCACCAATAACGTGCGCATCCCGCTCAGTGAAGCCGCGCGTTCGCCGTATGACAAAACCTGCTGCTACGCCGATATCCTCATACAGAGCAGTACCGACAGCATGGGCGTCATCCTTGAATGCCAAGGCCGCTCCGCCCACGACAGCGAAGCCGCGAGTCTCTCCGATGCCGAGCGCACCACCGCGCTCACAAGCATGGGCTACGACGTCATCCAAATTACCTTTGGCCAGATTAAGGATAAGAAGAGCTTCGACCACATAGCTGAGCTCATCCATAAAAAGGCCGGGCTTCCCTACACCCCAAAGACTAAACAGGAGCGCACTGCCGAAGATGCCCTGCGGCAAGAGCTACTTGTCGATTGGGCTGAGCTGTTCACTGCCGGGCCGGCCAGCTAGCAGCTAGTGATCAGGGGTAGCGCAGGCACATCGGGCGATTCGACGCGAGCCGCAAAGCCCGCCTCGGTCAGCTCGATGACCTCGGTAAACGTTGCGTCGAAGAACTCCTCGGTCAGCAGGCGGTATGGCGGATGGTTGGGCTCACCGGGGTTTTCGCGCACGATCTCGTGCATAACGCCGATGGTCTTGAGCACATACTCCTTATGGATGGGATACTGCCCAAAACGCGTCGCCGCAGTATACAGACGATCGGTCGCGCGCGGGATAGAAACGATGCCGAGCGTCTTGCCAAACCAGTCAAAGTCGCCTTGCTTTTTAATGCGGAATTCCTCGCACGGCTTGCCGCCGTGCGCCTCCAGGTACTGATTCACGCGCGTATTCCATACGGTATCGGCCACCAGATGCGACCAGACACCCAGCGTCAGATCGAGCAGCGACTGCGCCACGTCCTCGGGCGCGAGCGAAAGCTCGCTGGCACCGGGACCGACAACCGGCTCGGAGTCCCTGTAACGTTGGGGGTAATGCACCCGATTGAGTCGATCGCGCTCCTCGACAATCGAGGTCGCGGCAGTCGGCGTACCAACAGGCGCCCCTTTGAGCAACGGTGCCACATAGGTATCCCAGAACTCATGCTCACGAGGCTTAGGGATGGGCTCGGGCTTGGCAAAATGCGTGATGCGATACGGGATGGGGTCGGCGATGCCAGGGACCATATAGCCCACGAAGATATCCGGAACCACGCAGCCAAACAAAAAGGCATTGCGGTCGCGCACGCTATTGGCAAGCGCACCGGTGCGCTCCAGCAAACGCTCCGTCTGAGCGATATGAATGTTCCAGCTTGGCATAGCCACCCCCATAAAAAACCTGGATAACTATACCATCACGGCAAAGCCGCGCGGGCGGCTACGCACGCTCTACGCAGCAACTAGTCCGTAGCACCGCTTTCGGTTCCATACGACGGCGAAGGCGCCTCGACCACATGGTGATATCGATCGATATAGATTGCACGGGCACCCAGGCGTCGCACCAAATCCTGGTGATGTGTGCTCATCAAGACCGTCTTACCCGCCGCGACGTAGGCCAGCAAGAAGTTGACCACGATGTCGCATGAATCCTCGTCGAGCCCATTGGTGGGCTCATCGAGCACTAGGATATCGGGGTTCATCGATACAACTGCCGCCAGCGCCACACGCTTCTTCTGCCCGCCCGAAAGCTGATAGGGCGAGGCATCGACCAGGTCGGCAACTTGAAACAGTTCCATGGCATCGCATACGCGGCGCTCGAGCTCGTCTGCCGGCAGCCCCATTTGAGCCGGTCCAAAAGCGACCTCCTCACCGACCGTGGCGCAGAACAGCTGGGCATCGGCGTTTTGGAATACGAAGCCTACGCGCTGGTGGAACTTCTGAGCAGCAGCAGAATTCTTCAGATACGCCGCATCGACCACGCGTCCGTCAAACAGGTATGCGCCGGCATCCGCGAGCTCAAGGCCGTTGATAAGACGCATGATCGTCGTCTTGCCGCAGCCGTTAGGGCCAAGCAGAGCAACGAGCTCCCCACGGTTCACCCGCAGCGAAACGCCGTCGACCACCGTATGACCCGCATAGGAAAACACCACGTCGCGAAACTCGATGAGCGACGTGGTCTCGGCTCCAGCAGCACCGCTCACGCTCATCGCGTCATTCGTATCGTTTGCCAAAACGTCGCCCTTCCCTATTCACATCGACGGCTCGGCCGTCCGCACTACAGTACCGCACACAACACAGCGAACAACGCCACAACGGCCGCGTAAACGGCATCGCGCCAGCCAAAGCCGCTCCGTACAGACGCCGGATACACGCCGGCGAAGCCGCGGCAGAGCATGGCCTCGTCCATCGCGCGGCTGCATTCCATCGCCTTGATAAACGTCATGCCCATGATACCCGCCAGCGAGTCGGTGCGCGAAAAACCCGCAGGCGCGGAACCGACGCTGCGCAGCATGACCGATTCGCACAGATCGTGCGCCGTGCGTCCCAGCACCTCGATATGCTTGAGTGCCATATCAAACGTAAAGATAACCTCGTCGGGCAGGTGCAGCATCTTAAGCGCCGCCGACATGCGGCTCCAGGTGAGCGTCCACGAAACACCCAGCACCAACGACACGTTAATGAACGTCTTGAGTGCAATCTTGAGCATGGCACCCGTGGCAGACGCGCCCAGCAGCAGGGCAGGCAGTACCAGAACCACCGCAAGCCCCGTGGCGCCAAGCGCCGGTACAAAAGTCGCGCGCAACCCACGTGCGGGGCGCACCGCGACCAGCACCAACGCAATCGCCGCCATGAGCATCAGGTACAGCGGGCTTTGCGTCAGGCACACGCACAGGACGCAAACGAACATCCCCACCAGGCGCACCGGAGCCGAAACGCAAGAAAGGGCGTGGTCGACCATCGACCCGCCCTCGTGCGCGCCTCCACCCAGGCGAACCCGCTCAAGCAGGCTCGCCAGGTGCAGGACATTCTTTTGCATCACACGATGCCGAGCCCCCGCGGGCTCGTATCGTTCCTCGGTCGCAAGCCAGTTAGGCAGCTCGGCCATTGCCATGAGCACCGCTTTCCTTGACCGTAAGCGAGATCAGGCGGAATGAGATGGTGAGCACCGCCACGCCAATCACGCCGGACAGGATATACATGGCAGCCTGGCCGGCAAAGCCAAGGCTCTGCTCCTCGGAATAGGCCTGCAGGTAATCGCCCGTGGGCAGGGAATCGGCAAAGGTCGGGGTATCGAGACCGACCGAAGCCTGCAGGCTGTCGTCGCCAGCCTCCTGAACGGCGGTCGCGGCGCCCTCGGCGTCCCACTCACCCCAGGCGTCACCCGTGGCCAGCAGGCCCAGCGGCGTGGCCACGACAAGCACGGCGACCAGGATGAGCGTGGGGACCAGCGAGGTCTTCTTGGTGGCAGCGCCCTCGGCAGCAAGCTGGCCATCGACGGCCTCGGGCCCGACGATAACGCTCGGCGCCGTCTTCTTAATGAAACCGTAGATGGCGGCCGTCGCCACGCCCTCGACCACGCCGGCAACCAACATATGCGGGACCAACATGGCCGGAATAGCCACGGACAGCGGGAAGGGGCAGTACAGCGGAGCGCCCGAAGCGTTGGTGAAGAGCATCGGCTGAATACCGAACTCGATTGCCGCGCACAGGGCCGCCAGGCACAGACCGACCCAGCCGCTTACGATTGCCGAAACCGAGGTGCCCCAGCTCTTGTCGTGCAAACGGCTGTTGAGCGCACGGAACGCGATAGCAGCGGCAAACGGCAACACAAAGGCCATGTTAAAGCAGTTGGCTCCAAAGGACAGAACGCCGCCGTCGCCAAACAGCAGCGCCTGCAGCGCCAGCGCAACCGAGACAGCGATAGCCGCGGCCTCGGGACCCAGCAGCAGCGCGATGAGCGCGCCGCCGACGGCGTGACCCGTGGTGCCGCCGGGCAGCGGCACGTTGAACATCATGAGCAAAAAGGAGAATGCGGCGCAAATACCCAGGAAAGCCATGTGCTCGCGATCGAGCGTGGCGCGCACCTTTTTGATGCAATGGACCCAAACGGGCACCATCGCCACCGCTATGACGACATCGGTCTGCGGGGACAGATAATTATCTGGAATGTGCATATACGCCTCCCGGTTGTCGGCGCACAGAATTGCAACGCCGCTTGAATCACCTTGCCAGTGTTACGTATTGTCAGATTCGTAACACGCCGCGGGCTATCATAGCAAAACGGCGCGCTGCCTACAAAGCAGCACGCCGTCATGTAATGCGTGTGTCATATATGCAGGCTCAGCAATGGCTTTTCCGAACACCGCGGTCACGCAGGACCCCGCAGCAACTGCCGAGGGGTCCTGCGCTCCCAGCGCAAATCCTAGCCGCGGACCTCGCCGTTTACGCCCTTGCACACCTTGGTGACGATCTTCTGGTGCGCCTTTTCGACCTCTTCGCTGGTAAGCGTGTGGTCGTCGGAGCGATACGTAAGCGCAAAGGCCATGGACTTCTTGCCCGCTCCGATGCGGATGGGATCGCGGTAGACGTCGAACAGACGCACGCCCTCGAGAAGCTTGCCTCCGGCACTCGTAATACGACGCTCGAGATCCTCGCAGGTCACAGTGTTGTCGACCACGATAGCAAGGTCGTGCTCAACGGCCGGGTACTGCGAGAACTCACGGTAGTTCTCCTGGTTGCGGGCGCCCTTGATCAGCTTGTCCAGATCGAGCTCAAAGGCAACGACGACCTCGTCAATGCCCATAGCCTCGCGTGCCTCGGGGTGGATCTCGCCGACCCAGCCCAGCACGGTGCCGCCGGACAGAACCTCAGCCGCACGACCTGGCTGCAAGAAGGCATAGCCCTCGCCCTCGACGGGACGGAAGCGAACCTTCTCGATGCGCAGCTGGGCGAGCAACTCCTCGACGATGCCCTTGCCAAAGAAGAAACGCAGCTTACGGTACTTCATGTTCCAAGACTGCTCGCTCCACTGGCCCGAGAGCACACCCGCCACGGACTTGGTCTCCTTGGGCAGACTGGCGTTCTCGCGACCGTGGAACAGGCTGCCGACCTCGTACAGGTGCACGTTGGGCGTGCCATGGGCCTCGTTATAGGCCACGGATTGCAGCAGGCCCGGCAGCAGCGAGCGGCGCATCTCGGTCTGCTCGGCCACCAGCGGGTTCATGAGCACCACGGGGCAGCCGCGGCCCTCGGTGGACATGCCGATCTTCTCCAGGTCGCCCGGAGCGGCAAAGCCAAAGGTCGTGGTCTCGTTGAGGCCGCAGGCGCGCAGGATCTCGCCGACCTTGCGGGTGAGCTTCTGCTCGCGGGTCAAGCCGCCGATGTGGTTCTTGGCAGCTGGGATGGTCGCCGTCACACGGCCCATGCCCCATAGGCGCAGGACCTCCTCGATCAGGTCGATCTCGCGCAGCAGGTCGGGGCGGAAACTCGGCGGGGTGACCATAAAGTCCTCGCCGTCGCGCTCGACGGTGCAGCCCAGGCGGGTGAGCGAGCGCTCGATAAAGTCGGGCTCGATGTCGGCACCGCAGATGGCATGCACGCGGGCCAAGCGCAGCTTGATGCTATCGATGGTCTTGGGCGCGGGGAACACATCAACGTAGCCGGGAGCGACCTCGCCGCCGGCGATCTCCTCGATCAGCGCGCAGGTAACGTTGGCGACATCCACGCAACCGGTCTCATCGACCTGACGCTCAAAGCGAATGGAGGCGTCAGAGATCAGCGACAGGTCGCGGCTGGTGTGCGAGGTGCGGCCGGCGTTGAAGCAGGCGCTCTCGACCATCACGTCGACGGTATCGTCCTCGATCTCGGAATCCATGCCGCCCATAACGCCGGCCAGCGCCACGGGACGCTCGCCGTCGGTGATGAGGCCCATGCCGGCGTCGAGCACGCGCTCCTCGCCGTCGAGGGTCGTAAACTTCTCGTCCTGTTGGGCGGCGCGAACCACCACGCGGCGATGGCCATCGCGCTCGGCAAAGGTGTCGAGGTCAAAGGCGTGCAGCGGCTGACCGGTGAGCATCATCACGTAGTTGGTGATGTCGACGATGTTGTTGTGCGGACGCACGCCCAGGGCGTTGAGGCGCTTGACCATCCAGTCGGGCGAAGGGCCGACCTTCACGTTGCGCACGATGCGGGCGACGTAGCGGTCGCACAGGCCCTCGTCGGCAATCTCGACGGAAAGCTCGTCGTCGGTCGCGCGGCCGGTCTCGGCCTTGATGGCGGGCAGCTCAACGTGGAAATCGCGGTCGAAGATGGCGCCGGTCTCGCGGGCCATGCCGATCATGGACAGGCAATCGGGGCGGTTGGGCGTGATCTCGCAGTCGAGCACGGTGTCGCTCGAGCCCACGTACTCGGCAAACGGCATGCCGCAGGGCGTATCCTCGGGCAGGATCATGATGCCGGAGTGGTCGCCACCCAGGCCGAGCTCACGCGCGGAGCAGTTCATGCCCATGGACACAACGCCGCGAAGCTTGCTCTTCTTGATCTTGACGTCGCCGGGAAGCACGGCGCCGATCATTGCCGTGACGATGTGGTCGCCGGCCTCGAAGTTCTGCGCGCCGCAGACGATCTGCAGCGGAACGGGATTGCCGTCGGGGTCGAGGTTCTTGTCGCCCACGTCGACCGAGCACACATACATGTGGTCGCTATCGGGGTGCGGGGTCTTGGTGAGCACCTTGGCGGTCACCACGTGGTCGAAGGACTCGCCCACGGTGTCGATCGCCTCGACCTCGGTGCCGGTACGGATATATTCGTCCGAAAGGGTCTTGGGATCCTCCGGAATATCGATCATGGTCTTGAGCCAGTCGTAAGATACACGCATCTAGCTCTCCTTTCATACTGAAAGCCTGCGAAGAGATGCAGGTGGAAACTTCAACTTTGTGAACATTCCTTACAAAGCGAGGGTTGTCCAAGTGCGGCAGATCGGCCCGAAAGAGGAGCGCCGCGTACTTTGGTACGCAAGCGACGAATGAGCGCCGAGGTGCCGTGCTTGGGCAAGCCGCAGCCTAGAACTGATTCAAGAAGCGCATATCGCCAGTCATGAGCGTTCTGAGGTCGGGCAGGTCGTAGCGCAGTGCCGCGACGCGCTCGGCGCCAATACCAAAGGCGAAGCCGGTGTACTTCTCGGGGTCGATGCCGCAGTTGATAAGAACGTTGGGGTCGACCATGCCGCAGCCCAAGATCTCGATCCAGCCGCTGTGCTTGCAGAAGTTGCAGCCCTTGCCGCCGCAGACGTGGCAGCTCACGTCCACCTCGCAAGAAGGCTCGGTGAAGGGGAAGAAATGCGGGCGATAGCGCGTCTTGCGATCCTCGCCAAACATGCACTTAACAAAGTAGTCGAGCGTGCCCTTAAGATCGCCAAAGGTGATACCCTCGTCGACGACCAGGCCCTCGATCTGGTTGAACTGCGGCAGGTGGCAGGCGTCGGCCGTGTCGGGACGGTAGACGGTGCCCGGGCAGATCATGTAGATGGGCGGCTTCTGCGACTCCATGGTGTGGATCTGCACGCCCGAGGTCTGGGTGCGCAGCAGCACGTCGGACTCGCCGTGAGCGTGAGCCTCGGGATGCGCGACGCTGCCGGGGTTGTTGTCGACCACATAGAACGTGTCGCGAGCCGAGCGGCTCGGGTGATCCATAGGCGCGTTGAGCGCGGTGAAGTTGTAGTAGGAGGTATCAACCATGGGGCCGGACTCGACGGTGTAGCCGATGCCGCAGAAGATGTCCTCGGCCTCCTCGATGATCTGCTTGATCAGGTGCTGGTGACCGATCTGCGGACGGATGCCCGGCAGCGTGATGTCGACGGCCTCGTGCTCGAGTGCGTGCTTGAGGGCAGCGGCCTTCATCTCGGTGGTGCGCTCGTCGAGCATACCCTCGATCAGCTGGCGCATCTCGTTGGCGCGTTTGCCCATCATGGGACGATCCTCGGGGGCGAGCTTGCCCATCATGCGCATCAGGCCGGTGATACGGCCCTTGCGGCCGAGCAGCTCAACGCGCGCGGCCTCGAGCTTGGCGGCGTCGTCAGCGCTAGTGACGAGCTCCTTGGCCTCTTCCTCGAGTTTGACCAGATCATCAATCAGACTCATGTCTTCCCTTTCGTCTCTCGCGCATCCGCGCTCCGGGACGGCTGACGCCGCCCGATGTTGCGGATGTGCGGCCCGGTTCGGTAACAAAAAACCGCCCTCGGGCATGTACATTGCCCAAGGACGGTTGAATTCCGCGGTACCACCTTGTTTGACCCGGCGGATGTCTGGCCCGCCGCGCCCACTCTGCGCCCCTTATCGCGAGGCTCACGGCTTCCCTACTGGGGCTTCGCCGCAGCTGGCCGCGCGCCCGTTGAGGTTGCTGCTCGGGAGTGAACGCTTGGCCCTTGCCACCGCAGGAAGGCTTGCAGCCCATGACCTTCCCTCTCTTGCCGGCGACGCGGCGGGCAAAACCCTCTCCGTCAACGCATTAGGCTATAGGATAACACATTTCGCGAGCGCATCGCCACGTTCCGTTTTGTTCGCGCTGGGTACAAGGCAGGTAGCTGTGCAAACTGGCCGCGCACCCGCTTGCGGCGCTCGGCCTGCGAGATTAAGGATACGGTATGGGAAAGAAACTCGATAAGAAGGCCAAGACCGCCAAGGGCGTCAAGGCCGCTAAAGTTGACAAGGCCGTCAAAAAGTTCCGCAAACTCGAGGGCAAGCTGTGGACTCGCGAGTACCTGCTCAAGATTGCCGAGTTCGATGGAGCGACGATTGCTCCTGCCAACGGCGCCGCAGCGCGCGCCGACGCCATGGGAACCCTTGCCGGCGAGCATCACAAGCTACTGACCAGCGAGAAGTCCGTTGAGCTCGTACGCTCGTTAGCGCGCGAGACGGTTGCAGGCGGACACGTAGACGACCCGCAGCTGCTCGACGAGATCCGCGTGCTCGGCCGCGACCAGCGCGAGGCAAGCGTTATTCCTACCGAGGAGGCCGAAGCCTGGACCAGGCTCACCTGCGAGGCCGACGCCGTGTGGCATAAAGCAAAGGCGGCCAACGACTGGGCGAGCTTTGAGCCCTATGTGGACAAGATTGTGGGCCAGCTCAAGCATCAGGCCGAACTTATGGACCCCAAGCGCGACCCATACGATGTTTGGCTCGACCAGTACGAGCGCGGCCTTTCCGCCAAGAGCTTCGATACGTTTTGCGATGAGGTCAAGGCGACGGTCGTGCCGCTCGTGCACGCCATCGGCGAGCGCAGCCAGCAGCCCGATGCCGACTTTTTGCACGCCCGCGTGCCCGAGGCCGCCCAGCGCGCCATGAGCTTCGACCTTATGAAGCTTGTCGGCCTGAACCTGGACGACTCCACGCTTGCTTTTACCGAGCACCCGTTTAGCGAGGGCTTTGCCGTGGGTGACGCGCGCATCGCGACACACATCTACGAGGACGATTGCATCTCCAACGTCTACAGCATCATCCACGAGGCGGGACACGCCATGTACGAGCTGGGCGTCGATCCTGCCTATGCGCGCACCTGTCTTGAAGGTGGCACCTCCATGGGCATCCACGAGAGCCAGAGCCGCTTCTTCGAGAACACCGTGGGTCGCAGCCGCGCCTTTATGGGACCGCTGCTCGAGGTGCTGCGCCGCCACGCACCCGAAGTCTACGGCGACGTCGACGAGGACACGCTCTACCGCGCCGTGAACATCGCGCAGCCGTCGTTGATCCGCACCGAGGCCGACGAGCTCACCTATCCGCTGCACGTTATGGTGCGCTACCAAATCGAGCGCATGCTGTTTGCCGGCGAGGCCATGGCCAAGGATATCCCCGCGCTTTGGAATCGCTTTATGGACGAATACCTGGGCATTCCCGTTCCCGACGACACGCACGGTTGCCTGCAGGATACGCACTGGAGCGGTGGCTCGTTTGGCTACTTCCCCACCTATGCGCTGGGCAGCGCCTACGACGCCATGTTCGTGCCGGCCATGTGTCGCGACGGCGTCGACCTTACCGGTGCCTGCGCGAGCGGCGATCTGGCGCCCGTCCGTGCCTGGCTGGGCGAGCACATTTGGCAGTGGGGCCGCGCCAAGGACGCACCGGAACTCATCAAGGGCGCATGCGGCATGGCGTTCGATGCCCGCTACTACTGCAGCTACCTGCAGGACAAGTTCACCACGCTGTACCAACTGTAAGGATTGACCAGCACGCCATCGCCAACGCCAACCATGTTGACGCCAATGTCTTGGCAACGTCAGCGAAAACGACCCTAAGCGAGCAAGGTGACGTGAAATGAAAGGGCGCTGACCTTCTGGTCGCGCCCTTGAAATTGAACGTCAGATTGCTGCTTGGGGCCGTTTGCAGCGTCGAGCAGTTACGCGGTTTGGTAAAACCGCGTAACTATAGAGCTTCCAGAGCACTTGCGATGCGCTTCATGGCGGCATCGGCGGCGGCTTGGTCGGGGGCTTCGGCCAAAACGCGAATCACAGACTCGGTTCCGCTCTTGCGTACGAGCACGCGGCCCTCGCCTGCCAGCGCAGCCTCGGCCTCGGCGATGGCGTTCTGCACGCCCATGTTCTCGAGCGCGGCGTCCTTGTCCGCCACGTGCACGGCCACCTGCGCCTGCGGCAGCAGCTTGCACGGAACCGTGAGCTGCGAGAGCGTCTCGCGCTCGGCACGAATCACTTCCATCACGCGCAGCGAGGTCATAATGCCGTCGCCCGTGCGCTCGATATCGCCAAAGATCGTATGGCCCGTCTGCTCGCCACCCAGGCTATAGCCGCCCTCGCGCATCTTGGCATACACGTGACGGTCGCCCACGCCGCTGGTCACGGCGCTCAGACCGGCAAGCTCCAGCGACTTGACCAGGCCAAAGTTGCTGGCAATCGTCGGCACCACGGTACCGCCCGAGAGTCGCCCGTGCTTGTTCAGATACACGCCGCACACGTACAGGATCTGGTCGCCGTCTACCACGCGACCGCGCTCATCCACGGCCAAGCAGCGGTCGGCATCGCCGTCGTAGGCAAAGCCCACGTCCAGGCCCTGCTCCACCACATGGCGCTGCAGGCGCTCCATATGCGTGGAGCCGCAGTCGACGTTGATGTTAAAGCCATCGGGCGCGGCGTTGATCACGCGCACGTCGGCGCCCAGCGCGTCGAACACTGGCTTGGCCACCGAGGAAGCCGAGCCGTTGGCGCAGTCAATACCGATCTTGACGCCCTGCAGCGAAAAGTTCGCGCTGGCGATGAGCGAAGCAATGTAGCGGTTGCGGCCCTGCATGTAGTCCACCGTGGCGCCGATATGGTTGCCCGTGGCCAGCGGCACCTCGCTCTTGCCATCGATATAGTCCTCGATGAGCTCCAGTACGTCCTCGTCCATCTTAAAGCCGTCGCTGTTGACAAGCTTAATGCCGTTATCGCAAAACGGGTTGTGGCTCGCGCTGATCATGATGCCGCAATCGAAGCAGCCTTCCACGGTCTGATGCGCTACGCCCGGCGTGGGGATCACGTGCAGCATATAGGCGTCCGCACCGCTCGCGACCAGGCCGCTCACCAGCGCCGCCTCGAACATGTAGCTCGAACGACGCGTGTCCTTGCCCACGATGACGCGCGCCTTAGCACTGCGGTTGGCGCCATAATACCAGCCCACAAAACGGCCAATCTTATACGCGTGCTCTACCGTCAGCCCAACGTTGGCCTCACCGCGAAAGCCGTCGGTGCCAAAGTACTTCATGCGCTCTCCTTACAAAATAGGGGCGAACAGATTGCCTGTCCGCCCCAAAATGGTATTCGATTATCTGCGCTACCAGAAAAACCCTACGCCGACGCGCTGTCGCGAGCCGCCTGGCATGTAGGAGTCTGACGCAGCGTAAGCGGCTTGTCCCCCGCCTCGGCCGACGTGGTCAGCGTATACGTGATCGTCGTCGTCTCGCCAGCATGCAGGTCAACGGTGCCCGAATAGAAGGGGATTCCATGCCACGTAGCGGCGCCAAGACCAAACTGGGTGCCCTCGACGGTCAGATCAGTAATGTTGCCGCCCGTCGGGGCAAACAACGAGACATTCAGACGCTCGTCGTCACGCGCGGCATCGGGTGCGCTCGCCGCAACGTAGTCGGGCAGCTTGCCAGCCTCCTCCTGCGTCATGATGTTCGTCAGGGTAACGGTGATGCGATAGGAGCACGTGCCGTCGCCGTTCTTCACGCCCTGGCCAATCTGCGTGTCGGCGTTCAGATACCAGTCGAGCTTGGAGAAGCTCAGGTTGTTAAAGTAAACGCCGGCAACGGGATCGGCACTCGGATCATCCGGATCGGGCAGCGAAGCGTCAATGCCCGTCTCTTTGATGGCATTCTGCTCATCATCGTTTCTCATCCAAGCGATCAGGCGGCCCTCTTCGGCACCGCGCTCAACGGCGCTGACAAGCTTCGCAACATCGACATCGCCGATACCGCCAAGAATCTTGTCGAAGGCAGCGCTGGCGACGGATGCAAAGATGCCGTCAGACTCCTCGACCGGATAGTTCCAGTACACATCGTGCATGAGGACCTTTGCAGCGTTGGTACCGTCGACAACCGTTCCGTCGGGCAGTGACACGTTACCGACCAGGCCCAGCAGATACTGCAGGAACACCGGGTCGATACCCACGACGCCGTCAACGTCCTGGCCATATTGAGATTTCCACAGGGCTGCGACACGCTGCGAGTTGCGGGGCCAATCAGGCGAATAGGTATTGCCCGAGTTGTACAGGTTACTGTGGTTGCCGAACAGTGCCTCATCCTCTTCGTCGACGCTCTCGACTGCCTCATCCTCACTGAGTCCAATGCGGGGAACAAACTCGCCAATCGACATCTGGCCGTCGGTGACCGAAATCAGGCCCTGCGAACCGCCAAAGCCGCCGCAGGCACGAATCTCGACGTTGTTCATGGCGTACACAAGGTAGTTGCGCGTCTGGCCGTTGGCGCCGAGCATCTGGGGAAGGACGGGGGCGACCTTCTCCGCCGCGTCAACCGCACCGTTGAGGGTGGCAAAGCCGTCCTTGGCCTTATCGACCAGCTCGGTCACCTGAGAAATATGAGTATCGCCAATGCCCTGGACCTTCTCGTTGGCGCTCTTGAACACCTTCGAACTGCTGGAAAGCGAATCGGCGACCGCCTGCAGCGCGGACACGTTAATCATGCCGTCCTGGAACAGCTTGCCGGGCGTGGCCTGCGAAAGGTTATCGGCCATGGGAACCAGCGCATTGCTCGAGACGTCGGACAGGGCGTCGATCATGGTGCGGGCTGCGTTGATGTCACTGCCATACACAGGGATAAACGAAGCCGCCGTCCACAGCGGGCTCGAAGTCTCCGCCTTCATGCTGTCGCAGAGCTCATCGATCTTCTTCGCGTCGTCAGGCAGCGTCGAAAAATCGCCCGACGTGACCTTGTCCTTAAGGCCACCGACGATCTCGACAGCCTCCTTCGCTTCGCTCTTTACGGTCTTTGCCGAGTTAAGCAGCATAAAGCCGCTTGCGCCAAGCGCAACGAGAAGCACCGCGACTACAGCGGCAATAATGGCGCCAGTGTGACGCTTCTTGCCCTCGCCCTTGCGATGGCGATGACGGACCAGACCGTCAGAGGTCGAACTCGACGAAGCGTCGCTACCGTAGTTCAAGCCAAAATCGTAATAATCTTCCTTGGATCCCGAGCCCGCAAACTCGGCACCGCTATCATCCAGGCGGGCGAACGTGCCAGTCTCGGAGGCGCCGGTGTAGATCGTGCCAAGGTTACCCGTAAGCCCCGCGCCACCGGCAGAGGAAGTATTGTTGGCGGCCTTGCCGGCATTAACGTTGCCGGCAGCATTCGCGGCGTTGGCAGCACCTGCGTTGTTCGCAGGTGCCGAAGGAGCCCCGCTCGGCTGCGACGCGGAGGTTGCACCGCCCGCAAAGACATTCCCTCTTGCACGGCCGGTCTTTTTTGCCTTTTGAGACTGCTCGTACAGAGCGGTAAACATCGCCGTCTCGCCCGGGGACACGCGCTTACCGGAACCGCCCTGTCCAGCGCCGCCCGGCGTGCCGGCCTTACCAGCCCCGTTCGGACGCGGCGGAACTGCAGGACGGCCGCTATCGCTGCCCTTAAAGTGATTACCAGCCATAAAGAAATCCTCGCAATTGAGTCGCAATGAAAAAGTCCATAACGTTACTAGTTTATGGCATTTTGAGCATCGACAGCTAAACTCCAGACACGGACATCAATTGGCGAAAATGCGGCACAACGCCTTTTCTGTCTTGGCGGCGGCGCCAGCTACACCGTGAGGAACATCATCACGATGATCATGGCAAAGCCGATAAGGTCGGTCGGCAAAAACACCGTGCCCAGTATAACGGCGCTGGTGATGGTCGCCGAAACCGGCTCCACAGTTCCGATGAGACTCGCACGCACCGAGCCGATGTCCTTAACGCCCTGCATATAGAGCATGTAAGCAAAAAACGAGCCGATAACCACGAACACCGCAAGCGCCTCGACGCCGGCGGCGTCGAGCGCCGGCATATGCGCCCAAGGCTGCACGAAGACGCACGAGACCACGCCCGCCGTGAGCATTGCCGAGCCCGTGACGATGGGGCTGCCGTATTCGGGCAGGATCTTGGCGGGAATCACCGCCATACACGCGGCGCTGACCGCACACATAAGACCTGCTGCCAGGCCAAGCGGCGAGATATTCAGGCTGGTGGGGTCGCCGCCGGTGGCGATTAAAAAGGTTCCACCCAGAGCCAGGCCAATGCCGATGACTTCGCGAGTACGCGGCATACGGCAATCGATCACGCAGGTGTAGCCCATGATGATAACAAGCTGCAGGCACTGGAGCACCGTCGCGGTTCCGGCATTGGTCAGGCGCACGGCCGAAAGATAGCAAAACTGGTTGAACAGCAGGCCAAAGGCGGTAAAGAGCAGCAGCTGCTTGCAATCGGCGGGTGTGGTCCAGAGCTTAATCAGGCGCTCGCGGTCGCGCGTAACAACCACGGCCATAAAGAGTAGACCGGCGAGAATCTGACGCACGCTCATAAGCCACAAGGTATCGACGTGGTAGGTATCGAACAGAAAACTCGCGCTGGTGCCCGAGAAGCCCCAAAACGAACCGCCCACCAGCGTAGCCAAGACGCCCGTGATCATCTTGCGCGTCGAAGCGCTGTTCAGACGCCCGCGCCAGGCGCGGCGGGTGCTACGGCTGAGCTCGTCGGTGCCCTCGGGCACATCAATGTTCGATATATCGGTCATCGGCACCGAAGCCCCTGCGCCTTCGACCTGCTCGACACACTCTTTGCTCATTCCACTCCCCCGAAACAGTCTGGAAACAATTCGGCTTACCTTACCACGGCGAAGTCACCAGCTGGAGGCTTGTCCGCTTATCGGTAGGACAATTCCGCAGGCGTCTTTCCATAGCTCGATACCGCAATGGCCTTGCATTATGCGACAGCCAAATCGCGGCAGCAGGCTCTTTTGAAATGGATACGACAAAGCCCCCGAATTCCACAATGTAAGCGATTTTTAAAAATGGTCTTGCCACCGAGTTCAGGCTCCGTTATATTATCCCTTGCGCGCTTGCGCACCCTTGATCGGGCGTTTAGCTCAGGGGGAGAGCGCTTCCCTGACACGGAAGAGGTCAGAAGTTCAAATCTTCTAACGCCCACCAAATGTTCGCAGCTCAGAGGCTATGTCCTCTGGGCTGTTTTGTTTTATGTCGCCAAATCCGCTGGCTGCTCCAACCGCCCAAGCAACCACCCTGCCCATGCACAAAACCGCGTCAATAGCCACCGAGGCCGAGGCCAACGCGTCTCGAACCCATCCAAGCCGCAACTCCTCAGCAAAACGCCGCGATGTCTGCGCCCTGCGGTATCCTTGAGCCACTTACACCTGCAGCACCAAGGAGCCACCATGCGCACCGAGCTCGACGTCCCCTTTTCGCACAAAGAAGAAGCCAAGGCGCTGGGCGCCAAATGGGACCGGACCAAGAAGATCTGGTATGTGCCCAGCGGCGTCAACCCCGAGCCCTTTGCCGAGTGGCTGCCCGGTGTTGACCGATCCGACCCCTCAGCGCCGTATATATATCTAGTACTGGGCAAGCGCGAGTGCTGGAAGTGTCACAAAGAGACCTCGGTCGCGACCTTCGGCATTCCCTATCGAGCCGATAACGACGAGAGCATCGCCATCGCGCACGCGCCCAACGAAACCGGGCACATTGCCATCGACACGGCCAACGCCAACGCACTCGCCATCGTGCCCGCTCTTGGCTGCGTGCCGGGCGAGATCCGCGATTACCTTCATAAGCGCTGCGGCTACAAGCCCGTAGGCGCGCGAGCCTCCAAAGCCCCGTCGCTCGGCAACACGTGCACCAGTTGCGACGCGCTGCAAGGCAGCCGCTATCTGTTCGAGGAGCCCTCGTCCCCGTTTGCCCTCACTGCCATCAACAAGCTGCCGGCACTGGAGTTTATACGCGTCGAAGTTGCCGGCGTCTTTGGCGTCCCGGCCACGCGTACCGACTTTGACCAGGCGCTCTTTACCTGGGCACGCGACCATCACGCCGAGTTCCACAAGCAACTCGGTGAGGGGATTTATTTGTAGAGGCAAAAGACACTCGCAGCCAACTCCTCTGCATCACCTATCCCTCGTCGCCGGCGTCGTACACGATATCGAGGCCACAAACAGGGCATTTCTCCGAATACACCGGCATATGAACACCTGTCCGTTTTCTCACTTCGTCGCTAAGTCTGTCGCGCGCATCGATGAACCGAATGTCGAGGCACGGTATTTGCGAGCCGCAGCAAGGACAGGCGACGACAAACGACCCGCAATCAACTTCTACGCTCGGAAACATTTTGTTGTCTATAAGGGCACACGGCAGTTTTCCGTACTTCCCCATCGCAATATCGCCTCGCCAGCTCACGCTCGCTCCCCTCTCGCTATACAAATCAGGAAGAGCATGCACCGGCAGGCGTGCGCGAGATTGCATCGCCACGCGATCCGATCAAACAACACGATCGTAAAAGACCGCCAAAGCCAAATACGTTAATACGGCAGAAGCCCCGCCTTTTCACGCTTCTTTTCCGAGCGATCGAACTCAATGCAATGGGCCTCAAGAAACACCGTATTGGGTCCAAACCATCCGTTTTCGAGCTCGAACCGCTCAACAAACGCAAGGCCGAGCACCTTATAGCTCACCTCGGTTGCAAGTATGACTCCGACTGGGACGCCACATTCCATGCAGTTGAGCATTTTACGGTTGTGATTCTGGTCTCGAAAACCAACGGTGCCCGGCGCTTGAACCGAGTACTTAATGACCCACGTACCGTCATCCAAATAGAGCGGAGGCACATCGTTGATGCTCTCGGTTTGCCGCTGGCGCGCTTGTACCCCGCTACCCCACTCCCCTGTATACTGATGTAGCACGTGTTTCGTCCGGGCTTGTTGGGCCGGATTGTTCATGGGAGGGTCTTATGGCTGCTTCGAATCCGCCTAAGGGGAGCGTTTCTTCTTCGTCCATCAAACCGGTTACGCGCAAGGCCGTGCGCTGCCAGCGCGAGGTCGCTTGGCTTGTCACGCAGGCAGCGGGCAGGCTTGTGGCGACCACTCAGGACGTCAATGCGCCTACACCGAGCTTTGTGTTAGCGGCGGCGCTGGATTTTGTGCGCCAATTGGAGCTTGCCGCACAGGATGCCAACGGCCACCTCGACTACCAGAATGTTATGGCGCCCGACCTGCAAACGTTCTGCCACATGGCCAAGTTGCCCGCCGCGCCCAATGCGCTTTCGGACGCAGGCTACATGTTTACGCTCTCGGGCGCGGACCTTATCCGCGACACCTATGCATACTGCAGCGAGCTCGCCGAGCGCAGCGTCTTTGGCGCGGCTGAAGTCAAACCGGGAAATGTCATCAAGCTGGTTCTTAGGCTGTTCTTGATGAATGGCACCGCAGATATCAATGCCAAAGTCGGAGAATAGCAGTGGCACCGGGTCGGGAAGACAATCCCGGCCCGGTGCCACCTAATATCATTTGTTGCCGTTGGCTTTACGCCGCCGCGAACACTCCCAAGCCCGTTCCGATGATGCAGATCGCAAAGATGCCCAAGATGATCCAAATGGTCTTGACGCCCTTTTTGTACAGGGCGACGCAGGCAAAGGTTGCCAGCAAGGGCAGCAGACCGGGGAAGATCGAATCGAACAGATCCTGCAGGACAATCTCCGAACCACCCACATCAAAGGTCAAAGCAGTGGACAGCGAGACCTGTGCCGCAATCATGGCGCCGATAACGGTCATTCCGAGGACACCGGCAGCATGCGTCATGCGAGACATAAGGTTGTTCTCTTCGGACTGCTGCAGGAACTTGGTTCCCAGGTCGTATCCCAGATGGGCTGCGACGATACGCGTTGCAAAGTTAATCACGGAGTAGATGAGCGCGTACACGATGGGGCCGAGCGGGTTGCCCGTCGAAGCGATACCAATACCAATGCCGGCGGCGACCACGCGGAACGTACCCCAGTAGAACGAATCGCCAATGCCGGAAAGCGGTCCCATGAGGCCGACCTTCATGGCGTTAATCGAGGACGTGTCGAAGTTCTTATCGGCAGCCGCCTGCTCTTCCATCGAAACCGTTAGGCCGGCTACAAACGGAAGCACATGAGGTGTGATGTTAAAGAACTCGGTATGGCGATCGAGCGCCGCATAGTAATCGTCGTCGTTGGGATAGATCTTTCGCAGGGGCTTCTGAATGGTGTACATGAAGCCCATTGCCATCATCTTGTCGTACGACTGCGAGCACTGGCTCGTAAACTGGCGAAGGAACATGCTCCGATACATATCGGGGCTCATAATCGCGTCCTTCTTGGCCTCTTTGAGGTCGGTGTTCTGGGTAGCCATTAGAAGTCCTCCTCTTCATCTGCAGCAACCGTCTGGCAGCAACCGTCTGCGGACCGGACGAGCCCTCGCGGAAGGCCAGGAGCAGTGCGACGCAAATGGCAGCTGCGGCGACGCCGATAACGTCCATCTTGAGGTAGATGACCATAATGAATCCCAGGAACAGCCAAGGAAGCAGCTTGTTATCGCCCATGGTCCTAATAAGAAGTGCGAAGCCGATGCAGACCATGACGCCGGATGCAACGTTGAGGCCGTCCATCACAAACTGCGGAATCGCGTTGAGCGCATTGTTGATGAGGTCGGCACCAAAGAACAGCGAGCAAAACACCAGCAGTGCAGACGGAATGCCAATCGACAGCGGCACGATGGTCAGATGGTACAGATTTGCCTTGGCAAGATCGCGATTTGCCAGAGCGGTCTCAATCTTCTTGCAGGCAAAGGCGCCCGGAACGGCGTAGCAGAAGTTGCGCCACACCTGAAGGAAGACGGAGACGGGAAGGGCGAGCGCGACGGCAGTTGCCGTGCCCGTACCCGTAATGACGGCAAACGCGCAGCCAAGCACGCCGGAGGCATAGACCTCGGGAGGAACCGCCGCGCCGACCATGATGGCACCCATGAACATGGACTCCAAAGCAGCGCCGACGATAACGCCCTGTTGGACATCGCCAAGGATCAAGCCGACGAACAGGCTCGTAAACAGCGGACGACCAAGCATCGTAATGCCAAATAATTGCTCGTCCATGGACGCAATAAATGCGACCAGTGCAACTAGAAGATACTGGACAACCATTTCGATCAACCCCAGAAACAGGTCTGCAGGCGAGGCATTCTGCGCAGCTCGCCTGCAGACAACCGCAGCAATTTGAGAGGATTAGTAGTTCATCTGGTGATAGTAACGACGCGTGGTGAGCGGGTGGTTACGGACGTGCTCGAGATGGCAGCTCAGACGCTCGGTGATGGTGTAGGTGACCATCGGGGAGACGATCTTGCGGAACTCGGGGTCGCTGAACGGCAGCTCGACCTCGGCGGTGTCGAACTTGTTCACGCGGACATGGACGCCCTTCTCGTCGGCGAGCATGTGAGTGAAGTTGTCCACGCGGTCCATGAGCTTACGGGTGTCGTCCTCGCCGTAGAGCATGATGAGGCTCGTGCCCTCCTCGCACAGCTCGATGGTGCCGTGGAAGAACTCGGCGGCGTGGATGGACTTGGTCTTGATCCACTGCATCTCCTCGAGAATGCACATGGCGTAGTCGTAGGCCTCACCCCAGAGCATGCCGGAGCCAATCACCATGTGGTAATCGGTGTCCTTGAAGTCCTCGGCCATGGCGGCGCAGCGCTCGTCCTGAGCGTCCTTGGCCTTGATGAGGTACGGAGCGATGTTGCCGAACTCCTCCATGAAGGTGTCGTACTTGGGGAAGGCGCCGGCGTTCTTGAGGAAGCGGGCGACCAGCGTGATCTGGTAGGTGTAGATGGCCTCGCACAGGACGTCGTCCTCGGCGAAGCTGAAGAACTTGTAATCGGCGTACTCGGTGGCCGGGGTGTTGTCGTTGGAGACGTACATCAGCGTGCGGGCGCCCTGCTCCTGGCAGAACTTGGCGGCCTCGATGATCTCGGGGGTGGTGCCGGTACGGGTGGAGAAGACGCAGACCGAGTCCTTGTTGAAGGTCTTGGGCGGGCATGCGAGGAACTCAGCGGCAATCTCGCAGTGGACGTCGACGTCGGCCGTGGTGGTCTCGACCCAATACTTCATCGGGAGCGTGTGGGCCTAGGTGCCGCCGCAGCCGATGAAGAAGATGTTGGAATAACCCTGCTCGCAGACCTTGTCCACGGCAGCCTCAATCTGAGGACGGAGAGCGAGGGCATCGCTCACAACCTTCTCGTAACGAGGCTCATCGAAATTGAACATCCCTTACTCCTAACTCACTTGGATGAACCCTTCATTCATCCCATGACGTTATAATACTTTATATAACTAACTATGCAAGAACTATTTCAGATTTTTTTGATTTTTCTTTAATAAAAAGCCCGCCGATCAAATAATCGACGGGCTTAAGAAAGGAGGACCTAGTTAATAAATGCCAGACAATGGCATGTTTCCAGCTAGAAAACGTCCTTGGCAAATACCTTTGAGTCATTGGGGACCTGACGGATTTCGATAACCACGCCATCGTTGACAAGCTCTTGGATATGCTCGGCATCGGTTTCGGTCGCAAAGATCGCGGGGGTCGGATGAAGCGTGGTCTCGGGAGACTTTCGAGTTCCGCCCAAATTGATCTCCTTGATGTCTTTGCAACCCTTAGCGAGACGATAGGCATCTTCAATCGTCTCAACAATGATAAACAGCGAGTACTTATCGGTAACGCCGCTGTTGAGCGCCTCGATAGCAGCGTTTACGTCTTTTATGACGAGCTTCACGCCGTTGGGACGAGCTAGCCTCAAAGCGGCTTTTCTCATGCCGTCTTTTGCCACGGCATCGCTGGCAAGCAGGATGCAATCTACATCCAAAGCGTGAGTCCAGGACATGGCAACTTGGCCGTGAATCAGTCGGTAATCAACTCTCGTAAGCTTAATCATCGTTATCATCTCCGCACGTGATAAAGGAATGACAGGCGTGGCCCTTAGCTAGGGCTCGAACCAGAACTAACTAGAACTCTTCTTCCTCGGCGCCGGCAAGCATGTCCGCCGCCTCGCAAAGCTGAATAAACGGACGCGACCCCTCGACCGCGGCTTTGGCCTTGTCCGCATCCAGGGAATCCAGCTGTGTAACCATTTCCACCAGCAGCGGCAAGTTCATTCCGGTAATCAACGTAAACGATCCGGTGGTCTGTCTCTGAATGAATTCGTTGTTTACAGAGCCGCCAAAGATGTCAGTCACGACAAACCAAGAGTCGGCAGGGTCCCTCGTCTCCATCCATGCATCAATCAACGCCGCGACGTCCCTTGAATCGTCATCGACATAGGCGCACAGGCACTCGATTCGGTCGTTGGTGCCCATCAGAATCTCCAGAGAGCTTTTCATGCCTTGGGCGAGATAACCATGACTCGCTAGCAATATCTTATTCATAGTTCTCCAATACCAATAGGACGTACTATATTGTCATAACAAAGTATATTAGCAATCTGCCCTACGTGGTGTGTCTATTTTCCAAATCCGCGAACGGTAACAATTGGTCGGTAAACCGACCAATCTATCTCTAATTTACAAGTAGAACTTCAGTCGCTCGGTGCAGTACACCTGACGGGAGATGAAAAGCGGCTCGCCGCTTGGAGCATAACGTCTATCGACAAACAGAAGCAGCGAAGAGTCCAGCTCCACGTTAAGGTATGCCGCCTCGAGCTCGCTCGCATAGCAGACCTCGAGCGTACGCGTGTTGGGACCCATCTTGATCCCCTGGCGATCGAGTACCGCCATCAGCGAATCATCGAGGGATTCGTGCTCCAAAAAAGAAAGCGCAGCGGAATAGCTATTGGTTTCCAGCATCGTGGGCTTGCCATCCACAAGGCGCAGACGACGACTACGCAATACCTTTTGGGTATCGTCTACGCCCAGGAACTTCGCGTCTCGCAGGCTTGGGAAGTCCCAGCCCATTTCGAGAACCCTGGTAGACGCCTTTTTCCCCGCAAGTTGGCACGAATGGGTAAAGCTCTCACGGTCGTCCGCGGCATACATCTGTGTGTCCGACGAAACGAACGTGCCCTTGCCGCGGGCTCTCTCAACAAGCCCAGCATCTTCCATTTCTTTAATTGCGGAGCGAACCGTTATTCGGCTCACGCCAAATTGCTCGATAAGCTCCGCCTCGGTCGGGAGCTTATCTCCCGGACGGTGCGTGCCGTTGGCGATCGAATCAGAAAGCGCACGGACAATCTGTTTGTACAGGGGGATAACGCTATTTGCTTCAACCATATCAACCATACCTTTGCAAGGAATCAGCAGTTTATAGATAGTTGATTTATATTGTATTAGAACTTTTTAGGAGTCCATATATTTCCTAAATGATTCGGTAAACGGGGTGTTATTTCACTTTAGCGTGGTGCAGCGGCTACCCGCGGCATGCGCCGTCAACCCAGCACAGCCGTCCACCAATACCGTTGCCAGTTCGCCGCAGAGCTGCGGCCCCATATGGGTATACTCTCGAGGATTCGACTCGATTCGCCCCCGCTGGGGCGTCAAAGGAGACTGCATATGCCCACCACCTCAACCGACCCGCGCGCCGCTGCTACCGCACTGCTGGTGCCCGGTACCATCTGTCACGGTTTTGCCGTCGAGCGCTGTGAGACCGTGCCCGAGCTCGACTCTGACGCTTACGTGCTGCGCCACACCGCCTCGGGCGCTCGCCTGCTGTACCTGGCGTGCGACGACGAGAACAAGGCCTTTGCCATTGGCTTTAAGACGCCGCCGGCCGATTCCACCGGCGTGTTCCATATTCTTGAGCACTCGGTGCTGTGCGGATCGGCCAAGTTTCCCGTCAAGGAGCCGTTTGTCGACCTGATCAAGAGCTCCATGCAGACGTTTCTCAACGCCATGACCTACCCCGACAAGACCATCTACCCCGTTGCCACCACCAACGAGCAGGATCTGTACAACTTGATGGACGTGTACCTGGACGCGGTGTTCAACCCGGCCATCTATACCAAACCCACCATTTTTGAGCAGGAGGGCTGGCATTACGAGCTGGACCTGCCGGAGGGCGCCGAGGGCGAGGACGGCGACAGCTCCGCGAGCCTGCGCGAGGGCACGCTGCGCTATAACGGCGTGGTGTTCAACGAGATGAAGGGCGCGCTGTCCGACCCCATGAGCGTGCTTGACGACGCCGTCAACGCCGCGCTCTATCCCGACACCGCCTATGCGCACGAGAGCGGTGGCGACCCGCGCGCGATTCCCACGCTCACCTACGAGCAGTTCCTGGACACGCACGCGTGCCACTACAATCCTTCCAACTCCTACATCACGCTCTACGGCGACCTGGACGTGGACCGCGCGTTAGCCTTTTTGAACGAGCGCTACCTGTCGCAGCCGAGCGCCGCAAGCCACCGCATGGACGCAGCCGTTGCCGCCGGCGAGGACCCGTCCACGCTGGCGCCCAATCCGCTGGGCGTGCAGGCACCCGTGACCTGCGAGTACAAGCGCGTCGAGATGGCCACTACACCCGAGAACGCCCTGGTGGGCCTGGGCCTGGTGCTGGGCAGCGCGCTCGACCGCAAACGCACGATCGCGGCGGATATCCTGTTCGAGGCGCTGCTGGGCTCCAACGAAGCGCCGGTTAAGAAGGCCATTCTGGCTGCCGGCTTGGGCGGCAACGTGGTGAGCTACACCGCGGCCGAGTGTCTGCAGCCCTACGAGCTCATCATGCTGCAAAACGCGCAGCCCGGCGTGGCACGCGAGCTGCGCCGCGTATTCCAGGACGCTTGCCGCGACCTGTGCGAACAGGGCGTTCCACGCGAGCGCCTGGAAGCTATCATCAGCAGCAACGAGTACGATCTGCGCCAGCGCGACTACGGTATCGCCGACGGCGTGGCCATTGCGTGCGACGCGCTGAGCACCTGGCTCTACGATGACGACGCCGCAACGCTGGCACTCAAGTACGGCCCGGTGTACGAGGAGCTTCGTGGCGAGCTGGACGGCAGCTACTTTGAGGACCTGCTGCGCGAGCTGGTTCTGGAAAACGACCACATGGCGCTGGTCGAGCTGGTGCCGGTGGACGCCGCCGAGGGCGCAGGGGGCGCCGAGGCTGCCGAGCTGGCAGCCAAGCGCGATGCCATGACCGATGCCGAGCTGGCCGACGTGGTCGAGCGCACGGCCGTGCTGCGTGCCGCGCAGGAAGCCGAGGACACGCCCGAGGACAAGGCCACGCTGCCGCGCCTGCGTGTATCCGATATTGGCGAGGCGCGCCCCGAGCCGCCGCTCGTTGTGGACACGACTGCGTCCATCCCCTGCCTGCGCCACGGCATCCCCACCAACCGCCTGGCCTACGCCATGCAGTATTTCGACCTGAGCTGCGTCGCGTTTGAGGACCTGCCCTATGTAACGCTGCTCTGCCGCCTGCTCAAGCAGCTGCCCACGAGCGAGCACTCGGCCGAGGAGCTCGACAACTTGCTCGCCGGCAAGCTTGGCTTTTTGAGCTTTACGACCGAGGTTATGACCCAGCCCGACGTGGACGGTGTGCGCCCCTACCTGCTGGTAAGCGCCGGCGCCCTGTCCGAGAAGATCAATGCGCTGGCAAGCCTGCCGCACGAGGTGTGGTCGAGCACGCTTTTGCTCGATGCCGACGCCGACCGCGTGCGCGACGTGCTCACGCAGATTCGCATTGGGCTTGAGCAGGGCTTTATCAACAACGGACACTCGGCGGCGCTCGGTCGCGCTATGAGCTACAGTTCGCCTTCGGCCGTGGTGCGCGAGCAGCTTTCGGGCGTGGACTTCTACCTGTTCCTGCGCGATCTGCTCGACCACTTTGACGAGCGCCTGGATGACCTGCGCGCCAAGCTTACCGAGCTGGCAGGCCGCATCTTTGTGGCCGATGGCTGCCTGGCGAGCTTTACCGGCAGCGACGAGGACTTTAACGCGTACTGGGCCGCCGCGGGCGATCTGGGGCTGGGCGCTGGCGACGGCGCCGATGCCGGCCGCGACGCGCTCGTGGTGCCGACGCCGCGCGACCGCCACGAGGCTTTTATCATCCCCAGCGACATCTGTTTTGCGGCGAGCGCGTGTGACCCGCGTCGCCTGGGCATCGACGTGACGGGCGCTTGGGCGGTTGCCGCCAACGCGCTCTCCTACGACTATCTGTGGAACGAAATCCGCGTTAAGGGCGGCGCGTACGGCTGCGGATTCCGTGCGGCAGGCGAGCGTCAGACGGCGTTCTACACCTACCGCGACCCGGCAATCGACCCCTCGATTGAGCGTGTGGCGCGCGCAGGCGAATGGCTCGGCAGCTTTGAGCCCGACGAAGCCGCCTTTGAGGGCTTTATCGTGAGCTGCGTGAGCGGTATGGACGCACCGGTGAAGCCGTACGCGCTCACCAAGCGCCGCAACACGACCTACCTGGCCGGGCTCGATCCGCACGCACGCGAGGAGCGCCGCGCCCAGATGCTCGCCGCCACGCCCGGTGAGCTGCGCTCGCTCGGCACCGACGTGACGCGCATCGCAGCCGAGTCGCCCACCTGCGTCTTTGGCGGCCGAGACGTCATCGCCAAGAGCAACACCGGCTTTAACGTCATCGACCTACTGGGCTAGCCACAGCAAGCAAAGCCGCCACAAAGGGGACAGGCACCTTTGTGGCGGCTTCGACGTTTGCCCAGATAAAACCTGCCAAAATAAACCTGTCCCTTTTTGGTAGGTTTGGGGAAGAGGGCCGGGATGGACAAGGCTGAGTTGCGGCGGGCGGTGATTGCTCGGCGCGATGCTCTTGATTTGGACTTGCGGGCGGCGAAGTCTGCTGATATCTGTGCGCGGCTGGTTGAGCTGCTGGGCCGCTTGGATGCCGCGGCGCCGCACACCGTTGCCGTCTATGCCGCGATGGGTTCCGAGGCAGACCCTGCCGCGTTTGCCGTTGCGGCCGCCGCGCGCGGCTGGCGCGTGGCCTATCCGTGCATGCTCTCGGCAATTGATGCCGCAGCTTGTGGCCAGCGCATGTGCATGCGAGCAGTTGCCGCCGACGATGCGTCCGCGGCTCCGTTTATCGCCCACCCCGCGCGGGCCTTCGCGGCCACGGACATCGACAGCGACCGCTTCCCCATCGTGCCTGCCGAAGCACTCGACATGGCTGTTGTGCCGCTCGTGGCCTTCGATCAAACCGGCACGCGCCTGGGCTACGGCGGCGGTTGCTACGACCGCTACCTGCCCATGCTCTCACCCGCATGCCAAATCATCGGCATCGCCTTTGACGAACAACGCATCAACCACGTCCCCACCGATGCCCACGACCTGCCGCTGCCCAACATCATCAGCGCCTAATCGCTGCCACATCAGCCACGGCTACAGCAGTACCATCGCAGCCTAGTGCTCCTCGCCGGCGCGGGCTAGGTCGTAGGGCGTGGTCTGGTAGACGTAGTAGTTGAGCCAGTTGGTGTAGAACAGCTGAGCCTGACTGCGCCAGACGTTGCGCGGCTCGGCGGTGGGGTCGTCGCCCGGGAAGTAATGCGCCGGCACCTGAGGGTTGAGCCCGCGCTTCACGTCGCGCTCGTACTCCAAGCGCAGCGTGTCAGTATCGTACTCGGGGTGCCCAAAGACAAAGAAGCGGCGGCTGTCGGTCGACTTGACGATGTACAGGCCCACCTCGTCGGACACAGCCACGACCTCAAGCTGCGGCTCGGCCTCCACGTCCTCGCGACGCACATCGGTGTTGCGCGAATGCACGGCATAGAAACGGTCGTCAAAGCCACGGACCAGCGGGCTTTGCGGCTTCACCAGATAATGCTCGAACACGCCGCTTGCCTTTGCCGGCAGGTCGTGCTTCTGAATACCGTAATGATGGTACAGGCCGGCCTGCGCGCCCCAGCAAATGTGCAGCGTAGAGTGTACGTGCGTGGTGGACCAATCCATGATCTGGCAGAGCTCGGGCCAGTAGTCGACCTCTTCGAACGGCATCTGTTCCACCGGCGCGCCCGTGATGATCAGGCCGTCGTAGTGGATGTCGCGGATATCGTCGAACGTGCGGTAGAACGTCTCCAGGTGGCCGGCACTCACATGCGTGGCCTCGTGCGTTTTGGTGCGCAGCAGATCCACCTCCACCTGCAGCGGCGTGTTAGAGAGCTTGCGCATGATCTGCGTCTCGGTGGCGATCTTGGTGGGCATGAGGTTGAGGATGAGCACGCGCAGCGGACGAATGTCCTGGTGCAGCGCGCGGTACTCGGTCATGACAAAGATGTTTTCGCTCTCGAGCTGCGCGGCAGCAGGGAGGGCGTCGGGGATGCGAATGGGCATGGATGCTCCTTACGAGTCAGTTGCAGCTATGGTACAACGACCGGCCCCATCCGCGCGAGCACATCGCCCCGAGACACCGCCAGTGGTCCAAATCACTCCAAAAGTAGAGATTAAGGCATGTCTCAAAAATCTACGGCGCTTTAGCCTAGCAAAGTAGCAGCAGGACGCTACAATGGTTCGACGCGAAAAACTCGGCCGAAAGGATACTCATATGTACCAGACGCGTAAGATCGGTGTGGTCGGCCAGGGCCACGTAGGAGCACATGTCGCCAACAGCCTGCTTATGCAGGGCATTGCCGACGAGCTGTACCTGTGCGATATCAACGAGGCCAAGGTGACGTCCGAGGTCCAGGACCTGCGCGACTCCCTTTCGTTTGTCCCGTATAACACCAAGATCGTCAACTGCTACGACCACTACGAGGAGCTGGCCTGCTGCGACGTCATCGTCAACGCCGCCGGTAAGGTCGCGCTGGCAGCTGGCAACCGCGACGGCGAGCTGTTCTTTACCACCGACGCCGCCCGCACCTTTGCCAAGCGCATCGTCGACGCCGGCTTTGACGGCATCTTCGTGAGCATCTCCAACCCCTGCGACGTCGTGTGCACCGAGCTGTGGCACCTGACCGGCTACGATCCCAAGAAGATCATCGGCTCGGGCTGCGGCCTGGACTCCGCCCGCCTGCGCACCGAGATCTCCAAGAAGGTCGGCGTGAGCCCCAAGTCCATCGACGCCTACATGATCGGCGAGCACGGCTTTAGCCAGCTTGCCGCCTTTAAGGCCGCAACCATCGCCGGCAAGAGCCTCAACGAACTTCAGGCCGAGAACCCCGACAAGTATGCCTTCGACCACATGGAGATCGAGGAGCTCGCGCGCAAGGGCGGCTATGTAACCTACCAGGGCAAGCAGTGCACCGAGTACGCCGTCGCCAACTCCGCCGCGCGCGTCTGCGCCGCCGTGCTGCACAATGAGCACGCTGTGCTTTCGGCATCCACGCTCATGACCGGCCAGTATGGCGAGGAGGGCATCTTTACCTCCCTGCCGTGCGCGATCGGTGCCGAGGGCGTCGAGGAGGTCTACACGCTCGACCTGTCCGAGCACGAGCTCGAGGGCTTCCACAAGAGCTGCCAGCACATCCGCGACAACATCGCCCAGCTCGACTGGTGGGACGCCGAGGCTTACGACGCCAAGTAAGCGTCGGTTGCCGCGACACCTCGTGAATCTAAGCGCGATGCCAAGCGGGCCGCGCCGGAAATCCCCGGCGCGGCCCGCTTTTTGACTCACACGACACGCTTGCGAATCGAAGGTGAATACTTTTCCCGTTACCTAGTACTGCTCGATGCCCATGTAGCGACGAATCTCGGGGCTGTGGTCGAACACCTTGCCGCGGGCGGCGCGCAGCTCGCAGCTCATCGCGTAGAAGAAGATCGGCTCCAGGAACGAACGCACGCTGGCGGGCACCTCGCCCACGCCGTACTCAAGCGCATCGAGCACCATAATCGTATCGGTGTGCGTGTTGAGGAACGCAAGAGCGCGCTCCTCCATAGGACGGCACTCGCCAGATCCGAGCTGCACAAAGTAGAACACGCCGGGCTCGGTGGCCTCGAACGGGCCGTGGAAGTACTCGCCGGAGTGGATGTAGCAGCAGTGCTGCCACTGCATCTCCATGAGCGAGCAAATGGCCATGGCGTAGGTCTGGCTAAAGTTGGGGCCGGATCCCAGGATGTAGAAGAACTTGTGCTGCTGGCAGAGCTCGGCAAAGCGGGCGCCCAGCTCGGCGTTGACCTTCTCGCGGGCGGCGGGCAGCAGTGCGTCCATCTGCTTAAGGCCTTCGTACATGTCGGCGAGCGCTTCGTAGCCCTCCTGCTGGTCGAGCAGTTCGGCGGCGATCAGAGCGCCGATGCCCTGCGGCACCTCGGCCTGCGACACGCCCTCGCCCCAGGGGTAGACCCAGGTGGTCCACTTGCCGTTGTCGATCTTGGAGCCCTCGCAGTCGGTCATGGCGACGACCTCGGCGCCGGCAGCCAACGCCATCTCGCAGCCGTCAACGACCTCCTGCGTGTTGCCGCTGTGACTGCAGGCAATAACGAACGACTTCTCGCCAAGGCTCTTAGGAGCCATCAGGCAAAACTCGCGTGCCGTGTAGACCGTCGAGGTAAACGTGGTGGCCTCGCGCTTGAGCAGCTCGTTGGCCGGCATCAGGTCAATCATCGAACCGCCGCAAGCGATCCAAAAGACGTTCTCGACCTTGCCCTTGCGCTCGATGATTTCCTGAACCAGATCATGTGCGTTCATGCTGATGCTCCTCCTTGTGGGGCGGCTTTGAACGACGACAGCTCGTACCTGCTGTCGTTCTA
>CABIWB010000002.1:81096-106887 GCA_902362275.1 Coriobacteriaceae bacterium | reverse complement strand
GAGCGGCGCGCGACCCGAACGCTCGGCAACGAGCGCAAAGATTGAGTTATCGGTGAGGTCCTCGTCGGCCAGCGTCTGCAGGTAGGGATGGTCGGTGAGCACAAAGGCGTTGTTCTCGAGCATGACGGGGATGCCGTCGGCCGTGCGCACACGCTCGACAACGATGAGCTCGCAGCCGGGTTCCACCCCAAAAAACGCCGCGTCCTCGCGCGTCGCCGCAACCACCGTGCGCGACACCAGGCGTGCTCCGGCCACCATGTCGTTGGCGACACAACCCTCGGTAAAGCTCTGAACGTCACCCTTCTGGACAATCTTGCGCTTGAGCTTGGGCGCGCACACAAACGTGCCCCTCCCCTGCTGGCGGTTGAGATACCCCGCGCGCGACAGCTCCTCGATGGCGCGGCGCACGGTGATGCGTCCCACGCCGTAATACTTCGCGAGCTCCATCTCGGAAGGAATGCGCGAGCCGGATGCGTACACGCCACGCGCGATCTCGCCCTTTAGGTCGTCCATAACCTGCTGGTACAGCGGCACGGCGGATACCTCAGTACGCTCGGTTTTATCGTCGGATGCCATCGTTACGCTCCATCCCGCGCATGCTCGGACTCAAACTCTTCAATCGCCACCATAAACTGCTCGCCAAAGGCGTCGGCCTTTTTCTCGCCGATGCCGTTGACCTGGATAAGCTCATCTCGCGTCTGAGGGCGCAGACGGCACAGGCCGCGCAGGGCCTTGTCGGAGAAGACCATGTACGGCGCCACCTCCAACTCGGTCGAGATCTCCTTGCGGAGGGCACGCAGGCGCTCGAACAGCTCGGCATCGTCGCCAACGCGCGGGCGCTGATCCAGCTCGGCCTCCTCGCGCAGCAGATCGACGGCGCGGCGGGCGCGGGCCGAGGCCTTGCGCTTGGACGCGCGACGCTTAACGGTAAAGGCGAACGCCTCGTCCTCGACCTCGCCGGCACGCGGACCCAGTCCCACGACTGGGTACTGCCCCTGCGAGGTGGCCAAATAACCGCGACCGCACAGCTGGCCGATGATGTCCTTGATGCGCCCGACCGATTCGCTCGACAGCTCACCGTAGCCGCGCTCCTCGTCCAGATGCATCTGGCGAATGCGCTCGGTGTTGCCGCCGTGGAGCACGTCGGCGATCAGCGACTTGCCAAAGCGCATGGGACGCGTGGCCACATAGCGCACGGCGGCGCGGGCCATGCCGGTGACGTCCTCGACCTCGAACTGCGTGAGACAGTTGCTGCAGTTGCCGCAGCCCTCGGCGTCGTCTGCCGTGCCGCCCGCGGCGGCTGCCGCATGCTCGGCCGCGGCCTCGTCGCCAAAGTAGCGCAGCATGTATTCGCGCAGACAGCCGGTGGTATTGCAGTAGCCCTCCATCTGGCTGAGCAGGCGATAACGGTTCTGGAGCGCCCACGCGCGTTGCTCGTCGTCGAGCGCCTCGTCGACCGCATCGCCGCGGTCGATCAAAAAGCGGCGCATACGAAAATCGTTACCGTTCCACAGCAAGTGACAGCTGGCCGGATCGCCATCGCGGCCAGCACGGCCCGCCTCCTGGTAGTAGGCCTCGATGCTCTCGGGCACGTTGTTGTGGATCACGTAGCGCACGTTGGGCTTGTCGATGCCCATGCCAAAGGCGTTGGTGGCAACCATCACCTGAATGTCGTCGTCGATAAAGGCACGCTGGCTCTGGCGGCGGGCGTCGTTGCCCATGCCGGCATGGTAACGGCCCACGCGAATGCCGCTGGGTCCCAGCGCCTCGGCAAGTTCGCCCGCCAGCGCGTCGACCGTCTTGCGAGTCGAGCAATACACGATGCCGCTCTCGCTCGAATGCGCAATCACGTAGTCGCGCACCCAGGCAGTCTTGGCCTTGTCGCCCATCTCCTCGCAACCAAAGTAGAGGTTCTTGCGATCAAAGCCCGTCACCACCGTCGCGGGGTTTTGCAGGCCGAGCATCTGCTGAATGTCCGCACGCACGCGCTCGGTCGCCGTGGCGGTAAAGGCCGCCACGATGGGGCGCTGCGGTAGGGAATCGATGAACTCACGAATCTGCAGATAGGCGGGGCGGAAATCCTGGCCCCATTGGCTCACGCAGTGGGCCTCGTCAATGGCCACGAGCGGCACGCCAATGCCGCCGTCCGCCGCAGCCTCCTGCGCAAAGGCTAAAAAGCGCGGCTCGAGCAGGCGCTCGGGCGCCACGTACATAAGCTGGTAGCGGCCCTCGCGTGCCCGTTTGAGCACGGTATTTTGCTGGGCCGGAGTAAGGCTGGAGTTGAGATAGCTGGGTCGCGCACCCGCCGCGAGCAACGCACGGGTCTGGTCCTCCATAAGCGACAGCAGCGGACTCACCACAAAGGTGATGCCGGGCAGCATGAGCGCGGGCACCTGGTAGCAAATGGACTTGCCGGCGCCCGTGGGCATAACACCCAGCGCATCGCGGCCTGCAAGAATCGCATCCACCATGCGGTCCTGCCCCGGGCGAAACGAGGTGTAGCCAAAATAGGCGCCGAGCGTGTCAAGCGCCATCTGCTGCATGCTATCGATCATGGTTTCCTAACGTCCAAGTCATCTGCCGCCGATTATACGCCGCCACGCGGACCGATGCCGCGCCGCTGTCGGCCACGGGCGATGCAGTCCAAAGGGAACGAGCGTGGATTTTTGGACACTTTCCGGATGAGCGTGGAAACGTCGCCGGTTGAGCATAAGTCAGCGAAAACGCCCCTAAGCGAGCAAGGTGACGTGAAAGAGGAGGGAAGCGTACTTCGGTACGCGACCGACGATTGAACGTCAGATTGCCGCTTAGGGGCGTTTGCAGCGTCGAGCCGTTACGCGGTTTGGCAAAACCGCGTAACTTACATCACCATAACGTAGCGCGATCCCACATAGTACTGCTTACCCATCAGGACCGGCTCGCCATTGGGGCCGATAAAGCCGGCACGCAGGTTGAGCAGTGGATCGTGCGGAGCGATGCCCAGCTCGGTCGCCTGCTCGGTATTGGCACGAACGGCCTCGACCGTGCGGTAGCCAACCGAGACAATCGGCGTTCCGCCAACACGCTCAACCTCGGCAAAAATCGACTTGTCCTCAAGATCGGCCGTCAGCAGCTCACGATATGCGTCAAAGGGCACAAAGATATTCTCCTCAAAGATGGGCTCGCCGTCGGCCGTACGCACGCGCTTGATATGCAGCAGCAGCGCATCCTTCTGCAGGCCAAAGAACTCCATCTCGTTTTGGCGCGCCGGAACGATCTGACGATCGACCACGTGCGCACCGGCCTTCATGCCGTTGTCGGCACACAGCGCGGTAAACGTCTGCAGCGTCGAGGCGTGAAACTGGCGATTGATGTGCGGCGTGGAAACAAAGGTGCCGCGGCCCTGCTGCTTAACCAGGTAGCCATCGGAGCACAGCTCCTCGACGGCGCGGCGCACCGTAATTCGGCTCACGTCGTACTGCTCGGCTAGCTCAAGCTCGGACGGAATACGCTCCTTGGGTGCATAAACACCTTTCTCGATCGCATCCTTGATTTCGTCGTAAATCTGCTGGTAAAGCGGTGCATTTTTGGGCGTAGGCATATCTAATCACTCTTATCGAAATATCGAAATAACTAATACGTATATAACGTCTAGTTTCATGTTACCTCATAATGATAAAATGATACACCCTCCCTACCAAAAAGCGACAGCTTCATTTTGGTAGGTTTTATCTGGGCAAACGAAGGCCTCCCGAAAGCAGCGAGGCTTTCGGGAGGCTCAAGCGGACAGGATTGCGCCGTGCCGGCAAAATGCCAACACTCTACCTGCCGTCGTCCTGCTGCAGGCTGTCCTGCTCGCTGAGGCGCGCCTGCCTGCTGGCCATGCGTGCGGGCTTGTCGGGATCGGGAACGGCCGTGGGCATGGGCTCGTCGACATGACCGCCCCACCAGCCGCCCACAAAGTTGAGCGTGTGGAACACATTGATCACAGCGCCGGGGTCAACATCGCGCACCAGCTTGATAATGTCCTGGCTCTCGTAGGTCGAGACAACGGTGTGCAGCAGACACATCTTTTCGCGGCTGTATCCGCCGATGACCTCGGCGCAGCTAATGCCGTGCTGAAAATGGTTTACGTAGGCGGTCATGACCTCGTCTGCCTTGCGCGTCGTGATCTGCAGCGTCACGCGGTCGTAGCGACGATAAAAACTGTCGATGGTCTTGGTTGAAATAAACTGGAACACGATGGAATACGCCGCCTTGTCCCAGCCAAACATAAAACCAAAGATTGCCAGGATAAAGCAGTTAAAACCAAAGATGACGCCCCAGATGGTCTTGCCCGTGTGGTTGGAGACCCATAACGCGATAAAGTCGGTGCCGCCGGTGGATGCGCCGGACTTAAGCGCGATGGCAGCGCCCAGGCCCGAGACCACGCCGCCAAAAATGATGAGCATGATCTTGTCGCCCAAAAACGGCGCGAAGTGAAAGACGTTGAGGAACAGCGACGAGAGCACAACCTGCATCATCGAGAAGATGACGAAGCGCTTGCTTATGCCGTTCCAGCATAGGAGTGCCACGGGGATGTTGAGCGCGAGCATACCGAGCGAGATGTCGATATGAACGCCGCCCAGCGAGGTAACGCGATCGAGCAGGACCGCAACGCCGGTGAGACCGCTCGGAAGCAGGTCGGCGGGCTGAATGAACGCCTGGATCAGAAATGTCTGGAGAACGGCGGAAATCGTGACCGCCACGGCAGTAATGGCGCGGCGGACGATGGTAAGGCGGCCGAGCACGAGCGCTCGGTCCGTGAGCTGATCGATGGCGTTCGCCACGTAGGCTCCTTTCGAAGGCAGATGTAGTTGTGGGGCATGCCCGCGATTGTAGCATGGAGCGTGCGAGGGCGCTTCAATTCACCCTCTCTCGACAACCATCAGAAGGACCGCGTAAAACCGCTCAAAAGAAAACGCCGTGAAGAGAGCGATCCCTTCACGGCGAATTCGGCATTTACCCAGATAAAACCTGCCAAAATAAACCTGTCCCTAAATGGCAGGTAGAATGTCAGCCAGATTGTCGATGATAACGTCGGCGGCGGACTGATCCAGGTTGACGCCCTCGTGCGGACGCAGCGCCAGGACGCGGGCGCCGGAGCGCTTGCCGGCCTCGATGCCCAAAGGCGAGTCCTCGATAACCAGGCACTCGGTAGGCTCCACACCCAGCGCCTCCATGGCACGCAGGTAAATCTCGGGGTCGGGCTTAAACGCACTGCACTCGTGACCGCTGATGGTGTAGTCCAGCACGTCGGCGATGCCGGCAATCTCCACCAGCTCGTCAATGAGCTCGCGATAGGACGAGCTTGCGATGGCGCACTTCACGCCGCGCTCGTGCAGCTCACGCATCACCGGCTCCGTCTGCTCGTTGAGCAGCTCGGCATACGGAACGGGGTGATCCGGGCTGTAGACCTGCTTGTACTCCACGCGCAGGCGCTCGCGCAGCTCAATATCGTCGGGCACCAGCGCCTTCCAAATGGCGGGCTCGTTAGATCCCGAAAGATCGGGGATCTCGTCAAAGTGAAAGCCCTTCTCTTCCATAAACGCCACGCGACGACGGTTGTAGAACCACTCGGTATCGACCAGCACGCCGTCCATGTCAAACAGCACTGCCTTGATCATACGTATCTCCTTTCGATAGCAAAAAAGGGGACGGGGCGAAAACCCCATCCCCTCTCAATCAACCCGTAAGGTCTACTTACTTGTGATTAGTAGGAAAGCTTCCACATGTAGCGACGCATGGTCAGCGGGTGCTGACGGGCCTCGGCGATCTGGTTGCCGTACTCGCGCATAACGGCGAGGTGCAGCAGCGGGTTGAAGTAGGTGACAACGCTCGCGGGCACGGCGTCAGCCAGACCGTAGTCCTTGGAGTCGATCAGAGCGACCTTGGCGCCCATGCGCTCAAGGAAGGTGAGGGCGCGAGCGTCCATCGGACGGGTGGCGCCATCGGACATGAAAAAGACGTAGGGCTTACCCTCGGTGGAAACCTCGAACGGGCCGTGGAAGTACTCGCCAGTGTTGTAGGCGGCGGCGTCGATCCACTGCATCTCGGTGAACAGGAAGGCGGCGTGAGAATAAGCCATCTTCTCGGAGGCACCGGAGGCCATGAAGTAGATCATCTTGTCGTCCTTGAAGTCCTCGGCGAACTTCTTGGCGAGGCCCTTGCAGTGCTGAGCGGCGTTCTCGCAGAGCTCGAAGACGTTGGTGAGGCCGGTGATCATGTCCTCGTAGTGGTCATAGCCCTCGGTCTGCTGAAGGATCTCGACAGCAAGAGCGATGGCGTAGCCAGGCTTCTCGCACTTGGCAGCGTAGTTGGCGTGGAAGCCGTGAACGATGACGTGGTCGGCGTCGACAGTCAGAGCGGAGCCAGCCTTGTTGGTGAGGGAGACGACCGGGCAGTTGTGCTTCTTGGCGGTCTTGTTGGCCTCGACGGTCTCGGGCGTGGAGCCACCGAGGGAGCAGGTGATCACGAAGGTGTGCTCGTTGACCCAGGAAGGTGTGTCGTAGTTGAACTCGTTAGCGGTGAAGATCTGAACGTTCAGCTTGTCCGTGTTGTTGGCCAGGAAGTACTTGGCGGGGTAAAGGTCGGACATGGAAGCACCGCAGCCGACGAAAGCGACGCTGTGGATCTCGTGGTTGGACAGGACGTCAGCGACGATCTGCTTAGGGAGGTTAAGGTCGATCTCGTACATCTGACACATTCCTTTCAATTTTTGCGGCGCCACATTGCCGGGCGCTCGCAGGGTTACCGTGGTTTGGACCGAGTCGCCGGCCCGTTGAGGATGCGACAAAGGGACTGTCCCTTTGTCGCATTTTGGGGATGGAAGCCTGCCTGGGGTATGGGATGCCAGGCAGGCCCCCGGGGGAAAGCGGTTAGGCGCTTAGTCGCGACTAGGCCAGGATGCCGGCCGCGGAGAGGGCGATGCCGCCCACGATGGCGATCACGAGAAGCCAACCGGTGTTGACGTTCTTCTTGATGAGCCAGTACATAAGGCCGGTGAGGCCAAGGGAGATCATCTGGGGCATCATGCCGTCCAGGATGTCCTGGATAACGACGGTGCCCTCAGCGAACTGCAGCGGGGTGGTGGCGCCGATCAGCGTGGCGATCATGCCGCCCACGGACATAAGACCCACGATGCCGCAGACATACATGAGCTTCTCCATGAGGTCGCCGCCCTGAAGCTTGCTCAGGTACTCGTGGCCGCCCTGATAGCCCATCTTGGCTGCGAACCAAGTGATCAGCACAGAGGGGACGATGGAGATGAGCATGGCCAGGATCGGGCCCATGATGGAACCCTGCTGAGCCAGCTGAACGCCCAGACCAAAGGCGATAACGCGGATGGTGCCCTGGAAGAAGGAGTCACCGATGCCGGAAAGCGGACCCATGAGGGAGGTCTTGACTGCGTTGATCGAATCAGGATCGAAGTTCTCGGGATCCTTGGCGTACTCCTCCTCCATGGAGGCGGAGAGGCCCAGGATGAAAGCGCTCGTCTGCGGGGTGCAGTTGTAGAACGCCATGTGACGGTGGTAAGCCTCTTTCTTAGCAGCGAGCTGCTTGGGGTCGGACTCGTCCGGATAGAGGCGATCGAGCGTGGGAACCATGCCGTAGAGGAAGCCCATGTTCATCTGACGCTCGTAGTTCCAAGAGGCCTGGATGGCCCAGGAGCGCCAGAAGAACTGGCTGACCTTCTTGTTCAGGGACACGTCCTTGGTTGCGGTTGCCATAGTGTGTTCCTCCTTAGTCTTCGTCGTCTTCGAGCGGATCGTAGTCGGAATCGACACCGGCGGCTGCATGGGAACCGTTGAACTTGAAGCCCATGAAGACGACAGCCAGGCACACACCGATCAGAGCGACCGCGATGACGGACAGGTTGAGGTAAGCGGCGAGCAGGAAACCGATGAACAGGAACGGAGTCATACCCTTCTTGATCATCATGGTGAGCAGCAGGGCCAAGCCGTAGGCGGTCATAATCTTGGTCGAAACGTTAAGACCAGTGGACAGCCACTCGGGAACCATGTTGACGATGGCCTGAACCAGGTCGGTGCCAACAAAGACGGCGAGGAAGATCGGCAGGAAGTACATGATGGCGTACAGACCGGAGCCGACGCAGATGTGCATACGGTAGGCGGTCTTGAACTTTCCGTTATCGATCGCGCTATCTGCCACATGGGTGAGGGCGGCGATGATGGAACGGAACACGATGCCGAGGAGCTGACCCAGGACGGCGACCGGGATGGCGATCGTCATGGCGGTCTCGGCGGAAGCATCGGTCAGGCACGCAAAGGCAGCGGCCACGATGCCGCCCAGGACCATATCGGGCGGAACGGCAGCGCCGACCTGCACCAGGCCCATGGACACGAGCTCGACGGCGGCACCGACGGCAAGGCCGGTGGGTACATCGCCCAACAGCAGACCGACGAGCGTAGCGCCAACGAGGGGCTGCTCGAAGTTAAGACGACCGAGCAGGCGGGAGTCCCACATGCAGAACACGCCGACGAGGCCGACGAGCACCGCACTGATGAACGTATTCATACCCTTCTCCTTTCAGTCAGGCAAAAGCCTGGTTGATTACAGCTTGGCGTCGATGTCGACGCTCTGATACGTAGGGGTCTGCTGGACATAGAGCTTGATGCCCATGTCGAGCAGCTGGTTGACGTCGGCCTTCTGGGTGGCGTCGAGGAAGACGGAGCTGTCCTTGCCGCCGACCTGATCGGCACCGTCGTGGTTGGCGGTGGCGCCCAGGTTGATGGCGTCGAGCTTGTAGCCCTGGCAGAACTGCAGCATCTCGGCAGTGTTGCCAAAGACGAACATGACGCGCTCGCCGAGGGTGTTGAGCTTGTCCATCTTGGCGAGGGCACGCTCGACGGTGAAGACGTTCAGGCGCACGCCCTGGGGCTTGGCCAGCTTAAGAGCGCCCTTCTTGATGTCATCGTTGGCGGCAGCGTTGTCGACGACGATGATGCGCTCGGCCTGAACCTTGGTGGTCCAGGTAAAGACGACCTGGCCGTGCAGCAGACGGTAGTCAAGACGTGCGAGGACGATCTTGGCGGGACCGGAGCTGTGACGGGACGCCTTGGCCTTCTTGGCGGGAGCCGCGGCGGCCTCGACCGGTGCGTTGGGGTTGGTCAGACCGGTGCGGGCCTCGTTGATGAGGGCCGCGAGCTCGGCGCCCTTGACGGGGACGGGGCTCATAGCGAGCGTGAGCGCCAGCGGAATGTTGAAACCGCTGACAACCGTGAACTTCGTGCCGTTCTTGGAAAGCTCGACCATGTTGTTGTTGACCGAGCTGCCGAGCATATCGGTCAGCACATAGACGGTGTCGTCCGCGTTGAACGTGGCGATCATGGCGTCCACCTTATTGGTGATGGGCTCCTTGTCGTCACGAGCAAGCGACACGACGTGGACGTTCGACACGTCGCCGAGAACCATCTCGAGCGTGTCTTTGGCGCCTGCGGCCAGGCCGCCATGAGATGCGAGAATGATCTGATTCATCTTGCCTCCTCCTTTTCGTTATGGTCATTATAACGTCTTATACGTTGCTTATATTGCTAATTAGTATAAAGACCGTTCGCGGGTAAAAATCGACCGTTGACGGGTTTAACGTACTTGAAACGTTGGGCCGGGTAGGCCGGCGCTGGCTGGATAACCCCAGGTCAGACCCTGCGCGCAATCCCCTATCGCACGAAGTACCAGGGGCTTTCCTGCACGGTGGGCTCCAGCGCGATGCCCGTGCGCTCGCGGAACAGATCCATATCCTGAGATTTTTCGGTCCACCACGCGTTGGGCTTAAAGGTCATGCTCTCGACAATACGTTTGGCAATGACGCTGTTGCGCAGCTTGGAGAAGTCGGTATTCATAATCAGGATGGACGCGAGCACCAGCACGATGCCCAGGACCTTGATCGCGCCGGCGGGCTCGGCGTAGATGCCAATACCGACCAGAACGGTCGCCACGGTTTCGAACGAAGCCACGACCGGCACCTTCGACGTCTCAAGATCCATCGAAAGGCCCTGCATATAGAAGATGTACGCAAGAGCCGTCGGAATAAAGCCAAAGCCTGCGAACAGCAGAATGAGCTGCGGAGACATTGCCGCGGCCACATCGGACCACGGAGCCGAAAGCACCGCCATAAAGCATCCGCCAAAGACAAAACCCCAAAACGTTACGGCCAGTGGATGGAGCGTCTTGGTAGCCATACGGCTAAACACAGCCAGCAGCGCACCGCAAAGTCCGGCGATCACACCCGACGCAACGCCCCAAGTCGAGAAATGGAAACCGGACAGGTCGCCGCTCGTCACCGCGAGCACACAACCCACAATGTTAAAGACGATGGCGACGAGCTTGTTGGGGGTCACGTCCTCGCGATAAAGCACGCGGCCGAGCATGACGCCAAACACCGGCGAGGTGTAGAGCAGCACCGAGGCCGTGGACATGCCCACCTCGCCCATGCACTCGTAATAGCAGGTGTTGGCGACGGCTAAACCGACGATACCGACAAGCGCGCAGGGAACAAGCTCTTTAGGACTTGCCTTGAACAATGCCATGGGACCCGAGGCTTTTCCCTCACGAGCACCTCCCTGGCAACCCATAAATGCCAAGACCGGAGCCATTAAGACGGCACCCGACAACAGGCGAAAGGCCGCCATGCTCTGAGACGAAACACCCAGGGCCGATATTCCGTTAACAAAGATTCCGATGGTGCCCCACATAAGCGCGGCGATCAGCACCAGCACATAGCCCAGATTGCTTTTCTTCAACGCAGCCTCCTCGGTATCGTTTCCAATATGTTTCGTACTACGTTATAGTCGTTATATACATTTTTCAAGACACAAATCGGCGAGCGAGGAAATGATTCCCAGGAGTGTCCCCAAGTGCCGGCACAAAAGGAACGTCCCCAAGTTCCAACCACGGCAACGGCGACGTTTTGGCAATGTCAGCGAGCGCCCGTCATTTGAGCCAAGGTGCCGTGAAATGAAAAGGCGCTGACCTTCTGGTCGCGCCTTTGAAATTGAACGGCAGATTGGCCAAATGCCGGGTGCGCAGCGTCGGCCGGTCCGCCGTTCGGTAGAACGGCGGAACCAATATCCCCTAGTAGTCAAGCTTCCACATGTAGCGGCGCGTCATGTAGTCCTTGTGGGTGACGGCAGAGAGCGCACGCATGTACACGTTGTTGAGAATCGGCGCAAAGATCAGGTGGTTGAAGTATTCGCTCACGCTGTCCTTGATGTCGTTGAGGCCGAGCTCCTTGGCGTCGAGCTGATAGACGTGCTCGCCACCGTACTGGTTGACGAAGCGGATGCCGCGCTCGTCGTTGCAGCGGCTGCGGCCGACGCTGATGAGCTGGAACAGCGAGGTGCGCTTGTCCAGGATCTCGAAGGGGCCGTGGAAGAAGTCGCAGGTGTTGATGGTGCAGGAGTCGATCTGCAGCATCTCCTGCACGTTGCAGATGCTAAAGACGTAGGCGGCACCAAAGAGCGGACCCTGGGCCATGACGTTAATGCAGGGCTTGTCGGCGTTCTGCTCGGCCCACTTGGCGGCAAGCGGACGGGTGTACTCGACGGCCTTGCGATAGATGGGGTCAACCAGGTCGAAGGCGGCCATAGCGGTCTCGTACTCGGCATAGCCCTCGGTCTGCTGCGTGAGCTCCATGGCGATCATGGTCACGACGGCGGAGTTGGTGCGGCCCATGCAGGACTCGTCGACGGCCAGGCTGTCATACTGGATCTTGTAGTCGCAGACCTCGGTGAGGCCGGACTCGTCGACATAGATGGCGATGGTGCTGGCGCCGTGGTCCTTGGCGACCTGGGCGGCGACGATGGTCTCCTTGGTGCCGCGCATGGACACGACGACGGCCAGGGTGTTCTCGTTAACGTAAGCAGGAGTTGCGTGCACGAACTCGTTGCTGGTGTAGCTAGAGCTCACGACCTGCGTGGCCTCGTGCTCCATAAAGTACTGGGCAGGATAGTTGCCGCCGTTGGATCCGCCGGCGCCAATCCACACGACGCGCTTGATACCGCCCTTGTCTGCCTTATCAGCCAAAACCTGGGAGACGACATCCTTAACCTGTTCCTGAGTAGTCATCGTGCATCAGCCTTTCTTCTTCGTTTGATGCTCATCACAGGCATACAAGTTACATACATGTTTTGGTTATGTCGACTAGTTGTATGCTATATTTGTCTTAGAAATTTTGCTGATGAGGTTTTTGATAACTAGCTACCAGCGGTTTTGTTGTTGTATTGGATACATCCTTGATTCGATAAGCATACAAGTTAGATACAGGTTAATCGAATGAGCACTTCGTCAAAAAAGAACTTGGCCCAATACGAGCGCTTGGCGGGCATGCTGCGTGACCGCATCGCCGCCGGCGTCTACGCGCGTGAAGACAAGCTGCCGTCCGAGATGGAACTCATGGACGAATCGGGGCTGTCGCGCAGCACCGTGCGCCATGCCCTTAAGGTGCTCGTTGATGAGGGTCTGGTTCGAACCGAGCGCGGGCGCGGCGCCTTTGTGGCCGACACGCCCGCGCTCCACGAGAACAACCTGGTGTTTTCGAGCTATACCAAGCAGGTCGAAGGCCAGGGCATGAAGCCCACCACGCGCACCGTGGACTCGGGCTTTGCCAAGGCGGCCGGCAGCATAGCTAAATTCTTTGACGCCGCCGTGGGCAGCAAGCTCGTCAAACTTGTCCGCCTGCGCTACCTGGACGATGCGCCGCTGTGCCTGGAGACCACCTATCTACCACCGAGCTTTGAGGCACTCATCGATCGCGATATCAACGGTTCGCTCTACGCCACGCTGCGACAGGAGTTCCATCGCGCACCGGCACAGGGGCATAAGACCTTTGAAGTGTGCTATGCCTCGCAAAACGAGGCGTTTTTGCTCAACGTCGAGCGTGGGCAGGCGCTGATCCTGATCACCGACTACGTCTACGACACCGACGGCCGCCCGCTCCACGTCTCCAAGCGCATCCAACGCACCGACCGCGCCAAATACACCGAGCCCATCGGCTAACCTGCCAAAATAAACCTGTCCCTAAATGGTAGGTTTGGGGAGGTCGAGGAACCAGGTTGGTTTGGGTTGGTTGGGTGTGCGCTCGGCCAGGACCAGCTCCATCCAGCACATGTCGTACCAACGGCCGAACTTTTGGGCGCAGCGGTCAAAGGCACCCACCAGGCGATATCCCATATGGGCATGGAAATCCTGGCTGTTGTGCGTCAGGTACTCGTCGTCCTTGTCGTGCGGCACGGCAATGAGGGCGCACATGTTGGTGATGCCCATCGCGACCAGGCATTGCTTGAGCGCGTCGTGCAGCTTGCGACCCAGCCCGCCGTGGCGCACGTCGCGCGCCAGGTAGATCGACGTCTCGACCGACCAGTCGTATGCCTCGCGGCTGTTGAGCGAACTCACATAGGCATAGCCTACCGGACGCCCGTCCAGCTCCATCACCAGATACGGATAGCGCTTGAGTGTACGCTCGATGCGCCCGGCGAACTCCTCAACGCTCGGTACCTCGTATTCGCAGGTAATCGCCGTCTGGCGCACATACGGCTCATAGATGGCAAGCAACGCCGGCGCATCATCGGGCGTCGCCAGACGAATCGTCGGCTCGGACATCTCGGTCATACAACCCTTCTCCCTCAAAAACAAAGGCCGCCTTGCGCCAAACCCAGCGCAAGGCGGCCCCTCGTCATTACATCAGGCTACAGAACCGCCGCCAACGCGTCGATATCCTCCTGCGTCGTGGCCCAGCTGGTGCAAAAGCGCACCACCGTGTGGGCCTCGTCGTACTTTTCCCAGTACTCGATCGCCGCATGCTCGCGAATGCGCGCCATGTCCTCGTTGGGCAGAATCACGAACTGCTGGTTTGTGGGCGTCTCCAAAAAGAACCGGTAGCCGTGCTCGTGCAGCACGCGACGTAGCGCCTGGGCCGTCTCAATCGCCTGTCGACCAATCTCAAAATACAGGCCATCGGTAAAAAGAGCCTCAAACTGCACGCCCGTCAGGCGGCCCTTGGCCAACAGCGCGCCGTGCTGCTTAATGCGCGGAATGGGGTGCGCCGGAGCGTGCATGCCGCAAAACACCACGGCCTCGCCGCACAGAGCGCCGCACTTGGTGCCGCCGATGTAGAACACGTCGCACAGCTGCGCCAGCTCGGGCAGGGTAATGTCGCACTCATCGGCCGCCAGCGCATAGGCCAGGCGGGCGCCGTCCACAAACAGCGGAATCTCATGCTTCTGGCACACCGCGTGAATCGCCGCGAGCTCGGCCTTGGAGTACAGCGTGCCGTACTCGGTCGATAGGCTCACGTACACGGCGCCCGGGAACACCGTGTGCTCGTAGCTCTCGTTTTCGTAGAACACCTGAATATAGTTCTCGAGGTCCTCGGCGTGCATCTTGCCCTCGTAGCCGGGGATGGTGAGCACCTTGTGGCCGCCAAACTCGATGGCGCCCGCCTCGTGGCAGGCGACGTGGCCAGTCTCGGCAGCAACGACGCCCTCGTACGGCGCAAGCAGCATGTCGATCACCGTCGCGTTAGCCTGCGTGCCGCCCACCAGGAAAAACACGTCGGCGTCAGGCGTCTGGCAGGCCTCGCGAATAAGTTGCTTGGCACGCTCGGTATGTGCATCGGTACCGTAGCCGGGCTGCGGCTCCATATTGGTGTCGACGAGCGCCTGCAGCACTGCCGGGTGTGCGCCGTGGGAATAGTCGTTGTTGAACGCGAGCATGGCAATCCTCTCTTACCGGGTATCGGCCAGATGATTCAAACGGAGCTATTGTACGCCGTTGGGATAGGCAATGCGCGCGGCAAGGCACTCGAGTGCCAGTACCAGAGCAAAACCGCAGCTCACATCACTCAAAAAGTGCGCCCCGATCACGATACGGCCGAACGCAACGAGCGCCGCGACCACAGCCGCCGTCCAAAAGACCACGCGGCGGCGCGACGGTTTTTCCTTAAAGGCCGCCGCGGGAAGCCCGGCGAGCATAAGGCCGATCGCCGCGTGCGCCGTGTGCCCGCTCGCGAACGACTTAAAGCCGTCCTTGATTACGCCGGCCGCGATATAGCTCCACTTGTCGGGGTTACCGATTACCCACCACGGCTGAAAATTGAGCCCCGGTGTGACCTCGATCACGCGCATGCGCGGACGCGACCACAGCGGCTTGACGATCACGTTGAGGATAATGGCCTGAGCGACCCACACGGCAAGCACCATCAACGCCCAGCGCGTAAGCTCGTCGGGCTCGGTCGCGCGCGTGAGGCGATAGACGATAAGGTTGGCGGCGATCACCAGCGCAAACGTCAGTACCAGCTGAAACGCAATAAGCTTGCCGCCGACGCGCAGCGATCCGATAATCTCGTAGCCGACCAGACCCACGTTGATCAAAACGCCCAGCGCAGCGAGCCACTTGCTCGCCTTGGAATCGGGGCGTGCCGAGCGCACGAGCATAACGCCCGCGATGCTCGCCGTCAGCTCGAACGGCAGCTCACCGGCCGCCTCGACAAAGCGACCGTACATGCTGCCGATGTTGAACAGCGCACTCGAGATCTGATAATCGAAGAAGCTGCCCACGCCCAGACAAAGGCACAGGACAACCGCGATAATGGCGACATCTTTCTTATAGATGTATCCGAACATGCTTTCCTTTCGATGGGACTGGAATCAACCCGCGAGGTAGCGGGGCAAAGAACAACTGGTAGCCCCGCCACGCCCCTACTTGTTAGTCGTCGTCGCTAGCACCCAACTGCTGCAGCAGCATGAGTGCCGCGGCCACCGGGCCGGTACCGTCGTTGGCGTCGAGACCGCGACCCAGGCCGCTGCCCGCGCCGGCGCCCGCCTTGTAGGGCACCGACAGCTTGCGGCTCTTGGGGAAGTTCACCGCGCCATAGCGGGTCTTTAGCTCAAAGGCCACCTTCTTGGGCACGTCGACGCCCAAAAACGTGATGCGACCGCCGCTGAGCGTGACGCTCTCGAGCCCCAGGCGCTCGCCGCGAATGCGGATTCGTGCGCGATTGAACAGGTTGAGTCCTGCCAACGGCAGCTCGCCATGCGCGGCCTCGGTCTCTTCCTGCACCTCATCGATGCTCTCCAGGTCCTCGGCCGCTGCGAGCTTGCGGTACACGAGCACGCGCTGGTCCACCGCCGGCAGGTACTCCTCGGACAAGAAGTAGTCGGCCGGCAGATTAATACCCACGCTCGCCGCTTCCACGCCGGCGTCGTCATCGCCGCGCGCCTCGGCCACAGCCTGGCCCAGCATCTGCGTAAACAGGTCAAAGCCCACGCTCGACAGGTTGCCGTGCTGCTCGGCCCCCATAAGCGAGCCGGCGCCGCGAATCTCCAGGTCGCGCATGGCAATGCGCATGCCGCTGCCCAGGTCTTGGAACTCGGAAAGCGCGGTCAGGCGCGCCGTCGCCTCCTCGGTGAGCGGCAGCTCGCCGGGGAACATAAAGTACGCGTATGCCTGCGTGGCAGAACGGCCCACACGGCCCTTGAGCTGGTAGAGCTGTGCCAGACCCAGACGCTGCGAATCCTCGATGATGAGCGTGTTGGCCGTTGCGTTGTCGATGCCGCTCTCCACGATGGTCGTGGCGATAAGCACATCGATCTTTTTGGTCGCAAACTCGATCATCACGTCCTCGACCTCGCGCGGGCTCATCTTGCCGTGCGCCACGCCCACGCGCGCCTCGGGCGCGGCCTCGTGCACGCGCGCCACGGCGTCGTCGATGGTCTTGACGCGGTTGGACACGTAGTACACCTGTCCGCCGCGACCCACCTCCAGGCGAATCGCCGCACTCACCACGTCGGGGTCGTACTCCCCCACGTGCACGATCACGGGACGACGCCCGGTCGGCGGTGTGGTGATCAGGCTCATGTCGCGCACGCCGCTCGTGGCCATCTGCATGGTTCGCGGAATCGGCGTTGCCGAAAGCGTGAGCACGTCAATCTGCTCGCGCAGGTTCTTGAGCTGCTCCTTGTGCTGAACGCCAAAGCGCTGCTCCTCGTCGATGATCACCATGCCCAGGTTCTTGGGGTTCACATCGGCCGAAAGCAAGCGGTGCGTGCCGATGAGCACATCAATCGTGCCCTCGGCAAACGCCTTAAGCGCACGCTTCTGCTGCGCCGGGGTGCGGAAGCGGCTGAGCACTTCGACCTCGAGGCCAAACGGGGCAAAGCGCTCAAAAAACGTCTCGTAGTGCTGCTGGGCCAGAATGGTCGTGGGGCAGAGCACCATGACTTGGCGGCCGGAGTCCACGCACTTAAACGCCGCGCGCAGGGCAACCTCGGTCTTGCCGAAACCCACGTCGCCGCACAGCAGGCGGTCCATGGGCTTGGGCGCCTCCATGTCGGCCTTGATGTCGGCGATAGCCTCCAGCTGGTCGCGCGTCTCGTCGTAGGGGAAGCTCTCCTCCATCTCGATCTGCTCGGGCGTATCGGGCGGGCAGGCGATGCCTGCGATCGACGAGCGGCGCGTATACAGGTCGACCAGGTCAAACGCCAGCTTTTTGGCATTCTTGCGCGCCTTATTGGTGGCACGCGTCCAGTCGGCAGTGTTGAGCCTGGTCAGGCGCGGCTTGTCGCCGTCGGGGCCAACATAGCGTGTGATGCGGTCGACCTGCTCGAGCGGCACGTAGAGCTTGTCGCCGTCGGCATATTCCAGCAAAAAGTAGTCGCGCTCCTTGCCGCCCACTTCCTGGCGCGCGATCTCGCTAAAGAGCGCGATGCCGTGGGTAGCGTGCACCACGTAGTCGCCCGGCTTAAACGGGAAGGTGATCTGCGTAATGTCAACCTTGCGGCGGCTGCGCGCGCGGTTGGCATCCATGCGGGCATTGAGGTCGGCGATCGAGAACACGGCCAAATTGGCGTCGGGCACCACCACGCCCTGCGGCAGGGCAGCGTCCACAAAGGTCACGCGCCCGCGCGAGATGGTGGGCACGGCAGCGCCGGCGGCAGCCTGCGCGGCGCCCGCCTCGAGCGAGCGGGCGTTGAGCGCGTCGGCCTTACGCTCGCGAATGGAAGCATGGGCCTCCTGGCGTGCGGCACGGTCGGCGGAATCCGCCGCTGCCACGCGAACGCGGTCGCCGATAGCGCCGACATTTTCGGGCGCCGCGGTCAGCGATTCCTCAAAGGTAATGCTCTCGTCGCCAAAGGTGAGCTCCATCGACTCGCGCGCCCCGCGGTCGGGAATGGCAAACACGCAGGCGTAGCGCTTGCCCACGACCTCCTGAATACGCGTCATAAAGCGGTTGTCCGAGCCTGCGATAGCAGGCTGCTCAATCTTGAGCTCGGCCGTAACCGCGCCGCCGGCGCGAATCAGGCTCACATAGTTCAGGCGCTGCTGAGCACCAAAATCGAGCTGCTGGGCACGTACATACAGGCCATCCAGTCGGTCAATCCCCGCCTCGCCGGCACGCGCCTCGATATCCTCGTAGGCGCGCAGGCAGTCGTCGAACAGCGAGCGCGGCTCGGACAGAACCACGAGCGCCTTGCCGCTCACGTGTGCCAGCGGGCTCACGGTCTGGCCGTACATCACCGGCAAAAAGCGGTCGAGCTCGGGCGTGACGATGCGTGCATCCACCATCTCGAGCAGCGCCGCCAGTTTGCTGTCGTCCTGGCTGGCGCGATAGAGCGCCACATGCATGTTGTGGACGGCTTCGTCGGTAAGCGCCAGCTCACGGCAGGGGAAGATCTCGATACTGTCCTCGTTGCCGATGGTCTGCCCCGTTGAGCTCACCATGCGGCGGATGCGGTCAATCTCGTCGCCAAAGAACTCAATGCGCACGGGCGCCTTCTCCTGCGCGGGAAACACCTCGACGGTGTCGCCGTGCACACGGAACAGGCCGGGCGCGTCGGCGGCGCCGGCATTGGTGTAGCCAATGCCCACCAGGCGCTGCGGCACCTCGTCAAAAGGAATCTCCTCGCCCACCGCAAAAGTGGTGGACTCCCAGTAGTGGCTCTCGACCGGCGGCACGCAGCGCAGCAGCGCACGGGCTGAGGCAACCATGATGCAGTTGTCCCCACGCACGATGCGCCCCAATGCCTCGCAGCGCTGCGCCACCACGGCGTCGTCGGGCGCCTGCTCGCGCCACGGATAGTCCTTGCGCTCGGGAAAACGACACACGTGCGCCAGGCCCACGTAGGCGGCAAGGCTACGCGCGGCGCGATCGGCCGCATCCTCGCCGCTCACGATATAGACCGTCGGGCGCGGACGGCGCGCAAACTGGGCGGCCGCCATAAGCGTGCGGCCCGACTGCGACACAGCCAGCGTCACGTCCTCGCCAGCATCGAGCCCGGCCTCGACGGTCTGCAAGGCCTCGGCAGTGTAGAGCTGCGCGGCTATACGGTGAATGAGCATGCTGTTCCTCCGGCATTGCAACGCCAAAAGCCCGCCGGGGCAAGCTCGGCGGGTCGTACGTCAAATACATTGTCTGTCATGGTAACGCATGGAGAGGACTCCGGTTCAAGGGCAAACCCAGCCCCGCAAAAAACGCCAGACGAAAATGCGTTCCGCCCTACCCCGCCACGCGCACGCTGGGGCACAAATCCGCCAGCGGGCACTCGTCGCACTTAGGTTTGCGGGCGTCGCAGATCTCACGGCCAAAGGTAATCCACTGGTGGTTGACCGACTCCCAATACTCGTGCGGCAAAATCTTGAGCAGATCTTGCTCGGTCTTGAGCGGCTCCTTGGCATGCGTCTTGGGGCTCAGCATCAGGCGGTGTGCGATGCGGTTGACGTGTGTATCGACCGCGATGCCCTCGACAATGCCAAACCCCACGTTGAGCACGATGTTCGCCGTTTTGCGTCCCACACCCGGCAGCCTGACGAGTTCCTTCATGTCGGCAGGTACCTCGCCGCCGTAATCGGCAACGATCATCTGCGCGGCCTCCACGGCGTGCTTGGCCTTGCTCTTATAAAAGCCAAGCGACTTGATGGTATCGGCCACATCGGCCACGCTTGCCTGTGCCATGGTCTCGGGCGTGGGCCACTGGGAAAACAGCTTCGGCGTCACCTTGTTGACCTGCGCGTCGGTCGTCTGCGCCGAGAGCAGTACCGCGATGAGCAGCCTGAAGGGATTCTCGTGGTCCAAAAAGCACTCGACCGGGCCATAGCGACGGTTGAGGCGCTCGCACACCTCAACGGCGCGCTCGCGTTTGGCAGCATTGGTCTCGCGTGGCATAACGACTCCTCGGCTCAACGGCACAATAAACTTATGGGCACAATTGTCCCACGTCCGAGACGCTTACACCTCCAAGAATGCGCCGGTCTGACGGCTCCACAGGCTCGCGTACTCGCCACCCGCCTCGACAAGCTGCGCATGCGTGCCGTCCTCGACAATCTCGCCGTCCGCCAGCACCACGATGCGGTCGAGCGCCGCCACGGTGGACAGGCGATGTGCCACCACAATGGAGGTGCGGCCGCGCATCAGGTTCTCGAGCGCCTCCTGCACCAACGCCTCGGACTCGCTGTCCAGGGCAGACGTCGCCTCGTCGAGCACTAGAATCGGCGCGTCGGTTAGGATGGCGCGAGCGATAGCCACGCGCTGACGCTGGCCGCCCGAGAGCTTGACGCCGCGCTCACCCACCATGGTGTCAAAGCCACGGGGCAAGCGGTCGATAAACTCGGTCGCATTAGCCAAGCGAGCCGCCTCGCGGATCTGCTCGTCGGTGGCGTCGGGGCGGCCGTAGGCGATATTCTCGCGAATGGAGCGATGGAACAGCAGCGCCTCCTGCGGCACGTAGGCAACCTGGCGGCGCAGGCTCTGCTGCGTGCAGCGCGAGACATCCTGACCGTCCACGAGCACGCGGCCGCCCTGAACATCGTCCAGGCGCAGCAGCAGCTTGGTGAGCGTCGTCTTACCCGAGCCCGATTTGCCCACCAGGCCCACGCGCTGGCCCGCCGCCACATGAAGCGTCAGGTCATCGAACACGCTCTCGCCCGCCACAGCGTCACGGTACGCAAAGCTCAGGTGCTCAAAATCAATCGCGCCCTCGGTCACTTTGAGCTCAGGGGCGTCCGGGTCGTCTGCCACCAAACGTGGCTCGTCCAGCACGCGCGTCATCTCGGCCGCATCGCCCAGTGCGCGGTTAATGCGCTGCATCATGGAGCTTACGTAGTTCAGGCGCATGGTGAGGTTATAGGTGTAGGTAAAAATCATGACGAGCGAGCCGGCCGAGATGCCAAACCACGCATTGCCGCCCGCCACGAACACACTCACCACGGCCATGGTGATGACGATAAGGCCCGAGGTCGTAAAGTTGCGCTGCATCATGGCGTGCATCGAGACCGTCTCGGCGTCGCGCGCGGCACGATCGGCGGCGTCGAACAGATCGCGTTCAAAGTCCTCGCGCCCGCAGGTCTTGACGGCCAAAATATTCGTGACCGCGTCGGAGAGCACGCCCGAGAGCTTGTTCTGCGCGGCGGACGTCGCGGCCGAAAGCGGCATGATGCGCTTGTACATAAGCCAGACAAACGCGATGTAGACGACCATGATACACACCAGGATCACGGTAAACGTCGGCACCACCGGGGCGAGTGCGGCCACGGTGCAGACAACCGAGGTAATGGTGGGAATGAGCGAATACACCGTCACGTCGACCAAGCCCGTGTAGCCGCTCATAAAACGGCTCGTCTGGCTCACAAGCGATCCGCCAAAACGGCTGGTGTGGAATGTCATGGATTGATTGGAGAGCGTGTCGAAGCACAGGCGTGCCAGGTGATAGTTGCCCGCAATCTCGAGCTTGTAGACGGTGTAGTCCTGCAGCTTGGAGAGGATTTGGCCCACTAGGTTAACGAGCACGAGTGCCAGAATGTAGGGGCCAAAGACCTCAAACACCCGGTCGCCCGCCACGGGACCGGCCTGGACGCGGTCGACGATAAGGGCCATCACGTAGGTGTTGGCAAACGTGAGCAAAAAGATGTAGCCCGCCGACGAGAACACCGAGAGAAAGACGATCAGCGGTTGCGTGCGCGTGACACCCCAAAACCGCTGCAGCGTGCGGCGCACGGTGGAGCGGCTGAGCGGGCTGGTGCTTCTCTGAGACATGGGCTTCCTTTCGCGTCTGATAGGGCGAAACGCCATTGTTGCACATTGGAGCACGCTTCAGACAAGCGCGATGCGAAAAGCGCCCGCGCCGTGCTTGCGCAGGCGCTCCGCCGTCAGATGCAATTAGTCCTCGTCTTTTTGGTCTGCGAGCAGCTCCGCGGATGTGGGCCCCAAGATCTCGTCGGCCTCCTCGGCATCTTCCAGCGCGTCGATATCCTTGAGTTTGCGCTCCATGACGTTGGTGCGCGTGGTGATAATGCCCTCGACCGTTTTGCCCGCGGTCTCGATCTGCTGCTGGGCGCGGCGCAGCGCCTTTTGATAGCGCGGCAGCTCGGCCTTGACGGCGGAGAGCACTCGCAGTACATCGTCGGTGCGTTTTTGCAGCTTAAACGTTTGGTAACTCATCTGCAGGCTGTTGAGAATGGCTGCCATGGTGCTGGGGCCGGCAACGTTGACGTGATAGTCGCGGCCCAGGGTCTCGATAAGCCCGGGGCGGCTGACGACCTCGGCGTACAGTCCTTCAAACGGCACGAACATGATGCCAAAGTTGGTCGTTGCCGGCACACTCAGGTACTTTTCGCAGATATCCTTGGCCTCGCGCTTGACCATGGTGTCGAGCGTCTTGCGCGCTGCGGCGACGGCCTCAGCGTCACCCGACTCCTGCGCGTCGAGCAAGTGCTCGTACGCGTCGCCCGGAAACTTGGAGTCAATCGGCAGCAGCACGGGGTCGCCCTCGTCCACCGGCAGCTTGACGGCAAACTCAACGCGCTCCGAGGCGCCGGGCTTGGTGGCGACGTTTTCCAGATACTGGTCGGGTGTAAGGATGTCCGCCAGAATTGCACCCAGCTGCACCTCGCCCAAAATGCCACGCGCCTTCACGTTGCCCAGCACGCGCTTAAGGTCGCCCACGCCGGTGGCGATGGACTGCATGTCGCCCAGGCCCTTGTACACGGCCTCGAGCTGGTCGCTCACCTGCTTAAACGATGCCGACAGGCGATCGTTGAGCGTGCGGGAAAGCTTCTCGTCCACCGTCGCGCGCATCTGATCGAGTTGCACGTTGTTGTCTTTGCGGATAGCACCCAGCTGGGCATCGACCGTCTCGCGCACCTTGTCCAGGCGGTGCTCGATGCCCTCGCGGTTGGCACCGAGCTGTTGGGCCGTCTCGCGACGCAGGTCATCCATCCGGTCACCAGCTTGCGAAAACTCACGTGCGATGGTCAGGTAACGTTGCTGCTCCACGGCCGCATCTGTCGTCTGCTGCTGCGCGATGGCATTGGCCGTGCGGCGAGTTTCGGCCAGCGCGACGTTCAGGGCATCGAGCGCGTTGTTGGCCTGCTCGAGTGCTGCCAGCGTTTCCGCGCTACTGTCGCCACGCTCCCGCAATTCGGCACGCAGGCTCTTGAGCTGGAGGGCGCAAGCCACAGCAACCCCCACCGCCACCAAGGCGATCACAACAAGCACAATATCAATAGCAGACATAAACTCCGCCCAACAAACCCAATCGAGCACCAATCAAAACCGCGATCAATCTTACCCCGTCACACACACCGGGTGCCCGGCCCCTTCTTGGGTGCCCCTCTCCTCCGCATATTCCATAATGCGGCGCGCCGTTTTCCTGCTCACCTTTGAGTCATCGCCGGCCAAGTATGCGTATACGTTTCCTTTATTCAGGCGCAGAGCACGGCAAAGGCCATAGCGCGTTACACCCGATTCCTCCAATGCTTCCAGCGTTTTCTTTCTCATCAGGGCGTTCACCCTTCTATCGGCCGCCGGCTTTTCCTTCACTGCTCTATACGCACGCCAAACGTTGGCATAACGATTAGGGAGCTCACTTTTAGCGCATAGAGACGTCATGCTACCCGCTTGGCCGTACAAGGATAAAACGTCTCGGTAATCCTGTTCCATCCACGAGCCCTCGGATAAGCCCAGAACGTATTCGGCTTTTCCTTGCGCCAAAGCGAGCAAAAACAGAGGCTCCGCCACGCGCGGCGCATCCGTCGTCGCCTGCTCAACCAATTTTCTAAAACTCAGCGACTGCTGTCCGGATAGTTCTCGGCAATAGCCTTTTAAGAATCCCTCAAAGGTCAGATTCAACCGAGTACCTCCTTTTTGTATTGCCTGTATGCACAGACCATCTCTTGATAGCTTCGCTCCGAAGGCGACGACGCCAGATTCTCCAAGGATGTCGTTAAGTACCTTAACATGGCATTTTCTATTATTATTCATCTTCAATAATACTATTCAGTCGCACGACAGGACCAACAGGATGCAAGGATTCTACTCGTGGCGACAATCCCTACACCCTCGAAGTCCTAATGCGACAAACGCTAACTCTCCCAGCCGGCGCGGATGGTTGTTATGACGTCGCCTAGGCGCTGGCCCAGGGCCGTTAGATGTTGGAGCACCTCGTTGGGCGATGCGCCGTTGAGGATGCATGTGAGGGCATACGACGCCAAAAAGATGACCGCAAGCCCCAGCGGGATGAGCACGATCATCGCCAATGTGCGCAGGTGCTGGCCCACGCGGCGACGACGCGCACGACGCTTGTCGAACGCGAGCTCCTGCGCATATGAATCTTGCTGTACGGAATAGGCCTCTGGTGCCGATTCGCCCGCAGGCGAAACCGCAGGCGTGGCATTTTGCGCAGGGGGCTGGGCTGCCGCCCCCTGCATTTGCATCTCCATGAGTCGTTGCTGCTGACGCAGCATGCGCTCAGCTTGTTGCTGCGGAGTCTCAAGAAACAGATCCATGCTGGCCTCCAAAATCGGAGCATTCGACGCTTACGACCAGCATCCCGCACCGCCATGACCGCGACAACGCAATTGCCGGCAATAGCCGCAAAGATTCTTTTGTCAGAAAACTGTCAAAAAGCTCAACAACTCGCCTACCAGCACTTTCTTTGAGCTTTTTTCGCCAGCAATCTTTTGCCCTTCCGCTCTTGCGCCAACCGACCAAAACCTAACCAAAAGCTTGACGGAAATTGTGGAGACCGGAACCCCACACAAAAAGTGCCGCCCCAAAGGGGCGGCACACAAACTTATTATCAGCTTTTCTGTAACGAGCACGCGACGACTCAACGCCGGAGCGCAGGGCGGGGAAACCTTTGCCTCGCGCGACCCTGCGAAGCCGTGAGCAAAAGGGAGGGGTTTCCCCGCCCTGCGCTCCGTGGTCGGTGAGGACAGACTACATGCCCGCGAGACCTCGGGCGGCGGTGGCGAACATAAACGCCAAGGCTAGAATCACGAGCGAGCCCGCGATGTCTGCCAACACGCCCATTGCACGGCGCTCAAACAGCCAGCTCTCAAAGTGCGGGGCAACGTTGCGCCAAACACGCCACAGCAAGATGCCCATACCGATGACGCCCGGGATATTGAGCAGTAGGATCTCGGAGCACAAAAGACTGATCAGGTTGCCGGCGACAAAACCAGCGTCGCCCTCGCAGTATTTGCGGTAGACCATATACAGCATGTACGCCACAAACGGCTGCAAGCACGCAGAAATAAACGTGACCACCATCGAGGGCTCTTGCGAAAAGACCTCGGTGAGTTTATCGACACTCGTAGCGTCCTTCGAAGCCAAAAATAAACCGATAACCACAAGGGGCACCACGCCCAAAATTACCTCGACCAGAGTAAACAACTTGGCAGTCAAATCCTCACGAGCCGAATTCAAATGGGGCGCCCACTCAGGATGAGCATGCGCGCCGACTTTCTTGTCCTTCTCGGCAC
>CABIWB010000002.1:0-80836 GCA_902362275.1 Coriobacteriaceae bacterium | reverse complement strand
TCACCACCTGCTCCTCAAAGTACGCCTTCGGATGGTTACACACCGGGCACACCTCAGGCGCCTCGGCACCAACGTGCAGGTGCCCGCAGTTCAGGCACTTCCACACCTTCACGCCCTCACGCTCAAACACCTCGCCCGACTCGATGCGCTCGACGAGTTTGTTGTAGCGCTCCTCGTGGGCCTTCTCGACGGCGGCGACACCACGGAACTTCTCGGCGATCTCGACAAAGCCCTCCTCCTCGGCGGTCTTGGCGAACTCGTCGTACATCGTGGTCCACTCGTAGTTCTCTCCTGCGGCGGCATCGCGCAGATTGTCCAGGGTGTCGGGAACGGCACCGTCGTGCAGATACTTAAACCACAGCTTAGCGTGCTCGGACTCGTTGCCCGCGGTCTCGGCAAAGATATTCGAGATCTGAACGTAGCCGTCCTTCTTGGCCTTGGATGCATAGTAGCGATACTTGGTATGCGCCTGCGACTCGCCGGCAAAAGCGGCCTCGAGGTTCTTCTTGGTTTGGGAATTCTCAAAATCCATAGGTGTACTTCCCTTCATCACATGCCGCCCGTAGGCTTCGAGCGGCCCTATCTTTAGGATGCCCCCATGCCGAGAATCTAAACCTTACAATCCCGTTCTTCAAATTCAAGCGAGCTAGACGCTCAGCCAGCGATTGCCCTCGACACGGCAGAATCCCTCGCGCTCCAGGTCGGCAAGAATGCTTGCAATCAAATCGCGCCCGATCGGCGCGCGGCCCGCCGCCTCCTCCATCTCGTTAACGCCTGCCATGGCGGCATCGAGCGTGATGCCCGCAGGCTGTCCATCGCGCGCAGCCAACAGCATACGCACGATGTGGGCGCGCTTTTGACGACGCGAGCCCTCAAACTTGGACTGGCGACTATAGCCCGCCGATCGCCTAGACGGATTGGGCAACGCCTTCTTAAGATACGCGCCATAATCCAGCAGCGCGTAATACCACGCACGCGGCGTGTCGGCGTCGTCTTGAGGCATGGCAAAGGGGGCAATCTCGTCCGCCGTCGCACCGGGAGCCGCCGGGCAGGCCGCCTGAATCAGCGGCACCAGCTCGCGATCGGGAACAGCCGGCACGTCGGGAAAGAAATGGTGCAGAAAGACCGTGCGCACGTTGGTCTCTAGATACACGCCCGGAAGATCGAATGCGAACGACCGAATGCCCTGCGCCGTCGCCGGCCCAATACCGGGCAGGGCGACCAGATCGCGCGTCTCGCGCGGGAACTCCCCGCCCCAGTCCTCTACAAGCTGCTGTGCGGCCCTGTGAAGTGCCAGAGCACGACGGTTGTAGCCCATGCCCTGCCAAGCGTCCAAAACGTCCGAGGGTGCTGCCTGCGCAAGTGCCTGCACAGTCGGAAAGCGCTCGAGCCACGCCGGCATGCGTGTCTCCACGCGCGGCACCTGCGTCTGCTGCAGCATGACCTCGGAGAGCCAAATAATGTACGGGTCACGCGTACGTCGCCACGGAAGGTCGCGATAGCGCAGGACCCCTTCCGATCGAATCATCGAACGAAAGGGGTCCTGAATCATATCTATGCTCCTTATGCGGCGTTATTTCTCCTGGCAAACACACGCACAGGCGGCGTACTCGGGAAACGCATCGCGGTCGGCAAACTTGGGGTCGACGGCCGGGAACTGGCGGTGAGCAACGATATCGCCCAGCGAAACGGAATCGAGGTAGTCGCGCATCAACGCTTGAGCTCCGGCCCACAGGGGATGATAGCAGCACATACCCATGCGTGCACAGTCGCCATCGGGTGCGGTGCAATCATTCATAACCATAGGACCCTGAACGGCCTCGACGACCTGGCGGATAGTGACGTCGTCCGGACTAACCTTGAGACGCATGCCACCGTGGGCGCCACGCAGGCTCTCCACAATACCGGCCTGGACCAAACCGTGCTGAATCGAGCGGGCAAACGAATACGGAACATTGACCTCTTCGGCAGCGGTGCGAACAGAAAGCAAACACTCCGGATCCTCAGCAAGCATCGCCAGCATACGAAGGGCGTAATCAGTCTTCCTCGATATGTCCATTTTTCCCCTTTCAAGGAATACGAACAGCTCGAACGAGCTCCGGGGCCGAGCTTGTGTCGAGACGCTAAATGACCGCCAGGACATCCAAATGGTAAATCGGATATCCACTGAGTGCCGCGCTTGGAGCGAAATGCATCAAATGCGGCGCACAGTGCAATTTAGTATAACCTAACCCCCTGTCTCGTAGAACAGGTGTTGCGCAACAAAGCTGTTGTTCAGACAGATATACTTATTAGATTTTACTTGCGTTCCCGAAGGCGCGGGGATTCTGGGCGAAGATGCACCAGGGCGATTGTTCTATCGAAACAAAGTGCATCAAACGCAAAAAGCCACGTCCGAAGACGTGGCTTTAATTGCGTTGGCGGGAAGTACGGGGCTCGAACCCGCGACCTCCGACGTGACAGGCCGGCGCTCTAACCAAACTGAGCTAACTCCCCAGGCAGACGTTCGCGTTTGTTTCCGCTCGCGTGCGCTGCGGGGATTAGTATACACAGAAGTCTGTCTGGCGCGCAACAACTTTTTTGAAAAAATTTTTCGGGGCCATCCGGGAGGGTCTCCGGGGCTGAGGGCGGGGGTTAAGTTTGCTGCTCTACAGTCCTGCGCAAGACGGAAAGCACATTAAGTGCTTTCCTTTGCGTGCGGAACTCGCGACAAACTTAACCCCCGCCCTCAGCCCCGGAGACCCTCCCTGCCGTCACATTATTCAACCAGTTTTGCGGGCGTGCGCCGCTGCGCGGCTAGCCCGCGTGCTCCTCGGCGGGGTTGGTCTGATGGATCTTGTTGAACTTCTTACTTTGGCTCAAATGGAAACGGGGGGACGCATCTGCATCCCCCGTTTTTGTTGTGATTACTCTAGGTCAATAAACTTAGTGCTTATGATCTTGCCGTCTTTGACGAGCATTCTGGCCATGGTGGGGCCTCGGGTGCCTCTGGGGTAGCTGGCGCTGCCCGGGTTGAGGACTAAGCAACGGCCCACTTGGGCTTCTTTGGTTACGTGGGTGTGGCCGTTGATGGCTACGTCTACGGATCCCACCGGAAGGTCTTCGCGGTAGTGGGCTACGGCGAATTTGAGGCCTTCGTAGGTAAAGAGCGCAAGACGGTCTACATCGGGATCGTAGTCGCGGTAGTAATCGTTGTTGCCCAGTACGGCCCGTACGGGGGCGATGGTGCATAGGTGCTCGTAGTCCATCTCTGACGTGAGGTCGCCGGCGTGGATAATCAGGTCTGCGCCCTCAAGCTCATCCAGGAGCGCAGGCGATAAATAGCCGTGGGTGTCCGAGATGATGTCGATACGCTTGGCGCTTGCACTGTTCATGGGATCCCTTCCGCAAAAAACGATTCGGCAGATACATACAAAAAAGGCCCCACGGCTCCGCAGGCGATGGGTCTACAGGGCTGCGGGGCCAGTGTGCTAGAGACTCAGAGCCTTCTTGAGCGGCACGACGCGGCGGCGCGAAACCGGAACGCGTTCGTCGACGCCCGTAATGCCCAGCTGGATGGCACCCGAGGGCACCGTCTCCACATCCGTGACGCACGCCAAGTTGACGATATAGCGGCGGTGAACACGGAAGAAGCCAAAGTCGCAGAGCTTGGCCTCAAACTGCGCCAGCGAGGTCGTCGACAAAAAGCGATCATCGACGGTATAGATGCAGGAGTAATCGTCCTTGGCCATGATAAAGCGAATGTCGTCCACGGGAATGAGCACCTTGCGGCCGCCCTTTTCCACCGGGATACGCTCGATGGTCACCTTGCTGTCCGTAACCGGCTTGGTGCGTTGCATGACCTTCTCGATTGCGCGATCCAAGCGAGCTTCCTCGACCGGCTTCATCAGATAATCGACGGCATCCACGTCGAATGCCTCGACCGCATGGTCACTATACGCAGTCACAAACACGATCGCCGGCGGATTTTTGAGCTTATGCAGCGCCTCGGCAAGTTGCAGGCCCGAGGCACCGGGCATCGAAATATCGAGAAACACGACATCCACGCGACTTTCCATAAGCATCTCGATGGCGGAGCGGACGCTCGACGCCTCCGTGATCGTGCCGATCTTGCCCGTTTGCTCGAGCAGGAAGCGAAGCTCCGAGCGAGCCGGCGCCTCATCATCCACAATCATCGCACGCAGCATAGGGATAAAACCTTTCGTCAACTAACTACGCCGGGCATCCGTCGCATGACGTTGAGCCCGTAGCCTTTTATTTTACTCTTGAATGTCGAAGATGCTCTCTGACAAATCAAGATGAAGGAGCACTTTGGTGCCCTTGCCCGGCGCCGATTCGACACGCGTATAGGAGTGCGGCCCATAAAAGCGATGGATGCGCTCCGAAATATTGTGCATGGCCACACCGGCGCCGCCACCCTGGGGAGAGCTGGCGTCGGGACGGGCAGAACGCTCGTCAAACAGTCTGGCGGCGGTACCCTCATCCATGCCCACGCCATTATCGGCCACGGCAATCAAGATTGCATCCTCGCCGTCTTGGTGAACGGTCACGTCGATCCTCAGGGCGTCGTCATCGCCCATACCATGACGTACGGCGTTCTCGACAATCGGCTGGATCACGAACGCCGGCACCAGCGTATCTTCCACGTCCTCGGACACATCGAACGTCGCAAGCACGCGGTCCTCGCCAAAGCGGGCCTTCTCAAAGGTAAGGTAGCGCCTGGTCTGTGCGACCTCGCGCGAGACCGGAATAAGCGATCCCGAGTTGTCGAGCGTGGCACGATAGAACGATGAGAACTCACGAAGCAGTTCGCGGGCCCGCAGCGGGTCGGTGCGCGTAAACGATGCAATGGTGTTCAGCGTGTTGAACAGGAAGTGCGGGTTAATCTGCGCCTGCAGCGCACGCACCTCGGCGCGCGCCGTGAGTTCCTTTTGCACCTCGAGCTCGTGGATGGCGAGCTGCGTGGACAAGATCTCGGCAAAGCCCGAGGCAAGCGCGTACTGGGTACGGTCGACGGCGCGCGGGGTCTTGTAGTAGAACTTGAGCGTGCCGACGGTACGATCGCCCACCTTGATGGGGGCGATAATGCCGGCGGGGACTTGGTTGTGCGAGCCGTCCGAGCCCACGACATCCACCATACGGTTGAACGACTGCACGATGCCATGTTCGATAACGTAGCGTGTGGCAAGCGTGTGGATGGGAGTATCGGGCAGCAGTTTTTCCTCAAACTCGCCCGCGCAGGCCAACACGTTGCCCTCGTCGGTGATGGCCACCGTCATGGCGCGCGTCTCGGGCAAAATGCGCCGGCACACCAAACGCGCCGACTCCTGCGTCAGACCGCCCTTAATGTCCTCAAGCATGGCCGAGGCCACCGAGAGCGTCTCCTCGGTGTACTGGGAGCGCACCGAATCGGGATTGAGCGTCAAAAAGATAAAGATGCACAGAAAGATGCACAGCAGCGCGCAGGCAATCACCGTGGCGATCGGCTCGATACCGGTCACCAAGGCAAAAATAAAGTACACCAGCACGCAAATGGCGCAGGCAACGGCAATGATGCGAAAGATTGATATTGAACTATCGCGCTGGGCGCGGCGGTCGATCATTCGGCCCCCTCCAGGATACTGATCAGTTGTGCGTCACGCCAAAGCCCGTCCATGATCTTGGGCCAAAAGCTCTGGAAACGCAGGTAGCTTGCAGCGTTTTGGCGCGCATAGGCCTTTGCCTCGTCGATACCATGGCGCCAGATGCGCAGGTAGCCCTCATGCTCGCGGGTAAACACGCTGCGGACCATAGCGGTCTTGCGCACGCGGTCGTCGAGCTCGCGCGAAATCCACGGGCCCGGGTAGGGCATGAGCGATGCCGCCGTAACGGGAATGAGCTCCTTTTGATGCGCGGCGAATGTCAACTTTGCCCTTTCGTAGTACCAACGGTATACATCCTGCATAAAGCGCGGTGAGCGCTTTTCGGACTCCGGAGGCAGATGACGCACGGTCCACTCGTTATCGAACCACACGTCGTAGCCAAACATGCGCATGTTAAAGAGGTAATCCAAGTCCTCGCCGCGGGTGATAAACGGGTCAAAGGCTACACGCGTAAAGGCGCGGGCGTGCAGGGCCATCAGGCCGCCGCACACGTAGTTGGAGCGCGAGATGCGGGTGCCCGAGAGCGCCTTTTTCATCCAACGGTTGAACTCGATGCGCTTGGTCCACCAACGATGGCAGATGCCCGCCTTGTCCGTGGGAGCCAGCGGCGAGCCGTCGCGATCGTAGAAATAGCCGCTCTTGACCAAGATCGGCAAGCCCTGACGTGTCTGCTGCCCCAACGCATAGGTCGCGCGCTTCATAAAGTCGGCGTCGATGACAGTCTCATCGTCATCCAAAAAGATAACCGCGTCATGCCCCAGCACAGCGGCACAGGCTAGCCCCATGTTGCGGATGGCACCGTAGCCTCGCAGGCTCACGCACTCGCCCGAACCCTTGGGCGCGATCTGAGCAACCCGGTCTGCAATGCGCGAGGCCTGGGTGTTGGTGACAACGGTGACCTTGAGCGTGGGATGCGCGTCGACAATCTCGTGCACGCGCAGCGACACATCGGCTGTGGCAGAAACGGGACAGACCACCAAAAGGATGATGCGCGGGATGTCACGTACCTGCTCAAGCGAGGCCAGGCAGCGGTCGAGTTCGGGATTGTCGGCGTTGAGTCGCGTCGAATGGTCATAGGTGCCAGGGGCGTTTGCGCAAGCGTCATCGCCCGCCCAATACGTTGGAATCACGACTGTGGCGTTCATGCCTTACCCTCCCTGCAACACAAAAACGGGACGCCGCCAAACACAGGCGACGCCCCGCGACCTAGCTGATTCCATCATACCCACTTGGGCAAATCATTGCTCGCAAGTCGCAATGTTTATTGCGGATAACCCCAAAAGAGTACCGTGGACAGGCACAATAGCCGCTCGCTCCTATGCGGCATGCTCTGCCGCCCGAGTCATGCGGGACAGGCGGACCAGCAGCATAAAGCCAACGACCAGCAGCACGCCAATGGAAAGGACGCCCAGCGACGGGTTGCCGGTCAGCGAGGTGACGACCGACACCAGGAAGGTGCCCATAACGCTTGCATAACGACCAAAGATGTCAAAGAAGCCGTAGTACTCGTTGGATTTTTCCTTGGGGATAATGCGGCCAAAGTAGCTACGGCTGAGCGCCTGCACGCCGCCCTGGAACAGGCCGACCATAATGGCAAGCACCCAAAACTCAAAGGCGGTCTTTAGGAAGAACGCGGCGAACAGCACAATGCCCATATAGGCGGCGACTGCCACCAAGATCATGTTGAGCGTGCCCACGCGGCCGGCGAGCTTGCCGTAGATGATGGCGGACGGAAAGGCCACGAACTGCGTGACGAGCAGCGCCAGGACCAACTGGGTCGAATCGATGCCCAAGGCCGATCCGTAGCTGGTTGCCATGGAAATGACCGTGTGCACACCGTCGATATAGAAGAAGAACGCGATCATGTAGACCAGCACGGTCTTGTTGTGGGCGATCTCGCGCATGGTGTGTCCGACCTCGGAGAACACACCGCCCACGATGTGGCCGATGGTGTCCTCGGGACCGCGCTCGCGACCGTACTTTTGCTTATAGGTGCGAATGAGCGGCAGAGTAAAGATGAGCCACCAGGCACCAGTGATGATAAACGACAGACGCGTTGCCAGCATGGTGGGGACGCCAAGAGCGGGGCCGCCCATGATGAGCGCCAGGCAGATGACGAACGGCACGGTGGAACCGATGTAGCCCCAGGCATAGCCCGAGCTGGACACGGCGTCCATGCGCTCGTCGGTGGTAATGTCGGGCAGCATGGCGTCGTAGAACGTCATAGAAGAGTTAAGGCCGATGGTGCACAGCACGTACACGGTCAAAAATGTCATGGCGGACATTGGGATAGCCTGCGCCAGGCAAAGCACCAGGCCCGTGAGGAAGAAGCCCAAGAAGAACTTGATCTTGTTGCCGGCGTAGTCGGCAAGCGCGCCCAGAATGGGCATGAGCATGGCGATGACCAGCGAGGCGATCGTCTGCGCATTGCCCCAGGCGACCACCAGGTCGGCCGAGGAAGCGCCGGTATTGATGGCGTTAAAGTAAATGGGCACCACCGAGGTATTGAGCAGCACGAGGGCCGAATTGCCCACATCATACATAACCCAGTTACGCTCGAGCTTGGTGTATTTCATGGACAGGGACCCTTCGTATTCGCCCGATATGCAGTTAGTTCATCGTACCCCAATTGTCCAGAACCGCCGGTAAGGATTCGGCAAAGGGGCACGCACGGGCCCTATTCCTCGCGGTCGAACTCCTCATCGGCATTGAGCACGCGACCGCTGTAGTTGACGTGACTGGTCACGGCATCCATGTCACCGGTCTCGATAAAACGTGCGACCGTGCACTCGTAATCGCCCAGCGCGCGATCAAAGACCTCGGGGAAACTCTCGTTCGAGACCTCGTCGGTAAAGGGATTCTTCCATGTCAGATGGCCCAGGTTACCGGTGCGCTCGGGCAACTCCGTCGTCACGCGATGAGCAAGGCCGTCGAGCAGCGAGTAATCGTGCACCAAGCCCTCAACCAGCGAGATCGCGCGCGTCTTTGCGGAGCCGGCCGGCTCAATCGCGCGGTAAAGTCGCTGCATATTGGCAACGGCAGCACCGTACTCCCCCGCCGGAATGTCAATGCCGTACACGCGTCCGGCAACATAGCTCATCAGCACGCCGGCCACGCGATTGATGCGATCGGTGGTGACGATCTCGCCCGCCGGCGGGTAATCGTCGACCGTAGCGCCATCGCGTTTAAGCTGCAGCATCAGCACATCCAGGTCGCTCTCGATCACGGCATGGACCTGACTGCTCGAATCCTCAAGCTCTGAATCGGACTCGACAATGCCAAACTGCTGCTCGTAGACAAAGGGATGGGCGTTGCGGTCGAGCACGTAATGAGACAGCAGGCCCAGCGCAAAGGCACGACCCAAGCTGGCGTCGCGCGGCAGCAGATGCGACACGCCGTCGCGCAGGCACGCAAACTGACGAGACATGCGCGACCGATGCATGACCTGCGCCAGCAGCGTGCAGTCGGAAACACGCGGTGTCAGAATGTGAAAGAAAAACGGGTCGGGGCCTTGGTTGCCCAAGATAAAGGCAATGCGCTCTTCATCGGACGTGATGACGCCCTGCGGAAGACGGTCGATGCTTTCCTCGCCAAACAGATGATGGGTGATAAGCGCGGGCATAATGATCCTTTCGATTTCATTCGATGCCACCCATTATGCCCACCGCGCGCCCATGCCAAACCTGCGATGGCAAACGACGGCACGCAAGCCTCTTACGCAAGCCCCAGGTGCGACTTGACCTCGGCGGCACGACGACGGGACACCGGCACCGTCGAGCTCACGCGGTCAAGCCTGAGCTCCATCAACCCCGTGGAGCCAATCTCAACATTGTGCACGTCTTCCAAATTGACCAGATAGCTGCGATGAACGCGAATAAAGCCCTCGGAGTCCAAGCGACGCTCGAGCGAAGAGATCGACTCATTGATCAGGTACGTTCCCTCGGCGCAGATGGCGTTGCAAAAATCGGCGCGCGCCTCAAAGTAGCAGACGTCTGCGGCGGGAATGAACACCTTTTTGCCCCCGCGGTCCACCGTCAGACGCAAAGGCTGGCGCGGAGCATGGATAACACGACGGGCACCCAAGGCTGCCTCGATCTTGTCGAGTGCCTTTGACAGGCGTGCGTCCTCGACCGGCTTGACGACATAGTCGACCGCATCGAGGTTATACGCATCAGCGGCAAATTCGGCAAACGCCGTCACAAACACAACCACCGGCGGCGTCTTTAGGTTCTGCAGCGTCTCGGCAAGCTCAATTCCCGAGCGACCGGGCATGGTAATGTCTAAAAACAACACGTCGGGCTTGTTCGACAGAATCGACTCCACGGCTTCGGTGACATTGCCCGCCTCGGCAATCTGACCCACACGCGTATCCTTTTCCAACAGATAGCGTAGCTCAGCCCTAATGGGAGGCTCGTCATCAACCACCAAGATGTTCCAGCCTTCGGACATATGTGCTTCCCCTCTTTTTCTCTCAATCCAACCGCGTGCTACGCCGTCAACGGCGCAGGCTCATGCGGCTCGCCGTTCAGCTCGACGATGACCTGCGTTCCCACGCCCTCCTGGGACTTCACGCGCATGCCGGAATCTTCTCCGTAAAAGAAATGGATGCGCTGAAGCACGTTGAAGAGCGCCAGGCCGCAACCTCGCTTGACGGAGCCGTCGGCGGTAATGCTCTCGGGCTCTTCCAGGCGATGTTGCTCAAACAGATGCGCGCAGACCTCTTCGCTCATACCGATGCCATCGTCCTCGACGATGATCTCCAAACCGTCATCGGTCTCGAAAGCCCTAACATGAATAGAAAGCGGCTCGGTCTCGCGCTGCGCGTGCTTGATGCAGTTTTCGAGCAACGGCTGCAAGATAAACGGCGGCACCATGCAATCGCGCACCTCAAAGTCGATATCGACCGAGACGCGCAGACGGCCGTCGCCATAACGAGCCTGCATAAGGTTGATATAGCGAGTGCCCTGTTCCACCTCGTGCTCGAGCGTTGTGAGGGTATCGGAATCAGAAAGCGTCTGACGGTAGTAATTGGAAAAGTCGATCAGCAGCGACCTGGCCTTGTCCGGCTCGGTACGTACGAGCGACACGATGGTGCTGATGGTGTTAAACAGAAAATGAGGATCGACCTGCGATTGCAAGGCGCGCAGCTCCACGCGGGCCGTAAGCTCGTCCTGGCGCTCGAGCTCAAAGCTCGCAAGCTGCGTGGAAATGAGGTCGGCAAAGCCCGAGGCAAGCGCCGTCTGGCGCATATCGATGCTGCTCAGACGGGGATAATACAGCTCGAGCGTGCCCACGCAATGCCCGCGCACGGTAAGCGGTGCGACAATACCGGCGCGCAGGCGCGGAAAGTAGCCACCTGTCTCGGTCGAGGCATCGCGCGAGAACACGCTTTGCTCACCGCTGTTGATCACGTTGAGCGTAGTCCGCAGCACCACCGGGGTGCCCGCGGGGCATTTTGCCGAGTCCTCGCCCCAGCTTGCCAACACCTGCTTGCCGTCGGTAAAGCAGATGGCAGAGGCGATCGTTTCGGACAGGATGATCTTAGAGGCGCCCAGGGCAGCTTCGGGCGTAAGGCCGCGCGACGTGTAGGCGAATATTTTTGAAGCGATGGCGAGCGTGCGGTCGGTTGCGCTCGATGTGAGGTCGTCGGGAACGACAAAGACGTACGAGAAGAAGAAGCACAGCATGACCAAGCCGGCAATGACGACAACGGCCGGAACGGGATTGGGATTATCGGTTAGATCCCAGATGAGCAGCAGGATAAGCAGCGGAACGACAATACCGAGCAAGATGGCTTGAACCACATGCTGAGCGGTACGAAAGACCTTGGTAGAGTTGTAGCTCTTGCCCAGAATCAGCCTATTGAGATCCACCGTCATCTCCTTCTTACTGACGCACCCCATAGCAATAAAGAGGGCCGCAAGCGACCCTCTCCATTGCATTATGCATCAAATACTGTGTTTTACATCAAGCCATCGATGAACGGTAGCTTAGGCGCTGTACTTGTTTGCCTCGCCGAAGGTGCCGCCCTCGACAATCCAGCCGTCCTTCATGATGACGTCCATGTTGTCGGTGTTGAGCACGTGGATGTCGGCGGCGACGTCACCGTTGACGACCAGCAGGTCGGCGCACTTGCCGGCCTCGATGGAACCGGTCTCGTCCTCGATGTGGCACATCTTGGCACCGTTGAGAGTGGCACAGGTGATGGTCTCGACCGGGGTGAAGCCGATCTTGTCGACGAACTCGTACATCTCCTCGATGGAGCAGGTGCCGTACGGGGTGACGAAGGAGAAGGAGTCGGAGCCAATCGTCATGACGACGCCGCGCTTCTTGGCCTCGCGCAGGCAGTCGTAGTTGCGCTGCAGCTCCTTCTCGACCAGGGTGCCCTCGTACTTGTCGTGCAGCTCGTGGACGTAGACGGGCGGATAGGTGGCGTACCAGGTGGGCAGGAAGGCGATCGTCGGGGTGAAGAAGGTGCCCTGCTCGGCCATGAGGTCCATGGTACGCTCATCGATATCGAAGCCGTGAATCAGCTGCTCGCAGCCAAAGCGAACGGAATCGTAGGCAGCGGCGTGGTTGTTGTAGCAGTGGCTCCACACGGGGATGCCGACCATCTTTGCCTCTTCGACCACGGCCTGAATCTCCTCGGAGCAGTAGTGCTGGTCGCGGCCGGAGTCCCAGCGCCAGATGCCGCCACCGGTAGCCCAGATCTTGATGGCATCGGGGTTCTCACGCAGGCGACGACGGACGGCCTTGCGCAGATCCCAAGGACCGTCGACCTGATCGCCCCAGGGGTGCGATTCCTTGTTGAGCTCCTGGCTGCAGTGGTGGGAGTCGCCGTGGCCGGCAACGCGGCAGAAGCCAAGGCCGGTGGCCAGAACGCGCGGGCCCTTGAAGACGCCCTTGTCGATGCAGTCACGGATCTGGATACCAAAGCGGCCGATCTCGCAGACGGTGGTGAGGCCGTGGGTGAGGCAGTCGTAGGCCTGCTTGACGGCGACGGCCTGCTTCTCGAGGAGCGGCTGCATGACCCAGTCGGTGTCATCGTCGGTCAAGTTGCCCGAGAAGTGCAGGTGGGTGTCGATCAGGCCGGGAAGGACGGTCTTGCCGGCGGCGTCGATGACCTCAACGCCCTCGGGAAGGTCCTGCATGGCGCCGGCGTACTCGATCTTGCCGTTGTCGTCGACGAGAACGAGGGAGTTCTCGACCGGCTCGGCACCGGTACCGTCGATGAGCTTGCCGCCAACGATTGCATACTTAGTGGACATGGTTCCTCCTTATGGATCCATATAGTGGGCGAGGCCGTGTTGGGTTAAGGCCTCACAAAGCTACCCAAGTGGCGCCGGGTTCGGCGCGCGGAAGAGAGGGTCCCGCGCACCTGATCCGCCCCGGCTCGGCGTTACTTTTTGCGGGAATTGGTGAAAGCCATGAGGGCCAGGCCAATAGCCAACCAGCCGATCACGATGCTCCACTCCACCATGTTGAGGGAGGCGGGAGAGAACGGAATCACAAGCAGGCCGATGATGATGGCGCAGGCAGCGATAGCGAGGGAGATGCCAAACTTGCCACCGGGCACCTCGTAGGGACGAGGCAGGTCGGGCTCGGTGAAGCGCATGCGCAGGCAGGCGAGGGCGACCATGCCGCAGGAGAAGATGAAGGCGAGAGCCGACACGTTGGTCAGAGGGATAAGCATGTTCTTGCCCAGGAACGGACCGACGACGGTGATGACGCCCAGAACAACGCAGGCGAGCCTGGGAGCGCCGGACTTGGGGTCGACCTCGGCGAACTTCTCGGGCAGCTGGCCCTTGCGGCCCATGGCGAGCATGATGCGGCTCGTTGCGCCGTAGAAGGAGTTCATCGGGCCCATGGGTCCAAGCGTGGCGATGACGAGCATGGCCAGGTACAGGAGCATGTTGATGCCCTTGAGACAGGCAAGCGCGGGAACCGGGCTCTTAACAAACTCATGCCAGTCGAGGATGGTGCCGAACGAGTAGATGCAGACCATGTAGAAACCGCCGGCGGCCAGCAGGGCCAGGGAGATGATCTTGCCGAACTTGTTCCAGTTGAGGCCCTCGGCTGCTTCCTCAGCCTGCTGAGGAATGGTGTCGAAGCCGGCGTAGAAGAACGGGGTCAGAACCAGGACCGACACGATGCCGGCAAACAGGCTGGTGCTCTCGGTAGCGGCCTTGCCGCCGCCAGCGCCGGTGACCTGGGAGAACACGGGCATGGCGTTGTCCGGCGAGCCGGTGAACAGCGAGACGCCCATGGCGAGCAGCATGCCGCAGAGCAGGGCCTTGGTCAGGAAGGCCTGGAGCTTGGCGGCCGAGCTGGCGCCGCGGAAGTTGAGGAAGATGACGTAGACTGCAAAGCCGAGCGCGATCAGCGTCGGGAACAGGTAGACGTCGGCCCCCAGGATAGTGTAGAGCTTGACGGCGCGCAGCCACTCAAGACCGGGTAGGCTGCCGAACATCTCGGACACGAGGGTCGAAATGGCGATGGCCTCCCACGGGCACAGGATGCCGTTGCCCAGGGCCAAAAGCCATCCGGTGATGTAGCTCAGTGTACGGCCAAAGCTACGATCGACATACTCGACGATGCCGCCCGAGATGGGGATAGCAGCCGTGAGCTCACCGAAAACAGCTCCGACGGGCACGAGGAAGATTGCACCCAAGAGGAATGCGATCATAGCGGGAACGGGACCGCCGCCCACGACCATCCAGTCGCCGACCTGCAGAACCCAACCGGTACCGATAATGGCACCAAAGCCGATGGTGAAGAAGTTCCAGAGCGAGAGCGTTTTCTTCATGCCGCCGTTATCCTCGACTGCAACTTCTGCGTTCTTGTCCGCCATTGTTCCCCTCCTTTCCTTTTTGACGCCCTTGGCGTCACCCCTTGCGCGGTCCGTTTTGCCGCGCGCTTTTATTCCATGGCTTTAAGATACGGCCTTGGCGCAGCAGCGCCGCTCGCAGCTCGACCGAAGGCAGAACTGCAAAACGAGCGGCACCGTTTTTGGGACGAACGGCGGGAGACGTCATTCGTCTTGGACGCTTTCATCTTGTCTGCTTTTGAAGACCTGTTGCCGTGACGCTTGGCGCGCGGCGCGGCAACGTTCATACCATTTGTCAGGCTTTTGGCGCACATACCCATGTGTCGTGCATCTTTTTATGTAGGATAGACAAGTTACACATGAGGCAAGGTGATTCGAATGGCATACGGATACAATGACGGCGACCAACGGCCACAAAGCGTGCGCCTTGCCGGCCGCACCACGCCAACGCCCAGAAGCACCTCCGACAACGACAACCCGCAGCGCCCCCAAGAGCAGCCCGGGGCTTCTTCGCGGCAGCAAAGCCGTACCGTGCAGCAGTCAGACCGCGTGAGTACGAGCACACGCCAACGTCAGACCGACACATCGCAGCCACGCCGCTACGATCGCCGTAAGACCGACTACTACGTCAAGCGTTCCTTTTCGCGACCTCAACGCGATCGCGGCAATTCCTCCCCTCACCCCGCGTCGCACACCACAAGCCACGCGCTTCCGGCCCGCCGCCTACGCCTTGCGCTTTGCTCCATCGCCGCCTGCCTCGTCTTTGTGTTTTTGGGATCCTGTATCTCCCACGGATCAGCCGGTCTTGAGCCCACTGCCGAGGACAAGCTGCTTAAAGCTCCCGTCGCGCCCGGTTACTCCTTTGCGTTCTCGACTCCACGCTCGCAATGGCAGGCCGGCACCATGCCCCACATCTACCAAATTGACCCCGCATGGTCGGAGCTGCCCTATGCCGGTGGCACTATTCGCGAAAACGCTTGCGGTCCTACCTGCCTCACCATGGTCTATATCTTTAAGACCGGCCATACCGATAAGACGCCGGTCGATATATGCGCGCTGGCCGAAGCCGGCAACTACGCCCCCACTGGTGCCACCGAGTGGTCGTTTATGACAGGCGGTGCGTGGCAGCTGGGGCTCAACGGAACACAGCTCTATAACGATCGCGAATCGATTACTCAAGCACTTCGCTCGGGTGCGCCCGTCATCGCCGCAGTGCGCCCCGGTACGTTTACCAACGTAGGCCACTACATCGTGCTCTACGGCATCGACGATGCCGACCAGATTGGCGTCTACGACCCCAACTCGGCCAGCCGCAGCGCCCGTCGCTGGGGCGTCGTAGAGGTCCTCAACGAAGTCGAAGCCATGTGGGCCTACTACTAGTCATTGGGGACAGACTTGAATGAGTGGTCATTGGGGACAGACATAAATGACCAGCCACTGTGGACAGCCCTTGCGGATGCCGCTCATGGGCGGACGAATAGGCCCATTCCCAGCTGTCAGGAGCTACCTTTAAGGACTGTCCCAAGCTGCCGGCAGAAAGGGAACGTCCCCAAGTGCCGGGTTTCATGAACAGCTACCTCAATAGCAAAAGCCCCGCAGTCGGAGCGGACTGCGGAGCTCATGAAGAGAGGCTAGTTTGTGGGCGCTTTGCCTGGCGCCCACGAGAGAGGCAACAGAGTAGAGACTACTCGTGAATGCGGGTACCGGAGAGGCCAGCCATGGTCTCGGCGGCCTTGTCCAGGGCGCCGATGATGCAGGTGCGGCCCTTGCGGGAACGCGCGAACTTGATGGCAGCGCGAACCTTGGGCTCCATGGAACCCTTGCCGAACTGACCCTCGTCGGCCAGGCGCTCGGCCTCGTCGGCGGTGATGTCCTCGAGCTCCTCCTGGTTGGGCTTGCCAAAGTTGATGGCGACATGCTCAACGGCGGTCAGCAGGAACAGGACGTCGGCGTCGCAGTCCTCGGCCAGCAGCTCGCCGCCCAGGTCCTTGTCGATGACGGCGGGAACGCCCTTGTAGCAGCCCTTGTTCTCGTAGTCGCGGACGACGGGGATGCCGCCGCCACCGCAGGCGATGACGATGAACTCGTTGTCGAGCAGGTTGAGGATGGAGTCAGCCTCGACGATCTTCTTGGGATCGGGGGAAGCGACGACGCGACGCCAGCCGCGGCCGGAATCCTCGACGAAGACCTTGGAGGGGTCCTCGGCCATGAACTCCTTGGCCTGCTCCTCGGTGTAGAAGGGGCCGATCGGCTTGGTCGGGTTCTTGAACGCGGGATCGTCGGGATCGCACTCGATCTGGGTGACGACGGTGGCGGCGTGCCAACGCTTGTAGCGCTTGTGCATCTCGCGGCCGATGCCCTGCTGCAGGTGATAGCCGATGTAGCCCTGGGACATGGCGCCGCACTCGGGCAGCGGCATCTCAGGAGTGCCGATGGCGTCGTGGGCGGCGGCGAAGGCGTTCTGGATCATGCCGACCTGCGGGCCGTTGCCGTGGGTGATGATGATCTCGTTGCCCTGCTCGATCAGGCCGAGAAGAGCGTGAGCGGTGTTGCTCACGGCCTCGATCTGCTCAACGGGGTTGTTGCCGAGGGCGTTGCCGCCAAGGGCGACGACGATACGATCGGGCTTGCCAAGAGGCTTAGACATTGCTGGAATCCTTTCTGTAAAAGGCCTACAACCCATTAATAACCTGCGTCCGTGCGATACGCGAGTTTATTAAGGTTTATATTCTCTTTATCGCTCATTTTATTCATTTTGAAAATAGCGGAACGGTGAACGGTCGTTTTTGTCCGCTCAGCGTACAGAACTCCAGCTCAGACATATCTACGTAATTTACGTGCGACTTTATTTAAATGAAGCGAGGATTATGTCGGATTATGCAAACTACATCTCTGCTAAACACAAAACGGACAGCGCAATATCTTACTCGCGCTATGCGAGATTCTATGCACTTATAAGTCAAGTATGCACCACTGCAAAAACAAGGGGCTTTTCATCCAGCAAAAGGAATAAAGAAGCGCTCCGAAAAGGCGGCAACAGCCAAGTCCCCCATCCATCCCCAAAGTGGCGCGAGGTTTCGCGGCAAAGTCGCGAAACAGCGAAAGGAACGGGATACCCGGCCAACTACGTCCTTCATCCGCCCACACAATCCGAGGACATAGTCGTAGCAGGATCTGAGGGCTGACCTTCGCGGACACTCCGCAGGACGAAAGAACCCCCGCCGCACGTAGTGCGCAGCGGGGGTTCTTTCATGTCCGAGGACGTCCGCGAAGGTCAGCCCTCAGATCCTGCGGTGAGAGACCTAGGCCTCGTTGTACACCGTCTTGAGCTTCAGCAGGTGCTGATAGCGGTCCATAGCGGCCTGCTCATTCTCCTTGAAGAGCTCCTCGGCGCGCTCGGGGAAGGAACGCGTCAGCGAAGCGTAACGGGCCTCGTTCATCAGGAACTCCTGATAACCGCCCGCGGGCTCCTTGGAATCGAGCGAGAACTTCTTGCCGGCAGCAGCCTCGGGGTTGAAGCGGAAGAGGTTCCAGTAACCGCACTCGACAGCCTTCTTCATCTCGGCCTGGCAGTTCTGCATGCCACCCTTCTTGATGGAGTGCATCTCGCAGGGGCTGTAGCCGATGATGAGGGACGGGCCGTCGTAGGCCTCGGCCTCGTGGATGGCCTTGAGGGTCTGAGCCGGGTTGGCGCCCATGGCGACCTGCGCCACGTAGACGTAGCCGTAGCTCATGGCGATCTCGGCCAAGGACTTCTTCTTGGTCACCTTACCGGCAGCGGCGAACTGAGCGACCTGGCCCAGGTTCGAGGCCTTGGAGGCCTGACCGCCGGTGTTGGAGTAGACCTCGGTGTCGAAGACGAAGACGTTGACGTTGTGGCCGGAAGCCAGGACGTGGTCCAGGCCACCGAAGCCGATGTCGTAGGCCCAGCCGTCGCCGCCGAAGATCCAGAAGGACTTCTTGGTGAGGTAAGCCTTGTCGGCGAGGATCGCCTTGGAAGCGTCGCAGCCGCACTTCTCGAGCTCGGCAACGTAGGCAGCGGCAGCGGTCTTGGAGGCCTCGGCGTCGTTGACGGAGTCAATCCAAGCCTGGCCGGCGGCCTTGAGCTCATCGGACGGACCATCGGCAGCGATGATGTCCTGTGTAGCGGCGATCAGCTTGTGCTGAACGGCCTCATAGCCAACGGCCATGCCCAGACCGTGCTCGGCATTGTCCTCGAACAGGGAGTTGTTCCACGCCGGGCCGTGACCGTCCTTGTCCTTGCAGTAAGGAGCGGTGGCAGCGGGGTTGCCCCAAATGGAGGAGCAGCCGGTGGCGTTGGAAATGAACATGCGGTCGCCGGCGACCTGGGTCACCAGACGTGCATAGGCGGTCTCGGCGCAGCCGGCGCAGGAGCCGGAGAACTCCAGGTAGGGCTGCTTAAACTGGCTGCCCTTGACGTTGGCCGCGATGAGCTCCTTCTTCTCGGAGACGTTCTCGACCATGTAGTCCCAAACGGGCTGCTGGTCCATCTCCTGCTCGGTGGGAACCATCTCGAGGGCGCCCTTGGGGCAGACCTTGACGCAGTTGGTGCAGCCCATGCAGTCGAGCGGGGACACAGCCATGGTGAACTTCATGCCCTTGGCCTTGGGGCCCATGGCGTCGAGCGTGCGGGTAGCCTCGGGCGCGGCGGCAGCCTCGTCCTCGGTCATCGCGAACGGACGGATGGTGGCATGCGGGCACACATAGGCGCACTGGTTGCACTGGATGCACTTGGTCTCGTCCCAGTGGGGAACGACCACGGCGACGCCGCGCTTCTCGTATGCGGAGGCGCCCAGCTCAAACTGGCCGTCGGCGCAATCGACGAAGGCGGAAACAGGCAGGCTGTCGCCATCCATGCGATCGATGGGCTCGAGCAGGTTCTTGACCTGCTGGGCGATGGCGGACTTGGTCTCCTCGGAGAGCTCGACGGGAGCGGCATCCTCGGCGGTAGCCCAGTCGGCCGGAACCTCGAACTTACGGAAGGCGGTAGCGCCGGCATCGATGGCCTTGTGGTTGGCGTCGACGATGGCCTGGCCCTTCTTCATGTAGGACTTGGTGGCCGCGTCCTTCATGTACTGCAGAGCGTCCTCGGCGGGCAAGACCTTGGCCAGCGCGAAGAAGGCGGACTGGAGCACCGTGTTGGTGCGCTTGCCCATGCCGACCTTGGCGGCCAGGTCGATAGCGTCGATCAGGTAGACGTTGACGTTGTTGTTCGCGATGTAGCGCTTGGCCACGGCGGGCATGTGCTCGGCGAACTCCTCGTCGCTCCACTGGCAGTTGACCAGGAAGGTGCCACCCGGCTTGACGTCGCGGACCATCTTGAAGCCCTTGACGATGTAGCTGGGGTTGTGGCAGGCGACAAAGTCGGCCTTGGTCACGTAGTACGGCGAACGGATCGGGGAATCACCAAAGCGCAGGTGCGAAACGGTGACGCCGCCGGTCTTCTTGGAGTCGTACTGGAAGTAGGCCTGAACGTACTTGTCGGTGTGATCGCCGATGATCTTAATCGAGTTCTTGTTGGCGCCGACGGTACCGTCGCCACCCAGACCCCAGAACTTGCACTCGATGGTGCCGGGGGCTGCGGTGTTGGGCGTATCCTCGGCCTCGGGCAGGCTCAGGTTGGTCACGTCATCGACAATGCCGATGGTGAACTCGCGCTTGGGCTCGTCCTTCTTGAGCTCCTCGAAGACAGCGAACGCGGACGCGGGAGGCGTGTCCTTGCTGCCCAGGCCATAACGGCCGCCGACGACCTTGATGCCCGTCTTGCCGGCCTCGTAGAGAGCGGAGACGACGTCCTGGTAGAGCGGCTCGCCGATGGAACCCGGCTCCTTGGTACGGTCCATGACGGCGATCTTCTGGACGGTCTCGGGGAGAACGTCGACGAAGTGCTTGATGGAGAACGGACGGAACAGACGAACCTTGACCAGGCCGACCTTCTCGCCGTGAGCGTTGAGGTAGTCGATGACTTCCTCGAGCACGTCGCAGAAGGAGCCCATGCACACGACGACGCGATCGGCATCGGGAGCGCCGTAGTAGTTGAACAGGCCGTAATCGGTGCCGAGCTTCTCGTTGATCTTCTTCATGTAGCCCTCGACGACGGCGGGAAGCTCGTCGTAGACCTTGTTGCAGGCCTCGCGGTTCTGGAAGAAGATGTCGCCGTTCTCGTGGCTGCCGCGGGTGTGCGGGTGCTCAGGGTTGAGCGCGTGGTCGCGGAAAGCCTGGACGGCGTCCATGTCGCACATCTCGGCCAGATCCTTGTAGTCCCACATGGCGACCTTCTGGATCTCGTGGCTGGTGCGGAAGCCGTCGAAGAAGTTGAGGAACGGGGTCTTGCCCTCGATGGCGGCAAGGTGAGCCACCGGCGAGAGGTCCATGACCTCCTGGACATTGCCCTCGGCGAGCATGGCGAAACCGGTCTGGCGGCAGGCCATGACGTCGGAGTGATCACCGAAGATGTTCAGGGCGTGCGAAGCGACGCAACGCGCGGAGACGTGGAAAACGCCCGGGAGCTGCTCGCCCGCGATCTTGTACATGTTCGGGATCATCAGGAGCAGACCCTGAGAAGCCGTGTAGGTGGTGGTCAGAGCGCCGGCGCCCAGCGAACCGTGAACGGTACCGGCTGCACCTGCCTCGGACTCCATCTCGACGACCTTGACCGGGGTGCCGAAGATGTTCTTGCGACCCTGGGCCGCCCACTGGTCGACATGGTCGGCCATCGGGCTGGACGGCGTAATGGGATAGATTCCCGCTACCTCGGTGTACGCATACGAAACATATGCGGCCGCCTCGTTGCCATCCATAGACTTAAACTTACGCGCCATATACCCCTCTCCTCTCATATAGGTATACAGGCCCCGGCGATCGCCGGGATGTTGGCGTGATGGGATTTTCGTTGTTACTTCCAATCATCTGGCAGGCAGACTCAGCGACAGGCACATGGCGTGGAGAGAAGGCATGCCGAGGCAAGGGGCGGCTGTACGCGCTCCACAGGCCCAGCTACCCGTCTTGCACATGACCGAGCGCCGCAAAGGCCGCATGCCGGATGCTCCCGGGCACGCCCCGGCGATGGGAAGCGCCCGCAACGGAAATCCGCATGCGGGTTTATTGTACCCCGCCGTCAAGTGTAATTTCGGCAAATATAGGTGGACGGGTGAAGGTTTACCTCGGGTGACTATCGAATGCCCAGCGCCGAGCAAAATGTCCCCCGGGAACCATACGGCAGTTGCGGTGAAATAGGGACTGTTTTTGCTGCTCAGAGCCTTAAACAGTCCGTATTTCACCGCAACTTATTGAGGGTTGGCTAGAGGGCACCGAAGAGGATGGCGTAGGTGGTGGAGCCGCCGAGCTTGAGCTCGTCGCCGGGATTGAGTTGGGCGGAACGGCCGGGCTCGACCTGGATGCAGACGCTCGTGACCCCGTTTACCACCACGGTTCCGTTGGTAGACGACAGGTCCTCGACATGCCAGGTATTTTGAGCATCGCACCAGATGTGGGCATGGCGAGCCGAGACGTCATCGCCGACGTCGGTGATATCGCCCTCCCCCGTTGCCAGCGCGCCGATCTCGACGCCTTCCTCACTCGGCTGAATCCAGCGCGGGGCACTCACCACAAAGCCGTTTTGCACACGCAGCAGGCCCAACGGATGCGCCGGCGCGGGCTCGCGTTCGCCCGCGGTCGTCGACATGCCAAGCGAACGCGGCGTGGAGGTGCCTCCGCCACAGGTCGCGTGCGCGTAGTCGATGGCATAGTTCACCGAGGACCGCACATCCGCCGAACAGCCGACGGCGATAAACAGTACCAGCACAGCCTCGGCACGCTCGACGGGCATGAGTTCGGCCGCCTGCGACAGGCGCTCGAGTGCATTGCGGTAGAGGTTCGTGTCCTGATGGCACTCCTCCAGCGCCCGCACCATGGGCTCGCCGGAAGGACCGCACACCATGTTGAGAACCGCCGCGCTATCCATGGGATTGCGATGGCGCAGGGCCAGCTGAGACATAATGCGTGCGGCCGAGGTGCCGTAATCGGCAAAATAGCGCTCCTGCAGCGTGCCCACCGGGGCGCGTACGATAAAGCGCGAGACCCAGGAGCGGTCGGCGGCGCGACTCCGCGGGCTACGACCGTCGGCAAGCGGACGGGACGAAAGCACCAAGCCGCACAGCTCGATATGGCTCAGGTGCGCCGTGCGCTTAAAGATATCGAACATGGCCCCGCACGGGGTAAGCTCGGTTTGAGAAGCCATGGACCTAGTCCTCCTTGGTCGTAGAAATAGAGTCGGACGATGCATCGACGGGCCCGCCAAAGGCGCGGGCGGCTGCAGCTCCACCGGCAAGCGGTGTTGCCATCTGGGCTTTTGTGCGTCGCGGCGCCAAAGCTGGCAGCTCAAAGGCAAAACCAGTCGCCAGCAAAAACCACGTCAGCGCATAGGTTGCAATCAGGGCGGCAACGAGACCGCTCATCACGGCGCGCTGGGAAAACACGGTACACGCCGCCGCGACCAGCACCGGAACTTCACAGGCAGAAAGCGCAAGCACGCCCTGCAGGAATCCCGAACGGCGATCGCGCGCGAGAGCCCCCGCGACAACACCCGCCACGCCCGGCAGCGCCAATGCCAGTGCGGCAATGATACCCGGCAGCGGCCCGGACCACACAAGCGGCCCCAAACTCAGCGTCATACGGGCGCCCGTCGCCAGCAGCGCAGCCGACACCACGACCGCAGTCCAAACCACGCCGCAGACGACTGTCGCGCCGATCATCGCCGCGCGGCGCACGGCACGGCCGGACGCATCCATGGGGCACGGCGTGAGCGGCTCGCCGCGGAGCGAACGACCGACATTTTGCGCATAGTGGTCACAAAACGCCGAGAACGCCGCCTCGACCGCCGCCGGCTCGGGACGATCTTTTTGATGGCTGGACAGACAGGCCATCACCACATCGAACAGCTGGGCGTCGACAAACGCCAACGCATCGCGCAGCTCCTCGGAATCCGGCTCGAGCCCCAGCTGCTGGGCCTGCTCGGCCGCGGCGAGCGCCACATCGGGCTCGCGACGAAGGAGCTGGGTCAAGTCGCATCCAGGTGCGTGGGCGCCGACGGGATAATCGGGCGGAGCGTCCATCTTAAGGCGATAGGGACTGGCGATGTCACGCGTTTTCTTGCGCGAACCCGAGGTGCCCGAAGCACTCGGCGTCGCCTCGTACGGCGCGACACCGGCAATGAGCTCGTAGACCGTGCTCGCCGCCGCATACACGTCAATCGCTGGCGATATGCGCAAAACGCGCAGATCAACGATATCGTCGGTAAGCATCTCGGGCGGAGCGTAGGCAACCGTCGCGCGGCGCAGCGTGGCATAGCGCTCGGTAAAGGACGCCTTGCCGCCAGCCCCCGCCACGGCCGATGCGGGCTCGAGCGCCAACGACGAGCCAAAGTCGATCAAACACAGGTCAAAGCTACCCTCGGCGAGTTGCTGGTCGAGCGGCAGACGCGCCGTGCGCACCATAATGTTAGCGGGCGAGATATCGCGATGGACAAAGCCCTCGCCCACCAGGTTCATGCGGCACAGCAGATCAAACAGATCGCGACCCAGGCGCGCCGCCACAAGCGGCGACAAGCGCCCGGCATCGTCTACGGCGAGTCGTGAGCGCAGACGAGCGAGCGTCTCGCCCTCGACCCATTCCATGACAATCGCAGGCACACCATCGACTTCGCCCCATCCATAGAGGCGGGGAAAGCCCTTAAGGCCCGAAAGGGCGCGGTGGCATTCGTATTCCTCGCGAAACGCCGCTTTAAACTTGGCGACCAGCGCCTCGTGAGCAGCATCGTCGTCAAACTCATCGCGCGTCGGCAAAATGAGCTGCTTGAGCGCCACGGCCTCGCCCTGGGCGTTGACGGCGCGCGTCACGCGGCCGATACCGCCACGGCGCATGGTAGTGTCATCGGCAAAGAGCATGGAAAAGCGACGCATATAGGCAGGCAGCTCGTCCTGGCCGAGCGCGACAGCGGGCTCAAATCCGTCGACGCGCGCCAGACGCAGGCCAACCATGGGATCGCAGCCGAGCGATTGGGCTGCAGTGGGTGCAAGATCGGTCATCATAGGGCAAGCGCCGCCACATTGTTGTTGAAGTTACTGAGCGCGACATCGTCATCGCCGTAATGCCCGACCCATTGGCACAGGTTGGTGTAACAGCCCCACAGATTGGCATACTGCTGATACCACTTTGACCGGGGCGAGAATGTCTGACGACCGAACTCGGCTCGAATGACAAACATCTCCCCGACCAGGCTGTCGCACGGCCTAGGATCTCCCGTAGAGTTATAGGTCGAGACCACTTCATTGGCGCGAGAAACGTAGCCGTCGAGCATGTTGTACTTGGTCACGAGCCAGCTGTGGATGCTCTCCTCCTCAGCTGCCGAGAGTCCGTCAGAGCTCGCGTCGTTACCAGCGTTGCCGCCTGTCGAGCCGCCGCTCCCAGACCCGCCGGCAGAGGAGTCCGACCCGGACCCGCCGCCCGCGCTCGCCGAATCCGAGCTGGAGCCGGAGCTAGAGGCATCCGAGCCGCCGGGCTTCCCCGACTGCTGCGTATCCTGTCCCTTTTGCTGCTCGGCCTTGTTCACAACGGCCGAAACACTGTTATTGGAAAGACGATCGATGATCTTGGTGTTGGTGAGCACGATGGTCTTGCCGTTTGGCAGCGTAACCTCGTTGTCCGGCGCCTCGGCGCCATCTGCGTCGTCAACGCCAAACACAACGTGTGCGACCACGCTCGCCCAGGCATATCCGGTTGTAGTTCCCAGGTCGCCTTTTGCCTTGCTTCCCACATGGGCCTCGCGCGCGGCATGCGCCTGCACCATAGACGGAACGGTCATGCCGTAGGCAGAAACGCCAGCCACGACCAGCGCCAGCGAGCAAGACAGCAACGCGTATGCTCGCGGCGCCAAGCCCAGTCGGCGTCGCATGCGCACCGTGGTGCCGCGCTTTGTCTGTGTGCCACCGGGCCGCATGCGTTCTCCTCCAACAAAAACACGCCGCTCGGGAGCGGCGCATTCATTCAAATCCATATTTGAGTGTATCAGCGAACCCAAAAGGTTGCGCAACGAATGGGCAAATTAAGGATGCGAGCGGAAGCATCCATGCGATAAGCGGATGCGAAGCATCTTTGTTGCACAACAAACTCACAGTCGCACGGGGAAATTATGACTACCCCGTGCGTCGCGAGGAAAACATACGGCAGGAGCAGGCTCGCCACCTAAATCGCGCGGCGGGCCTCGATGGCGCGGCCAAGCGTAAGCTCGTCGGCATACTCCAGGTCGCCGCCCACGGGCAGGCCGCTCGCCAGACGCGACACCTCGACGCCCAGCGGCTTGATAGTGCGGGCCAGGTAGCTCGCCGTGGTCTCGCCCTCAATATTGGGGTTGGTGGCGATGATGACCTCGTGGATGTCCTCGTGGCCCAAGCGTGCCAGCAGCTCGCGAATGTGCAACTGCTCGGGGCCAATCTTGTCCATGGGACTGATCACGCCGCCCAATACGTGGTAGAGACCGTGGTAGCTGCCCGTGCGCTCGATTGCCTGGACGTCGCGCGGCTCGCCCACCACGCAAATGCGAGTGGTGTCGCGCATCGAATCCTGGCAGATGGAGCACTCGTCGGCCGTGGCGTAGTTAAAGCAACGGCTGCAAAAGTGAACCTCCTGCTTAACCTCCAGGATAGCCTCGGCCAGGCGGCGCGCCTCCTCGGCGTCAGCCTCCAACAGGTAATATGCGATGCGCTGAGCCGACTTGGGGCCAATGCCCGGCAGGCGACCCAGCTCATCGAGCAATTTTTGCAGGCTATGGTTAGCACTCATATATATGCGCGTCTTAGAACGGCATGCCCGGGATGTTGAGGCCGCCGGTGATGGCGCCCATCTGCTTGTTGGCGAGCTCGTTGACGCCGCGAACGGCCTCGTTGACGGCAGCCATAATCATGTCCTGCAGCATGTCGACGTCCTCGGGATCGAGCGCATCGGGATCGATGGTGAGGTTGACGAGCTCCATCTCGCCGTTAACGGTCACCTTGACCATGCCGCCGCCGGCAGAGGCGTCGACGGTCTGGGACTTGAGGTTCTCCTGCGCGGCGGCAAGCTGCTCTTGCATCTTGCGAGCCTGCTTCATCATCTGCTGCATGTTCATACCGGCCATGATGGCTCCTTTACGTGCGGCCGCACGCCGAGCTGCAAGGGCAGCCGGAGCACGGCGGGACTTTCAAACTCAAGAATCGTACCACGGCGCGAGGCCAGCGAGCGGGGCGGACACGCCACCTCAGTCGATATACATGTCCTCCAATACAAACCGCACGCAAAGATTATGCAAGGTCGTATTATGCAAGGTTGCATAATACGGCGTATATGCCCTTCCGCATGGTTACTCCACCGGCTTGAAGATGGTTGACTGACCGAAGACGCTGCGGATGAGGGCTTTGGCCTCGTCCTCGGTCTGCGGGATGCTTGGGGCTGCGCCCTGATGGCCGAAGGGACTGCCCGCGCCGGGGCTGGACTCCCAGGGAGCTGCAGGAGCGTCCTCCTCTTTGGGGGCAGTTGCAGCGGGCTTGGACGCGGACGCCGTGGCCGGCACGTCGAACGGGGGCAGATCGTCCCCGCCTGCATCGGCGGCAAAACCGGCGACCATGGCATCGTCGTAGGGCACCTGCTCGGATTCCCACGGTGCAGACTGCGCGGACGGCTGAGCCTTGGGAGCGGACGCGCGCTCGGGCGCGCGGGGCGCAGGCTCAGTCGGGAGCTTGCCCGTGGCGGGAGCGCCGGCAGGGTTGTCCGAGCGCAGCCAGGGGGCCTTGCCCAGGTCGGATGACTTGGGCGCAGGCGCAGCGGCAGACTTGGGCGCGGGGACCGAAGCAGCCGATTTGGCCGCGGCTGGCTTAGGCACCGACGGGGTCGATGCCGCTACCGGTGCCGCTTGCTGCTGCGACGCGCTGGCGCTCGAGGATACAGGGGCCGCCGAGGACACGGGTTGCGGGTCCGCAGATGCCGCAGCCCGTGCAGATGGAGAATGCTCCTCATGTTGAGGAGCCGGCGTGCCACCTCCGTCCAGGACGTAGTCGACGGTGCGACGACCGAAGACCGCGCAGACCGTCGGCAGGACCACCGACTGAGTATCGGCGCGACCGAGCATCTTAATGGCAAAGGTCGAGCCCGCGGGGAACGAGACCGTGAGCTTGGAGCCGTCGTCGGCCGTGGCGCGAGCATTGAGCAAAAGCCCTGCGTAGGAGGCCTGACGAGCCTTGACACGCTCGACAACCTCGGCCCATTTGCGCTGCAGCTCTCCGGCATCCTCGACCGCGGGCGTCTCGGCAGCACCGGCGGCAGCAACCTGAGCGGCAGTGTTGGGCTGGGGCTTAGGTGCCGGCACGGCGGCAGATGCGGGAGCCGGGGCAGCGGCGGGCTGGGGCGCGGACGCCGCAGGCTTGGACGCCGGTGCGGACGCAGCACGAGACGCCGGCTGAGCCGCCGGAGCGGCAGCACCACGGTCCCAAGGCATGCCGCCCTGATGCGCGGACGTAGCAGCGGGGGCAGTGGATGCCGCCGGAGCGGCAGCTCGGGCACCCGAGATAAGCGTCGGCTGCTGGGCGGCAGCGGGTACGGATGCTGCAGGCGCGGCGGCCTGAGCAGCAGCCACGCTCGCCGGCACCGCGGCATTGGCAACCATGGCCTCCAGGCGTGCCACGCGCTCGGCCAATGCCTCAATCGTTATATCAGCCTCGGGACGTGCCAGGCGCGTGCAGGCGATCTCGAGCACCAGGCGCACATCGCTCGCGCCCCTCATCTCCAGTGCGGCATCATCGAGCACTGTCAGCACACGGGCCAGGCGGTCGGCAGGATGCTCGCCAAAGGCAGCGGCCTCGGCAGCAAGCGCCTCGGCCTGCTCGGAGCCACCCTCAAACAGCTCGGCACGGGCACCGGCAACGCAGGCAACGTACACGTCACGCACATGCGCCACCAGGTCGCGCGTCAGCTCCAGCAGGTCGTTTCCTTCCTCGACCTGCGCACGGATCAGTCCATAGATCTCGGCAACATCGCGATCGGCAATGGCGCGGGAAAACTCGCCCAGAATCTGGTCCGAAACCTCGCCTAAAAGCGAGCGGGCATCGTCCGCATGCACAGAACCGTTGCCAAAAACGCTCAGCTGCTCCAGCGTGGACAACGCGTCGCGCATGCCACCCTTGGCATGGCGCGCCACGATGGCCAGCGCCTCGTCGTCGTAATCGAAGCCCTCCTGCTCGCACACGTATGCCAGGCGATGCTCAATATCCTCATTGCCGATGCGATGGAAATCGAAACGCTGGCAGCGCGAGAGGATGGTCTCCAGAATCTTTTGCGGGTCGGTGGTGCACAGCACAAAGATCACGTGTGCCGGCGGCTCCTCAAGCGTCTTGAGCAGCGCGTTGAACGCCGCCGTCGTGAGCATGTGGACCTCGTCGATGATATAGATCTTGTACTTGCCGCGCACCGGGGCAAAGTTGACGGAGTTGATGATCTCCTCGCGCACGTTGTCCACGCCAGTACGGCTTGCGGCATCGAGCTCGTAGACATCCGGGTGGTTGCCCTCGGCAATGAGCTCGCACTCCTCACAAGTACCGTCGGGCATGCAGCCGCTTGCACCCTCGGCACACGCCGCCTCGGCATTGCGGCACAGCAGCGCCTTGGCCAGAATGCGCGCCATAGTGGTCTTGCCCGTGCCGCGCGGTCCGCAGAACAGGTACGCATGGGATAGGCGTCCCTCGGTGATAGCGTGCTCGAGCGTCGAGACGATATGATGCTGGCCCACCACGGAGTCGAAGGTGAGCGGGCGATACTTTCGGTACAACGATTCCATGGGTGCTCCCCCGGGTATACTGAGTCTTGTTGCCGCGACGGCCATGCGGTCGCACGGCATACTGCATTCATAATAACCCGTACGGCGAGCCCGCCGCGATAGGAGTCCAAAGAGCATGGCAGATGCAGAGAGCAACCTCGTTCCCTCCGAAGCAGCCGACCAGGTCGAGGTCGCGCTCGAGGCGCAGGCAGCAGCCGACGACGGTATCCTGTACCTCAACGAGTACCAGTACGAAAACGACCTGGTCACCGACTTCGCCCGCCTGGTCGCCTCGCCCAGGCGTCGCGGCTCGCTGTATGTCGCCGCGGCAATTGCCGCGCTCATCGGCATCGGCATGTTGGTGGCCGGCAGCAACTGGATCAAGTTTGGCGTCGTGCTGATCGTATTCGGCGCCTTTTTGGCCTGGTGGAGCAAGAACCTGCACCACACCCTCGCCCGCGACTTTATCGACGCCGTCGAGGCCGACGAGTCCATGGGCGGCCGCTATCGCCGCGTCGCCGCCAACGAGGACGGCCTGATGGTTTGGGGCAAGAGCGGCAAGTCGCAGTTCTTCCCGTTTGAAAAGCTCGACCACGTGCTCGACGGCGAGCGCATCTTTGTGGCCATGTTCGCCGACCAGGGCGTGACGATCCCTAAGGACACCTTTGTCCGCGGCGATGCCGAGCAGTTCGGTCCCTTCCTCAAGGCGCGCATCAACAAAAAACTCCGCATCGAGACGAAACGCAAGAAGATGAAGGCAGAAAAGGCCGCTGCCGAAGCCAAACAGGGCGACCAGCCCCAGGAGACCAAGGGCAAGCAACACAAGCAGAAGAAGAACAAGAAGAAGCGCTAAGGCCAAGTCAGACAGGCAGCTTCGCATCCCGCTATCCTCCCCATGCGCCCGAGCGTGCTACACTAGCAGCATCTATGCCACCGCGAATGGCTCGGCCCCGCGCCCGCCGCTCGCAAACGAACTTTAAACGCACGAGGGTTGGCCATGCCGCTTTTCTCGCAACATACCGCCCGGTTCTCGCCGGACGTTCCTTTGGAGGGCACCAGCTCTCGCGAGCTGCTCAAGCGGTACCAGCCGCTCGAGACACTTGCGACCGGCGGTTTTGGCTCCATCGAGATCTGCCGCGACACGCACCTGCGCCGCCGCGTCGCCATTAAGCGCATCCCCCTTATCAACGGTGCCGGTATGCCCGCCAGCGACATCATGGATGTCCTGCGCGAGGCGCACACTGCCGCCATGCTTCAACATCCCAATATCGTGCAGGTCATCGACTTTACGCACGACACAGCCTATGCCTACCTGGTTATGGAATATGTCGATGGCATGTCGCTGGCCGAGTTTTTGCACCGCGCGGACGGCCACTCACTTACCTTTGACGAGGCCGCGGCCATTGCCGATGCCCTGGGCCAGGCGCTCACCTTCGCCCATAGCAATGGCGTGCTCCACCTGGACATTAAGCCCGCCAACGTGCTCATCGACCACTCGGGCAATGTAAAGCTCACCGACTTTGGCATGGCGCGACTGTCGTCCGCCGGTGGCTTTGGCGGCTCGCGCGGCGGCACCATCGGCTACATGCCGCCCGAGCAGCTCGATATCGAGACCGGCACGGTCGATGAGCGCGCCGATGTCTTTGCCCTTGCCTGCGTTATCTATGAGGGCTTGTGCGGCAGCGCTCCCTTTATGGCGGCCACGCCCGCCGACTCGCTCGACCGCATCATCGGCGGCGCCACCTATCCCAGCGAGCTGATACCATACTTTCCCCCGGGAGCCGAGGCCGCGCTCATGAGCGCGCTCTCCCCCATGCCGCAGGACCGCCCCAACAGCATCGAGGCATTTTGCGACCAGCTCCTTGCCGGTCTGGGCAGCGTGCGCGAAGGCCGTCGCAGCCTGGAGCAAATGGTTGGCGAACTTTCGGATGACGAGCAGGAGCTCGACGATATCGAGCCGTCGCACTACGAGGACGACGCCATCGAGGTCGACCCCGCACTCGGCTGGGCGGGCACGCGCTGGAGCCATGCGCGCGACTACACCATGCGCGCTATCTCGGCGCTAACGTGCGGCACCTTTAGCTTTTTGCTGATGCAATCGGCCGGGGTCGCGGCGCTTCCCGGCCTGGTCATTGCGGCCATCGCGATCGGAGCGGCGGCTGGCCTGGCCCCCCAGATTGGCTCGGCCATCTCGGCTGTGGGCTTTTTGGTGCTCATGGCCAACGCCACCATGCAGGCACAGGGCATCCTGTCGATGCTGCCCGTCGCGGTGATCTTTGCCGCCGCCATGTCCGGTTGGTGGATCGCCTGGGGTCGCACCGAGGCTGCCGCGAGCGCCACGCTCACCTGTGCACTCGCGCTTGGCTGTCTGACCGGCAATACCTTCCTGGCAGCTGGGGTCGCCGCCGGCGTCGCGTCATTTTGGCTCGGCCCGGCAAGCGCCGCCGCGGCAACGGGCATGGGCGCGCTTTTTGCCCGTCTGGCCACGGTCGCGCTTTCAGCCGGAGGCGTGCTGGGGCTCGGTAACGTTGCCGCAGCGCTGGGAGACCCGCTCCTTTGGGCTGCCTTTGTGCTGGTCGCGGCAACTGCCGCAGCGTCATCCGCGCTGCTCAATGCCCATGCCAAGCGTGTCGATCAGGGCTCAAACCTTGCCGCAATCGCCACCATCGCTGTCACCGGCATCGGCTGCGCAGCGGCGTCCTGTCTTGCACACCATATGGAAATTGCCAGCCTTGCAGCCGCGGTCATCGCCAAGGCGGCGGTTGCGGGAATCCTATCCTCTATAATCGTTGGGATATGCCTATATTTGCTCGGATACCAAAGAACCTATACGGAGAGTGATCTTTCGTGAACTTCCTGAACATCTTCGAGGACCACGTGGCCGGCATCTTCGGTGCCACCCGTGCCCCGTTCTCCTTTAAGAAGCTTGCCAAGCAGGCCGCTCGCGACATGGAGGATCAGACTCTGGTGATCAACGGCGTCAACACGGCGCCGGCACTCTATACCATCCTTATCGCCGCCGACGACGATCCCATGCTCGCCCCGTTCTACCCCGAGCTTTCGCGCGAGGTCCGCGAGTTTGTGAAGGCGCAGGCCGAAAAGCGCCGCTATGTCTTTGTCGGCGAGCCCCTCGTGCGCTTTATGATCGATCCGCAGCTGCGCGCCGGCAAGTTCTCGGTCTTTGCCGAGAACGTCGATGCCCCCACGCTCGGTCGCCTGTACGAAGAAGAGCGCGCCTATCAAAACGGCCTGGGCCAGAACAACTCCGCGGCAAGCCGTGCCGCCAGCGCCCCGCGCGCCGGCCAGCAGCAGTTTGCTGCCCCGCAGCAGCAGCGCCCCGCCGCCATGCCCCAGCAGCAGCCGACGCCTCGCGCCGCCGCTCCCGACCCGCTTGCCGTGGCAGATCCCTTCGCGCCTAGCGTCCCCGACCCCGCCGCTCCTATCCCGGTGCCGCAGACCGTCTCGCGCGACGCGCTTGCCGGCATGGGCGGAGCCGCCGCGACCGGTGCCGCCGTGGGCCTAGGTGCCGCAGCCGGCATCGCCTCCAACATGGCGAGCACTCGCGCCCCGCAGCGCCCGCTCGCCCAGCTCGTCGATGTCGTGAGCGGCGAGAGCCATAGCATCACCTCCGCACAGGTGACCATCGGTCGCGAGCGCTCGGTTTCCGACATTGCCCTGCGCGACCCCAACGTGTCGCGTCGCCACGCCCAGCTCACCTTTACGGGCTCGGATTGGTCGATCGAGGACCTCAATTCCACCAACGGCACGCTCGTCAACAACCGCCGCATTACGCGCTGCCCGCTGCGCAACGGCGATCTGCTGACGTTTGGCCTGAGCACCTTTGAATTTAGGGGATAGTCGCTTATGAACATCGATATCGTCCTTTTTGCAGGCCGCATCGTCTTGGTCGCCCTGCTCTATATCTTCCTGTTCGCCGTCATGAAGACCGGCGTGGGACTTGTGCGCGGGCAGCGCCGCGACTCGGCTATCTGGACGATTGATGTGGACAAGGGTCCGCGCGGTATCCGCGGCATCCACGTAGACATGCTCGGCCCCGTCATCGTCGGTCGCTCGCCATCTTCGGACATCTGCATCAACGAACCGTTCGTCTCGGCCTCGCATGCGCGCTTTTCGCTGCAGGGCCCGGCGCTCATCATCGAGGACCTCAACTCGCTTAACGGCACGCTCGTCAACGGCCGCCAGCTCGTGGAGCCCGCGACGCTGCGTGAGGGCGACGAAGTCCAGATTGGCGACGTGGTCATGAAGGTGAACCGTCGATGATCGACGAGGAGAACAAGTCCGCAACTATGACCGAGGCACCGGCCGCCGCCACAGCTGCGCCGGCCCACGCCGCTCCGGCGGGCTCCGCACCCGTGGAGCCCGAGGACACCGTGTTCTCCCTGCCTCTTTCGCATGTAACGCATGATATTTCGGATCTCGCCGATAACGAGGACGAAGAGGATGCCGTAGCGGCGCCCATCGGCGCACATGCTGCGGAACAGCCCACAGCGCCCGAAGCAACCCCGGCGCCGGCTCACTTTGCAGAGCCCGTCGCCGCGGCAATCAACGAGAGCGCTGCGGTGTTTGCGGCACCCGAGCCCGCCGCGCCGGCGTTTCCCATAGCCCCGGCATCCGAGGTTGCGCCCGCGTCTACGCCGGCGCCCGAGGCGGGGACATCCCCCGAGGACGGCCCTGCACCCAAGACCCCGCAGCCTGCGCCCGCAAGCGAGTCCGATGCCGTGGCCGAGCCCGCCGCCCAGCCGCAAAGCACGCCCGCGCCGTCGCACTTTGCGGCGCCCGAGCCTATAGACGTCAGCCCGCAAGATGACGAGTCGACCGCCCGCGTTTCCGAGGAGCCCGACTCCCCAGACACCGGCGATTCCGAATCAAACGCCGAGACCGACACCGTCTCTCCCGGTGACACAGCCGAAATCGACGTTGCCGCCGTTGAGGCCAAGCTCAAAGACCCCGGCTCGACCATGAGCTTTGAACCCCTAACCGAGGAGCGCATCGAGACCGACTCGACCTATGATGCCGGCACCACCACGCAACTCATGTGGGGCGCCCGCTCCGACGTTGGCTGCGTGCGCCCGCACAATGAGGATTCCTACCTGGTGCAGTCGCCGCTCTTTTGCGTATGCGACGGCATGGGTGGTCACGCTGCCGGCGAGGTGGCCTCTTCTATCGCTGTCGAGACCATCGCCAAGACAGCTCCTCAGTCTGCCGACGCCGCACGCCTGGCGGCAGCCGTCGAAGCCGCCAACGCCGCCGTAATCGAGGCTGCCTTGAATGGCCTGGGCAAGCCCGGCATGGGCTGCACAGCCACTTGCGCCTATATCGAAAACGACACGCTCGCCATCACCCACGTGGGTGACTCTCGCGCCTACCTGCTCCACGAGGGCACGCTCATCCGCGTGACCCGCGACCACTCCTACGTGGAGGAGCTCGTGGACGCCGGCGAGATCACGGCAGATGAGGCTCGCGTCCACCCCAACCGTTCGGTCATCACCCGTGCGCTGGGCTCGGACCCCGCCATGTATGCCGACCACTTCACTCTGCATATCGAGGAAGGCGACCGTCTGATCCTGTGCTCCGACGGCCTTTCGAGCATGATTCCCGATAGCGATATCGAGAACATCGCCACGCAGTCCTCAACCGCGCAAATCTGCGTCGACAACCTAGTGGACGCGGCGCTTGCCGCCGGCGGCCACGACAACGTGACCGTAGTAGTCGTTGACCTGGTTGACGATGGCGTCATGCGCGAGGCGCAACGCGTGCGTCGCCGCAACGTTGCTATCGCCGCCATCCTGGCCCTCGTCTTTGTGCTGGCAGCTGGCATCTGGGCCTACACGGGTGTCACCGGCTCGTACTACCTGGGTACCCACCAGGGCAATGTCGCCGTCTGGCGCGGCCTGCCCGGCAAGCCGCTCGGACTCAAGCTCCACTGGCTCGAAAGCGAAACCAGTATAAAGCTGTCCGACCTGCCCGAAGACACGCAAAACCGCCTCAAGGCGGGCATTCCGCAAACAAGTGTCGACGATGCGCAGGACACGATATCCAAGTACCGCCACCAGATCGACGAGGAGCAGACCCGCCAGGTGATCGACGCGCAAACGATTCGCGACAACACCGATCAGGGATCGACCTCCGAATCAGATTCCGAGAAAACCGCCGAACAGTCCGCCGAGGCCGAAGCCTCCGAAAAGAACTAGAAAGGGAGTGCCGCTTATGAGTCGCCGCAACACCGAACTGCTCTTGCTCATCGCCTCGGCGTTCCCCGTCATCCTGCTGTATGCGATGTACGTGCTCACCGCGGGCGCCGCTATCTCCTTTGAGACGCTCGCCGTGCCGATCGGCCTCTTTGCCGCCTTCGCCGCGGCACATATCGCCGTGCGCATCTTGGCGCCCGGTGCCGACCCCGCCATCCTACCCATCGTATTTATACTTTCGGGCATCGGCATCACGTTCGTGACACGCCTCGCCCCCGCTCTCGCCATCTCGCAGCTCATCATCCTGTTTGTCTCGGTGGCCCTGATGGTGGGAACGCTCGCGTTGGTTAAGAACCTCGATGTGGTCATGCGCTACAAGTACACCTTTGGCATCATCGGCATCATTCTGCTGATGCTGCCTATCTTTATCGGCACCACGATCTCGGGCTCCAAGCTGTGGATTCGCATCGCGGGCTTTACCATCCAGCCCGGCGAGTTCGCCAAGGTCTTTATCGTGCTGTTCCTGGCCGGGTACCTGGCCGAGAACCGCGAGCTGCTCTCCATCTCCAACCGCAAGATCCTGGGCTTTAAGATCCCTCGCCTGCGACTGCTGCTGCCGCTGTTTGCCGTGTGGGGTGTGTGCCTGCTCGTCGTCGTCTTCGAACGCGACCTGGGTTCGGCCGTGCTGTTCTACACCATCTTCTTGCTGATGCTCTACGTTGCCACGGGGCGCTTTTCGTATGTCGTTATCGGCCTTGCGCTCTTAGCCGTTGGAGCCGTGGGCGCCTACAAGTTTCTATCGCACGTTCAGGTGCGTTTCCAGGTTTGGCTCGATCCGTTTAAGGACGCCCAGGGCCAGGGCTACCAGATCGTCCAGTCGCTCTTCTCGCTTGCCGATGGCGGTCTGGTCGGTGTTGGCATCGGCAACGGCATGGCCAACAACATCCCTGTCGTCGAGTCCGACTTTATCTTCTCGGCTATCGGCGAGGAGATGGGCCTTTTGGGCGGCGGCGCCGTGCTCATCCTGTTTATGCTCTTTGCCGTTCGCGGCCTGACCACAGCTGCCCGCGCAAAGTCCGACCTCGCCGCCTTTAGTGCCACGGGCCTTACGGCCGCCATCAGCTTCCAGGCCTTCTTGATCGTTGGCGGCGTAACCCGCCTGATCCCGCTGACCGGCGTCACCCTGCCCTTTATGAGCCAGGGCGGCTCCTCTCTGCTGGCGAGCTTTATCATCGTCGCGCTCCTGCTGCGAGCCGGTGACGAGGCGACCGGACGCGAGGCCGAGCTTACCGGCACCGGCACCATGGCTGCCATCACCGATGATCAGGTCGCATCTGCCGCCGCCCCGACGGGCACGCTCTTTGCCACCTCGTCTTCCTACGGCAGCGGCAGCCATTCCGTCGGCTCGCGCATGCGCCGTCGCCTGCTTGACACGCCTGAATCCGGTGTACTCGGCCGCGTGGCGCTCGCCAACCGTCTAACCCGTGCGGTGCTCGCCTTTACGGCGCTGTTCGCCATCCTTATCGGCAACCTCACCTATGTCCAGGTCATTAAGGCCAAGGACTATCAGGACATGCCGACCAACAACCACACCATCGCCCGCTCCAAGTACATCCAGCGCGGTTCCATCATCACGTCCGACGGCGTGACGCTGGCCGAGTCGCTGCAGCAGAAGGACGGCACCTACGTACGCTCCTACCCCAACGGTAACCTGGCAGCGCACGTGGTTGGCTACGTGAGCCAGCAGTATGGCACCACCGCCATCGAGAGCGTCATGAACGACACGCTCACCGGCTCTAAGGATTACTCCAGCTGGAACAACGCCATCGCGTCGCTCGCGGGCCAGACCCAGCCGGGCAACACCGCCAAGCTCACCATCGACTCGCGCATCCAGACGGCTGCTGAGCAGGCGCTCAAGGGCTTTAAGGGCGCTGTAGTGGTCATCGACCCGCGTACCGGCGCGGTGCTCGCATGTGCCAGCTCGCCCACCTACGACAACACCAACATCGATGCCCTGCTGCAGACGGGCGGCGGCGAGGACGGCTCCATGTACAATCGCGCCATGGACGCGCTGTACACGCCGGGCTCAACGTTTAAAGTCGTTACGCTTTCCGCGGCACTCGAGACCGGCACCGCCAGCCTTACCAGCACCTACCAGGCGCCCGGCTCCATGGACATCGGCAACGCACCGGTCACCAACTATGCCAACGAGAGCTACGGCACCATCAGCCTGCAGCAGGCCTTTGCCGTGTCCTCCAACGTCGTCTTTGGCCAGGTGACAAACGAAGTTGGCGCAAACACGCTCGTACAGTTTGCCAACGCCTTTGGCTACGGCCAAAAGCTCGGCCAGGACCTGACCTCCGCGGCCTCCATCATGGCCGACCCGTCGCTCATGACCGAGTGGGAGACCGCCTGGGCCGGCGCCGGCCAGCCTGTCGGCATGGACCACACGCCCGGCCCGCAGACCACCGTCATGCAGAACGCCGTGATTGCCGCCGCCATCGCTAACAGCGGCGTGGTCATGGACCCGTACTTTGTAGCCCAGGTACTCGCCCCGGACGGAACCGTGGTCAAGACCACGCAGTCCCGCTCGCTTGGTCAGGCCGTCAGCTCCGCCACGGCCGACCAGGTCAAGCAGGCCATGCTTGCCGTCGTCCAGTCCGGCACCGGCACCGATGCCCAGATTCCCGGCGTCAAGGTCGCCGGCAAGACCGGCTCGGCCGAGACCGGCGGCCCCAACGTCAACTCGATGTTCGTTGGCTTTGCACCTTACGATTCACCCACGGTCGCCATCTCGGTGGCCTTGGAGGATTTCGACAAGCATGACGTCAAGGCCGCCAAGATTGCCGGTATCGTCCTGACCGCGGCGCTTGCCGCACAGGGAGCGTGATGCCCATGATCGAATCGGACACCCGAGACGCGCCGCGACCGAAGAGTTAGCGGCAACACGCCACACGGCCCCAGCGGCCACATCGTAGGTACTACACACATCGTTGAGCGAATAGTTATGTTAGGAGCAGGAATGGAACAGAGGGTCCTCGGGGGAAGATACCTCCTCAAGGATAAGGTGGGAACAGGCGGCATGGCGACCGTCTACCGTGCACAGGACCAGGTCCTCGACCGCACGGTTGCCGTCAAGATCATGCTGCCGCAGTATGCTGGCGACGCAACCTTCGCCGCACGCTTTAAGCAGGAGGCCCAGGCAGCAGCCGGTCTCTCCTCCCCCTATATCGTGGGCGTCTACGATTGGGGCAAGGACGGCGACACCTATTACATCGTCATGGAGTACCTGCGCGGCACCGACCTTAAGAGCGGCATCAAGAGCCACGGCGCCCTCGACCCCAAGAAGGTCGCCCAGATCGGCTCGCAGATCAGCTCCGCGCTTTCGGTCGCCCACAAGCACGAAATCATCCACCGCGACATTAAGCCGCAGAACATCATGGTGCTGCCCGACGGCAACATCAAGGTGATGGACTTTGGCATCGCGCGCGCCAAGAACAGCCACCTCACGCAAGACAACAACGTGCTGGGAACCGCCCACTACGTCAGCCCCGAGCAGACCCGCGGTCAGGACCTCGGCCCCACCTCGGATATCTACTCGCTGGGCGTCGTGATGTATGAGTGCGCCACCGGCCGCGTTCCCTTTGACGGTGACGATGCCATCTCGGTCGCACTCAAACAGGTCAACGAGCTGCCTATTCCGCCGAGCCAGATCAACTCCGGTGTCGACGCCGACCTTGAGCGCATCATCCTCAAGTGCATGGAGAAGGACCCGGAAAACCGCTTCCAGACCGCCGACGAGCTGCGTCAGGTGCTCAACAGCTACCTGTCGGGCCGTGCCGTCAACGTCTCGGAGCCCACGCGCATCATCGGTGCCCCCGGCGAGCTGGGCGCCACCAAGACTCGCGAGCTTTCCGATCAGACGCGCGCCATGGTGCGTCCCGTCTCGGGCGTGAGCGGCCAGAATACCGCCCGTAGCTCGGTTTCGGGCTCCACCGGCTCCTACGAGGTCGAAAAACCCAAATCCAACAAGAACAAGATCATCGCCGCCGTGGTGGCAGCCGTTGCCGTCATCGGCATCGTGGTGGCCTTTGCCACAGGACTCTTTGGCGGCGAGCAGGTCACCGTGCCCGACGTGCTGGGCAAGGACCAGCAGACTGCCGTCAAGCTGATCAAGGAAGCCGGCCTCGAGGTCGGCACCATCGACCAAAGCTACAACGACGATGTCGACGAGGGCAAGGTCGCCGAGCAGACGCCCAACGGCAACACCAAGAAGGCCAAGGGCACCAAGGTGAACCTGGTAATCTCCAAGGGCCCCAAGCCCTCCGAAAAGGTTGAGGTTCCCCAGCTTGTCGGCCTGACCAAGGACCAGGCAGAAGCCGCGCTGGCAAGCGTTGGCCTGAAGGGCAACGCCTCCGAGGAGGCCAACGAGGCCGATGAGGGCCAGGTCTTTGAGCAGGGCACCGAAGCCGGTAAGGAAGTCGAGAAAGGCACGACCATCTCGTACAAGGTCTCGGGCGGCCCGGATACCACGTCCGTCCCCGACCTAACCGACATGACCGAGGCCCAGGCGCGCAACGCCCTCGATATGGCAGGCTTTGGCGTCGACGTGAGCTACCAGGAGAACGACTCGGTTACCGAGGGCACCGTGATCAGCTGGAACCCCAGCGGCAAGCAGAAGCCCGGCGCCACGATTACCGTCGTCATTGCCAAGAAGTCCGGCAAGGCCAGTGTTCCGGGCAACCTGTACGGCAAGAGCATTTCCGTCGCCGTTACCACGCTCAACAACGCCGGTTTCTATAACATTGGCTTCTGTGACCAGAACGGCAATCCCGTAAGCGGTAACGAGGATGCCACCGTTACGGGAGTCTCCCCCACCGGCAAGCAGTCCACCGACAGCACGATTACGCTGACGGTCGCACTTTCTGGCTCGGGTTCGGGCTCTGGCTCGGGTTCGGGCTCTGGCTCGGGCACGAGCACGGGCGACGATTCCGGTACGACCAACTAGTCGCCACCCCACCGCTCATTACGGCTCTCGCCGCAAACATATTCGCTCACAGGCGCCCGCTTGCTCCCCCAGTAAGCGGGCGCTTCGTTTTTGACATGGCATGAAACAGAAGGGCCCGGCACCGTGGCGGTGTACCGGGCTCGATCAATCTCTGGTGCCCCCGGGCGGATTCGAACCGTCGACACCCGCTTTAGGAGATATGATTTAATGCTACCCCCTACTATTCATCAAGCATCATTGAACACCATATAACCGCAGATAGACATAGCAGTTTGTGTCTTTTAACTCCGGTAGCTGCGCCTACGCTTTGACAAACATATTACCAACAGCTTTAGCTAAACTGCACTCAATGAATTGTTGAAAGCTGTTCAAAGAAACGGGGTGCAAAGATGTCAGAACAGCCACTCATTAGCGGAAGAGGCACGTGTTGGAAAGACAAGAGGTCGCCTAACACCTACCGCTATTATTTCTTACTTGGGATCAAGGACCCTAAGACGGGGCGCTATAAACGATCCCCAACTTATACGGTTCACTGCAAGACTAAGACAGAAGCAAAGGCTGCAATGCGAGCCAAGCCGGCTGAAATCAACTCCTCTGGCACGATCTCTAAAACCAAAACGCCCAATTTGCTTGCGTCCTACTGCTGGGTCTTTCATGAAAATAGGGACACCGAGCGCAACGCGTTGCGCTGAGTCCTGAGGGTGTTGCAATGAAAATGAGAATCAAGGCTTCGATAGCAGGATGACAACGCGGGCACAATTTGATTTTTGAAATATGGACGAATTCCTCGTCAGGAGGGTAAAATGATGCCGACGGCAGCCAAAGTTGTGATGAGCTGGGCAGAGCCGTTGCTTAACGAAGTTAGGTCATCGTCTTAGCGACGGTGGCCTTTCTTTTTGGGCTTCGAACCCTGCTTGAGTGCCTTGGAAAGGCCGACAAGGGCCGTGAGGAGCGAGACCATAGCGGTCAGGAGCTTCACGAGCTCGGTGAAATCGGTCTGGGCATCACCTCCCATCGGATGGAGGGCTCTGCCCGGCACGAGGGCTGCCGACAGCGAGGACAGTTTTATCAGAGTGGTTGGCACTCTCCGATCAATTCACGCTCCTCACCCTCGCGAAGAGTGCGGGCATGGCAGAATCGGCGCTAAACGGCAGTGCGTTAGGGCACCGACGACGAGCTTTCCTAAACTAGCAAGGCGTGTCGCCGTTGCGGTACCGAGCTCGATAAATCTCTGGTGCCCCGGGCGGATTCGAAAACTCCCCCCCCGCGGGGAAATTGGTGACGCGGGTGTCGACGGTCCGAATTGGCCGAGCGCGACATGGCCTGCAAGGGACAGACCGAGCGCTCGGAGAGCGCCCGCGTGCGCGTCGCGGTTGCCCGCCTGGAGCGAGCCGGTTGGCCAGGCAACGCGAGCCCAGGCAGGTGAGCGCCAGTTGAGCCGACGCCAAGAAGACGCGATCGATGGAGAGCATCGCACGACGGCGCTCGGCGACCCGGCGCGAGAGGCCCCGCCCGGCGACCACGGCGGAGCGATGGCGGCTACTGGGAGCCATCGAGCGAAGCCGTTCGGCGGGCGGGGCCGGCGTGAGCGGAGGCAGACGAAACGCGACCCTGGGGAGCGTTGCCAGGGAGCCGCAGCAAGAGCGACGCGTGGCCGATTGCTACGCAATAACCCCGAATCGCTACCGTTCGATAATTCCGATTGGAAGTAGTTTTCCTTTGCTCTATAGCCGGAGGTTAAACTGTTGAGTGTTTTTGTCGCGATTCAATTCGCACCAGCTCGTTATCGAAGGATTTCACACGGCCAGGAAAGAAGCCGCACTCGATCTTTGGGTTGCCGACAGGCTCACCGAGTGTGATATTGAGTTCACATCACAGGGGAGCAGCATCAAAGAAATCGACACCGCCCTCAAGGACGCATCCAAGCGCGGAACGGGAAACGCTGGCTATCCTGAATACGTTTCGAAAATTGGCCGCTTTGTTCTTGTCATCGAAGATAAGGCGAGCCAAAGTCGACATGAAAAGCTAACAGATTCTGGCATCCTCGACATGAGCACCGAGGCCGTTACCGATTATACCGTCAACGGTGGCTATCACTACGCCTCGCACATCGCAAAGAAGAGCCCTTTCACTGAGGTCTTCGCCGTTGGGGTTTCAGGGGACTCCAAGCATCACACCATATCTCCCGTGTTCGTGAATGATCGAGAAGGCTACAAGAGGCTCCCAGACCTCGAATCGTTCACTTGGCTCTCACCGAGCAACATCGTTGAATACTACACACGGTATGTTCTTGACGAACCAACCGACGTCGAGAAGACCACCGAACAAATTCTCAAAGATGCGGCAGAGCTCCACGAATATCTTCGCACCTACGGCTCCATCAAGGACCAAGATAAAGCCCTCGTAGTGGCTGGCATCCTTCTCGCTCTGGATGAAATCGAATACGGCGGGTTCTCAATCGACTCCCTTACCGGCGACCAGACCGAGGGCATGCGCGACGGCGACAAGCTGATGAACGCCATTCGCGGAAGACTCACGCGCTCCAACGTCGGACCAGATGTAAAGAAAAACAAGCTTCTTGCTGAGTTCGGCATTATTCAAACAAGCTTCCACTTGAACGAAGTCAACGATACCCTCGGGATGACCCCGCTGCACTACTACACCAACTTCCTTAACGAGCACGTTTTCAAGAGCATCAAGTACCAGAATACTTCAGAAGACTTCATAGGCCGCTTTTACGGCGAGTTCATGAGCTATTCCGGCGGGGACGGCCAAACGTTCGGCATCGTGCTCACGCCAAAGCACATCTGCGACCTTATGTGTGAGCTCGTAGATGTTAAGCCTTCGGATACGGTGCTTGACCCAACATGCGGAACGGCGGGATTTCTCATCGCCGCCATGCATCGCATGCTTTCTTCTGCAACCAGCGAGCAGGAACGCAAAGGCATTAAGAAAACGCACTTTCACGGCATTGAGCTCCAAAGCAACATGTTTGCAGTCGCGGCTGCAAAATGATTCTTAGGCGCGACGGAAACAGCAACCTTGAATGCTGCGATTTCCTCAAGCAGAATCCGGCCCAAATACAGCTCAAAGGGTCAACGGTCGGGCTGATGAATCCTCCTTATAGCCAGGGAACCAAAGCGGATCCAAGCCAATACGAGCTATCTTTTGTGGAACGTCTTCTCGACTCTTTCACAATAGGTGCGAGAGCGGCGGTCATCGTTCCGCAATCATCAATGACAGGAAAGAGCAAAGCCGAGAAGGAGTTCAAGGTCTCCATCCTCAAGCATCACACCCTCGAAGGTGTTATTACGTGCAACACCGATACATTCTATGGGGTCGGGACTAATCCCGTCATAGCTGTGTTTACCGCTGGCGAGCCTCATTATCCTGATAAAGAGTGCCGATTTATCGATTTCAGAGACGACGGCTACGAGGTGCGTGCACATGTCGGCCTCGTCGAAGGCGACTCTGCAAAGGACAAGAGGCAACATTTTCTAGACGTCTGGAACGGCCACGAAGACGCCCCCTCGAGGTTTTGTGTCCGTTCGTCCGTCAAGGCCGACGACGAGTGGCTTCACAGCTTCTATTACTTCAACGACGAGATACCTTCCGAAGAGGATTTCGAGAAGGCAATAGCCGATTATCTAACATTCCAGCTAGACATGGTTTCTCATGGTCGTAGCTATCTCTTCGAGGAGGGCCCCGATGTTTGATTTGAATAACAGGGATTGGGCACCCTTTAAAATCTCGGATTTATTTCAACCGGCTCGCGGCACCGAAAAAAACATGACCTCTCTTCAGGTCGGAGACGTTCCACTTATTTCCGCTCGCAACTGCGACAACGGCGTAAAGGCTTTTGTCTCTATCCCAAACGAAAGACTTCATCGTTGCCACGTCATCACTCTAAACAATGACGGCGATGGCGGGGCGGGTCTCGCATACTACCAACCAATGGAGTTCGCTCTCGACACCCACGTAACGGACTTAAGGCCAAGAGACTCAAGCGGAAACCTCTCAAGATATGCCATGCAATTCGTGGCCGCATCCATTTCTAAACAGCGAACGCTATTCGGCCACGGAAGGTCAATCAGCCTAAAACGGCTCAATTTGCTACGAGTAATGCTTCCCATCGATGAGTCCAGCAATCCCGATTGGCAATTCATGGAGGACTACATTCGCGAGCGCGAGGCGATTCAGATCGAACACTGCTGCGAATTCCTAATGAAGCGCACCTCCGACATCGAGAGCGAGAGAGAGAGTAATCGACTTCGAACTCAACTCTTCCTCCTTGTTCAGAAGAAATTGGGAGGCATACCCAATCAACCAGATATTCGACATTCACTCTGGAAAGCGCCTAGAATCCCGAAACCGAAAGCCCGGAAGACGCCCATTCATCGGAGCGCTCGACAACAGCAACGGTATCGCCGGTTTTGTAGCCGATAGAAACTCATCACTCGACAGCAATGTCCTCGGCGTGAAATACAACGGCAACGGAGTTTGCCTTGGGTTCTATCACCCGTATGAATGCATCTTCTCTGATGACGTCAAACGCTTTCATCTCAAGAACAATGAGGGCAATGAGTTTATTTATCTATTCCTAAAGGTCGCAATCCAGCAACAAAAGAGCAAGTATGGCTATCTCTACAAGTTCAACGCCACAAGGATGGCAAGACAGTCGATTATGCTCCCCTCCACAAACAGCGGTGAGCCCGACTTCGTCTTCACGGAAGCAGTCGGATGGGCAATTACCCTTAGACTACTTAAAAGGCAAATGGACTATATAAATAACTCGTCTTCCTAGCAGAAAGACGAGTTTTCAACGGCGCCTGCGCCGTAAGGCCCTCCGTGCAATCCTAAGACGTCGGAGGCTGTTGGAAACTCGCCCATCTCACAGCAACGTCAACCTAGGCTTTCAACGCTTTCCATAACCAAAGGGCCCTACATCCAGCCCGCAGGCTGTGGGAAGGGTTGAAAACCAGCCCTGAGGATAAAATATGAAGTTGAGATGATTTCACCATAGAAAGAACTTTCGCCCCTAGCTCACCTCTCAATCGAGTTTTGCCCCTATTCATACAAAAACAGGCCAGACGATTTACACCGTCTGGCCTGCGATTTCCCTGGTGCCCCCGGGCGGATTCGAACCGTCGACACCCGCTTTAGGAGAGCGGTGCTCTATCCCCTGAGCTACGGAGGCATGTTGTATTAGTGTAGCAGATTTGCGCCACTACCATGCAGCGCATAGCCGCTCTTCGAGATTGTCATCTGCGACGTTCTTTAATGACTAGTCGTTTAGGAACGTCGCAGATGACTACCCAACGACTAGTTGCCTTTGTGGAAAAGGTTTTTGATGACGGAGGGGATGCTCTTGGCGCCCTTGGCCGTCACATCGATAAAGTCGGGCGAACGCACGAGCTTATCCTCGTCAACGTACTTGCGGACCGCGCGAAGCGTCTCTTTGTCGTCGCGCGTCGAAAACGTAAAGCGACCGTTGTCCTTGGTGAAGATGGCAAAACGCGTAATCTTCTTGGTGCCGCGCAAAACCTCGGCGGCAATATAGTCGACCTCGTCCCACGGGATTTGAATAAAATCCTCGGGATTACGCTCGTTATAGTACTCGAACGCCTTATTGCCCACCATTACGTTACCGTGACTGGTAAGCCCCATCAGGCAGGTTGCCGGCGTTGCCAGATCGACCGTGCTGTTCTGAGATTGCGCCATGCGCGCCTCGCCCTCCAAATAAAACAATCGGACCGCATCCAGTGTACTCACCGGGTGCGGTCCGTTTCAATGGCTCAAAAGCCCTTGCCTAGCAATTCTCGGTCTTAAGCCGAAACGTGCTTACATGAAGCCGCAGACGCGACCGATGATGCCAACGGCGAAGAGAGCCAGGATGATGACGATCGGGCTGACCTTCTTCTTGAGGAGCTTGCAGACCAGCAGGGTCAGGCACACGGCGGCAAGGCCGGGGATGAGCTGATCGAGGTTGGCCTGAAGCGTGGTGACCTTCACCTGATCAAGGGCGCTAGCACCGATGGAGTTATACATCGTCAGTGCTTCCTTGACACCCTCAGAACCGGAGGGCAGGTTAGCCCAGTCGATAAAGGCACCAGCAGACTGCGTGACCTTGGAGACGACCGGGGTGAAGGAGATGGACACCCAGCGCTCGACCAGGGCGCCGATGATGAACATACCCAGGATGGAAGCACCCTCGGTGACCTTGCCCATCAGACCGCCGGAGAGGTCCTTGGCGATGGAGGAGCCGACCTTGTAGCCAAACTCCTGCGTGTACCACAGGAAAGCGTAACGGATGATGTTCCACGCGAAGAAGAACAGCAGCGGACCGGCAATGCTGCCGGACAGGGCCATGGAAGCGCCCAGAGCGCCCAGAATCGGGCGAAGGGTGAACCAGAAGGCGGGGTCGCCGACGCCGGCGAGCGGGCCCATCATACCGATCTTGACGCCCTGAATGGCGACGTCGTCAATCGGAGCACCGTTGGCGCGCTCCTCCTCGAGAGCGAGGGTAACGCCAATGACGGGGGCGGAAACATAGGGGTGGGTGTTATAGAACTCCAGGTGGCGCTTAAGAGCGGCAATCTGGTCATCCTTGCTGGTGTAGAGCTTCTTGATCGCAGGGATCATTGCGAAGCACCAGCCGCCGTTCTGCATACGCTCGTAGTTCCACGAGCCCTGAAGGAACTGATGACGGAAGCAAACCTTCTTACGGTCAGCCTTGGTGAGCTGAATCTTGTTCTCTGCCATATGTATCACTCCCCTCCTACTCGTAATCGTTCAGAATGTCGCCGAGCGGGTCGCCGGAGCCACCGCTCATGCCGCCACCCTGCTTGGCCAGATCCTTAAGGCCAAGGTAGATGAGGGCAAGGGAGATGCCGATGAGGCCAAGGGCGATCAGCGTGAGCTGAGGGATGGCGGCAAGGACAAAGCCGAGGATGAAGAACGGCCAGGTCTCCTTGGTGGCCATCATGTTGATGACCATGGCGTAACCGACGGAAGCGACCATGCCGCCGCCGACAGCCATACCGCCGGACAGCCAGTCGGGCATAGCGTTAAGCGCGTTGGTAACAGCCTCGGCCGGGATGATGCACAGAAGCACTGCCGGGATGGCGATACGAAGGCCCTGCATGAGGATGGCAGCGTACTGCCAGCGCTCGATGCCGGCGAAGTCGCCCTTCTCGGCGCAACCGTCCATGGCGTGAGCGATAGCGGTAGCCAGGGTACGGCAGATCATGGTCAGGAACAGACCAGCGACCGACAGCGGGACGGCGACGGCGATAGCGGCGGTAACGGCCTTGGCAGAATCGGTGGCGCCACCGTTGAGGGCGAGCACCATGATGATCGAAGAAGCGACCGAGGCCAGAGCGGCGTCAGGCGCTACAGCGGCGCCGACGTTAGCCCAACCAAGGGCCATCATCTGGAGCGAACCGCCCAGGAGGATGCCCTCCTGAAGGTGACCGGTTACGAGACCGATAAGCGTACATGCCACGAGCGGCTGATGGAACTGGAACTCATCCAGAATGCCTTCCATACCGGCAAGCAACGCGACAATCGCAACAAGCAGAATAGTGATTGCAGACATGTATCGGACCCTCCTTTACTATGCTTGAGCGGCCAGTTCGGCCTTAGCTTTCTTCAACATGGCGTCGAGATCCTCGGAGGAATCCGAAGGAACCTTGCGGACCTCGAACTTGACGCCCTTGGCCTTGAGGGCCTCGAGAGTCTTAACGTCGTCATCGCCCATAGCGACGGCGTTGGTGACGACGACCTTGCCCTTGGAGTGAGCCATGGAACCGATGTTGACTTCCTTGATGTCGACGCCGGCCTCGATGGCCTTGAGGAGATCCTGCGGGTTCTCGAAGAGCAGCATGGCCTTGGTGTCACCAAAGCGCGTGTCCTTGACGACCTCGGCCATCTTCTTGATGGGCACGACGTTGGCATGGACTCCCGGAGGGGCAGCCTGCTCGATCATAGTCTTGCGGAGCTCGTCGTGAGCAACGCCGTCGGAAACCACGATGATGCGGTTGGGGTTGATCTGCTTGGTCCACGTGGTGGCCACCTGGCCATGAAGCAGACGGGTGTCGATACGGACGTGGGCGATCTTGATGTGCCCATCGCCGATGACCGTTCCCGGAGGGATGGCGCCTGCAGGAGCAGCGGCGGCCGCAGCCGGCTTCTTCTCCTCGGGCTCCAAAGACTCGGGCTTGACGCGCACGCCAGCCTTAGCCTCAGTCACGAGATGTTTTGCGATCGCATGTGCAGTGTTCTTTGCGTCAAAGCGCTGCGAATATGCCTCGATGAGCATAGGCAGGTTGACACCGGTGACGATAGCCCAGGAATCGTGACCCTCGATGAGCCCGCTGATCTGGTTGAACGGCGTGCCGCCCCACAGATCAACGAGGAAGAGCACCTGCTCCTGGTCCTCGAAGGAAGCGATTGCTTCCTCGACCTTGGCACGGAAGTCGTCGGGGCCCATGCTCGGCTCGAGCGAGACCACGGCAACAGACGGCTGATCGCCAAAGACCATCGAGCCCGTCTGCTTGATTCCAGCTGCCAAGTCCCCATGGCTAGCAAGAACAATACTTACCATCACATAACCTCCTTTTTGTCTACGTATTTCCTACACGACATGAACGAAGTATACCTGTTTGGATTGTGGAATTATAGCTGAATTCGCAAAAGGTTGGATTATTTGTTTAAACGTCTAGGTTTGTTACAAGTTGATTACGTTGCTATTTTTCAACTCATTTCCCGCTAAAGCGTCGCTCATCAAGTCATGTATTTTATAGATACAAGCATGCTGTTCATTGATACCGATTTTAAGCAAGTGCGAATGCACTTGTACTGCCGCTATTTTGTTTAAACAGACATAACTTGACTATTAGCGTGACTTATGCTCTAGCGCAAGTAGTCATTGGGGACGTTCTTAAACGACTAGGGGCTAGACGATGTGGAGAGGGTTGGCGGCGTCGACGGCATCGGGGGCGTCGGAGAGGCCGTCAGGGGCAGCGTCTGCCGGGTCCTCGTCGGGGGTCTCGATCTGCTTGATCATGACCTCCTGGCCCTGCAGCAGGTATGTCTCGCCGCTGCCGCAATAAGGGCAGGTCTTGCCGTGCTCGACCGTCGCGTAGTCGCGGCCGCACGCCTCGCAATGTGTCACGGCCTCGACGGGTTCCACGATAAGCTCCGAGCCCTCGGTGATAGGCTTTTTATCTGCTGCCCAGCGCCAAGCGTCGAGCAGCAAGTCGGGAACGACGCCCGAGACCTCGCCCAGCAGCAACGTCACGCTCGAAACGCGACGCACGCCATTGGCGCGCGCCACGTTCTCAACATCGCGAATGATGTGATACACGATTCCCAATTCATGCAAGGCGAAAACCTTTCAACAATGGTTGATGCGATGTCAGCCAAACGTCAGCGAGCGGCGATCCAGGTGCCCCAGGTTGCCCCGAAACAAGGCGTCCGCTGGGCTTTTGCCCGCGGCGCCGAAGTTGAGGGGCAAGATGGGGTGCCTGGACGCCGCGCAGCGTCGGTAGTGCCGCCGTTCGTTAGAACGGCGGGACCTAATGACCGAACTTAATTTTGATGGCACGCTTGAGGGCGTACTTGCCCAGGCTGGGGAGCTTTTGCTCGTATTTGACCATCGTTGAGCACTCGGGGCGGTCGCGATCCAGATGGATGGCGTCGAACGCGCACTTGGTGGTGCACAGGCCGCAGCCGATGCACTTGTTGGGGTCGACGATCGAGGCACCGCAACCCAGGCAACGGGCGGTCTCGGCGCGCACCTGCTCTTCGGTAAAGGTCTCGACGTACTCGCTAAACGGCGCGGCCTTCTCGCGCTCGCGGTCCACGTGGGCAACCTCACGGCTCGCGTTGTCGTAGCTCTCGATCACGACATCGTCGCGGTCGAGCGCGGTGTAGCGGCGCTGGTTGCGGCCGATGGTGAGCGTGGACCCCGGCTGCACAAAGCGATGGATGGACACGGCGGCCTCGTGGCCGGCGGCGATGGCATCGATGGCAAAACTCGGACCGGTGTAGACATCGCCGCCCACAAAGATGTCTGGCTCGGCGGTCTGGTAGGTCTGAGGATCGGCAAGGGCACCCTGACCGCGGCCAAGCTCCACCTTGGAGCCAGCCAGCAGGTCGCCCCACACAATGGACTGGCCAATCGACATGACGACACGGTCGGCATCGACACGACGCAGATCGTTCTCATCGTACTCGGGCGCAAAACGCCCCTCGTCATCGTAGACGCGCGTGCAGCGCTTAAAGGTGATGCCGCACACGCGGCCGGCCTCGTCCAGGTGAACCTCCTTGGGGCCCCAACCGCAGCTGATGTGCGCACCGTCCTCGATGGCCTCGCGACGCTCCTCCTCGCTGGCGGGCATCTGGGCCTCGCTCTCCAGGCAGAACATCTCAACATGCTCAGAGCCCAGACGGCAGGCGTTGCGGGCAACGTCGATGGCCACGTTGCCGCCGCCCACCACAATGGTGCGGCCGGACAGGGTATCGATCTTGCCGCTGTTAACCTCGCGAAGGAAGTCGACGGCCACGGTCACGTCCTCGGCATCCTCGCCCGGAATGCCGGCAAGGCGGCCACCCTGGCAGCCGATGGCAACGTAGAAGGCCTTAAAGCCCTGCGCGCGCAGCTCGTCGAGCGTCACATCGCGACCGACCTCCACGCCATAGCGGAACTCGGCGCCCATCAAGCGAATGATCTCGACCTCGGCCTCGATAACGTCCTTTTCCAGCTTAAAGCTGGGAATGCCATAGGTGAGCATGCCGCCCGGGCGTTCGCTCTTCTCGAACACGACGGGCTTGTAGCCCTTCTCGGCCAGATAGAAAGCGCAGGACAGACCTGCCGGACCGGCACCGATGATGGCGATCTTCTGGTCGAAGCCGCCGGCACGCGTCGGAGTCACCACGGGCGGGACATAGCGGGTCGCTGCGTCCAGATCACGCTGGGCGATAAACTTCTTGACTTCGTCGATAGCCACGGCGGCGTCCACACGGCCGCGGGTGCAGGCATCCTCACAGCGACGGTTGCACACACGGCCGCAGATAGCGGGCAGCGGGTTCTCGCGCTTAATGAGTGCTAGGGCCTCGTCATAGCGACCCTGAGCCGCGAGCTTCAGATAGCCCTGAACGGCAACGTGCGCGGGGCAGGCCGTCTTGCAGGGAGCGGTGCCGGACTCATGCGTCTCGATGCGGTTGTCGTTGCGGTAGTTAGGCGACCACTTGGTGTGGTCCCACTTGGTGGCGTCGGGCAGCTCCTGGCGCGGATACTCGGGCACGCGACCGCCCGCCTTTTTGCTGCAGAGCTTTTGGCCGAGCTTGGCGGCGCCGGCCGGGCACACCTCAACGCAGCGACCGCAGGCCACGCACTTGTCCTTCTCGACCTTGGCGACATAGGCCGAGCGCGACAGGTTGGGCGTGTTGAACAGCTGCGAGGTGCGCAGGGCATAGCACACGTTGACGTTGCAGTTGCAGATGGCGAAGATCTTGTTCTCGCCGTCGATGTTGGTGATCTGGTGCACAAAGCCGTTGTCCTCGGCCTGGCGCAGGATGTCGTAGACCTCCTCGCGCGTCACATAATGGCCGCGGTCGGTCTCGACCACATAGTCGGCCATATCGCCCACGGCAATGCACCAATCGGCCGGGTCATCGGCGCAGCCCTCGCCCATCACGCGACGGCTCGCGCGGCAGCTGCAGGTGCTGGCGGCATATTTACCCTCGTATTTGTCGAGCCAATGCTCGATATGCTCGATCGGCACCGACGTGCTCGCGGCATCGATGGCCTTCTCGACCGGAATTACATGCATGCCGATGCCGGCACCGCCAGGCGGCACCATCGGCGTGGCCTTGGACAGCGGTCCCTTGGACGCCTGCTCAAAGAACTTGGCGTAGACCGGGTGCTCGTCGAGCTGGCTTACGCGCATGTTGAGGAACTCGGCGGAACCCGGCACCAGCATGGGCAGCACCCACTGCTTGGCGCGCTCGGGGTTTTCCCAGTTGTACTCGAGCAGGCCCGTGTAGCTCATGTCGTCGAGCATCTTCTCGATATCGGCCTCGGGCATGCCGGTGAGCTTGACCATCTCGGACAGCGTATAGGGGCGGCGCATCTTCATCTTGCAGAGCACTTCGGCCTGCTCGTCGGTTGCGGCCTCGGCAAACGACCAGTACTCGTAGCCCAGCAGCTCGTCGCGATGCAGCAGACGGTTGGTGCAGTGCTCGCACAGCTTGACGATTGCCTCGCGCGGATGCTCCGGCAGCGGCGGCACAAACTCCGCGCCGGTATCGGGCTCGGTGTAACTAATCCCCGGTCCGTTGAGAATCATGGTTGTCCCTTCTCTTGCCGCAGCCCGACGAGGCCGCAGCGCCCCTCTTTTTTTGCAGGCCGGGCATGCCCCCATGCCGTTCACCCGCCATTGCTGACATTGTGTCAAAAATAGTATTGACGAACCGTCAACAATATTCAAGACTGTTAGGCGAACGGTCAGGCAAAAGAGGATGAAAGGCGGCAAAACATGGGCGACACGTACGCAGATATCCCTGTGGCCGACGCCACTCTTGCGTCCGATAGCGCGGCAAAGCGCCTGACGGGAGACGAACGCCGTCGCGAGATCCTCGATGCCGTGCGCACCGTAAGCTCCGAGCTGGGCGTGTCGCATCTATCCGTCTCGGCCGTGGCCAAGCGAGCCGGCTGCACGCGCTCACTGTTCTACCACTACTTCGCCGATATGGACGCCGCCGTCACCGCTGTTATGGACGAGGCGATCGACGGCTTTATCTCCGAGCTCGAGCAGTGGAACGCCGGCCGCACCGTCGGCGATATCGAGGGCGCGCTCGACACCGTCGCCCCGCTCTTTAAGCGTCTGGTCGCCAGCGGCCACGAACTGCCGAGTACGCTCACCTCAAGCAGTGGCGCGCTCTACGGCGGCTTTTTGCACAACGTGGTCCAGCGTGTGGCGCAGTATATCTGCGACACCACCGTGGTAGATTTTGTCGCCCATCATGAGCTACGCATCGACCATGTCTACGAGACGTTCTACACCCTCATCATGGGGTTGTTGATGTATATCCGCACGCACCCCGATGTGCCCGACGAGACGGTCAAGGAAATCATCGCCTCGACACTCCACATCGAGGGCTATACCGCCAAGTATCCGGAGCGCAAGCCCCAGAACTGACGACATTTGGCCAAACTGCCCGCGATCAGAAGAGGGGCCGCGGGCGTGTGAAAGGAGAGCAGCATGCTGTTCGATGTTTGGGGTAGCGATACCCTTACCCACTGGGCCGGATGGGCCATGGTCTTTATTGGCCTCATCGTGCTCAACGAGGTCGGCCGCCGCACCAAGCTGGGCGCGGCAATCATCTTTGGCGTGGCTCCGCTGGCCATGACCATCTACTGCGTCGCCATCGCCATCGGCGTTTCGCAGGGTGCCGAGTGGGCGCTCACCAACCCCACCCATGTGTACCAGAACAGCTGGTTCCACTACGCCAAGGTATACGCGGCGCTGGCCGGTTGCTGGGGCTTCATTGCCATTAAGTACCAGTGGGGCAAGATCGGCAAGGCGCATTGGTTCCGCGCGTGGCCGTTTGTGATCGTCGCCATCAACATCATGATCGCCGTCGTGTCCGACTTCGAGAGCGCATATCACTTCTTTGTCCTGGGCGAGTCCACTTGGGTCACCTCCGAAGGTGCTACGCAGCTGGCCGGCTGGAACAACGTGTTCAACGGCATCGCCGGAATCATCAACATCTTCTGCATGACCGGTTGGTGGAGCGTCTACGCCTCCGAGGACAAGACCGACATGCTGTGGCCCGACATGACCTGGGTCTACATCATCGCCTACGACATCTGGAACTTCTGCTACACCTACAACTGCCTGCCCACCCACTCCTGGTTCTGCGGATTTGCGCTGCTGCTGGCGCCCACCGTCGCCGCCTTTATCTGGAACAAGGGCGGCTGGATCCAGAACCGCGCCTTTACGCTGGCCATTTGGTGCATGTTTGCCCAGGTGTTCCCGTACTTCCAGGAGGAGTCTATCTTTGTGACCCACTCCACGCTCGACCCCGCCGCTGCCACCACGGTCTCCATCGCCGCGCTGGTCGCCAACATCGCCGCGATCATCTACGTCGCCTACCGTGCCAAGAAGCTCGGCCGCAATCCCTACAAGCAGGATGTCTTTGAGGGCACCAGCGACTGGGAGAAGGCTACCGCCCGCCGCGCCAAGGTGGATTACGCACACGCCGAGTAACATGCCCGGCGCACATGCCGCTTGAATGTGAAGTCGCCTGGCCGACTCCGCGCAATGCAACGTATTGCATGCCCCCGGAAAGCGATTTGTCCGCTTTCCGGGGGCTTTTTGCTGCGGCGCGCAGCCACGCACATATTCAAAACCTCTCGCACAGATAAAATCAGATTTCCAATTGCCTGACAGCTCTATATGACCCTGTTTTTGGGTACATTGTTGTCCCGATATTGAGCTTGGGGGATGTATGAAAGATGAGACGATGGGCCAAGAGGATGCGGCCCAAGATGCAGAAGCTTGCGCCGAGGCCTTGGAGAGCTTAGACCGGATTTCACTCGATGAGATTGCGTTTGACGATTCGGGCGTTGATGTGCAGGATGAGCCGGAAATCGAGGCGCAGCCCGATGATTAGGATGCAAAAGACGATGGCGCCGTGCCCACCGAAGTCGAGGCGGGGCACGAGGAATCCGAATGTGAGGCCGGCAACCAGCCCGAATCCGACACGGGCGAGGAAACCATCTTGCTCGACAGCTTGCCGCCCGAGGATTCGCTGACCCGCGAGCTTCCTGGCCTGGGTTCCGCACCAGCCGTGGACGAGACCGTCGCCATGGGCGATATTCCCCTGCCGTCCGTTCCCTCGGCACGCGAGGCCGAGGTTCGCCATCGCAAGATGTCGCCCAAGCGCCGCAATCTGTTGGTCGCCGGTGTCGTGGCCGTCGCGCTCGTCGCCGGCGGTGCAGGCTATGCTGCCTGGAACGGATATCAACAAGAGCAGGCTGCCACCGCCGCCGCCAATGCCCACACGATGATGTCGGTGCAGATTGGCGTGCATGCCGCGGGGCTCGACTGTTCCGCCGGCTCCAAGATTCCCGTACAGGTGAGTGGCCAGGATTCTGACGGATCCTCCGTGAGCGAAACACTCTATGTTGACGAGCACGGCCGTGGCATCAAACTGCTACCCGGTGACTACACGCTCTCCATTGCCGCCTCCCCCATCGCGTCCGACGGCACCGTCTATACTGTGCCGACCACCAAGGCGCAGGTCACGATCAAGAGCGACGGACAGGACCTAAGCAGCCAGGCCGCCTTTAAGCTCAAGGTGCCTTCGGCCGACACGGTAACCGACGACCAGATCGATGCCGCCGCCAAATATGCCGAGGAGGGAGGCGCGAGCTCCGCCGCCACCGCCAAGGTGCTCCAGCAGGCGGCAACCGCGCGGCGCGACGCCGCCGTCAATGCCGTGAGCGCGCAAAAGGCACAGGCGGCCCGTGATGCCGACGCCCGTCACAAGGCAACCGACCTCTACCAGCTCGATATCCCCGTCGAGTGGTACGGCAAGGTCGAGACTTGGCAAAATGGCAGCACGCTATGCATCTATCTTGCCGGCGACAGCGATACGCCGATTGTGACGCTCGTCGCGGTGCGCGAGGGCGAGAGCTTTACGCCCGATGAGGGCGATACGGTTTTGGGTGCGGCCAATCTAGGCAACGGTTATACCGTCTACGCCAGCGGCCCCGTCTATCCGTACGTGGTGCCCCAGACCATCAACGGACGGACGCAGAATCCCGTGTCGACCTACCCCATGGACACGGCCATTGAGCTTGTCGAGCTCACGACCGGCAACCGCTATACCTATAGCCAGATCAAGAACGTGCTGGTCGGCAAAGACGGCAACGCAGACGCCGCGACCAAACTCGAGACCGACTACCTCGCGCAGATCCTGCTGCCGAGCATCAAAGCCCAGGACTAGCCTGGCGCAGCAAGGTGCTCCCCAACTGTGATGAAGGAGCCAGGAGGTCCTGACCCCACAGGTCCATAGATGATTAGGCAAGGAGCCACTTCCATGCGGGCATAACGTGTACCACACCGTGCTCGCATGGAATATCGGTCTGTTCATCCATGGTAACGATTGCCGACTCGCCAAGATCGAACTGGGCCATCGAGGCATCAAGCGCGGCAATTTCGCGCTCGCGCGTTTTCTCACTTGCCATATCCGCACTCACCTGAATCAGGCTATAAGCCCGCATGAGAAGCGCGTCCCCAGCCACAAAGTCCACCTCATGGCTTTTGCTCTTCTCTTTGATTAGCAGGCGGCAGACCGAGCCGGTCCTCACCGCGGGAGTCCTTCTTCTTAGCGCATTGAACACTGCGGTCTCGAGCCTCTGGCCCTGGTCCAATGCCGATGCGGGAGAGAATGCTCCAAACATCGCAGGGTCGACAGCGTAGACCTTAGACGCAGACCGCATGTTATTTGCCAGTGAACGCGTGAACTCCGGCACAGAAAATAACAGGTAGGCGTCCTCATAATACTCAAGTAAATCGCTGAGCGAATTACGACTGACGGGTATCTGTCTGCTCTTGAACTCGTTGTACACTTTGTTCACTGACAGCTCTCGTCCCGAAGATGCCATACACCGCGTCAAGAACAGCGATGCCAGGCGAGGGTTCCTGACGTCGTAACGTTCAACAACGTCCATGGCGACCGTTCGCGAAGCATATTCCTGTAACAGCTGAATCGCGTCTGCAGGCGTCTGCTCAAGTGTCGCGATGAATCCCCCTTGTTCAAGATACCCGATCAGATGATGTCGAAGCAGCGCTGCATCGCTCGGGGAAAAGGTCGCATCTGGCTCGGGAACGCTCCCCGTCTTATATCGAACGTATTCCGAAAAACTCAACGGAAAAAGCTCTCGCACAAGAGAACGACCCCTGAACTCGCTCTTAAGTTCTGAGGACAGCATCTTAGAAGAAGATCCCGTCACATAGACGGTCGCTTTCTCCGTATCGACTACACGCCGCAGAAACGCACCCCATTCGGGAATTTCTTGGATCTCGTCAAAGAAAATGTAAGCGCCCTCGGTTCGAGCAGCAGGATACAGCGCATAGAACGTGTCGAGCACGTCCGCCAGCAGCGATGGCTCATACGGGCGCAAGCGCTCATCCTCAAAATTGAAGTAAAGCATCCGGTCAAGCTCGACGCCCCGGCTCTGAAGCCGCCGCATCTCCTGATACAAGCGATACGTCTTTCCACAACGGCGGGCCCCCACAATCACATTTACGATGTTGTCGCGCTTTGGCTCCTGTGGGTTTCCTAGATCAAGGTCTCGCTCAAAGACCTGCGGAACCCCCTGCTGTTCAAAGTCCTTTATTTTCTGGGCGATCAAGTCGTTGAATGCCATCATTCTCCAATCTTGCTCTCTAGCTAATCAAAATTATAGCGATTCTTGATTAATTAGAGAGCAAGATTATGTCTGACTTGATTAACACTTAAGCAAGTTTTTTCACTATTACTGCTCGAAGGATGCCGAGTGGTTGAGAGGACAACCAAGCTCGAATGCGACTCCCTGGGCAGTCGATTTGGGACGGGACTTTTTTGACTACCCCGTCCCAGAAAATCATCGCCAAATTAGCTACTTGATGCAATTAGCGCCACGGGTCAGCTTCGAACATCGGCTCGCGCTCGGGGCGTCGATCGCTGTAGGGGTCGTAACCGTCATCGTCCTCGTTCTCGGCACGGATGTAAGGGTCGCACGGCTTGGGCGCCGGTTTGGACGTGGGCCTGGGCGCCGGCGCGCTTGTCTTGATCTCGTCTTTCATCTGCATAGCTCCTTACATCGCATCCGTTCGGCATCATCGATTGTCGCACGAAAAAGGGCGGCGGACCCAATTGGATCCGCCGCCCTTGGCGTTTAGAGACGACTGGCAGTTTTTAAGGCATGCCCCAAAATCTACTCGGCGTCGGGGACCTCGTAGGTGGCTGCCGGGGTGTTGTCGCACACGACGGTAAAGCCGCCGTCCTTGTCGACATCGACCGTCACCTGATCGCCCTCGCGCACCGTGCCGTCGATGATGGCCGCCGCGATAGCATCCACGACCTCGCGCTGCACCAGACGCTTGAGCGGACGGGCACCGAACACGGGGTCCAGGCCGCCCACGGCGAGCAGCTGCTTGGCCGCCGGGGTGATGGCAAGCGTCATGCGCTCCTTGGCCAGACGCGCGCGGACGTCGGCGAGCTGGATGTCGACGATCTTCTCGATCTGCGCCATGCCGAGCGGATGGAACACCACGATATCGTCGATACGGTTGAGGAACTCGGGGCGGAAGGTCTGAGCCATGGCGGTGTCGACCTGATGGCGCATCTCCTCCTCGTCCTTACCGGACAGATCGGCAATGGCCTTGGAGCCCACGTTGGACGTCATGATGATAATCGTGTTCTTGAAGGACACCTGGCGACCCTGGCCATCGGTCAGACGGCCGTCGTCAAGCACCTGCAACAGCACGTTAAAGACATCCGGATGGGCCTTCTCCATCTCGTCGAGCAAGATCACGGAGTACGGACGACGGCGCACGGCCTCGGTAAGCTGACCGCCCTCGTCGTAGCCCACGTATCCCGGGGGCGCACCGATCAGACGCTGGACGCTGAACTTCTCCATGTACTCGGACATGTCGATACGCACGAGTGCGCGCTCGTCATCGAACAGGCACTCGGCCAGCGCCTTGGCGAGCTCGGTCTTGCCTACGCCGGTGGGGCCCAGGAAGAAGAAGCTACCGATGGGCTTGTCCGGGTCGGAGAGGCCCGCACGGCTGCGACGCACGGCCGCGGCCACAGCGGACACGGCCTCGTCCTGGCCGATGACGCGCTTATGCAGCTCGCCCTCCAGGCCCTTGAGCTTGTCGAGCTCGCCCTGCATCATCTTGGACACGGGCACGCCGGTCCAGGCGCTCACGACCTCGGCGATCTCATCGGAGGTCACCTGCTCGTTGAGGCCCTCGCCGTCCTGCTGCTTTTGTGCCTCGAGCGCAGCCTCGGAATCCTGAATCTGCTGCTGCAAACCCGGAATCACGGAGTAGCGCAGCTCGGACGCACGGCCCAGGTCGCCGTTGCGCGTCGCGCGCTCCTCTTCGCTTCTGGCCTCGTCGAGCTGCCCCTTAAGCTCCTGCACGTGGTCGATGGCGTTCTTCTGGTTGAGCCAGCCGGCCTTTTGCACGTTGAGCTTTTCTTGGACCTCGGCAATCTCTTGGCGCAGGGCCTCCAGACGCTCCTTGGAGGCGTCGTCGGTCTCCTTCATGAGCGCCTGCTCCTCAATCTGCAGCTGGGTGAACTGACGCGTGGTGGCGTCGATCTCGACCGGCATGCTGTCGAGCTCCATGCGCAGGCGGCTTGCGGCCTCATCGACCAGGTCGATGGCCTTATCGGGCAGGAAGCGGTCGGCGATGTAGCGATCGGAGAGGTCGGCGGCCGCCACGAGCGCGCTATCGGTGATATGCACGCCGTGGAAGATCTCGTACTTCTCCTTGAGGCCACGCAGGATCGAGATGGTGTCCTCGACGGTGGGCTCGGAGACCATCACGGTCTGGAAACGACGGGCGAGTGCCGCATCCTTCTCGATGTACTTGCGATACTCGTCGAGCGTAGTCGCGCCGATTGCGTGCAAGTCGCCACGGGCGAGCGCCGGCTTCAGGATGTTGCCGGCATCCATGGAGCCCTCGGTGGCGCCCGCGCCCACGATGGTGTGGAGCTCATCGATGAACAGGATGACCTTGCCCTCGGACTTTTGCACTTCCTTGAGCACGGCCTTCAAGCGGTCCTCGAACTCGCCGCGGTACTTGGCGCCGGCGACCAGCGCGCTCATGTCGAGCTCGATAAGGTCGCGGTCGCGCAGGGTGCTCGGCACGTCGCCGGCCACGATACGCTGGGCGATGCCCTCGACGATGGCCGTCTTGCCGACGCCCGGCTCACCGATGAGCACGGGGTTGTTCTTGGTGCGACGGGACAGGACCTGGATGGTACGACGAATCTCGTCGGTACGGCCGATGACCGGGTCGAGCTTGCCGGCGCGGGCAAGGTCGCAGATATTGCGGCCGTACTGTTCCAGTGCCTCAAACTGAGTCTTGTCCTCGGCAGACGTCACGCGGTCATCGCCACGCAGCTCCTCGTAGACCTGCTCGATGCGCTCCTTGGTGACGCCGGCGTCGCGCAGCACGCGACCCGCCTCGCCCTTGTCCTCGGCAAGAGCCATCAGCAGATGCTCAGTCACCACAAAGCTGTCGCCCATCTTGGTGGCCTTCTTCTCGGCCTTCTCGATGACGCGGACAAGCTCGTTGGACAGGCCCATCTGCTGACCCTCGCCCGAAACCTTGGGCGCGTGGTCGATGGCATCCTGTGTGGAACGTGCGAGCTGAGCCGGGTCGGCACCGATGCGCTCGATAATCACGGAGATATTGCGCTCGCCGGCACCGAGCAGGGCGGACAGCAGGTGAATCGGCTCCACCGCGCCAGCCTGCGCGTCGGCAGCCGTGCTCATGGCGGTCTGCAGCGCCTCGCGCGACGTCATTGCTAGCTTATCGATTCTCATGGAATCACCTCTCTTGGGGCGGCCGCCCTACGGGGCGGCTTCACGTTGTTCGAGAAGTATTGTTGCCAGCTTTGCGCGATCTTATACACAAATCTAAGTCTCTATATATAAGATTTTCTGAGTGATTGATGGATAGGGAGCAGGTGCGCTCACCCGCTACGGCCTCGTCCCCTTACTATCTCAATCTGTAACATCTAGCGGCTGTTTATGGCTCTAGATGTTACAGATCGAGACGAAATGACCAGCGGCACCCGTTTGTCTCAATCTGTAACATCTACTCGGCAAATAGAGCTCTACCTGTTACAGATTGAGACAAACAGAAACCACCACAAAGGTTCCCCAATGTGGTGGTTCTTGTGCGCTAGATTGCGCCGTACTCTTTGAGGAGCTTGGCAATGTCGGTGCCCTCGACCTTCTTGAGCACTTCTTTGAGTGCAATTCGCTCGACCATGGGCAGCTTCATGCTGGTGATGGGCTCACCGTCGCGTAGTTTAACGCTGCTCATAAGGAGGTCACGCACGTCAAAGACCGAACCCCAGACCTCGGGTACGCCGCGGTCGACATCGCAGAGCGTGTAGACGGCTTCCATGCCGGTGCGCATGGAGTACTCAGTCGTAAAGATCGTGTCACGCGGCGTCTCGGCAAACTGGCCCAGGAACGCGAAGTTCACGGCGCCATCGGGCACCACGTCGGGGCGGTCGCCTGCTTCACGCGGCATAAAGAAGGCGGTGATGTAGGGCATCATGACGGGCACGGTGTTGGCGTGATTTGCCGCCAGCTCAACAATCTTATCCTCGGGAACGCCCAGGTGATACAGCCATTCCTGGCAAATCTCCTCGCCGGTGCAGTCGCGCATGGCCTTCTTGACGTAGTTGCCGGGCTTGTCGGTAAACAGGCCATACACCCACACGCAAAGCTGGTCTTTGGGCTGATCGCGGAACTGCTGTTGGCGGTTGATCGTCCAGCTCATAAGCCAGCCCGAATCCTCGCAGGTCACAATGCCACCGGTCACGACGTGCCCGGTAAAGGGATCGCGATGGCAGATCTTTTGGATATAGGGCACAATCTCGCCGTCGAGCGTGGTGACCGTGGCGCTCATCCAGTTGCTCTTCTCGGGGTCACCGCAGAACTTATCGGGATGACCAAAGCTCGGATCTTGCGCTGCGATACGACGCCACATGTCCCAACCGCCACCGGGGCGAATCGTCGGATCCCATGCGGCGGGCTTATCCTGCGCGCCGATCGTCGAGTTTTCCACACAGCCGCCGTTGGTGATAAAGACCAGGTCATCCTCAGTGAGGTCGATGTTCGAAATCTCGCCTGCATGCGTCACGGTGATGCGACGCGCGACCTTCTTGGTGCTCGTACTGTAGGGGTTGCGCGCAAAGGCGGCCTGCTGGATGCGCTGAATCGTGTCCTGGCCGGTGCCAGTGACGGCGCGGCGCGGACCCTCGCCGCCGCCCACCTCAAACACCACGTTTTCGACCTTGGTGTCAAAGTGGAACTGCACGCCGTGCGCCTCGAGATAGCGCTGCATGGGCAGAATCATCGACTCGTACTGGTTGTAGCGAGTGAAGCGCAGGGCGCTAAAGTCGGGCAGACCCGCGATGTGGTGGATGTAGCGGCGGATATAGAGCTTCATCTCGAGCGCCGAGTGCCAGTTCTCAAAGGCGAACATGGTGCGCCAGTACATCCAGAAATTCGAGTTGAGCACCTCGTCGTCAAAGAAATCGGTGATGGGACGGTTCGCCAGCTCCTCGTCGGGCGTAAAGAACAGATCCATGATCTCGGTCGCTGCCTTGTCCGACAGGCCGAACTTGCCATCGGTGCCGCCGTCTTGGCCACGGTTCTTAGTCGAGCGGCACAGCGAGTAGTTGGGATCCTCCTTATTGAGCCAGTAGTACTCGTCGAGCACGGAGATGTCCGGATCTTCAATCGAGGGAATGGAGCGGAAAAGATCCCACATGACCTCAAAGTGGTTGTCCATCTCGCGGCCGCCGCGCATGACATAGCCCACGCCGGGGATGTCGGCACCATCGCAGGCGCCGCCCGCAACGGGGTCCTTTTCGAAGATATGGATGTGGCTTCCGGGCATTTGCGCATCGCGCACCAGATAGCAGGCTGCGGTAAGCGCGCCCAGGCCGGTGCCGATGATGTAGGCGCTCTTGTGGTCGATGCCCGCAGGCTTCTTGGGACGAGCAAAGGCTTCGTAGTTTCCGCTTGAATAGTACATGGCTCCTCCTTGCCAACGAAGTTCGTTAACAAGCTTTTTCCCTGCTTAGCGCGGACTAACCGATACAAGATTGTCACCTTGTCAGGTTTTTAATCATCCAGCGCGGATTGTACAAACCTGTCTGGCTTTGGTCTCCCAAGGTCACGCCGGGCCGGATTTCGATTTTGGAAGTGGGCTTCGCGAACTTCCCAAACCGAAATCCGGCCCGGCGTGACGCACTTGGCTGTCGTGCGCCTTGCCTTGTAACAATTAAAATCTCGCTAGTACTGCGTCAATCTGGCCTTCGCATATTTTGGAAACGCGCTCGGCTACTGTGCTCGGGTCCTCGGCCATGCCTGCGGCAATCCAGTCGAGCATTACACCGATAAATGCATGTGCGAAAAAGCGGGACAGAAAGTCCTTGTCGCTTTGTGAGACGCTCTTGCCTGCGGCGTACTCTTCGACCACGCCTTCGATCAGGTCGAATGTCACGGGCTGCAGAAAACGCTGGATGCGCTCGGCGCTCACACAGTGATAGACGTTCATGATAAAGGGCTTGTTGTCGCGCACCGCGAGCATGATGTTTTCCAGGCCCACCTGCCAGGTATCGGCCGTCTTGTTGTTGGCGAGCGCGCGGCCGGCGTCTTCCTCACATGCCCATTCAACCAGGTCGTAGATGTCCTGAAAGTGATAGTAGAACGTCATGCGGCTGACCCCGCAGTCCTCAGTGAGGTCCGCGATGGTGATCTTAGTCAGTGGCTTTTGAAGCAGTAGTCGCTTAAGAGAATCTTCCAACGCGCGCTTTGTCAGTTGTCCAGCCATTGCTCTCCCGCCATCAAAGTTGAATCATGAAATATTCCCATGGTACCCCGCATGCAATCACCATCCACGAAGGGAACAGACACCTTTGTGGTGGTCGCGCTCTCTACTCTTTCGCCGAACCCGTGCTTCCCGATTCGGCGTTCCAGGGCATCTCATCCTCGAACAGCCATGTACGGGCAGATCCACTATCGCGTGCAGTCTGCGGGTCGGGTAAGCAGGTCTGTTTATAGGCATCTTGGATACACTTGCCCATAAAATCGTTGAGCTCGGTCTGGTCGCCCTCCATGACATAGGCGACATCGCCGTCCATGATGTAGATGCTCGGACCCTCATTGCCCTCGTAGCCCGGATCGTACGAAACATCACATAACTTGGCGCCATTCGTGGTGTCCAACTCGATGGACGAGCGGTATCCGCCAACCATGTCGTTCGCCTTTGCTCGATAGGACGCATATCCATACCAACGCTTGAAGGTTTTACCCTTGAGTAGCTCGGACGCCCTATCGATCAGGCTTGTATCCGTGGTATAGCGCATGGCCCCAAGCTGAATGCGCGGATAATTGCTAATTCCCAGCGCAGCCGGTTGCTCATCAAAATCAACAGTAATGGTCTCGGGCTTGTCGTCGCCGGTCAGAAGTTCGATAGATTGAATCACAGGCTTAACCACCGGTTCCGTCACCGCAGCAGGTAGCAATGCCATGCCGACAACGCCCGCGCCAACCACGGCGATCGCAAGCGCCAAGACAATCAATCCAATACGGGTTGAACGGCTCACGGCAAAACACCTCACAATACAAACCTGCGACGTGCGCTAATGATACCGCCAGCTAACACTATCACCAAAAGAAACCGTCCACTCCCCACCACCACGAAAGGGACAGGCCCTTTTGTGGTGGTTTTCGACTCTGGCGCTCAACTGTCTCGATTCATAACATCTAGCTGCCGTTTTGGACCTCAGATGTTACAGATTGAGATGAAATGTTCAGCAGCTCCCGTTTATCTAAATCTGTAACAACTACTCGGCAAATAGAGGTCCACCTGTTACAGATTGAGATAAACCTCGGACACCACAAAGGCGCCCGTCCCCAATGCGGTGCTTCGACAAAAAGAAGCCGCCCCGATAACAGGGGCGGCATCAAGCAAGTCTATTTATTAGCGTCCCTCAAGACCCAACGAGAGCGTCGCGGTAGCCCCGGACACACCTTTCCCTCGGGCGACCCTCGCGAAGCGCGTGAGCACGAGAGAAAGGTGTGTCCGGGGCGCACAGCAACGTTACTCGGCAGCGGCCTTGAACTTGTTGTAGTTGATCAGGCAGCCGGCCTTGATGATGGCGCGCTCCTCTGCCGTCATATCGGCAATGTAGAGCTCAATCTGCTCGACCGTACCATCGGCGCGCACCACGTAGGCGGCGATATCCTTCAGGTCGCCGTCGAGCGCGGCACGGATACCCGGCACGAAGACATAGTCGCCCACCTCAAAGTTGGGCTCGGCCTCCATCTGGAAGGGCACCATGCCCCAGTTCATCACGTTGGAGCGATAGCGCTTGGTGGCGTACTCGTGGACGATGTTGGCCAGGCCGCCGATCACGCGCTGGCAGCTCGCGGCCTGCTCGCGGGCAGAACCGTCACCGGGTTTTTTGGCATAGAGCATGGAGCCGTACTCAGTCGCCTTGGCATCGGCCGCGACACCGGCGCCGGTCAACGCCTCAAACACACCGGCAAGCTCGCCATCGAGTGCTGCCAGGTCACCCGCGGACTCGCCGGCCACGCGGCGCTTCTCCACGGCGTCGACCTCCTTGGAACGGCCCACGTAGGCCGGGTCGCGGCGGCTGAGCGTAAACTCAGCCAAGCCCAGCGGGTTGGAGCGGAAGGAGCTCGTCTCGCCCGAGGGGATGAGCTCGTCGGTCGTAGTGACCGGGTCCATGATCTTGGAGCACACCTTGAGCAGGATGTCGTCGCCGAGCGGTTCCATCGCGGGCCACGGCTTAATGTTGGGGCCTTCGACCAGCTCGTCGGCAGGCTCGGCCTTGCCAAAGCCCCAGTACACACGCTTTTTGTACGGCGCGTCGTCAAAGGTGTACTCGCAGGCCTCGTCCCAAGTCTCCTCGGGCAGGTCGGTCGCCGGCGTCAGGACGCCGCCGTTGGCAGCCGTCGCCGCAATGGAGCGGGCGTCCATCAGGGCTACGGCGCTCAGCTGGCCATTACCCGGCTTGGAACCCTCGCGGTTGGGGAAGTTGCGCGTAGTGTGGCGGATCGAAAGGCCGTTGTTGGCGGGCGTGTCGCCAGCGCCGAAGCACGGACCACAGAACGCCGTGCGCACGATCGCGCCGGCCTCCATAAGGTCGTAGATATAGCCGCGGCGTGTAAGCTCGAGCGCCACGGGCTGGCTCGTGGGGTAGACCGACAGCGAGAACTCGCCGCAGCCGGTATTGGCGCCCTTGAGCACGCGGGCGGCCTGGACCACGGAGTCATAGTTGCCGCCCGAGCAGCCGGCGATAACGCCCTGCTGCACGTGCAGCTTGCCGTCGACAATCTTGTCGAGCAGGCTAAAGTGCGTCTTGCCCTCGCCGATCTTGGCGGCCTCGAGCTCTACCTCGTGAAGGATGTCCTCGAGGTTCTCGTTAAGCTCGTCGATCTCAAAGCCGTTGGAAGGGTGGAACGGCAGCGCAATCATGGGCTTGATGCTCGACAGATCGACCTCGACGCAGCCGTCGTAGTAGGCAACATCGGCGGGCTTGAGCTCGCGGTAGTCGTCGCCACGGCCGTGCATGGTCAAAAACGCATGCGTGTCCTCGTCGGTGGCCCAGATGCTCGACAGGCAGGTGGTCTCGGTGGTCATGACATCGACGCCGTTGCGGTAATCGGTCGTCATGCTCGCGATGCCCGGGCCCACAAACTCCATGACCTTGTTCTTGACGTAGCCCTTGGCAAAGACGGCGCGGATGATGGCGAGCGCCACATCGTGCGGGCCGACGCCGGGGCGCGGGGCACCCGTGAGGTAGATGGCCACAACGCCGGGGTAGGCGACATCGTAGGTATCGCGCAGCAGCTGCTTTGCCAGCTCGCCGCCGCCCTCGCCTACGGCCATGGTGCCCAGGGCGCCGTAGCGGGTGTGCGAGTCGGAGCCCAGGATCATCTTGCCGCAGCCGGCGAAGTTCTCGCGCATAAAGGAGTGGATGACGGCGATGTGCGACGGGACGAAGATACCGCCGTATTTCTTGGCCGCGGAAAGGCCAAAGACGTGGTCGTCCTCGTTGATGGTGCCGCCCACGGCGCACAGCGAGTTATGGCAGTTGGTGAGCACGTAGGGCAGCGGGAACTGCTCCATGCCCGAGGCGCGTGCCGTCTGGATGATGCCGACAAAGGTGATGTCGTGGCTCGCCATGGCATCGAAGCGAATCTTGAGCGCCTCGGGATCGCCGGACGTATTGTGTGCCTGGAGGATCGAATACGCGATGGTGCCGCGCTTGGCATCCGCGGGCGTCTGCGCAATGCCGCGCTCGGCAGCCTCGGCCGCAGGCACAACCTCGCTGCCGCCGCGCAGGTAGATGCCGTCCTCGTACAGCTTGACCATACTGTCTCCCACTCTGCCCAAAAGATTTGGGCGCATAGCATACATTCGTTCAATATCGTGCCATAGAACGGTTGCGAGTGGGTTACGAATCTGCACGTTCACTTTATCTCGGTAAAGCGTAGGACGAGCGCCTTGCATCACTCTCCTGACAAGGAGTGTCCCAAAGTGCCGGCACAAAAGGAACGTCCCCAAGTGCCAGCCAAAGCGACGTCGCAGGTTGAGGACGGACAGCGAGCGACGTCCAGAGCGAACAAGTTGGCATGAAAAAGGCAAGGCATAGACCTTCTGGTCATGCCTTGCCTTTTGAATGACAAATTGTCGCTCTGGACGTCGCGCAGCGTCGAGCCGTTACGCCGTTCGGCAGAACGGCGTAACCTACAGATCCCCGCCTGCGCCCAAAAGTTTGCGCATGACCTGTTCGGGGTTAACCGAGCCATCGCGCGGGGCCAGGGCAGTGATCTTCTTCTGCATCTTGTACTCGTGCAGCTCGTCCTCGAGCTGGCGCACGCGGGCGCGGAGCTTTTCGTTCTCGCGCTCGCGCTCCTCGGCACGCTCCTTCATATCGAGGATGCGCACCACGCCGGCAAGGTTGATGCCCTCGTCGGTCAGCTGGTTGATGAGCTCCAGGCGCTCGATATCGGCACGCGAATACAGACGCGTGTTGCCGCCCGAGCGCTGGGGGTTCACCAGGCCCTTGGACTCGTAGACGCGCAGAGTCTGCGGGTGCATGCCGGTCAACTCGGCCGCCACGCTGATCATGTACAGCGGTTTGTTCCTATTGTCCTCGGCCATGCTACCTGACCCCTTTCCGTCTCGTTATCGTCCATCATAAGCCCGCGGGCGCGGGTGTGCGCCACGACCGCCCTAGTACGTTGCCTTGTAACGGTTGACCTTCTCGCGATAATCGCGCGTGTCGGCCTCGCGCAGCTTGGTCATGGCATCGCGCTCGTCATCGGATAGGTTCGTGGGGACCTGCACCTTGATCTCGACGAGCAGCGCGCCTGTGCGGCCACGGTGCTTAACGTCGGGCGCCCCCATTTCCTTAAAGCGGAACTTCTTGCCCGTCTGGGTACCCGCGGGCACCTTCAGACGAACCGTCGCACCGCCGGGCGTCGGCACGTCCACCGTGCAGCCGAGCGCCGCCTCATAGACCGAGACCGGTACCTCCATGGTCACGTCGGCACCTTTACGCTTAAACAGTGGATGCTCCTCTACGTGCGTGGTCACGACCAGGTCGCCGCGCTCGCCGCCGGCAACGCCATACTCGCCGCGACGCTTGTAGCGCAGCTTGCCGCCGTCGACCGCACCCGCAGGCACCGAGACCGTGATGGTCTGCTGCTCGCCCGTCGAGGGAATGCGGTAGGTGACCTTGTGCGTCACGCCGCGAAACGCGTCCTCGGCCGTCACGTCGACAGTCAGCGACAGGTCGCCGCCCTTGCGAGCACGGCTGCGGCCAGCGCCGGCACCGGCAGCGCCCGCAGCCCCGGCAAAGCCCGAGCCCCAATCGCTGCCCCAAGCGCCGTTGCCGCTAAAGATGCTGTCGAAGATATCGCCCCAGCCGCTGGCGCCCGCGCCGGCACCGTAGCCGCCGCCATACGCGCCGCCCGCGCCCGGCATGCCGCCAAACATGAGCATCTGGTCGTACTCTTTGCGCTTCTTCTCGTCCGAAAGTGTCTCGTAGGCCTCGCTGATCTCCTTGAACTTGGCTTCGTCGCCGCCGGCATCGGGGTGATATTTTTGCGCGAGCTTACGAAACGCGCTCTTGATCTCTTTGTCGGAGGCGCTCTTGGATACGCCCAGGATGTCATAGAAGGTTTTGCCTGCAGCCATCGTAGCTCCTCTCCTGTTACGTCCGCCGCCTCTGCGGACGACGGCTCATGCTTTCATATGGCACTAGGCCAGAAAGGGCCCCGGGTGTTGCCCCGGGGCCCTTCTCAATTACTCATCGGTGCTCTCGGCCGTATCGGCCGCAGCATCCTCGGGCGCCGCTTCAGGCTCCGGTGCGGGGCGCTTCTCGCCACCATAGGTCACCGTCACCATCGCGGACCGCAGAATGCGATCCGCCATGCGATAGCCCTTCTGGTACACGTCGTTGACGGTCTCGTCGTACTGCGATGCGTCCTCGACGCGGCCCACGGCCTGGTGCTCGAGCGGATCGAACGCCTCGCCCTTGGGGTCGATGGGCTCAACGCCCTCATGCGCAAACACGTCGAGCAGCTTGGCATGTACCGCGTCAACGCCATCGACGAACTGCTTAAAGTCGTCGGCAAGCTCCTGGCTGCGGGCATGGTCGATCGCGCGCTCGATATCGTCGACCACCGGCAACAGCGCAGTGACGAGCTTCTCGGTCGCGCGCTCGCGCTCGGCGATACGCTCGTTGGCGGTGCGGCGACGGAAGTTCTCCCAGTCGGCCTGCAGACGGGCGGTGCGCTCGGTGGCGTCCTTTGCCTTGTCCTCGGCGGCCTTCTGAGCCTCTGCCGCAGCATCGAGCTCGTTGCGCACGTCGGCAAGCTCCTTTTGGGCCTGCTCGAACTTGAGCTTAAAGTCGTTGTCGGCGGCTTCCTCACCGGCGCGGATAGCAGCTTCCACCATCTCGTCCTCGGTCATCGTCGCCTCCTTGTTGGAATCCTCTACCTGGTTCTCGGCAGCCTCGGCGGCCGGGGCCTCGTTGGCCTCGGTATCGTCAACGGCCTCTACGGGAATCTTCACGTCCTTCTCCTCAGAGTCAACGGGGGCGGCGCCAGCGGCGGCCGCCTCCGTGCGAGCTTTACGGGCGGACATGATTATTTGTCCTCGTCGTCCACAACCTCGTAGTCGGCGTCGACAACGTCATCGTCGGCAGGCTGGGCGCCAGCGGCACCGTCGGTCTGCTGCTGAGCGTCGGCGTAGACAACCTGGGCCAGCTCGTAGGCCACGGACTGCAGGGACTCGCCGGCGGCCTTGATAGCCTCGACGTCAGAGCCCTCGAGCGCCTTCTTAGCGTCGGCGATAGCGGCTTCGGCCTTGGACTTCACGTCGGCGGAAACCTTGTCGCCCAGCTCGTTGAGGGTCTGCTCGGTGGAGTAGCACAGGCTGTCAGTCTGGTTGCGGACCTCGACCTCTTCCTTCTGCTTCTTGTCCTCCTCGGCATGAGCCTCGGCATCCTTGACCATACGATCGACTTCGTCGTCGGACAGAGCGGTGGAGCCGGAAATGGTGATCTGCTGCTCCTTGCCGGTGCCCTTGTCCTTCGCGGAGACCTTGACGATGCCGTTGGCATCGATGTCGAAGGTGACCTCGATCTGCGGCACGCCGCGGCGGGCAGCCGGGATACCGGTCAGCTGGAACTTACCGAGCGACTTGTTGTCGCGGGCAAGCTCGCGCTCGCCCTGGAGCACGTTGATCTCGACGCTGGTCTGGTTGTCGGCAGCGGTGGAGTAGACCTCGGTCTTAGAGGTCGGGATCGTGGTGTTGCGGTCGATCATCTTGGTCATGACGCCGCCCATGGTCTCGACGCCCAGCGACAGCGGGGTAACGTCGAGCAGCAGGATGCCCTCGACGTCGCCGGTGAGCACGCCGCCCTGGACGGCAGCGCCGTCGGCAACGACCTCGTCGGGGTTCACGGACATGTTGGGCTGCTTGCCGGTCATGGTCTTGACGAGCTCCTGGACGGCGGGCATACGGGTGGAGCCGCCGACGAGAATGACCTCGGTCAGATCAGAGAGCTTAAGCTTGGCGTCGCGCAGGGCGTTGGTGACAGGCTGCTTGCAGCGCTCGAGCAGGTCGCGGGTGATCTTCTCGAACTCGGCGCGGGTCAGCGTGTAGTTGAGGTGCAGCGGGCCGGACTGGTTCATGGTAATGAACGGCAGGTTGATGGTGGTCTGCTGGGCGGCGGAGAGCTCCTTCTTGGCGTTCTCGGCAGCCTCCTTCAGACGCTGCAGGGCCATGGGGTCCTGACGCAGGTCGACGCCGTTCTCCTGCTGGAACTTGTCGGCCATCCAGTCGATGACGCGCTGGTCCCAGTCATCGCCGCCCAGGTGGTTGTCGCCCGAGGTGGACAGAACCTCAAACACGCCGTCGGCGAGGTCGAGAATGGAGACGTCGAAGGTGCCGCCGCCCAGGTCGAAGACCAAGATGCGCTGGTCGGTGCCCTGCTTGTCCAGGCCATAGGCCAAAGCAGCAGCGGTCGGCTCGTTGACGATACGCTTGACGTTGAGGCCGGCGATCTTACCGGCGTCCTTGGTGGCCTGACGCTGGGCGTCGTTGAAGTAGGCCGGGACGGTAATAACGGCGTCGGTGACGGTCTCGCCCAGATACTTCTCGGCGTCGGCCTTCATCTTTGCGAGCGTCATGGCGCTCACCTGCTCGGCGGTGTAATCCTTGCCCTCGATGTCGACGACGGCACGGCCACCCTGGCCCTCCTTGACCTCATACGGCACGGTCTTGATCTCAGAGGTGCACTCGGAGTACTTGCGGCCCATGAAGCGCTTGATGGAGAACACGGTGTTCTTGGGGTTGGTGACCGCCTGGTTCTTAGCGGCCTTGCCCACAACGCGGTCGCCGTCGGCACGGAAGCCCACGACAGACGGGGTGGTGCGGTCGCCCTCGGCGTTCACGATAATGGTCGGAGAACCGCCCTCGAGAACGGCCATTGCGGAGTTAGTAGTACCAAGGTCGATACCAAGAATCTTGCCCATTAGAAATTCCCTCTCTCTTGTGCGTTTGCACCGGCTCGGCGGTCTGCCGAGCGGTGCTTCGGCTTGTCTTTCAGGATGTAGTGTATCCCCTTATGGGCCGGAATATACAAAATCTAAGTCAATTCATATAAGATTTCTTATTGCTGAGAGTTTAGGTTCTTAAATGCGCAGGTAGATGCGCTGATTGAGTTCTCGGCAAATCTATCGAGATCTATGTAGAGATGGCTGAGGTTTGCGTCCGGGGGTGCCTGGGGCCGTTTTGCGGAAAGCTCGTCCCGGTTTGAGCGTGGATTCCGGGTCGCAGTTTCCTCTAGCGGTCCAACCGGAAACTGCGACCCGGTTTTCGGCCAAATAACGGGATGCCCTTTCCGCAGGCGCGCTCAATAGCTCAATATTTCAAGTCACCTTTAGCTAACATTTTCGCAGCTCAACGGCCCCACCTGCGCGTTTTTAGTAAACCTTGGCATACTCGGCGAACGGTATGAAGATGCCGGCCAGAGGGTATTGCAAACGGTCGCTCCCGTGGTATGTTTTTGCCCGAATCAAACCGGCGCGCATCGTCTGTAGCGTCGGTCGACAGAGAGGAAACTACCATGGCTCATCCCGTAATTGATGCCGACGAGTGCATCGCTTGTGGCGTTTGCGTCGACTCCTGCCCCGCTGGCGTTCTGGAGCTCCAAGACGTCGCTACCGTCGCTGACGAGGACTCCTGCGTCGCCTGTGGCGCTTGCCAGGACGCTTGCCCCGCTGGCGCGATCACCGAGATCGTCGAGGAGTAACAACTCCCCCACTTGCACATTCAAAAGTACACCGTGCACAAAAAGGAGGCCTCCGCATCGCCGCGGAGGCCTCCTTTTGCATTCGTGGGCAGCTAATTGGGGACGGTGTCGGGCTAGGACAAATCATCCTCGTAGGGCATTAAATCGGCTAGGTAGCCTTTCTCCTTGAGCATGGCCTCGATCTCGTCGAGGGCCTGTTCGTCCTCCGCCGCAATGCGATGGAAGTGATAGCCGCTCGTCACCGTTAGCAGCGGAAAGCTCTTGCCGCTCTCGATATCGCGCAGATAGCGCTCGACATCGCGGCGGTTGCGGATGTCCAGGTCGGCCGTGATCTTGCCGTACACACGATGGTTGACGATCACGTTGAGCACGGCGCCACCCGCGTCGACGATACTCGTAAGCTCGTCGCCCGCCTGCTCCACGCTGTGGCGCACCTTAACAAGACGCGTGGGCACGGCGGGGCTACTCGCGGCTTCCTGCAGCACGTAGCCGCGGTTGGTCGCCACGATATCGTGCCCATCGGCGCGCAGCAGGGCGATGTCCTGCACCACGACCTGGCGGCTCACACCCACCTCGCGGGCAAGCGCGCTGCCCGATACGGGCCCCTTGGCCCCCTCGAGCACGGCCATGATGGCACGGCGACGCTCGCGGGCGTTCATTATTTACCGTCCAGCAGACGCAGGTGCTTGAGCGAGAGGTCGAGAATCGGCGCAGAGTGCGTCAGCGCCCCCGAGCTAATAAAGTCAACGCCCAGGTCGGCGAGCGCGCGGATATTGCCGGCGTCCACGTTGCCCGAACACTCGGTCTTGGCACGACCGGCGATAAGCTCTATGGCGGCGGCCATGTCGTCATGGGTCATGTTGTCGAACATGATGATATCGGCACCGGCCTCCACGGCTTCGCGTACCATGTCCAGGTTCTCGCACTCAATCTCGACCGTCGTGGTAAACGACGCGTGGGCGCGCGCCATCTCGATCGCGCGCGTCACGCCACCGGCGGCATCGATGTGGTTGTCCTTGAGCATGACGGCCGTCGACAGGTTGTAGCGGTGGTTGCTGCCGCCGCCAATCTCAACCGCCGCCTTCTCAAACACGCGCATGCCCGGCGTGGTCTTGCGCGTATCGACAAGCACGGTCTTGGTTCCCTCGAGCGCAGCCGCCATCCGATGCGTGTAGGTAGCGATGCCGCTCATGCGCTGCAGGTAGTTGAGCGCCACGCGCTCACCCGAAAGCAGCACGCGCGCATCGCCGCGCACCTGACCCACATGGTCGCCGGCATGCACCTCGTCGCCATCGGCAACGTCGAGCAGCACCGAGCTCTGCGAATCCAGCAGCTCAAAGGTGCGGGCAAACACATCCAAGCCGGCGATAATGCCGTCGGCCTTGGCGATAAGCTCCACCGTGGCGGGACGCGCCGTGGGGCACACGCTCGCCGTGCTCACGTCCTCAAACGTAATGTCCTCGCGCAGAGCTTGCAAAATCAGATCATCGACGACGAGCTTCATGGTAATGGGATTCATGGTCTACTCCTCCACGGCCTGCGTGCCGGCGGCACGGGCCAAATCATCGATTGCCAGAGGGTCGGCGCCCAGGGCGCGATGACGGCCATCGAGCGCGGGATCGCCCGCCTGCTCCACTGCGAGCGACTCGCCGGTGCGCATGTACCACGCGGCGCGACGACCCCAGACCAGCGCCTCGAGCAGGCTGTTGGAAGCCAGGCGATTCTTGCCGTGAACGCCGTTGCAGGCCGTCTCGCCCGCGGCGTAGAGCTCGGGCATCGAGGTGCGGCCGTCCTTGTCGACCCACACGCCGCCCATAAAGTAGTGCTGCGTGGGCGTGACGGGGATGGGCTCGTCCAAGATGTCGCGACCGTCCTCAAGGCAGCGCGCGCGAATGTTGGCAAAGTGCCCGGTCACCACGTCGCGCTCGACGGGGGCAAAGCTCAGCCACTCGTGCTCGGTGCCGTCCTGCTTCATCTGCTCGCGAATAGCGGCGGCGACCACATCGCGCGGCTGGAGCTCATCGGTAAAGCGCTCGCCGGCAGCGTTAAGCAAAATCGCGCCCTCGCCGCGGCAGCTCTCGCTGATCAGGAAGGTGCGGCCCGGCTGCGGCGAGAACAGCCCCGTGGGGTGAATCTGCACGTAGTCCAGGTGCTCCATCTTAATGACATGCTCCTGAGCAATGTAGCAGGCATCGCCCGTGAGCTGCGGGTAGTTGGTCGAATGGTCGTATACGCCGCCGATGCCGCCCGTTGCCCACAGCGTGTGGCGGGCATGGATCTTAAACGGCTCGCCGGCATGCGCGCCCTCGGCGGCATTTACCAGCTCGTCGGCGGGACGAACCGAGTTGTTCTCGTCCACGGGAACGGCGATGATACCGGTGCACACCGTGGCGCCGTCACGCTCGCCCGTCAGGATGTCGGTCATGGCCACGTGCTCCAAAATCTGCACGTTGTCCAGCTTGCGGACAGCCTGAAGCAGCTTGGTCGTAATCTCCTTGCCGGTGATATCGGCATGGAAGGCAATGCGCGGACGGCTGTGTGCGCCCTCGCGGGTAAAATTGAGGCTGCCGTCGGCCTTGCGCTCAAAGTCCACGCCCATCGCCAGCAGGTCGTTGATGACCGAGCGGCTCGAGCGGATCATGATGTCTACGCTCTCGCGGCGGTTCTCGTAGTGGCCGGCGTGCATGGTGTCCTCAAAGAAGGCATCGTAGTCTGAACCCTCGGGCAGCACGCAGATGCCACCCTGCGCGAGCATTGAATCGCACTCGTCGACCGCGCCCTTGGAGAGCATGATCACGCGCGTGCTCGTCGGCAGATTGAGGGCCGCGTACAGGCCCGCCACGCCGCAACCGGCAATGACGACGTCGCACTCCATGTCGGGGTATTGTTTGGTTTCCACAGGAATCCTCTCCCTTGAATGTGGCATAAGGGACCATCCCTCATGCCACATTGTTCTAGCGCGCCGCGTACTCGAGCATGCGGTCGAGCGTAAGTTTTGCCTGGTCGGCGGCCTTGTCCGACACGCCGATCTGCACCTCGCCCTCGCCCGTCTCCAGGCAGCGCACGAGCTTTTCGAGCGTGATGAGGTCCATGTTGACGCAGGTGGGCTGCACCGCGGGGAAGTAGAACTTCTTGCCGGTGCCCTGGCAGCGGCGCTCGAGCTCGTAGAGCACGCCGCGGACCGTCACGATAATGAACTCGCTCGCGTCGGACTCCTCGGCATACTTGATGATGCCGGCGGTGGAGCCGATGTAGTCGGCCTCGGCCAGGACGTCGGCCTTGCACTCGGGGTGCGCCAGCACGAGCGCGTCGGGGTGCGCTTCCTGCGCGTCGACGATCTGCTCGACGGTGATGATGTGATGACGCGGGCAGTAGCCCTTGTTGAGCATGACGTGCTTTTGCGGCACCTGCTCGGCTACGAATCGACCGAGGTTTTGGTCGGGAATGAACAAGACGTGCTGCTGCGGCAGCTCGGACACGATCTTGACGGCGTTGGAGCTGGTGACGCACACGTCGCTCCAGCTCTTGATCTCGACCGTGGAGTTAACGTAGCACACCACGGCAAGGTCGTCGCCGTACTCGGCGCGGGCGGCGTCGACCGTCTCGCGCTTGACCATATGAGCCATGGGACAATCCGCGCCCGGCTCGGGCAGCAGCACGGTCTTGGTGGGGTTGAGCAGCTTGGCGCTCTCGCCCATAAACTCCACGCCGCACAACACGATGGTCTGCTGCGGCAGGCTTTTGGCGAGCTTTGCCAGGTAGAAGCTATCGCCGACGTAATCGGCAACGGCTTGAACCTCGGGCGCCACGTAATAGTGCGCCAGGATCACCGCGTCACGTTGGGTTTTTAGTTGATGAATGGCCTCGACGAGCTCTGCGGGCACCAGTGCCGCACGCTCCGTTGCCGTCGTTGCCGATGCCAGGCCGGCCGCGATATCGCGTGCAAGCTCCGACGCATCCATGTTCGCACTCTGTGCCATCAAGGCCCCTCTCTTTTGGCGAATCTTGGGGCTTTAGTATGACACCTAGGTTTACAGCTGACAAGACAGCTGTAAACCTAGGTGTAAAGTTGAAATAAAGATTCAATCATGCGGCAAGTCCATTTTCGAACTGGCAAGCTGAGGATAGCCGGGCTTTCGATAGCGCAGGAGGCATCTTTCGCCACCGCAACACCGCTTGGCGCGAGCTGCACGCCGTGGGGCGCAAACGGTCCGCACCCCCGCAAGCGGCGCGTGCCCGATGTGGCAAAATCGAACTACTTAAGGGGGCCGAATGCTCAAGATTATTGCCTGCGACGATGATGTCGCTTTTCTAGATAGACTGCACCGGATGATCGACCGTTGGTCGACCGAGACGGGCACGGCGGTCGATGTTGCGCTCGTCACGCGCGGCGAGGACCTGCTGGCCCGCCATGCCGCATCGCGCGCCGGCATCATTCTGCTCGACATGATTATGCCGCTCGTCAACGGCATGGACACCGCGCGGGAGCTGCGCCAATCCGACACCGCCGTGCGCCTGGTGTTTCTCACCTCGTCGCCCGAGTTCGCACTGGAGTCCTACGAGGTCCGCGCCTTCGACTACCTGCTCAAGCCCGTGACTTACGAGCGCCTGGCGCAGCTACTCGACGAGCTTTCGAGCATGCGCCCGGCGGCAACCGACGAGCTCGTGATCAAAACGTCCTTTGGCTACCACGCCCTGCGCCTGTCCGACATCGAATATGCCGAGGCGCGCAACAAGCACGTGGTCTTCCGTCTGCGCGACGGACGCGATATCGAGGCACTCGAGTCGTTCCGCAGCGTCAAGGACCGTTTGGCGCAAAATGCTACCTTCTTTAAATGCCACCGTAGCTACCAGATCAACTTGCGCAACATCGACCACTTCGATCGCACGGACATCGTCATGCGCTCCGGCGCGTGCATTCCGCTGTCGCGCAGCAGCAAGCAGGGGTTCCAAGACGCCTACATTGCGGTGCGCTTCGAGGGCGGGAGGCGCTGATGATCTCCTCGGTCGAAATGGTCCTTTGGGCAATCCACCACGCCACAACGCTGCTCTTTGGCGTCTTTGCCTCGGCGGCGCTGTGCGGCGTCGAAATCAACCGACGCCACGCGCTTGAGCTGCTGGGAGTCGGCGTCGTGACCGGCACCGCCTTCTCAATCGTCAATGTCGTTGGCGGAGAGCTTTTTGCCCGTCAGGTCTATCCGCTCGTCGTGCACCTGCCGCTTACCGTCTACCTGTGTGCGCTACCGCCTGAGCCCGCTGCTCGCGGCATTGGGCGTCACCAGCGCCTATCTGAGCTGCCAGTTCAGCAACTGGATGGGCATCGCCGCCTTTGCCGCGACCGATTCTCAGATCGCGTACTATCTGGCACGCATCGCTACCACGCTCGGCATCTCTGCCGTCCTGCTGCATTGGGCCGGCGACATTGGACCCCGCCTGGCGATTAAAAGCCCCACCGAGCTGGGCATCCTTTTAATCCTGCCGCTCATCTATTACATCTTTGACTACGCCACGAACGTCTACACCACGCTGTTCCACTCAGGCTCGGTGGTGACGGTTGAGTTTTTGGCATTTGCGCTCTGTGCCTTCTATCTTATGTTTCTTGCCGTTTACCTGCGCGAATACGAAGAAAAGGAAACCGCCGAGCGAGAGCGTTGGATGCTCGAAACCCGCGACAGCGCCGCCATCAAAGAGCTCGAGGCTTGGCGTCAATCTGGGCGCGAGCTGTCGATTCTTCGCCACGATATGCGCCACTTCCTACGCGGCCTGGCCGCTTTAATTGAGGAGGGCCACACCGACGAGGCGCTCAAACGCATCGACGAACTCTGTGAAGCCGGCGACCGCACCGCCGTACGCCGCTTCTGCGCCAACGAAACCGTAAACATCGCGCTTTCGTCATTCAACTCGGATGATATCAATAGAAACGGCATTACCGCCAACCTGCGCGCCGCCGTACCCGAAACCGTCCACGTAGGTGACGCCGACCTGTTTAGCGTGCTCTCAAATGCCTTGGAAAACGCTATCACCGCCGCAAGCGCCGCACCCCAAGGAAAGCGATTCGTCGACTTTGACCTGCGATTTGAGGACGGTCAGCTGCTGCTGTTAGTTTCCAACACGTTTGACCGCGCGCCGCGCATGGTCGACGGTATGCCCGTAGCCGCGCACACCGGGCACGGCTTTGGAACCAAGAGCATTAAGCTTGCCGTCGAACGCATGAACGGCAACTGCCAGTTCCGCATTAACGGCGATCGGTTTGAGCTGCGCGCTGTGATGTAAGGGCGCGGGCACGACGGATTTGCGTTCCGCGGGTGCGGCTCGCCCGCTCGAGGTCGTTTGTCGACGCGGGCTCGCTACAGCGGCGCGGCCGCCGGAGTCAGCTGCTTGATGTAGGCCCACATACGCTGCTTAGCGGCCTTGTCGGTGAGTGCCGCTTCAAAGCCGTCGAGCGCGAGCACGCGGCGGCCCTGCACATGGGCGACCAGGCCGGGCTTGAGCATGGCAGTGTCGAAGTCATCGATCGCCACGAGCATATCGGCGTAGGTCTCGCGCATGGCGTCAGCCGCGTTGTTGTCGAGCAGTAGCACCGCCTCGGGGTCCAAGGCCTCAAGCGCCTCGCGGAACAGCTCGCACGGCAGAGTCTCACCCACCGCGACCGCTCCGTCACCCACGCCGGCGACGCTTGCCAGCACGCAAAAATCCTCGGGCGCGTAGCCGATGGCCCCAAGCGCCTTGCGCAACGCCGCGCCATCCGGGCCGGCGGCAAGCTCGCCACCCGAACGCTCGGCCTCGTCCAAATCGCCTTTGACCAGTACGATCGGCGAGCACGCGTTGCCCACGATACGCACGCCACGGACCGCAAGCGATGAGAGCTCCTGCTCGGCCGCCTGGGCGATGGCTTCTTTTTTCTGGCTTTGTGACGTGGACATGCGCTCTCCAATCGTTTGCGTGCCCACCATTATATAAAAGAGCTGCCCGCGAGTGGTTGCTTTGCGGGCGGCTGGGTATAAGCACGGTCGTACTGAGTTTTACGCGGCCGAGCCGCATCGCATTATGGAGGTCACCATGGCTGACATTAAGCAGATTACCCCCGAGAACTTCGATTCCATCGTTAACGACAGCCTGCCCGTGCTGGTCGATTTTTGGGCACCGTGGTGCGGGCCCTGTCGATCCCTCTCGCCCGTCGTTGACGAGGTTGCCGATGAGCTGGCGGGCAAGCTTGCCGTTGCCAAATGCAACGTCGACGACAACCAGGACCTGGCCATGAAGTATGGCGTCATGAGCATCCCCACGCTGATTGTGTTTAAGAACGGCGAGGAGATTGACCGCTCGGTTGGCGCTCTGCCCAAGGCGAGGCTGCAGGCGCTGCTGGAGAAGCATCTGTAATACGCTTGTTACTTACCCGCCGTCCATGAGCGGTTTTGCACCGCTCGCCGGACTGCCGGATGCGGCGCGTGCGACCACGGATAGTATGGTAGTTACAAACAGCCCCCAGTGAACGGGTGCGAGTCGCACAGACTCGCACCCGTTTAATATGAGAAAGCCATTGTCAATAGGCGTGTTTGTTCGAGCCCGGTTTTAAACCGGGCTTTTTCGTTTCCCGTCGGGAGG
>CABIWB010000001.1:342658-469285 GCA_902362275.1 Coriobacteriaceae bacterium | reverse complement strand
CCTTTCCTGCTCCTACGGAGCAACGGAAAGGCGGGCCTCGCGCTGCGGAGTGTTTTCAAAACCAAGCCCGGTCCCGGCCTGCGGTAACATCGCAGGCGGTTCTTGGGCATCGCTTGCTGGCAGGGTTCCTTTGCTGAAATGGACTTGGCCGAAAGGGCCGCTGGCCCCAGTCACTGGTTCGCGCCTTGCGTGAACTCCGCGCTACTGTGGGACAGTTAGGCTTCTGTTGTTGGACCCGCTACATCTTCCCGGCCCAACATCGCCCGTAGCTTCTCAAAGCTCTCCTCGCTCAGGCAATGCTCCATGTGGCAGCCCTCTTGCGACGCGACCTCAGCCGAAACACCCGCATGCTCTAGCAGCCCCACGAAAAAGCAGTGACGCTCCCACATTTGGCGAGCGACCTCCAGCCCCCGCTCTGTCAGATGAACATCTCGTTTGCCCATTTCGACATAGCCGTTGCTTTCCAGCGTCGCCATGGCTTTAGAGACGCTTGCCTTGGTTACGCCTAGGTATTCGGCAACGTCAATCGATCGAACGATGCCTTGGCGCTCCGAGAGCACATAAATAGATTCGAGATAGTCTTCTCCGGATTCACGTAGGGCCATGGGCCGCCTTTCGCGATGATTGCTAGTTAGCCTTTGGATACTTTCCACGGCTAACTTTACCGCAAAAGTTGTCCATGTCTTACTACGTTGTTTAAAAAGTTAACCGTGTTTCACAAAACGCACGGGACAAAAACAAAATGGGGACGCCCCGCAAGGAGTGTCCCCAGGTGCCAGGTGCCGGGTCGCAGCTACACGAGTCCAAAGTGCTTCGCGGCGTTGTAGATGCCGTCGTCGTCCACGGCGGTCGTCACATAGGTCGCCGCAGCCTTCACCGTGTCCTGTGCGTTGCCCATGGCCACGCTCGTGCCCACGGCGGCAAACATCGACAGGTCGTTCTCGCCGTCGCCAAAGGCAATCGCCTCGCTCGCGTCGATACCAAGCCGCTCGAGCGTCGCCGCCACGCCCAGGTCCTTGCCGCCGTTAGCGGGAATAATGTCGCAGAACAGGTCGCACCAGCGCGTGGTGATCGAATGCGACACGGCGTCGGTCACGATATGTTCGTCGGCCGGGTCCACAAAGGCGCAAAACTGGTAGACCGGTGCGTCAAAGGCGTGCTCAAACGACTCCTCGTGGTAGACGATTCCCGCGTTGCTGCCAGCCGTCACCACGCGCTCGGACAGGCGGTTCACAAACGAGTTCTCGCTCTGCATGCACAGCGAGTCGTAGCGCCCCTGCGCCACCTGGTCCACAATCACCGCGACGTCGTCCGGATCGATCGGGCAGCCGCGGTAAACCCCCTCGGCATCAAAGCAGTGCTGGCCCGAAAGCGTAATGTACGCATCCCAGCCCAGGTCGAACAGCCAGTCCGGCATCTGGTAGGTCGGACGGCCCGTGGCGATCACGCACGCAATCCCCTGCTCGCGAAAGCTGTCGAGCACCTGCTGCGCCGACGCCGGAATCCGGTGGGTCTTAAAGCTCAGCAGCGTACCGTCGATATCGAAAAACGCGGCTTTGATCATCCTCGCCTACTCCTCGCCCTCGAGCTTTTCGCTCGCCTCGAGCCACGCCATCTCCAGCTCGTCCATGGCGGCGTGAGCCTCGTCGATCTTTGCCTGCTGCTCGCCCAGCGCCGTGTAGTTGGTGGGATCGACCTGGGCCATGGCGGCCTCGGCCTCCTCCACGCGGGCGCGCTGCGTCTCCATCTTGCGCTCGAGCGAACTCACCTCGCGGCGGAGCTTCTGACGCTCGGCGTTGGACAGTCCGTTGGGCTGACCGCTCGACTTGGGCTTGTCGGCAGCAGCAGTCGCACTGGTGTCGAACGTGCCGGTCTTAGCGCTCGGCGCACCCACGGGCTCGCCCTCGGCGGTAGCGTTGCACAGGCGCAGGTACTGGTCCACGCCGCCGGGCATATGCGTCAGATGGCCATCGAGCAGTGCCCACTGTTGGTCGGTCACGCGCTCCATCAAAAAGCGATCGTGCGTCACCAGGATCAGCGTGCCGGGCCAGCCGTCCAGCAGGTCCTCGACAATCGCGAGCATGTCGGTATCCAGGTCGTTGCCCGGCTCGTCCAGGATGAGCACGTTGGGCTCGTCCAGAATCGTCAGCAACAGCGACAGGCGACGGCGCTGGCCGCCCGAAAGATCGCCGATGCGGCTCCAGAGCTGCTGCGTCGTAAAGCCCAGGCGCTCGCAGAGCTTCTCGGGCGAAGTCTCCTTGCCGTCGATGACGTAGTACTTCTTATAGTTGCTGAGCACCTCGCGGATCGTGTCGCCCATGTAGGGCTCGAGCTCCTCGAGCTGCTGCGACAGCACGCCAAAGCGTACCGTCTGGCCAATCTTCACGCGGCCGCGCGTGGGCGCAATTTTACCCTGGATCACATCGAGCAGCGTTGACTTGCCAGCGCCATTCTCACCCAAAAGACCATAGCGGTCGCCCGCACCAATGAGCCAGGTCACATCGGAGAGCACCTGCTTGGGCACGCCGCCGGCATCCGCATAGCCGGCTTCCACGTCGACCACATCGATGACCTGCTTGCCCAGGCGGCTCACGGCGAGGCGCTTGAGCTCCAGCTCGTCACGCACGGGCGGCACGTCGGCGATCAGCTCGCGAGCGGCATCAACGCGAAACTTGGGCTTGGTGGAACGCGCCTGGGCGCCGCGGCTCAGCCACGCGAGCTCCTTGCGCGCCATGTTGCGACGGCGCTCCTCGGTAACCGCGGCCATGCGGTCGCGCTCCACGCGCTGCAGGATATATGCGGAGTAACCGCCCTCGAAGGGATCGACTTGGCCGTCGTGGACCTCCCACATACTGGTACAGACCTCGTCCAAGAACCAGCGGTCGTGCGTGACCACGAGCATCGCGCCCTGGCCGCGCTGCCAGCGGGCCTTTAGGTGACGCGCGAGCCAGTTGATGGTGCGCATGTCCAGGTGGTTGGTGGGCTCGTCGAGCATGAGCACGTCGTAGTCGCCAATCAGCAGGCGCGCGAGGTCCACGCGACGACGCTGGCCGCCCGAAAGCTCGCCCACCGTGCCCTCCCAGGGCACATCGCTAATAAGGCCGGCCAGAATCTGGCGCGTACGCGGACTCGACGCCCACTCGTATTCGGGCGTGTCACCGACGACGGCATGATGCACGGTGTCGGTATCGACAAGCTGGTCCTTTTGGCCGAGCAGACCGATCGTGGTGCCGCGACGGTGCGTCACGCGGCCGTCGTCGGGCTCCAACGTGCCGGCGAGCACGCTCAGCAGCGTCGACTTGCCGTCGCCGTTTTTACCGACAATACCAATGCGGTCGCCCTCGCCCACGCCGAGCGTCACGCTATCGAAAATATGCTTGGTGGGAAACTCTAGGCTGACGGAATCGCATCCCAAAAGAATCGCCATATACCCTGCTCCTTCGTAGAAATTCAACGTTGTCCATGATAGCAGCGAAAAGGCGGGCCGCACACGACACAAAAAGGCGGGCCATCTCCCGCAAGAGATGACCCGCCTCTCCAATCAGTCCCGCGGCAACCGTGGCCGCCGCGGGCCTCAAGCATGTCCCGGACTAGGAGAACATGCCGGTGAGGTAATCATTCAGCCGCTTATCCTTGGGCCGTTGGAAAATCTCGTCAGTCTCGTCGTACTCGACCATATCGCCCATGTAGAAGAACGCCGTGCGGTTGGACACACGCGACGCCTGCTCCATGTTGTGCGTCACGATGACGATGGCGCGCTCGGCCACAATCGACGACATAAGGTCCTCGATCGCCAGCGTCGAGATGGGGTCGAGTGCCGAACAGGGTTCGTCAAACAGGATCACGTCGGGGTTGAGTGCCAGCGTGCGCGCGATGCACAGGCGCTGCTGTTGACCACCCGAAAGCGCATAAGCGCTCTTGTCGAGCTTGTCCTTGACCTCGTCCCACAGCGCCGCGCCGCGCAAGCTCTCCTCGACCATGCGGTCGAGCTCGTCACGGTCGGTGATGCCGTGACGCCTAGGCGCAAATGTAATGTTGTCGCGAATGGACTTGCGGAACGGGTTGGGCTGCTGGAACACCATGCCAATGGAACGGCGCAGCTCGTAGGTGTTTTCGGTCTTGGTGTTCACGTTGCGCCCGCGATAGTTGATCTCGCCCTCCACGCGGCAGCCGCGAATTTCGCGATTCATGAGGTTGAGGCTACGCAAGAAGGTCGACTTACCGCAGCCCGAAGGCCCGATGAGCGCCGTGATCTCGCCCTTGTGGAAGTCGAGCGACGTATTGTGCAGTGCATGGTGGTCGCCATAGTACACGTTGACGTCCTTGGTGGAGAGCACGACCTCGTCGCTCACGGCCTTGCCGCTCACGCGCACGCGCTTCTCGCTCTCCCCCACGCTCGACAGGAAGTCCCGGGTGTCGGACGATGCTGCTTCGGTTGCGGGCGTTACATTTATCTCGCTCATTCGGCCGTCATCTTCCTTGCCAGTTGCTTGCCCACGATGCGGGCGATTACGTTAAACAGCAGCACGCAAATCATCAGCAGTGCAGCGGTGCCCCAGACGATCTGCTGGCCCTCGGGGCTGCCCTCGCCATAGATCTTGTAGATATGCACGGCGAGCGACTCGCCGGGGCGGAACACGTTCCAGGCGCAGGTAGGGCTCGACAGGTTAAAGCTCCAGAAGTTCAGGCGAACCGGCGAGCTCATGCCCGAGGTAAAGAGCAGCGCCGCAGCCTCGCCAAACACACGGCCGGCCGAAAGCACGATGCCTGTCACGATGGCGGGCATGGCCTCGGGAATCAAGATGTGCAGCGTGGCCTCCCAGCGGGTGAGGCCCATGGCCAGACACGCATCGCGCTGGGCCTGCGGCACGTCCTCGAGCGCCTGTTGGATCACGCGCACCAGGATGGGAATGTTAAACATGGTGAGCGCGACGGCGCCGGAGATGATGGAGTACTTCCAGCCCAGCTGCACCGAGAACACCAGAAAGCCGAACATGCCGACGACGATGGATGGCAGCGAGGACAAGGTCTCGATAGCGGTGGAGGCGATGTCGCGGATAGGGCCGTTCGGCGCGTACTCAACCAGGAAGACCGCTCCGCCCAGGCTGATGGGCACCGAGATGACTAGAGTGATCAGCAGCAGGTAGAACGAGTCGAACAGCTGGTAGAGCACGCCGCCCTGCGTTCCGTTGGCGCGCGACGGCTCCGTGAGAAAGCCCGGCTGGAACAGCGTCGAGATGCCCTCGAACAGGATATAGGCCACCATGGAGACGACGATGAGTATGACGATGGCGACGATCGCCGTCAACACGCCCGTGGCGAAGCGGTCCTGCTTTTGGACACGCCCGAGCCTCGCCTCGTCGATGTGGATACGCGTGCTAGCCACGAGCCTTCGCCCCCTTGCGGCCGATAAGGTGGATGATCAGGATGAAGATGAGGCTCATGCCCATCAGCAGCAGGCCGAGTGCCCACAGAACATCGTCTTGGGCCGAGCCCTCGGCATAGACCGCCATGGACGTGGTGAGCGTGGTGGTGATGGTGGACGCCGGCGACAGCAGCGACGTCGGCATGGCCTCGATGCCGCCGATAACCATGCGCACGGCGAGCGTCTCGCCAAAGGCACGCGTCATGCCAAGGATGACTGCGGTCATGAGCAAGGGCATGGCGCTCTTGAGCACCACGTGCCAGATGGTCTGCCAGCGGGTGTAGCCCAGCGCGAGCGAGCCCTGACGGTAGCTATCGGGCACAGCGCGCAGGCCATCGACCGAAAGCGTGGTCATGGTCGGCAGGATCATGACGGCCAGCACGATGGCGCCGGGCAAGATGCCCAGGCCCGTGCTCACGTGGAAAACGCTCTTCATAAGACCGACGACCACGTGAAAGCCGATCAAGCCAAAGACGACCGAGGGAATGCCGGTCAGAAGCTCAATAAGCGGCTGAAAGACCTTGGAACCAAACTTAGGCTGGATCTCGACCGCAAAGATGGCAGAGCCGATGGCGATGGGCAGCGCGATAAGCGTGGAGAGCACCATTACCGCAAACGAGGTGACGATCAGGGGCAGGGCGCCGGTATAGGGCAGGCCATTTTCGGCTGTGTTGGCCAGGTCCCACTTGGTGCCGGTAAAAAACTCGACGACCGAGACGCCGTCTTTGACAAAAGCCGAGAGGCCCTTTTGGGCGACCATAAAGATGAGCGCGGCAACGACAAGCGTCACGAGCGCTACGCACGCGCCCGTGACGCCCAGGCCCACGTTCTCAAGGTCGCGCTTTGGCAGCTGTTTTGCCATTGCAAACCTTTCCGGGGGCGATTACTTATTTAGCGGAGACCTTGCCGCTGGCGTCCTTGACGACCTTCATGGCAGAGACGGGGATAAAGCCCTGCTCCTCGACGAGCTTGCCCTGGACGTCGTCGGAGAGCATGAACTCAAGGAAGGCCTTGGTAGCCTCGTCGGCGTCCTTGGAGCAGTACATGTGCTCGGTAGCCCAGATCTTGAAAGAGTCGTCGGTGACGTTCTTGCTCTTGGGCTCGACGCCCTCGACTTTGATGGCGTTGAACTTGGAGTCATCGAAGTGCGAGAAGTCGAGGTAGGAGATGGCGTTGTCGGTACTGCCCATCTGAGTCTGGACATCGCCGGACTTGTCGAGCTCGGCGTCGCCCTTAAAGTCGACGGCCTCGTCGCCAAAAACGGCGGCCTCGAAGGTGGCACGGGTGCCAGAGCCAGCCTTGCGGTTGAGAACGACGATCTTGGCGTCGTCGCCGCCGACCTCCTTCCAGTTGGTGATCTGGCCGGAGAAGATACCCTTGAGCTGCTCGAGGGACAGGTCATCGACCTTGACGTTCTTGGAGACGACGGGGCCCATGCCCACGACGGCGACCTCGTGGTCGACGAGGTTCTTGACCTGATCGGCCTCGAGCTTGGTCTCGGCGAAGACGTCGGAGTTACCGATGGTGACGGTGCCAGCGGCGACAGCGGTCAGACCCTTGCCCGAACCGTTGCCCGAGCCGGAGACGGAGACATCGGGGTTGGCATCCATGAACTTCTCGGCAGCGGCCTCGACGAGAGCCTGGAACGAGGAGGCGCCGTCGTAGGTCACCTCGCCGGAGACGGACTCGGCAGCGGCGGCGCTACCCTTGTCGGTAGCGCTAGAAGCGCCTGCGCCGCCGCAACCAACGAGACCGAGGCCCACGAAGCTGGCAAGACCACCAGCGAGGCCGAGGAACTGACGACGAGAATAAGCCTGATCGAGCATGATCTTCCTTTCGTACATGCGACTCGCGGGCACCCTGCCCGCTTTGCTGTTTGGAAAGATACGACCCCGACCGGGCGACAGCCGCGTTATCTGCGGTTTCTTACGGTCATTTGATAGACCCTTACCGCAAGCTCTGCCCAGCCTTTACAAACGGATAACAATCCAGCGCCGAGCATGGCGCACCTATTACACCAATAAAAACAAAGTTGCGGTGAAACAGTTCCTGCTTGGCCATCAAATGGCCCATTCTAGGAACTATTCCACCGCAACTTAGATTGGGAAACCGCGAAACCTTAAAGCTCTAATTCATTCAAACGGAGGATCGCAACAATATAGATCTTGAGTGCTTGCTTGAGCTGCTCTTCGTTGGCGCACTCGTTGGGACCGTGCATCTGGCCGCCCCATGCGGGCAGCTCCAGGCCGGTCTCCTCGGGGCCAAACGAGACGGCGCGGGCAAAGTTGCGCGCGTACGTGCCGCCGCCCATGGCAAAGGGCTCAGCATGCTTGCCCGTAAACTCGTTATAGGTATCAATAAGCGCCTTCACGGCCGGATCATCGGCAGAGACCGAGAATGGCACCTTCGCATGGCCCACGCGACACGTCACGCCAAAGCGCCCCACGAGCGGCTCGAGCTGCTCGCGGATGGTATCGGCGCTCGTACTGTCGGGAAAACGCACGTCGATGACCTGCTCAATATGGCCATCCGCCACACGGATGACGCCGGGGTTGCAGGTGAGCGGACCAAACGCCGGGCTCGTCGCGTCGATACCCAGGCCGCGGCCATAGGCGTCCGCATGCACAAAGGCCAAAAACTTGACAAACTCGTGCTCGGCAGGCGTCAGCAGGCGCTCGTCGCGTGCACCAAACGCGTCCTCGGCCTCGCGCAGATACGCCACGATCAGGCCGACGGCGTTAATCGTTCCCTCGGGCATCGAGGCATGACCGCCAATGCCGTGGGCAAAAATCTGCGCATGCCCGTTATCGAGCGTCGTGATCTCCAGGCGGTCGGCGTTCTCGACCGGCGCCGGCAGCTCATCAGCGGCAATCGCGAGCTCGCAGATGGACTGCGACGGAATGGCGTTGCTCGCCTCGGCACCGCTCCAAGACACAATGCGCCCGCCGTCGATCTTGGTGCTCACAAACGTCGCCCCAAACTGGCCCTTCTCGGCATTGCAGACCGGGAACTCGGCATCGGGCGTAAACAAAAAGTCGGGGCCTGCGTGGTTCTCCAGATAATGGTGAACGTCGGACATGCCCACTTCCTCATCGCAGCCCAGCAGCGCGCGGAAGGTGCAGCGCGGGGTAATGCCGTGCTTGAGCAGATAGGCGCCGGCGTAGAGCGACAGCACCGCCGGACCCTTGTCGTCGATAACGCCGCGGCCGAGCAGCCAGCCCTCGCGACGCTCCATCGCAAACGGGTCGGTGTTCCAGCCCGGGCCGGCGGGCACCACGTCCACGTGGCAGATGGTCGCGAGCTGCTTGTCACCGCGGCCAGGGATATCGGCAATGCCCACATAGCCCTCGTCGTCGCTCGTCTGATAGCCGAGCTTTTGCGCAATGCCGAGCGCGCAGTCGAGCGCGTCACGGACCGGGCGGCCAAACGGCGCGCCAGGCTCTGCATCGGCCGAAACTGCCACGGACGGATAGCTCACCAGCTGCTCGATATCGGCGACGACGTCCTCCCAGACCTCGTCGACATACTCGGTAACGCTCTGCTCCACCTGATTCATGGACGACCTCCTTACCAATGAGCGACGGGTACGCCCGCCCCTCACATTACGTCTATTAGATAGCGAAAAGTTTAGCAAGCTCGGCCACCGAGTGCACCACCTCATCGGCACCCGCGGCCTCATGCTCCCCCGGCGCCGCCGCGCCCGAATAGATGCCGATACACGGCGCGCCCATCGCGTGCGCACCCTCGATGTCGTTAAAGCGGTCACCAATCATCACGGCCTCGTCCGCGGTCGCGCCCAGGGCCGCCAGCGCATCGCGGACCGAATCCGCCTTGATCTCGCGACCCTGCGGCGGATTCATGCCGACCACGGCCTCAAACTGCGAAAGCCCCAGCTCATGCACCATGCTGATACACTTTGCCTCCATGCGCGACGTCGTCACGGCCATACGCTTGCCCCGAGCGGCCAACCCATCCAGCAGCTCGGGGATTCCATCGAACACGGGATACTCCTCCGGTCCCAGCTCGTCAAAAAAGGCACGGTACTCGTCGGCCACCACAAGCGACTCCTCGCGGGAGAAGCCATAAAAGTCGTGAAAGCTCTTCCACAGGGGCGGCCCGATCATGCGACGCAGGTCGCCCATCTGCGCCTCCGAAAACCCGCGCGCAGCCAGCGTCTTGCGCGTCGAGGTCATCACCGCCCGACCCGTATCGGCCACCGTGCCGTCAAAATCGAACAGCACAATCGGCCGCTTGCATATCTCCAGCGCCGCCATCGGCACCCCTCTTCCCCAGTTGATGATTTCCACACCGACACTTCAAACTGTTGACTATTCAACAATTAAACCTAGCATTGTAGAGCAACTCCACTATACTTGTCGCACTTTGCTCTCAGAAGGCGGCGCCGTCGCGCCCCAACGAAAGGTGCAATTATGTCTTTTGCCATCATAACCGACTCCACGTCGGACATCTCCCCCGCCCGTGCTCAAGAGCTTGGCATTTACGTGATTCCGCTACATGTGATTATCGAGGGCGAGGACCTGCTCGACCAGGTGCAGATTACCGCCGAGGAATACGTCGCCCGCATGGCCGGCTCTGAGCAGCTGCCGCACACCTCGCAGCCGAGTGCCGGCGAGTTCAAAGCACTCTTTGACCGCGTGCGTGCTGACGGCCACGACAGCGCAATCTTTATCTCGCTGTGCAGCGAGTGGTCCGCCTGCTATGCCAACGCAAGCCTGACGGCCGAAACGCACGAACTCGACGTGCGCTGCATCGACTCGCGCACCGGCTCGGGCGCCGAGGGCCTGCTGGTGGAGTACGCGCTGGCCATGCGCGAGGACGGCCGCAGCCTGGACGAGACCGAGGCGCAGATCCGCGCGACGCTGCCCGACGCCCACCTGCTGCTGATTCCCCGCACGCTCGAGAACCTCGTTAAGAACGGCCGCGCGCCCAAGCTCGCCGGCCAGCTCACGCAAATGCTCAACATTCGCCTGGCCGTTTCGCCGGAGTGGAAATCGGGCGAGATCAAGGCCATCAAAAAGGGCCGCGGCGCCAAGCGCATCGTCGCCAACACCATGGCAGATTGCCTCGCGTTTTTGACCGAGCACCCAGGCTCAAGCGTGCGTGTGCTCACGACCGGCGCCGCCGAGGAGCAGGAACTCGTCAGCCAAGCGCTCGCAGGCCAAGACCATGTAGACGCCGGCACCGGCCCCATCGGCTGCACCATCGCCACCCATGTAGGCGCCGACGCCATCGCCATCAGCTACTGCCCCCGCTACCAGCCCATCCACTAGGGGCATCCTTACCACTTGCGGTGGAATAGAGACTGTTTTTGGCTCATCAGCCGCAAATCAATCCCTATTCCACCGCAACTTTTTAGTGTGTCATCCACATACAAGATATTTATTGGCAATTGGCACACTCCCTGCTGCTTGGAGAGCTTTGATTGGCCTCCGAGCGATACCCAGTGGGCAAAAAATGGCAAATATGAGTACTGTCACAAATTTAGTAACAGCAATATCTGACTGAAAGTGCCCACTTCCACCGTTTTCAAACGCCATAAAGCACTGAATCGTCGCGTTTAAGGGGTTGGATATACAAAATCTCAGTCAATTGGTTTTAAATACTTTCCTGATGATATGTTGTTGACCAAGCAGCAGTACTCATATTTGCCATTTTTTGCACACAGGGTCTCTTTGAGGCACACTCTCTGTATCTCCGACCCACCATAAAGTCTCAAAAATCACTTAACGACGGCTGCAGTGCGTTTTGACAGCGTGTGTCATACCGTTCACGGAATGACACCTCGCTATTAACCGAACCGCAATCAATGCCGAGTATCTGAAAAAGTGAAATGCCGTACCCTCATCTCAGCGAACGCTTATAAGAATGGCATTCAGATGAGTAACGAAACGCATCAATACGCCCTCTTTGGGGGCGCGCTCTTCAAATTCAATAAAGTGGTCGGCCATGCTTCAAATCCCCACAAGCAAATTGTCATCTGCAGCAACGGTCCAGACATCCGCTACGCAACGCTCGAGGAATGGAAGAGAGCTGGGGAATCTTTCGACGAGCGGACTCAGGTCGAGGGCATTGTCACCAGTGCGAGCCCGGCGCGCGACAAACTCGAGCTCTTTCGCAATCTTTTTACCGGCCGCAAAGATGTGCACGCTCACGGGTATCGCAGAAAAGACGGAGGCATCGGCTATACACCTGCCTGTGCAAATGAGTGGAAGCCAGGCATTTGTCCCAAAGCAAGCCATCAGAGAATTAAATGCGCAGAATGTCGCAGCCGCACATTCCTTGAAATGAACGATGCCGCTATTATCGCTCATTTCAAAGGCAGCGACGACAGGCTCCGGGACGTCATAGGTCAATATGTTCTCGACAAAGACTGCAACACAAATGTCCTTATCATTGATTTTGACAAAGCCGATTGGAAAGAAGCGACAAACGCTATCAGGCTTGTCGTAAAAAACCATGGAATTAACGCTGCGGTCGAGCGATCAAGGTCAGGCAACGGCGCGCATATCTGGTTTTTCTTCCTAGAACCTATAAACGCAAAGACAGCACGAGATTTCGGTAGCTGCCTTATCGCCGAAGCAGCGGCACTCAACAAGACAATCACCTTCGAAGCCTTTGACCGAATGATACCCGCGCAGTCCACCATTCCTGAGGGCGGCTTTGGAAATCTCATTGCGCTGCCCTTTCAGGGAAAAGCGCAGCGGGAAGGAAACAGCGTATTTGTTGACGAACGATTCGAGCCCTTTCCCGACCAATGGCTTTACCTTTCGCAAATCCGACTAATCTCGCGTGCGACGGTGGATCGTCTGATCGAGGACACCGAAAACAAACTGCCTGGAATAGCAACAGCTGCAGCGACAAACAAAACCAGGCGCAATGTCCAAAAGCCACGAAAGCGGCTCCCGCTCACGCCACGAGACTTCCCCTCGAACCTGCCCGTCACACAAGCCGATATGCTCTACATCCCCGAAAAGTCTCTGAGCCCGGCAGCCCAAATGGAAGTCCGCAGGCTTGCGACATTTGCCAACCCGGAGTTCTTCCGTGCGCAATCTATGCATCAATCAGTATTCGGCAAACCGCGACTCATAGACCTCAGCGAACTTAGAGATGGCCGCGTCGCGATTCCCAGAGGCTGCAAAGCCCAACTTGAGCAGCTGATTCAAGAAGCCCACGTTACTGCCCATTATTCAGACGAACGCAGCACGGGCAATCCAATTGAAATGGCATTCAAAGGGGTCCTTCATCCCGAACAGCAAATTGCCGCCGACCAGATGCTTGAATACGAAGACGGAATCATGTCTGCGCCAACGGGCTTCGGTAAAACCGTCATCGGAGCTTATCTTATTGCCGCCGTTGGTCTTCCGGCGCTCGTCATTGTTCCAAAGACTGCGCTCATAACCCAATGGAAATCGCAGCTCGAACGATTTCTCGACATTACGGACACCAGAGAGCCAGTCCGAACGCCAAAAGGACGAATCAGCAAAAAGCAACCTCCCCTTATTGGACAAATCGGAGGGGGCAAAACCGCCGTCAGCGGCCTTATTGACGTTGCTTCCTTTCAGTCGCTATCTGGCAAAGACTCCCAAACCGGGGAGCCGGTAGTTAAGGACCTTGTTCGCAATTACGGCCTCATTATCTGCGACGAATGCCACCATGCTGCCGCGCCACAGCTCGAGCTCGTCCTCAAGTCCGCTCCAGCCAAATATGTATATGGCCTCTCCGCGACACCCGAGCGCTCCGACGGGCTCACGCGGGCGCTCTCGATGCTCTGCGGCCCGCTTCGCTATGCCATCGATCCAAAAACGCAGGTAATTCAGCAGGGCATCCAGCGCATCGTGCGACCGAGATTTACCGGCATTCGGCTATCCGCCTACGAGCCGGGTGCAAGCTTCAATCAGATTCTCGATCTGCTGTGTGAACATGCGGCAAGAAACGAATTGATTGTCGATGACGCCCTCGAAACAGCGTCAAACGGTCGGCATCCGCTCATACTATCCAAAAGGAAAAAGCATGCTGAGGAACTGTTCAGGTTGCTCAATGATCGCAGACATGAGCCCATACTCTTAACCGGAGAAATCGGCGCCAAAGAAAGAAAAGCGATACTGAACAGTCTTCCCGGCTTTGAGCATGAACATCGAATCATCGTCGCCACCGAAAGCCTTCTGAGCGAGGGCTTCGATCTGTCCTACCTTGACACCCTTTTCATTGCCACGCCGATATCTTGGGACGGCAGCGTAACGCAGCAGGTGGGCAGACTGCATAGAAGCCACGAGGGCAAGCAACAGGTTGAGATATTCGACTACATTGACCTGTCGATACCCATGCTCGCCCGCATGTACCAGAAAAGACTCAAGACGTACGCCAAGTTGGGGTACGAAATTTATTCAGCAGAGGACAGTGAGCAACCCGATTACAACATCCTCATAGAGCCGGCAAACGCTATTGAGGCATTTATTAAAGACATCACCGGTGCCACAAAGAGCGCCTTCATAGCCGCATCCTACGCATCCGCCGCATGCCTCACGAAACTCACCGCCACACTCGCAGGCGCAGCTGCCCGTGGGATTACCCTTGAGGTTTATGTTGCCTCACCGCCGCGCGATGACGCGAAAGCGATTTTTGCCGAGATTAACGTCGACTATTCCGTCAAGGCCAAAGGGCGGCTGTGCGCGGCCGTGATTGACGAGGAAACTGTCTGGTACGGGACTATCCCGCTGCTGGCATTCCCCAAGAAAGAAGACTGCAGCATCCGTTTCAAAAGCAACGAAGTCGCCGCTGAGTTTTTGAGCGAAATCCAGCAACGAGGAGAACCGGGGGCCGCAGCAACGAACGTGGCGCCCCTATCAGTTGCGGTGGAATAGGGGCTGCCTTGGCTAATCAACCGCAAATCAGTCCCTATTCCACCGCAACTTAAAAGCGGGTAATCAGCCCTGCGGGCCTTGGAACAGTTCATCATGCGAGCCCATTCTGACCAGCCGGATCACAGGATTAGTCTTATGCGGCAAGTAGAGAACGACCACATCGACCAAGCCATCGGATAGATGGAAATCGATGTGGCCGTTGTAATTGCCGCCCGGGTTTGAAAGCTCGTGGGCACCATATTCCGCGGGAAGCGAACCGTGAGCCGCAAGCTCTGCAACTGCCGCCTTAAACTTGGTTTTTAGCTGCGGATGGATGCGCATCGTCCGTTTGTAATCCGCCTTAAACTGAGCCTCGACTTTAATCTCAAACATCGCTAGTCCTCATCGAGGAACGATATAAGCTCATCAGCGTTATTGAATGACGGGCTGTCGTCCGGCAAAATCCCCAACTCATGAGCCTCGGCGATCACCATGGCGCGTCTCGTCGCCTCGTTGGGCACCTCCGCCCTTCCTACGATCTCAAAAGGAATCTTTCGTTGATTTACCAGCTGCCGAACAGCAAGGTTGAGATACGAATTGAGACTCAGACCAACCGTATCCAAGAACTCAGTCGCCTGTTCCTTGAGCCCCTCTTCGATGCGAACCGTCGTGGGCTTAACCGTTGCAGTAGACATACGCGACCTCCTCGCCCTCGTCTTTTGCATCAGTATACCCAGTTTAGATGGCAGACTGATGTTAAATAGCATCAGCCTGCCGTTCACATTACTACAACGACAGGCACGCTCGCTCTACATCAGCCCGCTCAGGGCGATGTTGACGGCCTCGTTGAGGTCGTCGGTAATGTGTACCAGATCCGGGTCGAGCGGGCTAATCATACCGGCGCTCATTACCGGGCCGTTGAGCCAGTCGAACAGGCCCTGCCAGTACTCGCTGCCCACCAAAACGAGCGGCATGCGCTTGACCTTGTGCGTCTGCACCAGCGTGAGGACCTCGAACATCTCGTCGAGTGTGCCAAAGCCGCCGGGAAATACGATGGCGCCCGAGCTGTACTTAACGAACATGGTTTTGCGCACAAAGAAGTAACGGAAATCCATACCGAGGTTTACGTATTTGTTGAGCCCCTGCTCGTGCGGCAATTCAATGCCCAGGCCAACTGACTTGCCGTTGACACTCGCCGCTCCCCTGTTGGCCGCTTCCATGATGCCGGGGCCGCCACCGGTGATAACCGCCACGCCACGCTGGGCAATCTTGCGACCGACCGTGCGCGCCGCCTTGTAGAGCGGATCGGTCTTGGACGTGCGGGCGCTACCGAAGATGGTCACCGCAGGTCCGAGCTCGGCCAGCGCGCCAAAGCCGTCGACGAACTCGGCCTGGATGCGCAGTACGCGCCACGGATCGGCATGCAGCCAGTCGGTCGACTCCTCGGGCGCCAGCAGGTTGGCGTAGGTGTTGTCCTTGGGAATCATGGGGCCGCGCATGACCACGGGACCGCGGCGGTACGTCTCGTCGTAGGCAGGCTCGCCCTCGACATTCTCGTTCTTAATCATGGGTACTCCTATCGAAAATAGAAACGGGCGGGGTCGACGCCATGCGCCAAACACCCGCCCGAACATCAACTATTCGGTATGGTACCCACGATGCATCAAGTGCTTGCAAGCTATCGGTCAGCGGTCGCGCAGACGGTGTTAGCGAACGCGACGCCCGATCGCCGCTTGACCTTTGCCGTTGCTCGCGCCCCGCAAGCGTCCGCGGCTCTTAGTAATCCACCGCCGCAGGGCTGTTCATCCAGTCGCTTACGAACGCACCGTAGCGGCCCTCGATAATGGCCTGGCGGGCGCGCTGCATCAAGTTGAGCAGATAGTAGATGTTGTGCATCGACAGCAGAATACCGCCGAGCATCTCCTTCTGCGTGACCATGTGGCGGATGAGCGCGCGGCTGTAGCCGCCCGTGCACACCGGGCAGGTGCAGGTGGGATCGATGGGGCCATCGTCGTGCGCAAAGCGCGCGTTGCGGAAGTTGAGGCGACCCTCGCTGGAGAACGCCGTACCCATGCGGCCCGTGCGCGTCGGCAGCACGCAGTCGAACATGTCGATGCCCACGCCCACACCGCGCACGAGGGTGGTGGGGTTGCCGACGCCCATCAGGTAGCGCGGCTTGTGCTTGGGCATGTACTCGCTTACGAGCGGTGCCAGGGTCTCGAACATGGTCTCGTGGTCCTCGCCCACCGAGTAGCCGCCGATACCGTAGCCGGGGAAGTCGCCGCACTCCTCCAGATGGCGCAGCGAGCGCAGGCGCAAATCTAGGTGCATGCCGCCCTGAACAATGCCAAAGAGCGCCTGGTCGTCGCGGGTATGAGCCTTATAGCAGCGCTCGGCCCACATACTCGACAGCTCAACGGCGCGCTCAACGTAGGCGCGCGTGGCGGGATAGCCCGGGCACTGGTCCAACTGCATGCAGATGTCGGAGCCGAGCTTCATGGCGATTTCCATGTTGTCCTCGGGCGTCCAGAACACGTGGCGGCCGTCGTAGTCGTTGACGATAAAGCGCACGCCCTCGTCGGTAAGCTTGACCGCGTCGTTGTGGCTGAACACCTGGAAACCGCCCGAGTCGGTGAGGATAGGGCCGTGCCAGTTCATAAACTTGTGCAGGCCGCCCAGCTCAGCGATGGTATCCTCGCCGGGACGCATGGACAGGTGATAGGTATTGGCAAGCACGATCTGGGCGCCGAGCTGCTTGACGGTCTCGGTAGGAATACCCTTGACGTTTGCCTTGGTGCCCACGGGCATAAAGATTGGCGTCTCGATGTCGCCGTGCGGGGTGTGCAGCACGCCGGCGCGCGCGTGCGTCGTCGGATCCTCGGCGATCAGGTCGAATTTAAAAAGGCTCTGGTCCATAAACTGGAACTCCTTGGTTGTGGTTCATACGCAAACCATTATACGGGCAACCCGCAAGAAGCACCGACTCGACAGAAACTGGTGCATTAGGATCAGGTTCCCGCGCTAGTCGTTGGGGACATTCTTCAGCGCCATCTTGCAAAGGAGTGTCCCAATCTGCCGGCACTTAGGGACTGTCCCCAAGTGCCGGCAAGAGCATCCCTTTTGACTAGTCGTTTAAGAACGTCCCCAATGACTACATCTGGGATCATTTCCAACAACCAAGGCAACGCCGATGTTATGGCACCGACAGCGAAAACCCGCCAAAGCGAGCAAGGTGCCTTGAAACGAGGCGGCATTGACCTTCTGGTCATGCCGCCGAAGTTGAAAGGCAGATTGCCGCTCTGGCGGGTTTGCAGCGTCAACTGGTTACGCGGTTTGGTAAAACCGCGTAACCCCTAAGGCCGCTGGCCCATACCACCCTCGAGGGTGACGGTCTCGCCGTTCATGTACTTAAAGTCGGGACCGCAAAGCTGAACGACCACGCGGCCGATTTCCTTCTCGGCATCGCCGTAATGGCCCGCCGGCGGCATGTGAACGTTGGCCTTGAACGCCTCGGGATAAGCATCCTGGAAGTTCTCGAGCGCAGCGGTCCAAGCAAGCGGGCACACGATATTGACGTTGATGCCGTCCTTGCCCCACTCGTTGGCGGCAACGCGAGTCAGACCGCGGATGCCCTCCTTGGCAGCGGCATAGCTGCACTGGCCGTAGTTGCCAAACAGGCCGGCGCCCGAGGCAAAGTTGACCACGGAGCCCTTGGTCTCCTTCAGGTGCGGATAGGCCTTCTGCATATACAGATAGGTAGCATACAGACCGGAGTAAATGGCCAGGTTAAACTGGTCCATGGTGTGATCGGCGATGGTCACGCCCGAGGCGCTGGCCTGAGCATTGTTGACGACGGCGTCGATGCGGCCGAACTCCTCAATGGCCTTGTCGATGACGTTCTGGACGACGGCCTCGTTATCCTGGCCAGCCGAGACATCGGCCTGAACAGGCAGAACCTTGACACCGTACTCGGCCTCGAGAGACTCCTTGGCGGCCTCGAGCTTGGCGACGTTGCGGCCGGTGATGACGAGGTTCGCGCCCTCCTTGGCAAATGCGATATCGATGCCGTAGCCGATGGAGCCAGCAGAACCGTCCTTAAGCGTGGCCTTGCCGCCGCCGGTGACGATCACGGTCTTACCAGTGAAAAGTCCCATACAAAGTCCTTTCAAATCGCGACGGGCGAACCCGCCGACTGCGCGCATCCAAATAAACGCGCCAAAAGCTGAGACGCAACTTTAGCGTGTTCAAGCGAAAATAAAAGACCACGGTAGGCGAACGGCACCACGTCGTTCGGCGAAGGGATTGTCAAGTACAAACTGGATAAAGCGGCCGAGTTATTGTTATCAGATCGAGCCATCGAACACGTTTTGAAACTTTGCTGCGGCGCGCGGGAAGTCGGCGCGAGACTTTATCATAGGGTGACAAACAACGATGAGGAGCACATACCTATGACAGACGAGCTGGACCCCCAGACTCAACAGCATATTGATGATTCCGTAAACGTCGCCGCAGATACTGACGCTGTGACCTGCGATGATATCGACATCGACGACCCCATCTTGGACGAAAGCGCTACGGCGGAAACCCCTGAAACAGAAAACGCCGACGAGGAAAATGACGATGTGCCCGCTCAGGACGACGCCCCTGTACAGGACGCCGCCCCGCAAGCTGCGGGCCCCATCGAGGTGTCTTCGGAAGAAGAGCTCGACGCCGTCATGGACTCCATGATGGATGCCGTCAAAGCGATGAAAGACGCCGTGGCCGACGCTGACGTTGATGCCGAGGAAGAGGAGGCCGCCGAGGCAGCCTCGACCTTCGTACCCGGCGAAACTCCGGTTGCCGACCAGGGCAGCACCATGCCCTCGTTTCTGCAGCTCGAGCACCCCACGATTGGCGCCGATGCGGTCGACCCGCACGCAGCAGGCTTTTCTGTGGTCGAGGGCGGCACCGGCAATATCGCCGCGCCGCAGGCTACCGATGCGGACGCTGCCGACACCGCTCGCCCGACCACCCCGCACTCCCCCGCCGCGAGCCGAGATCTGGGGACCGCCGTCTCGAACACTGCGAACGCCGTGGGCACCTTTATCGCCCAGGGTGCCTCGGCCATGCGCGAGATGAACGCCGCGAAAAAGGCACTTGCCGATGCCCGCGCCCACCTAGCCGAACTTGAGCAGCGCATTGCCGATCAGGCCGAGGAACTCGAGACGCGCCAGGATATCGCAGGCCGCTACGACCAGATCGTCGCCGACCAGCGTCAGGCGATCGCCACAGCGCAAAAGACCGCTGCGGCAGCCGAGATTGACCGTGATGCCCACGCCGCCAAAGTGACAGAGCTCAAGGGTCAGTTCGAACAAATGAAGACAGAGGATGACGCGACTGAGCTCCGTCTGAAGGCCGCGCTCGACGCCGTGGAGGCCCGCGAGGCGAGCTCACGCGAGACTGGCAACCGCCTCGTTCGACGTCTTGAGGATTCCAAGCGCATCCGCGACAAGGTGAAGGCAGAGCGAGACGCCGGCATTGCCGCCGCACAACAAACCGTCGACGCCACGCGCGCCCAACTCGAGACGCTGCGTCATGAGTATGCCGAGCTGCAACGCAATCCCTCGGCAAATCCCGCCAACTATACGGTGCGCACCAGCGAGCTCTCGATGCAGATTTCCGACACGGCAGATGCCCTGCGTAAAGCCGAAGAAGATGTCCCGCACATCACCGCCGACCTTGAACATTCACTTGCCGCAGCCGAGCAGGCCGTCGAGCAGGCTCAAGCCCCTATCGCCGACGCAAAACGCGCGCACCAAGCCGTGACGACCGAAGCCGATGCCGCGCGCGACGAGTTGCAGACGGCGAAGACTGCCGCCACGACTCGTCAGCGCGAACTGCGCGAGAAGATCACTGCCGAGGACAAGGCACGCCGCGACCAGGAGCAGACCATCGCCAACGCCCAAGCAGATGCCGCACATGCGCAGTCGATCATCGAACAGGCGACCGAGGTGCACGACCACCCAGAGATCACCGAGTCGCTTGCAGGGTCCTTGGCCCGAGACAAAGCCGAACACACCGAGACCGAGCGAGAAGTCGCCCAGCTGGAGGCCACCGAAGACGACGTACGAGAGCGCACCCGCGACTCACGCATCAAATTCACCGGCGCCATCGTCTGCATCGTCGCCGCAATCCTGGTGATCATCCTAGTCTGGCTGTTCGCAAGCAAGTAAACCAGCCGCCAGGCAAGTAGTCATTGGGGACGTTCTTAAACGACTAGTCGAACAAGAACGTCCCCAATGACTAGTCAAGAGTTTGGCGCAAGGACTGTCCCCAGGTGTCGGCACAAAAGGAACGTCCCCAAGTGCCAACAACGGCAACGCCAATGTTTTGGCGCGGACAGCGAAAACGCCCCTAAGCGAGCAAGGTGACGTGAAAGAGGAGGGCATTGACCTTCTGGTCATGCCCGACGATTGAACGTCAGATTGCCGCTTAGGGGCGTTTGCAGCGTCGAGCCGTTACGCGGTTCGTAGAACCGCGTAACTAACGAATGAGCATTGCGTCGCCAAAGCTGAAGAAGCGGTAGCGCTCCTCGATGGCGGCGGCATAGGCATCCATGATCTGGTCGCGGGTGGCAAGTGCGCTCACGAGCATCATGAGCGTGGAGCGCGGCACGTGGAAGTTCGTGATCAGCGCGTCGACCACGTGATAGGTCAAGCCGGGCATAAGGTAGAGCTGCGTCGTCGCGTTCTCGCGCACCACGATGTCGCCGCGGCCGAGCGTATCGGCCCCATCCTCGCGGCCCTCAAAATAGCGCGCCGTCACGGCCGGATCGGACACCGGCGCCTCGGCGTCAAACGCGCTTTCGAGCGAGCGCACCGCCGTGGTACCGACAGCAATCACACGATGGCCCTCGGCCTTCGCCTTATGCACGGCGTCGACAACCTCCTGCGACACGTGGTAGCGCTCGGTGTGCATCACATGCTGCGTGGGATCGTCCTCCTCCACCAGACGGAAGGTATCGATGCCCACCTCGAGTTCGACGGCGGCAAACTTGGCACCCTTGGCCTCGATGGCAGCCATAAGCTCGGGCGTAAAGTGCAGACCCGCCGTGGGAGCGGCAGCCGAGTGCTCTTCCTTCATGGCGTAGACGGTCTGGTACTTCTCGGGGTCGCCCTCGTAATCGGTAATGTAGGGCGGCAGCGGCACGTGGCCGGCCGCATGGATGGCCTCGTCGAGCGTGCGCGGGTCGCCGGCGGCATTGCAACCGGCCGGCTCAAAGCGCACCAGACGGCCACCACGGCTATCGGTGACAAAGTCGATGACCTCGGCCGTCAGCACCACGGGAGCCCCCTCGGGCGCATGGGCGCCACCGGCGCGATACTCAATCTGGGCACCGGGCTTCAGGCGCTTGCCCGGCTTGACCAGGCACTCCCAAACATGGCCCAGCGGGTCAACATCCTCGCGGCGCTTGAGCAGCAGCGTCTCGACCACGCCACCCGAGCCCGATTTGCGACCGATCAGGCGGGCCGGCATCACGCGCGTCTTGTTGATGACGAGCACGTCGCCCGGCTCGATATAGTCGATGATGTCGCGGAAGATGCGGTGCTCAACGGTGCCGCCATGCTCCAGCGGCGTTCCCGCCTGGGAGCCCTTGCGATCCACCACCAGCAGGCGGCAGGAGTCGCGCGGCTCGGTGGGAGCCTGGGCGATCAGTTCCTCGGGAAGGTTGTAGTCAAAATCATCGGTACGCATAGACACGTCGGATTCTCCTTATATAGCTAAAGTCCGCCCTACATCCTAGCAGGCTGACGTCCCAAATGAACTACTTTTTGGCAGCCTTGCGCTCGTCGCGAATGCGAGCGCGGTCCATGGCCGCATCGACGGCAGAAAAACGGCAGCCGCAGTAGTTCTGTCGGTACATGCCCAGTTCGCGCGAACGGCGCGTAGCCTCGGGATAATACGGGCGAAAATCGCGAATCACCGGGGTGAGCCCATGTGCCGCCGCCAAGCGCTCCAACACATCATTGCAGGTTTCGAACAACTGATACGGCGAGACGGCGAGCGTCGTGCCCACAAACTCAAACCCGCGCTCCTGGGCCACACGGCACGCCTCGGCCAGACGCAGGGCATAGCACGCGCGACAGCGACGAGCTCGGTCGGCACCCAACGGGGCCACGCCGGTCTCCCAGCGTTCGCGGTCTTCCCCGGCCTCGATGAGCTCGATGTCGCCGTCGGCACACCACCGGCGCAGCTCGTCCAAACGACGCTGCCATTCATCGCGCGGTTGAATATTGGGATTGGTCCAGCAGATCGTGGGTTCAAACCCCTCCTCGCGCAGCAGGCGAACCGGCTCAAGCGAGCACGGCGCACAGCAAGCGTGCAACAACAACGACTTCATCGACATCTCCTCACCCGCAATGATTTTTTAATCCCCGTCCCAGAAAAATCATTCCAAAAAGACTACTTTGCGAAAAAGCGGACGCCAAAGGACGTATCCTCGCAGGCGACAATGCGGCGATCGCGCAGAATGGTTCGCACGTAGTACCAGTCGCCCACACAGCCCGACAAATGCAAGCCGGCCGCCAGGTAGCACAGCAGCGGATAGCCCGAGAACGCAAACCCCAGGGCAAACGCTGTCGTCACAACAACCGTCGGCGCCAGGCAAACTGCCACGTACCGCCGGCGCGAATACACCACGCCCTCGGCGCAGGCATAGATCATCGCCGTCTCGCGATTCGCCCCAAATGTCACCTGAGCGCCCGCAGGCGCCAGCAGCTTAAAAAACACACCGTGCACCAGCTCGTGCACGGCGAACGACACCATTGAGATCGCAGCCAAACCGACTATCCAGCCCAAGACGGCCATCCAGCCGCCCGCGTCAGCCGCATCCAAGTCTGCAGGCCCGCCCAGCAGCATAAACACCGGCACCAGGCACACGGCAAACACGCCGACTACGAATATCCCCCACACGAAGCAAGCGTGCAGAAAATCCTCGTCCTCAAACGCATGTATGTTGGAAATCTCATTCATAGCATCTTAGGATAGCGCCCCTGCCACGCACCCGTCCGCATGTGCGATAATGTCGAACGATATGCACGAATTGACCACCGCGCCGCCGAGCCCCGCGCCCGGCCGCGCCCTCACCATATGCGAAGGAGTCCCATGGCATCCAAATACTCCATGAACGACCGTCCCAGCTGGCCTCGCCGCGCCATCGTTACCGCCGGCGAGCCCTACGGCAACAAGGGCCTTCACTTTGGCCACGTTGGCGGCGTCTTTGTCCCTGCCGACTTCTTCGCCCGCTTCCTGCGCGACCGCCTGGGCCGTGAGAACGTCATCTTCACCTCGGGCACCGACTGCTATGGCTCGCCCATCATGGAGAGCTACCGCAAGCTCAAGGAGAACGAGGGCTACGACAAGTCCATTAGCGAGTATGTCGAGTCCAATCACTCCCGCCAGGCCGCGACCCTCAACAACTACAACATCAGCTGTGACATCTACGGCGGCTCGGGCCTTGAGCCGGCGGCCCAGATCCACAACGAGGTGACCGCTGAGATTATCGAGCGCCTGCACGAGCAGGGCACCATCTCCAAGCGCTCCACGCTGCAGTTCTACGATGCCAAGGCCGGCACGTTCCTCAACGGCCGTCAGGTGATCGGCCGCTGCCCCATCCAGGGCTGCAAGTCCGAGAAGGCCTATGCCGACGAGTGCGACCTGGGCCACCAGTTTGAGCCCGAGGAGCTCATCGCGCCTAAGAGCCAGCTCACCGGCGAGGTGCCCGAGCTGCGCCCGGTAGACAACCTCTACTTCGACCTGCCGGCCTACCTCGACTTTATGAAGACCTATACCGCCAAGCTCGCCCAGAACCCGCAGGTTCGCTCCGTGGTCTCCAAGACCATGGAGGAGTGGCTGCTGCCGGCTCAGCTCTACATCCAGAACAAGTTCCGCGAGGCCTTCGATGCCGTCGAGGATCAGCTTCCCGAGCACACCGTGCTGGAGCCCGAGGGCAACAAGAGCAGCTTTACCGTCACCTTCCCCAGCTGGAAGGAGCGCGACGATGCCCACGCGGTGCTCGCCAACGGCGGCGTGCGCTTCCGCAGCGGCAAGGCGCTCGTACCCTTCCGCATCACCGGCAACATCGACTGGGGCGTTCCGGTGCCCGAGGTCGATGGCGTCTCCGACGTCACCTGCTGGTGCTGGCCCGAGAGCCTGTGGGCTCCCATCAGCTATACGCGCACCGTGCTCGCACGCGATGCCAAGGCCGCCGGCGTGACCGAGGGCGTCGCCGCCCAGGATGCCGCCCTCATGGGCGAGCCCGCCGCCGATTCCACGCAGGTCCCCGCGCCCACCTACCAGCACAGCTCGCTCGACTGGCGCGACTGGTGGTGCTCCGATGACGCACAGATCTACCAGTTCATTGGCCAGGACAACATCTACTTCTACTGCATCGCGCAGACCGCCATGTGGGAGGCCCTGGGTTGGAACCTCACGCAGAGCACCGTCAGCGCCTGCTACCACCTGCTCTACATGGGCAAAAAGGCAAGCTCGTCCTCGCAGACACCTCCCCCGCCGGCAGACGACCTGCTCAACCACTACACCTGCGAGCAGATGCGCGCGCACTGGCTGTCGCTCGGCCTGTCCGAGAAGCCGGTGAGCTTTAGCCCCAAGGCATACGACACCCGCGTGACCGGCAAGGACAAGGACGGCAACGAGGTGCACGCCTGCGACGACAAGCGCGTCATCGATCCGGCCCTTAAGGAAAGCGCCCTTTTGACCGGCGTCTTCAACCGCCTGGCCCGCAGCTGCTTCTACGGCGTCGCCGTCAAGGAGGGCGACGAGAGCCCCTATCGCAACGGTTGCATCCCCGCCGGCGCCGCCTCGGCCACCGTGGTGGAGGTCGCCGAGCAGGCAGCCCTCGCCTTTGAGCAGGCCATGTACAAGTTCGAGACGCACCGCGCGCTTGCCGTGTGCGACGACTACCTGCGTGCCGCCAACAAGCGTTGGAGCGACGCTTCCAAGGCCGCCAACAAGCTCGAGGGTAACGAGGCAAACGCCACAATGACGCAGGCCCTCGTCGACGCCTTTACCGAGCTGCGCGTGGCGACCGTGCTCATGCACGGCATCGTCCCTGCCGGCTGCGAGCTCATCTGCGAGTACTTCGACGTTGACCCGGTCGCCTTCTTTAGCTGGGATAACATCTTCGCCTCCACGGATGAGTTTGTGGAGAGCTTGGGCGAGAAGCCCGGCGAGCACCGAGTGAAGCCGCTGCCCCCTCGCTTCGACTTCTTTAGCAAGCACGAGAGCCAGTACTAAAGCACGCCAGCAGCGGCGTACCCGGAAAGTAGTCAATTTGGGACGGGAAGGAAAAACGGATGTCCAAGCCGCGTCGTCGTAAGCAGAAAAAGCAGGTTAAGCCCGAGCTCAAGCTCAGGCAGTTTGCTGCTACCGAGCTTTCCGACCAGCTTGCCGCCCTTCCCTGCGCCGCCGACCTGCCGCGCTTTATGGTCGACACGGTCGCCGGCGCCTATGCGCCCGCCGATGCCAAGCTCATGATCGAGGGCTTCGGCGCCGCGGCCACACGCCCGGTCACGCTGCGCGCCAACACGCTCAAGGCGACCGCCGAGGACATCGCTGCGGCGCTCGGTGCCGCCGGCATCGCCCACAACCCCGTCGCCTGGTACCCAGACGCCTTTATCCTGCCCGAGGCCCAGGTTTCCGATCTGTGGGATCTCGACATCTACCGCGACGGCAAGATCTACCTGCAGAGCCTGTCATCCATGATGCCGCCGTTGGTCCTGGGCGCCCAGGCAGGCGAGGACATCCTGGACATGTGCGCAGCCCCCGGCGGCAAGACGACGCAGATCGCCGCCCTCACGCAGGGACAGGCGCACCTCACCGCCTGTGAGATGAGCATTCCCCGCGCCGAAAAGCTCGAGTCGAACCTCCATCGCCAGGGTGCCAAAAACGTGCCCGTCATGCGCATCGACGCACGCGAGCTCGACGAGTTCTTCCGCTTTGACCGCATCCTGCTCGACGCCCCCTGCACCGGCACGGGCACCGTCATCAGCGGCAACGAGAAAAGCCTGCGCGGCCTGACCGAGCAGCTGCTCGTCAAGTGCGCCCGCTCGCAGCGCGCGCTTCTGGACCGCGCCATGGGAGCACTCAAACCGGGCGGCACGCTCGTCTATTCCACCTGTTCGATCATGCCGCAGGAAAACGAGGACGCCCTGCAAGAGGCCCTCGACAAGCACATGGATTGCGAGCTTATCCCCCTCGACGGCACACCGAGCGAAAGTGAAGCGCGTCGCGCCCAGGATGCCGGCGAGGAGCCGCATATCGAGTGCAACGCCCTCACCGAGGCCATCGCCGCCGGCCGTGTCTCGGCCGTCGCCAACGGTATGCCCGGCACGCTGACCATTCCGCCTAGCCGCGATTTTGAGGGCTTCTACATTGCCCTGATCCGAAAACGCAGCTAGCGCACGGATCCAAAACTCAACAAGCTATCTCTGTGCGCGTTTGCCCTGCTGGTCGCGATGCTGTTTAAGCATCGCGCGCTCCTTGCGTTCGGCCCTTTTGCCCTTAATGGCCGTGACCACAAAGTAGATGACCGCGGCGGCAACGATTGCGCCCACACACAGGCCAATCGAGCCCAACATTGCCGAAAATTCCATACCGCGTCACCTCTCTTGTAAACGGGACTTTCAAGATAGCACCTCGATCCCCGCCACCACAGCTCCTTCACGTTCACCTGCCCTTCGGTCTAACGGATGGCGCGGCGGGGAAAAATCAACTCGTCAAACGATTTAGCATTCGCAATTCCGGCTGCATCGCGCCGGCCGTCATCACATAGAATCGAGCTTCCATGAATACCCTCAACGATCTAAATGAGCGCGTCGACGCCTTCGTCGGCACCAGCTCTTTCGACACGCCTGCCGCGGCAAACGACCAAGCCCCCATCGATGTGCCCGCCGAGGTTCACGGGGACATTGTCGCCTCGGTCGATTTCTCCGAGGTCGAGCTCGCAGACGAGTTCACCGAACCCCAGGTAGCCGTGACCCCCAACGGACTGCTTCCCATGGAGCCGCTGCCCATCGACGGGCGCCTGCGCAAGGCGGCCCTCCGCATGCCTGACGAGATTGAGGAGGCCAGCGGCTTCACGCTCTTCGGCCGTCGTATCAAATCGCTCATCTACACCACCGACGTCGCGGTCATCCGCAACTCCAACGCCGATGCCGTCTTTGCCGTTTACCCCTTCACGCCGCAGCCGGCCATTACGCAGGCGCTGCTGACCGTTGCCGAGTGCCCGGTCTTCGTAGGCGTGGGCGGTGGCACCACCACCGGCAAGCGCTCCGTTCAGATGGCAGCCGTCTCCGAGATGCAGGGCGCGGCGGGCTGTATGGTCAACTCCCCCGCCACCGCCGAGATGGTCGAGCACATCACTAACATCGCCGACATCCCCGTCATCGCCACGGTCGTACGTTGCGACGATGATGCGCATGCCAAAGTGCGCGCCGGAGCCAAGATCCTCAACATCGCCGCTGGCAAAAACACGCCGCAGGTCCTGCGTGAACTGCGCGAGCACTATCCCAACCTGCCGCTCATCGCGCCGGGCGGCAAGACGCCCGAGAGCATCCGCGAGACCATCGCCGCCGGCGCCAACGCCATCATCTGGACGCCGCCTTCGGCACAGCAGCTACAGACCGACATGATGCAGCGTTATCGCAAGATGAAGGAAGACGCCACGCCCGTTATCTCGCGCGACGATGTACCCATTATCGACCAGGTCGCCGCCGCCGAGGTCAGCCAGGTCGAGAACATGAATCCCGACGTGCCGATTCCCGACGAGGTTATCGAGCGCGTCGCCTCGATCCACGAGCGCTTCGAGGAGCGTCGCGCCAATCGCGGCCTCAAGCCGTCACTGCACGGCTTCTTCTTCCGCGGAAAGAAACGCTAGCAAAACATCTTGGCCCGCCCCACAAACGTGAGGCGGGCCGTTTTCGTTTGAGCAATCATGCAGCGATGTGATGGGGCAAATTAATCCACGCGCTTGTCGCCCATAAAGAAGAGCGCCACCGTACCAGGTCCGGTATGCGAGCCAATCAGGGTACCGATGTTATTGATCTCAATCTTGCCTTTAAGCTGCGGAACCTGTTCCTCAATCAGCGCCGCAACTGCCTCGGCATCCTCGCGGCACGCCGAGTGCGACATGATGCACTTACCCGAATAATCCGCACCGTCCTGCACGTGTGCCATCATAGTCTTAGCCATCTCGGGAATCGCTCGCTTCTTAGTGCGAATTTTCTCACGTGGCGACAGCTTACCTTCGCAATCGACCGTCATAAGCGGGCAAATCTTGAGCGCCGTGCCGATGATCGCGCTCGCGGCCGAAATGCGACCGCCGCGCAGGTAGCTCGACAGATCGGTCGAGAAGAACCAGTGGTGCAGGTTGAGTTTATGCTCCTCAATCCAAGCGGCCGTCTCGTCGAGTGAAGCCCCACCATCGCGCACGTCGGCGGCATATTCCAGCAACAGACCAAAGCCCGAAGACGCCCCCAGCGAATCGATGACGCGCACCTTGCCGCCCTGGGGATAGCGATCCGCGAGCATCTGCGCCGCAACGCAGGCCGATCCATACGTGCCCGAAATACCCGACGACAACGTCAGGTGCAGCACGTCTTTACCCTCGGCAACAAACGGCTCCCAAAACTCCTCGTACTCACCCGCGCTCAGCTGCGACGTTTTTGGCATGACACCCGCGGCGATCTTGGCAAAAAACTCGTCCGGCGTAATCGACTGATATAGATCGTCCGTATAGACAACATCGTCGATCTCGTAATGAAAACACACGACAGGGATATTGCGCGATTCAAAGAACTCACGGGTTCGATCGGCGGCGGATTCACAGGTCAGGACAAAATCACTCATATGAGGCTCCTTACTCATTGTTACGCAAATTATCGCACAGTAAGCGTGAATACGGTACAAATGTCCACTATTTACCAAATTGAACCAAAGGTAGTGAGCATCTTTACCGTTATCATCTCTATCGACCCCGGAGGTATGCACCTGCAAAAACGACTCTGCGTCTCCATTCAACCGCCATATCTACCTCGACTAAATCGATTTACCAAACCGTTCGGCCAACAACTTGACCTCCCATCTCCAATCGAAACAAAAGCGGCGCATACTGATAAACGTTTGACGCTGTTTTATCAGTTTTACCAACCACATCGGAAGGTGCCTCATGGTCGCATTCGATCGCAATCCGCAAGACTTCAAGTATCTGCGCCTGCTGTCGAGACAGTTCCCCACCGAGCAATCCGCATTCACCGAGATCATCAACCTCTCGGCCATCCTCAACCTGCCCAAGGGCACCGAGCATTTTATGAGCGATGTGCATGGCGAGTACGAAGCCTTTATGCACATCCTCAACAACTGCTCGGGCGTCGTGCGCGAGCATGTCGACGAGATCTTTGGCGACACGCTCTCCTTTGACGAAAAGGGCGAGCTATGCACGCTCATCTACTATCCGCGCGAGAAGATCGATCTTGTCCGCAGCCGGCGCGAGGACTCGCCCACCTGGTACAAGACCATGCTCGACCAACTCATTGTGGTTGCCCGCTCGCTTTCGAGCCGCTATACCCGCTCCAAGGTGCGTAAGGCCATCCCGCGCGATTACGCCTACATCATCGACGAGTTGCTGCACACGCATCCGGATGAAAACAACTACCGTGTGCGTTATCACGAGCGCATTATCGAATCCATCTTAGAGACCGCCAGCGCCGACGACTTTATCGAGTCGCTCGCCTCGCTCATCAAGCGGCTGGCCGTCGACCACCTGCACCTGGTGGGTGACATCTTCGACCGAGGCGGCGGCGCGGCTAAGATTATGGACCGCCTGCTCACCTACCATTCGCTCGACATCCAGTGGGGCAACCACGACCTGCTGTGGATGGGCGCTGCGGCCGGTGAGCCCGCCTGCATCGCCACGGTGCTGCGCAACAACCTACGCTACGACAATTACGAGATCCTCGAGAACGACTACGGCATCTCGCTGCGCGAGCTTGTTGCCTTTGCCGATGCCACCTACATCGCCGGTGAGCCCATCACCCCGCTGATCAAGGCCATCAACGTGCTGCTCTTTAAGCTCGAGGGCCAGATTATCCAGCGCCACCCCGAGTTCGATATGACCGACCGCCTGTTACTCGACAAGATCGAACACGACAACGGCACGGTCACGCTCGCCGACGGCAGCGTATGGCCGCTCACGACCAACGACTTCCCCACCGTCGACCCGGCGGACCCCTATACGCTCACGCCCCAGGAGCAGCACATCATCGACAAGCTCGTGTCCGAGTTTGTCACCGCCGATCACCTGCATCGCCATATCGATTTCCTCTATTCCCACGGCTCGATGTACAAGGTCGCCAACGGCAACCTGCTCTTCCACGGCTGCGTTCCGCTCAACGAAGACGGCACCTTTAGCAGCATGAACTGCTTGGGCACCTGGCACGCCGGCCGCGATTATCTCGATTTTTGCGACCACATCGCCCGCCGCGCCTGGCGCGTGGGCGACCGTGATGCCCTCGACTGGATGTGGTACCTGTGGATTGGCTTTAACTCACCCGCCAGCGGACGCCTGGTGCGTACCTTTGAGCGCGCCTATATCGCCGATAAGAGCACCTGGATCGAGCCAATGGATCCGTACTTTACGCTTACCAAGTCGCCCTCGGTCTGTGATGACATCATGCGCGAGTTTGGCGTCGCGCCCATGGCATGCTCGCCGACCGGCCACATCATCAACGGCCACACGCCCGTTAAAACCACCAAGGGCGAGCAGCCCATCCGCGCCGAGGGCAAGCTGCTGGTCATCGATGGCGGCTTCTGCCGCGCTTACCATCCCAAGACGGGTATCGCCGGCTATACGCTCATCTCGAGCTCGCGCGGCTGCCGCCTCAAGTCACATCAGGCCTTTACCACCGTTGCCGAGGCGCTCACCCGCAACGTCGATATCGAAAGCGAGACCAACCGCTTTGACGAGGCCGACCGTCGCCGCATGGTGAGCGACACCGATACCGGCACCAAGATCCGCGGCCAGATCCAAGACCTGCGCCAGCTGCTCGATGCATATAGAAACGGTGCTATCGAGGAGCGCGCCTAGCACCACCCGTGGGGATTGGCTAAACTTGCTGAGTTTGTCATCCCCACGGCGCCCCGGCGCCACCATAAGGCAGGTACCATGCAAAAGCTCCTTGCGCAGATCATGAAGTTTGGCGTCGTCGGCATCGTCGCCACGGTCATCGACTTTGGCATTATGAATCTGCTCCACTACGGTCTGGGCCTCAACATCCTAATCGCCAACACCAGCGGCTTTATCATCTCACTCATCTTTAACTACCTCGCCAGCATGAAGTACGTGTTTGCGCACAAGGAGGGCATGAGCCGCCGCCGCGAGTTCATTATCTTTGTCGTGCTGTCCGTGATCGGCCTGGCACTCAACGACGGCATCGTGCTGGCGCTCAACGCCGGCCTGGGACTCGAGGCCAATATCGCCAAGATCTGCGCCACCGCGCTTGTCATGGTCTACAACTTTGTGACCCGAAAAATCTTCCTGGAGGGCGACGAGACAAAATAGCTCGAAACCCCTGCAGCATTACGGCGCCCACGGACGACGCGCACTCAGCGCAGTATCGTCCGTGGGTGTCGCTCGTTTACGGGCAAATTTTCAACGTTTGCGGATTAGCTCTTGAAAATATGGCGAGTTCATATAGTTCTTGGCAAAGACCTTACGTTTCCCTTGTAAAAGCTCTAAAGTATCTTCTGCTCGATTCATCAACGCATTGGATGTGATTACGTGCGCAAGGCACTGGCACAACCTCATACCAAGCAGTTCCTCAAGTTCGCTGTCGTGGGTCTTATCTCCTTTGGCATCGACTGGGGTATGCTCATTGCGCTTGTCGAGCTGTTTCACCTCGACTTTTTGATGAGCACCACGGTCTCGTTTACCACGTCCGTCGTGGTCAACTACTGGCTCAGCATGAAGTACGTGTTCGACCATCGCGAGGGCATGAGCCGCAAGCGCGAGTTCACGATCTTCACCATCCTGTCGGTGATTGGTTTGGGCCTCAACGACCTGTACATGTTTGTGGGCGTCACGTTTTTGAGCATCGGCTACCAGGCCATGAAGGCCATCGCAACGTTCCTCGTCACCTGGTACAACTACTTTAGCCGTCGCTTCTTCCTCGAGGGCGCACGGTCGTAGTCGATTCACTATTTGCCTGAATGTATAACCGGTTGGAATTCCCATTCCAACCGGTTTTTTGTTTGCCGAGAGACCCGGCGGCCCAGTCCCATTCGCATGAAAAACGGGCGGCCCGGATGTTTGTCCGAACCGCCCGTCTGGCGCGCTATGTCAAGGCCTCTAGCCCGTTACGTAATACCAAACGATGTTGTCGCCATTGGAGAGAACGTAGTTACTGCAGGCCGTCATGGGCGTTGTGCCGTTGACGGAGTACATCCAGCCGCTCGTGCCGCCGTACTGTTTCTCGGCCAAACCACCAATCGCAGAAACATACGTGCCGTACGATGAGCCGTGTGCGTTGACAGAAAGGCCCAGCGCGCACAGGGCATCGTAAACGGTGGCGCCTTCGTTAAAGGTAAAGGTGCCGCCAGAGGACACGGGATTGCCCACAGCGCTCGATGTGACCGAAACCGTCACCGTAACGTAGTTGGACTCCTGTGAGCCGCTTTGGCTGCCCGAGGAGGCGTTTCCACCATTAGAGGATGAGGCTCCATCAGACGACTGGCCACCGCCCGAAGAAGCACCGCCAGACGCATTGGAAGTATCACCGGCTCCCGTATTTTGGGCAGCGGATTTATCGCCAGACTTCTTGCCGCCCCGGTCCTCGGACTTCTTGCTATCCGAGTTTTTGTTCGATTCCTTGTTTGAAGACTCGGAATCGTCCTTGGCGTCGTTCGAACCCTTGGGCTCGTCTTTTGCATCATTCGAAGATTTGGAATCCTTGGAACTAGCCTCGCCCGAAGCGGCAGACGAGCCAGACCTCTTGGTGTCCTTGGCGACGACGCTCTCCCCCGTCACGGTCTGAACGATCCAGTCAATGGACCAGGCACCGCTCTCGGAAGGATGAACGAAGCCCAGCGAGACGACGATTAGAATGGTGCACGCGGCAGCAAGAACGCCAAGGAGTGCCTTGCTACGAGAGGCGGACGCCGCCGAAGCGGCGCCCCGTTGCTTTGCATCGTCGAACTGAATGAACGAGGAATCTGGTTGCTTGGGGTCAGCGTCCTTGGATGTATTGGACACAACCCTCACCTACCGACGTTTGGTGAACACGAACACGCCGACGATGGCGAGACCGATGACGCCGGCGGCAACACCAACAATGGCGAGCGGGTTGGTGCCAGTCTCCTGCTCGGAAGCACTAGAGGACTTCTTAGCAGTGGTCGTAGAAGCAGCACCCGTATCGGACTTGGAATCGGACTTCTTGTCGGACTTGCTGTCCTTCTTGTCAGACTTCTTGTCAGACTTCTTCTTGTCCTTCTTATCGGACTTATCGGCGTCCTTCTTGTCGGACTTGTTGTCCTTGGTCTCGGTCTTGGTCGACACCGTCGTCTTGGTCGTCGGCTTATGACCCGGAGCGACAGCGCCGCCAGCCTGCTGGTCCTTCGTGCCGGAGCCTGAACCCGTGCCAGCGCCACCATTGCCGCCATTGGAGCCAGAACCGCCATTTCCGTCAGGGTTAACGGCATTCTTGGTCCACTTGGCATACAACGTCAGGTCGGCCGTCACCGGCGTACTGAAGTCATACGCCTGCGTGCAAGCCTCATCGGTATACCAACCGCCGAAAGTGTAGCCATCGCGCGTCGGATCGGTCGGTTTGACCAGCTTGCCATCGGCCGTAGCAACAAACTTAGTGTCGCAAGCAGACCCGCCGTTGGAATTAAAGGCAACCGTCCAAGACTCGACGGCCCCCAGCTTGAACAGCGTGCCCGAGTCATTGATGTAGTACAGGTTGCCAGATGCATCGGCAATGACCGGAGAGTCACAGTACTGGTAATGGCCAGCCGCATCATAAATCTGCGTCGCCTCTGCATCGCCGAGCGTATAGCGATACACACCACCACCAGCAGAGTAGTTGACGTAATCCTTGCTATCCGCGCTGTTAACGGTGAAGTACACATAGGTCTTGCCGCCCTGAACACTCACCAGCGGAGTAGCAGCAATACCGTTGAGGCCAGCCGGCAGCGCCTTGCCGTCGGCAGCAGCGACCATCGTGGTCTTACCCGTCTTCAGGTTATAGAGAACCAGAGCAGAGCCAGTAGCCGTCTGTCCGCCGACAATCAGATTGTCACCAGACACCGCAGGAGCGCTCAGATTATTCGTAAGGCCCAGATCAACCGTCTTCTGCTCGCTCAGCACGCCCTTCGCCGAAAGCGAAATCACATGGAGCTTTCCGTCGTGCGTCATCTGATAGAAGGTCGAACCATTGGACGGATCGGCAATGCAATCGGCATTTGCGACAGCGCCGAGCTTCATGGTCGAGACGACATCGCCCGTCATCTTATCAATGCACTTAAGCGTACCCGCGCTCGTAGGAACGATGGCATACTTATTCGTCAAAGCCGCACCAGTCCAGTAATAGCCCTCGGCAGGGTCGATGTTCTGCCAAGAAACTTCGCCCGTGGCAATCTTAATGCGCGCAAAGGAGCCGTTGCCGTAGGTCGCGTTGTAATTCTCGTCATACGAAATATCGACCGAGCCTACATAGACGTACTCGCCGTCCGAAACGACGGTGCAGGAGCTCTGCGTCAAGTCCGTCAAACCAGGCGTCAGCCACTTGCAGATCAGCTTGTCTGCAGTAATCGCCTGGACCGCACCACCGTTGAGCGGAACAATGATAAGGCCATTGGTATAGATCGGACGAGAGGTATAGCTCACCTTGGAGGCAAGCGGCGCAGAGGCAACCTTTTTGCCCGTGGACGAATCGATCTTAATGAGCTCGTTCTCGGTCGCGATGTACACAAAACCGTTAGCGATGACAGGTTCGCTGCAGTTGGCATACTGCTGACCAGACTCGGCCTTCCAATCGAAGGCCCACTTAAGACCGGCGGCCTGCGCAGGCGTCTTGGCATCCGTTACGGTCGAACCGTTGCCACTGTTGCCGTAGCCGGCCCACTCGGCATCCCAATCAGGAGTCGTTGCACTCGGGTCCACGACAATCTTGTCGGGATCGGGCATGGGCGAATCGTCGGTGGTATAGGCAAGCGTAACCTTATCGCCGCTCTTGAGCGTAATCTGATTGGCGCAGAGTAAGGAGGGCTCTCCATTGATATACAGGTGCCAATATTTATTGGTCTCAGCATCCCAGGCATACGGCTTGTGATCGAACGGCGAAGTAATGGAATTCAGGAACCAGTATGCACCACTCTGGGAGGCCTTGTAATCAACGCGCTTTGCCTTCAGAACTGTCTCAATGAAATCCTGAGCCGTAGAGCCTTCGGGCAGAGAAACGTTGCTTGCCGAGCCCCAGCGAGTATTGTTGCCGTTGACATCGGGACCGATAACATCGACAGACCCAAGAACCTGGCCAGGAAGGGCATCGGCGTCAGCACCATACATAAAGGTGACGGCGTCACCCTCTTGGAGCTCGTAGGCACCGGCGCCAACGTCGGCGAACTTGCCATTTACGTAGAAGCGCCAATAGCTATTGGTCGCAGCATCCCAGCCATAGGACTTACCATCGAACGGCGAAGTAATGCCGTTGAGGAACCAGCCCCAAGACGATTCGCCAGCATCGAGAGTAAGGCCGGTCTGCTCAAGGAGATCCTTGGCAGTAGAGCCCGACTTGAGACTCGTCTGGCCCGTCGAAGCCCAAACCTGCTGCTTGCCGTCCTTGTCCTTACCGAGGACCTGAACGGAAGCATGGACGGAATCAGAAGGCAACTTGTCGCCCCAGCCACCGTAGAACCACGTGACGGTATCGCCGGCATGGATGGTGACATTGTCCGCCGTATAGTCACTCGACTTGCCGTTGATGAACAGCTGCCAATAGGTCGAATAATCGAGCGGCGTACCCAGCTCAACGCCGTTGTACTTAAGACTCAGAATGAAGGAGCCCGCAGCAACGGCGTCGATGCCATTCGCCTCGAGCGCGGCCTTCGTAAGGTCAAGTGCGTTCGAGCCGGACGTCACCACATACTGCGCGTTATCGACCCAAGTCTGAGTCTTGCCCTGGGCATCGCGACCAATGACGGTCACATTTGCGGCAACCTGGTCCTTAACAACGGGGGTAGTGCTACCAGCCGTATAGGCAAACTCAATCTGCTGCCCCTGGGCGAGCTTAACGCTGCTCGCGCCAACCGAGGAAGACGCACCGTCGACGAACAGCTGCCAGAAGGCATAAGTCGTCGGATCGTAGGCAAGCGTGCGGCCATCGCTCGGGGATGTGATGCTTTTGAGGTAGAAACCGTATGCCGTGTTCGGATCGTAATCCGCCTTGAAGCCCGTCTTCTGCTGCAGCTTAATGAAGGCATCCGCAGCCGTCGCGCCCTCGTCGAGCTTGAGCTGCGTAGGTGCCACCCAGGTCTGAGCCTTGCCGTCGGCATCGGTGCCGATAATCGAGAACGAGACCTCGACTTGCTTCTGGGCGACATCGCCGGTTTCTGTCGGGTTCTCTGTCTGAACGGCAGCCGCGGCGGCAGATCCTGCTTGGCCAGCGGATGCCGCCGAAGACTGCTCGCTCGCGGCAGGGCTCTCCCCCGTCGCCGAGCCTTCGTCGCCAGTTGCTGCCTCTGTTATGGCTGCACTAGCTGCAGGCGCGCCCTCGGAATCCGAAACCTCGGCGCCGCTCTGCTCAGCGGTACCGCCCGCAAGCGCTGCGTCCTCGACCGGCGTCGCAGTCTGAGCCACAGCTTCGGCAATGCCCTCGGCGCCCTCGGCCCACAGCTGAGCCGGCGTGGTGCCAAAGGCCATCGCGAAGGCCAGGAATGCCACCAGACCGCGCTTGGCTACACCGCGTGCAATCGCGCCACGGCGATGCATCGAGGCGCGCTCGCGCTCGTCCTCAAACATATCCATTTGTCCCCCATTGTCTGTACTTGGAGCATTGCCTTGAGGCTGCCCCACGTCATCGCGCATGTTGCGCTCGAGTTCCCCCATCGGGGTCCCCCTTCCCTCCAGAGCCCTATGCACACCGGCGGCATACGCCGCAGCCGCATGCAAGATGGGAGGCGATCCGACTTAACCTTAACGACTCGGGCGCGCCGTCCGATCTGCGACGCGAACATCCCGAGCCAAGAGGAATTACGGTTACTGGTACAGCCGGGGACTTGCACCCCGATTCTCCCAAACGCGCAGGAAAACCGCGCATTCGTGCGTCTCCGCACCACCATCTAGGCCATCGATTATTACCGTCAATATGGTATCACGCAAAAGGGCCTCGCACGCAGGCGAAGCCCAAGGTAAAAGCTATTGTTTGCGATAGGAAAATGCGGTGACGGTCGCAGCCTCTAGTGCTTGCCGCCGTGGCTGTTGAGCCAGATATTGCGGCCCAGCATAAGCGCCAGCACCAGCGCGCTCACGTAGCCCATAAAGCCAATGACTGGGATACCAAACACAACCGGCTCGATGCGCGCATAGTACACCACCGACGAACCGATAAACAGGCCGGCGATAACGATAGCCATCGACATGCGGTCGATAATTCCGCCCAGCTGTCGCAGCGCCTTATCGCTGCTCATAATCTGCGTGTTTACCTTAAGCTGGCCGCGCGTGAGCATACGCGAAGCCAAGCCCAGATACTCGGCCGCCTCGAGCGAGCCTTTTGCCGCGCGATAGCTGCTCGCGGCCAGATCGCGTCCCATATCACGCACGCGCGCATAGGTGCTCTTCTCGTTTTTGATGTGCGTCTGGATAATCTGGATCATGTTGACGTTGGGCATGTACTCGGTCAGCAAACCCTCAAGCGTCACCATGCCGCGCGCGAACATCGTCACCACGCTCGGCAGCTCAACATCATTCTTACGCGCGAGGTTTAACAGCGAGGTCAAAAACTCGCCGATATCCAGATCCTTCAGGTCAAGGCCCGCAAAGTCAGCCACGATAAAGTCCAAATCGGACAAAAAGGCCGAATGATCGAGCTCAGCCGAGTCGCCACGCGTCACGGCGAAGCGCATGAGCGAATCCTTGAGCTTGGGCACGTCACCCTCGGCCACGGCGAAAATCATGTCCTTAACGATGCCACGATCGTGGCTCGACATGCGTCCGACCATGCCCAAGTCGATAAAGTAAACGATGCCGTCTTTGAGGATGATGTTTCCCGCATGCGGGTCGGCATGGAAAAAGCCGTCGTCGAGCACCTGCGTCGAGTAGTCCTCGACAATCGCGGCACCGATCTTTTCCAAGTCATAGCCCTCGGCCACCAAGCGTTCAGGATCGGCAATCGAAATGCCGTCGACGTAGTCCATAACCACCACGTGCTCGGTGCACAGGTCCAGATAGGATTTAGGGCACGTCACGCCATGAACGCTCTTATGGAACTCGTAGAAGTCGTTGAGGTTTTTGGCCTCGGCCAAAAAGTTGGTCTCCTCGCGAAACGAGGTCCACAACTCCTCGACTACGCCGTGCAGGTCAACGAATTGATCGGTGTTGACGAACTTGGAAACGATGCGCACCACCGAGCGGATGATATCGATGTCCTGTGCCATAACCTGCTGCGCACCGGGGCGCTGCACCTTGACGGCCACGTCCTCGCCCGTCACCAGACGTGCGCGGTGCACCTGCGCGAGCGATGCGCTACCGAGCGGGTTGGGGTCGATCGCATCGAACATCTCCCCCAGGCGCAGGCCGTATTCTTCTTCCAGACAACTGAGTACGACCTCGTACGGCACCGGCTCCACGTCGGAGCGCAGACGGCGCAGCTCATCGCAAAAGCGTTGCGGCAGAATCTCGGACCGGTTGGCCAAAATCTGCCCCATCTTGACGAACATGGGGCCGAGTTCCTCGAGCAGGCGGCGCAAACGAACCGGCGTGAGGTTATCCCACACGCGGTACTTTTTGACCAGGCGAACAATCTGCCCAATGCGTTCGCGACGACCCGCCGGCGTGAGCTGGTATTCCTCGTCCGGCGACATCGCTTCGGGCTCCTCGGGCACCATATCGACAGCGCGCGGCTTCTTGCGAGCGCCCGAGACGGCGGCGTCGACCTCATCGACAACCGCCGCCTCGTCACCCAAGGGATCTAGATTGTTGTAATCGGTGGTGGAATCTGCCATCTGCGCTGCTACTCGGCCTCTTCGGTATCCTTCGCATCGTCGGGCTCAACGGACTCGACGGGAACCGAGATCACGTTGTCCTCGACCGAATCGACGATGTCGCGCACATGGGCCAGGAAGGCCGTGCGCTCTGGGGCGGTCATGACGCGGACCCGGGCAAGGATGAGCTCGTCAAGCACGCGCTGGGCCGCGGTCTCGCCCTGCATGCCCAAGCGCTCGGTCAGGTCGGAGATGGTGCCGCCGGCCTGCTCGAACATGTCGGACACGCTACGGGCGATATCGGGGGTGGCGGTGTCCTTGCGCACCTGCTCGCCTTTGGTGTTAAGGTCGTCGAGGACCTTCTTGCCGCCTTCGACAGCAACGGCGGCAGCGCCAAAGCCCACGTTAATGGCGCCGTTAACAAGCTGATCGAATTTCATAACCATGGTTGTCTCCAATCACAAACAACTGCATTGGCGTTCTTGTACCCAAGATTGAGCGAAAGCGACAAAGCGTTTTAGCGCTATTCGATCGACGGGAAATCCCTACCTCACGTTGTCGTTCATCGCGAAAGAGTTCTTCATGGCGCAGCTCGTGGTGTAGAGCACCTTGCCCAGTAGAGCATCGGTCTCCACACGAACACGCTCGGCAAAGGCCTCATTGGCGCGTGCAAGCTCGGCAGGCACCTCGGCCTCGGGCAGAGCGGCTACAGCAGCGTCGACGTCATGGATCTGCTTATGGCCCATGCCACCGACCTTCTCCTGATAGTCCTCCACGGCGCGGCCGCACTCATGGAAACGGACGTCGGCCAGCGCGCCGATCAGGCGGTTGGCCCAGTAGAAGTTTTCGGACGTCACGCGAGCCTGCGTGTCGGCATAGTACTCGGGCATGGTCTCGACGTTTGCGTACAGCGGGACCAGCGCGTTAAACGAGTTGGAGCCAAAGGCCATCCACTGCACGGCGCGATACGCCGGCTGCGCATAGGGGCGCAGCTGCAGCACGGCGAGCTGGCTGTTGCGGTTGATGCCGATGGGACGATAGGCGCCACGCGTGGCGGGCGTGCCCTTGCTGCCGTAGCAGTCGTACTCTGTGCCCTGGTAGTGACTCGAGAGTACGTACTTAATGTCCTCGATGGTCACCTTGCGCTCGGGCACGCGGCTCCAGGGGATATCGTCGCTCTCGGGCGTGTAGTCGGCCTCGGGACCATCCCACACGTCGCTGGGGTTGAGGCAGCGCTGCATGTACCACGCGCGCGGCGTGTTGTAGACGTGGTCGCTGTCGCTGTGCGAGCCAAAGGCCTCGCGCGGGTTAAAGACCGTCGCCGGACCGTCGCCCTCAACGCCCAGCGTCAGGTCCAGATGCCACTCGGCCATCCAGGCGCGCAGGTCGGCGGAGCACATGTGGTCGGCCTGGGCGCCCTCAGCGTCATCCAGGTCAAAGCTGTCGATACCCAGCTGGTTGGGCATGGTCACATAGGCATCGTCAGGCACGCGCTTGGCAATCCAGTGGTGACCGCCGATGGTCTCGAGCCACCAGATCTCGTCCACGTCGCTAAAGGCGATGCCGTTGTTCTCGTAAGTGCCATAGCGCTCGAGCAGGTCGCCCAGGATGCGCACGCCGTCGCGGGCGGACTTGGCATACGGCAGCACCAGGGTCACCATGTCCTCCTCGCCCAGGCCACCGGGCCGTGCCGGGACGTATCCGTCCTCGCCTTCGTTGCCCTTGGCGGGCACGTAGTCGACGAGCGGGTCGGCGCCGCGGACGCGATCGTTGGTGGTGAGCGTCTCGGTTGCGGACATGCCAACATTGAGCTCGTTGAAGCCGGCCTCGGCCCAGATGCCGTGGCCCGGGACAACATCGGGGACGCTCGTGTAGCGCATGGGGTTATCGGGCAGTTCAACGGTCAGGTGACTCAGGACGCTCGTGTAGACGCGCGGCTGCTCGTCGGGATGCACAACGCGCATACGCTTGGGCTCAAATACCCCGTTGGACGAGTCCTCGTTACGCGCGACCAGGGTCGACCCGTCGTAGCTCGCGTTCTTACCAACCAAAATCGTTGTGCACGGCATGCGCATCCTCCTTGAGCGAAGAAATCAAACGGCAACAGTGTATCGCTTCGGCACAAAAGGGCGAAACCACGGCCTCGGCAGCCCTTGTGGTCAAAAGCCTATTTCGATGCGCGCTCAGCCGCTTCGATCACGTGTTTGGCGAGAATCGCCGTTGTCACGGCGCCCACGCCGCCCGGCACGGGGGTGATGGCACCAACAACCGGCTCCGCGGCAACAAAATCGACGTCACCCACCAGCTTGCCAGCGGCCTCGTCCCAGTTAATGCCAACATCAATGATCGCCTGGCCCTCGCGAACGGCATCCGCGCCAATCGTGCTCGCGCGTCCAACGGCCGCAACAACGATATCGGCAGAACGGCACTCGGCAGCAAGATCGCGTGTATGCGTATGGCACGTCGTCACCGTGGCATTGCGAGCCGTAAGCATGGCGGCAACGGGACGACCAATCACCAGAGACCGACCGACGACCGCAACCTTGGCCCCATCCAGCTCAACACTGTAATGGTCCAGCAACGCCAACACGGCCTCAGCCGTGCAGGGAGCAAAGCCCTCGCCACGACCCGAAAGCGTGGTAAGCAGCGAGGCCGGCGTCATGGAGTCAACATCCTTGGCGGGATCGAGCGCCGCGGCAACCGCATCCTCGTCAAGTCCAGCGGGCAGCGGGCGAAACACTAGGCAGCCATGAACAGCGGGGTTGGCATTGATGTCCTTAATAGCCGCCAGCAGTTCATCCTGCGAAACATCGGCAGGAAGCAAAACGCGGCGAGCCTCAATGCCAACCTTCTCGCAGCGCTTGAGGGCACCGCGCTCGTAGGACAAGTCGTCCTCGCGCTCGCCCACACGAACAATGGCCAGCGTCGGCAGAACGCCGCGTTCGCGCAAAGCAACGCAGCGAGCAACGAGCTCCTCGGTCAAAGCACGGGCAACGGGAGCACCCTTCAGCAGTTCAGCCATGGCTATCCTCTCTTCCTTGCAGCGTCGGAGGCGCGGCGCGCCAGCGCATCGGCGCGCGGCAGCCACGTATCCAGCATCTCATCGCACGCCGCCTCGAGCTCCTCGGCACGCACCCGGTCTTTCATAGATGTGGTGTTGGCAAAGAGCGTCAGGCTCGCGCCCTGCATGGCGGCGCGGCAGAATACGGCACCGCACGCCACGTCGGACAGCAGCTGTCGGGAGCCCTTGTCCGCCATGTCCTCGAGCAGCGCCAGTGCGCGCCCACAGGCATCCATAATGCGATACGGCGGCATGGCGGCCACGTGCAGCGCATCCTGAATCGCAGCCGGTCGGGCCGGGTCCTCACGCGGAATACCGTACGCAGCGGACACCTGGCCGTACGCACGAACGTCCTCGGCGACCAGACCCACAAGCTCCTGCGCCAACTCGTCTGCCTGGGCAAACGCACGCGTCAGGTCATCCGCACGATCAGCAAGCGCGGGATTGGTCGCACCGTAGCGGGCAACCATTCCGCACAGCGAGGCGCCCAGCGCGCCCACAAAAGCGCTCGCGCTGCCACCACCGGGAACCGGCTCGCGCGCGGCCAGCGCCTCGGCAAAACCGCGACAGGTTTTATCCATCATCTCTTGGCTCATACGCACACGCACCTTCAAGTCATATATATCGGTCGGGCGGCCGACGCCGGCCGACCGCATCGATCACGTAATGGTGCTAAGTCTAGCCCATAAGTACTCGAGCGTCAGCGCACCTGGCCATCGCGGATTTCTATGGCACACGATAGGCCATGCCAACGCAAACATGGGACACATGGCCCACCTTTCGGGACTTCCGGACGTCACAAACTGGGGCATATCTATAAACAAGGAACCTGTTGGGGCAACGCCCGCGTACACGCGCCCCTTTAAAAAAACGAGCGCCCAACTCCGGGGAGGGTCGACAGTGCCGGCCCTCCCCTCTCTTGCGCCCGGACATATTGCCACTTGTCGGCGCAATTCCAGCCCTCAGAATGGGACACATGGCCCACCCGAGCGAGCCGCTCGCGCGTACAGTAAAGACGGGTAATCCATGGGCGGTTACAGATCGAGGAGGACACGACCATGAAAAAGAAGGCCTTTGCGATTCTCACCCTCTGCATAAGCCTCTTTGCCGCAGTTGCCCTGGTGGGCTGCGGTGGCAGCGGCGGCGCTACCGGAAGTGGCGGTGGCAGCGGAGCAGAAAAGCCAGCCGTGGATATGAGGACTGACTACATTTGGTTTAAAGTCGAGGTGCCCGAGGGCGTCGAAATCACGGACGTCGCAGGCGATACCGCCGACAGGGCCCAGTTTAAGTTCACCGAGAGCGAGCACGCCAGTGACCGCTTCATCCCCGTCTTCGATCCTGACAAGAACGCCGATGAACTGTTCGACTACGAGGCAAAGTGGAAGGCCAACTCCGGATGGACCGAGAGCGATCCCGTTAAGCACAACGGCAAGACCTGGCGCAGCGCCTACTTTACGCACTCGGGCGGCGTGACGACCGAGTACTTCACCGACGTTGACGGTGGCGGCGTGTACGTGCGCATCGACAATGTCGAGGAGCACAAGGACGCCGTCGAGACCATGATGAAGTCTCTGGAGTTTGCCGACGAAATCGCCGAAGCCAAGACCAAAGCCATGGACGTCAAGCTCGACGATATCGAGATTAAGCGCTAAACGACTGGCGAGCGCAACGGGAAACACGGGCACAGTGCAAACAAGCGACGATACCCCAGTGCTTCGCACCCAGGGAGGGCCGGTAAACCGACCCTCCTTTTCTTATGCCGATAGCCGGCGAACGCGAGGGTGCCGGGCAGCAAAACCACCCCCAGCGCGGTAGCAGCACAAATAGACAAGCGCCCCAACGCGTCCGCCCGCCGATTTATGGCGCCGCGCAGACAATTAAGCCAACACGTTTAGACATCCGGGCAGTATAGAGAACAAAATGAGTGCATAACCGCACCCTGCGAACGGAGGAGTTATGACCGAACACCACGCCGTCAGCCGTCGAGCATTCATGTTGGGCCTAGGACTCGCAGCATTGTCGCCATTTGTAAGCCTGCCCGAAACCGCGGGATTGGGCCTTCCCGTGCGCGCGGCATTTGCAGAAGACGCTGCCACAGCGTCAGTCAGCCTCGACAATTTCGTCATTCGCCTTCGCCCCGCGGGCTATTTTCGCACCGCGAGCGTCAACCAAGACGGCAACGTTCGCGGCAACGTCTGCCACCTGTTTAACGACGGCACGTCCAGCAAGCTCATCCTTGAGAACGTAACGACCAAGAATGACGATACAAACTGGTATGCTATCCGCACCTTGCTCAATTTCGAAGAGCATAAAAGACGGGCTACAGCATTTGGTCGGTCGACGACGACTCGGACAAAGATGGAAAGGTCATCCACGTATGGGGCGGCGAGTATGACAACAAGCCCAGCCGCGCTTTTGCGTTCGAGCGTCAATCAAACGGAACCTATATCATCCGAGACCGCACGGTCGAGAAAGAAACCGAGAAAAAAGACATTAAGTACCTGGCAATAGAATCGAACGGCAAAGACCGGGACAACAATAAGATCTGCCATAAGAGTAAGAGCATTCCGTGGGAGCTCGAACTTATCGGTTACGACATGAAAAAGAACGATGCCACGGTTAGCAGCCTCGACTGGATCACGTACAGCAGCTACGTCGATGGGCCATGTTGGATGAAATACGTCGACGACAACAAGTTCCTCGACGAGCTGAGCATCCCGGGTACGCACGATTCGGGCACCTGCAGCGTGGACAACGACACTGAGCCCCAATCCTCGCAAGTAAAATGCCAGCAGGATTACATTCCCACGCAGTTGCTCGAGGGAATCCGCTATTTTGATATCCGACTCGGAAAGGGCAACGACCCCGGTATCTGCCACGGGGATTTCTACCTATTCAAAAAAGACGGGTACTATCTGCATCTCTCCGATGTCATCGGGTACTTTAAAACGTTTTTGAGCGAAAACCCGAGAGAAGCGCTTATCATGCTCGCATCGCGCGGCAACGACGAGGCTACCGACGAAAGTGTTACGACGGCTTTCGCCAAGGTTTTGGACGACAACCCCAAACTGTTCTATACGTCGAGCCGCGTTCCCACACTGGGCGAGGTGCGCGGAAAGATCGTCCTGCTACGTCGATTTGGACTCGACGGCGACAGCGTAAGCGGCCACACGTGGGGACTCGACCTCACCGAATGGGATAACAAAATCGCAGCGCACACCGACAGCAGTTCCATGTGCCTCGTCCAAGACGCGCAGGGCTTTGAAGCCGCGGGGGAAACAGGCGACAAAGAGCCCTATTGCACCAAGGTATACGCCCAGGACAAGTACAAACTCACGGGAACCGACAAGCTCAGCTGGGTCGATAATGCGCTGAAGGAAACGACCGGGCGCACGCGCAACGAGGTAGATGTCGAGGACGATAACGGGGCCAAGGAGAAAGTCCTGGAGCGTTGCTGGTCTATCAACTACACCAGCTGCACGGGCTTGTCGCACGGAGGCAATCCTTTTACCTCGGCACGAGTAGTCAACGAGCATCTGTATAAGAGCCCGTACATCAATCCCAGCGGCATCGAGGATACAAAGTCAGATTACCTCAAGCACATTGGCATCATCGCATCCGACTTTGTTGATGCGGCGCTGGCCCGGAGCATCTACCAGCGCAATTACGATACGGAGCACAAGCAGACGGCTTCGTACTATCTCCCGTACTATCTCCCGACCCGCATGCGCATGACGTACGGCGACTCGCTGAGCGATGCCTCATTCCAGGATGGCAAGACCGTTGGCGAGGGTCATTTCCGCCTTGCCGACAGCAGCAACGCGCTCAACGCGACAGCTTCGGGCCATGCGTTTGCCATTGAATACGTGGATGTCGACGCCCTGGGCAACGAGACCGTTACGGGGCTGCAGGGCTTTGTGCCCATCGATATCGATCCACGCGCGCTGACGCCCCATTTTGAAGGACTCGAAGGCCTCAAGGTCGGCGAGGATGTGCGCGCCAAGATTGCGGCATCACTCGAAGGCAAGCTCGAAACCGATGCCTGCACGGACCAGCTCGAGTTTGCGCACGACGCGAACGGCGCTCCGGGCACAGCAATGGCCAAGGGTGAGGCATTTGCCGCGGGGACGTATTGGGTGCGTGTGAAAGGTCTGTTGGGCGACGCGGCGCAAAACTACACGCTTGCCACCGACGGAGCCGCAAGCTTTACTGTGACGACTTCGGGCAACGCGGGCGACACCGGCAACGGTACCGGCGGCGGCAACGGCAACGATGCCGCCACGGACAGCGCCGACAAGAACGGCAAGGGCAACAAGAGCAAGGACTCGGGCGAGAAGCTCGCCGGCACGGGCGACGGCTCTGGCATCGCCGCCGGGCTCGCCGCTGCCGCCGTGGCGACAACGGTCACTGGCGCGGCAATGCTTGCCAATGACCGCGAAAACGCTGGGGACGATAGCGAATAGGCGAGCCGACCCTTTTGGACACATCGACTCGACGAGGGGCGCAGGGCACCGTTCTGTGCCCCCGATTTTTACCTTGGCCCGAACGCCGCCATAGGCTACATCACCATGTTCAGCACGTTCACAAATTCCTGGGCCTGGGAGCGGCTGCTCAGGCTAAAGACGCAGGCAGTCAACAGCCTGTTGCGCAGAAAAACGTCGCGGCCCTTGATTCTGCTGACCCCCGTGATGTCCTTAAGGTAGACAATCTCGGTGTGCTTGCCGCCGAAAGTGCCCTTCTTGAGTACCTCAATGCGATTAGGGTAGATCTTGACGTCTTTAAACCTACCCGAACCCTTGTCCTGAAACAGCAAGGTGTTGTTGTCCATGCGTGTCACTCCCATGGGGTTCGCTAAAACTGCCTCTATGGTCACATTTTAGTCACTTCGGGAATCCTGCACGAAGGCGCTAGGCGACATTGAAATTCGAGTCCGCGCGAGGCTTTAAGATAGGCATGCTCAGCTGCATCGATGCGACCGGAATATTCTAGGAGCACGCCTCGTATTATTCGCCATTAGAGGAGGTCTTACCTGGTTTACGTATGGGAATTCGAGTTCTTTGATTCAGATGGCGTTGTCGATGCCGTGCCATGCGGCTCGCTGGGCGGAGGAGGAACGCTTGGCTCCAGCCTAAACGACGCTGTCGAAAGCGCCGCTGATTATCTCGCATGTATGGTCGACGATAACCTTATGGGTGGCATTGAACTTGCCGCGCAAGACTTCGGACATGAGCCACAATACGGTGACAAGATTATCGCCGTGGCCGTCAGTCGCGAACTCAACGATATCCCCGCCGTCACCGCAGCGGATGCCGCGCGCATGCTTGGCGTTAGCTCGGCAAGAGTATCGCAACTTATAAATGCTAAACTGTTGGATTCATGGAAGGATGGCACCAAGCGAATGGTGTCCAAAGCTTCCATCGAGGCACGACTCGCCGACGCACCAAAGGCAGGGCGCCCAAAAGAGGTCCCTATTGCTGTATAAGGCGAGGCTACTGCGCACTTTTATTCCACACGATGTTTTCAGCCTGGTATAAACAAGTTCAATACCAGAATGCAATTCCAACCATCGTGTCTAATTACGAAAGGATTTTCGCCTTTTCTGCAGCAAACTCTTCCTCGGTAAGTACTCCACTATCACGCAGCGCGGCAAGCCTTTCGAGCCTTGCAGCTACATCACCACTATCCACCAGCGTCTCAATAGTCTGTGAGACCTGCGGATACTGCTCGAGCTCCTTCGATAGGGCATCGACTATCTCGGCAATATTCTTTGCATTTTTGCCCCGTTTAATACGTTTGCCCTGACCTTAGATGACGAGTTGACAGTAATGCCAGATCCGCCTTCAACTGGAACAACCGAAATACTGATATTTTCACCCCAGGACCAAAGGCTCATACCAATCTCGGCTGCAACTGTTCTTGTTGTGGGCGATGCGCTATCAACTTTTACTTTAGGTAGCTTTTCCATAGCTGCCTTCAAGGCATTAAACGTGTCGTCAGGAGAATACGGTACCTGAATCTGAAGCTGCTGATCCGCAAAACCCATAATCCGGCCTCCGCTTCTACAAGATTAAGGCTATCGGCAATGTTAGCACATTCCCAGCACTTTTAAATTCATCTAATGACCTTGTGATGCAGCCCGACACCCCGGCGCTACTCCCCTACTTCCCAAATAGCGCACTCAGCAGACCGCGGCGTTTGGGCTTCTCCTCTCGGTAGGAACTCTCGACGGCGGATGCCACCTGGCGCGGTTGCTCGCCGCCTCCACGGCGCACGATCTGGTATAGGAACGGCGATTTAACGTATTTGACCTCGATGGGCGTGGCGTGCACGGTGCTTTCTCCGGACAGATGCAGGCTCGGATTGAGCGGCGCCACCACATGCGTCTCGCGCTTGTCGCTAAACACCACCGCTGCCGCACGGCCCGTCTGGCCGTTCACAGCGATGCGCACCTGCTCGCCATCGCGGCTGTCCGACGCGGGACGATCGACAAAGTAGACCGGCACCATCACCAGGCCATCCTTGTGCTTGCGGGCCTTGCGCGCCCAGGTGCGGATGCTCTTTTTATTGAGCCCCAGTACTGCCTCGGCGTCGTTGCCGGCAACGTCGAGCGCCAGCTTATCAATGACCACCTGGTCCTTGGTAGACGCATCGACGGAGACAACGCGGAAGTCGCCCTCCTGCATGGCCGGGTCAAACGGTCCAACCTTGGCAAAGTCCCACGGCTCCAAAATGCCCATAAGACGAACGTCCAGGTAGTTTGCCCTGGGATACGCCCAGTCGAGCACCTCGTAGTACACCAAGGTCTCCTTGCTCAGCCCCTTACCCAGGAAGGACGCTATCATGCGCAGGTCCGCCAGCGCCATGGGGAAGTAGAAGAGCATCATGTCATTTTGAATCGCGTCTTCCACGTCGTGCCCGGCAAAGGCGTCGGGGTACTGGCGCACCAGCTGCATCGCGTTGGCACGCGCCTGTTGCGGCGAGATTTCGCAGGGAATACCCTGCTCAGGTACATACTCCGCACCAACGCCCATGGTCAGGCGCTTGCTAAAGGTACCGGGCTTGAGGAGGTCGGCAACGCCGATCTTATTGCCGCAGGACGGGCACTCAAACACGCGCTGGGTCGATGACCCCTCAAAGGACGCGCCACAGAAGGGGCACGGAATGCTCACGTGCGCAGCCTCTTGGAACTCCTGCGCCGTGCCGCGGTCCTCCCACAGCAGATGCTCCAGAACCGTCTGGTTGCGCCAGTGCGAATTGAAGAAATACCAGTCCGGGTCCTCCGGGCGCTCGAGCTGCGACACATGGGTGAGCTTAAGCAGCCCATCGACAACCGTCAGCGGCGTATGGTGAATGCCCAGGGCGCTCTTGGGCTCCCCCGCATCGGCCTGCCACGGAACGACCGTGCCGCAATAGGCGCACTCAAAGCTGCGTTTAGCCCGGTGTGAGTACATAGGGCCGCCGCAGTTTTGGCATTTAATGGCAAACATCTCGTCCATGGATACGTCCTCCTTTGCGCAGGGGCTGTCGACATTAAGTATGTCGGGCAGGTAAGCACATGCCCATACCCATATGGCCAAAATGGAGCACCCGGTCGGACAAGAAGCCCCACTCGTTAGCGCCGGCAGACCATTACTGCATTTTCTGAGCACCGGCGCGCGTTGCGTCTGTGCGAGCTACACTATCCCCTTAATAAGAATGCGAGGAGACACACCATGCTATTTGTAAATCGGCTGGTACATACGCTTGTTCCCGGCAGCGAAAGCGAGCCGGTCGATACCTCTTGCCGCATCAACGCGGGCTTTGCCGCAAGCCTCATCTGCATTGGCCTCAACATCACCCTGTGCCTAGCCAAGGGCATCGCGGGCCTGCTCGCCGGTTCCGTCTCCCTCATCGCCGACGCTTTCAACAACCTCTCCGATGCCTCGAGCAACATCGTAAGCCTGCTCGGGTTCCGCCTTGCCAGCCGCCCGGCAGACGAAGGCCACCCCTATGGCCACGGCCGCTACGAGTACCTAGCCGGCCTGTTCGTCGCCGTCCTGGTTTGCGCCGTCGGCATCAATCTGATCCTCGAGTCTGTCACCAAAATCATCAAGCCCTCGCCCACCGTGTATTCGGCGCTCTCCATGGCCGCCCTTGTTCTGTCCATGCTCGTCAAATTCTGGATGGCCGCGTTCAACCGCGCACTGGGTAACCGCATCGATTCCGAGACGCTCATCGCCACGGCGCAGGACTCCAAAAACGACGTCATCACCTCGGGCTCGGTCTTAGTGGCGGCGCTTATTTCGCAGACGACCGGCTTTGACCTCGATGGCTGGGCTGGCCTGGGTGTGGGCATCTTCATCTGCATCAGCGGCATGGGCCTAGTGCGCGACGCCATCAGCCCGTTGCTGGGGCAAGCGCCCGACCCCAAGCTCGTCCAGGCAATCCGCGACAAGATCATGTCGTATCCGCAGGTCCTAGGCACGCACGACCTGATGGTGCACGACTACGGCCCCGGTCGTCAGTTTGCCAGCGCCCACGTGGAGATGCCCGGCGAGGGCGATGCGTTTGAGCACCACGAGATCCTGGACACCATCGAGCACGATATCAAACGGCAGATGGGCATTGGCATCACGCTGCACTGCGACCCCATCGCCACCACCGGCGACGACCTGCGCGGCTGGGTCAAGCGCGGCGTCATGCAGATCGACCCCGCGCTCTCCATCCACGACCTGCACGAGCACGACGGCTTTGTGTCATTTGACCTGGTGCGTCCCGACGGCTTTGACATATCCGACGAGGAGCTGCTGGAGCTCGTCACGCGCATCGTGCACGAGCGCAGGCCCGATGCCTCGTGCGTCGTTACGTTTGACTCGGGCTTTAGCTCGCCCGACCGTCCAGCCGAGCAGCTGTAACCGACAGCAAAACGGGACGTAGGACCGCCGACCAACGCGCCTATGCGCCCGGTCACGCGATCCTGCGACCCGTTTTTGTTTGCACTGCTAAGGCTCTAGCCGCTCGGCCGCTAGTTTCCCTGCGCGCCCGAAATGCCGTTTTGTAGGGCGTTCCAGGCGTTCGTTGCCATATCGCCCAGATTCTGTGCGGTATCGCCGAGATTCTGAGCCGTGTCACCCAGCTCTTGGGCCTTATCCCCAAGCTCCTGCGCCTTGTTGCTCAGGTCCTCCAGCGTGTTGGAGCTCGAGCTGTCGGGACCGCTTTGGCCGCCGGACGAGTTGCCCGAGCTGTTCTTGTGCGTGAGTTGAATTTCGAGGTTGCCGTTGTCGTTATAGTAGGCAGAAGTAACGACCCAGTTGGCATCGACGACGGGCGTTGAGCCATCATCAGTCAGGACCACGGCATTCGAAAGATCGGCGCCGCGCGACTTGAGAAGCTTCTTGGCATTGGACCAGTACTGCCCCGGGATATCGCTCAGATCGACGGTGCTAGACGAGGCGGACTCGGTTTGCTCGGCAGTGGTATCGGCCGTCGAGCTCCCTCGCTTGTTGAGCATACCCGACACGATGGCAAACACAACCGACAGGGCAAAGAAGATCGCCAGCACGATCAGGATTTTTTTGATCACGCTCGACGAACGTGAAGGCTTCTTCTCCTCGTCCTCGCCATACTGAGGGATGGACTTGGGATACTCGCGATACGGCTCGCGCGACTCGTAGCGAGGCTGCGCCGTGCGGGGCATATACGTCGTCTGCTGAGGCTGCGGGATGGGATTCTGCGACAGGTCATCATAGAGATTCGGCGTCGAGGCGGCATAAGAATCCTGCGGCGCGTAATCAAACGGGTCCGGAGCTGCGTTGCCATAGGGGCCTTGCGAAGATGCAGCGTAAGAATCCTGCGCCGTGTCGCCATAGCCCATAACCCGGGTGGGCTCGGCAGAAGGCTGCGTCGCCGCGGGGTCGGTATAACCGGGGTTGGGAACAACGCGGGTCGCATCGGCGCTATCGCCAGCCTGCGCGGAACCGTAGCCGCCCATCACGGTTGTCTTGTCCTGATCCATGCAACGATTCCTTTCCGTCGCGCGTGCGCCTCAAGTTATCCATGCATTCTACCCGCGCAAAAGCCTATGATGGGCAAAGGCCGTCGGTATTTACAAGACATGCGCGACAGGCGGCAACAAGCGAATCGAGGAACGTCATGGCAAAAAGTAAGCTCATCAAGGACACGACGCGTGCCGAGCGCGAGGAGATCATTAAACTGGCACTCGCCGGCTGCGGCAACGGCAGCTGCGATAACTGCGGCAGTTGCAGCCTGGGGGCTGGCGACCCATACGGCACCTACCAGCCCTACATTGACGGCGAGATGGAAATCGCCGACATCAACATGATGGTCGCCGAGCGCAACGCCAAACTCTTCGGCCTCCAGCGCGGCTAATACCTCCCCGCTTGGGTCGTATGGCACGAAATGCGCCCGTCTACTACGTTTAACCCAAGGCCGCTAACCATAGCCAAATTTGAGTTAACAAAACCGCAGGTAAACGTCTTGCCGCATTGTTAAAAAAACGCCCCATGGCCGGTACAACCTGGACAAACGTAGTAGATGGGCGCTTTTCGTGGCGCGGCTGGCCCAGACGGCTTGTTTCGGAGCCAATCTGCATCATAAAGTCCCCGGCGTCGCTGCGTCTTGCGCCACCGGGGACTTTGTAATTCACTTCTTGCGACTTTACTCTACTCGTTGGGCACGTACGTGGCCCTAGCCCGCTCGGGCGTTACATCCTGACCGCAGGAATAGCTCGAGTCGAAGGCGTGCGCAACCAAGTCGTGCGTATCCCATGCCATGCAGTCAAACTCGCCAGTATCGAGGACAACGATATAGCCCTTGCCATCGTAGTAGAAATGATCCCCGGTGTAGTTATCGTCATCGTCGATGTTGCCTTCGGACACAGAGTCAATATTCGGCTTTGCCGTCTTAATTGCCTGCTTGGTCTCACTCTTGAGGGTGTCAAACGAGAGCCCATGCTGCACAAGCGAGTCCTCGAGCGAAACCTGCTCACCCGTCTTGAGGTTGTAGTACGCCGACCTTGTCACTCGCTCCGATCGATACGGAGGTTGATAGCTATCGGCGTAGGTTCGCACGCAGGCGATATCGCCGTCAATCGAGACGATTTCGGCGGTGTACATCATGGTCACGTGGCTGTCCTCGTCATCCATCGAGGCCTGCTTGCTCGCATCGAGCGTATCCGCAACGAGCTGGACCATATCCTTGTTAAACTTGGCGACACCCACGCCCTGGCCCTTCACCTGAGGATAGGTCCACGTAGCCGTGATCTGGCACGTGTCATCGGGGGACGGATTCAGCGGGCCTTCGCCAACTGCAGCCGTAAAGTCGACATCCTGCGTGGCGGAAACGGCCTCGTAGCTCGCCTGCGCGTCGTCAGCGTCCTTCGACTTCAGCTGTTCCAGCGTCGTGGCGACCGAGGCGATGGCTTTGTTTATCGAGTCCTTAGAGTTGGCAGAGGCTTTGGCCTCCTTCTTGGACTGCGTGAGCTCGACGTTCTTGGGGGCGTCCGAGCCCTCCTTGGCGTAGTCGACCTTCATGGTGGTCGTGCTCTTCTTTTTGCCCTTGCCCGAGGTGATGGTCATCTGGTACTTCTGGTCGGGCAGCTCGCCAAAGTCCTCTATGGCAAAGCCATCCTCGCCATCGACCTTGATGGTATAGCTCTTGCCCTTGCCGTTCGCGGGCGCCAGCTCGACGGTAAAGCTCTTAATCTTTTTACCCTGGCTGTTCTTGGGCAGAATCTTGGTCTCGCATGCGCAGACAACATAGCCCTTGCCACCCGAAGTGACCTCGGACGACGCGCCGATACGCGTCACGACAACAGTTGCCGTCACAATGGCGACAACGGCCACACCACCGATAACGGCAGCGACGATGCGGCCCCTGTGCTTGGGTTTCTTGGGCGGCGGCGGAACAAACGGCTGAGAGGCCTCGGCAGGCCCGGTCATAGGTTCCTCATAACGAGACCGCGCCGCCATATGAGCCGAGGTACCCTGAGGAGCGTGCTGTCCCGCAGGAGCGGTCGCCGGCGCATCCCCTACCGGAAACGTCACAGGCTCCGCCTGGTCCTCAACTCCGCCCACGCGAGCGCTGCAGCTCGTGCAAAACATGGAGCCATCGGGTATCTGAGCTCCGCACTTAGCGCAATACTGCGCATCTCCCGTCTCTCGTCGCAGCCGCAATCCGCCCGCGCAGTTCTTCTAACTCCACCGTACGAGAGAAATCTCCATTCTTGTTGCGCGACATTGCCGCCACGTCCAAAACTATGCCGGTTTACTACGATAAATCGCCCGGACCTGAGCACGCTACTTTACAAGAAAACAAAACCGCAGGTAAACGAATCGGTCATTATCGAAAAATCAAGAAATGGTCGAGGTGTACCGATTCATCGTAGTAAACCGGCATAGTTTTGGACGAACGACCCCATCCTTGACCCAACAGCCACAAAATGATCCGTTTTCCTCCGTCGCATGCGGATCAATTTATTTCAAGAAACGTGGCACTTTGTTATGAGGCGGTTAAACCGCTCCAATGACGCCCCCTATGGGGCGGGCATCTTACTAGCATTCCTCTCTAGAGAAACGAGAGGAATACCTATGCCCCATACCGACTCCAAGCAAAACGTCCCTTCGCCCACATTCGGCTCCCCTGTAGGCTTTGTCATCAGCATGGCGATCGGCTTTGGCCTCTACGCCCTACTGAGCGTCCTCGTCGCACAAGAGTCGACGCTCATCCCCCAGCTTGACTACACAAACGTCATCACCGGCATCACCGCTTCACTCCCCAGGCAGCTCGTATGGTTTTTGATGGACTTCACAGAACCGCAGTTCTACGCGAGCGTCTTTGCCGGCGCCGGCACCATCATCGGCGGCGCGGCCGCCTACCTGCTCGCGCACAAAAACAGCCGCTTCCAAGGCTTTACCGTCTGCTATGGCGAGCACCGCATGTTTCCCTGGGTCCTCGCATCGCAGGTGCTGAGCTTGGCTCTCACCATCTTTGTCTTCCGTTTTATCGACGGCTTCGGCGCCGCGGGTGATGTGACCTGTGTCGCCACCTTCATCCCCATCGTCGCTGCCCCGCCCGCAACGATGCTGCTCTACGGCCCCAGCGTACCGGCACTGCTCACCTCGAGCGTGCTGGCGGCGCTGCTGTGCTCTCCCACCGCAACCTGGCTGACGGCAACCATTGGCACGCCGCTCGGATTGCCCGGCGTCGTCTCCAACGTCACCGCTATGGCACTCACGGGCTTTGTCATCTTTATCGTGCTGCGTGAGCTCCCCTGGATCACCAAGCAGGATATTCCCCAGAACCGCGGCACGCTCAGCCCCGTCGAGGACGTCACGACACCCCTGTGGTTTGTCCGTCGCGTTCTGGCCGAGTTCTCCGAGGCCCCGTTCTACGGTAACGAGGTCGCAAGCCTCTTTATCTTCGCCGGCCTCATCCTGGGCACTATCCTGTGCCCCGGCCACAATGTCAACGGAGCCGGGGCGGCGCTTCCCGCCATCGTGCTGTCGCAGTTTACCTCGGCGGCCGTGGGCGTGCTGCTCTACGCGAGCAAATTCGCTGACGGCGGCTGGTGCGCCACCTACGTTCCCGTCGTCAGCACCGGCCCCGCCTGCGTGCTCGCATTGGGCGCCAATATCCCGGTTGCCCTTGTCGCCGGCGTGCTCGGCGGCATCCTGGGCGCACCCATTGCCGAACTGGTCGCCAGCTGGCTTCCCAAAGACATCCACGGCACCGTGGCCAACGTCGCATCCATGGCCATCACCACGAGCGTCGTCTATATCGCCATGAGCGCGCTGGCGACGAGCTTTACCTACGCCTACTTGGGCGCGCTGCTGTGGTTGTAAGTGCAGTCAATCATCGACCCCAGTCAAGTCCCTCGTAACCTCAGCCACACCAGACCCAAATAAGAAAGGAACCGCATCGTGAGACTCAACGAAAAAGACCAGGAGAAACTGATGCTCCACATGGCGGGCAATCTTGCCAAGGAGCGTCGCGCGCGCGGACTCAAGCTCAACTACCCCGAGTCCGTCGCGCTCATTAGCTCTGAGCTTTTGGAGCTCGCCCGCGACGGTCACGACGTCGCCGAGCTCATGAGCCTGGGCAAGCAAATCCTCACCCGCGACGACGTCATGGACGGCGTGGCCGATATGGTGGCCGAGGTTCAAGTCGAGGCGACTTTCCCCGACGGCACCAAGCTCGTCACCGTCCACGACCCCATCCAGTAATAGCAAGGAGCATCACGCATGAAAGTTGGAGAAGTCATCTGCGGCGACGAGCCGATCACGCTCAACACCGGACGCGCCACCAAACAGATCCGGGTCACCAACAAGGGCGACCGCCCCGTGCAGGTCGGTAGCCATTTTCACTTCTTTGAGGTTAACCGCGCGCTGTCCTTCGATCGTGCCGAGGCCTTTGGCTATCGACTCGACATTCCCAGCGGCAATTCCGTCCGTTTTGAGCCGGGCGAGGAAAAGCTCGTGAACCTCGTTGAGCTGGGAGGCGCCAAGCGCGTCTTTGGCCTCAACGACCTCACGCGCGGCGAGGCGGTTCCCCGCAACCTCGCAGCGAGCATGGAGAAGGCCCGTCGTCGCGGCTTTCTCGACTATCGCGAGGGTCCGGCGACGGGATTCCCCGAGGGCTGGGATAACGATATCGAGGAGGCACGCTAGCCATGGCATTTTCTATCGACCGCAATAAATACGCCGCCATGTACGGACCCACTGTCGGAGACAAGGTTCGTCTGGCCGATACCGACCTGATCATCGAGGTCGAACGCGACTTGACCACCTATGGCGAGGAGGCCAAGTTTGGCGGCGGCAAGACGCTGCGCGACGGCATGGGCCAGTCCGTCACCACCACCAGCGCCGACGGCGACCTGGACTTGGTAATCACCAACGCGCTTGTGCTCGACTACACGGGTATCTACAAGGCCGACATCGGCATTAAGGGCGGCTACATCGTCGGCATCGGCCATGCCGGCAACCCCGACATCATGGACGGAGTAACCCCGGGCATGACCGTTGGCGCGGGCACCGAAGCCCTGGCCGGCGAGGGGCTCATCCTTACCGCAGGCGGCCTGGACACGCACATCCACTTCATCTGCCCGCAGCAGATCGACTGCGCCCTGTATTCGGGCGTGACCACCATGATCGGCGGCGGCACGGGCCCGGCCGACGGCACCAACGCCGTCACCTCCACCCCTGGTCCCTGGAACATCTCGATGATGCTCAAGGCTGCCGAGGAATACCCCATGAACCTGGGCTTCACCGGCAAGGGCAACTGCTCGGACGAGCGTCCGCTGGCCGAGCAGATCGAGGCCGGCGCCATCGGCCTGAAGGTCCACGAGGACTGGGGCGCCACCCCGGCGGCTATTAACCATGCACTCAACGTGGCCGATGGCTACGACGTACAGGTTGCCCTTCACACCGACACACTCAACGAAGCCGGCTGCGTCGAGGACACCATCGCCGCGATTGGCGGCCGTGCCATTCACACCTACCACACCGAGGGCGCCGGTGGCGGTCACGCGCCCGACATCATCCGCATCGCGAGCGAGCCCAACGTGCTGCCCAGCTCCACCAACCCCACCATGCCCTTCACCCACAATACGCTCGACGAGCATATGGACATGCTCATGGTGTGCCACCATCTGGACAAGCGCATCCCCGAGGACGTTGCCTTTGCCGACAGCCGCATTCGCCCCGAGACGATTGCGGCCGAGGATGTTTTGCAGGACATGGGCATCTTTAGCATGATGAGCTCCGACAGCCAGGCCATGGGCCGTGTGGGCGAGGTCATCACCCGCACCTGGCAGACGGCTTCCAAGATGCGTGCCCAGCGCGGACCGCTTCCCGAGGACGAGGGCCACGACAACGACAACTTCCGCGCCCGCCGCTACGTTGCCAAGTACACGATTAACCCGGCGCTCACTCACGGCGTGGCCGATTACGTAGGCTCAGTCGAGGTGGGTAAGTTTGCCGACTTGGTGTTATGGAACCCGGCCTTCTTTGGCTCGCGCCCGGATACCATCATCAAGGGCGGCATGATCGTCGCCTCCAAGATGGGTGACGCCAACGCCTCCATCCCCACCACCGAGCCGGTCACCTACCGCCACATGTTCGCGGCTGACGGTCTCGCCCGCGCAACGAGCTGCCTGACGTTTATGAGCCAGGCCGCCCTGGACCTGGAGGTACCCAAGAAGCTCGGCCTTAAGAAACACGTCGTGCCCGTACACGGCTGCCGCACCGTGGGCAAGGCCGACATGAAGCTCAACGGCGCCATGCCCACGATCGAGGTCGACCCCGAGACCTACAAGGTCACCGTCGACGGCGAGCTCGCCAGCTGCGAGCCGGCGACCAAGCTGCCGCTCACGCAGCTCTACAACCTGTTCTAATAGCCACTTTGCCGCCGCGTGAACCCGGGCACAGCCCCCGGCTCCACGCGGCCCACGATTAGCACAAGGAGGGGCGCATGCTCTGTACACATATCGAGGGCAACCTCAACGACCCCTCCTTTGAGCTGGCGCTTCGCCGGCGTCTGGGCGGGGCGTTCACAACCGACGAGGTTCTGCTCGACTGGGATGAATGTCGCCGGCGCGTAATCCGCAAAGTAAGCGAGGCGGGACGCGATGTTGGCATTCGCTTGGGAGATGCAGCGCTCGACCAGCCCCTTACAGACGGCGACGTGCTGGGATGCGTCGAGGATGTAGGCGAGGTTCCCATCGTGGTCGTCGCGCGACCGCGGCGTGCAGAAGCGCTGCTCATCGAATGCGACCGGATGGAACCCCTTGCCTTGGCCCACGCCTGCTGGGAAGTGGGCAACATGCATGCGCCGCTCTTTCGCGGCGACAGCGACGAGCACACGGTCCGTCTACTTGCTCCCGCCATGCCCGTCCTCGACCGTATGCTTGCCGACATTCCCGGCGTACGCGTTACCAAGACAGTCTGCCCGCTTCCCGCGGATCGGCGTTTCTCGACGCGCGCCGTGCAGGCGACCGTCGAACTTGACAGCGACTTTAAGATTGTCCAAAAGAAAGGTACCGCATCGTGAGTCCCGCATCCGAACTTCTCCTTCAGCAGATTTGCGACTCGGTCTTTCCCATTGGTGCGTACTCCCATTCTTTTGGACTCGAGACCTTTATCCAGCTTGGCATCGTTCGTGATGCCGACAGCGCTGCCGCCTATGTTGCGGACCAGATCGCATACCCACTCACCTATACCGAGCTGTTGGGTATGCGCCTTGGCTACGAGTCCGCTCGGCATGCGGATATGGATGCACTGGCCGCACTTGAACTCGAGCTGCAGGCGCTCAAAACGCCCACCGAGCCCCGCACCGCCATGAATAAGTTGGCGGCGCGGTTTATCCGCACAGTCAGCGAACTCGAGGTTTTAGATCCCGAGGCCGCCGCGTTCTTTTCGGGCTATGCGGTCTCGCAGCGCGATCATGCCGTCAACGTGGCCTATGGAGTGCTTGCCGCCCTTGCCGACATAGATCTCGCACCCCTCATGCATCGCTATCTCTATTCCCAGGTCTCTGCCATAGTCGTCAACTGTGTCAAGACGGTGCCGCTATCGCAGACTGCGGGACAGCAGATCATCACCGGCTCGTTTAGTGCCATGGAGACGGCCTGTGATACCGCCCTGACCTGCGAAGCAACTATGCTTGGGCTTTCGTGCCCCGGTTTTGACACGCGCTGCATCGAGCACGAGACGCTCTACTCGCGGCTCTATATGAGTTAGAAATGCCCCTGCCGCCCCCGTCGGAAGCGGCCCCACCTGTTAATCCGCCATCGGAAAGGAAACAACATGTCGCATGTTCGCATCGGAATCGCCGGTCCCGTAGGGTCTGGCAAAACCGCATTGATTGAGGCCCTCGTGCGCAAGATGGCGGCCGAGTACTCGATCGGCGTCGTCACCAACGACATCTACACACACGAGGACGCACAGTTTTTGACCAAGAACTCGGTGCTGCCCGCCGACCGTATCGTAGGCGTGGAGACCGGCGGCTGCCCTCACACCGCCATTCGCGAGGACGCAAGCATGAACCTCGAGGCCGTCGAGGGGCTTGTTGAGAGCCACCCCGATATCCAGATCGTCTTTGTGGAGAGTGGCGGCGATAACCTTTCCGCCACGTTCTCCCCCGAGCTCGCCGATGCCACAGTGTTTGTTATCGATGTGGCAGAGGGCGATAAGATCCCTCGCAAAGGCGGCCCCGGCATTATGAAGAGTGACCTTTTGGTCATCAATAAAATCGATCTGGCGCCCTACGTAGGCGCATCGCTCGAGGTCATGGACCGCGACTCCCACCGTATGCGCGGCGCGCGCCCCTTCCTGTTCACGAACATTATGAAGGGCGAAGGCGTGGACGAAGTCATCTCGTGGATCAAACACGACGTACTGCTCGAGGACCTTGTCGAGGAGGCCTAAATGCACGACGAGCACCGCAACGATGGCGAAAATCGATTTGGTCGCATCTCCGAGCTGCGCCTGAAGGCAACCGCCCGCGATGGCGTGACAGCCGTGCCCGAGCTGTATGCATCGATGCCCTTTAAGGTGATGCATACGTTTGATGTGTGCGAGCGCGATCTACCTGGCTACGGGCGCCTTGCGGGGCAAGACGACGGGCGCAGCAAGCTCGCGGCACCAAAACAACTCATGGTCATGAGCGTGTCGGCAGGCATTATGGCAGGCGACCGTCAGGAGCTTACAGTTGACGTTGAGCCGGGCGCCGCGCTTTCCGTGACCACACAAGCCTTCGAGAAGATTCACCGTATGGAAGACGGCGAGCATGCCGAGCGCGCGACTCGCATCCATGTTGGCGCGCATGCCTACCTGGACTATCGGCCCCTACCGCAGATTCCCTTTGCGGCATCGTCGTTTTCGACCGACACGGTCATCGAGCTCACCGACGATAGTTCGCATGTGGTATACGAGGAGATTCTTAGTTGCGGGCGCGTGGCGCGCGGTGAACGCTTTGCGTACCGCGATTATCGCAGCCATGTACGTGTGACCTGCTCGGGCACCCCGGTCTTTATCGACAACACCATCTACCGGCCCACCTCGACCGACATGGAGGGACTTGGCTTTTTTGGCGCCTACTCGCATCTGGCTAATCTGGTGCTCGTGAACCTCGATATCGATGGCGCGCGCTTTGCCACCATCCGCGACTACCTGCAATCCCAAACGGGCGAGATCGGCGCCAGCGCCGCAGCCCCTGCAAGCGACGCTCCTGGCAAAGATGACATCGCAGGCGGTATCACGCGTCTTGCCACCGGAGACTGCCTGATCAAATTGCTCGGCCACCGTGCGCAGCGCCTGCAAGACGTCCTCAACAAAGTACGCGACCTGGTCTAATGATCCCTTGGGGACGGAAGGATTATGGATCACTTGGGGGTTGGCCCTGTGCGGTGATCCGTAATCCTTCCGTCCCCAAGGGATCAAAAAGCCCCGCCGGGCCTTGGTAGGCGCGACGGGGCGGGCTAGCAGCTATGGACAGCAGGCTTAGAACAGGCCGGTGATGTTGCCGTCGTTGTCGACGTCGATATTCTCGGCCGCGGGGACCTTGGGCAGGCCCGGCATGGTCAGAACGCTGCCGGTCAGCGCGACCACAAAGTGGGCGCCGGCAGAAACCTTGAGCTCACGCACGGTGATGCGGAAGTTCTCGGGAGCGCCCAGGGCCTTGGCGTTGTCGCTAAAGCTGTACTGCGTCTTGGCCACGCACACCGGCAGGTTGCCAAAGCCGTTCTCGCGCAGGTCGGCGAGCTGGCGCTTGGCGGCCGGCGTAAAGTCAACGCCGTCGGCGCGGTAGACCTTGGTGGCAATGGCCTCGAGAGCGTCGGCCACATCGGCGCCGTCCTCATAGGCAAACTTAAACTCACTCGGCTGCTCAATCAGACGCATGACCTCATCGGCCAGCTCGAGCGCGCCCTCGCCGCCCTTAGCCCAGACCTCAGAAAGCTTAACGTTGACGCCGAGCTTCTGGCACTCGGACTCGATGAGCGCAAGCTCGGCCTCGGTGTCCGTCGGGAAGCGGTTGATGGCGACCACGCAGGGCAGACCATAGACGTTCTGGATGTTGTCGACGTGACGCAGCAGGTTGGGCATGCCAGCCTTGAGTGCCTCGAGATTCTCCTCATTGAGGTCGGCCTTGGCGACGCCGCCGTTGTACTTCAGCGCACGAGCGGTCGCGACGACCACGACGGCGCTGGGGCGAACGCCCGTCATGCGGCACTTAATGTCGAGGAACTTCTCGGCACCCAGATCGGCACCGAAGCCGGCCTCGGTAATAGCGACATCGCCAAAGCGCATCGCCATACGCGTGGCCATGATAGAGTTGCAGCCGTGGGCAATGTTGGCGAAGGGACCGCCGTGGACAAATGCGGGCGTGCCCTCGAGCGTTTGCACTAGGTTGGGCTTGAGCGCGTCCTTAAGCAACGCGGCCATGGCACCCTGGGCCTTAAGGTCGCGGGCACGGACGGGCTCGCCGGCAAAGCTGTAGCCGACGACAATCTCACCCAAGCGTTCCTTGAGGTCGTTGATGCTCGTAGACAGGCACAGGATTGCCATGACCTCGGAGGCGACGGTGATATCGAAGCCGTCCTCGCGCGGCACGCCCTGGGCCTTACCGCCAATGCCGTCGATGACGTGGCGCAGCTGACGGTCGTTCATATCGACGACGCGCTTCCAAGTGATGCGCTTAACGTCAATACCGAGCTGATTGCCCTGCTGGATGTGGTTATCAAGCATGGCGGCCAGCAGGTTGTTGGCAGCACCGATAGCGTGGAAGTCACCGGTAAAGTGCAGGTTGATATCCTCCATGGGGATGACCTGAGCCCAGCCGCCGCCGGCAGCACCGCCCTTCACGCCAAAGACGGGGCCGAGCGAAGGCTCGCGCAGGGCCACGGCACTCTTGACGCCGCGACGACGCAGGCCATCGGCCAGACCGATGGTCGTGGTGGTCTTGCCCTCGCCCGCAGGCGTTGGGTTGATAGCGGTCACGAGGACGAGCTTGGCCTGGTGATCGGTCGGCTCGTTGAGCAGTGAATAGTCAACCTTAGCCTTGTCGAAGCCGTACGGAATCAGGTGCTTTACGTCGACGCCGGCGTTCTTAGCCACCTCGGTAATGGGCAGCGGCGTGACGGAACGTGCGATTTCGATGTCAGTAGGCATGGGCGGTCCTTTCGTTACCGAATGAGAAAAAGACCAATTCAGCATAGCACGGGCGCGCAATAGTAAAACACCCGTAACCGATGAATGGCGATATGTTTATCCAATGCTCAGCGATAGCCTACAGACTAGCCAAAACAAAGCGCCCTAAACGGTAGGTTCAATCCCCAGGTGCTCAAAGGTGCGAAGCGTTGCCTGACGACCCTGAGGCGTGCGAATTATCAAGCCACACTGCAGCAGATAGGGCTCATAGACATCCTCGAGCGTGCCCGGGTCCTCGCCCACCGCGCTGGCAAGGGTCGTAAGTCCCACAGCACGACCGGAGAACGTCTTAGCGAGCGTCTCCAAAATGCGAATATCCATCCAGTCCAGACCGAGCTCATCGATCTCGAAGAACTCAAGCGCCTGGCGACAGATATCGAGCTCGATGGGGCCGTTGCCGCGCACCTGTGCGTAATCGCGCACGCGCTTGAGCAGGCGGTTGGCAAGACGTGGCGTGCCGCGCGAACGCGAGCCGATCTCGAGTGCACTGGGATGGTCGATCGTCACGCCCAGGATAGTCGCCGAGCGCGTCACAATCTGCGCGAGCTCCTCGACCGTGTAGTAATCCAGGCGATATGAAATGCCAAAGCGGTCGCGCAACGGGCCGGTCAACATGCCTGAGCGGGTCGTTGCCGCTACCAGCGTAAACTTGGGAATATCCAGGCGAATCGAGCGCGCCGCCGGACCCTTGCCAATCACGATATCGAGCGCAAAGTCCTCCATCGCGGGATACAGGACTTCCTCGACCGAACGGTTAAGACGGTGGATCTCGTCGATAAATAGCACGTCACCCGGCTGCAGGTTGGTAAGGATGGCCGCCAGGTCGCCCGTGCGCGCGATGGCAGGGCCACTCGTGGTCTTGATCTGAGCGCCCAGCTCGTTGGCGATAACGGTGGCCAGCGTGGTCTTGCCCAGGCCCGGAGGACCCGAGAAAATCACGTGGTCGAGCGTCTCGCCACGGCTCTGCGCCGCTTCGATCAACACGCGCAGGCTCTGCTTGATGTGCTCCTGGCCACAGTAGTCGTCCAGGCGCTGGGGGCGCAAAGTGCGGTCGACATCGAGGTCCTCGGCCGTCAGCTCCGAGCCCACCATGCGCTCGCCGTGCGCCATGGATGCCGCCGGCGAGTTGCCGGGCGTCGCCCACAGGTCCTGAGAGTCATCGGCTTCCCACATCACGCATCCATTCCGAGTCGCTTAAGCGCCGCGCCGAGCAGATCCTCGACACGCATATTCTGCCCATCATACCCGCTCAGGGCAACATCGGTCTCCTGCGGGCTAAAGCCCATGGAAAGGAGCGCCGCACGGGCGTCATCAATCGCCGAAGGAGCGGCGGCGGGAACCGGCATCGAAACCTGTCCGGGAATCACGTCGACCGGCACAAAGCCCTTGTCCTTGGCAAAGGTACTCTTGAGTTCCAGGATCAGGCGCTGAGCTGTCTTTTTGCCCACGCCGGGTACCTTGGCCATGCCCTTGTCGTCCTCGGCCATCACCAGCGAATACAGCTGCCCCACGGTATAGGTGGAAAGCACGGCGAGCGCCAAGCGCGGGCCAACGCCCGAGACGGACACGAGCCGGTCGAACATCGTGCGCTCGTCCTTGGAGGCAAAACCAAAAAGCGTCATGGCGTCCTCGCGCACCTGCATACGCGTGTAGAGACGGACCTCGCCGCCGGGCGTCGGCAACGTGGCCGCAGTGCTGCCCGAGATGCCGAGCTCAAAGCCAACGCCCGATACATCGACAACGGCCGAGCTCATCGTGGACTCGACAAGCGTTCCGTTGAGCTGGGAAATCATCAGTATCCGGTTCCTCTCTGTTGATAGAACTCGCCACCGGTGAGGGCGCGGGTGCGGCTGAGGTTTACGTGGCAGATGGCGCAGGCCAGGGCATCGGCGGCATGGTCGGGATGCGGGTCGTGGTCGAGCTGTGTTAGCGTGCGTACCATGTAGGCGACCTGCCGCTTGTCCGCGGCGCCGGTGCCCACCACAGCCTGTTTGATCTGCATGGGCGTGTACTCGCCAATCTCGAGCGCGCACTCCGAAAGCGCCACAAGCGCAGCACCGCGGGCATGCGCCGTGGGGATGGCCGAACGAACGTTGGCGCCAAAGTAGATGCTCTCGACAGCAGCCGTGTCGGGTCGATAACGCTCGACGACATCCTTAAGGTCATGGGCGATATGCGACAGGCGCACCGCGAGCGGACTTCCGGCACTGGTCTCGATACAACCGTAGGCACGACAGCGGACCTCGCCACGCCGCTCCTCGATAATCCCCCAACCCGTATGAGCCAAACCGGGGTCAATGCCCAAGATAACCAAGCCAACCTCCCCTCGCCACAAGCACAGCGCAAGACAACGCCCCGCGCATCATTCACGAACGTCTGTTCTAGAATAACACAACGGGGCCGAGATGCTTAGATGAAGTATCGGGGCTGGGAGCGAATCCTATCCCATAGTTAGTTCTGCGAGAAAAAGGGGAACTGCCTCGGATCCACCGGCGGATGCGGCATCGGGCCACCCTGGGGACTACCTTGCGAGCCGCCCTGACCGCCCATCATCTTATCGATGGCGTCCTGAACCTCGCCCTCGAACTTTTTCATCCCCTCGTGCAAACGACGCTGACCGTCCTCAGAGCGCAGCTCCTCCATCTGCTCGGGCGAAATACCCAGTAGCTCGCCCAGCACGCCCATCATCTCGTTTCGCATGCGCTCGCTCGTATCCTCGTCAGCAAAACGGCGCACCTCGGCGCGCGCCAGCGAATCGACCGACATGCGCTCCTTGCCGTTAAGCCCCAGGTCGGACCACGCGAGCATGTACGGCCAGGAGCGCTCGGCAAACGAACGGGACGAGACGATCGGCGCCGTCGGCAACATGCGGCGGGCAGCCTCACCCTGTCGAACGAGCATCAGCAGCAGCGAGCAGGCCTCAGGCTTGCCAGCGGCCATCGGGATGTCGTCGAAGGGTCGGCTGCGGTCCACGTGCGCCTCGAGCGCGCCATCGACCTCACCCGGCTCAAGCCCGCCGAGCAGCCGTGCCGCGCGGTCGAGCATATCGACCGGACCGTCGAGCGTCGAGAGCGCCTGCGCCAACACTCGCTCCATGCAGTCTTCCACCGCGTTGAGCGTCACGAGCTCTTGGGGCACCACGGCAGACGTGCGGTTGCGCACGCGCGCCACAAACTCAAGCGTCGACAGGTACACATCGCCAAAGGGCGCGTAATCGCCCTGGTAGCCGCCGCAAAGCGCCGGCGCCGCCAGCGCGTATTCGGTTTTGGACAGCGGGCTCAGCGCCATCGCACCCAGCTCGAGCGCCGTGTCCTCCAGCATGAGGCCCAGCGTGCGCGAGCGCAGACGCTCGGCATCACCCGCCGACACGTCGCGATCGAGCACACGCGCCGCATCCGGTGCATCGCGCTCGACGGTGCGAATGTGCAAACGCTCGGCGATGGCGCGGACGGCGGCACAGCGGGCAGCCTCGGCCTCTTCCTGCGCCGGCGTAAAGATACGGTTGCGCCCCAGCACCAGGCCAATCACATTGCGCGGGCCCAGAGCGTCGACGGCCAGCGCCGCTAGCAGGGACGACGGCAAGTCGCCCTCGAGTGCCACCACAGCACGCGACGCACCGTGGGCTCGGGCGTTGTCGCGCACGGCGAGCACCAGCGCCTGCCACAGCCACTCCTCGGAACGGAACTCGGGCAGTTCGTGATCTTCCAGGGCATCGAGCATCACGCCGCGCTGAATCTCCTGGACCAGCAGGCTCTCCTCAAAACACGGCGCCTGGGCCACCACGCGACCGCAGTCGTCGAGCACAAACGAACCGCCGGTATACACCGACTCGTCATAGGCGCCGACCGGCGCCATGCAGGCAAACCACACGCTGCGCTTGGATGCGATCTTGCGGTAGGCGCCGCTGCGAACGGCGGCAATGGCGGCCGTCTCGCGGTCGGTCATGTCAAACGCGTTGAATTGAAAAAACGCAATGAGGTCAACACCGGTCGGCAGCATCTCGAGTTCGCGGTCCAAGTCAAAAATCACGGCGATGCGCACGCCGTCCACGTCGAACACCGGCGGCGCCCAGCGTGTGTCGTTGTTCTCGCCACGCTGCAGGGCAATGCTCGAACGCGCCGGCACCACATGACCGTCCTTGAGCATCATGTAGTCGAGCAGCGGCTGGCCCTCAAACGAAACCGCCGCGGGCACGATGCAGATCATGTCAAGCTCCTGGATACGCTCGGCGACACCAGTCAAGCCGGCAAGCATGTCGTGCTCAAAGTCGGCAGTGCCCACCAGGCCCCCGGGCATGGCGCCCATAAAGAGCGGAGCCGGAACGCACAGCACGCGCGCCCCGCGCTCGTGGGCCAGACGAGCCTGGTCCTCGATGCGGCCGCAAATGCCCTCAATATCACCCAGGCGCATATCGATCTGTGCAAGCGCGAGCTTCATGGCCCAGCCCTTTCCGTCGTAAACCGTCGAAATCGTAGTAAAAGCGCCGGCCGCATAATGCAGTCGGCGCTTGCATGTGCATATGCTAGCTATGATACCCCGAGCGGGGGCGCGCTCCTAGAATGTCGCGGACCACAGCCCATGCAGGTTGCAGTAGGCATAGACGGTACCGGTCTTGGAGCCGCCGGCAAAAAACGTCGCGGGTTTCATGCCGGGCTCAAGGTAATGGACCTCTAAGCGGCCCTCGGCCTCAAGGGCGATCCACTCAATATAGTGCTCGGGCACCATAGGATGCTCGACCGAGCCCACACGTGCGCGGATCACGTGACCGTCGCGCTCGCTCTCAACGACCGGCACGTGCTTTTCGTGCGCCGCATCCTCAGTGTTCGCGGTCAGCTCCGTGCAGCCGGCGGGGGTTGCAACGTCGTTGCCCAGGGCGGCGATAAGCTTGCCATCGGGGTCCTTAAAGAATTTCGCCATGATGTTCTCCTTTGCTAATGTGCCAATGTTCTTGATGGTTCTTATGCCCAAAGGCAGACAAACCATCCACGGCATTGCAAATGAACACATAACGGGCGGGGACGATGGGGCAGCGTGTGCCATCCGCCCTGGCGGCCCCACCCGAGCGGGTTAGCGCCCGTCGCCGCCCAGCAGTGCCAGAACATCCTCGCGGGTAAACAGCGCCGAGGAGATGCCGTCGCCGCCGAGCACGCTGTTGACCAGGTCGCGTTTGGACTCCTGCATCTGCATGATGCGCTCCTCAATCGTGTCCTTGGCGATGAGCTTGTACACGGTCACGGTATGTTGCTGGCCAATACGATGCGCGCGGTCGGTCGCTTGGTCCTGCGCCGCCACGTTCCACCACGGGTCGTAGTGAATGACCACGTCGGCCGCCGTCAGGTTAAGGCCCACGCCGCCCGCCTTGAGCGAAATCAAAAAGACCGGAACCTCGCCCGCTTGGAACTGCGCGACCATCTTGGCGCGGCTCTCCTTAGACGAAGCGCCCGTGAGCTTAAGGAAGGCGATGTCCTCCTTGGCCAAGCGCTTACCTATGATATCGAGCATACCCGTAAACTGGCTGAACAACAGGATGCGATGCCCGCCGTTGAGTGCGCCGCGCACGAGCTCCATGCACGTATCGAGCTTGGCGCTCCCCGCCTTGTAATCCTCGTAGTGTAGACGCGGGTCGCAGCAGATCTGGCGCAGCTTGGTGAGCTCGGCGAGCACCTTGAGCTTGTCTTTCTTAAACTCCCCAGCCTCGCGGTACTGCACCTGCTGGGCGATGCGGTCCTGGTTTGCCAGGTACAGCTTGCGCTGCTCGCCGGTGAGCTGCGCCATGACGGTGTCTTCGATCTTCTCGGGCAGGTCGGCCACCACGTCTTCCTTAACACGGCGCAGCACAAACGGCGACACGAGCGCCTGCAGGCGAGCGGCGCTATCGCCCTCAGCATGCTCGACGGGGCTCTCAAAGCGCTTGGCAAACGACTCGCGCGTCCCCAAAAGGCCCGGCATCAAAAAGTCGAAGATGCTCCAGAGCTCGGACAGGCGGTTTTCGATGGGCGTGCCCGTCAGGGCAAAGCGCACGCCGGCAGGCAGGCGCTTGGCGGCGCGCGCCACCTGCGTGAGCGGATTTTTAATGTACTGGGCCTCGTCGAGCACCACGCGGGCAAAATCCTGCTCGGTGTACTCGTCGATATCGCGCCGCATAAGATCATACGACGTCACGACCACGCTATGCTCGGCCACGCCGGCAATCTGTACGCGACGCTGCGCCTTGGCGCCCACGATGGCGCACACATCGAGCGAGGGCGCAAAGCGCTCCAGCTCGGCAGTCCAGTTGTACACGAGTGAGGCCGGGCATACCACGAGCGTGGGCTTGGTGTCCCCCGCCTCCACACGCGCTAGGATATGCGCAATCATCTGGAGCGTTTTACCCAGGCCCATGTCGTCAGCCAAAATGCCACCAAGGCCCAGGTGTTCGAGCGAGCCGAGCCACTGGTATCCGTCGACCTGGTAGCCACGCATCGTTGCCTTGAGCGATGCCGGCACCGTAAAGTCCATCTTGCCGAGCGTGTCCAGGCGCTCGACGGTACGGCGGAACGCAGCGTCGCGATCGGCCTCGAGCGCGGGCGTGCGCGCGAGCATGCTATCGACAAAAAGGGTGCTCGACGCGGGAAGCGACACGCCGTCAAGCAGGTCGACGGCATCGACACCCAGATCTTCAGCGAGGCCAAACGCGGCGCGAGCGCCCTCGTCCAGACGAATGATGTCGCCGGACGTAAGGCGCGCAAACGTCTCGTGGCGCTTGTACGAGTCCAGATAGATGGCAAGGTCTGCCGTCGAAAGGCCGCTCGCACCCAGCTCGACGTCGAGCAGGTTACTCTTGACGGTCGCACGCACCGAAAGCTTGGGCGCAGGGCGGACCGAAATCTGGCGCAGGCGGTCGCTGAGCATGACCTCGCCCAGCTCGGACAGGGCGGACAGACCCTCGGTCAGCAGGCAGAACAAGCTCTCATCATCGCGCTCCTCAAACGCCAGACCGCCCTCGTAGAAATCGAAGTACAGAGCCGCTGTATCCATAACGCGAAACTCCGCCACCTCGTCGCGGGGCGGCACGCCGGGGCGCTGTTCTTCAAAGGGGCTGCCCGGAGCGCCCAGGCTAAAGAGATCCGCCGACCAGTCGCCGTAGGTAACCGTAATTTTGCAGGTCACGAGCCCATCGTCGACACCGATCGCCATGGCAAAGCTCGGCTCGGGCGCCACGGTATCGAGCGCAGCGGGCGCGGTAAGGTCGGTATAGTCACGCAAAATGGGCAGCGCCATACGGCAGAACTCCCCCACCTGCTCGGCGGCAATATGGGCGGGCGTGCGGCACGGCAGCAAGCGCGACAAAAAAGGTGCGGCATGATGAGCAAATGCAGCGTCGGTACGGCGCGCGCGGCCCGTGTCAACCAAGTAGGCGGCATCGCCCGACGCAAAGCAGTACATATCGGCGGGCAGGCGCAGGTCATAGCTACCACCAGCCGCCGGCGCGATTTTGGCGGCAAGCAGCGGTGGGCGCTTAGCGGACGCCTCGTCCTCCCCTTGCGGAGACAGCTCAACCGCCACGTCGTAGGTGCGATGCGTCATCGTCCCCCGCGACCAGACGGGCTCAAAGGAGATGCTCTGGCCGCGCAGCAGGTCCAGCACATATACGATGCTATGCTCGGACAGCGGCAACTGACGCTCGGCAACAAAACCGCTGCGGGCAAAGTCGTACGACGCCGAACGCGAGCTTGTGATGTCATCGAGATAGGCAACTGTCGTCACAACAAGGTTGAGCAGCTTTGCCGATGTTTCGTCAAAGGCCTCAGGTGAATGGACAAACGTGAGCTTCTTGCCATAGGAGAACGTGCCGCCACGCACGTAGGCATCGGCCATGCCGTCGATGTCCTTGACCACGTAGGAGACCGATCCACAGCGAATGCGGAACTCGAGCGCCCAGCTAAAGCGGTCAGCGAACAGCGGATTGTAGTACGGCACCAACGAGGGCTCCAACGCCGCTTTGGGGGCGTCGGGATCAACGGCACCGGCAAGCTTGCGGCGCATGCTCGCCAGCTCATCCATGCGCGCGTCCGAAAGATCGGAAAGCGCCGCCACAAGGCTCGGGCTCGTGGGGACGGGCGCCGGGAAGGGAAAGTTGGAGTTGACGGCCGGCGCGGCGGACGCGGCACGCGCGGGCTGTTTCGGCTGCGCCGTAAACGTGCGAACCGGCGTGCGCAAACCTTCGACGGGCTCGGCGCCGCTGGCATCCAAATACGCCAGCGCCGTGGCAATAGCGTGCTTACACATACCGGGATAGCGGTATGCGGCGGGGCAGTCGCAGTCGTAGTCGATAACCTCGTGCTCGTCCATGCCAAGCGTCACATGCGTCTTGTACAGGTCGCCGCGCGAGCCGCGCACCGTGCCCTCGACCGTCACGTTTTTGGAGAAGCGCGAGCCGCTGTCCTCGATCGACAGCACGGCACCGTTGAGCATGAGCGAACGCCCCTTCATAAAGGTGCCGCTCAACGCCGCCTCTTTGCGAAGCGCCTGCACAAACGTCCCCTGCGCCATCACTTCCTCCAATCTCGCGCGGACCAGCAAGGTCGCCCTTAGATCACCGTCACTCTGCCTTGGTTGCCGACGATGGCCTTTGCCTCTGCCAGCAGCGGAATCGAGCGTGCGTTGACCTTGACCGGCACCTCGGCACGGAGCACGCGCCCGTCCACCTGCTCAATAAAGATCTCCACGCGATCGCCGCCCGGGTTGGTGGTGAGCACCGTGGCCAGGCGCGCCATATTGCCCTGGCTAAATCGGCTGTTGGGCACCATGACCTCAAAGACCTTGGGCTTGTTTTTCTCCTCGCTAAGCTCCAGCGGCACAATCTCCTGCGCGATGATCTGGTCGCCGCGGTCCGAGCGCTCGAGCTTGCCCTTAATGCGCACAAACGCGTCGGACAGCTGCGCGCCGGTCTCGGGATCGACCTCGCCATACAGATACCCCTCGGCCTCCTTGTAGGTCTTGGGGAACACCACGACCGTGGCCTCGCCTTCCATGTCTTCGAGCTGCACGATGCCCATGGGGTCGCCGTTTTTGGTCACGCGCTTGGACACGCTCGAGACCATGCCGGCCCACCACAGCGCCTTGCCCTCGGGAATCTCCTGGTTGATGGTGCCACCCGTGGGGTTTTGCACCTCGTATCCGGTGTCGATCTGCGAGAACGAGAAGTCGCGCGCCTTGGCTAGCGCATACTCAAACGGGCGCAGCGGGTGGTCCGAGACATAGATGCCCAGAACCTCCTTCTCCTGGCTCAACTTAAGGTGGCGGTCCCATTCCTGGCCATCCGGATCGGGCACGCTCACCTCGAAGCCCGAGCCCTCAACGTCGCCAAACATATCGAAGAACGACGTTTGGCCGCTCGCGCGGTCCTTCTGGCGCTTTACCGCGGCATCGATGATGTTCTCGGGGTTGTTCTTGTCCACAAAGTGCATCATCTGGCGACGCGGATAGCCCGTGGAGTCGAAGGCGCCTGCCTTGATCAGCGATTCGATCACGCGACGGTTGGCCTGGCTCGAGTCCACGCGCTCGACAAAGTCGTGCAGCGTCTTAAACGGACCGCCCGCCTCGCGCTCGGCGATAATCGCCTGTGCCACGCCGGTGCCCACGCCGCGGATACCGGCCAGACCAAAGCGCACGCCTTCCTTGGTAGCCGTGAACTCGGTACCGGACTCGTTGACATCTGGCGACAGCACGGGGATGCCGTCGTGACGGCACGCCGAGACGTAGTGCACGATCTTGTCGGTCTTACCCGTATAGGACGTCAGAACGGCCGCCATGTACTCGTGCGGATAGTGCGCCTTGAGCCATGCCGTCTGCATAACCAGGATGGCGTAGCCGGCGGAGTGCGACTTATTGAAGGCGTAGGACGCGAACTCAAGGACATCGTCCCAAATCTTCTGGGCGACCTCGCGCGTGTAGTTGTTCTTGATAGCGCCATTCATCCAGTGGTCGTAAGTGGTCTCGTCCGAGCCATCCTCCCAGTGGAGCACCGTCGACGTGAGCAGCTTAATCTTTTTCTTAGCCACGGGCTTACGGATACGCGAGTCCGATTCGCCCTTGGAGAAGCCGCACATCTCGACGGAGATGAGCATAACCTGCTCCTGGTAGACCATGGTGCCGTAGGTTTCGCCCAGGATGTCGTCCAGACGGTCGTCGTAGGAGACGGCCGGCTCCTTGCCGTTCATACGGTTGATGTAGGACGAGACCATGCCGGCGCCCAGCGGGCCCGGGCGGTACAGGGCGATCAATGCCACGACGTGTTTGTACTCGGTGGGCTTCATGTTCTTGATCGTGGCCGTCATGCCGGCGGACTCGACCTGGAAGACGCCGGCGGTGTGGCCGGAGCCCATGAGCTTAAAGATCTCGGGATCGTCAAAGGGAATCTCTTCCTCTTTGATGTCGATGCCGAAGTTCTTTTTGATGTTTGCCTTGGCCTTGGAGATAACCGTCAGCGTGCGCAGGCCCAAGAAGTCCATCTTGAGCAGGCCCATGTCGGCGACGGTATGGCCCTCGTACTGGGTAATCTCGACGCCGCCCTTGGTGTCGAGCTTGGTGGGCACGTGCTCGTTGACGGGATCGCGGCAGATCAGAACGGCGCACGCGTGCACGCCCTCGCCACGGGTGAGGCCCTCGATCGAGAGCGCCGTGTCGATGATGCGGCGAGCGTCGTCGTCCTTTTTATAGGCCTCGGCAAAATCGGGGTTAAACAGATCCTCTTTGCCGGGTTGTTTGTCGAGCACCTGCTTGAGCTTGACCTTGGGGTCGCTCGAGACCATCTTGGACAGGCGCTGGCCCATGTAGACCGGGTAGTCCAGGACGCGCGCGGCGTCGTTGATGGCCTGCTTGGCCTTGATGGTCGAGTAGGTGATGACGTGGGTAACCTTCTCGGGGCCGTAGAGCTGACGAACGTGCTCCACGACCTCGAGGCGTCGCTCATCGTCGAAGTCCATATCGATATCGGGCATCTCGGTACGTTGCGGGGACAGGAACCTCTCGAACATCAGGCCGTTCTCGAGCGGGTCGAACGCGGTGATGTTCATGGCGTAGGCGACGATAGCGCCGGCGGCCGAGCCACGGCCGGGGCCGACGCCGATGCCGTTGTCCTTAGCCCATTGCACGTACTCGGCAACGATCAAAAAGTAGGCGGCAAAGCCCTTGTCGCAGATGACCTTGTATTCGTACTCAAAGCGCTCTTTGATGTTGACGCCACCGATCTCGCGCGTGGCCCAGTCGTCGCCATAGTGCTGGCGCAGGCCCTTCTCGCACTCACGGCGGAACTGGCTCTCGTGCGTCTCGCCGGGATCGAGCAACGGAAAGCGCGGCAGGATGATAGAGTCCCAGTCGAGCTCGACGTAGCACTTGTCGGCGATCTCGAGCGTGTTGTCGCAGGCCTCGGGGCAATACGGGAACATCGCCCGCATCTCCTCCTCGGTCTTCATGTAAAACTCCGAGCCGGTCATGCGCATGCGGTTGGGGTCATCGACCTTGGCGTTCATGCCAATACACATGATGACGTCCTGCACGGGCGCATCCTCGCGGCGCAGGTAGTGGAAGTCGTTGGTGGCGATGACCTTGACGCCCACCTGCTTGGCGATATCGATGAGCGTGCGGTCCATCTGCTCGTCTGTCAGGCCGTTGTCGGTGGTAATGCCGTGTTCCTGGATCTCAATGTAGAAGTCGCCGGAGTCGAAGGTGTCACGGAAAGTCTCGGCCCATTTGATGGCGCCCTCCATGTCACCACGGTCGATGTATTTGGGGATGATGCCGGCGATGCAGGCGCTCGTGCAGATCATGCCCTTGGCATGGCGGCGCAGGTTGTCGAGCGTCACGCGCGGCTTGTAGTAAAAGCCCTGCACGGCGGCCTCGGAAACCGTCTGCATCAGGTTGACGTAGCCCTCCTGATCCTTTGCCAGAAGGATCATGTGGTAGAGCTCGGGCTTGTGGTCGCGGGCAAGGGTCTCGTCCGGCGTAAAGTAGACCTCGCAGCCAAAGATGGGTTTGATGACCAGGGGCGGCTTGAGCTCGTCGATGTTGCCCTTCTCGTCCCACATGGCCATGTCCTTCACATACTGGGCATGCTCGCGCGGGTTTTCCTCGGGATCGGGCTCCACCAGCTCGTCGCGGCGGTCCTTTTCCAAGAAGGCCTTATCGTGACTCCACGTTTTGTACTCGGGCGTGTTATGGTTGACGGCGTCGCAGGCCAGCGCCAGGTCGGGCACGCCGTACATGTAGCCGTGGTCGGTAATGGCCACGGCGGGCATGCCAAGCTCAACAGCGCGATTGACCATATCCTGGATACGGGTTGCGCCGTCGAGCATGGAGAAAACAGTGTGATTGTGCAGATGGACGAATGCCATGTGATGAGCTCCGATGCGGGTTCGTGTTCTGACTGAACGATTTTACCCCACGGCACGGACAGCACCCAAACCTAGCCAAACCCACACGGGCAGTCTTTTTGGGACCTTCAAAAAGGGGAATGAGTGCATCCAGATATATCGAGTATTACTGGAACCCCGGCGATACGCTGAATGATTTGTGACGAATAGTCATGTCCATCAAGAAGGCTCGACGCTTCGGGCAGCTCGTCAATCGATATATCAATTCTTGGAGACCTGTATTCCTACCATTTTTAAAGAAACAACGGCGGTAATTGCTATCGCGATTGCGCCAATAACACCGAGCACTATCTGAATGGGATATAACCCCAACACATATCCAAATATGGAGAAAAACATTGCGGAAAAGAGAGCCCTTACCAGAGACGCGACGGAAAGGACCGTCGCGCGGAGATCGTCCGCTATCGCGTCTTGGATTAAGTTTTCCGAAGTGATGTACACCACTTCTGGGAGAAAGCAAAGCGCCATGCTAAGGCCAAACAAACACAGCGGATTTGAAGCGAACCACGGAAGAATCATGAAAAGACCAGCCTCGATTAGCATCGAGCCGAGCATGGTATTTCTTTTCCCGAAACGCGATGAGAAGAAATCTGCTGCAATGTAGGCCGTCGCATTTACTGCATAGGATGCACCGAAAAAGATTCCTATTATGGAGACGGGAGCATCAAATGCGTCGAATACCAACTGATTCAAGTTGTAATAACTCCCATAGAATCCATCGAGCATGCTTGTGCCGATTAGAAGAAGCAACACCGCAAAAGCGGATTCTCCAATGCACCAGGTTTCGCGTCTGAAGATCTTGGCTACGTCAAACCTTTCCTCCCCAGAGTTTTTGGAATGGGTCGTTTCCATCCTCTCAATGGGATACAGAAGGAAAAGCTGCAGGAGATAGAAAACGGAAACGCATACGTAGAGGGCGCTCCAAGATACTTGGGCAATGAAAGATCCGAGCACAATTGCCATTCCCGTAGCGATTGATTGCGCGGCAAGCAGCCGAGCGTTGATGGTGAGGAAGCGCTCTCCTTGACTGGCATTCCGGGCAATTTCATATAAAAGTGCTTGTTCGGACCCCGATTGAAGGGAGTAGGCGAGTGCCTCAACAAGGGAAAGCACGACAAGAAAGGGGCCTGAGAGCAACAGCATGCCAGCCGTATGGAAGAAAAGCAGCAGCACGCCCACTTGAATCGAAAACTATTTTTCCAAAGAAATCGCCTATCAGCCCTGTTGGCAGCTCGAGGACGACCGTTGCAATGTTAAACAGGGCTTGATAAAGCGCGATTTCCGTGACAGACATTCCTTTCTCCGCAAGGAAAAGTAAAAACACTCCCCGATTTAAAACAAATCCCGCGAGAACGAAAAAGGCGGAATAGATATGCAGTTGCGTAGTGGCATTCTTATTCACTTGGCACTTCCGTCAACTAATTTTGTCGGGCCGCTCGCTACTGACTCGAAGCCTGAAGTGTCCACAGTTGATGTGAAGAGCGGTAAAGCATTTGCACAGGGGTATCAATGGAATACATCCGAAGCGTTTTCGGCAGCATCATCGGCGAAGGCGGGATTAGCCTTTACGCGGCGCTCACCCTCGATGTATTTGACGATTTGATCAATCGTCTGGTTGGCGTGGCTCTTGAGCTTGCGCTCATAGAAGAAGAGGCCGAGCTTGCCGCGCGTACCAGACGTGTTACCACCCACACCCTGAAAATCCTCGGTATAGGTGAGCTCGCAGGCACCATCGCCAGCAGGTGCAGCCTCATAGCGCATGGTATTGATGCCCGCCGCATACTGAAAACGGACCTCATAGAGACACGGGTAGTCAAAGTGCTTGATCTTAACCTTGATCGCCGTGCCCTTGGCCTTGCCTTTTGCGGACTGGGCGCGCTTCTCGTACTTATAGCCGTTGAGCTTGTTGTGGCTGGGACGCTTGCCCGTGGCGTTCTCGATATCCTGCATGATGGACCCCGCCAGAGCGTCAAAAAGCTCCTCCGGCGTCACCTTAAGCGTTTTGGTGAACTGCATGATGGCTCCTTATTCGTTTGAACCGTTCGAGCCATTGTACCGCCCCAGGCTCTCCCATGCGTTGCGGTGAAATACGGACTGTTTGGCGGCTTTTTTGGCCAAAACAGTCCGTATTCCACCGCAAGTTATCTGAGGGCTAGAGGTTGTAGGTGACTACTTGAGGTTCGGCGGGTTCGACGAAGATGGCTGGATTCGCCTGCTCCACGCGGACGAACTTGACGGTCACGGCCTCAAAGCCCGCCTTGTGCAGAACATCAGCGTAGACGCGCGCCTGCAGGGCGTGCTTCTCCTGCAGCTGTTCCGGCGTCTCGTCCGGCGTGCCGCCCGTCTTGTAGTCGATGACCAGCGCGCATGACGAATCCGCCAGGTTCGTCGCCAAAGCGTCGATGGCGCCCTCGGCATATGCACCGTAGCGAGCGACGTCCTCGTCCTCGCAGCCCAGCGAAAAGAACGGCACCTCGGCGCGAACGCAGGGCCAGGCGAGCAGCTCGGCACGGACCACCGACTTGAGCCAGCGGTCCAGGGCAACGTCGAAGCGCTCGCGCTGCTCCGGCGTCAGGCGCCACAGACGCGCCAGTGCATCGGCACGCGCGGCGGGCAGCTCATCGGCACCCATTTCGATCAGCCACTGGCAGGCGGCATGGAACGCCGAGCCCAGCGCCATGGGGTTGCCGGCGGGCTCGACAGCAGCCACGTCCGCATCCGTCATCTCCGAGCCATCCGACTCCGCATCATCGCCGGCCTCGTCCATGGGCACGTGCGCCTCGGCGGCACGGTCCTCGGACTCGGCATGCAGCGCCGCGGCAATTGACGAGTAGCTGTACGAATCGCGCGCCGGATACGGGCAGGTGCCCATGCGCACGCCCACCGCCCGGGGATACACGAGCTCAAACGCATCGGACTCGGGGTCGGCAGGACCGGGAACGGCAGCGCGGGCATCTGCACCGGCACCCTCCGGCTCCGCATCGCCACGGACAAGCCCGCCCTCGACATCCAGCGAAGCGTTGGCCTCAAACGCCTGCTCGCCAAACGTAAAGTCCGCCAGCGAGATGAGCTCGTAGTCGCCCGGCTTAGAGTTGTCGAACACCAAACGGTCGCTATCGAGCTGCGGCATGTCCAGACTGTCGGTCGGCAGGATGCGGCGCAGCACGTCGTAGGTCAGATCCGTCTCGACATCGAAGGTCGGCGCCGTCACCTTGCCGCGGCTCACGCCGGCATCCATCGCCAGAATGACCAGCTCGCGCGCTCGCGTCATGGCGACATAAAGCAGACGAGCCCGCTCCTCGAGCGAAAGCTGCAGGTCGTCGTTGCGCAGGCGGGCAAATGCCTCGGCGGGAGAGCCCGTCGCGCAGACGTCCTCCATGAGCTCCGGCGGCAACCACAGCGACGTGCCCTTGCCCTTAAACGCGTGTTCAAACTGCTTTTTGACGTCATCGCCCTTCACGAAGGTCCCGTCGGCAAGCTTAACGCCATCAAAACGAGCCGGCAGCGCCACGACTTGCGCCCCACCGTCGACGCGGCCCATCTGTGCCGCACTGGACGATTTGCGCACGCCAAAGCACTCGGCAACCGCTACGACCGGATACTCCAGACCCTTGGACGCATGCACGGTCATGATGCGCACCGCGCCGTCACCCTCCTCGTTGAGGGCACCCGGGGCCTCCTTGCCCGCCAAGAAGCGGTCGAAGGCCAGCGCGATGGAACGCGGCGAGTTGCCGAACTCGGACTCCGCTTCGGCCACGGCATCGAGCGCCTTGAGTACGTTGGCGGCAATGGCCTTGCCCTCGGGGCCGCGCTGTGCCAGACGCACAAACCAGCCGGAGGCGTTGACCACGTCGCGCGCGATGGCGGCGAACGAATCGCGGCCCACGCGACGAAGCGCATACCGCAGCACCTCGCGGGCGCGCGTCACGAGCGGCAAGTCTTGCAAACCCGGCACGTCGAAATCACTCATGATGCCCGCGTCGATATTCCGGCGCGAGGTCTCCCCCGTCTCGCTATCGAGCTTGGTCGCCAGCGCCAGGAACTCCTGGGCGCCGAGCGCAAACATCGGCGAGGCGAGCAGTGGCATAAGGCCCTGCGCCGTATCGGCCGGATTGGCAAGCGCGCACACCAGGGCGCGCACCGTCTGCACCTCGGCGGCTTGGGCAAAGACCGAGCCGCCTGCGATCACGCAGTCGAGCCCCTGGTCGCGGAAGGCCTGGGCATAGACGTCGGCGTTGGTCATGCGGCCCAGCAGCAGCACCATGCCGCCCTGGGGCTGGCCGGCATCGACAAGCGCGCGGAAGCGCTCGGCGATCGCACGGGCCTTGGCCTGTGTGCGCTCCTGCGTACTGCCGCCGGCAACAAAGAGGGCCTGGCGACGCGAGGCGTCTGCCACCAGCGTGTCCTTGCGGCCGTCGCTCGCCTCAAGATCCAAAAAGCCCTGCATCAGGCCGCCGTCATCGCCGTCGAAGACGCGTGCCACGTAACGCAGCACCTCGTCGTGGCTGCGGAAGTTGCGCACGAGCTTGACGAGCTCGCCGGCAGGGACATCGGATGCGACAGCCGTCTCGGGCGCAGCAGAGGAGCCCACTTTGCGCTCCTGGCGGCGGAAGACCTCGACCTCGGCGCCGCGGAAACGATAAATCGACTGCTGCGCATCGCCCACGGTACACAGCGCACGCTCCCCCGCGCCGGTCAGATAGCGAATCAAATCGACCTGCATCTGGTCGGTATCCTGGAACTCGTCGATCATGACCATCTTAAAGCGTCCCGCATAGGCAGCTCGAATAGCCGGGTAGTCGCGCAGCGCCTCGTACGCCATGCGCAGCAGGTCGTTATTATCGAGGACGGACTGGCCGGCCTTGAGCGCGCGATACTCGGCCTCCACAGCACGGGCAAGCCCCACCAGCGCATCGAGCGCGGGACCACCGCAAGCCAGCACGATATTGATAAACGCATCGGCGGCCTCGGCCTTGAGCAGCTCGACCTGCTCCTTAGGGAATGCCTTGCTCGCACGCGGCATGGTGCACGACATCATGAGTCGCGCCGCATCCTCCACGGTTTTGCCACTCGCCTCAAACGCGTCGATGGCGTCGAGTGCCACTTGTGCCTTCTCGGTCGCGGCCTTGCTCGCACCCAACGCCGCGCGATAGGCGTCGGCCAGCGCCGAGGTGTCAGCCTGACCGCGCGCCACGCACACATCGTCCATGCCGCCCGGCAGCTGGCTCGATAGCTCCAGCAGGTCGCGCACCAGGCCCTTGATGGTGGTGCCGGCGCCAAAGGGGCCGCCCTCGCCCGCCATGGGATACCAGGCGTAGAGGTCCTTAAGCGAAGCGGCGAGCTCGGGCGCGGCATCGGGCGCCGTTGCGCGCCCCAACACATGCTCGACAGCCTGATCCATAAGCTCGTCGGTATCGGTGAGCACCGTGAATTCGGGATCGATGCCCAGCTCCAGCGCGTGCGCGCGCAGGATACGCGAGCACATGCCGTGAATGGTCGAGATCCAAGCGTCGTCGACGGTCAGGGCCTCTTCGTCCATACCCTCTTCGATAAGCGCGCGGCGCACACGGTCGCGGATCTCGGCCGCGGCATCTTTGGTAAAGGTAATGGCGAGCACCTGGTCCAGATGCTCAACGAACGGACCGGATTCGGGCGAGAGCGCGTAGACGATGCGGCGCGTGAGGGTAAAGGTCTTGCCCGAACCGGCGCCCGCCGAGACAAACAGCGGACGGTCGAGCGTTTTGACGATCTGCAGCTGTTGCGGCATCAAAGTCGAAAGATCCATGGTCTACACGTCCCTCCTTACAAACGTTCCTTCGTGGTTATACGAGCAGCGCGCATGCACGGCCTGAGCCGACGTCGGATCGACGGCGGCAACGTTGCCTGTCTCGAGCTCGCGCAGGCGCTCGGCGATGCCGGCCTCCACGCGATCGAGCAGGGCGTCGAAGTCCATGCTGCCCCCCTCACCGGGAAAGCCCTTCTTAAGGCCCGGGATGCGACCGTCGCCGCGCTCTTTCTCAAGCAGCTCGGCGCTCGCGGCACCGCGCAACGCTGGCTTGCCGCCCTTGGTCGAAAAGTAGAGCGCCGCGCGGGTGTCCAAATTCAGCGCCCGGCGCATGGCCTGGGCGTAGATGAGCGTTTGGGTATGTGGCGGCAACCAGCGCGGATCGTCGATGGGCGCCGTGCCCGATTCCTCGTCGCGTACCGTAGGGTCGGCGAGCTTAAACTCCTCAACGCCCGTGCGATGCTTATAGTCGATTACCACGGCGCGATTCTCGGCATCCACATCCACGCGGTCGATGCGCCCGCCAAGCGGCCAACCGGCATACTCAACTTTAAGGTCGTTAAAGGCAAACTCCAGGTAGCGCGGAGCAAAAGGAGTCAGAGCCTCGGCTTCATAGGCAAGCACACCCTCCAGCTGCGGCAAAATCTCGGCCACTTGGCGCTCCTCCACTGGAGAGAGCGGCACCAGCGGGCCCTCGGTACCGCGCTTGCCGGCGTGCTCGGCCAGGGTATCGGCAAAGACCTCGTGCAGCAGCTCCTTCGCACGCGGCAGGTTCATGGGCGTCACGCGCTCCATGCCCTCCTGCGGAAGACGCGCATGCAAGTGCTCCAGCACGCCATGGACAAAGTTGCCCTTCTCCATGTTGCCAAAGCCCGCATCGATGGACTGGGGCTTCACGCGATACGACACGAACCAGCACAGCGGGCACGTCGAGTACGCCTCAATCTGCGAGGCGGACGTCAGACGCGGCACGAGCGGCGCGTTCTCCCCCTCGCCATCGCGGCGACGCAGGACCAGGTACGGCACAGCCGACTCACTCAAATGCTGAGGAGCCTCGCACGCAACTCGCCTACAATCGATGCCCTCGCCGGCCGCTGGATCAAAATCGGCGACAATACCGCCCTCGCCCACGCACGCAACCTTGGCGGCGCCAGCGGCCTCGGCATGTGCCCGCAACTCGGTCCACACGGCAGCCGGATAGCACTCGCGCGCCTGGCGATCGTGGGTCACGCGGGCGAGCACAACGGGACCGCGTGCCGCGTGCATCGCGCGGCCAAAGCGCACGCGCAGCAGGGCCGCAGGCTCAAGCGTCACGCCGCTGCGATCTAACTCTGCCGTCAGCGTGGCCAGCGGGCCCTCCTCATGTGAGAGCGGATAACTGTCCAGGTCGACGTCGGCAAACAGCACGGCATCGTAGCTGGCGGGGCGCAGGGCTGCCGCATCGGCAAGCGACGCAAAGCGCACCTGGGCGCGCGGCGCACGGTCGACCTCGTAGGTCTCGTAATCGTATGCGGTGCTGCGCTTGTCCACCTTGGTGCGAACGCCGTCGAGCACGGGCACGGTCGCCGCCTGCGACACGTCGAGCGCGCGGGCGTCGTTCATAAGGATGTCGATGTCATGTCGCAGTAGGGCGGTCTCCGCCTGGCGACGAGCCTGACCATCAAGGCCTCCAAGGGCGCGATCGGGCAACGCCTCGACGACGGCGAGCATTGCCTTGAGCGCCGTCACGGGTTTGCCGCGCCACAGCGCTTGGAACACGTCCGAGACCACGCACGGCACGTTCTTAAACCAGTTATCATCACTGGCAGCCTTGCGCGTGCCCCTGACCTGGCCCTGCACGCTCTGCAGCAGGCTCTTGACGGCCGTGGTGGTCTTGCCGCGCGACAGGCGCATGTTCTTGTCGAAGGTGCGCGCGCTGGCAGCATCGGCACCCGAAAGCGGACTGTAAATCCAGTCGGTAAGCTCCGGCGCGGGCCACCACTCGGTCTTGGAGGCGGTGCCCTCGTCGGCGGCCTTCATGCGCTCAATCAGATTGGCGAGCGCCGAGAACTGCCTGCCCGCGATGGATTGGGAAAACGCCGTGAACTCGGTTGTCTCGGCCGCAATATGACGCGCCGCCAAACGGGCAGCGAGTTCACCGAACAGCTGGGGAGCCCGGGCAGACACCACGAGCACGCGCACGGGGTCCGCGGACGCCGTGACACCGCCGTCGACCGCGGCGTCCTCACACGTTTTTACCAGCTCATCGATTGCATTCACATAGGCGTGGGCGCGGGCGTGAGGGCCGGCAACCTCTACAAAGGTGGGCTGAGCGGCGGACTTGGAGGCAGTCTGGGGCGCAGCGGCGTCCTCCCCCAGCGACGCGACCTCAAACAGCACGCCACGGACATCAAGGGCGGCAGCAAGCTCCTCGCGCATCGCCGCCTGCTCGCGGGCAAGCAGCACGACGACCTCTCCCCCATTGTTCGCCACGGCAGACAGCAGCTCGAGCAGGCCGTGCGTAAACGACGTGATACCGCGCACGCATACGGCGCGGGTGCACGCCGGCAGGTTATCGGCCAGGGCGCCGGCCATAATGCCAGCTGCCTCGCAGGGCTCGACCATTTCTCGACGGTCCAAACCGGCCGCGTAGGCGCGCAAAAGCTCGAACACACGAGCCTCGGCATCGCTTTTTGGCTCAGGCTGGCAATTGTTGCCACGGCATCGCTCGGCCGTCGTCCCCGCCACACCCGGCAGCACATCGCGGGACATACGCGCGAGCATACGCACCGTGCCCTGGCTGCGCGAAAGCGGCTGCAGGTCGGCGTCGTCGAGACGCGCTACCATGTCCGAAAACAGCATCTGGCGCTGCAGGTTGTCCACAAAGCCGCGGCCATCGCCCAAAAGCTCCCACAACGAACGGAGCCACGACGAAGGGGTCTTGTAGTCAACACCCAGGGAAGCGCCGGACGCAGCGGCATCGTGACGGCACAGATCGAGCTCGGCAAACGTAGGCGCCAGCAAAACGGCACGTCCATGGCGGGCAACAAGGTCGCTCAGCAGCGCCGCCTCGGCATCGCTCAAATCCGTGCCGGCATTGGTGGTATAGATTCGAACAGGCATGGTCCTCCGCTCAAACTGTTCGCAATAATCATTGCATCCATCCTACCCGCCCACGCAGACACATTGCTACCTCAGCCCCATGTTTTGGCGCAAAGCAACCTGACTCCAACGCACCAGCCGATTGCGGGCATATAAAAACCGCTCCCGGAGGAGCGGTTTTGCGCAATTCGTTTGTTGCCGCTGGCCTACTCGCCATCCTCCAGTTTGATGAGGATCTTGCGATAGCCGCCGTACTCGCCATTAAGTGCCTTGGACACACGGCTCACCGTGGTGGACGAAGCGCCGGTACGCGCCTGAACCTCGACATAGGGCTCGCCCTCGTCCAGGTAACGCGCGACCTGCAAACGCTGCGATAGATCGCAAATCTCGCGCGGCGTGCAGATATCGGTCAAAAACGCTTGGATATCCTTCTCGTCGTCCAAAAAACTAAATGCGTGGACCAGCTGCTTGACATCAGGCTTGTCAAACATGTTCTCGATATTCATCGATCACCGCCAAACCCGCCATAAGGCATCGAAGTTGATACTGACATCGGGCATCGTTCGCCCGTTCTATGCAATAGGGCAACGCCTGTGGCTTTTGCCCGTAGCAGTGTAGCACACCACTAAACTAAAGCGACAAGACTCTCTGTCAGCGGCGCGTTTTTTAGGACGAACGCCGTTTTGAAACCGAATGCGCACGTAAGCTCCACGAATATTTGAGACAATGGGCGACCAGACACCGCGGCGCACCCGCGCAACCATCCAGGTCGCCGCCGCAAGCCGCTTCACGCGACGCCAGCAACCCCGGCGCAAGAAAGGATTCACGCCATGCGCTTTATGCTTAACTGGCTCTTCACCTCGATCGCTATCGCGATCGCCACGCTCCTCGTTCCCGGCATCCAGCCCTTCGGTTTTGCCGAGGCCTGGGTCTGTTTCGCCTTTGTGGGACTGTTCCTGAACATCGTCGACTCGCTCGTCAAACCGTTCCTGACGGTCATCTCGCTGCCGCTCACTATTATCACGCTTGGTATTTTTCAGCTCGTAGTCAACAGCTTTATGCTCGAGCTGGCCAGCTACCTGTCGGTCAATCTGCTGGGCGCGGGCATCTCCATCGCCAGCTTTGGATCGGCCTTTATGGGCAGCATCCTGGTATCCATCATGCGCAGCATCCTCGACAGCATCGCTGAGGGCTAAAACGGCCATTCCGGCCGCGCCCGTCTCAACAGCCCAAAACAAAGGCCGCCCATCGCAAAAAATGGGCGGCCTTCTTATTTGACAAGTCTCAAAGGGCGAGAGAATCTGCCATTTCCACCCTGTCCCCACATGGCAGTCGTGGGTTAGATGACGTAGTCGTAGCCCTCGTTGGGGGCGACGAGCGCATCGAGCGTCACGCCGTCGAGGTAGTCGTTGATGAGCTTGTCCAGGTTCTTCCACACGTCGAGCGTGGGGCACTCATCCGAACGTGAGCAACCCTTGCAGTCGCCGTCCAGGCATGCGACCGGTGCCAGGCTGCCTTCGGTCAGGCGCAAGATCTCGCCCACCGTGTACTGCTCGGGCGGGCGCGTGAGCACGTAGCCGCCGCCCTTGCCGCGCATGCCCGAGAGCATATTGGCACGCACGAGCGTGGCCAAAATGTTCTCCAGATATTTCTCCGAAATCCCCTGACGCGCGGCGATCTCTTTGAGGGGAATGCGGCCTGCCGCCTGGTGCTCGGCCAGGTCGACCATAACGCGCAGGGCATATCTGCCCTTAGTAGAAACCAACATATATAGTGCTGCCTTTCGGTCTTTTAGTCCGTTGAAATTCTAGCCGAAAAAATGGCTTTGAAAATACCCGTTCCGGTCAAGATGGTTAATCAACTTTCAATAAACTCCTATTTCCTATTGCATTACTAGGCTTTAGTGTCTAGTATGCTTCCCAACAGCTAAACGAACAACCTATAATGTTTGTGGGTTTAGCTGCTAGACACACCGTAAAACCACACGTTATCCAGTCATTTGATCACTTTGGAGGTTCATCATGAGCAAGGTTTACACGTCCATCGATCAGCTTATCGGCCACACCCCGCTTCTGGAGCTCACTCACTTTGAGGCCGATGAGGACCTCAAGGCCCGCGTGCTCGTCAAGCTGGAATACTTCAACCCCGCCGGGTCCGTTAAAGACCGCGTCGCCAAGAACATGATTGACGAGGCCGAGAAGGCAGGCAAGCTCGTGCGCGGCGGCGACTACACCATCATCGAGCCCACGAGCGGCAACACCGGCGTCGGCATCGCCTCGGTGGCGGCGGCTCGCGGCTACAAGGTGATCATCACTATGCCCGAGACCATGTCCGTCGAGCGCCGCAAGCTTATGCAGGCATACGGCGCACAGCTCGTGCTCACCGACGGCTCCAAGGGCATGAAGGGCGCCATCGTCAAGGCCGAGGAACTGCAGAAGGAGACGCCCAACAGCATTATCGCCGGCCAGTTTGTGAACCCCGCCAACCCCGCCATCCACAAGGCCACGACCGGCCCCGAGATCTGGGATGACACCGACGGCAAGGTCGACATCTTCGTCGCCGGCGTCGGCACCGGCGGCACCGTGACCGGCGTGGGCGAGTTCCTCAAGGAGCAGAACCCCGAGATTCAGGTCGTCGCCGTCGAGCCCGCCACTTCCCCGGTGCTCTCTAAGGGCCAAGCCGGCCCGCACAAGATCCAGGGTATCGGTGCCGGCTTTGTGCCCGACGTCCTCGACACCCAGGTCTATGACGAGATCATCCCCGTCGAGAACGACGACGCCTTTGCCACCGGCCGCGCCGTGGGCCACAAGGAGGGCGTGCTCGTGGGCATTTCGTCCGGCGCCGCCGTGTGGGCCGCACTGCAGCTGGCCAAGCGCCCCGAGAACGAGGGCAAGACCATCGTGGCGCTGCTCGCCGACACCGGCGAGCGCTACCTGTCCACGGCACTCTTCCAGGACTAGAGCTTCTCGTTCTTAGAACGAGTCCAAGGCACGCCGGTCTCCCCTCTCTTCTGGCAGCCTGAGCTCATCCCAACAGGGTGTCCCACAGAACGCCCGAACTTGCTACAATGTCTGCGGCGCGGAACCAGCCTCCCGCGCCGCTTTTCTTTTTTGGCCACATGCCACCAAGGAGAACCTCCCCATGCACAACAAGCGCGTGCTCGTCGCCATGAGCGGCGGCGTCGATTCCAGCGTGACCGCGTATCTGCTCAAAAGTCAGGGTTACGAATGTGTCGGTGTCACCATGCGCCTCACCTGCCCCACGCCCGATCCCGTCACGGGCATGAGCAAAGTCAATCGCGACATCGCCGACGCGAAGGCCGTCGCCGAGCGCCTGGGGATACCCCATCGCGTGCTCGACCTGCAGCAGACATTCGACCACAGCGTTATCGAGCGCTTTGTGAACGCCTACCAGGAGGGGCTGACGCCCAATCCGTGCATTATCTGCAACCGCCACATTAAGTTTGGCGCACTGCTCGATGCGGCGCTGGACATGGGCTGCGACTACATCGCAACGGGACATTACGCCAAAACAAGCCAGGCGGCAGACGGCACCTGGCAGCTACATCGCGGCGAAGATCCCAAAAAGGACCAAAGCTACTTTTTGTATTCGCTTACGCAGGAGCGCCTGGCGCACACGATCTTTCCGCTGGCGGGCCTGGACAAAGAGCGCGACGTGCGCCGCATAGCCGCCGAGCAGGGCTTTACCAACGCCAAGAAGGCCGAAAGCGAGGACATCTGCTTTATCGCGGACGGCGACTACGCGGGCTATATCGAGCGCCGCTGCGGACATCCCGCTGCACCGGGCGACATTGTGTGGCGCGACGGCAGCGTGGTCGGGCGCCATAACGGCGCGCTGCGCTATACCATCGGCCAGCGCAAGGGCCTGGGCGTCGCGATGGCGCATCCCGTATATGTGACGGGCGTCGACGCCGCCAACAACACCGTGCATCTGGGTGAGGCCGAGGACCTGACCGCCGCTGCCCTCACGGCCAACGACTGGATCTGGAGCGCCCCTGCCGACCGCATGGAGGCGGAACTCGACGCCGGCGGCATTCGCGTGGGCGCCAAGTACCGCTACCGTCAAAAGGACCAGGCAGCGACCCTTACGCGTGACGAAGACGGGCAGATGCTGCTAACTTTTGACGAGCCGCAACGAGCCATCGCCCCCGGCCAAGCCGTCGTCGTCTATCGCGGCGACGTCGTCCTGGGCGGCGGCACGGTGAACGGCGCCATCAAGTAGCCCCATCCCCTTCATAAGTTGCGGTGAAATAGGGACTGTTTAAGCGTTTAAAACCGCCAAACAGTCCCTATTTCACCGCAACTTAGAGAGGACGGCCTCGGTCGGTACCGCTGTGTCAGCCGAGGCCGCTGCATCGTTAGCGCTGAACGTAGGCGCGAACCAGTTCAAAGGTGTTGCGCACGCCGTCGATGTGGCTGCGCTCGTAGTTGTGGCTCGCGTACACGCCGGGGCCAATCAGACCATGGCGAATGTCGTAGCCGGCCGAGAGCGTGGCCTCGACGTCGGAGCCGTAGTGCGGGTACACATCGATGGCGTAGTCGAGCTCCAGCTCGCGCGCGATGTTGGACAGCGTGGTTACCAGGTCGTAGTTGTACGGACCACCCGAATCCTTGGCGCAAATCGAAACCATGCGCTCGGTGCAGCCAAGGTCGTCGCCCACGCAGCCCATGTCCACGCTGATCATCTCGCGCGTGTCGGCCGGCACAAAGGCACCGCCGTGGCCGACCTCCTCGTACACCGTAAAGAGCAGCGATACCTTGCACGAAAGCGTCACCTCGCCGCCAGCAACGGCGCGGGCCAAACCCAGCAGAATCGACGCGGACAGCTTGTCGTCAAGGAAGCGACTCTTGATGTAGCCGCTCTCCGTCACCGTGGTGCGCGGATCCATAGCAATGATATCGCCGGTCTGAATACCCAGCTCAAGCACATCGTCCTTGCTGTCAACGTTCTCGTCGAGCAGGATTTCCATGTTCTTCTCGATGGTCTTGACCGGCTCATCGGCCACATGCGCCGAAGGCTCGGTATTGAGGACCACGCCCGTGTAGACATTGCCGTCACGCGTGTAGACGGTGCAGTTCTCGCCATCGGCCGTGGACCACTGATGCCCACCGAGGGTCGTGGGGCGCAGGCGACCATTGTCCTTAATGGAGCGTACCATGGCGCCCAGGGTATCGACATGGCTCGCCAATACAAGCGGCTCGCCCTCGCCGCCAAGCTCAACGAGCACATTGCCCTTATTGGAGCGCTCGGGCCCAAAGCCCATATCGCGCAACGTCTCCATCAGATAATCAGTCGCCGCACGGGTATAGCCCGTAGGCGAAGCAATCGAGGTAAGCGCCTTCAACTGATCAGTAATATAGGAGAGCGTAGAATCCATCTTGGACACCAAAGTCACCCTTTCATATCGAATTAAACCCACAGCAACGATACCACCGCGAACCATCTTTTTACCTAGCGAGATGACCCATCGAGCTCTTCAGAACTGCGCCCGCCACGATAACGAGCCGGCGGGCCCCTGCCCGTTAGCCCCACAATCTTTCCGCAGGACAGAAGGAGGCCCCGCCGCACGTAGTGCGCCGCGGGGCCTCCGACATATCCGAGGACGATTGTGGGGCTAACGGGCAGGGCCCCGCCGAACCAGTTAGGCAGCCGGGCAGATCTTCTTGAAGAGCTCGATGACGTCGTCGAGCGTCGCCTCGCGCGGGTTACCCGGGAAGCAGGCGTCGGCCATGGCGTCCTTGGCCAGGACCTCGATCTCGTCAGCCTTCATGGCCTCGCAGGCGTGCGGGATGTTCACGTCGGCGGAAAGCTGCTTGACGGCGGCGATAGCGGCGTCGGCAGCCTCGTCGGTGCTCATACCCGTGGTGTCGACGCCCATGGCAACGGCAACCTTGGCCAGGCGCTCGGCGCAAACCGGCTTGTTGAACTCCATGGCGATCGGCAGCAGCATGGCGCAGGCGACGCCGTGCGGGGTGTCGTAGTGAGCGGACAGGGTGTGAGCCATGGCATGGTCGATACCCAGGCCGACATTGGAGAAGCCCATGCCGGCGACATACTGGCCAAGGGCCATGCCCTCACGGCCGGAGCCGGGCTGACCGGACTTGGCCTCGGCGACAGAGTCACGCAGGTTCTCGCTGATCAGCTTAATAGCCTCAAAGTGGAACATGTCGGAGAGCTCCCAAGCGCCCTTGGTGGTGTAGCCCTCAATGGCGTGGGTCAGAGCGTCCATGCCGGTGGAGGCGGTCAGACCGGCGGGCATGGAAGCCATCATATCGGGGTCGACGACGGCGACCTCGGGGGCGTCGTTGGTGTCGACGCACACGAACTTGCGGACCTTCTCGGGGTCGGTGATGACGTAGTTGATGGTCACCTCGGCGGCGGTACCGGCGGTCGTCGGCACGGCGATGGTGAACACGGCGTGGTTCTTAGTGGGAGCAACGCCCTCGAGGCTGCGGACATCGGCGAACTCGGGGTTGTTGATGATGATGCCGATGGCCTTGGCGGTGTCCATGGAGGAGCCGCCACCGATGGTCACGATAGCGTCAGCCTCGGCAGCCTTGAAGGCCTCGACGCCGTCCTTGACGTTCTGGATGGTAGGGTTGGGCTTAATCTCGGAGTAGAGGCTCCAAGCGATGCCGGCGGCGTCGAGCTCGTCGGTCACCTTAGTGGTAACGCCAAACTTGACCAGATCGGGGTCGGAGCAGACGAAGATCTTCTTGTAGCCGCGACGCTGGAGCTCGCCGGGGATCTCCTTGATGGCGCCGGAACCATGATAAGAGATGGTATTGAGAACGAAACGATTAGCCATTGATAGCCTCCCATCGTGTGCGGGGCACCCATTACGCCCCACGCTATGAGTCCCATCCTAACGCTTTTGAAACGAAAAACACGTGAGAACGTCAAATTTGTTAAAGCGTTTCAACATACTAACGGGGCCTTAGCCCTTCCCTCCCGACAGCAGCGAAGGCTAGATTATAGGAGCAACTCAGTCTATAAATTGTTTCTGTTTTAGCAATATATGTTTGACAATACGTTTATAAAAGGATACTTTATAGTCAATAACGTGCATGCAGCAAATAGCGTCATTCATTTTGTTAGAAATTGCCCATGCGGTTATTGCAGCTGCATATACTGCAACGTACAGCGTAATTCTCCGCACGAAGCAGAAGACGGCTCCAATTCGATTGAGGCGATGACACGTGGTGACTACTGGTCCTAAATCGAGCAAGACGGCTACAAACGAATATCGAATCTCAATTGAAGGTAACCCTTATCCGCATACTCTGGCTCTCATCAACCCAGCGGGAGACAACCTCAACATCAAAAGACATGGGTTCACGGGTCCACTAGGACAGCTATTGAGTCTTAAATATACCGTTTATGACGATGCAGATGAAAAACTCTTCACTGTCGTCGACGGTGGTTTTAGCAACATGCCCAGGGTTGCGCTCATCATCGAACACAAGGAAGTTGCGGTGTTCGATTATGGTCTAAACAGACTTGAGATGAAGTGTGTAACGAACATACCGAATTACACAATAAAAGGTAACTTCCTATTTGGAGATTACGATATATTCAGCCAACGTGAAGTGAAGCTATCTTCAGTTATCGTCCTTCAATGTGATAAACAATCGTGCTTTAGCGTACAGGTTTTGGATAAAGCCGTATTACCCGCCGCAATTGGAATACCTACAGCCATTGCCCTTCTTAGGGCTCGGATTGAAGAGCATCTCGAATAAATCGCAAAAAGCAGTTCGTAGCAACATTCAGGAGCTAGATAGTTTTTCAGGCTCCTGAATGTTGTTACAAACATGCACCTTAGCGCTTAAGACTCGCGGTCTGCCAGTCAGCTATGATGCGGGCCCATTTCCTGTGCAAGTCGCGCTCGCGGTCGATGAACATGATGGCAAACGCAACAAACAGCAGCAAGCTCGCCACGACGATGGCGTGTAGGCCCATGCGCTCAATACACCAGTTGCCCAGCACGGCGCCAAACACAAAGGTGAAGATCACACCAAAGTACAGCGCGCCGCTTTCCAAAAAACCGCGCTTGTGGGTGATGATGTAGTCGTCCACGTTTTGCAGCGCGTTGCGCAAGTTGCCGATGCACATGGTCGTGGCGATGCCGTGTCCATGAATCTTGCGGAAACTCTCGACTTGCATACCGCAGGCAAACGAGGTGAGGCAGTTGGCGAGCAGGTTGTAACCGCCACCGGGGATAAAGCTCACGCCCAGCAAGATGACGGCTTCAAAGAACACTGTCACTTGGCGCCAGTGAATCACGCTGCCAAACCGCTCGTGAACCAGGTCGGCAAGCATAATGCCCACGGCAAACGACACCACGGGGAAGAAATAACGTCCCGCCAGTGCCCAGTTGCCCTCCGAGATGCTCACGCCCACGAGCAGGATGTTGCCCGTCTGCGCGTTGGCGAAAACATGGTCGCGCCCAATGTACGAATACACATCCATAAAGCCACCGGCGAGCGCCAAGATAATGCCCAGCTCAATAGACTCCGATATCTGTTTGGCACGCTGCATCGTCGTGCATCCTCCTTGTTGACGACTCTCTCGTGCGTTGGCGGAGACATAGCCGCCGTTCATACTGTAACCCATTGACAACATGGCGTGCGCGCGAGACGGCACCTTCGGCACGGGGATACACAGTCTGGAAACAAACGGCGGGCGCGGCGCCGACACCCGAAGCCTCGTGTACTCCACCAGTCTTTTTAGCGCCGTCCCAAAAAGACTGGTTACAATTACGTGCAGCATACTAACAACGGGAGGAATCGTGGCAAAAAAGCCCCAGGACGCTCAGCACAACCAGCACGGCAAGCATGCCCAGCGCGGCCAGCAGCAAAAGCGCGGCGGCAAGGCGCAGGGTGGGCACACCACGCATACCCCAGCAGCGCCCACACGCCCCTGGCGCCCGGGCCGCGATAAGTTCCTCCCCGTCAGCCGCGCCGACATGGATGCACGCGGCTGGGACCAGTGCGACTTTGTCTACATCTGCGGCGACGCCTACGTGGACCACCCCAGCTTTGGCATGGCCATCATCAGCCGCGTGCTCGATGCACACGGCTACAAGGTGGGCATCATCTGCCAGCCCGACTGGACCGACCCCGCCAGCATCACCGTGCTCGGCGAGCCGCGCTTGGGCTTTCTCGTCAGTGCCGGCAACATGGACTCCATGGTCAACCACTATTCGGTGACCAAGCATCGCCGCCACACCGACGCCTATACCCCCGGTGGCGAGGAGGGTCACCGCCCCAACCGTGCCGTCACGGTCTACGGCAACCTCATCCGCCAGACGTTCAAGGACGCTCCTATCATCATCGGCGGCATCGAGGCAAGCCTGCGCCGTCTGGCCCACTACGACTACTGGCAGGACAAGCTCAAGCGCTCGGTACTGCTCGACTCGGGCGCCGACATCCTCATCTACGGTATGGGCGAGCACGCGATTGTCGAGATCGCCGACGCGCTCGACGCGGGACTGCCTGTCGATCAGATCACCTATATCAACGGCACCGTTTACCGCACGGGTTCGCTCGACGAGGTATACGACTACGACCTGCTGCCCAGCTGGGACGACCTTGCCGCCGATAAGCTCAACTACGCGCGCAGCTTTAATGTGCAGCAGCAAAATATGGACCCCATTACCGGCCATCGCTTGGTAGAGCCATATCCCAACAGCGTGTACGTGGTGCAGAACCCGCCGTCGGCAACACTCACCACCGACGAGATGGACGAGGTTGCCGAACTCTCCTACGCACGCGATTGGCATCCCGACTACGACGCGGCAGGCGGCGTGCCGGCCTTTGCCGAGATCAAGTTTTCCATTAGCTCCAACCGCGGCTGTTTTGGCGAGTGCTCGTTTTGCGCGCTCACCTTCCATCAGGGCCGCGTGTTGCAGATGCGCAGCCACGACTCGATCATGCGCGAGGCCGAGCTGCTCACGCACGATCCCGAGTTTAAGGGCTACATCAACGACGTGGGCGGACCGACGGCCAACTTTAGCCGTCCCGCCTGCGACAAGCAGCTCAAGCACGGCGTGTGCAAGAACAAGCGCTGCCTGTGGCCGAGCGTGTGCAAGAACATGGTGGTCGACGAGAGCGGCTACACGCAGCTGCTACGCGACCTGCGCCAGCTGCCGGGCGTCAAAAAGGTCTTCGTGCGCAGCGGCATCCGTTTTGACTACACCATGGCCGACGCCTCGGACGAGTTTTTGCGCGAGCTGCTGGAACACCATGTCTCGGGCCAGCTGCGCGTAGCGCCCGAGCACGTGAGCGACGCGGTACTGTCCGTGATGGGCAAGCCGAGCCGAGCCGTCTACGACGCGTTCTGCCGTAAATTTGAACGCTTGAACCGCGAATACGGACTCAAGCAGTACGTAGTGCCGTATCTGATCTCGAGCCACCCCGGTTCAACGATGAAGGAAGCAGTGGACCTTGCCGAGGCCGTGCGCGACATGGGCTACATGCCCGAACAGGTGCAGGACTTCTACCCCACCCCGTCCACCATGTCGACGTGCATGTACTACACCGGCGTGGACCCGCGCACCATGGAGCCGATCTATGTGGCGCGCGACCCGCACGAAAAGGCCATGCAGCGCGCGCTCATCCAGTATCGCAAGCCCGAGAACTACAAGCTCGTGCGTGAGGCGTTGGAAAAAGCCGGCCGCCGCGATCTGATTGGCTACACCAAGCATTGCCTGATTCGTCCCGTGCCCCCGCACCCGGGCGAGACATCGGCCAGCGGTGGGCATGGCACCGGCAAGAAGGGCGGCAAACCGCATGGCGGCGGCGCTGGCAAGGGACCCAAAGGCAGCAAGGGGCACGGCGGCATGTCGCGCGCACAGAACACTGCCGGTCGCAATCGCGCGGCCCAGGGACGGCAGGGCGCCAACGGGGGCGGACGTCGCAACTAGGGCAGCGGTGCGCTCGCTACGTCCATCCCACACGCGTGGCGCAGCGAGCTCATCGCCTCTACCAGCACAAAGCCGGCGATAGCGACCGTAATTGCCACGCCGAACGGCGTGTCCACAAACCACAGCAGCCCCATGAGATACGACCCGGCATTAAAGGCAAAGTGCAGCAGGATCGTGTAGCGGAGCTTTCCGGTCGTCACGAGCACCCAACCAAAGATGAGGCCGGCGGCACCCGCGTAGCAACCCTGCACCCAATTCATGTGCATAAAACCGAAGACCGCCGCCTGCAGCACGATTGCCGCGGCGATACCCCACGTGTTTGGGGCCGCCCAGGGCACCATGGCACCGTCCTGCGCGCTCGCACGACGCCGGCGCTTCCAAAGTGGACGGCACTGCGGATTAAACGCTCGGAGCGAAAACTCAAAAATAATGCCGCGCACCAGCAGCTCTTCACAAAATGGGGCGCCGAGCACCGTAGTCAGGACGGCGAGATAGCTGGTGTCGCCCATGCCTGTTTCCTCGACAAGCTCGCTGTAGTCGGCCGCGGCATCGGGCAACAGCGACAGCGCGGCGTCGGTCACGTAGCCAACAACCACCTGCAGGACCAGGCCGATCACGATAACGCAGGCGATGCGTTTCCACGCCCCACGCGCTCCCCCGCCGAGCGGGTGCTCGCTTTGCCGGCGTGCCATAAACGAACGCGGCCACAGATAACGCCACCACAGCAGCGCCATCAAAAACGATGCTGTCTGCGCGACGGCCTGAAGCAATTGAATGTCGAGGTCATCGATCGAAAAACCCATGAACACCGATGCGACGCCAAGGGCGGAAAACAAAACGACGCTCAGGGCAATATCGGCAGCGACGACGCCAAAACAGGCAAGCGCCCAAATCATCGCATTGAGCATGCCAACCTCCTCAAAACCCGGCACTTGGGGACGTTCCTTAACTGCCGGCAGAGACGATATGAGCAGGACATAAAAACATTGAGAGCCCCTGCTGCATGAAAATCCGCGGATTAGGCCGACAATGGTGAGTGTCCAATTCAGCCGCGGCGGCCGCGCCGCATTCATGGAAGGGGCTCCCATGCTCGATACTACCACCTTCGTCGGCCTCGACGTCCACGCCCGCTCGATAAAGGCCGTCTCCCTCGACGTCATGACCGGGGAGGTGCGCTGCGCGACCTTCGGCTACGACGCCGGGGCCGTCGCGGAGTGGGTCCGGTCCGTGGACCCCAGGGCCAGGTGCGTGTACGAGTCCGGGGTCACGGGGTTCGACCTGCAGAAGAGGCTCTCCGGCCTGGGGGTCGGCTGCGCGGTCGGCGCCGTCTCGAAGATGATCAAGCCCAGCGCGGACAGGCGCAGGAAGAACGACCGCAACGACGCCGAGTTCCTCGCCCGCATGCTGTCGGTCGGCAACGTCGTCGAGGTGTGGGTCCCCGACGACGAGTGCGAGGCCGCCCGCGACCTCGCCAGGGCGCTCGAGGACGCGAGGGACGACCTCTCTCGCGCGAAGCAGCGGCTCTCCAAGTTCCTGCTCGGGCACGGGCTCGTCTTCGACGAGAGGACGCCCACCGGCCGCAGGAAGGGCAACTGGACCCGGGCGCACTGGTCCTGGATCGAGTCGATAGGGTTCGCGGAGGGGGCCGACAACGACGTGCTCGCCCACTACGTCGACGCGGTCAGGCGGGCGGCGGAGGAGAAGGCGAGGCTCGAGGGGCTCGTCGAGGCCGAGGCCCGCAAGCCCAGGTGGAGGAAGAGGGTCGACTCCCTGCGCCGCCTCAAGGGCGTCGACACCGCGACCGCCGCCGACCTCGTGTTCGAGGCCGGCGAGTTCTCGAGGTTCGGGAACGCCCGCCCGTTCGCCTCATGGGTCGGCCTGACGCCCTCCGAGCACTCCAGCGGGGAGAGCGACCGCAGGGGCGCGATCACCAAGGCCGGCAACAAGCACCTGAGGAAGGCGCTGGTCGAGGCCGCGTGGCACTACCTGACGTGCTCCGCTCGGCCGAAGGACCTCGCCAGGGGCCAGGACCCGGACCCGGGCGCCCGCAGGCATGCCGCCAAGGGCGTGCGGAGGCTGGTCGAGAGGCGCGGGGCCCTGCTCGCGCGCGGGGTCCACAACAACAAGGCGAACGTGGCCACGGCGCGCGAGCTCGCCTGCTGGGTGTGGGCGGTCGGCCTCATGGCCGAGGAGGCGTAGGGGGAGGCTCCCCCGCACACAAGCCGATCACCCCGGAAGCGGTTGGATCCGAAGCCGTTGAGGCGAACCTCAGGTCCCTTTTCTGCGAGCGCCCAGGGCGCCACACGCGTGCACAGACTGTCGGTTCGACGAAGAAGCCTCAGCCGTGGCAACGGATTGCCCGGCGAGAGATCGCCACGGGCGGATATTAAACTGCAAAGACGAGCGTCGGAAAGACACGCCGAGGTCGCCGCGGAGGGGTTGATATAGGGAGAGGGCCTGACCCCATATCGTTGGGGCCAGGCCCGATTTTGCCTCTTGACAATGTCCTGCTCATATTAAAAGGAACGTCCCCAAGTGCCGGCAGTTTGGAACAGTCATTGTTGATGAGAATCGGGCGCAGTGCCAAAAGCCCCGCTCGGCGAGATGTCGAACGGAAAGGTGCCGCAGCGATTGAAGGCAGCAATGAACATGCGAATGGCGTTGGACGGCGTGGTGCCCACGAGCTGGGTTGCCGCTGCGAAGGCCGCCTTTTCCTCGGGCAAGACCTTCGCGACAACCGAGGTCATGTGTTCTGCCATGGCGCTTCCTTTTTGAAACGACGGTAGTGCGGATAGATGCGGGCCGCGCGGCTGGGCGACGGGCTGTGAAGGCAACCCGATTGGCCCGCATCTGGAGTTTGTTTCTACGGCGTTGGTATTACTTAGTATTCTTATGTAATACCCCGCATCTACAATACCACACCCGCCCCATGGGGACGGAGAAAAACGGATCATTTTGTTGCTGAGTAATTTTTTAGAGTGTGATGATGTCCGAGATATTGAGGGCCCAAGCGTCAGCGGCATCGTGCGTGGCAAGCAACAGCATGCGGCCGTCGAGCAAGTCGAGCACGACCTCGGCGCATGCGTCGCGCGCAGCGGTATCTAGACCGGCCAACCCCTACGGCTGGACCAAGTGGATGATCGAGCAGATGCTCACCGACCTCCACACCGCCGACCCCGAGTGGAACGTCGTGCTGCTCCGTTACTTCAACCCCATCGGCGCACACGAGAGCGGCCTCATCGGCGAGGACCCCAAGGGCATCCCCAACAACCTGCTTCCCTACGTTGCCCAGGTCGCCGTGGGCAAGCTCGAGGCCGTTCAGGTCTTTGGTGACGACTACGACACGCCCGACGGAACCGGCGTGCGCGACTACATCCACGTTGTGGACCTGGCATGCGGCCACGTCGCCGCGCTCAACTGGATGAACGGCCGCGAGGGCGTGGAGATCTTCAATCTGGGCACCGGTCAGGGCACCTCGGTGCTCGAGGTGGTCCAGGCCTTCTCCGAGGCATGCGGCCGCGACCTGCCCTACAAGATCTGCCCGCGCCGCGCCGGCGACGTTGCCGCCGTATACGGCGATGCCTCCAAGGCCGAGCGCATGATGGGCTGGAAGGCCAAGTTCAACATCAAGGACATGTGCCGCGACAGCTGGCGTTGGCAGTCCAACAACCCCGACGGCTTCGCCACCGTCAAATAGGGCTACGGAGCCTGCGGGCTCCTCAACAACGGCCCAAATCGGGGCGCGATCGAATGCGGTCGCGCCCTTTTTCTTAGTCCCGTACCGGCGGACGAGCGCATCCTCGCACGCCCCCGGGCGCACGGGCTCACATGGCGGCGCAAAGACCGATGCGCCGTGCAACAAGCGCCGGCGCCCCCCTCACGCAGATCCCACAGCCCGTTGCCAGCATGGTTCGCTATAGTTGATGCAGAACAATGCGCGCAGCCTGCCGAGCGGGCTGTCGATATCCCAGAAAGGTGCACGAGCCGTGGCTAACCCGTTTGCACAATTCCTCAAGGACCATCAGGTCGATATCAATCCGTGCATGGAGGCGTACTTCTGCGGCCGCACCGATCGCGCGGACCTCGACACCTTTCTCTACGCACCGCTGCGCGCGTTCTCGGCTAACGCGGGCAAGCGTCACAGGCCCTTGATCTGCATGCTTGCCTGCCAGGCCGTTGGCGGCACCTTTACCGACGCACTCGCCCCGGCGGCGGCCATCGAGCACTTCCAGAGCGCGGCGCTCATCCACGATGACATCGCCGATCACGGCGAGCTGCGGCGCGGCGAGCCGTGCATGCAACGCACCTAGGGCATCGGCATTGCCACCAACTGCGGAGACTTGGAGCTCACGACCGTCACCTCGATCATCTTGGCCGATGATTCCCTGAGCGCCGATCTTAAGGTACGGCTGCTTGGCGAGCTCACCGCCATGACCGAGCGGACCATCGAGGGTCAGGCGCTCGATTTGGGCTGGGTCCGCGATGACCGCTTCGATATCTCCGTTGAGGATTACCTGGCCATGGCCACGCTCAAGACCGCATATTACAGCGGAGCCACGCCCCCTGGCCTGCGGCGCCATCGTGGGCGGAGGCTCCGAGGAGCAGGTCGAGGCCCTGCGCGGCTTTGGCATGAAGACCGGTCTGGCGTTCCAGATCCAAGACGACCTGCTCAACCTCATTGGCAAGGCCGAGGCCAACAACAAGGACTTCCGCAGCGACATCACCGAGGGCAAGCGCACCCTTGTTGCCGTGCACGCGCTGAGCGATGCACGCCGCCACGATGAGCTCGTGGACCTGCTGCATGCCGGCACCACCGACCCCGCCGAGCTCCAGCGGGCCGTCGACCTCTTTGAGGAAACCGGGTCCATCGAGTATGCGCGACAATACGCGCTCGACCTCATTGCCGACGCCAAGCAGATCCTCGCCGATATCGAACTTGAGCCCGTGAGCCGCGAGCTCCTGTTGAACATGGCGGATTTCTTTGTGGAGCGCCTCAACTAGACGGAGAGCAGCCAATCGCGCAAACAAACAACCTGAGCGCCCTTTGTCTCGAAACTGCGCCCGACTCTGCACGCCACCACGCGGCGCCCTCCAAAACCCGAAAACATGCATTAGGTTTTTAGATGCGCTGTTGTGCCAGGTAGAAACGCCAAGAGGCAAAAGGCCGTCACTTCTCGCCGAACGCCTGTTACGTTTGCCGAGGACATGGCCGAGCGCGGCGCCACAGGTGCCTCACTGGAGGACCAGGATTGGTTCATCGAGATCAGCAACATGAATGTGGTCGCATTTCGCCGCGACTACCTCGGGCGCATTGGCGCACCAGAGCACAGCGAATACGGCGATCGTTGCATAGTCGCCACCAAGGGTGGGCGAAAGCTCCGCGTGTACGGCGCCGCGACCACGCTCGCGGACCTGCGCTCCTGGTTCGAAGATGGCCCCAGGGACAAAACCGCAGCCGAAGCCGCCGAAGATGCGCTTGAGACGATAGAGCAGCGCTAGGAAGAGCGCGGCCGCAAAAGGTGCCGTTGGCGCAAATGCCTACTGAGTTTTCAGCCGGGCCCAGCTTCGGAGCTGCTCCGCAAGCTGGGCCCGGCTTTTCGGCGATCAGCACGCATCGAGGCCCCTCAGTATGCCATCTCGTAGGTGCTGCATGCGCGGTGTGAGCGGATCGAGAGAGGCATCGGACGCCAGGCGCTGAGCCTCATCGCGCGATCCATGGAGCATTTCGTATTCTGCAAGGTAAAGCTGCCAATTCGTACGGGACTGATGCACGGAGGCAGTCGTCATGCGGCTGCGCATGTAGAGCGCATCGGAGGCATCGCGCTCGGCCGGGGTTCACAGCAACACCTTCCCATCGGCCGGCGGTGTGGGGACATGGCCCATGGTATAGCTCCTTCAGCTGTAATCGATTGCGAATGGCCGGGATGCGCGCCCGCCACCACGCCCTACACGTCCGTGGGCGTGGGCGCGTAGGTGTTGCAGCCCGTGGAAGGCTGCATCGGCGCAAGCATCACCCGGCCGGTGCCGCGGTACACATTCACCAAACCTTCGCCGCCCACCGCAGAGCCGATGAGGCTTTTACCGGATCGTTCAACGCTGAATTCCAAGCTCGAGCTCCACAGCAGCGCGTAGTTGCCATCCACTTTCAGCTCGTCGTTTTCCAAATCGATAAAAACGATCTCCTGTTCCGGGCAAGGCGACTCGAGCGCCACGACACCTGATCCGTCCAAGCGCAGGTTGAACAGGCCCTCGTTGCCCGCAACGGCAGACGTAAGATTGGAACGACGCTGCAGGGAGTCCTTGATATCGGCGTCACAAGCTAGGAATAGGCCGTCATTGAGTACCACGGAGTTACCCCAGGCCGCAAGATCGACAAGCAGCAGATGCTGCCAAGTAGGCTCGCACACGACCATACCGGATCCGCGATATTCCGGCTTGATCATTGAATCCTGGGAGACCGCGCCACGGAACATCTTCCCCACCAGATCGCCTGCACCTTTTACCCCCGTATCGGCCCGGACGTCCCCCACTGTCCATTGCATGGCACCGCTCTGCAGCGTTGCGCCAGGTCCTCCCGCTAGGTTAATGATGAGCTGGCGGCGGCGCACGTCCATCTCGGCGGCAAACCACGCCGTCTGAGCAGTCCATGGCGTCGTGGACAGATCGCGCCGCCACTCGATAACTGAAAACTGACCACGTTCCGCCAACTTGCGCACGTCATCGTTGCTGTCAAAATTGCTCACTCGATAGCTCATGATGCCTCCTTGTACGAGCGGGCTATCCCGCGCCTTATATGAACAGTATCATATTCGAGGAGTGTTTCCCGCGGGCTTCCCGCCTCCCCCTCTATCGGCGAGCGGTGGCGGCAAGACGGTTAAAGCAAAGTTTCCGATTCGGTTTGTACTTACAGAATGCTTGCTAACATTAACGATTCTTTCTATTATCTTCTATAACAGTAAAGATTATTAATGTTAGGTTTTTATGGCTGGCATCACACCAATTCCCATAGCCCGGGCAAAACGTACCATCGCAACACACTTCGACTTGGCGCGCAGGCAGCAGCGCATTCCCGTCGATCTGCTTGCGCGGCGCTGCAACATGTCGATCCCCACCATCACCAAGATGCTCACGAAGGGCGACGGATCGCTCGAGACCTTTCTGCGTGTTGCCCGCGTACTTGGAATGCTTGATTCCGTCGTAGACGCAACCGATCCGCTCGTCACCCCCATCGGCCGAGCGCGCTCCGAGGAGGACACACCCAAGCGAGTGAGGAGCCTCTAATGCAGTACTTGGTTACCATGCAAATCGACGGCATGGATGTCCCCGCAGGCACGCTCTTTCAAAACATACGCAATGGGGAAGAAACCACCAGTTTTGTTTACGACCAGCAATATCTGGCACGCGAGGACGCCTTTGCGCTTGCGCCCGATGTGCCGCTGGGCGGAGGCTCTTTCCATTCTGCGGGCCTCAGATCTCTTAGGGCGCTTGAAGACTGTATGCCCGATCGCTGGGGAAGAAACTTGATGACACGCGCCGAGCGTTTGGAAGCAAAAAACGCAGGAAGAACTCCCCGAACCCTATTTGAAACAGATTTGCTCACAGGCGTGAACGATGAGACACGCCAGGGCGCTCTGCGCCTATGGGACGCAGACGGAAACGTGCTCACAGCTCCCGAGACCGGCGTTCCCCGCGAAATCGACCTTCCCCATCTGCTCAGTTCCGCCGATCGCGCCTCCCAAGATATGGATGTAGACATCCGGGACCTTCTCGATGCCGGATCGAGCCTGGGAGGAGCTCGCCCAAAAGCGTCCATGCGCGATGAGCATGGAGATCTTTGGATGGCGAAGTTCCCCAAGTCTGCGGAGGGGCATCTCGAAGATGTCGGTGCATGGGAACACACATGCTTGCTCCTTATGGAGGCATGCGGAATCACAACCCCCTCGTCACGCTGCCTCCGCATAGTCAACAGGTCCGTTCTTCTAATAAAGAGATTCGATCGCAAAGGAGCGATGCGCCTGCCGTATATAAGCGGGCTCACGGCAGTCCAAGGAGAAGACGGCGGGAGCTATTCCCTATTGGAGCTCGTGGAATTCTTGGAGTCCAACGGCTCCGCACCCGAAAAGGATTTACCGGAATTGTGGCTCAGGGCCCTGTTTGGCTGCGTGGTGGGAAATACCGACAATCATTTAAGAAACTTCGGATTCTTGCACTCGAATCGCGGCTGGAGACTGGCACCCGTTTTCGATGTCAATCCCACGCCAGGAGCCGAGCCCAAACGCTTTGCAACGGCTCTTGGCTTTGGCGAGCAATACAGCAGCGTTCGAGAAGCCGTGGCCCTCTCTGAATACTTCCACGTTGCTCCGAGCGCCGCCAGAGCAACGTGTCGAGAACTGGCCAAGAGGCTCAGGAATTGGAGGGTCGTCGCCCGCAAAGAAGGCATCGCCGAGGCCTCCATCGAATGGATGGGCGAAGGAATCGACCGCCAACTTGCAGAATTAGCGAACTGCTAGAAGTGTCCAGCAACATGGGGAAATTGAGTGTGGTATATTTATACCACACTCAATTTGGAGGTCTCATCATGCCAACAGCAGTGCCCGTCAGAGATATGAAAGACACGGCCGCATTCAGCGCCCTCGTTGAGCGGGAACGCGATGTGACCGTAACGCGCAACGGATACGAGGCGTTTCACTGTCTGTCTGCCGAAGAGTGGGCATCTCAACGCGACGAGGTGGCTAAAGCGAAACTCCTGTCCCGCATCATGCTCGCCGAGAAGGAAATAGCAAACGGCGAATACGAAGATTACGATACGTTTGCCGCACGAATAAAGGCAGAATATGACCTATAAGCTCGTCATCACGCGCGAAGCAGAACGAGAGTACGAACAAATCGTTGCATACCTGGCCAAGACGCTCGGCAGCCGACAGGCTGCATCCCACTTCATTTCATCTTTTGCGGAAAAGATCGAACTCGTGAGACAAAGCCCCAAAAGCCATCCCCCGTCGCATCTCCCCGAGCTCGCCGCCCAGGGCTATCGCTCCATGGCCGTCATACGCTATGTCGCGCTCTTCAAAATCAAAGATGGCCATGTGTTCATCACCCACATTTTCCATCAGTCCCAAGACTACGCGTGGTTGGTCTAAACACATCAATCGAGCTCGCAGAACGTTAATGCCAGGTCCTCGCGCCCAATATCCCAAACATTAGGAAAGAATTAGCATTCGCACATGTCCAGATTGCCGTACCGTAAGAGGCTAGGAAACTCTGCGGAAGGCGAGGTGGGCCATGCCCCGCATCTTGGTGGTGGACGACGAGGAGGCAATTGCCGAGCTCATCGGTGTATACCTGCGCAACGAGGGATTTGATGTCGAGATGTTCGGCGATGGCGCCCAGGCGGCCATACGGGCACTTGACCCACATGCCGCCCCGATCGATCTGGCAATTCTCGATGTGATGCTTCCCGGGTTGGACGGCCTGGAGCTATGCCGCCGCATCCGCGCGGGGCATGCCTATCCCATCATCATGCTCACAGCCAAAGGCGAACAGGCCGACCGCGTGGCGGGCCTCACCTTCGGGGCCGACGACTACGTAGTCAAGCCGTTCCTGCCCCTTGAACTCGTCGCCCGCGTTAAAGCCCAACTCAGGCGCGCGACCATCTATAATCCCGCCGAAGCCGGCGATGCTGCCGCGAGCTCCCCAGCATCCGGGCCAAGCCTGCTGGTACGCGGCGGGCTCGTGCTCGACATCTCCGCTCACGAAGCCACCCTCAATGAACGCCCGCTCCCCCTCACGCCCACCGAGTTCTCCATCCTCCAACTGCTACTCGAAGCCAACGGGGCCGTACTCTCGGCACGAGAGCTGTATTGCGGGGTCTTTGGCGAGGGATATTACGACAAGGGATCGGGCTCTATCACCGTACACATTCGACATTTACGTGAGAAGATGGGTGATTCATTTGAGGAACCGCACTACATCAAAACCGTCTGGGGATGCGGGTACAAAATTGAACGCTGAATCTCTTCGAGACCGTCTGACATCGCTAGCCCTGGGGCTCGCGGCGGCCGTATTGGGGCTCACACTCATCCGAATCCTGTTCAGCGCGTTGTTCGATTTTATAGACACCTATATGAATGGCGCCTTCATGAGCTGGTTCGCCAGCCAGGTGCTGCAGACCTTCAACCTCGATGAACTGGGGCTGATGCCCCTTGACGTGTTGAGCCCGGGTGGCGTGCGCTTCATGTTTTACCAGTTGGGCTTGGGCGCCCTTGCGACCCTGGTCATTGCCGTCGCCCTCACGATGTTGATTGCGCGCCGTATGGAACGCAGGCGAACGTTGGAGGCCGTCTGCCGCCGCATCGACACCTTTATGGAGGGCGAGGTGCCGGCAGCCGATGTGTTTGGCCCCGGATTTGACGACGTCGCCCTGCGCATGACCGAGATAAAACGAACCATGCGCGATCGCGAGCAGGCGCTACGCGATGAGGCCTCCCGGAAGAACGACCTCATCACCTACCTGGCGCACGATCTCAAAACGCCGCTCACCTCGGTCGTGGGCTATCTTTCCCTGCTGGACGAGGTCCCGGATATGCCCGCAGAGCAACGCAACCGCTATACCGCCACGGCCCTGGACAAAGCCCGGCGTCTCGAACGGTTGATCAACGAATTCTTCGACATCACACGCTACAACCTGCAAAATATCGAACTCGAGATGGAGCCTGTCGACCTCTCGTTTCTTCTTGTGCAAATGCTCGATGAGTTCTATCCCCTGCTGAATGGGCATGGCAATACGGCCAAGCTTGTCGTAGACGGCACGGAGATTACGGACGAAGAGCCCGAGCCGCTCATGATCGAGGGCGATGCCATGCGCCTGGCACGCGTGTTCAACAACATCCTCAAGAACGCGATCGCCTACAGCTCGCCCAATACACCCATCGCCGTTAACGTGGATACGGCCGATGCGGAACGCGTGCGCGTGCGCATAACCGACATGGGTCTGACCGTTCCCCCGCACAAGCTGCAGTCCATTTTTGACAAGTTCTATCGCGTGGACGAAACCCGTGCGACCTCGACAGGCGGGGCAGGCCTGGGGCTCGCCATCGCGCGCGAGATCGTCCACTTGCACGGCGGGGAAATCACTGCGCAGAGCTCCGGCGGCACCACGGGCTTCACCGTCGAGCTTCCAAGACACAACGCCTAGGCCAGGCGGAAACTCCACAGGTTGGAGCACTGCAAAAGCACGCGCTCGATGTCCCAGGTCTTTTCACTTCGGTTGCGGCTGTTGGGATCTCGCACAATAAGCCGTCCGGACTCGTCGATGCCCGCCAGCACGATAAAATGGCCGGTCGTGGTAAAGTCGCCGGGACGGACGCTCGCGATAATGGGCACACCGGCAGCAAGGGCCTCGGACACACGCCCCGCATCAGCGGGCATCTCCTCACCTACCATGCCCAACTGAGCAGCGCCGACCGTCATGAGCTCCCACGATGTCATGCCGTCCACGGTGAACCCGGCATCCTCGCTCAGTCGAGCCATTTCCATGGGACCCCGATTTGTACGCCCCGTTAACGCCACATATACCATGGCGAGGCACGTGGGCCCGCACCCGTTTTCACCAATGGTGCCGCCGGCGTACGGCTCGGTAGCCCATGCCGGATCGATCTGATACAAATGCGGAATCGCACCGCGGCTCCACTCTCGCTTAGGCGTTGAGCGCGGGGCCGTCAGGGCATCCCATCCTGCCGCCACGGGCGCAGTCGGTCCCCCGTTGCGCCACGACGACAAGGCGATGGCGCCAATCGTCAGCATCGCAACCACGAGGGCGGCCGCGCGAATGCCGCGTCGCGGACGCCGGCCGCGCAAAGGGCCTCGATCGATGCGGCGCACACCACGGTAAGCCGTGCGGGCGCCTCTGCCCCGCCGTTGAACGGGAAATGCCTCCGTGCGACCCGCCGGGACGCGATAGACGTCGCTCCCGCCATAATTCCCATCGCTATATGGGCGTTGACTTGCCAACATGCATTCCATAATGCCTCCCTTATCGCCGATTGCGCCCGTACGCCATCGATAGGGAGAATATGGCCCTGCCCCATAAGAGGTCTTGAATGAAATCCTAAGGTTTTGCTAAGAGCGGCAGCTGCCCCAGCCTACTGTTCCATAAAAGCCGGGACCCGATCCGTCTTGTCAAACCTAACAATCTCGTCATCGGCCTGCAGATACAGCGTTCCGTGCAGGCCGTCCTTCGAGGTGAACGCAAGATGGACGGACCCGCATTCGCCGCCCGCCTCGTCCAGCAGCACGAAGCCGTTGGGCTCGGCCGAACGCTTGAACGTGCCGTTCATAACGTCACCGTGCTCGTCGACATGCTGCCACCGCCCCTCCTCGTCAAGAAACGCAAGCGTTGATCGGCCGGGCTGCCGCTCCTGGAACATACCGTTGATGGAAAATCCCTCGGCAAGGCCCCTCTTGATGACCGCGGTCTCGCGCGCCGACCACAGACCGAACCCCGCGCCCACCAGCGCGATTCCCAACGCAAGGGCGATCGCTAGATAGGAAACCGTCCGCTTATCCATACGAACCGCGCTCTCTGGGGAATCCCACTCCCCGGGAAACCCCGGCCGAATTACCTATGCATGTGATGATGATGCCCCGTGTAACAGAGGGGCGAGACCACATGCATATACCGGCCGCGGACGGCATACGATCAGGCTAAAACGTGCCGCTAGCAGCCCAATGCCAGCAACAACACGGCGATCAGGGCAAAAATCGCCAGCGACGCCAGCGCCTGCATATCCTCTTTAAGTGGAGTCACCTCGGCCTCGGTGCCGTCTTCCATCATCAGCACATCGCCCAACTGATACTGCATTTGTCCTCCATGCCTCATGGTTCTTCTCCTTCCAACACTGTACCGACTGATTGCTAACAACCCGTAAACTGCGGGCAAGATTACCGTTTGTTTACCGTTGAGTCCGGTTCACACGAGACCCGACTCGCAGAGCGCTTGCGCACCACGCGCACCAAGTACGCGCCAGCAACCAGCATGAGCACCGACACCGCCACGGCCGCCACGGCCATCTCCACCTTGCCCGCTCCCAGCGCCGAGGCGGCAACGGTCGAGGTGACGATCGAGGGGATCCGCCCAAACGTTGCGATAAGCACCACGGGGCCAAAACCCATGCCGGTCAGGCCTGCAAAGTAGGTAAGGAAGTCCTTGGGCGTTCCGGGGACCAGGAATACGCAGAGCATCACGAGACCCATGCGGCGCGAATTGTGCAACCAGGAGAACCGCTCGACCAGGCTGCGGTCGAAGAACAGATCGATAAGACGCCAGCCCCAGCAGCGCACCGCCCACCAGATCACGCAGGTCGCCGCACCCGACGCCGCCAGGCACATGGCCGTGCCCTCCCAAAAGCCAAAGGCGTAACCACTTGCCAGCTCAACCGGTTCTCCCGGCAAAAACGCCAGCAGCACCTGGACGAAGTTGATGAGGAAGAGTACGAGGCGGCTGGCGATGGCATGCTCGGCCACAAACGTGCGCACCTGCGCGGGATCGCCCAGCCAAGCGAGCACATCGGGCAGGTATTCCCAGCACAGCGGAAGAATGAGCGAGATCGTACCCACCGCGGCGGCCATCACGGCCCAACGCATGCGACGGCGGCGCACCGCGGCCTCGGGTGCCGCATCGCGCTGCGCGGCCCTCCGGCACGCCGAGCACGTTTCCTTGCGACGGCACGTTGCACAGTCCTCGCGCGGGAACACCGTTCCCGTCATTCCGAGCGGGCGCATGGCCGCGTCCGCACCATTCATGTCAACACGCATCTCGGACACCTCCCTGGTTGACTACAACCAGTAGTGTCCAAAACGCGTGTCAACCCTTTGTCTACGCTGGAAGATTTTCGCCGGGAGCCTTGCAACCGCACTCAAACGTCGCCGTCACGCACGCCCCGCCGCACGGGCCGTTGGCCAGCTCGATGTCGCCGCCGTACAGCTCGGCCAACACGCTCGACACATTCAGGCCCAAGCCAAAGTGCTCGGCCGACTTGTTTTCGCTGTAGAACGCATCGCATGCGCGGTGCAGGGCCTCAGGCGAAAAACCATCGCCATCGTCTCGCACACGCACAATCAGACGCCGCGGATCGCCGTTGTCCCCCACGCCCAGCTCGACCACCACCCGCGCGCGGGCGTGGCCGCATGCGTTGCTCAAAAGGTTGTCGAGCACTTCCTCCACCAGGGACATATCGAGCAAGAGCGCGGCGGCGGTACCCGAGTCCCCATCCATGCCCTCGACCGAGCGCACCTCGACCGCCAACTCGGGGGCTCGGGCCGCAACGACCTCGTGCGCGTGCCGACCAAGCTCCTCCTCAACCTCACGCAAGGCGAGCGGGACACGGATCACCGCGCGATCCTCGAGCTTGCACACGCCGCTCATGGCATTGGCGTACGACTCCAAGCGGGCAACCTGCGCCTGCAAACGTTCAACCTGCTCAGATGTCACCTGTTTGCCCGCATCCACACGCATGCGGGCCAGCTCGGCCGTTCCCTTGAGCACCGTGATGGGCGTGCGCAGATCGTGGGCGAATGCCGCGTTGAGCTGGCGCCGAGACTCAGACGTGTGCCACAGGTGCCGCTGCGCCCCCAGCAGCTCGGCGCGCATGGCATCCAAGGTGGCACCCAAACGGGCCAGCTCGCGGCCACGCACCGGCTCGATCTCAAAGTCGAGATCCTGCGAGCCGATCCGCTCGGCCGCGACAGCAAGCTCGCCCAACGGCTCGGCGATGTTGGTGCGATAGAACCGGTGGAACATCACGATCGCCAGGCCGCCGTAGATCACAAAAGGCCCTACGCCCTGTACCATGTCGCTCACCGCAATGAAGGGAGGGTGCATACCTCCGGCAAACGCGTAGTAGGCCACGTTGGAGATGCGGTCGGCCCCAAAGGCATCACGCAGGTCGATATCCGTAATCTGCTTGAAAGCCGCCACCGGATCCGCCCGCAGTGTGCGCTGCTGAGCGTCGTATTGGGCAAGGTTGTCTTGATCGAGCGCCACGACCTCCACCGCGCCGTCCTCATAGTTGGTAAACGAGGTGTCTCGGCCGGGTCCCAGATACTCCCCGTTAAGGCCCCAGTCCATCAAGCCGATCGCGCCCCGCTCGACGCCGGCCACGGTGGCATAGCTCTGGGACTGTTCGGGGTACGCACGCTGCGTCGCGGCCGCACCGGACGTGGGGCGCTGCGCCCCCTCGTCCTCGCCCGTGGCCAAAAAAACTGCGAGCCCCTCGGCCCCGGGAACCGATATCTCAGTTGCGGGGCGCAGCTCGTGCGCAGCCGAGTCGTAGATATACGGACCCGAGAACAGCCAGCTATCCTCATCGATGCCCGTAACCGAACGCCGATAGACGTCCTCCACCGTCTCGGTCGCGCCGATCAGCGCCAGGCAGGCCGCCGTTGCCACAAGCAAGTACACCGACACGCAGGCGGCAAAGGTCACGCCGAGCGGGCGGGCCCTCCACCACGCGCGCGCCCGCTCGCGCAGGCTCGGCCGCTCAGCCCTCGGCGCACCGCCCTTCATCGGGCCACCCACTTATATCCCACGCCCCATACCGTCTCGATGGGGTCGGCCGCAACGCCGGCCAACTGGAACTTTTTACGAATACGGCGGATATGCTCGCGCACGAGCGAGGCGTCGCCCGTGCCATCCCAGCCCCATACGCGCTCGTAGATGGCATCGCGGTCGAAAACCTGGCCGGTACGCTTGCTCAGCAACGCAACGATATCGAACTCCAGGCGTGTGAACTCCACCGGCACCGCTGGCTCGCCCGCGCGGCGCACCTCCACCGAACGCTTGCCGTAATCGATCGTGAGCTCCCCAAAGAAGCGCACCGCCAGATCGTCCTGGCGCGACCGCCCCTCACGGGCCATGTGCGCGGCCACGCGGCGCCCCAGTACCGGCAGGGAGAACGGCTTGAGCACATAATCGTCGGCCCCGGCGGCAAACCCGTCGAGCTGATCAACGTCCTCGATACGCGCGGTAAGAAAAATGATAGGGCAGCTCAGATGCTCGCGAATGCGACGGCACACCTCGAACCCGTCCATGCCCGGCATGTTCACATCGAGCAGGATGATGTCGACCCCGCGCGGAGCAGCGACCAATGCCTCGGAACCGCTGTTCGCGCACGTCACCTCGAACCCCTCGAGCGTGAAATACTCCGCGAGCATATCCGCGATCTCGGCCTCATCATCCACCACGAGCATCCGCATGGCGTCTCCGTCCCCCGCCGCTGTCAATCCACCCGCATTGTCTCCCAAGCCTGTCTACTTTTTGTCGACAAATGCCCCGGAATTGCGCACGGCCGTCGCGCGCTTTTTAAGATTATCAAGCCCGCACATGCAGTCCCCGCGTTCGATTGCCTCCTCGCCGCGTTCGATTGCCTCTAGGCACTCCCTTTCGTACAAAGCCTCTTCGACCGCCTGGTTAATCGTCCGCTCCAGCACCTCCTCAGAACAAAATATGTATGCAGAGGCGCCGTTTTCCGTGATACGCAGGAGCTTTTCCTTTACGGCATCTCGAACCTCACGAGAATTGCGCTGCAGCGCACTGACAGGATATACAGCATTCTTCTCGAACACCATAGCTAGCTCCTTATTTGCTCCATATAAAAGTGCCCGCACCGGCAACTCACAGCCGGTGCGGGCACTCAAAGGTTTTGGCGGACCGCTACTTCAGCTCGGGCCAATAATCCTTGTTGGCCTCGATCATCTCATCGAGCACTTCCTTGGCAACCGTCATGGACGGAACGGTTTTGTTGAGTGTAAATGCCTGGAGGGCCTTCTCGTACGAACCCTCGATACATGCCTCGACGATCAGCTTTTCGGAATTAAGCTGCTGCATCATGAGGCCCTGCTGGAACAGGGGAATGTTGTCGCGGCTGATGACCTCGGGGCCGTTCTTGCCAATGTAGGCAGGCAGCTCGACCATAGCGTCGTAGGGCATGTTGGGGATAGCGCCCTTGTTCTCGCAAATGACCAGGAAGCGCTGCTTGGTGTCGTTCTTCAGAGCGATAGCCAGATCGGCAATCCAGTCGCCGTGGCTGCCCGCATAGAACGTGCTCTCGTCGATCTCGCCCGTCTTCTCGTAGTGGTCGATGCCGTCGAAGAGGTTCTTCTCACGCGTCTCCTCAACCTCATTCGCACGGGTGCGCTCGGGGTTGGAATGCTCGACGAACTCCTTCTGCTGCAGGTAGTAGTTCAGATACGTGTTGGGCAGGTACTCCGGGAAGCACTCCATGATCTCGTACTCGCCCTTCCAGACGTAGTACCAGCTGCCCTTGGTGTGGCGGTTCTGCTCGGGGTGTTCGTCGGTGGTCTCCTCGGGCTTCTTGGACATCAGCGAGCTCATGCCCTTGAGGTAAGAATCGGGCAGCAGGATCTCATGCTCCTTGATGTACTCGCGCAGCTGCGGGAGCACCTCCTCGCCCTTGTGACGGATCGAGGTGAACCAACCAAAGTGGTTGAGGCCAAAGTAATCGTACTCAACATCCTTCTTGTCGATATCGAGCGCGGCGCAAACCACGTCGATGATCGCGATCGGCATGTCGCAGATGTTGATGATGCGAGCATTGGGACGCAGCACGCGGCAGCCCTCGGACACGATGGCGGCAGGGTTGGAGTAGTTGAGAATCCAGTAATCCTTCTTGGCGTACTTCTCAACGTCATCGATCAGCTCGACCATGGGGAAGATGGTGCGCATGCCATAGGCAAGGCCGCCGCAACCGCAAGTCTCCTGACCAACGCAGCCGTGACGCAGGGGGATCTTCTCGTCCTGCTCGCGCATGGCATAGCCGCCCACGCGCATCTGGGCAAACACGAAGCTCGCGTCGGTAAAAGCCGTCTTTTTGTCGGTGGTCACCGTGAGCTTGATGTCCAGGCCGAGGTCCTCGTGCAAAATCCAGTCCACGAGCACGCCGATCTTGCGCTGGCGCTCCTCGTTGATGTCGTACAGACGAATCTCGTCAACGTCGAGCTCGTCCTTGCGCAGGGCGATGGACTTGACGATGCCGGGGGTAAAGGTGGATCCGCCACCACACAGAGTAATGATCATTGTTTACTGCTCCTTCTCAATTGCGTTTTCGACCTTGTCGCGCATCTCGGCAACCTTCATGCCAAAGATGATCTGGATATTGTTGCCGTTGCGGTTGATGCCGCTGTTGGGCACGTGGTTGATGAGGTTCTCATCGATGAGATCCGGGTTCTTAACGTTCACGCGGAGACGCGTAAAACAGTTCTCGAGCTCCTCGATGTTGTCCTTGCCGCCAAGACCTGCGACCAGGTCGGCAATACCTGCATCGACGCCCTCTGCGGGAGCTGCGGCAACAGCGCCCTGCTTCACCGCGACAGACGCGGCGGCCTCGCCCTCGGCAACGGACTCGGCGAGCTCGGACTCCTCCTCGCGACCAGGCGTGTGGAGGTTGAGCTTCTTAATAAGGAAGGTGAAGAGGAAGGAGTACAGAGCGGCGTTGACGACTCCAAGCACCAGCATAACCGGCCAGTTGGTCTTGTCGACACCGAGGACCAGGTTGGAAACCACGATGTTGATGATGCCGCCTGCAGTCGAAGCGGGCACGGAGAGGACCTTGAGCAGGACCAGGAAGATACCGGAAAGAACCGAGTGAACGACAAAGAGCACGGGAGCGGCAAAGACAAAGAGGAAGTCCATGGGCTCGGTGACACAGGAGAGCACGGCGGTGATGATCAGCGGGATGATAACAGCCTTGGTCTTATCCTTGTTCCCCTTGTAAGCGGTGTAGATAAAGGCGAGACCGATGCCGATGTAAGGCCACAGGTTGTTGAAGGTATAGCTGTTGAAATACGTGCTATCGGAGAAGGGCTGGCCCGTCATTGCCATCTCGGCGACACGGATGGGATAGGCGCCGGCGATAACCTGATCGCCCAGCGTCAAGGTGCCACCCATATCGGAGAACTGGAGCGGAGTGTAGATGAGGTGATGCAGACCGGTGGGAACGAGCAGCTTGTTGAGCATACCGTAGATAAAGAGGCCGATGTTGCCGGACTCCTTAAGAATGCCGGCAACGGAGGAGATGGCGCCCTGGACAGGAGGCCAAACGATGCAGAAGCCCGCGCCCATGATCCAGGAGATGATGATCATGATTAGGAACGGAAAGCGAACGCCCGAGAACATCGAAAGGGCAATGGGGAACTGCTTGTTCGAGTACTTGTTGAACACGGCACCGGTGATGCAGCCAAGAATGATGCCGCCAAACACGCCGGTATCGAGCACCTGAATGCCCATAACGGTGCTCTGGCCGGTTCCGGTAAGACCGAGCATGCCGCTCGCATCGGCAAGAGAGCCGGTGGCGTTGAGCACGATGTTGTTAGCCTGCAGGAACAGGAAGAACGACATCAGGGCGATCAGCGAAGCATGGCCCTTGTTCTTCTTTGCCATGGCGCCGGCGATGCCCACGCAGAACAGAATCGAGAGGTTGTTGATGATAAACATCAGCGACTGATAAACAACGGCGCCCACAAGCTGGAACGGACCGGAGCCCAGTACGGGGACCAAAGCGCAGATGGTCTTGTTGGTCAGAATGATGCCCACGATGAGCAGGATGCCGGCAACCGAGAGATACATCATCGGCTGGACTATCGACTTCGCGAACACCTCCAACGGCGCTTTGAAATTGAACTTCTTTTTTGCGGTCATAGCGGTACTCCCCTTCCTTTTCCGCAAATTAAGACAGATGTGCCCTGGACAAGACCGTGAGCCTTACCTTATATCAATCGATGTATGGGCACGTTATGCCTAGAGACCAGGTTCTCCAAGCAGGTTAACAATGTGATATGCGAGATAACTCTTCTCGGCATCGGTAACGACAACGTTATGGGTAGACGACAAGTGGGCAGCTATGGCGTCCGCGCACGAGAATACGCACGGATACGCCGTTTCATCGATTCGGAACAGCGCGTCGCCATTGATTTGCCCGGCCGCAGGATCGAGCGCTCGCTGTGCGAAAAACTGCAGGTGACGAACGAAACGTTCGTAAGGCAGCGAGGTGTCATCGAGGGTCGTAGCATAGCGCTCGGAAACAATCGCAAGCACGTCGCGAACAAGCTGGACCGAGATGATGAGACGGTCGGAGCGTTGCGGCATGGTGGCGTTGACGATATGCAGCGTAATAAAACCCTGCTCTTCTTCGCTCATCTGGATGCCCATATACTCCTTGACAATCTGCAGCGCACGGCCCGCAAGCGCATACTCCTTGCGATAGAACTGCTGGATCTCGAGCAGCAACGGATTCTCGCAGGGGACGCCCTTGCGCTCGCGCTCCAAAGCAAGGCTGATATGGTCTGCAAGAGCAATGAGAATCTTGTCGTTGACATCAACATTGAGCTCTCGACGGAGCATCTGAACAATGTCCTCGGCAATCACGAGATTGACGGTGGGGATGGACTCCAAAAGATGTGCCAAGCGGTCAATCGTACGCGAATCCTGAGAAGTGTCCTCCTGCAGCGCATAGGTCTTTTCGACCGACGCTTCATCGATAGCGTCGCCGGCATGACGGCCAAAGCAGAGGCCTCGACCGATGACAATGAGCTCGGAGCCATCGTCCGAAGCGACCATTGCGACGTTATTGTTGAAAACTCGCTTGATAACCACGGTACCCACCACAAGAATTTACTCGGAAAGCCAGACGACAGGCTCTTTAACAGCAACAGGACCGGAAGCATGCTTACGAAGAGTCGATTTCTCCGAGCGCTCGCACACGATAACGAAGACCGTGGGATCGAAGCCGGCGGCGCGGACCGCGTCGAAATCGACCTCGACGAGGGGCTGGCCCGCGTCGACATGGTCACCCTGAGCAACAAGCGCATGGAAGCCCTTGCCCTCGAGTTTAACAGTGTCGATTCCGATATGCAGCATCACCTGAGCAGAGCTGTCGTCGGACATGATGCCCAGTGCATGCTCGGTCGGGAACAGTGCCGCGACGGTACCGGAGACAGGAGCGCATACCGTTCCCTCATGGGGAACCACGGCAACGCCATCGCCCACGGCACGGCTGCTAAAAGCGGGATCGTTGGTTTTTTCTAGGTGAACAAGCTCGCCAGAAACGGGAGCGAGGATTTCGAACTCGGAGGTTGCAGTCTTCTGCTCATCCGAACCGCCCATCAGGCGAGAAAAGAAACCCATGGTGACATGTCCCTTCATAAATATAGACCAACCAAAATCAAGCGAATGCATCCATAGGGACACACCCGTTCAAAGACTTTGGTTAGGCCCACGTCCGAGGGACTCGGTAACCTTCCGCATTTCTTTTTACGGGGGTTATTGTAGGCAACAGCAAAGCAAGAATAGTCATTACGACCGGTGAGCGGTATTTTTTCTTCGATAAACGGTATTTAAGCGGCACTTAGGGACACTCCTTGTTTGGTGCATTGGGGACAGGTTACTTTGCACCAATCTTGAGTTGCGGTGAAATAGGGACTGAAAAGCCGCTCAAAAGGCCAAAACAGTCCGTATTCCACCGCAACTTCAAGACGTTGGTATATATGAACCTGTCCCCCTTGCACCAAAAAGGGCTCCGAGCAAAACATGCCCGGGGCCCTCTGGTCGCCTCGACTTAGAGCGCGACGCGTATGTTACTTGCGCTTGCCGCCGCCGTCGCCGGGGCGACGGGAGCTGCCACCGCGCTTGCCACCACGGCTGTTGCCATAGCTGCCACGGTTATCGCGACCGCCGGCACGGCCGCCACGGGAGCCGGCCTGGTTACCGCCACGAGCGCCACGATAGCCGCCACGGCGCTCCTCGCGGGTGTCGTCGTAGTTGCGCCAGTCATCGCGACGATCGCGGCTGGCACGCGGATCACGACGATCGCGCGACTCACCAGAGCGGCCAGCGCCGCTGCGGCCGCCATTGCCGCGAACGCCCTCGCGACGCTCACCGCCACGGCCACCGCGCTCGCCATCGCGACCGGAACGGCGGCGGTCGCCCGCACCGCGCTTGCCACCGCGCGAACCGCGGCCCTCGTCCTCGCGCTCGACACGACGACGGCCACCGCGATCATCATCCTCGCGACGGCGGCGATGCGCCTCGCCCTGGAACTGCTTGGCACGACGCTCGGCACGGTTACCGCGCGCAGGCTGCTCAGCGGCACCGGCACCAGCGCGCTCCTCGGCAGCCACCTCGCGAGCCACGCTCTCAACAGCCTCGTCCACGCGAGCCTGAACGCCCTCGCGCACGCGGGTCTTGCCGCTGCGCTTGGGACGGCTCGGACGCTCGCCGTCGCTGCGGCGCTCGTCGCGACCGCGGTTGGAACGGCCGGCCACGTCGCCGTAATCATCGCCGTTGCGCTTGCCGTCGCGACGCGCCTGTTCAAGCTTCTTCTTGCTCTTGGACTTGCCGCGCTTAGTCTTCTTCTTCACCTTAAAGGCCGCAGGGTCGCGCTCGGGATCAACCGCAGGCGGGTTGGGACCCACGTGCAGGTCGCCGGCCTCGTAGATGTCGGCGGTCTTGTCCATGAGCTTCTCGATCTCGTAGAACTCGTCGACGTCCTGCTCGGTCACAAACGTAATGGCCCAGCCCAGCTCGCCGGCGCGGCCCGTACGGCCAATGCGGTGGATATAGTCGGTCGGCTCGGCCGGCACGTCAAAGTTCACGACGTAGCGCACGTCGCTAATGTCGATGCCGCGGGCAAGCACGTCGGTTGCCACCAACACGTCGACGGTACCGTCGCGGAAGGCCGAAAGGGCACGCTCGCGCTGGGCCTGGCTGCGGTTGCCGTGGATTGCGGCGGCCTTGATGCCTTTGCGCTCCAGACGACGGCAGCAGCTGTCGGCGCGGTGCTTGGTTCGCATAAAGACGATGGTGCGCTCCGGGCCCTCCTTCTTGAGGAACTCGGGCAACAGGTTATTCTTGGCCTCGATGGACACCGGGAACACAAACTGGTCGACGGTGTCGGCGGTCGACGTGGCGGGCGCGATCTCCACGCGGGCCGGGTCGCTCACCAAGTCGGTGATCTCGCCCACGGCCTCCTCGTCGAGCGTCGCCGAGAACAGCAGCGTCTGGCGCTCGGCCGGCGTCTCGCGCACAATGCGGCGGACGGCGGGCAAAAAGCCCATGTCGAGCATGCGGTCGGCCTCGTCGAGCACCAGCACCTTGACCTCGTTCAGGTGGCAGGCGCCCTGCTCGATCAGGTCGACCAGACGGCCCGGCGTGGCGACCAGGATGTCGCAGCCATACTTGAGTGCCGCGGTCTGCGGCTTGTAGCTCACGCCACCCACGACGGTCACGGCGACATGGCCGGTGACGTCGGCGATCTTGCTCGCGACCTCGTCGATCTGCTGGGCGAGCTCGCGCGTGGGGGTGATGACGAGCATCACGGGGCCACGGCCGTTGCCCTCGGGCTTCTTGGCGCCGCGACGACGGTTGCGACCGCCGCGCTCGCGCACGGGCTTGGGCGGAGCGATGTGCTCCAGATTGTTCATGGTCGGCAGCAAAAAGGCGGCCGTCTTGCCGGTGCCGGTCTGAGCGGCGGCAAGCAGGTCGCGACCCTCGAGCACCACGGGGATGGAGCCGGCCTGAACGGGCGTGGGCGCCGTGTAGCCCAGGTTCTCAATAGCACGAAGCATCTCGTCCGAAAGCCCCAGCTCGTTAAAGGCGGGCAGGCTCTCGGTAGCGGACTCGACGGCCTGGGCAGCATTGGCCTCATCGGCGGCATCGAAGGCAGCCTGGGTCATGGCCTCGCGGGTCTCGTCCAGAATCTCGGCGTCGGTGACGTCGGATACAGAATTACGCATATGTTGTTGTTCCTTATCTGCACGCATCATGGGCGCGGCATGCGGCCGCGCGGGCGTGCTTGGTAGTGCGCTAATACATACAAAAACAGGTGCGCACAGAGAGGAGGTTGCTCAGCACGCTGGCGATCGCTTTGGCAGCCCTATCACGCGCCGTCCAGACGCAGCAGCCTTAAGCGATGGAGCAGATTCGCCGCCGGTTAGTATACCCGTGCTTCGCATGCCCCCACGTAAACCACAGATGATGAGGCGGACGGGGCGGGTCTGGGCCGATTGTCTCAATCTGTAACAGATGCAGGGCAAAACCGGGTCCAAATGTTACGGAATAAGACAGAGGGGGATTTACGTTCATTCCAAACCAAATCTCTCGCCCTTCCTGCAATTTCGAACATGTGACCTATAATGTTGCTTTGGTTACGCTATATATTGCGCAGCCATTTCGCAGCCATTTAATACGTCTCCCACCGGGAGCCATTAATTCCTATCGCCATATTGGCTAGGAAGCAATCAAAGGAGGTATCCGTGGCAGCAGAGACGCCTTGCTCGGTCCTCTATAACGATATTCGCTCGTTCGGCGGTCTTAAACATCTCGAGATCGCCCGAATGCTTATCAATGGAAACTCTTATCTCGGCAGTACCCTGCTCGAGAAATGCTCTTCCAACCGCTCGTATCTCACCCGTTACATCGTCCATCGCAAGCCTGACCAGTGCGCGCCCGCCATCTACAGCGACTTTACCGTCACCACGCTCAACCTTTCCGCGGCAATCTGCAGCAAGCTCGGCGGCGGCGAGTCCGCCTATCAGGCAATCGCCGAGCACTATCGCGGTCCGGCCGGCAACGAAATGATGTCGGCTCTCGCCAGCCACAAGCTGGACAGCCGCCTATATGCAAATGCCCTCAATCGCATCGACAACTTTGACGGCAATGCCGTGCGCGAAAAAAGCACGCTCTTTTTGATGCTCTTTGTGGCAACGGGGGCGCTCGCCGATCCCGTTCAGGGCGTGGCCACCGTCGAGCGCTTTTGCAACAGCAAGACGGGCGGGCACTTTGGCACCACCGAAACTACCGTCGGACGTGGCTTTATGAGCAACCTGGGGCAGCCGCGCACCGTCGCCCCCAACCTCGGTCTGCTCAGAACCCATGCCGACAACTGCGCCGACATGCAAATCCATCCCCTCACACGCGATCCGCGCGGCACCGTGATTGGTTCTTTGCCCAAAACCTCGCCCAGCATCACCGATGTAGGCGCCGACGCCTCGCGCGAGCATCTTCGCATTTGGCTCGAGGGTGAGCACTGGTACGCCCAGGGCCTTGGGTCGACCAACGGCACAGTGCTCGAATCGGGCGCGGGCGACGGCGATATTGTGATTGAGCCGCCGCGCGACCAACGCGAGCCCGGCAAAGTCTATCCCCCCGTGGAAATCGCCAACAGCGACAGGCTCCATCTGGGTCTCTACACGACATTCCTTGTCATTGTGGACTAGCACGGACGGCGATCGGAAGACGGTCGCCGTCCGTCTTCCGTCTTCTACCTTCTGCGTCGTAAACGACAATGCTCAGCGGTATACGTGGGCAGTGCGGCCATCATGGTACTTTACCGATATCCGCACTGCTCGCGTATACGTGCGGCAACCCATGCCAGACAAAGGAACGCCATGGATACTACCGATAGCGCCTATGGCGACAAACTCATCCGTCTCGATACGTTCGACACCGCCGTGGCGGTCGATCCCAGCGCCGAGGACGACGCCAAGCGTCGGTTTATGACACTTATTCTCCAGACGGCCCACCGCAACAACGGCAACATCGGGCACGTGCTGCGCGCGACCAACACGAGCGGCGAGGTCTTTGCCGTCAAGCTGCTCAAGGACAACGTCATTCTCTCTGGCCAAGCCCCCGACCGCTCCGCCGAGCAATCGGCAGCGCACCTGGCCAACACTGCTGCGCTGTTTGAGGAGTACCGTCATCTGTGTACCGTCTCGCACCTGCGCGGATTTCCGCGCGTCTATGGCTACGGATCGTGCGAGGATGACCCGCTCATCCTCATGGAGTGGGTCGAGGGCACCTCGCTCAAGCAGGCGCTGCCCCTGCTTCCGCACGACGCCTCGGGCGGGCTGACCACCCAGATGGTCGCCGCCGTCGGAAACGCCGTGCTTCGTGCGCTCTTGATGACCCAAAGCCTCGTGAATCCGGTCATCCATCGCGACCTGTCGCCTGCCAATATCATGTTCCGCACCACCAGTCGAACGCTCGAGCAGCAGATTGCCGATTGCTCCTTTGACCCCTGCCTCATCGACATGGGCTCCGCGACCATGGCTCTCGGCGACGACACGATCACCCGGCGCGCCGACATCTGGCGCTTTGCCACGCCCGCATACGCCGCGCCCGAGATGCTCACGCAGGATATCGAAGGCATCGCGGCCCTTCGCCGTTCGCCGGCAATCGACGTCTATGCGCTTTCGAGCATTCTGTACCAGCTCTACAGCGGTCGCAAACCGTTTGACTTTGAGTCGACGGACGCCGCTGCAACCGGCTCGTTCTATCTCGTAAAGACCAAGGCCAAGCCGGCACCGCTCGAGCCGCGCTGCGAGGGCGATGAAGCGCTCGTCCAAATCATCATGAAGGGTCTCTCAGTCGAGCAGTGCGATCGTCCCACCGAGCAGCAGATGCTCGAGGTGCTCTCGGCATACCTCACCGATGCCGAATCCGAGGGCCGCGAAGGCGCGGGCAGTGACGCCGCAATCGACATCGACTCCGGTACACACCTTAAGGTCGACGTCGCCGGCGAGCGCGCGCGAGAGATCCTGGAGCAGGCCCGGCACGATGCCATGACCCGCCGCCGCTTTATTATCGGTGGCGTCGTTGCAGCCGTTGCGGGGCTCAGCGTCATTGGGGCGGCGACCCATGGCTTTGGCATCCCCGACTACTTGGACGGCATCCGCGGTTCACTTGACGACTACACCTGGGATCAGCTGCAGGAGATTTCGCTCAAGATTAAGGCCGCCGAGACCCGTAGCGAGGCACGCGAGATTGCCAAGCACTATCACCTGCTCGATGCCGATGGGCATATTCCCTATCCGTGCACCAAGCGCGTGAAACTCGCCAACGGGCTGGAGGTCGGCACGCAGCTTGTGGGCATCCGTCACGATGAGCTTCTGGACGGAACGGGCAAGGCCGGGCTGACGTTTATGTTCGATGCGGGTATTGCCGAGCGCAACGCTGCGGCTGAACCGCCGAGCGCCGGCTGGGCAGATTGCGAGCTGCGGGAATGGCTCAACGGCGACGGCCTTAAGCTGCTGCCCAACGAGTTGCGCGCACTCATCAAATCCGTCAAAAAGATCTCAAATAACGTTGGCGCCGCCAACAGTGCATCGTGTCTGAGCGAGTTGCCCGCAACCCTTTGGCTGCCCGCCATGGTCGAGCTGTGCGGTACGCAACCGCCCGATTCGTTTGCCAAGGACTTTCACTACCTGGCCGACATCTATAACGGCGAGGGCAAGGAGTACCAACTCTTCCGCGAGCTCAAGGTAAGTCCGTATACCACGAACGAGACGTTGGTTCGCCAGTGGAAGGGCAAGGACGCCTGTTGGTGGGAACGAACGGCGAGTCCCGACACATCGGAGAGTGAAGGCACACTCTATATGAATCGCGTGGGACACGACGGCGACGTCTTTACGTACGCAACGCCTGCGGAAAAGCCAAACAAGCTAACCTGTGTGATCCCCGGGTTCTGCATCTAGGCGGCGGGCGTCTTGCCATGACGGGACCCCTCCCCGTCAATTGTCTTGATCTGTAACACTAGCTCGGCAGACACAGGTCTAGATGTTACAGATCGAGACGTTAAGTTGCGACTCGATGTAATGTCTAGATCTGTAACAGTTACTCGACAAAAACGGGTCTAGTTGTTACAGATCGAGATGATTGGCTGGGACGGTCCATCGGCCAACCAACCGCCCTCATCTGTAGTGAAATGTCATACATTTCTTTCTGTGCTGGACACCCCCAGGGGGTATGGGTGTATAGTATCGGCAGGTTAACAATTCCAACACCGAACTACAGAAAGGAGAAGCCATGGCTCAAGATAAGTTCGATGTGAGTGGCATGACGTGCGCCGCCTGCCAGGCGCACGTGGACCGTGCCGTGAGCAAGCTCGACGGCGTCGAGAGCGTTGCGGTCAATCTGCTCGCCGGCTCTATGCTGGTGGACTACGACCCCACGCAGGTCTCCCCCGACGACATCTGCACCGCTGTCGATCGCGCTGGCTACTCGGCCTCGCCCGTCAGCACGGGCATCGACGCCGCCCAAAGCGGCAGTACGCAAGCCGGGTCTGGCGCCGCCCATATGGAGTCGCCCACCAAAAAACTGGAGGCCGCTGCCTCTGCCATGTGCACTCGTCTCATCGTCTCGATCGTATTCCTCATCCCACTGTTCTACATAGGCATGGGGCACATGCTTGGCTGGCCGCTGCCCGGCATTTTCACCGACCATACCCACAGCATGACGCTCGCGCTCACCGAGATCGTCCTGCTCATCCCCATCGTCTATGTCAACGACGCGTACTTTATCAACGGGTTTAAATCGCTCGCGCACGGCGCGCCCACCATGGACGCCCTCGTCGCCGTCGGCGCCACCGCGTCCATCGCCTGGTCGCTCTACGCCATGTTCATCATGGCCGACCAGCTAGCCGCGGGTCAGGTCCACGAGGCCATGATGACAGGCATGGACAACTTGTATTTTGAGAGCGCCGGCACCATCCTGTCGCTCGTCACCGTGGGCAAATACCTCGAGACACGCAGCAAATCCAAGACCGGCGGCGCCATCGAGGCGCTCATTGACCTGGCGCCCAAGACCGCGACCGTCGTGGCCGTCGACGGTACCGAGACCACCGTCGATGTCGATGCCATTCTGCCCGGCCAAGTCCTGCGCGTGCGCCCCGGCGAGTCTATCCCTGTTGACGGCGTGGTGCTCGAGGGCAGCTCGGCCGTGGACGAGAGTGCGCTCACCGGCGAGTCCATTCCCGTGGAGAAGTCCGCCGGCGACACCGTCAACGCCGCCACCGTCAACCGCACCGGTTCGTTTACCTTCCGCGCCACACGCGTGGGCGCCGACACGTCGCTCGCCAAGATTATCCAGCTCGTCGAGGACGCCAACGCCACCAAGGCGCCCATCGCCCGCATGGCCGACAAGGTCGCCGGCGTGTTCGTGCCCGTGGTATTCGTGATCTCGGCCGTGACCTTTGTGGTGTGGATGGCACTGACCGGTAGCGTGAACGAAGCGCTCACCTCCGCCGTCGCTGTGCTGATGATCAGCTGTCCGTGCGCATTGGGTCTGGCCACGCCCGTCGCTATTATGGTCGGCACCGGCAAGGGCGCCGAGATGGGCATTCTGTTCAAGAGCGCCGAGGCGCTGGAGAATCTGCGCAGCGTGGGCACCGTGGTACTCGATAAGACGGGAACGGTCACTCGCGGCAAGCCTGCCGTGACCGATATCGTGGTAGCCACGCGCGCCGACGGATCGCCCGCCATGAGCGAAAAGGCGCTACTCAAGCTGGCCGCCGCGCTGGAGCGCTCAAGCGAACACCCGCTGGCCGAGGCGATTATGGCCGAGTGCGAGACGCGAGGGATTGTCGCGCGCGCCGTCGAGGACTTTGCCGCCGTGCCCGGGCGAGGCGCTACGGCGCGCGAGGGGCAAAACGCCATTGCCGCCGGCAATATGCGCCTGATGAACGAGCTGGGCGCGAAGGTGCCCGCGGGTCTTGCCGAACAGTTCGCCGCCGAGGGCAAGACGCCGCTGTTCTTTGCCAAGAACGGCGAGCTTGCCGGCACCATTGCCGTGGCTGACGAGGTCAAGGAGACGAGCGCCGGGGCCATCGCCGCATTGCGCTCGCTTGGCGTCGACGTGCGCATGCTCACCGGCGACAACCGCGTCACTGCCGAAGCAATCGCCCGCCGCGTGGGACTGAGTAGCGAGCAGGTCATCGCCGACGTCCTCCCCGCCGACAAGGAGCGCCATGTGCGCGAGCTGCAGGACACGGGCGGCAAGGTCGCCATGGTGGGCGACGGCATCAACGACTCCCCCGCCCTGGCGCGCGCCGACGTGGGCCTTGCCATCGGCACCGGCGCAGACATCGCCAAGGAGGGTGCCGACGTGGTACTCATGCGCAGCGACCTCATGGATGTCGCCCGCGCCATCGAGCTTTCGCGCGCCACGATCCGCAACATCAAGCAGGACCTGTTCTGGGCGCTGTTCTACAACGGCATCGGCATTCCGCTCGCCGCGGGCGTGTTCTTCCCGCTCACCGGGTGGCAGCTCTCGCCCATGTTTGCCGCCGCAGCGATGAGCCTGTCGAGCGTCTGCGTCGTGTCCAATGCCCTGCGCTTAAAATCCTTTATGCCTAAAGTGGCAAAATAGGATCACCATTAAGTACATTTAGAACGGGTTTTCCAGGTGCCCGAGATTGGCCTGAAAGAGGAGCGACGCGTACTTTGGCACGCGAGCGACGGCTTGAAGGTCAAGGTCGGGTGCCTGGGAAAGCCGACATAACAGAGAGGAATACCCATGCGTTACACAATCAAGACTTCCGGCCTTATGTGCGGCCATTGCGATGCCACCGTCGAGACCGCGCTGCTCAACGTGGTCGGCGTGACCGATGCCGACGCCGATCACGAGACCCAGACTGTCCAGGTGGAGTGCGCCGACACCGTGACCGCCGAGCAGCTCGCCGCCGCCGTCGAGGGCGCCGGCGAGAAATTCCATGCCCTGTCCGTAACCGCCGCGTAGCAGGCGCCACCTGCCCCCC
>CABIWB010000001.1:320967-342650 GCA_902362275.1 Coriobacteriaceae bacterium | reverse complement strand
GGGGGCATCCGGAAGATCGACCAGAAACGAGGACCCGCCATGATGGCTGACCACAAATCGGTGACCCGCATGCTCAAGACGGCACGCGGCCAAATCGACGGCATCTTGCGGATGGTCGAGGAGGACCGCTATTGCGTCGATATTTCCACGCAGCTCATGGCCACGCAGGCGCTCATCGCGCGCATCAACGCCGACGTGCTCAAGGCGCATATCGAGGGCTGCGTGACTTCGGCAATCGAATCGGGCGACGAAGACCTCAAAGCCGCCAAGCTCGCCGAAATCGAACGCGTCGTCGACAAGCTCTCCAAGTAATTGGGGCATTGGGGACAGACTTCTTTGCACCGTCTTGGTATTCCGGGGACAGGTATGTTTGCACCACATTGGTGCAGATTAACCTGTCCCCCTTGCTCTAAATCGGGTATAAGGGCGTGCGGCATATCGAATGAAAGGCAATTTGCATGAATGACTTTATGAAGGGTCGCAATGGCGCCGACGAGCTCACCATCGTGATGGGCTTCGCAGGCATTATCATCGCCATGATCGGTTCGATGGCTCGTATCCAGTGGCTCAGCTGGATTGCCATCGCCGTAATCGTGATTGGCGTGCTGCGCGGCCTGTCCAAAAATATCGATGCACGTCGCAAGGAGAACGAGGCCTTTGTCGCCGCGACCGCCAATGTTCCCGGCTTGGGCAAGTTTGTCGCCAGCTTGGGCGCCGGCGCCGCAGCGGCCAGCACCTCACGCGCAGCCGGAACGAGCAAGGAAGACTTTGAGCGCGCCAAGCGCACAGCCAAGAAGATGTGGAAGGGTCGCAAGACCACGGCATACCTCAAGTGCCCCAACTGCGGCCAGATGCTCTCCGTCCCCAAGGGCAAGGGCAAAATCCGCGTCACCTGCCCCAAGTGCCACGCCAAGATGGAGACGCGCTCCTAGCCGCCATGCCATGGAACAAAATAAAAACCGAGGCCTCGTGTTGAGACCTCGGCTTTTTTTGATTATGACAAAGGGACCGTCCCTTTGTCACACCTATGCTACGCCATCGCGGGCGAGCTCCTCGGCAAGCGCTTCGACAGGCATGGCCATAATCGCGTCGAGCTCGGCGTCCACCTCGGGAATACGCTTCACCTTGAGCTTGCGCACCAGATCACCGCGACACATCACGTGCGTCGGCTCACGCAGTGCGCACAGGTCATCGAGTGGATTCTTGCGCGTCACCAGGATGTCGGCGGCCTTGCCGCACTCGATTGTGCCGGTCTCGCCGCCCAGCCCCAGCAGCTCGGCATTGACCTGCGTGGCCGTATGCAGTGCGAAGGCATTGCTCACGCCCACGTACTTAGCAAAATAGGCCACCTCACGCCACATGTCGTACTGCGTCACGAACGGGCAACTCGAGTCCGTACCCAGGCCCACCTTAACGCCAGCTTCCAGTGCGGCACGGGCGCTCTCGATGATGCCCGAGCACACGATGTCGCCGTTCTTCTTTTGTGTATCGGTCGAATGGGTCTTTTCCGGGTCGAGCAACACAAACGGCAGCGCCGGGCTGATAGTGCAGGTCACACTCGGCGCACGCCCCTCGAGCTGCGTGCCCGCGGCGCCATGGTACAGCTCCAAAATCTCGGGTGTCAACGGAGCGCCGTGCTCAATCGTGTCAACGCCAGCCTCAAGCGCGGCCTTCACGCCCTCGGTACTCTCGACATGGGCCATAACCGGCAAGCCCACCTCGTGCGCAGCCTTGCACGCCGCCGTGGCAACCTCCACTGGCATGCGCAGCACGCCCGGCTCGCCCACCTCGGTAGCGTCGAACACGCCGCCCGTCACGAACAGCTTGATGACATCGGCACCGCGCGCATACAGGTGTCGCACCTGTTCGGCTGCCTCGGCGGGACTGTTTGCCACCTGGGCGAACAAGCCCGCGCCATGGCCGCCCGGCACCGTTACGCCCGTTCCCGGCGCCACCAGGCGAGGACCTTGATACTTGCCGGCATCGATAGCATCGCGCACGGCCAGATCGGCAAACAGCGGGTCGCCCGCGCCGCGCACCGTGGTCACGCCACTTGCCAGTTGTTGTTGGGCGCTGCCCTTAAGAATATGGCGCACGATGGCGCGCCCCACGGGATTATCGAGCTTCTTCATCAACGCACCCGCATCGCCCGCCGAAACCGGCTTGCCCGAACCGCACAGATGCACATGCATATTGATGAGGCCCGGCATGAGATACGCACCTGCCAGGTCGATAACCTCGGCACCCGCAGGCACCTGCGCCACAGCACTCGGCCCCATCCATGTGATGACACCGCGCTCAACGGCCACGGCCATATCGGGTTGCGGCTCCATATGCTCCGAACCATCCAGAATGGTCGCATTGATAAACAACGTGGAACGATCGGCAGATGCCATATCGAGTTCCTCCCTCACGATTAACTTGAACATTTGTCCATTATCACCTAATGCAGCGACCTAAAGTCGAGCATATCGGTTAACGGAGGGACGAGTGAGATGCGAGGGCAAACGGAGACAGCGTGGCGATACTTCGGCCGTGCTGACGAAACATCTCAATCTGTAACAGTTAGGCCGCCCCCAGGCCGTTAAACGTTACGCATCGAGACTTATCAGCAGCTCCTACTCCCATTCCTATTCGTAGATGTTGAGCGACTTTACGTACCGCCCCTGGGCGCCCATGATGTCGCGGACCAGGCGCAAAAAGAAGCTGACGCACGAGGTGTCAAAGCCGTCCTGCAGGTCCTCCGGATGCACCGCACCCGGCCCATCGACCGCCGTGTCACTCAGGCGTGCGATGTCATACAGATAGAGTTGTCCCGCCGTCAGCCAGACATCGTCGACGCAGGCGAGGCGCACCGCAATCGCTCCGTCGCTCCAATGCTCCTTTTGCACGATATGCGGGTCGTAGACATCAAAGCGACGGTCGGTGCGCGTGTCCTTCAGCGCGACCATACCAGTCGCAGGATCCTTGTCCAAAATGCCAAAGCGCGAGAAATACTGCGTGTCGCGTACCTGCTCGAGCCGCTTGAGCGAGGCAGGCAAAAGCGATGCCGGCGGCTCGTCAACATACAGCTCGAGCAGCGTCTTGCCATGGCGATAGGGGCGCTCGAAGAGCAGCCAATCGGTAAATGCCATGTTGTAGGCCATGATTTCGTTTTGCGAAGGCTCGGTGCAATAGCTGAGCCACGGGTCGACAATGATCTCGAACTGTTCGCGCGCCGGCTCCAAAAACTGGAACTTCCGCAGCATCCAAAAATGGGCCATGTCGGCAATATCGTTGCCGACGGCTTCGGCTAGCTGCGCTCGGTCTAAAGCGTGGTCAATCATGGCATCCTCCTCAAACTGATAGACCTCAATTTGAGCTTACGAGGAGGGTGGTCGGCCACGACCAGCGCGGGCAAAATAGGCCTCCGGCTGCAAACCAGATGCTGACCAAACACTTGACAAAAAGCTTGACCGAAAATGCGCACCGCAACAAAACCGCAGGTAAACATAGACGGCCAACACGCCCTTTTGAGCCAGATACCCACAGCCACCACAGAAACAACAGGTGACCACAGCCCAAGAAGTCGACAAATGAACACCCGTACGTCGACAAACGAGCAAATCGCTCGCAAAGAGTGTCCCCAACGACTAGACAAAAAATGACTAGTCATTGGAGACGTTCTTAAATGACTACTTTACAGCTCCAGCGCGTCGGCGACTTCGGCTGAGCAGGCCAGGGCGTCAGCCATGGCGTTCACCACGAGCGAGCTGCCGTTGCGAGCATCACCCGCCACATACACCGGCGCGGCATCCGCGGCGACGCCGTCGACACGGGCCGCAAGGTGCGAGCCCTCGGCAGCCATCACCGGCAGCGGACGACCAGCGGTGGCAACAGGCACGCCAACGGCGTCGAACACGCCATGCTCGGGACCCGTAAAACCGCAGGCGATGAGCACCAGCTGGGCCGGCACCTCGTGCTCGGAGCCCGCGATGCGCTCGGGCTTGCCAGCCGACCAATCCAGATCGACCACGCGCAGGCCCGCGGCCGCGCCCTTCTTGTCCAACAGTACCTCGATCGTATCCACACCCCAAGCGCGCATCTCGCCGCCCATGGTAGCGATGGCCTCCTGCTGGCCGTAATCGGTCTTCTTCACGTTGGGCCACTGCGGCCAGGGGTTGCTCGCCGCGCGCGCATCAGGCGCCGCCGGCAAGAACTCAAACTGGCGCACGCTGCGCGCACCCTGACGTACCGCGGTGCCCACGCAGTCGTTACCGGTATCGCCGCCGCCAATGACCACAACGTCCAGGCCGCGCGCGTTCACCGCGGGGTCGCCGCCATCGAGCACCGAGACGGTCGAAGCCGTCAGGTAGTCCACGGCATACACCACGCCCGGGGCATCAATGTTCGTAGCCGAAAGCCCACGCGGAGCACGGGCGCCGGCAGCCACCACGACGGCGTCAAAGTCGTCGAGCTTGGCGGTAACCTTGGGATCGCTCACGTCGGCACTCAGCTCGAACACAATGCCCAGCTCGCGCATGAGCGCCACGCGACGCTCGACCACGGACTTCTCGAGCTTCATGTTGGGAATGCCGTACATGAGAAGACCTCCCGGGCGGTCGTCGCGCTCAAACACCGTCACGCGGGCGCCACGACGCGCAAGCTCCCATGCTGCCACCAGACCAGCGGGACCGGAGCCCACCACGGCAACCGTGGGTACACCCTCCCCTGCCGGCTCAAAGCGGTGCGGACCGCCGTTGGCCCACTCATGGTCGCTAATCGCGCGCTCGTTGTCATGGATCGTCGTGGGCTGGCCATCGACCGAGCCCAGGTTGCATGCGGCCTCGCACAGCGCCGGGCACACGCGACTCGTGAACTCGGGCATGGGCGAGGTGAGTGACAGGCGCTCGGCGGCCTCGTCCCAACGGCCGCGGTACACCAGCTCATTCCACTCGGGAATCAGGTTGTGCAGCGGACAACCGCTCGGACGTGCCTTGCCAAAGCTCGCGCCCATCTGACAAAACGCCACACCGCACATCATGCAGCGGCTCGCCTGGGCACGGCGCGCGTCGTCGTCGAGCTCCACGTACAGCGGATCGAAATCGCGGCTGCGCTCCTCCACGGGGCGCAGCTCATGGGTCACGCGATCGATATCAAGAAAAGCACCGGGCTTACCCATGGCACTTACGCCTCCTTCTTGGTCGAAGCAACAGAGCTGGCAGCCACGGACGCAGCACCCGCAGCACCGCCCGCGACATCGAAGCGAGCAACATCCGCGGCACTCGCGCGACCGGTCACAATGTCAAACGCCAGTTCCTCGGCCTGCGCATGCGTCTTACCGACGGCCTCGGCGGCGGCGACAATCGCCAGCACGCGCTCGTACTCGGTCGGAATGACCTTCACAAAGTGCTTGTTCATCGTCTCAAAGCTGTAGAGCAGCTTAATGCCGCGCGGGCTCTGCGTCGCGTCCACGTGCTCCTGGATGAGCTCGCGAATCTGTGCCAGCTCGCCGGCCGTCGGGGCTTTAAGCTCAACGCTCTCGTGGTTCACACGGGCATCGAGCGTGCCGTACTGGTCAAAGACATAGGCCACGCCACCCGTCATGCCGGCGGCGAAGTTCTGCCCGACCTCGCCCAGGATGAGCGCCAGACCACCCGTCATGTACTCGCAGCCATGGTTGCCGCAGCCCTCGACCACCACGGTGGCACCGGAGTTGCGTACGCCAAAGCGCTGGCCTGCCAGGCCGTTAATGAAGCCACGGCCGCTCGTGGCGCCAAAGAACGCAACGTTGCCCACGATGATGTTCTCATCGAACTTGTAGGTCGCATGCGGGTTGGGGCGCACCGACACCTCGCCGCCCGAAAGGCCCTTGCCAAAGTAGTCGTTGGCGTCGCCGCACACGTTGAGCGTAATGCCGCGCGGCAGGAAGGCGCCAAAGCTCTGACCGGCCGAACCATCGCAATCGATGGTGATGGAGCCGGCGGGCAGGCCCTCGGGATGCGCCTTGGTCACCGCGTTGCCCAAGATGGTGCCCACGCAGCGGTTGACGTTGGCGATATCGGCGCGGAAGCGAATCGGACGCAGGTGCGCACGGGCATCGGCCGTATAGGGCACAAACAACGTGGAGTCGAGCGTCTTGTCGAGCTCGCCGTCCGCAGCCATCTGGGGCAGGAAGTGACGGCCGTCGGCACCCGGGATGTGGGCACCAAACTTACAGGTCGCGCTCGCCAGCACGGGTGACAGATCCAGCAGGTTAGCCTTGCGGTTGCCCGGGACCTCAATCTGGCGCAAGCACTCGGGATGGCCGACCATCTCGTCGACGGTGCGAAAGCCCAGGCTCGCCATGACCTCGCGCAGTTGCTCGGCAACAAAGAGCATAAAGTGCTCAACGTGCTCGGGCTTGCCGCGGAAGCCGCGACGCAGGCGGCAGTTTTGCGTAGCGATGCCGGCGGGGCAGGTATCCTGCTGGCAGTCGCGCTGCATGAGGCAGCCCATCGAGATGAGCGGCATGGTCGCAAAGCCAAACTCCTCGGCACCCAGCAGGCAGGCGACGGCAACATCGGTGCCGTCCATGAGCTTGCCGTCGGCCTCGAGCACCACGCGCGAGCGCAGACCGTTTTGCAGCAGCGTCTGCTGGGCCTCGGCAAGACCGAGCTCCAGCGGCAGACCGGCGTGCCAAATGGAATCGCGAGCAGCGGCACCCGAGCCGCCGTTGTGGCCGCTGATCAAAATCTTGTCGGCAGCGCCCTTGGCAACACCAGTGGCGATGGTGCCGACGCCGGCCTCGCTGACCAGCTTGACCGACACGCGCGCGCCGGGGTTGGCGTTCTTAAGGTCAAAGATCAGCTCTGCCAGGTCCTCGATGGAGTAGATGTCGTGGTGCGGCGGAGGCGAGATCAGGCCGATGCCGGGCGTGGACTGACGGACCTCGGCAATCCAGGGGTAGACCTTCTTGCCGGGCAGGTGACCGCCCTCGCCGGGCTTGGCGCCCTGGGCCATCTTGATCTGGATCTCGAAGGCGCTGCACAGGTAGCGGCTCGTCACGCCAAAGCGCGCGCTTGCTACCTGCTTGATGGCGGAGTTCTTGGAGTCACCGTTGGCCAGCGGGGTCTCGCGACGCGGATCCTCACCGCCCTCGCCGGAGTTGGAACGGCCGTGCAGGCGATTCATAGCGATGGCCATGCACTCGTGTGCCTCTTTGCTGATGGAGCCGTACGACATGGCGCCGGTGTTAAAGCGGCGGACGATGTTGAGCGCGGGCTCGACCTCGTCGAGCGAAACCGGCGTGCAGCCGCTGGCATTAAAGTCGAGCAAGTCGCGCAGGCGCACGGCACGGCCGGTGCGGTGCAGGCGGGCGCTGTACTCCTTAAAGGTGTCGTAGCTGTCCTCACGGCAGGCGGTCTGCAGCAAGTAGACGCTCTGAGGGTCGATCAGGTGATCCTCGCCACCGAGTGGGCGCCACTTGGTCAGACCCAGTGTGGGCAGCTGATCGGGAGCCGGGCTCTTAAGGATGGCGAGCGCGGCGTCGTAGCGCTCGTTTTGCTCGCGCTCAACGTCCTCGACACCCATACCGCCCACACGGCTCACCGTGCCGGCGAAGTATGCGTTGACGAACTCCGGCGTAAAGCCCACGGCCTCGAAGATCTGCGCCGAATGGTAGCTCTGCACCGTGGAGATGCCCATCTTGGACATGATGGAGACGATGCCGGCGGTCGCAGCCTTGTTGTAGTTGGCGATGCCCTGCTCGGCTGTCACGTCCAGATCGCCGCGTGCCGCCAGATCGCGGATGCACGCATGTGCGTTGTACGGATAGATGCCGCTCGCGGAGTAGCCCACCAGTGCCGCAAAGTCGTGCGGAGACACGGCGTCGCCGCACTCCACCACGATATCGGCAAAGGTACGCACACCGGCGCGGATCAGGTGGTTGTGCACGCAGCCCACGGCAAGCAGCGACGGCACAGGGACCTCGTCCGCTCCGGCGCGATCGCTCAGCACCACAATGTTCACGCCGTCGCGGACCGCAGCCTCGACGTCCTCGGCAAGCTGTTTGAGCGCAGCCTGCAGCGCGCCCTCGCCGGCATCGCGGCGGTAGACGGCACGAAAACGACGGGTCTTAAAGCCCACGCGCTCGATGGCGCAGATGCGGTCGAACTCCTCCTCGTTGAGCAACGGGCGCTCCAAGCGAACCAGCTGGCAGGCCGTGCGGGAATCCTCGAGCAGGTTGCCGTGGTTGCCCAGGTAGAGCGTGGTCGAAGTTACCATATGCTCGCGAAGGGCATCGATCGGAGGATTCGTGACCTGAGCGAACAGCTGATAGAAGTAGTCAAAGAACGAACGCGTCTTCTTGGACAGGCAGGCCAGCGGCGCATCGATACCCATCGAGGCGAGCGGGGCCTTGCCCTGCTGGGCCATGGGGCGCACGACCTCGTCAACATCATCCCAGTGATACCCGAGCTTAGCCATGCGCACGGCGGCGGGCACCTCGGCGTCCTCGGCGGGCGTTGCCGCAACGGGCTCATCAAGCGCGTCGACGGCCAGCGTCTCCTCGGCAATCCAGTCGCGGTAGGGCTTCTCCTTGGCATAGCGGGCGCGCAGCTCGTCGTTGTAGATCACGCGGCCGCGGGCAAAATCGACCTCGAGCATCTGGCCCGGTCCCAGGCAGCCGCTCGTCAGGATGTTCTCGGGGCGTACCTCGATGGTGCCCACTTCGCTTGCCAGCATAAAGCGGCCATCGCGCGTCACGTAGTAGCGGGCGGGGCGCAAGCCGTTGCGGTCGAGGGCGGCGCCCAGCGTGCGACCGTCGGTAAAGGCGATGGCCGCCGGGCCGTCCCAGGGCTCCATGAGCATGGACTGGTAGGCGTCGTAGGCGCGGCGCTCCTCGCTCAGACTGTCGTTGTGGTCCCACGGTTCGGGCAACAGCATGGATGCGGCACGCGTGAGCGGGCGACCGTTCATGACCAAAAACTCGAGCACATTGTCCAGAATTGCAGAGTCGGAGCCCTCGCGGTTGATGATCGGCATCACGCGCTCAAGATCATGCTGCAGCACGGGGCTGTACAGGTTGGGCTCGCGGGCACGAATCCAGTTGACGTTGCCCTTGAGGGTGTTAATCTCGCCGTTGTGAATGATAAAACGGTTGGGGTGCGCACGCTCCCAGCTGGGCGTGGTGTTGGTGGAGTAGCGCGAATGGACGAGCGCCACGGCCGTCTTGACGGCGGCGTCGTTGAGATCGATGAAGAAGCGACGCATCTGCGTGGCGACCAGCATGCCCTTGTACACGATGGTGCGCGAGCTCATGGAGCACACGTAGAAGATCTTGTCGCGCAGGGCGAACTCGGCGTCGGCCTTCTTTTCGATGGTGCGGCGGCACACATACAGACGGCGCTCGAAGGCGTCGCCCGCCGGCGTGTCGTCCGGACGGCCCAGAAAGGCCTGCAGGATAGTGGGCATGCAGGCGCGGGCCGTCTCACCCAGGTCGTGCGGGTCGACCGGCACCTCGCGCCAAAAGAGCAGCGGCACGCCGGCCTCGGCGCAGCCCTCCTCAAACACGCGACGGGCATCCTCTACGCCCTTGTCGTCCTGCGGGAAGAACAGCATGGCCACGCCATAGTCGCCCTCTGCCGGCAGAATCTGGCCGCACTTTTGAGCCTCTTTACGGAAAAAGTGATGCGGAACCTGGAACAGGATGCCGGCGCCGTCGCCGGTGTTCTTCTCGAGTCCCGTGCCGCCGCGGTGCTCCAAGTTGACCAGAATGGACAGCGCGTCGTCCAGGATCTGGTGATGGCGCTCGCCGTTGATATCGGCAAGCGCGCCGATGCCACATGCATCGTGGTCGAATTCGGGGCGATAAAGTCCCTGCTGCTGAGCGGAATCTGCCTGCATCGCGATCCTCCCCTTGGTGTTAGACAGTCAGTTGAATAGGCATACTAGGAGCATCGCCGGCCTGTTGTGTTTCCCATCCGTTTCGAAACAATCGCGTAACGCACGCCCTACGAGTGGACACCGCCGACCTCAAGGGCGACAACAAGGGCCCCAAGTTCGGCCTGTAAGCTCACCGCTTCAAACATCTCAATCTGTAACAGGAGGAGCCGATTTTGGCGCTTAGATGTTACGGGTTGAGATTTTCTGCAGGACAGTTTTGGTTTGTCTCGATCTGTAACACGAAGGGCCGATTTTTGCAGCCAACTGTTACAAATCGAGATTTTCCATAGGACCATTTCTTCCTGTCTTGATCTGTAACACCTAGGCCCAATTTCCATCCCTAGTTGTTACAGATCAAGACATTTCGGCAGCCCTCTTTCACCATCCTATTCAAATACAACAATTTTGTTAGTCTTGGTTAACTTTTGAGCCTAAAACGGGTATCCTTTGCGGCGTCAAACAAACGGCACGCAGGAGCTCACCATGCTCAACCATCTCAAACATCATTTTGGCTCCCGGCGCACCGGTGGTCACGGAGGCCTAGACATTGCGCGGCATATCGGCCCCGGGCTGCTCGTGACCGTCGGCTTTATCGACCCGGGCAACTGGGCCTCCAATATGGCCGCGGGCTCGCGGTTTGGCTACGCGCTGCTGTGGATCGTCACGCTGTCCACGATTATGCTGATCGTCTTGCAGCACAATGCGGCGCACTTGGGCATCGCCACGGGCGCCTGTCTTGCCGAGGCCACGACACGCTTTCTCCCCCGCATCGTGGGACGCACGGTGCTCGCCAGCGCCTATCTCGCGACCATCGCCACCGCCATGGCCGAAGTCCTGGGTGGTGCGATTGCCCTTCAAATGCTCTTTGGGCTGCCCGTGCGCGCGGGCTGCGTCATCGTGGCGGCAGCATCGATGGCGATGCTCATGACGAACTCCTACAAGCGAGCCGAACGCTGGATCATCGCCTTCGTCGGCGTGGTAGGACTCTCGTTTTTGGCCGAGCTTGCACTAGCCAAGGTCGACTGGCCGCAAGCCGCCGCAAGCTGGATCACGCCCAGTATGCCCACTGGCTCTGCCGCGATTATCGTGAGTGTCCTGGGTGCGGTCGTTATGCCCCACAACCTCTTTCTGCACTCCGAGGTCATCCAATCCATGCACTTCGAAGGCCAAGGCGAGCAAGTTATCGAAGAGCGTCTGCGCTATGAGCTCTTCGACACGCTCTTTTCGATGGGCGTGGGCTGGGCAATCAACTCGGCCATGGTCATCCTGGCCGCAACGACCTTCTTTGCGCACGGCATGGTCGTAGACGACCTCGCCGTCGCAGCGGACACGCTCTCCCCCATTCTGGGCCCAGCAAGCTCGACAATCTTTGCGGTGGCGCTGCTGTTTGCGGGCCTCTCGAGTAGTGTGACGGCAGGCATGGCGGCAGGCACCATCACCGCGGGTATGTTCGACGAGGAATACGACATCCACGACCGACATTCCTCGATCGGGGTGGCGGCCTGTTTCGCCGGCGCAGTGGCGGCGTGTCTGGTCGTCCCAAATCCTTTTGAAGGTCTCATCTGGAGTCAGGCACTGCTGTCGCTTCAGCTGCCGATTACGGTCTTTGTGCTCATACGGCTCACCAGTTCACGCCGCGTCATGGGTAAATATGCCAACTCGCGCCCGCTCAACGCGTTGCTCGTAGGGATCGGTGCCATCGTGACGATTCTCGACATCGTGCTGCTAACGGGGATGTAATTGGGATGGCGTGACTGTCCAGATATAACGTCTCAATCTGTAACACGTAAGGCCGTTTTAAACCGTCAGATAAATCAAAAGGGTCCCGGCCGGAATATCCAGCCGGGGCCCTTGGACAGAGCTATGTTCGGCTTTCGCCGTGTGTCTACGAGCTACTCCTCGACGAGCTCAAACTGATCGGGACCGACGCCGCACACCGGGCACACGTAGTCCTCGGGCAGCTCGGGCGTGTCGACCTCAACCTCGTAACCGCAAACGATGCACACGAACTTATACGTCTTCTTCTCCTCAGCCATGATGTTCTCCTCTCGAACGCGACTGGTGATGTACTTCGCTTATTAGTATATGTTCTCAATAAAATAATGCAAGTGTTTTTACAACAATTCTAGCCTTGATAGGACGAGGCCTTCGGAGGCGTCTTGCCCTTCAGAACCTTGTGATAGTAGTCGTAGGTGAGCGGCGTCTCGTCGCTCAGGCGCTCGGCATCCTCGACCTCGCCAATAAACAGCAGATGCGTGCCCACATCCACAGTGTCGATCAAACGGCAGCTAAACAGGGCCGCCGCGTGCTCGGGCACATAGGGCATGCCCAGAGCCGTCTCGCGGGTCTCGTATTTTGCAAACTTGTCATAATCGCTGCTGGTGCGGAACCCAAAGTTACCGATGTAGAGCATGTCGGCGGTCTGATCGATCACGGTCAGCGCGAACGCTTTGGCCGATGCGATGACGCCCGAGGTGACATTGTCCTTGTTCACGGCAACCGAAATACGCGGCGGCATGGACGTCACCTGCACCGCAGTGTTGATGACGCAGCCGGCGCGCAGCCCGTCTGCCGCAGCGCTCACCACGTACAGACCGCTCGGCATAGTAAAGAACGCAGTTTTGTCCATAACGATCACTCCCCTAACCCAGGATTGAACCTCATAAATGTATGTACCCACAAAAAAAGACGGCGCCCATACCAGACGCCGCCTTTGAGACATATGTGTCGGAACCGTGAGGAACATGAGACGCCCGCAGTTGCGGTGAAATAGGGACTGAATAGCCCCTCAAACAGGCAAAACAGTCCGTATTCCACCGCAACTTATACAGAGTGCCTAACGGTTGCGTTCCTTGAGCGCACGATCGATCTCGCGTTGGACATCACGCTTGGCCATGTCCTCGCGCTTGTCGTAGAGCTTCTTGCCGCGACCCAGACCCAGCAGCAGCTTTACGCGGCCGTCCGTATTAAAGTAGAGCTCCAACGGAACCAGCGCATAACCACGGTTGCGAAGTTTGCCGTCAAGAAAGTCGATCTCCTTGCGGTGCAGCAGCAGACGACGCCGACGATCGGGATCGCGATTCCACACGCCACCATGGCTATAAGGGTGGATATGCAGGCCGACGAGCCAGCACTCGCCGCCACGAATCAGCGCAAAAGTGTCAGTGATCTGACAGGCGCGCTCGCGAATCGACTTGACCTCGGTGCCGCTCAGCTCAATACCGCATTCGAACGTCTCATCGATAAAGTACTCGTGATGCGCCGAGCGATTCTTGGAAATGAGCTTGCGTTCACGCTTACTGGGCATCGCCGGCCTCCTTGGCGCCATCGGCGTTTGAGCCCGTAGCCTCGCGCTTTGCCTTGCGCTCGGCATTGAGCTCGGCATCGCTCTCGCGCACCAGTTTGATAATCGCCGCGCAGGCCTCCTCGCCCACCAAGTCGCGAGCACGCACCGTCAGGCGCGTCGCCTCCTGCTTGTCGCCGTCGCTTGCAGCATCGGTCGCGCACATGATCAGGCAGATGGCAATCTCGGCCGAAGGCGAGGTCGGCACGCCTTGCAGGGCCAATTCACCCATCACGTGGTCGTCGCTCTCATCAGCGGCATCCGGATAGGTGGTATGGATCTTGTTGAGCAGGCGCGTCGTATGCGCATCGTTGGGCGCCAGGCGCAGCGCCAGACGCGCGCAGCCCACAGCAGCCGAAACGTTCTCGGTCTCGGACTCCAAGAAGTACTGACCTAGATTGGCGTAAGCGCGGGCGGCGCACTTGCCATCGCTTGCACGCTCCAGCACCGAGAACGAGAGCGATGCCCATTCCTGCTTGTCCTCGAGCGCGCGGAACAGCTCGGCCAGATCCAGGCGATAGTTGCAGTTCATGGGGTCCCAACGCACAGCCTGCATCAGGGCATTACGAGCGCTCACATAATCCTGCTGGCGAATGTAGGCAAACGCCATGTCAGAGTACAGGCGGTCAAACGGCACCTCGACCTGCACGAGCTCGCGCGGATCCTTCTCCACGCGGCGATAGGCCAAGCGCTCAAACTTGCTATCGAAGCTAAAGTATTGGCGCTTCTCCTCCGTCTTGCACTCAGCGTCGATATACTCCTCGGCGAGCTCCACCAGACGCTCCAGCAGCGGCGTCGCCGTAGCCAGGTCGCCCTGCGCCAGATAGTTCTCGGCATACGTGATGTCTTGCAAGCTGATGGGCAGATCCATGGCTACTCCTCGATCTGAGCGAAACACGGCAGGCGCCGTATATACGGTCAATACACAAAACCCGGGTCTCTTACGAGGCCCGGGCGTTCAATTTTGGTAGCCCGTACCAGATTCGAACTGGTGATCTCCGCCTTGAGAGGGCGGCGTCCTAAACCGCTAGACGAACGGGCCATATGTAGCAAATGCAATGGCTGGGATGGAGGGAGTCGAACCCCCATTGACGGAACCAGAATCCGCTGTCCTGCCATTAGACGACATCCCAATGACTGCATCGCTGCGCTCGGCTGTGCCTTTGCGCAAGAAAGAAATATACGGGAAGTCTCGCCGTGACGCAAGCCCCAATTTTGACTTTTTTGAAATTCAGTCAAATTGGCCTAATTTAGTCCAACTCGTGAAGGACCTGTGAAGCCAACCGCTGTACACGAAGGGCAAAACGCCGCGAGCGGTAGCCGTCAACCGTTGGCAGATTCTACCGTGAAAACGATAGCACCAGGCAACACAATCGAAGTATCAATGATCACGTAGATATCGAGGCGCCATGGACGAAGAGCTTGATTACCTATGGGAGACCCTGGGCCTCGAGATCACTGCCGACCTTTGGCCCGAACGGGACAAAATCCATCCCACACTGCGCCCCGCCATCACGGTGATGCAGGCAAACTACCGCCGTGCATCCTTTTTGATCATGCGGATGTCATGGCACGCGGGACTCCCCGACCTTAAGCGAATCCAGGCAAGCCTCGTCGAGCTGTCCGGCATGCCGACCGTTATATCCGAGGCGTGCCTGGAGCAGCGCCAGCGCGAGCGACTGCAACAGCAGCGGATTCCCTTTATCTGCCCCGGCATTCAGGCATACCTGCCCTTTATGGACGAGGAGTACTGGAGCGGCAAGCCCAACAAGCACGTAAAGGTCTACGATCCGCACGAATGGGCACAGCTGGCGGACTGACTGGGGCAGGCCCGCCGGCGGAAAGTGCGTCCCAGATTTCAAGCTCAAACTGGTCCCCACTTTCCCGTCGAGCCCTCAACCGGAAACCGCGTCCCACAATCCAAGCGAATTACGGGACGCACTTTCCGCAGCCGCTACAGTAACGCCTCGGCCCAAGCCGCTTCCCTAAAGCCGGGAATCGCAAAGTCGTCGCCCACCAGCAGCGGACGCTTGACCAGCATGCCGTCGGTCGCCAGCAGCTCGTAGCACTCCCGATCAGTCATGCCCGCATCCAGACGCGCCTTCAGACCCAGCTCTCGATATTTCATGCCCGACGAATTAAAGAAGCGCCGCACCGGCAGCCCTGAACGAGCAATCCAGGTCGCAAGCTCATCAGCCGTGGGATTGTCCAAAACGATATCGCGGTCGATATACTCTACCCCATGTTCGTCCAGCCATGCCTTGGCCTTCTTACAAGTCGAGCACTTGGGATATTCAACAAACAATACCGCCATGAGATTTCCTTTCTTAGAGAAAACAGGTGTCTGGAAAACTGCACATCGACGACCACTCGCGATTGCAGCCGTTATTGTAGTCAATGTCGAAGCATAGGCAGTCGCGATGTCTCGTCTTAAGGCTAGCGCCTCGCATGGGCGCCGATCGGCCGAGTCGCATGGCGCACCAACGCCGCCGCCAGCAATACCAACAGCATGGCAGTGACATAGCCCGCAGCATCGAATCCTAGATCGATAACGTCGAAATGCCTGCCGGGAACAAAGATCTTATGCACCTGATCGCCAACGGAGCAGGCGGCGCAAAAGAGCAATACGGGCACGCAACGGGAGCATACGCTCCACGGACGCCTGGAAAAGCAAACCACGACCACCGAGGCGAACAATCCGACGAAGAAAAACTCTACGGTATGGGCAACGCGGCGGACGTTTGTGCCCACCCACATGCGAATGGAAGCAAGTCGGCCAGACCGGACAGGCGGGGCAGCCAAATCGGTGCCCCCGGTCATTCCGTTCTCCGTCTGGGCTTCACCCGTGGCATCGGCAGCCTGAACGCCCGTAGCCTGACCCTCTACCACACGCGCGGTGGACTCGCTCAGCAACGACGTCTCCACCGCATTTTGCTCCGTCAGCACCCAGATACCCGCCAGCGTTACGGCGAACAGAATGATCGCGGTCCATCCGATTATTTGTTTTACGCGCGCCAAGGGCCAACCTCCTTTTTTGAATATCAGCGAGTGTAGCCCCAAATGACATCGTCACCGTATCAAAATTTGAATCGCAACAGGAAGCGACAAAGCGACGCAAACCCCCTACCCCGCCTCGCGCATCCAGCGATCGAACGTCCCCACGCACACGCCCAGGCACTTTGCTGCTTGGCTGCGGGTAATATCGCCTGCCTCATAGCTATCGCGCACCAGCTCAAACTGAGGAGGGCACGGCTTGCGAGGTCGACCGAAACGGACCCCTCGCGCCCGCGCCGCCGCAATTCCCTCCGCCTGGCGCCGATGGATATTCTCGCGCTCCACCTGCGCCACGTAGCTCAGCAGTTGCAGCACAATATCGGCAATCAGGGTGTTGGTCACATCCGGCGCGCCGCTGGCCCTGACGCGCGTGTCAAGCAATGGCATGTCCAACACCACAATGGCAACCCCGAGCTCCTTGGTAATGCGTCGCCATTCCTCAAGAATCTCGGAGTAATTACGGCCAAGTCGGTCGATAGAAAGCACCACCAGCACGTCCCCGTCTCCCAGAACGTGCAGCAGCTCGCGATAACGCGGTCGATCGAAGTTCTTGCCGCTCGCATGGTCGGCATAAATATTCGCCGAGCCCACGCCATAGGCGCCCAGCGCATCCAGCTGCCGATTAAGATTCTGATCGCGCGAACTCACCCGCGCATAGCCGTACACCATCGTCATCTCATCCCCGCTTTCTTGTAAACCTGCCAAAAAGGGACAGGTTTATTTTGGTAGGTTTTACCTCTCCAATAGCAGATAAGCGGGCGGCCGAGCAGACGGCAAGGTAGCCACGATCCAAATGCGAAGGGCGATCCCGAAAGACCGCCCTCCGCCCTCCCGCCGCGAGTCGGGATTTGGCTAATGGATAAGCTTAAAGTCCAAGTGCCCACGCGTGGTATTGACGCGCGAGACCTCGATGATCACGCGCTGCCCCAGCTCGTAACGGATGTCCGTGTCGGCGCCCGTCAGCGTAAGCGCGTCCTCGTCAAACTCGAACCACTCGTTGCCCAGGCTCTTAATCGAAACCAGGCCTTCGACCTGCGTCAGGTCCAAGCGCACAAAGAGGCCCATGCTGCTAACCCACGAGACGGTTCCGGCATAGCGCTCGCCCAGACGGTCCTCATAGTACTGGGCAATCTTGATCTTTTGCGTCGCATGGCTGGCGGCATCTGCCGCGCGCTCGGCATCGCTGCATGCGCGGCAGATCTGCGGCAGAATGCGCGGCAGCGACTCGCGCCCCTTGCCGATCAGCCGCGGCGTACGGACCAAGGCGTCCTTGCCGCCGAGCTGCTCATAGGCCAACTGCAGTTTGAGCACGCGGTGCACCACCAGATCGGGGTAGCGACGGATGGGACTCGTAAAGTGACAGTAGCACGGCGCGGCGAGCGCAAAGTGGCCCTCGTTGCGCGGCTTGTACAGCGCACGCTGCATGCTGCGCAGAAGCAGCGTGTTGACGAGCGGTGCGTTTGCCGTACCGGCGGCAGCATCAACTGCAGCCTGCAACTCATCGGGACTCCCCAGGGCAATACCGGCAGCACGGCGATCGTCGATGATGCCTAGCTGCGCCAGCGCAACGGCGGCACCGTGCAGGCTATCGGGGCTCGGATCCTCATGCACGCGATAGCAGGCCTCGATATCACGGTCCGCCAGCCACTCTGCAACGCACTCGTTGGCGAGCAGCATGGCTTCCTCGATAAGCGACGTGGCACACGAACGCTCACGCGCCACAATCTGCACGGGCACTCCGTCCTCATCCAATAGAGCGCGAATCTCGGCCGTGTCAAAATCGACTGAGCCGCGGGCGCGACGAATACGACGGCGAAGTTCGGCGAGTTCGTTAGCGGCGACAAGGAAATCACCGAGGTCGATGTTGTAGCCGCGGGCGGCCTCCTCGCACGCAAGGCCGCGCTCAAGCGCTTCCTCGCGCGAGGTCTCGGCAGCCGCAACATCCTCGGCTGCACCCTCCAGCACCGAATACTCAACCGCGCCGGCACGCACCAGCAGCGCCTCGGCGCCGTCATAGTCCATACGCACACGCGAGCGAATCACACTGGGGTACGGATCGTAATGCCGCACGCGACCCTGTGCATCGAGCTCGATATCGACGGTAAACGCAAGACGGTCCTCGTCAGGGCGAAGCGAGCACAGGTCACAGGACAGGCGTTCGGGCAGCATGGGAAGCACGCGATCGGCCAGATACACCGATGTCGTACGATGGCGAGCCTCAAGATCGATATGCCCGTCCCAAGCCACATAGTGTGAAACGTCGGCGATATGCACACCCAGCTTGTAGCCACCCTCAGGCGTGCGCTCCAGCGAAATGGCATCGTCAAAGTCGCGCGCGTCGACCGGGTCGATCGTGATGACAAAGCGGTCGCGCAGATCGCGGCGGAGCGGGTCCTTAAGCGCCGCGGACACATCGAGCGAAAGCCCCTCGGCCTCGTCTAGCGCGGCTTCGGGATAGCTATCGGTATAGCCGTAACGCGCCATCACATATTGAACGCCCAAATCGGGCGCGTCATCTCCGCCAATGCGGCGTTCGATCGTCACAGTGCCCGATTCCAGGCGCGTCGGGTAGGTCAAAATGCGCGCGACAACAGCATCACCCGGGTGGACGCCCAGACGATCCGCCGAGGTATCCTCGGGCAGAATGAAGAAGTCGGCCTTCAGACGCGAATCAAGCGGCTCAATCACACCGAGCGGACCGGCGGTCTGGTACGTGCCCACCACGCTTATAGCTGCGCGCTCAACCACGCCCTCGATCACGGCGCGACGCTCGCCATGCGGGCTGTTCTTAATGCTCACGGCAACGGTATCGCCGTCCATGATCTCACGCTTGCCGCGACCCATGACCTTGTAGTCGCCGTTTTCGGTTACAACGTAGGCGCTATGCTCATGGAGCTGAACGCGCCCGGTCAGGCTCGGACGGCGTTCGCTGCGCACCGGCCCGCGCTTACTGCGAGCTCCACGCTTATACTTGTTATTGCGCCCCATGGCGCCTCCTAACTATCGATTGCGAACTCCAAAGAGTCTACCCAAATGATTCGCTTTCCTGCCGTCCCCTAGGGATCAAAAAACGGGCCGCCCCATAAGAGACGACCCGTTGGAAGGGATGAATTCCAGGCATGCCTACACGCGCAGGTAGCGGCGCATGGCGATGGTAGAACCAAAGAAACCGATAATCACGCCGACCAGAATCAGCGCAGCATAGGTCACCAAGTAGTACTGCATCGGCAGGGCAAACGACATCCAGCCGATGCTCTCCTGCAGACGCGGAATCATCAGGTTGCGCAGCAGCTCCAGAACGCCGATGGAAAGCAACGAGCCCAAAATGGCCTGCAGTACGCCCTCGGTGATAAACGGGCCGCGAATGAAGCCGTTGCTGGCGCCGACCAGACGCATAATCGCAATCTCACGACGACGCGCCGTGATGGATAGGCGAATCGTGTTGTTGATGAAGATGAAAGCGATAAAGGTCAGAAGGCCAACGAGCACCACGGCGGCGATGCGGATGTAGTTGGTCACCTGGAACAGGCGACTCACTGCCTCCTGGCCGTACAGCACGCTCGCGTTGACGTCGCCGTCATCCACGATCTTCTGGAAATCGGCATCCTTCTTGAGCTTCTCTGCCGTGCTCTCGACCTTGGACGGATCGTCCATCTCAATAGCGAAGGAAGCCGGCAGCGGGTTCTGGCCATCGAGCGCGCTCATGGTGGCGTCGGCGTTGCCCGACATCTTGCTAGTATACTCGGCCTTCGCGTCGTCCTTGTCCTTATAGGTCACGGACTTGACGTTATTCCACGTCTTAAGCTCGGCCTCAAAAGCCTGAACATCAGCCTGATCGGCGTCATCACTAATGAACGCGTTGATGACAACCTGATCCTCGACGGTGCCGATCACGGAGTTCAGCACCGCGGAGCCCATGATGAACAGGCCGATGATAAACAGCGAAAGGAAGATCGTGATGACGGCGCCGAGCGAGGTAGTCCAGTTACGGAAGAAGTGGCTGATTGCCTCTTTGAAGGAGTAGCCCACGTTAGTTGGTGCCATAGTTGCCGTAACCTCCCCTCTCCTGGTCGCGGATAACGTGGCCGCCCTCGAGGGCGATCACGCGACGGTGCATGCTATCGACCATCTCGCGGTCGTGCGTGGCGACGATCACGGTGGTGCCGGTGCGGTTAATACGCTCGAGCAGCTTCATGATGCCCAGCGAGATCGCCGGGTCGAGGTTACCCGTGGGCTCGTCGCAGATCAGCAGCGGCGGACGGTTGACCATAGCGCGGGCGACGGCAACGCGCTGCTGCTCGCCACCGGAAAGCTGGTCGGGCAGCGAGTCCATCTGATCGGCCAGACCGACCAGACGCAGCACCTCAGGCACCTGGCTGCGAATGACGCCCTTGGGCTTGCCGATGCACTGAAGGGCAAACGCCACGTTTTCGTAGGCGGTCTTTTGCGGCAGAAGCTTAAAGTCCTGGAACACGGCGCCAATCTGGCGGCGCAGGAACGGAACCTTGCGGTTCTTGATCTTCATGAGGTCCTGACCGGCAACCAGGATGCGGCCGCTCGTCGGCTTGACGTCGCGGTTGAGCGTCGACAGCAGCGTGGTCTTACCCGAACCGGAGTGACCGACCAGGAAGACGAACTCGCCCGGATAGATCTCGATGTTGATGTCGTCGAGTGCAGGCTTGTTGGGCTGTGCCGGATAGATCTTGGTGACATGCTCCATAAGGATAACGGGCTCGACACCGGCCTGCTTGGCCATCTTCTTGCGGCTGGCCTGCAGATCGATGGGCGCAAACACCGACGTAAAATCGGGGTTGTTGAGCGCGTTATCGAGGCTTGCGACCTCGGCCGCCTGATCGCTCTCGACCACCGGGGCAGCAGGCTGCGTGGGGTCGGGAATAGCGGCAAAGAGACCGGACTGCGCAGGCTGAGGAGCCGGCGTCGCAGGGGCCATGGGGTCGGGAATGCCGGCCATGGTAGGCTGCGGCGTGGCGGCACCAGCCTGAGGCTGCTCCACGCGAGCGGTCACGGCCTGAACGGGCTCAAAACCCGCCGTGCCGGAAAGCGCGACATCGCTGGTTGGATTGTAGGCAAAGGGATCGGATGCCGGCTGTGCCTGATCTGCCGGCTGAGCGGGGGCCTGAGCAACAGGCTGGCCCTCTGAATCCGGAGTGGCGAAACGGCTGCCCTGGACGCCTGTCTGCGTCTTGGGGGCATCATCGCCCGCACCGGAGGTACGGAAGTGGTTACCCACTGGTGCTCCTTATCGTCGTGCGTTTAAACTACATGAGCGCTTTGTATTTTAGCAGCATTAGCTTTGCTGCACATAAGAAGCATGGCGTGCTTAGGGATCCCGTCGGCCGGGCACAGGGTTGCTCTCCAAATC
>CABIWB010000001.1:202045-320937 GCA_902362275.1 Coriobacteriaceae bacterium | reverse complement strand
GATTTGGAGAGCAACCCTGTGCCCGGCCTGCGATAACTAAGGAGTCGCTGCGTTTTACTTGGGTGCAGCAGCGCCGTGCTTGGGGGCTGAATTGCACTTTGCTGGTCTGGGCCCGTTTCCCGGAGAAAGCCCTTACTTGGTGCGGGCCTAATTTGTTTGTTGCCGATAAAAAACAGGGGCGTCCTCTTTGAGGACGCCCCTGTTATGGATTGCATACGGTTGCTGAAGCGATACTTTGCCTCGTCTTGCCCTAGACCAAGAACTCCTTGGTGGTTGCCACGATGTTGGCGGCGTCCAGGCCGTACTTGTGCAGGAGCTCGGCGCCCGGGCCAGACTCACCGAACGTGTCGTTGACGCCGATCTTCTTGAGCGGCGTCGGGCACTGCTCGCACAGGACGTCGGCAACGGCGCTGCCCAGGCCACCGATCACGGAGTGCTCCTCGACGGTCACGACGTGGCCGGTCTTGGTGGCGCTCTCAACGATCAGGCCGGCGTCGATGGGCTTGATGGTGTGCATGTTGATGACCTCGGCATCGATGCCCTCGGCAGCAAGCTGCTCAGCGGCCTCGAGCGCCTCGCCGACCATCAGGCCGCAGGCGATGATGGTGACGTCGGTGCCCTCGCGCATGACGATGCCCTTGCCCACCTCGAACTTGTAGGTCTCGGGGTCGTTGATAACCGGCGAGGCCAGGCGGGCGAAGCGCATATACACGGGGCCGTCGCACTCGTAGGCGGCGCGCGTCACGGCACGGGCCTCGATGTCGTCAGCGGGAACGATCACGGTCATGCCGGGGATGACGCGCATGAGGGCGATATCCTCGCAGCACTGGTGCGTGGCACCGTCCTCGCCCACCGAGATACCGGCGTGCGTGGCACCGATCTTAACGTTGAGGTGCGGATAGCCGATGGAGTTGCGGACCTGCTCAAAGGCGCGGCCGGCGGCAAACATGGCAAAGCTGCTCGCGAAGGCAACGCGACCGGTGGTCGCGATACCGGCGGCGACGCCCATCAGGTTGCTCTCGGCAATGCCCACATCGAAGAAACGATCGGGGCAGGCGGCCTTAAACTTACCGGTCTGCGTGGCGGCGGCCAGGTCGGCGTCGAGGACCACAAAGTCATCGTGCTCGTTGGCGAGCTCGACGAGGGCCTCGCCGTAGCTTACACGCGTGGCGATTTTCTTGACGTCTGCCATCCTAGAGCTCCTCTCCGGCGGCCGTGAGCTCTGCCATGGCCTGCTCAAACTGTTCATCGTTGGGGGCCTTACCGTGCCAACCCACCTGGTTCTCCATAAAGGAGACGCCCTTGCCCTTCAGGGTCTCGGCGATAATGGCGGTCGGCTGCCCCTTGGTGGCGCGGGCCTCGGCAAAGGCGGCGCGGATCTGATCGAAATCGTTGCCGTCGGCAAGCTCCACCACGTGGAACTTAAAGGCACGGAACTTGTCGGCGAGCGGCATGGGGTCGTTGACTTCCTCGACGGGACCGTCGATCTGCAGGCCGTTGTGGTCGACGATCACGCAGAGGTTGTCGAGCTGCTGGTTGCCGGCAAACATGGCGGCCTCCCAGACCTGGCCCTCCTCGCTCTCGCCATCGCCCAGCAGGGCGTAGGTGCGATAGTCGTCGCCCCAGTGCTTGGCGGCAACGGCCATGCCCACGGCGGCGGAGATGCCCTGGCCGAGCGAGCCGGTGGACATGTCAACGCCCGGAGTGTCGTTCATGTTGGGATGGCCCTGCAGGTGGCTGTCGATGTGGCGCAGCGTCTCAAGATCCTCCTTGGGGAAGAACCCGCGCTCGGCGAGCACGGCGTACAGACCCGGAGCGCAATGGCCCTTGGAAAGCACAAAGCGATCGCGGTCGGCCTTGCGGGGATCGGCCGGGTCGACGTTCATTTCCTCAAAGTACAGATAGGTCATGATGTCGGCAGCGCCGAGCGAACCGCCCGGATGGCCGGACTTGGCAGCGTGCACGCCGGTGACGATGCCCTTCCTTACCTCGTTGGCAACCTTTTTGAGCTCTTCGTCGCTCATTGTGCCTTCCTTTCATCCTCATTAGACAAAATGCGCACGGCACAGAAGGTCGTCCCAACCCAGCCGCGATGCACGTACGTCCTTCATTATGCTGGAAACTGATGGCTTTACCAGACTTTTTATCATTTTTTGAGCAATTGAGCAGGCAGAACCGCTGATGAAACGGTTTATCAATGTGAACGTCTTTTGGATGGAACGCGGTCGACCCTACGCGTTAATGTCCTTAAAGCCCTCACCGAAGGTTTCCGTAACGTCGGCAACCGTCACGATGGCATGAGGATCGCGTTCGCGCACAATGGTCTTGAGCGTATTGAGCTCGCGACGGCTCACGATGACCATAATCACCGGCTTCTCGGCGCCCGAATACATGCCGGTCGCCTTTAATTTGGTGCAGCCGCGGCCCAGACCATACATGATGTCGGCCGCGATATCGGGGAAGTTGTCCGAGATGATGAGTACCATACGACGCTTGTTGCCGCCATCGACCACCGCATCGATCACATAGCCGCTAATCACCATCGAAAGTCCTGCGTACAGGGCATTTTCGAGTGAGAAGACCGGAGCCGATGCCGCGCATACGGCAACATCGATTGCCATAACGGTCGAGCCCACCGGCAGCGAGGTGTTACGCGAGATGATCTGGCCAATCGTGTCCGAGCCGCCGGTGTTGGCGCCGGCACGCAGCACCATGCCGTAACCGATGCCCGTAATAATGCCGCCCCACATAGCGGGAAGCATCAGGTCCGCATGCGCCAGAGGTGCTACAAACGGGGCGAACAGGTCGGTAAAGAAGCCCAGCAGCACAAAGCCCGTCGCCGTCTGCACCACGTAGAACATGCCGCCCTCGCGCATGACGACCAGTAACAGCAAGGCGTTCATCACAATGGTCTGGATACCGACGGGAAGCGACACGCCTCGCGCCGCACCGAGGGCCTGGATGATAGTCGCAAGGCCTGTGACGCCACCGGCGGCAAGGCCGTTGGGAATCAAAAACAGGTCGGTCGCGATGGCGGCCAAGGCGCACCCAAACATGATCTGGGGCAGATCGTGAAAGAAGTTCATCGAAAGAATGCGCTTGATGTCCAGACGATATGCCATGCTGCCTCCCTCAAAAAAGCGCACCCCCAACGGATGCGCTTTGAACTTCTTCTTGTATTCGATTCTACCGATTCGCCGGGCAAAAACCACCCCGCGACTGGTTTGTTCTGGATACAAAACCACCCTGTTCGGATGGTTAAATCCATTCCCACATAAACCAAGCGGTTTAGGCAGATGGGTCCTCCGCGTCAGCATTGCCGGTGGCCCAACGATGGTAGCCAATAACAAACGGGTCCAGGTCGCCATCGTCAAGAACGGCCTCGACATTGCTGGTCTCCACGCCCGAGCGCAAATCCTTGACCATCTGGTACGGGTAGAGCACGTAACTGCGAATCTGGTTGCCAAAACCGATCGTGGTTTTGGGTCCGCGAATCTCATCGAGCGCCTCGGCACGCTTCTCGAGCTCAATCTCGTACAGGCGAGCCTTGAGGATCTGCATGCACGCGGCCTTGTTCTGGATCTGGCTGCGCTCGTTTTGGCAGGTAACCACAATGCCGCTGGGAAAATGCGTCACGCGCACGGCGGAGTCGGTGGTGTTGACGCCCTGACCGCCCGGGCCGCTCGCGTGGTACACGTCCACGCGGATGTCGTCGGGACTGATCTCGATGTCGATATCATCGGGAAGCACGGGGATGACCTCAACGCCGGCAAACGTGGTCTGGCGGCGCTTCTTGTCGTCGGTGGGGCTAATGCGCACCAAGCGGTGGACACCGGCCTCGGCGCGCAGCATGCCAAATGCGTCCTTGCCCTCGACGGTAAAGGTCGCGCGGTCGATGCCGATGACCTCGGCCGCGGGACAGTCGTTGATGGTGACCTTCCAGCCGCGACGCTGGCAGTACTTCATGTACATCTTAAAGAGCATGAAGGTCCAGTCCTGGGCCTCCAGACCACCCTGTCCGGGCTTGATGGTCACAATGGCATCGCCGTGATCGAACTCACCGGTAAACCAGCTCGAAAGCTCAAGCTCATCGATGGCACGGGCCAGGCGCTCAGCCGTGACTGTAGCCTCCTCGCGAAGGGCGGCGGCGTCGGGGTCATCCCCCATCTCCTCGGCAAGCTCCAGCGCGGCGCGGGCATCGGAAAGCTCGCCGCGCGCGGTGTCCACGGCAGCGATATCTTCCTTGGTGCGCGCGATTTCCTCCATGGTGGCACGGGCGGCGTCGGCGTCATCCCAAAAGCCGGGGGCCACGCTTTTGGCCTCGAGCTCGGTCACGCGCGTGCGCTTTTCATCCAAGTGGAGATACGACTCGACCTCGCCGAGCCGGTCCGCAAACGCGTCCAGCTCGGCGGGCGTTACCTCTAAAGCCTCAGCCATTAACGATTCCTGCCGTGGCAGTACTTAAACTTCTTGCCGCTACCGCAGGGGCACGGGTCGTTGCGGCCCACGTTGACGTACGGATCGTCGCTCTCGGACTTGCGATAGGTGGTCACCTTGCCACCGTTGTTGACGGCAGCCGGTCCGCCTTGAACAGCCGTGCGGGCCTGCACCTGCGCCTGCTTGCGCAACACCGAGTCGCCGTTGTCACCATCGACCTCGGCAGGACCGGAGAAGTGCGCACCCTCGAGCGCGGGCTCCTCCTTGTGCTCCACGGCACGCGGGGCAGCCTTGATCTCGATGCGCAGAACCGTGCGCAGGTAATCCTCGTACATGGTGTCGACGAGCATCTGGAACGCGCCGTAGGCCTCGGTCTTGTACTCGACCAGCGGGTCGCGCTGGCCAAAGCCGCGCAGGCCGATGCCGGTCTTGAGATAGTCCATCTCCTGCAGGTAGCTCATCCAGCGGGTATCGATGACGCGCAGCATGACCTGGGTGTTGAGCTCGCGCATCAGGTCCTCGCCCAAACGCTCGGCCTTCATGTTGTAGCACTTCTCTACGTAAGCCAGGACATCGGCAGCCAGGGCCTCATAATCCTCGTCGGGGAACTTCGGCGTATCGATGTGGCCGGTGAGCTCCACAACCCACTTGCGCAGGCCCTCCAGGTCGCGCTCGCCATCATGACTGTCCTTGGTGCAGAACTCCTGCACGCAGCGGTACACGGTGTCGTGCATGACCTCGGTGATGTGGTCGGTCAGGTCCTTGCCGTCCAGAATCTTATTGCGCTCAGCGTAGATGACCTGGCGCTGCTTGTTCATGACGTCGTCGTACTCAAGGACGCTCTTGCGCATGGAGAAGTTGATGCTCTCGACCTTGTGCTGGGCGCTCTCGACGGCCTTGGAGATGATCTTGTGCTGGATGGGCATGTCGTCGCCCATGTCGGCCGTGACCATCATCTTGGAGACGCGGTCCATCTTGTCGCCACCGAACAGGCGCATGAGGTCGTCCTCGAGCGACAGGTAGAACTGGGTCTCGCCCGGATCGCCCTGACGGCCGGAGCGGCCGCGCAGCTGGTTGTCGATACGACGGGACTCGTGGCGCTCGGTGCCGATAACGGTCAGGCCGCCGGCGGCGAGCACGCGCTCGCGCTCGGCCTTGCAGGTCTCCCTGGCCTCGGCGTTAAACTGCTCGAGCCGCTCGGGCGTCACGTCCTCCATGGTCAGGCCCTCGTACTCAAGGCGCTCGCGCACCAGCTCGTCGGGGTTGCCGCCCAGCAGGATGTCGGTACCACGACCGGCCATGTTGGTGGCGATAGTCACGGCGCCGTAGCGTCCGGCCTGGGCAACGATATGAGCCTCGCGCTCGTGATGTTTAGCGTTGAGGACCTCGTGTGCGATGCCGCGCTTGGTTAGGGCGGCGGACAGCTTCTCGGAGCTCTCGATGGAGACGGTGCCCACCAGGACCGGCTGGCCCTTGGCGTGACGCTGCTCGACATCGTCGGCGACGGCGTTGTACTTGGCCTGAATGGTACGGTACACCAGGTCCTCGTGGTCAACACGCTGAACGGGTTTGTTGGAGGGGATGACCTCGACGGGCAGCTTGTAGATCTCGCGGAACTCAGCATCCTCGGTGAGTGCCGTACCGGTCATGCCGGAAAGCTTGTCATACAGACGGAAGTAGTTCTGCAAGGTGATAGTGGCCAGCGTCTGGTTCTCCTCGCGTACGAGCACGCCCTCTTTGGCCTCGATGGCCTGGTGCAGGCCCTCGGAGTAACGGCGGCCTTCCATAATGCGGCCGGTGAACTCGTCGACGATCTTGACCTCGCCGTTAGTGACCACATACTGCTTGTCGCGGTGGAACATGTACTGGGCCTTCAGCGCCTGCTGCAGGTGGTTGACCAGCTGGCCCGAGAGATCGGCATAGATGTCATCGATACCCAGGCGGCGCTCAATCTTCTTAAGACCGCGCTCGGTGGCGGCGATGGTGTGCTTGGCCTCGTCCATGACGTAGTCGCCCGTGGGTTCAACGTCCTCGGTGGCGGTAAGCATGTCGTGCGACACGTCCTCGCCGCGCTCAAGGCCACGCACGGCACGCGCGAAGTCCTTGTAGGTACTGGCGGACTTGGTGCCAGCGCCCGAGATGATCAGCGGGGTGCGAGCCTCATCGATCAGGATGGAGTCAACCTCGTCGACGATGGCGTAGTTGTGGCCGCGCTGCACGCGCTGCTCGGGACGGGTGACCATGTTGTCGCGCAGGTAATCAAAGCCGAACTCGGAGTTGGTGCCGTAGGTGACGTCGGCCTGGTAGGCCGGGCGCTTGAGCTCGAGCGGCATGTTGTTCTGGAGCAGACCGACGGTCATGCCCAGGTACTTATAGATGCGGCCCATCCACTCGGAGTCGCGCTTGGCAAGGTAATCATTGACAGTAACGACGTGCACGCCCTTGCCGGCAATAGCGTTGAGGTAGCCGGCCAAGGTGGAAACAAGGGTCTTACCTTCGCCGGTCTTCATCTCGGCGATGTGGCCCTCGTGCAGCGCCATGGCGCCAATGAGCTGTACGTCAAAGTGGCGCATACCCATAGTGCGCTTAGAAGCCTCACGCACGGTGGCAAAGGCCTCGGGAAGCATGTCGTCGAGCGACTCGCCGTTGGCGTAACGCTCACGGAACTTATCGGTCTGGCCGCGGAGTTCCTCCTCGGTCATCTTCTCAAACTGGGGCTCAAGACCGTTGATCTGGTCGACGATCTTGTAGTAGCGCTTAAGATCCTTATCGGATCCAAAGGACAGCAGCTTTGACATGAATCCCATGTGGTTTTCCTTTTTGGCCATCGCCCACGCCGTGCAGCTGCGGGCGTGTTAAACACAGATGATTGTACTTTAGCCAAACAAGGCGCGGCCTATACGGTCGACCTCGACCGCCACGTAATAACTATGACCAACCTGCCACAATGGGACAGGTTAATTTTGGCAGGTTTTATCTGAGCAAACGCCGTCTCTCTGCCATTTGGTGCAATGGGGGGGAGGTTGGTTTGCACCAATAAAAAGAAAAGGGCCGCGCACCCAAACGGATGCACGGCCCTTATGCCATGAATGCGAGTGATTCCGCGGCGAGCTATTTACTCAGCAGCCTCGGTGGTCTCGGCCTCGGCAGCGGCCTCCTCGACGGGAGCCTCTGCGGGAGCCTCGGCGGCCTGCTTGGCAGCCTCCTCGGCAAACTTAGCAGCACGCTTAGCCTTCTCGGCAGCCTTAGCCTCAGCGGCGGCCTTGCGAGCAGCCTCGGCCTCAGCAGCCTTGGCGGCCTTGGCGGCCTTGGCCTCCTCGGCCTTCTTGAGCTGGGCGGCAGCGGCGCCACCGAACTTGTCGGCGAAGCGCTGGACGCGTCCACCGGTGTCGACGAACTTCTGCTGGCCGGTGTAGAACGGGTGGCACTCGTTGCAAAGCTCGACCTTCATCTCGGACACGGTAGCGTGCGTCTTGAAGGTGTTGCCGCAGGAGCACGTCACCGTGCACTCGACATACTGGGGATGGATACCCTGCTTCATGGTAGGACTCCTTATTAGTCAGGCGCTGGTTACCGATCAGCGCATAAGGCGTCTTGGTTTCCGACCAAGACAACAAACTTGGCTATGGTACCACGGCGCCGCGCGTCCCACAAAAGGTTCACGGTCTTTGTGCAACACGGCGTGGCCAACCGCAGCGGACACGCGCCCTGTTGCCCCTTCTCCCATGTTGCAGACGTGTAACGCCGCAGTAAGCACACCCCTTTTGGCGCCAGACAGGTACAATGATGAACACTGTACCGTAGCGGAGCGCCCCGCGCGCGCCGCAACCACGCGAAAGGGTTTCCCATGGCCGAGATCTCGTCCTCCCGCATCGTCATCACCGTCCTTGGCAAGAACCGCCCCGGCATCGTCGCCGGCGTCACCCGCGTTTTGGGCGAGGCCAACGTCGACATCCGCGACATCACGCAGTCCATTATCGAGGACATCTTCACCATGACCATGCTGGCCGACACCGCCGAGTCCAAGCTCGACTTCGCCGAGCTGCAGAAGGCGCTGGCCGAGGCCGGCGAGCTTTCGGGCGTCAACGTGTCCATCCAGCGCGAGGACGTCTTTAACTTTATGTACCGCCTGTAGCGAGCAAGCCGCTCGGGGCAGCTTGACGTCATATCGTCCAAGCGCGCGGCCCCAAAGCGGACCGGAGAGGAGCGCGCATGGCCTACGACGCCAAGAAAATCTACTACCGCTTCGACGATCACCTGAGCCGCCTGGTTCTGGATTACGAGGCGAGCCGTCAGATTTCGCCCGAAAGCGAAAACCTCTACCACGGCCTGCCGACCGCCCCGTACGACGAGGACCTGTTCGTAGAGCACAACGTCAAGCGCGGCCTGCGCAATGCCGATGGCTCGGGCGTGGTCGCGGGTCTCACTCGTATCTCGGATGTGCACGGCTACAACAAGGTCGACGGCAAAGTCGTGCCCGATCAGGGCAAGCTCACGCTTCGTGGCTACAGCATCGAGGATCTGGTCAACAACGCCCAGGCCGAGAACCGCTACGGCTACGAGGAAGTCGCCTATCTGCTTATCACGGGTTCGCTGCCCAACAAGGAAGAGCTCGACGGCTTTTGCGAGCGCCTGGGCGCCTTTAGACATCTGAGCGACGAGTACGTTAAAGCGTTCCCTATGACCACGGTGTCGTCGAGCATCATGAACGTGCTCCAGCGCGCCGTACTGTTGCTCTACGCCTTCGATGCCGAACCAGACGTGATCACGCCCGAGCACGAAATCGACGTCGCCATTTCCATGCTCGCACGTCTCCCGCGCATCGCCGCCTTCGCACACATGGCCTCGGTCGCCAAGCTTCGCGGCTCCGAGGTTCACGTGCCGCACCCCACGCCCGGTCTCTCCACCGCCGAGACCATCCTACAGGTCCTGCGCAGCGGCATGGCGTTCACCCGCGATGAGGCGATGCTGCTCGACGTTATGCTCATGCTGCATGCCGAGCACGGCGGCGGCAACAACTCCACCTTCGCTTGCCGCGTGCTGTCGTCTTCGGCCACCGACCCGTATTCCGCCTATGCCGCGGCCATCGGCTCGCTCAAGGGCCCGCGCCACGGCGGCGCCAACGCCAAGGTCGTGTCCATGCACGAGGACATCCGTGCGCATGTCTCCAATTGGGAGGACGAGGACGAGGTCGCAGCCTACCTGGGCAAGATCCTCGACAAGCAGGCCTTCGACGGCACGGGTCTCATCTACGGTATGGGCCACGCCGTCTACACGCTGAGCGACCCGCGCGCCGAGGTGTGCCGCCGTTACGCGCGCACACTTGCCGCCAAGAAGGACCTGGGCGATGAGTTCGCGCTCATCGAACGCATCGAGCGCCTGGCACCGCAGGTGATGCGCGACCACGGTATGACCAAGCCCATCTGCGCCAACATCGACCTGTACACGGGCTTTATCTACAAGATGCTCGGCGTGCCCGAGACGCTCTTTACGCCGCTGTTCGCCGTCGCCCGCATGGCAGGCTGGTCGGCACACCGCATGGAAGAGCTCTTCTGCGCTCATCGCATCATCCGTCCTGCCTACCGTCCGGTGATCGAGCCGCTGGAGTACAAGCCGCTCGCCGACCGCTAGGACGCGGACCGTTATAGAACTTGAGCGTGGCCAGGGCATCACCGCCCTCGGCCACGCTTTTTATGCCAGCAGAAAGGATCGCAGCGAATGATTGTGTTTTCCGATATGGATGGAACGCTGCTGACGCGTGATAAGCAGATGAGCGACGCCACCTGGGCAATGCTCGACGAACTCGCTCGACGTGGGATTGAGTTTGTGCCCTGCACGGGGCGTCCGCTGTCGGGCATCTTTGAGCCCATCCTCGCCCACCCCGCCGTACACTACGCGGTCTGCGCCAACGGTGCCAGCGTCTGGCAGCTCGAGGACGGTACGCCCACCGACACCTCACGTGCTACGCGCATTTTGAACCGACCGCTCGACCGCGCCATCGCCCACCGCGTCCATAGCATTGCCGCCGGCCACGATGTGACCTTCGATATCTTCGCGGACGGGCAGTGCTTCCTCCCCCGCTCGCTCTACACGCGCCTGGACGAATTCTGCGGCGGCGACCCCCACATCGCGGCTTCGCTCAAGCGCACACGAGCACCGATCGACATGGATATCGACAGCAAGATCGACGAGGTCGAGACGCTCGAACGCATCGCCATGTACTGGCACGACCCGGCCGATCGCGACGCCATCGCGGCGGCGCTCGACACGCTCGGAGGCATTGAGGTCACGCGTTCTTACGCCATGAATATCGAGGTCATGGGTGAGGGCGCCACCAAGGGAACGGCCCTCACGTGGCTATGTGAGCACCTGGGCGAGCGTCTCGCCGACGCCTGGGCGTTTGGCGACAACATCAACGACATCCCCATGCTGCAGGCAGCGGGCCATGGCATGGCCATGATCAACGCCGAGCCCGAGGACCGCGAGGCCGCCGACGCCATCACCGAATACGACAACGACCACGATGACGTCGCCCGCACCATCATGGCCGCCCTCGCCTAGTCGTTGGGGACGTTCTTAAACGACTAGTCGTTGGGGACACTCTTCGCAAAAAAACGCAAGGACTGTCCCCCGCTGTCGGCAGAAAAGGAACGTCCCCAACTGCCGGATTAGGAGAGACTCTCCAGCACGCGACGGAGCTCCTGCTGGACGGCGTGGTCGCGATTACAACCCACCACGCGATCGGCCACCGCCTTAAGCGCGGGGCGCGCGTTTTCCATCGCGCAGCCCGTGCCGACAAAGCGAATGATCTCGTAGTCGTTCATCGAGTCGCCAAACGCCATGACCTCGTCGCGTCCAATGCCGTAATGCTCCGCAAGCTGTGCGATGCCCGAGGCCTTCGACACACCGGGCTGCATGGCATCGATCCACGCGTTGCCCGAAGGCGCAAAAGTAAAGAGCTGGCCAAGTTCGCGCTGTAATACGTAAGCGCTGTCCATAACGGCACCGTCATCGCAAAAGATACTCGCCTTGATGATATTTACGCTGGGATCGGGCAGCTCCCAAATGCGCTCTGCATTGGGAAGGTCCTTATCGACCTCACGCACGAACTTGCTCTCGTCATCGAGCAGGAAGGACTTGGTTCGGTCAAAAAGCGCAAGATGCAAATTGGGAAACGTCCTGACGGCCTGGGCGAGCTTTCGAATCGCCAGGTGCGAATACACCTCGCGGTCTACCATTTTGCCGTCGGCGTAGACCTGGGCACCGTTAGCTGCGACAAAGTCCATCTTGTCGCGAACGGGCGCAAAGAACTCGCACAGGCGATCGTAGCGGCGACCTGACGATGCAGCAAAATGCACACCATGCTCGCGTAGCGCCAGGATCAATTCGTAGGTCTCAGGCGGCACCTGGCCATTTTCGTCAAGTAGTGTGCCGTCCATATCGGATGCAATCAGTTTAAACATAGAAAAGCTCCCTTCGGGCTTGATGGAATCGGACGTGTATCTGATTCCAACGTACCCAAAGGGAGCTCAAATAAGACCCCGCAGTCATAAACGTTACATAGGCCTGGCAAATAGCTCACGCGTGCCAGAGGCCTCACGGCCGCGGCGTCAGACGACAAGTCAAAGAGTGTCGCAGGTGGCTAGTCGTTTAAGAACGTCCCCGATGACTAGTCGGCGTAGGTGAAGGTTGTGACGTCGAACATGCCCTCGGGGCGGATGCGGAGCGTCGGGATCACCGGCAGGGGCAGGAAAATAATGCCCATGATGGGGTCGAGTGGCGGCTCGATCCCCATGGCGCGCGCCTTGACCATAAAGTCGTCGTGCTGCGCCGCGACGTCTTCGGCGGTGCCTTCGCTCATCAGGCCGCCGAGCGCCAGAGGAATGCGCGCCACGACCTCGCCGCCGTGTACCAGCACGTGACCGCCCTGTCCCACGGCTTCAACAGCCGCCATCATATCGGCAGCGTTATCGCCCACGACGCACACGTTGTGCGAATCGTGGCCGATCGTCGAGGCGATGGCACCGCCCGTGATGGTAAAGCCGCGCACCCAGCCGCGGCCGATGTGCTTGCCAACAAGACCCAGGCCCGCAGGACCATCACCGTCGGCGCCCTCGGCCTGCAGCGACACGCCGCGGCCGTGGCGCTCGATCAGCATAATGCGGCGCAGGCCCTCGGCACTCTCGGGGCGGGCCATACCCGTGATAGCCATACCCGGGATGACATCGATAACGACCTCGCCCGGCTTAAAGGCATAGTCAAACACGTCGAGCGAAAGCTTCGGCAGCTTAACAGACGCGCGCAGCTCGTCGGCAAGGGCTGCGACCTCGGCCGTCTCGGGTGCGACCTCGCCCACAAAGGAGCCATCCTGCGCCACCAGGGCACCGGCGGTATAAACACGATGCGGAGCCTTGGCAAACGTCAGATCATCGAGTAACAGCAGGTCGGCACGCTTGCCCGGAGCAATTGCGCCGCGGCGCTCGTGCGGGTCGCGGCAGCCGTGGTCCAAGCCAAATGCCTCAGCCGTGGAGAGGGACGCCATGGAGATGGCGACCACCGGGTCGATGCCGGCCTCGATGGCCACGCGGCAGGCATTGTCGATCATGCCGGTCGAAAGAGCATCGGAGGGAGCGCGGTCGTCGGTCGCAAAGCAGCAGCGGCGGGCGCGGGTAGGGTTCTCCAGCAGCATCGGAGACAAATTGGCCAGGTCGTGGCTGCACGTGCCCTCACGCAGCATCACATACATGCCACGGGACAGCTTGTCGAGTGCTTCCTCGGGAATCGTCGACTCGTGGTCGGCGATAATGCCCGCTGCGGCATAGGCGTTGAGATCCTTACCGGCAACGAGCGGCGCATGGCCGTCAACCTGCTTGGACGGCGTCTGGTTGGCAGCATCGATGCGAGCACAGGTCTCGGGGTCGGCCATAAAGACGCCCGGCAGGTTCATCATTTCGCCCAGACCAAAAACGTCGCCCGGATGCTCGGCAAAAAACTCCTGCATATCGGCGGCGGTAATCACGGCACCGGCCTGCTCGTCGGGCAGCGCGGGCACGCACGAAGGCATCATGTACTTGATAGAGATGGGCGCGCGGCGGCCATCCTCGATCATAAAGCGCAAGCCGTCGAGACCGGCAACATTGGCGATCTCGTGACTGTCGGCAATGGCGGTGGTAGTACCGCGCGTCGCGGCCATGCGAGCATACTCGGCGGGGCGGATGTTCGAGGACTCAATGTGCAGATGTCCGTCGATAAAACCGGGGGCAAGATAGCGGCCCTGGCAGTCGACGACCTCAGTTGCCTCGTAGGTGCCAGCGGCATCGTCGCGACCATCGTAGAGCACACCGACGATCACACCGTCCTTGACGGCAACGCTACCGGGCGCCACGCGCTGACCGTACACGTCGACGATCTGCGCATTGGTAAACAGCGTATCGACGGGCACGCGACCCTCGGCGGCCTCGATCACAGACCTCATGACCTCAACGGACATACATACTCCTTTAACCGTAGAAAAAAGCTGCGGAGCGGACAGACCTTCACCGCAGCAAGCCAATAGCCATTGTATGCCCAAACGATGGGTCAACAATACGCCTCTCCGCTTAACGGCACACGCCGCTTGGCGCAATGGGAGCAGGCTGCTTTGCGCCAATGACAAGGAGTGTCCCTAGATGCCGGCACAAAAGGAACGTCCCCAAGTGCCAACAACGGAAGCGCCGATGTTTTGGCAACGACAGCGAGCGGGCCGCATTTGAGACAAGGTGACGTGAAACGAAAGGGCGCTGACCTTCTGGTCGCGCCCTTGAAGTTGAACGTCAGATTGTCCAAATGCGGCCCGCGCAGCGTCGGCCGGTCCGCCGTTCGTTAGAACGGCGGAACTAAATCAACTTAAAGCCCTTGCGCTTGCCTACGGAGAGGGTGTCGCCCAGCTTGAGGGCGCTGGGATCGATGTTATAGCTCTTGGGAGCCACGGCCTTGCCGTTGATCTTGACGCCGCCGCCGTCGATGTCGCGGCGGGCCTGACCGGCGCTGGCCGAAAGGCCCAGGTCCTTGAGCAGGCCGGCGAGGTAGATCTGACCCTCGTCGTTAACAGTCAGCTCAACGTGCTTCTCGGGGAAGTCGGCAAGCTGGCCTTCCTTGAACACACGGTCGAACTCGGCCTGGGCCTCGTCGCCGGCGCCGGCGCCGTGGTAGGTATCGCACAGGTCGCGACCCAGAGCGCGCTTGAGCTCGTAGGGGTCGGCGGAACCGTCGGCCAGGGCGGCATCGATCTTGTCGACCTCGGCCGGGGCGAGCGAGCTGGCCAGACGATAGTACTTGCCGATCATCTCGTCGGGGATGGACATGGTCTTGCCGAACATATCCTTGGGAGCGTCGGTCAGGCCGATGTAGTTACCGTAGGACTTGGACATCTTACGAACGCCATCGGTGCCCTCGAGCAGCGGCATGGTGAGCGCAATCTGCGGCTCCATGCCCATCTTCTCCATGAGCTCGCGGCCGGCGAGTAGGTTGAAGAGCTGGTCGGTGCCGCCCATCTCGACGTCGGCCTTAATCTGAACGGAGTCGAAGGCCTGCATCACGGGGTACAGGAACTCGTGCAGGGCAATCGGCGTCTGGGACTGGTAGCGCTTGGTAAAGTCGTCGCGCTCAAGGATGCGAGCGACGGTGAACTTGGAGCACACCTGCAGCAGGCCGGCCAGGTCCATCGAAAGGATCCAGTCGCCGTTGTGCACGATGGTGGTCTTCTCGGGATCCAGAATCTTCATGGCCTGGCTCACGTAGGTCTCGGCGTTGGCCTCGATCTGCTCCTGCGAAAGCTGCGGACGGGTGGAGTTCTTGCCCGAGGGGTCGCCGATCAGCGCGGTGCCGTTGCCAATGATGAGGGTGACGTTGTGGCCCAGGTCCTGGAACTGACGCATCTTGCGCAGGGGCACGGCATGGCCCAGGTGCAGATCGGGGCTGGTGGGGTCGACGCCGAGCTTGATGTTGAGGGGCTCGCCCTTCTCAAGCTTCTTGCGAAGGTCGGCCTCGGGAACGATCTGCGCGGCGCCCGAGGTGATGATACGCATTTGCTCGTCAACAGACAGCATTGGGTATCCTCCTTTTGCTATAGCACCCTCACCGGATACGGCGGTGCTGGAAGTCCATAAACTCTCATATGATAACAAACTGACGCGACGCGGCACCTACGACAGGAAAATCCTCGTCCTGCCGCACGCGTCAACGGCGACCGGCAGACGTGTACCGTCACCCTCGACCAGATAGCGTACCTGCCGACGACGCAAGCAGTCGCGGCAACGGACCTGTCCCGTCGCATCGGTAGCGCAGACGCCCTCGGCGGTCAGCAGGCAGTGCTCGCACACCATAAGCTCGGGACGGTCGGCGTCGACCGGACCCCAGACGCCGGGTTCAGCAGCCAGTTCGGCAATACGCTCCGCATCATTGCCGAGCAACTCGGCCGGCAAGTGCACCCGCCCCGCACCGAGTCCGCGCAGCCAGGCAAGCGTGGCCCGATTCGCGCAGAACACCGGCGCCGCCACGTCAAACGTCACGCCCAGCTCGCGAGCGATCACCACCTGTCCCAGGTTGCGGCAGACGACGCGCCCGGCACGCTGTATCAGTGAGCGGGTCCGGTCAGCGTCACCCGTGCGGCACACCTCGTCAAGCACCACAACGGCGTCGGACAAATCGAGTTCTCCGCGCGGGTCGGCATCCATCAGTTGCCAAGCAAAAACCATGCGAGCGGGAGCCGCGCACTCCACCAACTCCGTCGACGCGCCGGCATCCACCGCAACGTCCTCAAAGGGCAGCACCTCAACGGCACACGCAACGGGCGCAATCGCATCTGCCTCGGCCCGCATGCGCTCCAACACCGTTGCCGTTTGCCCCAACACGCCGGCGCTGCGAATCAGGTACACCTCGCAGCCCGCGTCCACCTTACGCTTGCAATGCACGACGACGCGCTTCCCCGCTGCGGCATCCACCGGGCAGGGCACCTGCGGCCAGCGCTTGGGCACATCGGGACGCGCGTCGGCACCCGGATAGAACCGAATCTCGAGCGTGTCACCCGCCGCCACGGCGGCATCGAGCTCGACGGTCACTTCCTCGTGGCCAACGGCCACCAGGCGTCCCACGCGCACGCCCTGGTTAATTGCGCGCTCAAAGCTCATCAGCTCGGCGCCCGAACGTCCTCGCAGGTACGCATCGGTAAACCCACGGTTAAACGACCTTCCCAGCTCGCGCGAAAGCTCTTCCACGGCACCGGGATCCCACGCGCCGTCGCACAGCATATCGAGCGCCCGGCGCCACACCCGCACCACATTGAATACGTAATCGGGGTTCTTCATGCGCCCCTCGATCTTGAGCGACGCCACGCCGGCATCTACAAGCTCGGGCAGATGCGCAATACCCAGATAGTCGCGCGGACACAGCAGGCGATCCCCCTCGACGGCGACAACGCTCTGCCCCGCCTCGTCCACCAGGTCGTACGCCAGACGGCACGGCTGCGTGCAGTCGCCGCGCATCGCTGAGCGCCCACGCCGCAGGGCCGAGAACTCGCACGCCCCCGAATAGCCGGTGCAAATCGCACCGTGGCAGAATACCTCGATGGGCACGCCCGTGGCACATAGCGCCGCAATCTCGTCGACCGTCAGCTCGCGTGCCGTCGTCACGCGCTCGACCCCCAGCTCATCGGCGACAAGCCACACGGCGCTTTCGCTATGAGCGCCCGCCTGCGTGGACAGGTGAATCTCGACCCCGGGAATCGCCGTGCGCAGCACACAAGCCAGCCCGGCATCGGCGACAATCAGAGCATCGGCGCCCAGCTCCAGTGCATGAGCTCCCAACGCCACCGCGTCGGACAACTCATCGTCAAACACGAACACGTTGAGCGTCACGTACACGCGCACGCCATGGGCATGCGCCACGGCGCAGCCGCGCGCAAACTCGTCATCCGTAAAGCCATGGGCGCTCACACGGGCGTTAAAGCCGCCCAACCCCGCATAGATGGCATCGGCACCCGCGGCGATGGCCGCAAGCATCTGGTCGAGTCCGCCCGCCGGCGCCAGCAGCTCGGGCAGCGCCGCACCGACAACGTCCAATCCAGTCTCGTATTGTCCGCTCGGCCCCATCGCCCGAATCGCCATCGGAAAACTCCTTACCAAGGTATGCATTCACTCTGAAAAATGCCGTCTTCCAGCATACACGAGGCCTCGCGCGCCCCGTTTGGTTTATCGTGTAATAACTTATGTCCATCCTGCCCCGACGGCACGTCCGCCGTCCGGCACGACATACCTGGAGGTCAATATATGGGTCCTCGCCAACGACAGGGACGCAGCCGTTCAAAGACGCACGCTCTGCCCATAATCCTGCTCTCGTTTTTGGGCTTTTTGCTTATCGCGGGCGTGGCATTTGGCATCGGCATGGTCGGCAACGTCAACCGCTGGCTGTCCGATCTGCCCGACTACACCGACGCCAACGCGTATCTGGTGAGCGAGCCCACCGAGATCGTCGACTGCAACGGCAACAAGATTGCGAGCTTCTACACGCAAAACCGCAAGTCCATCACCAAGGACGAGGTCTCCCCCTACGTGCTGCAGGGCACCGTTGACGTCGAGGACGAGCGCTTCTACGAGCACGGCGGTATCGACCTGTGGGGTATCGCGCGTGCTGCGGTGGCAACCCTCGGCGGCGGACACGAAGGCGCCTCGACTATCACCCAGCAGCTGGTGCGCAACACCATCCTGCAGGAGGAGCAGTTCGACTCGACCATCGAGCGTAAGGTGCGCGAGGCCTACATCGCCGTCAAGATGGAGGACATGTACTCCAAAGACGAGATCCTCATGATGTACCTCAACACCATCTACTACGGCCACGGCGCCTACGGCATCGAGGCCGCAGCCGAGACCTATCTGTCCAAGAGTGCCGCCGACCTCACCCTCAGCGAGGCCGCGCTGCTCATCGGCCTTCCCAACTCGCCCTCGCAGTACGACCCCACGGTCAACCCCGACCTAGCGCTGTCCCGTCGCAACAAGGTCCTCGACAACATGTTGCGCCTGGGCCACATTACGCAGGAGGAGCACGATGCCGCACAGGCCGAGCCCATCACCCTCAACGTGACCGAGATTTCGGGCAGCGGCGTCGACGTATACTCGCAGCCCTACTTTGTCGCCTATGTTAAGCAGCTGCTGGAGCAGGAGTTCTCGACCGACGTGCTCTTTAAGGGCGGCCTGACCGTCAAGACCACCATCGACCCCACGATGCAGCAGGTGGCAGAGAATGCCGTCCGCGAGCAGCTCGACACACTCTCACTCGACGGCCTGGACATGGGCATGGTCGTCGTCGACCCCAAGACCGGCTACATCAAGTGCATGGTGGGCGGCTACGACTACAACGCCGACGAGAACCACGTAAACCATGCCACGGCCAAGCGTCCCGTCGGCTCCACCTTCAAGGCCTTTACGCTGGCAACTGCCATCCAAAACGGCATGAACCCCAACGTCACCCTCAACTGCAACTCGCCGCTCAAGGCCAAGGGCACCACGACCGAGGTCCAAAACTACGCCAACCATAGCTATGGCAACATCACGCTTAAGCAGGCGACGGCATACTCCTCCAACACCGGCTACATCCAGGTGGCGGAAGCCGTCGGCAACAGCAAGATCATCTCGCTCGTCAAAAAGCTCGGCATCGATCCCGCCAAGGACAACATCGAGGACGTTCCCGTCATGACGCTCGGCACCGGCTCGATCTCGCCGCTCGAGATGGCCGCCGCCTACGCGACGTTTGCCAACGGCGGCTACTATCGCCAGCCGATCGCCATCACCGAGATTGACTCTCGTACCGGTTCGGTGCTGTACCAGCACACGGACAATCCCTCACAGGTGCTTACCGAGGGCGAGGCCGCCGCGGTCACCGATGTTCTGTCCGGCGTCATGCAGGGCGGCGGTACGGGTGCTGCCGGCGCCCTGAGCATCAACCAGCCCTATGCCGGCAAAACGGGCACCACCGACAACACCACCAACCTGTGGTTCTGTGGCTATACCCCGCAGCTGGCGTGCGCCCTGTGGACCGGCTATTCCGCGGGCGAGATCCCCATCCAAAAATACGGCACGGACCTGCTGGGCGACAGCACCAACCTGCCTGTCTTTAAGCGGTTTATGAACACCGTTCTGACCGGTACCGAGCGCGAGGAGTTTGCGACCGGAACCGCGCCCACCTACAAGAACAACAGCGTCTGGAAGTTCTACGGCACCAACAACACCAAGAAGACGGAGAACGACGACAAGGACGAGAACGAGGACGAAGGGGAAACCACCACAACGACTACCACGACGACCACGACCACCGAGACCACGGGCGGCGACACCACCGGCGGCACCGGTACGACCGGTGGCTCGACGGGCGGCTCCACTGGTGGTTCGACCGGCGGCGATGGCAACACGCCCACGCCCACGCCTACGCCCACGCCCACGCCTACGCCTACGCCCACTCCCGACCCCTCACCCACGCCTGACGATACGGTCGGCTAAGAGGTACTCGACTAAAGCCAGCAAGGCCCTGAGCAGCTTATTAAACTGCTCGGGGCCTTTTAGTTTGAATCGACCTGGTGGGCGGTCTTTATACCGGCAAACAAAAAGGGGTACCGCCCAACGTCGATACCCCTTACAAGCCACTATGTAAGCGCACGCAGCGCCGAGCGCACGACCCGTATGCCTACTTGCGAGAATTGCTCAGCTTATTGATCAGCGCCTCGAGGCGCTCGCCGTCCTCGGCCGTCTGGGCAATAACCAAAATCGTATCGTTGCCGGCAAGCGAGCCAAGCACATCAGGCAACTCTGCCGCATCAACGGCGGCGGCGATGCCGGAAGCCGTGCCAGGCTGAGCCTTGATCATAACCAGATTATCAGTACGCAGAACGCCCGTTACGAGCTCGGAAACCATACGCCGCAGGTGCAAGTCCTCTGCCAGAACATAGATGCCCTCAGGGAGCTTACGCAGCCCCATGTCGGCAATATCGCGAGAGACAGTCGCCTGCGTGCAATCAAAGCCCATAGCACGGAGCTCATCGACCAGCACGCGCTGTGTGCGGACGTCCTTATTGCGCACAATATCTCTAATGGCATCCTGGCGCCCATTGCGTTTTTTAGCCATACAAACCCTCACTCCAAAAGATGGCGGAGACAATCAATCAATGATTGAATAGTTTAACGCTATTTGAAGGCTTTTGTGTATAAGAACGCATTTCGAAACAATTCTATGAAAGTTTGTTTCGTAATGAGCTATTTAGGCGGTTTTTGCGCCCGTCCGGTTAAGAAAAGCTGCCAGATGCGTACACATCACGCAGCGCGCGGGCTTGGCGCTAGCGATCGGCCCAAACAACAGACCGAGCCCCCGATGGTTATCCTTGAGCGCGGCGACCATCTGACGGGTTCGAGGCGCCTCGAGCATATCACGCATACGGGCGGAACGCTCGATTGACGACACCCCATGCGGGCTCAGACACAAATTCTCGATGCAGGCTACCAGTCCGGCAAAGTAGAACTTTTGGCTTGCCAGCTTGAGCCGACCACCGCTATCTGCTTCCGAGAGTGAGTCCGCAAGCTCGTCGAGCGCTCGGGTTTCATCGGATACCCTGGCATACATGGTGGGATCAAAGACATCTGTAAGCTTAGGCGCCACCGCGTGGAAACAAGCGTCGCCGCAGCCGGAGACGCGCTGCGCCTGCAAGAGCGCATATGTCATAAACTCAACCGTACGGTACGCCTTGCCGTGCGACAGGCATGCCTCAAACAGCGGACGGCCATACATCACGCCAGAGGTCTGAACGACTAGGCCGTCTAAAATCAACTGGGGCAGCCCGGTCACCATCGAAGACTTGTCTTCGATGGCAATAGAGGCAGCATCCAAGACGCGCGAATGGCGCTCTCGATGTGCATCATAGCGGTCGAGCGACACCGTAGGGAACACTATGTCTGCCGCAGTATCGCACGCGATATCGACCATCTTGGAAAGGGACTGCGGAGCAAACCACTCATCGGCGTTCATAGCGATGATTTGAGAGCCGCGCGAGGCAGCGAAACCGGCACGAAGACAAGCGCCGCGCTTCGCGTCCTCGACGTCAATCAAATCAATATGGATGTCCCTGTCGGCGGCAACTTGAAGCAAATGGCGCACACCGGGCGCAGCATCGCGGCAAACAACGACAATCTGCAAATCGTAGAGGTCTTGGTTTTGGATACTCTCGAGCGCACGCATCGCATAGCTGGGCGAACCTTCTACCACAAGGATCACCGAAAGTCGCGGATGCGAGCCACGTCGAACCAAATTATCCGTCCTCTCGACAGCAATGAATCAAACCGTGGTTCATGGTACACCCCGGCAATAAAAGCAATGAGACACCGGTTGTATTGCACGCCAAGAACAGATGTTGCACACGCGCAGCCCACAGATGACAGGGGTCGACGCACGACGCGTCGAGCCCTCCCCTAGTCGAGCACGACAAGCTCGGCGGGATCGTAATCCACGCCCATAAACGTAAGGCCGCAGGCAGGAGCCGTGGGGCCCGCAGCGTTACGGTCGCAAGCATCGATGACCTCGCGCATCCACTCGGGTTCACGGCGATGCATGCCAATCTCGACAAGCGTGCCCACGATCGTACGGACCATCGAATGCAGAAACGCATTGCCCTCGATGGTGAACGTCAGGGTGTCTTCGCCAAACGCAACCTCATGGCCAAATTCGGCACGCATCACGCAGCGATGCGTGGGCTTGCCAACGGCCGAGGCAACCTTGCAAAAGCTTTTAAAGTCCTGCTCGCCCAGCAGCGCGGGACAGGCAGCGGACATAGCCTCAACATCCAAGGGATAGCGATGCCACCACACGGCACCGCGGGACAGCACGGGGCGCGCATCTCGATCAGCAATACGGTACGTATACGTACGGGAACGCGCGTCAAAACGCGCAGAAAAGCCTTTACGGGCCTTGTAGACCTCGTTGATGGCGATATCTTTGGGCAGCAGTGCATCCATAGCCCGCAGCCACCTACGGCGCGTACACGCGAGCTCAGCATCCGTTACGGGCACGCTGATGTACTGAGCCACGGCATGCACGCCGGCATCGGTACGCCCCGCGCACGTCAGATCGATCGGGCGGCGAAGCAGCGTCTCGATGGCTCGACGTAGCTCACGCGCGACCGTCGTCTGTCCCGGCTGCTCGGCGAATCCGCTATACGACGAGCCATCATAGGCCACGCAAAATACGAGCGTGGCGTCAAGCTCGGAAATCGAATTGAAATCAGACGGCGCAGTCATGGGAGCTCCCAACAAACAAGCAACGGTATCACGACAAAAAAAGAGGGGTACGCGAACGTACCCCTCGAATATAGCCTATGCAGACGGAATGTCTACTCAGCGGTCTCCTCGGCAGCAGTCTCCTCGACAGCCTCGACCTTCTTGGGAGCAGCGGCCTTCTTGGGGGCCGGAGCAGCCTTCTTGGCCTTAGGCGTGCAAGGCTCGGTGACGAGCTCCATGATAACGATGGGAGCGTTGTCGCCCTTACGGTTACCGAGCTTCATGATGCGGGTGTAACCGCCGTTGCGGTCCTGCCACATGCCCTGAGCAGCCTTGTCGAAGATCTCGGCAACGAGCTGCTTATCGCCAAGCTTGGCGATAGCCAGACGACGAGAGTGCAGGTCGCCCTTCTTGGCCCAAGTGATGATCGGGTCGACGACCGAACGCAGCGCCTTAGCGCGGGTCTCGGTGGTCTTGATGCGGTCGTTCTCGAAGAGGGCCTTAGCAAGGCTCTTCTTCATGGCCTTGGTGTGGCTCGCATCGGTGCCGAGCTTCAGGCCCTTCTTAACGTTGTGACGCATGGTCTAGTTTCTCCTCAAATATGCGAAGCATTAAGCCTTCAGGCTCAGGCCCATGGACTCAAGCTTGTCCTTCACTTCCTCGATCGACTTAACACCGAAGTTACGGATGTTGAGCAGATCGTTCTCCGAGAACTCAACGAGCTGACGGACCGAGTGAATGCTGGCGCGCTTAAGGCAGTTGTAGGAACGGACGGAAAGGTCCAGATCCTCGATCTGCTTGTCCAGCTCGGCGTTGTCGTTGGTGACCTCGGGAGCGAAGATCGAAGCCTCCTCCTCGACCTCGGGGGTCTCGGCAAGGTTCATAAAGGCGGCCATATGCTGGTTGATGATATTGGCAGCCTGGACCACGGCGTCGCGCGGGGCGATGGAGCCGTTGGTCTCGATCTCGAGGACAAGGCGGTCGTAGTCGGTGTGCTGACCGACACGGCAAGCCTCAACGAGCTTGGCGCAACGGGAAACCGGCGAGTACAGCGAGTCGACGTGGATCACACCGATGGGATCGTTGTCGCGCTTGTTGGCCTCGCCAGAAACATAGCCGCGGCCATAGCCGATGCGCATGCTCATGGTGAGATGGCCACCCTCGGTGAGCGTAGCGATGTGCTGCTCGGGGTTGACCAGCTCAAACTCGGACGGAATAAAGAAGTCCGCACCGGTGACCTCGCAGGGGCCGTCAACCGAGATGGTGGCGGTCGCCTCGTCGGTCGTGCCGAGAGCCCTGAAGACAAGACCCTTGACATTCAGGACGATGTCGGTGACATCCTCGACCATGTTAGGGATGGTCATGAACTCGTGCTGCGCACCATCGATCTGAATAGCCTCGACGGCGGCACCCTCGAGCGAGGACAGAAGAACGCGACGAAGGGAGTTACCCAGCGTATCGCCGTAGCCACGCTCGAGCGGCTCGACGGAGACACGAGCAGACGTCTCGTTGATCTCTTCGACCTGAACCTGAGGCCTAATGAATTCTGACATGTATTACCTCCAGCCTCAGCAGCCCGGATGGACTACTTAGAGTAGAGCTCGACGATGAGCTGCTCGTTGATATCACCGCTGATCTGCTCACGCGTCGGCAGAGCGAGCACGTTACCAGACAGCTTCTCGATATCGACCTCGAGCCAGCCAGGGACCTCAAAGCGCTCGGAGGAAATCAGGGCCTCCTTGATGGGGAGGAGGTCACGGAACTTCTCGCCGACAGCGACGACGTCGCCGGCCTTGACGCGGTAGGACGGGATGTCCACGCGCTTGCCGTTCACGGTGAAGTGACCGTGGCGGACGGACTGACGAGCCTCTTTACGGGTGCGGGCGAAGCCAAGACGGAAGACGACGTTGTCGAGGCGAGACTCAAGGATGATCATGAGGTTCTCACCGGTGACGCCGTTCATCTTGCGGGCCTTGTTGAAGTAGCCGTGGAACTGCTTCTCCAGAACGCCATAGATGAACTTGACCTTCTGCTTCTCGCGCAGCTGCATGCCGTACTCAGATTCCTTGCGACGGCGCTTGGGCTGACGGATAGATTCCTTCTTGCTGCTGTAACCGAGCTCAGCGGGATCGATCCCGAGCTGACGGCAGCGCTTAAGAACAGGAGTCCTGTCGATTGCCATATTGATACGATCCTTTCAGTTACACGCGGCGACGCTTCTTGGGGCGGCAGCCGTTGTGCGGAATGGGGGTCTTGTCCTGGATGCTCGAGACCTCGAGGCCAGCAGCCTGGAGGGAGCGGATGGCGGTCTCACGACCGGAGCCGGGGCCCTTGACGAAGACGGAAACCTTCTTCATACCGTGCTCCATGGCCTGCTTGGCAGCAGCCTCGGCAGCCATCTGGGCAGCGAACGGCGTGGACTTACGGGAGCCCTTGAAGCCCACCTGGCCAGCCGACTTCCAGGAAATGACGTTGCCCTGGGGATCGGTGATCGAAACGATCGTGTTGTTGAACGTAGAACGAATGTGAGCCTGGCCCACGGAAATGTTCTTACGGTCCGCGCGCTTCAGACGGGCAGCGCGAACGTTCTTCTTAGCAGTAGCCATCTATCTAGCGCTCCTTATTTCTTCTTCTTAGCACCGATCTGACGCTTCGGGCCCTTGCGGGTACGAGCGTTAGTGTGGGTGCGCTGACCGCGGACCGGGAGGCCCTTGCGGTGACGAAGGCCGCGGTTGCAGCCGATGTCCATAAGGCGCTTGACGTTCTGGTTGCGCTCACGGCGGAGGTCGCCCTCAACCATGATCTGGTTCTTATCGATATAATCGCGGATGGCTTTAACCTCATCCTCGGTGAGGTCCTTAACGCGCGTGTCCACGTTAACGTTGCACTCGACGCAGATCTTCGTCGCAGTGGTGCGGCCGATGCCGTAAATGTAGGTCAGACCGATCTCAACGCGCTTCTCACGCGGGAGGTCGACACCATTAATACGGGCCAACGTAGTCTCCTCTCTTAACCCTGACGCTGCTTATGACGGGGGTTCTCGCAAATGACGAGGACCTTGCCATGGCGCCTAATGATTTTGCACTTATCGCACATCTTCTTGACCGAAGGACGTACCTTCATCGTTCTTCCTTTCGGTAGCGCTCAAACTACTTCCCTACTATCTACTCGCCCAGCCGCAGGCGTTTAAAACTATGGCTGGTCTTCACACACAATCCGACCGTAGGTTGAGCTAAGCCTGCAGCCGGAAATAGAGTGCGTGTATGCGTGCCGCTATTTGTAGCGATAGGTGATGCGGCCGCGGGTCAGGTCGTACGGGGAAAGCTCCACGACAACCCTGTCACCGGGGAGAATACGGATGTAATTCATTCGGATCTTGCCAGAAATGTTGCACGGAACCGAATGACCGTTCTCGAGCTCGACCTTAAACATGGCATTGGGCAACGGTTCCTTTACCGTACCCTCAAGCTCAATTGCGTCTTCCTTCTTCACAAGCAATCATCTTTCTCTAGAAAACGACAGCGATTGAGTATTCTACAATACGCATGCACGTATCATAATATCTTCGTAATGGCTCCACAACTAAGCGGAACTTGTTACATTTGAAATGTTAAGACGTGCATTTGACGCAAGCCCTACATTTCACCGCCCTGCAAGGAACACCAGGCACCTTGCGCGTCGGTGGTGAGAATCACCGGACCGTCATTGGTAATGGCGACGGTGTTCTCATAGTGCGCGGCGGGCAGGTGGTCGTTGGTCGTAACAATCCAACCGTCGGAGCCCGTGCTCACATGGTTGGAACCCATCGTAACCATCGGCTCGATGGCAATGACCATGCCGGCCTGGAGGCGAACGCCCCTCCCCTTCTTTCCATAGTTAGGAACGTTGGGGTCCTCGTGCATCACGCGGCCAATGCCATGGCCCACATAATCACGAATCACGCCGTAACCGTGAGACTCGGCGAGGGACTGAACGGCATAACCGACATCCCCGATATGGTTACCGGGAACAGCCTGCTCGATGGCAGCCTTAAGGCAATCGCGCGTGACCTCGCACAAAGCCTTGGCTTCGGGCGTGGGGGTGCCGACGAAAAACGTCCAAGCATTATCGCCGACCCAACCGTCGACAACGGCTCCCGTATCGATGGAGATGATATCGCCATCGCGCAGGATCATGTCGGGGTTGGGAATACCGTGGACCACGGCATCGTTGATCGATGCGCATATGGTCCCCGGGAACCCGCCGTAACCCTTAAAGGCCGGGGTGCCGCCATGCATGCGGATAATCTGCTCCGCGAGCTGATCGAGCTCAAAAGTCGAAACGCCGGGGCGCACCATGGCTCCAACGTGGCGGAGCGCCATCTTAGATAGCGCTCCTGCCTTCTTCATCTGCTCGATTTGCGTTGCAGACTTAATCTTGATCATAGACCGAGAGCCTCTTTGACATCCCCGTACACGGTCTCGCGAGCCTGGTCACCGTTGACCGACTTGAGCAGACCCTGGCCACGATAGTAGTCGACGAGCGGGCTCGTAGACTTCTCGTAGACGTCGAGACGGTTCTTGATGGTCTCGAGCTTGTCGTCGTCGCGCTGATACATCTCGCCGGCGCACTTGGGGCAGGTGGCATCGGCAGCGGTGCCGGTGTAACCGCAGGCGCGGCAGGTGCGACGCGAAGACAGACGATCGATGATGACCTCGGGGGCCACATCGACCAGAAGGGCACAGTCGATCTCGCGACCCATGGCGGAGAGCTCGGAATCGAGCGTCACGGCCTGGGCGGTGTTGCGCGGGAAGCCGTCAAGGATGAAGCCCTGCTGGGCGTCATCGGCGGCAAGGCGCTCCTTGACAAGGTCGATCACGAGCTGGTCGGGAACGAGCTCGCCAGCGTCCATGTACTTCTTAGCCTGAATACCAAGCTCGGTGCCGCCCTTGACGGCAGCACGCAGCAGGTCGCCCGTGGAAATGTGAGCGACGCCAAACTCGGCGACGAGCTCCTGTGCAACGGTGCCCTTACCGGCACCCGGAGCTCCGAGCAATACGAGGTTCATGAGCAATCCTCCTCTAGCCTATTTAAAGAATCCATCGTAATCATACATCTTGATCTGGCCTTCGAGCTTATCGACCGTGTCGAGCACGACGCCGACCATGATGAGGATGGACGTGCCGCCAAATGCCTGGATCAGCTGGTTACCCGTGAAGGAGAAGATGATCGAAGGCACGATGGCGATGAGCGCCAAAAAGACAGCGCTGGGAAGCGTGATCTTGTTGAGCGCGTTCTTGATGTAGGCCGCGGTAGCCCTACCCGGACGCACGCCCGGAATAAAGCCGCCCTGCTTCTTAAGGTTGTCGGCCGTGTCATCGGGGTTGAACACCATAGAGGTGTAGAAGTACGCGAAGAACACGATGAGGACAACGTTAAGCACCCAGTTGAGCCAACCGGTCGAAAGCGCGGAGGCAACAGCCTGAATCCAGCCGATGCCGGGGAAGAACACGGCAATCTGAGCCGGGAAGTACAGCAGCGCCGAAGCGAAGATGATCGGCACGACACCCGCGGTGTTGACCTTGATGGGCAGGTAGGTGGTCTGGCCACCCATCATGCGACGGCCCACGACGCGCTTAGCGTAGGAGACCGGGATGCGGCGCTGGCCGCGCTCAAGGAAAACAATCAGCGGGATAACCAGCAGGATGATGGCACAGATGATCACCATGGTGATGATGCCACCGGCATTGCCCTCGGTGCTGGAGAAGATAGCCTGCGGAAGGCCGGCCATGATGTTCGCGAAGATGATCAGCGACATGCCATTGCCGATACCGCGCTGGGTGATGAGCTCACCAATCCACATGATCAGCATGGCGCCCGCGGTGAGCGTACCGACGATCATAAGGTCGAAGATGATCTCGGGAGCGCCGGCGCCATTAAAGCTGATGCCGAAGCTCTTAAAGAGGAAGAGGTAACCCACGGAGTTGAGGATTGCCAGAGCCAGGGTGAGGTAACGCGAATACTGCGTAATCTTGGTCTGACCGACCTCGCCCTCGCGGGCAAGCTCATGCAGGGAAGGCACGACGGCCTGGAGCATCTGGAGGATGATCGAGCTGGTGATGTAAGGCATGATGCCCAGCGAAAACACCGAAACATAGCTCAACGCGCCGCCAGAGAAAAGATTCAGGAGGGCCATAGCACCTGCGGCGACCGAATTATTATCGGTCGAGAAAAGGCCCAGCATCCCCTGGAAGGGAATGCCGGGCACAGGAACGTGCGCACCAATGCGGTACACGACGAGCATAGCTATGGTAAAAAGAATCTTTTCGCGCAATTCTTTGATGCGGAAAGCGTTCTTAAGACCATTTAGCACGGCAGCTCGACCTTTCCGCCGGCGGCCTCGATCTTGGCCTGCGCAGAAGCGCTGACCTTGTCGACCTTGACCGTGAACTTCTTGGTGAGCTCACCATTGCCGAGCACCTTGACGGGCTCGAACTCGCTCTTGGTGATGCGAGCGGCCTTAAGAGCAGCACCGTCGATCACAGCGCCGTCCTCGAACTTGCGCTCGAGACGCTCAACGTTAACAGCGGTGTACTCGATGCGACGGGGGTTGCGGAAGCCCGGAAGCTTGGGCAGGCGCATAGCCAGCGGAGTCTGGCCACCCTCGAAGCCGGCACCCTTGGTGCCGCCAGAGCGGGAACCCTGGCCCTTCTGGCCGCGGCCAGAAGTGGTGCCGTGACCCGAAGAATTGCCACGGCCGACGCGCTTGCGGTTCTTGGTGGAACCGGGCGCGGGAGTAAGATCGTGAAGCTGCATTTGCTACTCCTCTACAATCTCGACAAGGTGCTTGACCTTGAAGATCATGCCGCGGACGGACTCGTTGTCAGCAATCTCGCGAACCTCGCGGATCCTGTGGAGACCGAGGGCACGGACAGTACGGACCTGGTCCTGCTTGCAACCGTTGGTGCTGCGGACCTGCTTGATCTTGATGGTGTCAGCCATGCTTAGTTCTCCTTACCGACGAACATCTCGGAGACCGTCAGGCCACGGCGAGCCGCGACGTCCTCAGGGCTGGAGAGCTCCTTGAGGCCCTCGACGGCAGCCTTGATGATATTGAGGCCGTTGTCGGTACCGAGGGACTTGGACAGGACGTTCTTGATGCCAGCAAGCTCGAAGAGGGGACGCACAGCGCCGCCGGCGATAACGCCGGTACCCTCGACAGCGGGCTTGATGATGATGCGGCCGGCACCAAAGTGGCCGAGAACCTCGTGCGGAATGGTGCCCTGATCGGTCACCGGCACGTGGAACATGTTCTTCTTGGCATCGAGAGACGCCTTGGAGATGGCCATGGGCACCTCAGCGGACTTGCCCATGCCAACGCCGACGTTGCCCTTGCCGTCGCCAACGACGACGAGAGCGACGAGGCTCATGCGACGACCACCCTTGACGGTCTTCGACACGCGGTTGATGTAAACGACGCGCTCCTCGAACTCGGAGGCCTCGCGCTGCTGCTTCTGATTACGAGCCATGTGCTACATACCTCCTAGAACTCGAGGCCGGCGGCACGAGCACCGTCGGCGAGGGCCTTGACGCGGCCATGGTAGATACGGCCACCGCGATCGAAGGCGACCTTGGTGATGCCGGCCTCGATGGCGCGCTTGCCAACGAGCTGACCGACCTTCTCCGCAGCCTCCTTGTTCGAGGTGTGGGTGCCCTTGAACTCGGCCTCGAGGGTCGAGGCAGAGACGAGCGTCAGGCTGGAGCCCTTGCTGTCGTCGATGATCTGGGCATAGATGTTGGCGTTAGTACGGGTCACGCGAAGACGCGGACGCTCGGAGGTACCCGAGACCTTGCCGCGAACACGACGCTGACGACGCTTGAGGCCTTCCAGCTTCGCCTTATGCTTGTTCATACGTAAACTCCTAAAAAGGTTGATCTTGCCAGCACCTGACGGGGTGCTGGTCTTATGCGAGTGAGTCGGTTACGACTACTTGGCGGCCTTACCCAGCTTGCGGCGGATGTGCTCGCCAACGTAGTGGATACCCTTGCCCTTGTAAGGCTCGGGAGGACGATGGCCGCGGATCTCAGCGGCGATCTGACCGACCTGCTGCTTGTTGATACCCTTGACGTTCACGTGGGTGTTGTCGGGAACCTCGAAGGTGATGCCCTCGGGAGCCTCGACGATCACGGGGTGCGAGAAGCCCAGGGAGAACTCGAGGTTCTTGCCCTTCTGCTGCACGCGGTAACCGACGCCGGCGAGCTCGAGCTTCTTCTCGAAGCCCTCGGAAACGCCAACCACCATGTTGTGGATGAGGGCGCGGGTGAGGCCGTGGCGGGCACGGGTCTCACGCTCGTCGTCGGGACGGGAAACGGTGAGGACGTTGTCCTCGACGTTGATAGCGAGCTTCTCAAAGACATCGAGCTCGAGCTGGCCCTTGGGGCCCTTGACGACAACGTTGTTGCCGTTGACTGCCACTTCGACTCCGGCGGGAATCTGGACAGGCTTATTACCGATACGAGACACGGTGATCTCCTTTCCTTCTACCTACCGAGCGAATTACCAGACGTAAGCGATGATCTCGCCGCCGACGTTGTGCTTGCGAGCATCGCGGTCGGTCATGACGCCATGGCTGGTGGAAATAATGGCGGTACCAAGGCCACCGCGGACGCGGGGCATGTCGGCAACGCCGGTGTACTTACGCAGGCCCGGCTTGGAAATGCGGCGGATGCCGTTGATGACCTTAGCCTTCTTGGGACCATACTTAAGCGTGATGTGCAGAGTCTTCTGGGGAACGGTGTCCTCGACATCGTAGCCCTCGATGTAGCCCTCCTCGTGCAGAACACGAGCGATCTCGACGAGCTTCTTGCTGCTCGGCATGGAGACCGTGGCCTTGTTCACAGAGTTAGCGTTACGGATGCGCGTAAGCATATCTGCGATCGGGTCTGTAAGGTTCATACAGATTCTCCTTCGTTCTTGATGAACACGTGCTCTTGGTTCTTCGCCGCCCTTAACGGCAAAGCCTTTTTAGCGCGTTTTCCCTGTTCCAAACTGATGCTTGAAACGCTGGTAGTGACTTACCAGCTGGCCTTCTTAACGCCGGGAAGCTCGCCCTTGAGTGCAAGCTCGCGGAAGCAGACACGGCACAGGCCGAACTTGCGGTACACAGAGTGCGGACGGCCGCAGCGCTGGCAGCGCGTGTACTCACGAGTAGAGAACTTCTGCTTGCGATTGCACTTGACGATCATCGATGTCTTAGCCACTTATATCCTCCTCACATAGAGTATTATTCGCCCCAAGCGCCGCCCCCTTGTGGGAACGGCGCTTATAGGGCAGGTGAACCTATTTCTTGAACGGGAAACCGAAGGCGTCCAGAAGGGCCTTGGCCTCCTCATCGGTGTTGGCGGTGGTCACGAAAGTGATGTCCATACCACGCTGGTGATCGACGGAGTCGAAGTCGATCTCGGGGAAGATGAGCTGCTCGGTGACGCCCATGGAGAAGTTACCACGGCCGTCGAAGCTCTTGGCGGAGATGCCGCGGAAGTCGCGGATACGGGGGATCGCGACGGAGGTCAGACGATCGAAGAACTCCCACATACGGTCGCCACGCAGGGTAACCTTGCAGCCGATCGGCATACCAGCGCGCAGGCGGAAGGTAGCGATGGACTTGCGGGCACGGGTGATCATCGGCTGCTGGCCGGTGATGGCGCGCAGGTCGCGCACGGCACCGTCGATGGCCTTGGAATCGGTAGCGGCCTCGCCGACACCCATGTTCACGACGATCTTCTCAAACTTAGGGATCATCATGACGTTCTCGTACTGGAACTTGTCCTGAAGCTGCTGCTTGACCTCGTTGTTGTACTTGGTCTTCAGACGCGGCACATACTTCTCTTCTGCCATTGTTCACTCCTTCTTGGGGTTTTAAGCACGGGGCGTGGCCACGATGGGTTGTCCTCGTGCCTCCTGGCTGCATCCGCGCCGCTCATGGCATTTCGCGGTTTGGACTCGACGCAGCAGGAGCCGACAAAACAATCGGTACTATACGCGCATCGGGAGCGTATTTCCAGAAAAACCTCGTCTGCCTGCACAACTCCACAACTCCCCCGCACAAATTGATCCCTTAGGGAGACTAGCGCTTGCGGGGGACGAGCTTGGTGCGGCGCAAGTGGATCATCTCGGCGGCGATGGAGATGGCGATCTCCTCGGGGTCCTCGGCCTGAATGGCAACGCCGATCGGAAGGTGCAGCCCGTTGATCTGTTCCTGCGTAAAGCCCTCCTGCTCCATGCGAGCCCGCACAAAGGCCGTCTTGCGGCGCGAACCCAGACAGCCCAGGTAAGCGGGCTTGGCGCGCATCGCCTGAATCACCACATCGATATCGGACTTGTGGCCCGCCGTGGCGACGACTACCAGATCGCGCGGACCGATGGGGCACAGCTCGCTCAGGTTCTTGTAATCGACCAGGCGACGATCGTAGACACCGGGTACCCATTCGGGCGTCAACGTGCCGGGACGGTCGTCGCAGGCCACGACGGCAAAGCCCGCCGCCGTGAGCACGCGCGCCGTCGCAGCGCCCACGTGTCCGCAGCCAAAGATGTAGGTCAGGCCCTCGGGGCAGAGCGTCTCGATGTGCGCGGGAGGAATCTCGGAGGCGGCGTTGGTGTAGGTGACGTTACTCCCCTCTTCCGCCAGCGAAAGCCCGGGGCAACCCACAATGGTGCGGCGCGACTCCTCGCCATGGTACTCGGTCACATCGTCCTCGAGCGCGCTCGCGATAAACGGCTCAAAGTCGATGACGAAGTCGCCAATGCGCCGATAGGCCAAGACGTCGGCAACCGACTGGAACAACGGTGCCTGGGTCGCATCCAGATGCAGGTAGCACAGGCAGATGGCCCCGCCGCAGATCATGCCGGTATCGGAGTTCTCGCCGCCCATGGTGTAGCGGACCAGACGCGATTTACCCCCGGCCAGCAGCTCGCGTGCCTCGTCCAGCGCAAAGAGCTCAATCTTGCCGCCGCCGATAGTGCCCGCCTGGCTACCGTCGGCAAAGACGGCCATCCATGCGCCCACGCCGCGCGGTGACGACCCCGCCGTACCGGCCACGACCACGAGCTCGCACGTCTTACCAGCACGCAGGGCGGCAAGCGCCGCATTCACAACATCGAGCTTTTCCATTGCCGCCTTCTATCCTCTAAAGACATCGGTGAGTATAGCGAGTGCCTCGAGCACGCCGCCGCCGACCGACGTCGCCTTGTCCGAAATGTAGTTGATATAGCTGGCATCGCTGCGCGGGTCGACGTCGGCACATTTAAAGCCCTCGGTCACCTGAACGCCATCTGCCAAAAGACCGCGCAGACAGCCGTCAATCGTCGTGAACATGGGCGTATCGCCCGCGTAGCCGATCACGTCTCCGGCGCTCACGATGTCGCCGATTGCGCGGTCGGACCGAAACACGCCGGCGGCGGGACTGTGAATAACACGCTCCTTGCCGTATCCGCCGATCATGCCCGGCACGCCCGTGTTGGGCTGGGGTGAGCCCTGGGTAATCACGCGGCCCAAAAAATGCCCGCGCATGGTTTCGACCACGGCATCGCAATCGACCGGCGCGGTAAAGCCCGGCCCTACCGCGATGACGGCGGGAGCCATGTCGCGCGTGGTGCCCAGATTGCGCTTGGCCAGAATCGCGTCTACCACAGCCGCGGGCTTAAGCTCGCCGACCATCTGTGCCTGGGGGTCCACCACCACGGCGACATCCCCCGCCTCGGTAATCTCAAGCACCTCGGCCGACGTCTGCGCCAAGCGGGCGCGAATGCCCTCGACCTCGACCTCGCCCAAGCGAATGGCCTCGCAAAAACTGATCGTTCGACGGATGCACGTGGGAACCGCGATATCTGCCATAACGACCGACACGCCGGCGCGCACCAAACGGGCAGCGACACCCGTGGCGATATCGCCGGCGCCGCGAACATAAACGAGCATTCCCGGGGCACCTCCCTGTGCTACGGTTTGAGCAGAGCAAAAGCGGTCCGACCGCTACTCTGATGATTATTTATTATCACAGTATTATACGGCGGTGAACAGATGGAAACGGTTAGCGGCAATCTTGCCTCGGCGCTCAGGATCGAGCCGGGCATTACCGCGATTATCGGCAGTGGCGGCAAGTCGACCTTGCTGAAGGCGCTGGGTCTCGAGCTAATGCGCGCTGGCGGCAGGGTGCTTCTCTGTACCACCACGCACATGTTTCCCGTCGCTGGCGTGCCATGGGACGGGTCGAGCCGTCGCTTGGACGCCGCGCCTTGGAAGCCAGGTGCCCCACACGCCCTAGGCTGCACCTGCGAGGCCTGCGCGGGGCTTGTGCGGGGAAGCATCTGCCAGGCGGGCGTTTTGAACCCGGAGACAGGCAAGCTCTCCTCCCCTGCCGAGCCACTCGACGAGCTGGCACAGCGCTTTGACTACGTCTTAGCCGAGGCAGACGGTAGCAAGCGACTCCCGCTCAAGGCGCATGCCACTTGGGAGCCCGTGGTCCCCGCCGGCACGGCCAACCTCATCTGGGTCGTCGGCGCCTCGGGACTCGGCAAGCCCATCAACGAAGCCGTCCACCGCCCCGAGCTCTTTTGCGAGCGTTGCGGCTGCGAGCTCACCGACATCGCCACGCCCGAGCGCGTCGCCCAGGTGCTCAATGCCGAGCTGCGGATGCTGAACCTCAACAATGCCCGCATCATGCTCAACCAAGCCGACACGCTCAACGACCCAACGATGGCAGATCGCTTCGAGGCAGCCCTCGGCCGCCTCATCGTCGCCACCAGCCTCCAAGGGTAGCTAATTTGGGACGTGTCTCTTTTAGCTACCCGATGTTGAGAGAGCACCCTGAGATGATCATGTTGCTCCTTATTGATTCATACAGTTGGCCACGCGATCAAAATACGAGCAGGCCGCGATGTGCTCCGCTATGCGTCGCTGCCCCTTGGCGGTATCGACATCCCACAGCTCATAGGCGCGCGCTTCGACCAGCGCAACGTCGACGCGGCCTTTGAGAATCGAGCCCCCGCCGTCCTTGCCCTCAAGACGCATAAGCGCATCGAACAGTTCCGCCGGAAAGAGCACCGGACTCGAAGGCTCACCGTTGCACGCCAAGCGCACCGGATGCTTGCGGCCACATTCGTCAAACGCGCGAACCATGGCCTCAAAGGAATCCGAACTCACGAGCGGCTGGTCACCCGGCAAAAAGAGGCAGCCTTTCCAGTTGCGTTCGGCCCCACAGGCAAGGCCGGCACGCACGCTCTCGCTCCTGAGCGCGCCATCGTGCAACGCGCACACGCAGCGCAACTCACGGCAAATCTCGGCAACTTGGGGCCAGCGCGTTGTAACAACAACGTCAAATCCTTTGGGCACCGACTCAATCGTCCGCTGAATCAGCGGCTCACCATAGATATCGGCAAGCATCTTGTTAGAGCCAAACCGCTTGCCCTCGCCCGAAGCCATAATGACGCAACCAAGTTTCATCTCCGCAAACCTCCCCTGAAACCATCGTACCCATAACTCGCGTCGCGGGGCACCCACATCGAAAGCGTTTGTCCCGCACGCTCACGCGGTGCATGTCGAAGACGTCGGCGTTGACCTCGCCGTGCCCGCAGGAGACACCGGAGATGTCGACGGGCAGCAGGTGCATAAAGATGGTGTCCTGGCCGTTGGCGGTCTTATAACGCAGCGACGCTTTTGTTATTTGCGAACAAGTGGGGTTTATGGCACAGTGAGCCCAAACTAATTTTTAGGAAGGCACCTATGACCCCCGCACAGATTGAGTTTTACAAGCGCCTCGCACACGGCCTGGCGCTCCAATTTGGCCCCAACTGCGAAGTCGTCGTCCACGATCTGGAGACCGAGGACGTGGACCACTCCATCGTAGTGATCGAAAACGGCCACGTCAGCGGGCGCAAACTGGGTGACGGCCCCAGCCATATTGTGTTTGAGTCCATGCACGAGGGCACCGCCGACGTACACGACCGCGAGCCATACCTCACCAAAACCACCGATGGCAAGCTGCTCAAGTCTTCGACGATCTTTATCCGCAACGATGAGGGCAAACCCGTCGGCATTTTGGGCATCAACTTTGACATTACGCTTATGAAGGCTTTTGAGCGCTCGCTCGATGCCTTTGCCGGCACCGGCAGCACGGGCTATACCGAGTCCGAGCCCATTACCAAGAACATCGGCGACCTGCTCGAGGACCTGCTGCACGAGTGCGAGCAGTTTGTGGGCAAGCCCGCGGCGCTCATGACCAAAGACGAGCGCATTCGTGCCATTGGCTACCTCGACCGTCGCGGCGCCTTCCTCATTTCCAAGTCGAGCGAGCGCGCCTGCGAGTTCTTTGGCATCTCAAAGTACAGCTTCTATAGCTACCTCAATGGGGCCAAGGCGGCAGCCGGCGACAAGTAGGCACTCGCCTGGATTGCCCCTCCCCTTTTGGGCGCGAGTTCTGGAAAGCACGAATCCAAGACCGAGCAGCTTGGGAAGTTCCATATAATCGATGTCATTAGTATTTCGAAAGGATGGAACAGAATGGCGTTGAGCAAGGCATCATGCACCGGTCGCGGATTGATTCCGGCAATTGGTGGACATGTGCACCGCATGTTCGATGAGGGTGAAGACGACCTGTTTTCGCTGAGCCTTGACGACGTAATGGATGATCGCCCGTGGACCGCCGACGAACTCATGGGCGGCGGCGGGGCTCGCCCGTCAAGCCCCAATCCCGCACTTGCGCCTAAGTCCGCACCTGCGCCGACTCCTGCGCAGTCGTCTGTTTCGACGCCCGCACCCACTTCGGCGCCCACGCCCGCTCCCCGCCCCGCAAGCGACCCGTCCGAGACGGCGGCATTTCTCGCTGCAGCGACGCAGGGCAAATCGGCCGACAGCACCGTTATGTACAGCGCCCAGCAGTTGCCTGTTCCTGCGGCACGCAAGCCTCCGGTCGCAAGGCTCGATGAGCCCGTTGCCCATCAGGTTGCCTTCGATTCCTGGGCTGCAACCGATCTGGATGAGACCTCTACCGGCATGCCGGCGCTCGACGTTCCAGTTAACCCGCTTTTTGCCGCCAACACGAGCGCCGCAGACTATGAGGGCGGTACGGCATATTCCGATTATTCCGATGGCTATGCTGGCAACAGTCGCATCGAGACCGAGGACTATGGCACCGCGTCGAGCGATTATCTCGACGATCCGTACGCTGCCACGCCCGCACCGGAATATGACCCGGAGGCCGCGTCCGCGCCGGCATATACCAAAAGCACGGGCGAAGAGCGCTTCGCCGATTATTACGCCGAGGAAAAGGCGCTGCGTTTCTCGGAATTTCCGCAGGCAGTCAAGGTTACCTTTATCGCCATTGTCATTGCCCTGCTCGGCGTCATTGCGTTTGAGGGATTCCAACTGTTCCGCGGCCCCACCCAAGCGGAGTCGGAGACCCAGCAAAAAGAGGACGATAACCAGTACCTGGACATCAACACCCTCAAGGGCGACCCCAACGACGGGGACGACGAGTAGCGAGGGTTAAGGGAGGGCCGGAAGAGCCGGCGGCACGTTACGGCTCCAAAAGCCCTGTCATAAAGATGGGTAGATACAGCACGTCACCATCGCGGTGAAGATTACATTCCGCAAGTACCAGGGCGCGATCGATTCCGTAGCCCTTCGTTGCCAGTGCGTTATCGAGCGCCGCGTGGGACTTAAAGCTCTTGCCCGATTTGACCTCGATGGCAAGAACCTCCCCATCGAGCGTCTCCTCCACAAAATCGAGCTCGCCGACTTTTTTAGACGTAAAGTAGCGCAATCTAAATCCATGAGCTTTGAGCTCTTGGGCAACGAAGCCCTCAAACGCCGCCCCCATGTTCATGCCAAAGGCGTCTTCCGCCTCCCCATCAAAAACGCCTTGGGCGACTCTTTTGGAATACGACGACATGAGCATTCCGGTGTCCAAGTAAAACAGCTTGAACAGATTTCGTTGCTCGCCCAATAAAAGGGGTGCCACGGGCGCCGTTACGTTATACACGGGAAGCGCGACACCCGCCTCCGATAACCAGAGAAAATGATCTGTCACCTGCGAAAAACGTTTGACACCGTTAATCGACGACAGCTTAAATCGCTTGTTTTTGGAGCCAGCCTCGCTGGGAATCAAATCGTAGATATCACGAATAACCAAGCGTAGCTCGGGCGGAGCGTACTTTGCGATGTCATCGCGATACAGGGCGTGAAGATCGCGGTGGATGTTTCGAACCTCGTCGACATTGCGCGTCGCCAAGAAGGAATTGACCGCGTCGGGCATGCCTCCCACCACCACATACTGATGGAACAGATCGAGCAAGCGGTCATACAGGTAGCCGGGGAGCTCCCCCTCATCCTTTAGACAGTCTCTGAGCATGTCAAACACGTTGGCACCAACGCCATTTGCCCAGCAAAACTCCTCAAAGTCGAGCGGGTACATCTGGACCTGCTCGACATACCCCACCGGCAGGGAATCGATGCCCTCGAGCTCAACACCAAGGAGCGATCCGGTAAGGATGTATCGAAAGTCGCCGCGCTGGACCAGGTATTTGACAAACGTCACCACATTGGGGCATCGCTGCACCTCGTCGATAACCACGACGGTCTTGTTCGCAACCATCGGCTGCGTTGCAGCAATAGACATGCGCATAAGCAGGTCATCCGCGCTTTTTGCCGCCAAAAACGAATCGCGCACGGACGCGTCGGCGATAAGGTCGAACGTCACGACATTTTCGAACGATTCATTTGCAAAGACGTTGACCAAATATGACTTTCCTACCTGTCGGGCGCCCTTGACCAAAAGAGCCTTGTTAGGCGACGAGGCAAGCCAAGATTCAAACTGTGCCTTCGCTTTTCTCTGTAGCATAAGCGCACCCCTTATTACGTGCTGTTTTAGCACTAGGATACACTTTTCCGTAGTTATTAGGTGCTCATTTCGACACTTTTTCGAAGTTCTAAAGTGTGCATTACGACACTTTTCCGTACTTTTACACGGGATATTTCGACACTTTTTCGAATTTAAGCCTAACAGCAGCCGGCGAAATCAAGCGCCGCTTGCACGTCATTTCGCAGACGGCGCTTGATTTCTGTCCGTACACGTTGATAGACTTTCTCTTGCCCGCAAGGAGCGGGCGCGTTTTATCCAGAGTCGGGGTAGAGAGTTGGCTCCACGATCCCGACGCCAACCGGCCAAGAGGCACGGTGGCCCTGCCAACATCGATGAAAGGAGTCCGTATGGACAATTTCTCCATGCGCAGCGAGCGCAACTTCCACAACCTAGCAGCCAAGCCAAAACGCATGCATCTTCTGGACGAGCCGAGCGGCTATGCCTCGGCCATGGTCAAGAGCAGCCTCTCCCACCAGATGCGCTTTACGGTGCAGGTGCTCGAGGAAGAGCTCTGCGCCGCCGGCAATCCGCACGTACTGCAGATCAAGCTACTCGGAGACGACTCGCGCGAGCCGTCCAGCTGGAAGCTCTTTGCCGACGGCGCGTGCGTTGCGGACGGATCCGGCGCCTTTGCCCGCGAGTGCTTCTACGAGGGAGCAGAGGTATTTCTGGACCTGTGCCGCGACGCCGTGCGCGCGGCCGAGCTGCACCAGTGGAGCCAGAGGGAGTACGAGTTGTTGAGTGCGATGCGCGGGGTTGCTATGGCGTAAGCGAGAGATCTCAGCAGTGTCACTAACAAGCAGAATCGATTTTTGCAATCAAGTCGTTCGCCCATGCCACGGCATCATCGACAGTTGGCAAAACGTTAAGCCCTTCCGCCTGAGAGAAATACAGTGAGTCCCAGCCCACTCCCCTCGAGATCATTGGAGGCCACTCCTGCTCTGCACGATACGCAAAGAGCCTGATACAGACCTCTCGAGTTTTTAGGTAATCAATTTCCCCGTTGGAAATTGCAATCTGGAGATCTATCAGATCATGGGCGCGCTCGCTGCCGGGGCTGCTCGCAGCATGAAGTTTTTGGGCAATCTGATGCTCGAGCCTCATGCACGGAACCGGCCCCGGTTCGGGAAACCCGAGACCTTTCAATATTGCCGCAGCTTCAGGCGAGGAAACCATATCGGGATCGTCGGCGTCGCCGATTTCGTTATGACCGACCTCAAGCGGCAGCGTCATCCACGATTTACCATTGTAGGCAATCTTGATTTCGAACGGACGCATGACGTAAGCAGTTGGAATTCCCTTCGGAGATGCGGGCTCCCTCGGAACAATGGCACCCGAGAATCCGTTCCAGCCTATAGTGAGCGAATCTTCAAGCTTCGTCATGCAATAGTTCAGTGAGGATGCCCTGGCGGTATCGAGGTCGCGTGAGAACCGCGTGGCATCCTTCCCAAAGCGAATCTTCAGGGCATTTCCACCCTTTGCGGCTCCATCGGGTAGCATTTGCCCAACAACAACGGCCGCAATGAGCCTTTTAACGCGGCCCGGTTCTTCGCCCAAATCAGTGCAGAGTCGGTCTATCGCTATGTCAAGGTTACGTCTGCTGGTTGGCTTCTTGACTTCCTTCACGACAGCTCCTTCATCAGTCTCTCATGCTCATTGGAGGTAATAAGACCCTCGGCTTGAGCGTGCCTGGTTGCCTCGATGAGGCGTTCGGTCATAACGGACCCCTTACAAGCCTCAATCGCATCGGCAACGCATTGAGAAGGGATTCCTTCATAGAACGTCGTTTTCGCATTCTCTGGAGCGGGCACTGTTTTTACCCAAGCTGGCAATTTGCGACGAATACGCTTTGGTGTTGCCACGGTCACGGCACGAGGATCAACAAGTGCAAGTGCGTGCATAGACAGCACTGATTCGCCCCACAGGAAACCCTCGTCACCAACAAGAGCCACTGCCTCCGCAAAGACGTCACGGGGCGTCGGAACCCATTGGGTGAGCTTGTACACCCCATGTCCTCGGCGCATCAATTTCCCAGTGGCACACCATCGGCTCAGTTCTCCGGTGGTTACGCCAATCTCACGTGCCTGCGCAGCAGTCACGATGCCGTAGCCATCTGCCGCCAGTTCGAATATTTCATCAAAGTGTTTCATGTCAAAAGACTAACACTTTTGTATGTCTTTTGACATAGACATGGTCTTAATCAAGCATTAGAGATCTATTTAAATTCGTATAGCATTGCAATCGCCCTCTCTGAATTCGAAGTCCGCGCCGACAGCATGCGGAAGTAAAAAGTACCGGCAAGAACGATATCGAATGAAATCGCTCCCGCTGGCATATATCTTACCATATAAACGAACACGTGTTCGTTCTCATCAATTATCGATTTATCACGCGCCCGCTTTAGCCGCTGTCCGCGCGAATCGTCTAGCCGATAGCTCTTCGCCGACAGCGCTTGCATCGCAAGCGGCTCGGGTACCTTTGCCCGCGAGTGCTTCTGCGAGGGCGCCGAGGTGTTTCTGGACCTGTGCCGCGACGCCGTACGCGCGACCGAGCTGTACCAGTGGAGCCAGAGGGAGTACGAGCTGCTGAGTGCGGCCCGCAGGATCGTAAGGGTGTAGACGGGCGGACGAGCCATCGACGATTTTGAGCTGGCAAGGGCCGGGAACCAGATTCCCGGCCTTCACCTAGCACTGCTTTATAAGATCGAGCACCGCGGGAATGTCATCGGAATTCCGGAGTGCAACATAGGTTGGCAGGCCCGGACCAAATCCACCCTGCGTACGTTTGTCCTGACACATGTCCTCTGGATCCGTCAGATCATCCACACTCTTTGCGAGGCCGACGGCAATCCAACCACCGTTGCTGGTCCTGCCTTCTAACACGGCATGCAGTTTTCGCTTGCCCGACCTGAAGCCTACGTAGCACTTGGCTATATAGGACTCCCACGAAGAGTTGCCACTCAGAACGGACTCGCGCACCTCATCGAAAAGCTTCTGGTTGAGTCCGCCTTCGGCAAAGGTGGGGTGGTTCTCCTGCAGAGTCCAGACAGGAGCCTCGTCAGACTCACCGCGAGAGGGACGATACTTGTCGACGACATCTGCCGGAAGGTCGGGATATTTCCATATCTCGCACGCCTCTTTCGCCAGCTCGTCCGCGCGCTGCCCAATCTCTTCCTCACCCCATTTTTCATGCGAGGCAATTGACTTGTTCAGGTGGAGCGGACTGCACCTAAGCCCCACGCCAGGCAGATTGAGCTTGTCCGAGAACGACCGGTTTGAGTACTCCTGGTTGTAGCCCGTCAGCGTAAGATTTCCCAAGTTGTTGCACAGCCTGTCGTGAATGTCTTCCCAGTTCTCACCAAGCGATTCCTTCCAGCCGTGCTCATCATCGATCGTCTGGGGCATGATGTGCTCGATCTGGTAATCGTCGGCTGAGATGGACTCCTTCGGGTGGTGCCAGTTCTCCATGCGTTCCAGGTAATAGCGCTTTTTAGAGAAGCGGTTGTAGCAGTCACGCGTCTTAAACTCCTCGACAAAATGCTCGTCTGTCGGAAAGTATGCAGTCATACCGCAGCTGTGGATAAGGAGCATCGCCGTAACGTACTCCTCTATATCGTCCTGCTGCTCGAGATTGCGATACATGCCGGCAAAGAAATTATTTAGGCCCGTGGTAAGTCTGCCGCAAACCGCTCGCCTGAACAGAAACGACTCGATAGTCTCGCAGATACGTAAAAACGCATTGCGGTCTAGTCCATTCCCCTCGTAAACCGAGTAAAGCAACATTAAGATGGGCCTTATCTGCTTCACGTCGAGGCTTACGATTCTGCCGAACACTCGGCGCAGTCCGTCGTCCTTCTCCTTACCAAGGAACAGACTGGCGTATCTATGTGCATACCCGCGCAGCTCCTTAAGCAGGCCCTCGGTGTCACCATCGTAGTCGTCAGCGAAATAGCGCTTGAACTCGTAGTAGGCCTCGTTTTCCTTCGGCATCCTATTGGGAACCTTGAGCCACAGCCAGTACCAGATAAATGCATTGAACTCTTCCTCGCCGCCTTTTCCGAACAGGCGCTCGAGCGGATGCCAATAACCCTCGTAAAGCTTGGTCTGTTCGTCGTTGGGAAGCGACATGAGAACGTAGTTACGAATGAGGTCAATAGGCGTGAGCGGCTTGCCCTTGGAGTTCATGGACTCAAATATGAGCTGGGCATTATCGACGCCAGCGGTGAGCTTAGTGTCGATGACCTGCACGCGGTTTAGCCCCGCCCAAAGCCTTGCAGGGTCGAATGATTTCCCGTGCATCTTTTCACGGAAGAACGCATGGTTCTCGACAATGCGATCCGATTTTTCATCTGGCACGGGAGACCCAGACACGATGGAGAACAGCGTCTCTTTATCGTCCTGCGAGAGCACCAGCTTGTAGCGCGCCTGACCGTTGTAGTCATCATCGTTAAAGAGGTAATTTTTCCTCAGCGCCGAGATTTTGAGGTCGCCAAGGAAGCCGGCCTTGTCGGGGTTGCTCTCCAAATAGTCAGCCAAGGCGGCGATCATCAACGAAAACGTCGTCATGCGCTGCTGTCCGTCAATCAGAAGCACGCGCGAAATACTCGTGGCCGAGCTCTCGGACTCGGGGATATAAAGCATCGACCCCACGAAGTGCGATACGCCATCACGACCCGCTCGCATGACGTCATCCCAAAGCACCTCGCACTCTTTTACACTCCACGAGTAAACTCGCTGGTATACGGGAATGACGAACTGCATCTTCGCCACGCCCATTAGGTCAAGCAGATTTGCCTCGGTTGCTTTCATTTGCGCAATCCCCCTTGTCTTGTTTACGCCGTTTGCAGTCAGTCCTCCACTGAGCGGAGGGCGCTAAAGACGAGAGCATCGAAGCGCTGAAGCAACCGGGATGCTCATATCACTAGATTTTACAACGCTTGTTGCGAACACAATTGAACGTCTGATCGGTTCCGATGGCTCCCCCTATGAGAAGAGGGTGGATGCCAAGGGCCGCGTGTTGAGCGATAAATGCATTGCAGATGAGATACCGTTTGAGGAGTTACCTGAGGGATGGGCCTGGGCAAGAATTGGCACCATTACAGAATTGGTGAATGGCAAAGCTTTTAAACCAAGCGACTGGACGTCAACCGGACTCCCTATAGTGAGAATCCAAAATCTTAACGATCCCAATTCACCCTATAATCGATATGACGGGGATTGCGACAGCAAGTTCTTGCTTTATGGCGGTGAACTTCTTTTTGCTTGGTCGGGCACACCCGGAACGTCCTTTGGTGCTCACGTTTGGAGCGGCGGCAAGGCTCTGCTTAACCAACATATCTTCAATGTCAAGTTTTCGGAACAAAACCTTGATATCAATTATCTAAAACTGTCTATTAACCGAAGCGTTCTATCGCTCATTGGTCTTGCCCATGGCAGCGCAGGCCTTCAACACGTTACAAAAGGGACATTCGAATCAACGCTGATTCCCCTCCCGCCCCTCGCCGAGCAGCGCCACATCGTCGAGCGCGTCGGCGAGCTCACGCCCCTGGTCGAGGAGTACGGCGAGCTCGAGGACGCCCGCGAGGCGCTCGACGCCGCGCTTCCCGGCCGCCTGCGGAAGTCGGTGCTGCAGCTGGCGGTGCAGGGCGGACTGGTGCCCCAGGACCCCGCAGACGAGCCCGCGAGCACCCTGCTCGAACGCATCCGCGGGCAGCGCCGACAGCTCGTGGCCGAGGGGAGGATGAAGACCCCGAAGGGCGGCGAGTCGATCATCTTCGCCGGTTCCGATGGCCGCCGCTATGAGAAGAGGGTTGACGCCAGGGGCCGTGAGTCCGAACCCGTCTGCATCGAGGACGAGATCCCGTTCGAGATACCCGAGGGCTGGGAGTGGGCGAGGATGGGGTCGGTTTTCTCCATGCAAGCTGGCAAAAATATCAAAGCATCACTTTTGTCTGATATTCAGACCGAAAATACGCCGTATCCTTGTTTTGGGGGAAATGGGGTCCGCGGCTTCGTTGCTAAGCCCAACGCAAGCGGCGATTATCCAATAATCGGACGCCAAGGTGCCCTTTGCGGAAATGTTAGACGAGCATCTGGTGACTTCTATGCGACGGAGCACGCGGTCGTAGTCCGCTGCTTTCTAAACGCAGATATTGCGTGGGCATGTTTGTTTCTAAGTGCGCTTAATTTGAATCAATATGCAACCGCTACAGCGCAGCCAGGATTAGCCGTATCTAAGATATCCGACGTTTTGATTCCTATTCCGCCTCTAGCCGAACAGCACCGAATTGTCGACCGCTTCGTCGTGCTCGAGCCGCTCGTCACCAATCAATAGCCCTATCAACTGCGGCGCGCTGTTCATTTGCAGTGCGCCGCAGATAGATTCGCGTTGTTTCAATGCTCTCGTGGCCCATGAGGTCGGCAAGCAGCGAAATGTCTGGATTGCGGTCGATGAAGTTCTTTGCGAATAGGTGTCTAAATGAATGTGGGTAAACGACGTCTTGGTCGACGCCGTAGCGCAAAGCCGCCCTTTTCAACCCCATGGATATTCCACGCGAAGTAATCGCGTTGTCGTTTTTGCCTGGGAACAGAAGACCGTTCATTGAACCGGCTTTCCATGAAATACTTTCCCGGCGCAAAGAGTCAGGAATCCAAATTCTCCTGAGCTTTTGGCCTTTTGAAACGATGTCCATATATCCAGCGATTACGTGTTCTACTTTAAACTGTCTTAGCTCACTTACTCGAGCGCCAGTACACCCAAGAAAGCGGACAATGAAATACCAGAACCAATCACCGTCTTGCTTCAGACCGTCGATTAACTGGACGTACTGCTCGTTACTGATGACATTGTCGAGAAATGGCTTCTGCTGGATTCGCACTCCTTTCAGTCGAATTCCATCAAAGGCGATGTAATCAAGATAGGTGTTAATTGCGCCGATGCGGTTGTTGGCTGTTTTCGGAGCGAAGGAGGAAACCAGCCACTCTTTATGCGCGAGAAGTGACTGGTTAGTTAGAGACTGAGTTTTATCGATAAGCTGACAAATTGCAAAGGAATACGAGTCAATCGTATTCTCAGCATACCCATTTTCCCTTAAGTATTGATTAAACGTTCTCATGACATCATCCTTTCGACAATGTCATGAAACCAGTTAAATAACTATAGTGAGCAGTTCTGCGAACTTTTCAGCTATTCGTCTTTCTTCTGCCAAGGGCGGAACGGGGACCAATCGTGCTAGAAGGGTGTTGCGCTCAATTCCAGGAATAACTCCTTTAGCGTGTGATTTGATATCTTCGACCATGGCATTCAGAAACAGCGTTATATAGGGAAGCATGGCGTATTCATAAGGCGTAATTGACATAATTTGACGCGCAATGTGCGCAGCATCAAATCGATTGATAGCCATTTCGCCTACTGTTCCTTTACATGTAAACAACAATTCCCCCTTTCTTGAAATGCGCGACGGTTCAACGGTCCAGCGGTTTTCGATTAGTTTGCCATCGGCAAAATTGGAAGCCCCGGTTAGATATGGGATTCCTTCGTGTCGGTCGTTGTACTGAGAAGAATTGAGGTCTGTTCCTGACAATAGAACGATGACACTTTCGAGCCTCGCCCACTCCCAGCCCTCGGGTATCTCGAACGGGATCTCGTCCTCGATGCAGACGGGTTCGGACTCACGGCCCCTGGCGTCAACCCTCTTCTCATAGCGGCGGCCATCGGAACCGGCGAAGATGATCGACTCGCCGCCCTTCGGGGCCTTCATCTTCTTCTCGGCGACGAGCTGCCGGCGCTGCCCGCGGATGCGCTCGAGCAGGGTGCCCGCGGGCTCGTCTGCGGGGTCCTGCGGCACCAGCCCGCCCCGCACCGCCAGCTGCAGCACGGATTTGCGCAGGCGGCCGGGCAGCGCGGCGTCGAGCGCCTCGCGGGCGTCCTCGAGTCCGCCGTACTCCTCGACCAGGGGCATGAGCTCGTTCACCCGCCCGACGATGCGGCGCTGCTCGGCGAGGGGCGGGAGGGGGATTAGCAGGTCCGCTGCCTTGGTAGCACTTAGCCCTTCCTTAGTCGCCCCAACTTGGCCAACCATTATTGCCGACTGTACTAGAGGCGAAATGATCGCCGCGTGCAGGTATCCGCTGACGATTTGAAGCACAGGTCTCATAATTAGCACATGCTGATTCACATCGGCATCTCCGAATGTGTTGGGGACGATTGCGCAACGGCCGATCGATGCCCCCGTGATGTTGAGTAGCATGTCATTTGGCAACACGTGGCTTCCGCGCCTACTAAACAACGAGCGCGAGAAATGTGCAACGTCGTCAAGCCTGAGCCCCTCGTTGTGAACATTCTGGGATCTGATTAGCATTGGGCCTTCGTCTTGGTAAACCTTTCGGCCGCCCACAGGTGTGCTTCCTGAGCCCATCTTGGTGAAAAAGGATGAAAGTCTCGACCAGCACCACCCCTCGGGCAGCTCCTCAAACGGCACCTCATCCGCGATACACTTATCGCTAGTCACGCGGCCCTTGGCATCCACCCTCTTCTCATAGGGGGAGCCATCGGAACCGATATAGATAACGCTCTCCCCGCCCTTCGGGAATTTGGCCTTACCTTCAGCAATAAGCTTATGCTTTTCTTCACGAATACGTTCGAGAAGGACGCTGGCAGGCTCGTCGTTCGGATCCTGTGGCACAAGCTTACCCTCAATTGCCATTTGAAGGATTGAGTTCTTCAGGTCTTTTGCCTTCATCTACGCCTCAATCCCAAGAATCTCGCAAATACGAGCAAGCTTCTGGTCAATCTCGGCATCGAGCTTAGCACGCTCCTCTTTGTAGTTCCTGATCAGTTCGTCAGGCGGTAAGATCTCCTCTTCCTCGTGAGGATAGCCGCATACGTCAAAGTTAAAGCCGCCGTCTCGCAGCTCGTCAACCGTATAGAACTTAGCCTTGGGATTGCCGTCTTCCTCGATATCCCGACGGTTCTCCCACCATTCCTTTACAGGCGCAAAATGTTCAATCCTAATGGGCTTAGTCTTAGAGAAGTGTTTATACCCCTCGGGCATGTCCATGCGATAGAACCAAACGCCCTCAGAGGCCCCCGTATTATCGAAGAACAGAACGTTAGTAGTGATGCTCGTGTACGGAGCGAAGACACTCTGTGGAAGACGCAAGACAGTATGCAGGTTCATGTCCTCAAGCAGGCGACGCTTGATCTCCGTCTTTGCACTATCCTGGCCAAAGAGAAAACCATCCGGAATGATAACAGCAGCGCGGCCGCCTCGCTTAAGACGATAAAGAATGAGTCCAAGGAATAGATCTGCGGTCTCGGAGCTACGGAGTGCAACAGGAAAGTTATTTTGCACCGATGCACTCTCGGACCCGCCATAGGGAGGGTTCATAAGTACAACGTCAAACTGGCCGTCAGGCTTGTGCTTCCACTCGCGAACGTCCTTCTCGAGAGAGTTATCGTGAAAGACTTCAGGATTATCGATATCGTGCAACAGCATGTTGGTCACGCACAGCAGGTAAGGGAGCTGCTTCTTCTCGATACCGTAGACCGATCTTGCATAGAGCTCACGATCGGCTGGAGTCTGAACCTGGGAGTCGAGAATCTTGAGAGCGCTCGTCAAAAAGCCGCCCGTGCCACACGCGAAGTCAGCCACAGTCTCGCCGAGCTTGGGCGCAAGCGCCTGGGCCATAAAGTCAGTCACCGCTCGGGGCGTGTAAAACTCGCCGGCATTACCTGCGGACTGCAAGTCTTTCAGGATGGTCTCGTAAATTTCACCGAAGGCGTGGCGCTCTTTGTACTCGGTAAAGTCAACCGACCCGTCAATCTCGTTGATGACTTGACGAAGCAGAATCCCATCCTTCATGTAGTTGTTGGCGTCAGTAAAAGCAGCCTTGACGACGACGTGTCGCAAAGGCGCATCAGGTGCAAGCTCAAGACTCTCAAGAGTCTTGAATAGATCATTGTTTACAAAGTCGAGAAGCTCATCACCAGTAAGCGCCTTACCGTCCTTCGCATCGTGCGCCCAGCTATGCCAGCGCAGGCGCTCGGGGATGATGGACTGATAGGAGTCATCGTGAAACTCCCACTCCTGCTCCTTGGCATCGTAAATCTTGAGGAAGAAAAGCCAGGTCATCTGCTCGATGCGCTGCGCATCGCCATTGATGCCAGCATCTTTGCGCATGATGTTCTGCAGGGTCTTTACAAGAGATCCCAGTGCCATTTGCTATCGTTACCTTTCTCTATGCGATGTAGAGCTCGTCCTCGAGCATCTGCGCTGCCTGAATGTACTGTTGTTTGCCGCCGAATGCGGCAACGATCTTCATTGGGCTGCCAAACCGACGGAACTCCTCGAGATCGAGGACATGGGTATCGTCCAAGTCTACGAGGTTCGACGTCGTATATTTGTCGAGAAGTGCTTCAAGGACCTCGCGCGCGACGCCGGCATACTCATAGAGCACGCCCTTTTTCTTGACACTATTGGCCCTCTCACTGCGCGTCAGGGGCCTCTGGTCGTAAGCAATATGGCAGATGAGGTCAAAGTCGCTCATTTGGTCTTGTCCAGTCTCGCGCCGCAGCTCATCCAGAAATACGCCACGTGCACGCAGCTCGTCGATAATCGCTTGCTTCTTATGCTCAGAGTTCCACGCCGCCAGGAAGTGGTCAAGAGTGTCGTATTCGCCGAGAATGTTTTTCCGTGTATAGTCCTTAAGGCTCTCAGTTACAAGAAGACCATCGGAGGAGTAGTACTGCACCATCTCCGACACCACATAGACGTCGGCCCCATGAACGTGATATTTCACATGAGAGGACGAATCATCCGGCGGTAATACGGGTGGGTCTACGATCAGAGGCGGGGGCGGGACGGGGCTGCCGCCATTGCCGCCAGGACCCGGATCCGCAATGGGGTCACCCGGATTAGGCTCAAACACAACAACAGGTTCGCCATCAAACTCGGGATCTGCAAACAAGCGCGACGCGTCGCGAAAATCGAGGATGGTGAAATAGAGTTTGTCGTAGTCCTCACAGATACGGGTTCCGCGGCCGATAATCTGCTTGAACTCCGTCATTCCGTGCTCACCGAACTTGTTGTCGAGCACGACTACCTTACATGTCTTGCAATTAACGCCAGTGGTGAGAAGCTTCGAAGTCGTAACGATGGTCGGGTATTTCTCGTCGGGGTCGATGAAGTTATCTAACTGAGCCTTACCTTCCCTGTCGTCACCCGTAATCTTCATGATGTAGGTGGGGTGATCTCTTACGATATCGGCGTTCTCGTTTACAAGGGCACGTCGCATATTTTCGGCATGCTCGATGTCGACGCAAAAGACTATGGTCTTGGAGTAACGATCCGTCTCCTTTAGAAATTGAGTTATCCGCTTGGCAACTTCCTCGTAGCGCTCTTTGATGACAATCTCGCTGTCGAAGTCTTGCTTCTCGAAAACACGTTTGGTCAGAGCTTCACCGCGATCATCTACGGTACCTTCCTCAGTACGGTATCCGTAAATGTCGACGTTCAGCTTAGGACGAATAACTTTATACGGGGCAAGAAAGCCATCCTCGATTCCCTGTTTAAGGGAGTAGGTGTAGACAGGTTCGCCGAAGTAGGTAATGTTTGAAACCTCTTCAGTCTCCTTTGGCGTAGCCGTCATACCGATTTGAATTGCACAATTGAAATACTCAAGTACCTTACGCCATGCGGAGTCCGCCGCGGCGCTTCCGCGATGGCACTCGTCGACGATAATCAAATCGAAGAATTCCGAGTCGAACTCGCGGAATATTTCTTCACCGTTTTCTCCAACAAGCTGTTGGTAGAGCGAGAAATAGACCTCGTAAGCAGAATCGAGCTTTCGACCTACGACCTTGGTTGTAACCCTCTTGAGGGGTTTGAAATCGCCGTCTATGGTCTGATCGACGAGAATATTGCGGTCCGCCAGATAGAGAACCTTACGAACCTCGGTAGTCTGTCGCAAGCGATGAACGATTTGAAAAGCCGTAAAAGTCTTTCCCGTTCCCGTTGCCATAACGAGCAAGATGCGATTCTTACCTCGCGCAATAGCTTCAAGCGTACGATTGATGGCGATGCACTGATAGTAGCGAGGATGATTGCCGCCGTGCTCCTGGTAATACGGAGCGGTCACAATCTCCTGGCTATACGGATGCTCAAGCCCCTTAGCTTTTGAGTATCGTGTCCAGAGTTCCGCCGGAGTGGGGAACTCGTCCATGGCGAGAGCGCGCTCTTTCCCGGTAAGAAAATCGTGCTCGACAAAACCCTTTCCGTTTGAACTGTACGCAAACGGAATATCGAGCAGTTGAGCATATCCCATCCCCTGTTGGAGACCGGCGTCAACGGTGTGCTCCGTATCCTTGGCTTCGACAATTGCGATAGGGATACCGGGAGCGTACATAAGAAGGTAGTCCGCCTTCTTCTTGTCTTTACGGGTGACCATGCTTCCGCGCACGACGATCTCGCCACTGGTAAAGAAATACTCAGTGAAGACTTGGGTATTACGATCCCACGACTTCATAATCGCAGGATCGATGAGCTTAAGCCGTGTATCAGACTCGTTCATACGTCTCGGAACCCCTCATCGCGCAAAGCGACAGCTGCTGATGTTGAATTGATTAATTTTATCATCACCATGCAATCTAGCAGCTGCTTTATACGAAATGAGACGAAGTAAAGTCAGCCCCGTGAGAAAGCTCCAAAGAAAGCAAAATGAGCCCCGTTGACTTGAGTCAGAGGTCATTCCCGGAGTCCCCCTACCTCCCCTCCGCTTTCAGCTTCAGCAGCAGGTCGCCCAGCTCGGGGCACTTGCTGGAAAGGCGCGTCTGAGCTCGCTCGCCCATCCCCCACCGTTGGCGGACTTCCTGGGCGCGCGGGCTCACGTGGTAGTCCCCCTCCATCATCTGCTTGAGCAGCTTGGCGGTCACGCGCGCATCGGCAAGGGCGCTGTGGGCGTGACCCGTCGACTCGTCAAACTCGATGCCAAACCACGTTGCCGCGTCGCCCAACGAGACGCGCCCGTGGCTGCCCACGTCCATGATCAAGGTGTAGAACGCCTGCAGGTCGGCCCAGTCCGTAGGAAATTCGGCAAGGTCGATGTGCTTTGCCTGGCACTCGGTCAAGAGCTGTCGACGATCCGCCCCGCTCCAGCAAACTATCTGGGCGGAGTAGCGACCGATCCAATCGCTGAGCCTTTTGATCACCACATAGAGCGGATCGGCCATCGCGGTGTCCACGGCCGATATCCCCGTAAGCTCGCGGACGGGAAACGCAACGCCTTCGGTAAATTCCGTCTGCACAAACTGCGAGAACTCGCCCATAACGTTGCCGCGGTAATCGAGCTTGACAGCGCCGACCTCGATAATCTCGTTGCGCAGCCCACGGCGCTGGCGCTGCTTTGGTACCGGCGCAAACTCAAAGTCCAGCACAATCTGGCGCGCAAAGTTCGTCGTATCGATAGCCGAGATACACGGCGTCTTTTCAGCTGACACGGTTAGGGCCTTTCTCCATTGCCTGCCGCTTACTACATAGGCGGCTACATTGCCGTAAGGTTAGGCGCTCGTGCGGACATGAAATCGCCCAGCGCGGCTACCCGGCACCCTTGCGTAAAGCCGCGCTTTGAGAGAATCGCGTCGTTATTATTATCGAACATACATTCGTATTTATGGCTGCAGTTTGATAGACTGGTTATTGTTGACGGCAGTTCCATGTGCCGGGCAGTGCCCTCCATGCGACGGGAGGTGATGCCCATGACCGATCTGATTGATTTCGTGAAACTCCTGACCGCTTTGGTCTCGCTCCTCACGGCGCTTATCGGACTTTCCGAGGCACTTAAGCAGCGTACGAAGCAGAAAAAGAGGGGGTCGACGCCACTAAGGCGATGACCCCTTAATCGAAGTAACGGCGCTGCCCAGCTATCACCCTTGGGCTGCCGTCGACCTTATTCTACCCACGGGTGCCAGGTTTAACAAATGGATTTTCGGTTACGAAGTCCGGAGCTCGCCCCTCTACTCCAGCGGCGTTGCGCCGGATTCTGGGACGCGCTTTCCGCCCCATGCCTCTATCGGAAACGGCATCCCATCCTGAAGCGGGAATCCGGGACGTAGTTTCCGCCAAAGGCCGCAAAGGGAAAGCGCGTCCCATTCCGAGCAGCACATCAGAGCGCTTGGTTATCTCCGCTCGCACATCTCGGCAAACGAAATCAGCTTGGTATCTCCCCTGCTCGCCGCAGCTTCCTGACATCCTTGCGTAAAGCCACGCTTCGAGAAGATCACGTAGCTTTTATGCTGCCGCCTAAAGAGCTCGCTTCGGTACACGAGCTTTTCCAGAACATCCTCGCCTACCGGTTCATTGTGCCATTTGCACTCCGCAAACAGCGCAGCGCCCTCGCCATCGTCAACAATCAAGTCGAGTTCTTCCTGCGTATGCGTGCGATTGTCCGTCCCCCACCAGCGCCCGACACTCACCGGAGCCACATCGAGCTGGCCGGCGCGCGCGAGTTCGTACACGTATTGTCTGCATATAAGCTCAAAGACCGTACCCATGTAATCCGATACGTGCGGCTCAATGCGCTTATACGCCATCTCGGCCATATCGTTTTGAATCAGCCCGATGTTCTGCGGCACAAACTTGTACCAGAACCTAAACATCTGGTCGCTCAGCAGATACACGGCTCGCTTATTGCTCGTCTCGTTTAGGGGCAGCTCGCGCTCGACAATCCCAAGCGACGCCAGCTTATCCACATAGCTCTTTACGTTGCTCGCAGGGATTCCCGTGGAGCTCGCGATCTCCGAGATTCTCGAGCGCCCCTGAGCAATTGCTTGCACGATCGCATCATATTGCTCGGGATTGCGGCACTCTTGCAACAGCAGGTTACTCGGCTCCTCAAAGAGATAGCCCGTAGGAGTAAGAAAAAGACGTTTGATGTTGTCCTTGAGCGATACGGCAGGATCAACTTTCTCGATATATGCAGGAATGCCACCCGTCATGCCATAGCAAACTGCAGCGTCTTCGCGACCCATGCTCTGCCACAACCCGAGGGTCGTCGTAAAATCGAGCGGCATGATCTTAAACTGGGCCGTACGCCTACCGTATAGTGGGCTCTCGTAGCCCAACACCTGTTTCTCCATAAACGAAAGAGACGAGCCGCATAGGATCAGCATGAGCCTGGTCTCTTTGTATAAGTGGTCGATCTTGTCTTGCAGCAACGAGCTGATCTCGGGATTCGATTGGGCGAGATAGGGATACTCGTCAATCACGACAATCAAACGCTCCGTTCGAGCCATGGTGGCCAATGCATCGAACGCCTCGTCAAAACTACGAAACGACACGCCTGCAGCACCAACCGAGCCTGCAAGTATCGCCTGGCTGAAGCCGTGCAGGTTTGCCTCCGCATTGGTACGACGAGCTTGAAAGTAAATAGCCTTCTTGCCTTGGATGAACTCTGTGATAAGGCGCGTTTTACCCACACGACGGCGGCCGTAAATCACAGGCATCTCAAAGGAGTCCGTGCCATACAGTCGATTGAGCTCGGACATTTCCGCTGTTCTTCCGATAAACACAGGACCGTCCTTCCTTTACGTTATAGCTAGCTATACTATACCTTTCTATAATATAGCTAGCTATAACGTAATTCGATAAGCGGCGCACGCAAAAGAGGCGGTACACCACCGCACGTGGACCGCTTTGGTCTCGCTCTTCACGGCGCTCATCGGACTTTCCGAGGCACTCAAGCAGCGTTCGAAGCACAAAAAGAGGGGTCGACGCCGTTAAGGCATTGACCCCTTAAACTGAGTAACGGCGCTGCCCAGTTCTTCACCACTTGGGCTGCCGTCAGCCTTATTTTACCCACGGGACAAACCCTTTGAAGTGCGGCCTGGCACCGCATGACGTCGGCGGACGAGGTGATACGTCCGCCGACGAATAGCACCGAATTGGTTACTTCTTGCTCTCGGGCAAGACCAGATCCGCGGCGGCACCCTTGGCGGCATCGATGTGCTGAGCCACGACCGGCGTCTGCGGAAGGATCAGGTTGAGCACGATGGCCATGATGGCGGTGGGGGTCACGGCGTTGGAGCCGATGACGGTGGACACCCAGGTGGGCATACCCTCGCCGGCAAGACAACCGCTAGCCATCCAGATACCCAAGCCAAAGACGACGGAGGTGCCGACGATGGTGGTAGTGCGCTGTGTGAGGCCCTCACGGGTGAACATGCGCACGCCGTTCATGGTGATGGTGCCAAAGACGCCGACGGTCGCGCCGCCGATGACGGGCTGCGGGATAGCGGAAAGGACGGCAGAGAGCTGCGGGAACAGGCCGGCGATGGCAAAGACGGCCGCGATGATCACAAAGACCCACTTGTTGACGACCTTGTTGGAGCAGATGATGCCCACATTCTGGCCAAGGGCGCTGGTGGGAAGACCGCCCAGCAGGCCGCCGACCATAGAGGTGAGGCCCTGGGACACGATAGCGCCGGAGAGTTCGCGCTCGGTGGGCATACGGTCGATGGAGCCCAGGCAGGCGGCGGAGACGTCACCGATAACCTGGATAGCAACCATGGGGAACACGACGGCGAGGGTAATGCAGACCTCGGGATCAAACTCGAGCGCGTAGGGCATGAGCTTGGGAAGGGCGAAGACCTGAGCGGTGGCGACGCTGGAGAAGTCGATCATGCCAAAGGGGATCGAAACGATCATGCCAACGATCATGCCAAAGAACACGGAGCCCAGCTTGAGCGTGCCCTTGCCAAAGTTGGCGAACGCAAAGACCACGGCGAAGGTGATAAGAGCGACGCACCAGGCCTGCGGGGTACCCCACAGCGGCGTGCCCATACCGCCGGCCATATATTTGACGGCCGTGGGATAGAGAGAGACGCCAATGGAGAAGATGACCGTACCGGTCACGACGGGCGGGAACAGCCACTTGATCTTGCTGTAGGCCAGACCAAAGAGGACCGCGACGGCGCCGCCGACGATCTCGCCGCCCAGCAGCGCACCAAAGCTAAAGCCCGAGGCACCCATGGCCTGCAGGGCCGGCAGGAACGCGAACGAAACGCCCATGACGATGGGCAGGCCGCCGCCGATGCAACGGAAGGGAGCGAAGGCCTGAAGGGCCGTGTCGATCGCCGAAAGAATGAGCGCGACCTGGATGATGTCGGTGCTCTGCTGGCTATTAAAACCGTAGACGCCGGCCATGATGACCGCCGGGGTAATGATGCCGGCAAACGATGCCAGTACGTGCTGAAGGGCACACGGGATCATTTCCTTAACGGGAGGCATGCCTTCGCGAGTGAACAGGGCTTCAGTGCCGTTCGTAACCGTCTCCTGGGTCATTTGACCACCAATCCTCGAAGTAGCTGTTTTCGCATCTGCGTATACATTTTGACGCAGTTAGGCGATGAGGTTGTGCCTTCGGTGAATATAGTATTTAAGAAATTTCTCATTCTCAATAATAATTTTTTGTTATCAGATAATTCTTCAGCTGATATAGAGTGTTTCCGCAGGTTTGGAATGTGTCTAGTCAAAATAACATCTAACTTTTCTTTTTGTCGACCGTTTGCCGCCAATTTCCTACCGCTCGTCTGTATTACGCGATGTACCTGCGAATATGCGAATCAATGGGCATCGTGTTACCATGAGAAAAAATTGTTATGAACATTTCCGATTTCACCCAAAGGAGTTGCCCATGAACGAGACCGTACGCCGCTTTTTGCCGATGGTCGATTTCCTGGAGCAGATACTCGGCAAAAATAGCGAAATCGTGCTGCACGATTTCTCGGATCCCGACCACGCCATCGTCGATATTCGCAACGGCATCGTGAGCGGCCGCAAGGTCGGCGGTCCCGCCACCGATCTGGCACTCACGATCATGCACGACCCCAAGTATCGCGACCTGCCGTTTATTACGGGCTACGAGGGACGCGGCGCCGGCGGCAAGACGTTGGAGTCGGCGACGTACTTTATCCGCGAGGATAACGAGATTGTCGGCATGCTGTGTGTCAACACCGACCTTTCGGCCGTGCGCGACATCAACGCCATGGCCCAGCAGCTTATGGCCTGCTTCGACGCAGCGCCGGTCCGCACGGAGCCCTCCCCCATCGAAGTCGAGAGCCTTTCGGAGTCCACACAGGAGCTCATCGACCGCAGCATTGCCGAGTTGCTGAGCGCGCGCGGGCTGGATGTAGCGTCGCTTGGTCAGAGCGACCGCGTGGACGTCATTCGCCACCTCAACGGCAACGGGGTGTTCATGCTCAAGGGCGCCGTGGCCTGCGCCGCCACCGCGCTGGGCATCTCTGAGCCCAGCGTCTACCGCTACCTGCAAAAAGTTCGCAAGGAGGGCTAACCCACTGATCCCTTGGGGACGGAGGAAAACGGATTAGTTTTGCCTGAGGGGCTGCTGAAGACTTTGTCCTGCTTAGGCTGCGGGCATCGCCCATCGCGACGTCGCCACTATACTTTTGAGTATCTGAGCATTTTGAAAGGCAGGATATGACCGCAACCGCCAGTCGAACCACCAACCGCAGACCCGAGCTCTTGGCCCCCGCCGGAGGCCCGGAGCCCTTTGCCGCCGCGCTCGCCGCCGGCGCCGATGCCATCTACTGTGGCATGGGCAGCTTCAACGCCCGCCGCAAGGCAACGAACTTTACCGACGAGGCCTTTGAGCAGGCCTGCCGTGCTGCACACCTGGCCGGCTCGCGCGTCTATGTCACGGTCAACATCGTCATCAAGCAGTCCGAGATGGGCGATGCGCTGCAACTCATCCACCGCTGCTCCACGCTGGGCGCCGATGCCTTCATTATCCAGGACTGGGGTCTGTTCTTTGAGGTCAAGCGCACCATGCCCGGCATCGAGACGCATATCTCGACCCAAGCGAACATCCATGACGACCGCGGGGCTATCTGGTGCCGCGAGCAGGGCGCCGACCGCGTGACCCTCTCGCGCGAGCTTTCCATCGACGAGATCGCCACCATTCACAATGCCGCGCCCGACGTTGACCTCGAGGTCTTTAGCCACGGCGCCATCTGCTTTTGCTATTCGGGCCTGTGCCTGCTCTCGAGCTTTGCCATGGCGGGCCGCTCGGCCAACCGCGGCATGTGCGCTCAGCCCTGTCGCCTGCCTTATGAGCTGATCGACGAGAACGGCCGCGCGCTCTCCCCCGCCGGCCGAGAGCGCGCTCTATGCCCGCGCGACACCAACACTTCGCAGCTCGTTCGCCGTCTGTATGACGCCGGTGCCGCATCGCTCAAGCTCGAGGGCCGCATGAAGGCGCCCGATTACGTGTATTCCATCGTCGATGTGTATCGACATCAGATCGATGACATGCTGGCCGATGTTTCGACCTCTAAGGATGAGGATGCCGCCCGCCAGCGCCAGCTCAAGCGCTGCTTTAACCGCGACTTTACGCACGCCTACCAAGACGGTACCTCGGGTGACGAGATGATGAGCTACGAGCGCTCCAACAACCGCGGCCAAATCGTGGGCACGGTGCTCGGCAGCCGCCTTGCCAACCGCGATGTGCGCGGGCTCAAGCCCGACGACCGTCGTCGCCGCGCTGCCATCGCCCGTATTGAGCTGTTTGAGCCCGTGGGCAAGGGCGACCTGCTGGAGCTTCGCCACGACGATGAGTTTGACCAGTTCCTGACCACCATTGCCGCCGATGATGCCGCCGCCGGCGACATCATCGAGTGCCGCGTGCCTCGCAGCATGCCCGAGGGCTGCCGCGTCCGCGTGATTCGTAGCCAGCGTGCCATCGACGCCGCCGGCGCCGCGCTCAAGCGCGATGTGCTGCGCCGCCGCGCCGTGGACGTGTCCGTCGTGGCGCGCCTGGGCGAGCCGTTTACCGTTACGCTCACCTGCTGCGACGACCCCGCGCTCACCGCCACCGCAACCGGCTTTACCGTCGAGGCCGCCAAGACTCGCGCCGTCGAGGCGTCCGATCTGGTTGAGCACGTCGGGCGCATGGGTTCCTCACCCTTTGAGGCCGCGAGCTTTGATGTGGCGCTCGATGAGGGCTGCGGCATGGGCTTCTCCGCTGTGCACAAGGTGCGCGCCGCCGCTTGCAAGGCGCTGGAAGAGACCATTCTGGCGCCGTATGACGAGCGCGCCCGCACGCTCGAGCTGCCGGCGATTGTCACTAGTGATTCCCGCCCCGCGCCCGAGCACTACCGCGATGAACCGCAGATCTGTGCCACCGTCACCTCGCTCGACGCCGCCGGGGCCGCTCGTGCCGAGGGTGCAACGCGCATCTACATGACCACCGACGCGCTCGATGCGGCTGAGCTCTCCCCCGCCGATGCGTTTGAGCAGGGCATCGTACCCGTACTCGATGAGGTCTGCCGCGCCGTTGACCACGCACGCATCGACCCGTGGGTTGTTGCCGGTGCCACGGTCGCTATTGGCAACATCTCTGAGCTTGCCCTGGCCGCCCAAGTTGGCGCCACGGCCGAGATTCGCTCTTGCCTGCCCGTGCACAACACGCCTTGCATGGAGGCACTTGCCGAGCACGGAGCCAGTGCGTTTTGGCTCTCGCCCGAGATCACGCTCGACGAGATTATCTCGCTTGGCACCTTCGCGCCCGCAGCCCTGGGCATCACCGTGTTCGGCCGCCCGCGCGTTATGACGAGCGAGCACTGCATCCTGCAGGTAGCCAACGGTTGTATCCACGATTGCGCCAACTGCCGCCTGCGCGCCCGCAAGCTGTCGCTCAAGAATATCGACGGCAAGGTCATGCCGGTGCGTACCGACGTCCACGGCCGCTCGCGCCTGTACGATGCCTACCCCATCGACCTCACGCCGCAGGTTCCGCAGCTGCTCGATGCCGGCGTGCGCCGTCTCATGGTCGACGGAACTCTGCTCGAGGCCGATGAAATTGGCCGTGCCGTCGCTCGTGTCCGCCGCGCCATTGAGGCAGCGCAGGCAGGTCGCAAGCCCGCTGCCCGCCTGCGCGGCGCCACCTCGGGCTGCATGTTTGTGGGAATTAGCTAACCGAAAGGCTTACACGTGAACGAAGAACCTCAAGTCCTCTACTGCGACGCCTGGCTCATGGCCATCGATAAGCCCGCCGGCATGATCGTCCACGGTGACGGCACCTGCGAGCGCACACTTACCGACTACGCCAGCGACCTGCTGCTGGCCATGGGCGACGGCTTTGCCGCGACCGACATGCAGCCGCTCAATCGCCTGGACCGTGACACCACCGGCGTGGTGCTGTTCTCGCTCGACAAGCAGACGCAACCCGCTTTTGACCAGATGGTGATCGACCACGCCTTCGAAAAGCACTATCTGGCGCTCGCCGAGGGCAAGATCGACTGGAACGAAAAGCTCATCGACAAGCCCATCGCCCGCGACCGCCACGATAGCCGTAAGATGCGCGTCGGTGCCAGCGGCAAGCCGTCTCAGACGCGCGTCAAGGTGCTCAAGCGCCTTAAGAGCCGCCGAGGCCTGCCCACGCGCTCGTATATCGATGTCGAGTTGCTCACCGGCCGCAAGCATCAGATTCGCGTGCACCTGGCAAGCGAGCGTCATCCCCTGGTAGGCGACGACCTGTACGGAACGCCGCGCCCTTGTGGCCTGATGCTCCACGCCCACAGCGTGTCCTTCACGCATCCCGTAACCGGCGAGCACATCCACATCGAAGCCCCCTGCCCCTGGGAGCCCTAAAACCTGCCGAAAAGGGACAGGTTTATTTTGGCAGGTTTTATCTGGGCAAACGTCAAACCACCACAAAGGTTCCTGCCCCTTCGCGGTGGTTTTGGCCTTAGCCCGTCCCCTGCTGTTAGACCGTGATGACGTTGTCCATTGCCCGGTACTTGGCGGGGACCTCGCCTGCGGTAATAATCGTTGCGTCGCGGAAGTCCGCGAACTTGACGGGCGCCACCATGCCAAATTTGCTGGCGTCCGAAATTACGAAGCGTTTGGCCGTATGGCGCATCGAGACACGCTTTACTTGCGCTTCCTCGATATCGGGCGCTGTGAAGCCCTGCTCGGCGGCAATGCCGTTAGAACCCCAAAAGCCACAGTTGAAGTTGTAGCGGTCTAAGGTTGCCAAGGCATCGGGCCCAACGAGCGCCTCGGTCTCGGGCTTGAGCTCGCCACCCAACACCACGGTGCGCATGCCGCGCAAAGCAAGGTGCTGAGCATGGAGCACGGAATCGGTCACATAGGTGACACCTTCAAGGTGTGGAAGATGCTCGATGAGCTTGAGCGTCGTCGAGCCCGAGTCGATGTATACAAAGCTCTCGGGCTCCACAAGCGCCGCCGCACGGGCGCAGATACGCTCCTTGTCGTCGTTATGGAGGTCGCTGCGCTCATTGAGCGTTAGGTCGCGCGTCACGTGCGCGCGCTCAAGACTCGTCGCTCCACCGTGGACCTTGGCGATGCGGTGCGCTCGATCGAGCGTCTGCAGGTCGCGCCGAATGGTAGACGCCGTCACGCCCAGGGTATCGGCAAGCTCTGGCACAGTAACCGAGCCAGCCTGCTGCACCATCGACACAATCGCGTTGAGCCTATCTTCCGCAAGCATCGCTTACTCCTCCTCGGGGTACACGACTCCCCAGTCGGCGCGTAGCTTGGTCATAAGCTCCATAACATCAGAAGCATAATCCAGCAGCTCGCGCTTGGAGTCGTCGCCGGCAACCGCCTTCTCGAGGTCGGCCATCTCGTAGCACAGGGCATAAGCCTCGGTGCCGGCGTGGACCTCCTCTCGGTGGCCGTCCGCAGTCCACACAATGGTCGCGTGATCGGCACGCGGATACTCGTTGACCTCGATATAGCACTTGTCAAAGCTGATGACCGAGCGCTTGGGCTGCTTGGAGTGGAGCGTAAGGCTCACAACACCCAGCTGCTGCTCGGCATTACGGCATACGATACCGCCCGCAACATCAACACCGGTCTCACAGGTATTGCCCAACGAAACGACCTCAGCGGGCTGGCTTGCCATAAAGAGGCGCATAGCGGACAGGGCATACACGCCAATGTCGAGCATGGCACCGCCAGCAAGGTTGCGATTGTAGAAACGGTTGGTCAGGTCGCCGTACTCCTTGTAGCTACCAAAGTTGAGCTGAGCGAGATTCATGCGGCCGAACTCACCGGCATCCATGCGACGGCGCAGCTCGTGATACAAAGGCATGTGGAGCACCGTTGTAGCGTCCATAAGGACCACGTTATGCTCGTCGGCAATGGCTCGGGCCTCATCGAGCTCGGCAGAATTGAGGGTAATGGCCTTTTCGCAGAGCACGTGCTTGCCGGCTGCCAGAGCGGCGCGCAGGTAGGTGATATGCGTGTTGTGCGGCGTGGTGATATAGACCGCGTCAATGTTCGGATCGGCATAGAGGTCCTCGACCGTGTCATAGACCTTTTCGATGCCATACTGCTCGGCAAAAGCTTGAGCCTTTGACAGCGTGCGGTTGGCGACGCCCGCAAGCTTGCGGCCGGCAAGAGCGAGAGACTGAGCCATCTGGTTGGCGATAATGCCGCACCCGATCACGGCCCAACGAAGCTCGGGAGCCGTAAAGATATCATCGGGGAACGGCTTACCCTGGACCGAAGCAAACGCTGCCTTTGCGGCTGCCGCGGAGTCAAGTGGAGCCTGCTTGGAATCTGCCATATGTGCCTCCTGAATCATGGATCGTCTTGCATTTCTGCCGTTTCTATATTCGCACAACTATGCGCGTATATGCACGTATATGCGTATTTATGTGCAAACAGTTATCATATAGCCATAGTTTGCACATGTTTGCGCGGTTACACGCATTATCACGCAATTACATGCGCGTAAATGCGCATGTAACGATCCTCGTGAAACATAAAGCGACGGAACACCGTAGCCCTAAAAGACAGAGCCAGCTGTATTACTCCACCCCTCTGGGGGCACCAGACATCAAAGGACCGTCCCAAACTGCCGGCACATAGGGAACGTCCCCAGCTGCCGGCATTTCAACGGCACTCATTTAAGTCTGTCCCCAATGAGTACCATAAGTCTGTCCCCAATGATTAGGGATAGAAAAAGGCCCGGGTGCCGTGGCATCCGGGCCTTTGCTAGCAACTTAACTGTTGCGGGCAGCTTAGAACTTATGGCCGCACTTCTTGCAGACGCGCAGCTTGTTCTTGCCGTCCTTCTCGTGACCGACGCGGGTAACCTTACCGCACTCGGGGCAGACGAGATTGACGTTGGAGACGTCGATGGGAGCCTCCTGCGAAACGATGCCGCCCTGCTGGTTGGCAGCGTTGGGCTTGACGGCCTTCTTGACGACCGAAACGCCCTCGACAACGACCTTGTTCTCGGCGGGGAGGGCACGCAGGATAACGCCCTGCTTGCCGCGATCCTTACCAGAGAGAACCTGGACCTTATCGCCCTTCTTGATATACATATATCTCCCCTAACTACAGGGTCTCGGGAGCGAGCGAGACGATCTTCATGTACTTCTTATCACGAAGCTCGCGAGCGACGGGCCCGAAGATACGGGTGCCGACGGGCGAACCATCGTTGTTGATGACAACGCAGGCGTTCTCATCAAAGCGAATGTAGGAGCCATCCTTGCGGCGGATCTCCTTAACGGTGCGAACGACGACGCAACGGACAACGTCCTTCTTCTTGACGTTGGCGCCAGGGGTAGCCTCCTGGACAGCACCGATGAACACATCGCCGATGCCTGCATAACGACGCTTGGAACCGCCAAGCACCTTGATGCAGCGAATCTTGCGAGCGCCGGAGTTGTCGGCGACGTTCAGCATGGTTTGCATCTGAATCATGGTAGATGTTCCTCCGAACTAAGAACCGAAGAGAGGTGCGCAGCCTTTATGCGGCTCGTGGTATGCAAGCCAGGCATACGCACATCTTCGGAAACGTACAAGTCGTAAGAGCGACTGCTTATTTAGCGCGCTCGACGACCTCGATGAGGCGCCAACGCTTCATCTTGGACATAGGACGGGTCTCCATAACGCGGACGGTATCGCCCACGCCAGCCGTGCACTCCTCGTCGTGAGCGTGCAGCTTCTTGGAGCTGGTCATCATCTTGCCGTACTTGGGGTGACGCTTGCGCTCGGTGATGGTGACAACAATGGTCTTGGCACCGGAGACGGAGGTAACGACACCCGTACGGACCTTACGCGAGTTACGCGAATCAGTCATGTTCTCTCCTTAGGTCCTACTCGGCGACAGCGGACTTCTCCGCTGCGATCTCGCGGGCGCGCTGCTCCGTGAGGACGCGAGCGATGTCCTTCTTCACGGTGTTGACGCGAGCGGTGTTGTCCAGCTGGCTGGTGGCCATCTGGAAACGAAGGTTAAAGAGCTCGGCACGCATTTCCTTCAGCTTCTCAACGAGCTGAGCGTCCGAGAGCTCACGAATCTCTGCGGGCTTCATTAGTTCTCCTCCTTGGCGGCGGCGGCGTCCTCAGCAGCCCACTTGGCCTCGAGAGCGGCCTCCTCAGCCATCTCCTTCTCGATGCGCTGCTCAGCGTTCTTAGCAGCAACAATCTTGGTCTTGATGGGAAGCTTGTGCTGTGCAAGACGCAGAGCCTCGCGAGCGACCTCCTCGGGCACGCCCTTGACCTCGAACATGATGCGGCCGGGCTTGACGACGGCCACCCACTCCTCGGGGTTACCCTTACCAGAACCCATGCGAGTCTCGGCAGGCTTCTTGGTGATGGGCTTATCGGGGAAGATCGTGATGTAAACACGACCGCCACGCTTCATGTAGCGGGTCATGGCAATACGAGCGGCCTCGATCTGACGGTTGGTGATCCAATGGGCCTCGAGAGCCTGGATACCAAACTCGCCGAAATGCAGCTCGGTATTACCCTTGGCCTGGCCCTTCATGGAGCCACGCTGCACCTTGCGGTGAAGAATACGCTTAGGGGCAAGCACTACTGACCCCTCCTCTCGGAGTTACGACGACGAGGACGGGAAGAGCCCTCGAGTGCAGGGTTGGGAACAGGCTGGCCCGGGAGCTTCTCGCCCAGGTAAATCCAGACCTTCACGCCGCAAGCGCCCATGGTGGTGCTGGCGACAGCCGTGCCGTAGTCGATCTTGGCACGGAGGGTGTGCAGAGGCACGCGACCCTCACGGTACCACTCACGACGGCCCATCTCGGCACCGCCGAGACGACCGGAGCACTGGATACGGATGCCCTTAGCGCCGGCCTTGCGGGCGGACTGGACAGCCTTGCGCATAGCGCGACGGAAGGCAACGCGGCCCTCGAGCTGCTCGGCGATAGACTGAGCAACGAGGTTGGCGTCGAGCTCGGGGCGCTTGATCTCGACAACGTCGACGGAGAGCTGGCCCTTGGAGACGCCGGCGACCTTCTCGAGCTCGGTGCGGAGGGTATCGATCTCGGCACCCTTCTTACCGATGACAACGCCGGGGCGAGCGGTGAGGATGATGACCTTCACCTTGTCGCCAGCGCGCTCGATCTCGACGCGGGAGACAGCTGCGCGGGAAAGACGCTTCTCGAGGTACTTGCGGATCTCGAGATCGTTACCGAGGGTCTTAGCGTAATCCTTCTCTGCGAACCAGCGGGAGCGCCAGTTCTCGGTGATGCCAAGACGGAAGCCGGTGGGGTAGACTTTCTGACCCATACAGCTTTACGCCTCCTTTCGAGGAGCAACGACGACGGTGATGTGGGAAGTACGCTTCAGAATGCGAGAAGCGGAACCCTTGGCGCGGGGACGGATGCGCTTAAGCGTCGGACCCTCGTCAACATAGGCAGCGGCGACAACCAGGTTGTCGGCACGCAGACCGTTGTTGTTCTCGGCGTTCGCAACGGCGGAACGGAGAACCTTCTCGACATCCACGGCGACGGCGCGGTCGCAGAAGTGGAGGATGTCGAAGGCCTGAGCGACAGGCTTGCGGCGAATCAGATCGACCACCAGGCGGGCCTTGCTGGGGGAAACACGCACGTACTTAGCGACGGCGCGAACCTCGGTGGCCTCAGTTTCAATAGACTTAGTTGCCATTTACGGTTAACCCCCTATTTGGCCTTGTGGCCACGGAACGTACGAGTCGGCGCGAACTCGCCGAGCTTGTGACCAACCATGGACTCGGTAACATACACGGGCACATGCTTGCGGCCGTCGTGGACGGCGATGGTGTGACCAACCATCTCGGGGAAGATGGTGGACGCGCGGGACCAGGTCTTCACGACGTCCTTCTTGCCAGCCTCGTTCATCGCGGTGATACGCGAGAGAAGGCGAGTCTCCACGAACGGGCCCTTTTTGAGACTTCTGCTCATAAGTGCTTTCTCCTAAAACTCGGTATCCGAAATTACTTCTTACGGCGACGAATGATGTGCTGGTTCGAGACCTTCTTCTTCTTGCGCGTACGAAGGCCCTTCGTCGGCTTACCCCATGGGGTAACAGAGGGACGACCAGAGGTGTGGTTCTTGCCCTCGCCACCGCCGTGCGGGTGGTCGACAGGGTTCATGACGGTACCGCGGACGGTCGGGCGCACGTTCATGTGACGCTTACGGCCGGCCTTGCCGATGACGATGTTGGAGTGATCAGCGTTGCCGACCTCACCGACGGTGGCGCGGCAGGTAACGAGGATGCGGCGCATCTCGGAGGAAGGCATACGGACGATAGCGTACTTGCCCTCCTTACCCATCAGCTGGCAGGAGTTACCGGCGGAACGGGCGATAGCAGCGCCCTTGCCCGGCTGGAACTCGACGGCGTGGATGAGCGTACCGACGGGGATGTCGGCGAGGGGCAGAGCGTTGCCCGGCTTGATGTCGGCGTCAGAACCGGACATGATGGTCTGACCGACCTCGAGGCCCTTGGGGGCCAGGATGTAGCGCTTCTCACCGTCAGCGTAGTGCAGCAGAGCGATGCGAGCGGAACGGTTCGGATCGTACTCGATCGTGGCAACCTTGGCGGGCACGCCGTCCTTGTTGCGCTTGAAGTCGATCACGCGGTAACGACGCTTCACGCCGCCGCCCTGGTGGCGGGTGGTGATGCGGCCGTTGTTGTTACGACCGGCCTTCTTGGGCAGGGGCTCGAGAAGAGACTTCTCGGGCTTGGTGCAGGTGATCTCGGAGAAGTCGGAGATCGTCTGCCAACGCCTACCAGCGGAGGTCGGCTTAAGGTGCTTTACAGCCATTACAATCCCTTTCAATAGGAATCCGTTAGCCATCGCAGACAGGGATTCGAGGTTCTGCCTCGGGTGCGATGACACCGGACATATACACGGTTCCGGGCGTGTCCATTTTATACGCCCAAAACCTTGAGCTCCCGCCTCCCCTATTTGGGAGGCATGAGCTCACTCAACAGCAGCGAGTCTTAGGCCTGGTTGCCAAAGACCTCGATGGTGTCGCCCTCGGCCAGCGTGACGATGGCCTTCTTCCAAGAACGGGTCTTTCCGGCGACATAACGCACGCGCTTGGTCTTGGGCTTAACCGTCAGGGTGTTCACGCGAACAACCTTGACGCCGAAGATCTCCTCGACAGCATCCTTGATCTGATACTTGTTAGCATCCTTGGCGACCTCGAACGTGTACTTGTTCAGCTCCATGCCGGAGAAGGAACGCTCGGACACGATCGGACGGATGATGATCTCGTGGGCGGTCATTTATGCAAGCACCTCCCCGAAGTGAGCGGCGATGTCGGCGGGCATCAGCACGGCGTTGTTGTTGACGAGATCGTAGGTGTTGGCCTCGTCGGCAGTGATGATGAACGTCTTGGGAATGTTGCGGAACGACAGGTAGGCGTTGACGTCCTCATCGCGAACGATGATGGTCAGACGCTTGCCCTCAAGGCCGAGAGCCTTGAGCATGGCGACAGCAGCCTTGGTGGAAGGCTTCTCGAAGCCGTAGTCGTCGACGAGCACGAGCTCGCCATCGGCCAGCTTGGCGGACAGCGCGGAGCGCATAGCCAGCTTGACCTCCTTGTTGTTCATACGCTTAGCGTAGGAACGGGGCTTGGGGGCGAAGACGACGCCACCGTGACGCCACTGGGCAGCACGGATGGAACCCTGGCGGGCACGGCCGGTGCCCTTCTGACGCCAAGGCTTCTTGCCGCCACCGGAAACCTCAGAGCGGCCCTTAGCGGACTGGGTGCCCTGACGCCAAGAGGCCATCTGGCACTTGACGATGTGGTGCATAACGTGGATGTTCGGCTCGATGCCGTACACCTCAGCGGCGAGCTCGGCCTCGGCGACCTTCTTGCCCTCGCTGTTCTTTACTTCAAACTTTGCCATTTAAGTGTTCTCCTTGGTATGACGCTGGGCTAAATGGGCTGGGCCCTTAGGCCATACGGATGGCGACGAGACCATTCTTGGCACCCGGGACAGCGCCCTTGACCAAGATGAGGTTCTGCTCGGCATCGATGCGGACAACGGAAAGGTTCTTGACGGTAACGCGCTCGTTACCCATGTGACCGGCCATCTTGACGCCCTTGAGGACGCGCGCAGGATAGGCGCACTGACCGATAGAACCGGGGTGACGCTGGAAGTGAGAACCATGCGTCATAGGACCGCGGCGCTGACCCCAGCGCTTGATGCGACCCTGGAAGCCCTTACCCTTGGAGGTACCGATGACGTCGACCTTCTCGACATCAGCGAAATCAGCGACGGTAACGACCTCGCCGACCTTGTGCTCCTCGCCGTTCTCGACGCGGACCTCACGAAGGAAGCGGACAGGCTCGACGCCAGCCTTGGCGAAGTGACCAGCCATGGGCTTGTTCACGTTCTTGGCCTTGATGTCGCCGAAACCGATCTGGACGGCGTCATAGCCGTCGGTTGCCTGAGTTTTAACCTGCGAGACAGCGCAGGGGCCAGCCTGGATGACCGTGACGGGAACGACGTTATCGTCCTCGTCCCAAACCTGGGTCATGCCAATCTTGCGGCCGAGAATCATGCTGATCAAGATATGATCCCAACTCTCGCGTGGTCTTGGGACAATGCGTACGCCACCGAGCGTACGCCCCTAGAGGACCACTACTTACACGACGTGCTCCCCAGCCTTGTATTTCGCCCGGACTACCTGACAACCCTATTAAGCAGGCATTTTGTCCAGCCAGAATACTCCCCTGGTTACACACAGTTGTTTAGTATACACGGCTGCGGGCGTATCCATCGAGATTCATATTTCACTCACATTGTTTACGCAGGTAAAGTGCATGGCACGTTCCCAGTGTGCGGCGGAGGGGGCGGGCCTGAGACATATTAAGGTTGCTGCTCTACAGTCCTGCTCACGACGGAGAGCACATTAAGTGCTCTCCTGTTCGTGCGGAACTCGCGACAACCTTAATATGTCTCAGGCCCGCCCCCTCCGCCGCACACTGGGAACGCCACGTTGATGTCTGCTAAACCTTGCTCGCTCAGGCTAATGACTTTGCTGGGGATCCACAATTTGCTGCAAGGTGAACTTGCATTGGAGCGTATCGTCCTCTTCTCGCGCATCGTCAAAATCAAAGATCATGATGGCGCAGTTGGGGAGTTTTGTTGGGAGCTCGAAGTCCTCTGGGGCTGCAGCCTTGATGAATTGGCGGCTGGCGCTGCCGTGGCTTACTGCTAGGAGGGTTTCGATGCCCTCGGCGCCCATGAGATTGGTGAGGGTGCCTACCATGCGCTCCTGCAGCGTCTGGCTTCCCTCTCCTCCGAAGGGGACTAAGTCCTCGCCGGGGTCCCAGACGTCGGTAGGAAGGGCATCGTGGGGGCCTTCTTCGAAGGTGCCGTAGCAGCGCTCGATGATGCCTTCGCAGGGCTCAAGTGCTGCGTCCGAGCCGAGGAGCTCGCATGCGACGAGCTGAGCTGTGTCCATGGCTCGGCCTAGGGGCGAAGAGACCACTTTGTCCGGAACGACGCCGTGGTCCTTGAGCCATGCGGCTGCCATTCCCGCTTGCTTGCGGCCCAGATCGGTCAACGGAGAATCGCAGCGGCCCTGGACGAGCTTTTTAACGTTGAATTCCGTCTGACCGTGGCGGAGTAGATATAGGCGCTTCATGCTCTCCCCTTCTGTATAACTTGCTTTGCTGGCACAGCCCTACTCGTGGGCATGGCCTACGTAGTCTTCGTCGATCGTGATCTTGGCGACCGACTTGGGATATTCCGATTCGACCCGTTTCGCCAGCGCGCGCTTCAGGTCCTCGGCGCTCATCGCCAAATCCGAGGGACGTACGCAGTCAAAGATCACGTTGGTATGCGTGGGGCCCGGAACACAGCGTAGGTCGTGGATCGAGAGGCGGCTATCGACCTCTTGCGCCATAGCGTTGATGCGCAGGCGCATGCTCGCCACCTTTGAATCGTCGGTCACGATGGGATCGTAATGGAGCGTGACGATCATGCCGTCCTCGTCCCTAAACGACTGCTCAATATTGTCGAGCGTGTCGTGACTTTCCAGCGGGCTGGCCTCGGCCGCCATCTCGGCGTGCGCACTTGCAAACTTCCTGCCCGGGCCGTAGTCGTGAACCATCAAATCGTGAACGCCCAAAACGCCGGGATAGCTCATGATCTTGTCTCGAATGTGCTTGACCAGCTTAGGATCGGGCGCCTGGCCCAAAAGCGGGCTCACCGTATCCTGGATGAGTTCAAAACCGCTCCAGCCAATATAGGCGCCAACGGCAAGTCCAACCCAGGCATCAAGATTGGTGTGCGTCACCTGCGAAACAATTGCGCACGCTAACACGGCGCCTGTGGCAAGGACATCGTTCTTGGAATCCTGCGCGGTCGCATGCAGCGTCTCGGACTCAATGCGATCGCCGAGCTTTTGGTTGAGGGCCGCCATCCAGAGCTTTACGACCATCGAAAGCACTAGAACCGCCACAAGGGCAAGCGAAAACTCGACAGGTTCGGGGTTGATAATTCGCTCCACCGACGACTTCACCAGCTCGACGCCAATAAGCAGCACGAGCGCCGCCACGACCAGACCCGAGAGATACTCGTAGCGACCGTGGCCGTAAGGATGCTCGGGGTCGGCCGGCTTGCTCGCCAGCTTAAAACCCAGCACGCTCACGATATTCGAGCTGGCATCGGACAGGTTGTTCATGGCATCCGCCACGATCGAAACCGATCCCGAAACCACACCAATTGCGCCCTTCGCAGCACATAGTGCCACATTGGCGAGAATACACACCACACCCGTCAACGTGCCCACGCGCGCACGATCGCCCTGCGCACGACGAACGATCCACTCGACCATCTATATCTGCCCCCAACAGTTTTACTCATACACCCGTTTTTCGAATAACTCAGTAGTGTAGACCCTTTACCCCATCGATACAAAAAAGGCCGCAACCCTTAGGGCTGCGGCCTTGCAAATCGCACTATCGAGCAAAAAACTTAGAGCTTGATGTCGATATCGACGCCAGCGGGAAGGTCGAGACGCATGAGCGAATCAACGGTGCCCGAAGTGGGGTCGAGGATGTCGATGAGGCGCTTGTGGGTGCGCATCTCGAACTGCTCACGGGAGTCCTTGTTCACGTGCGGCGAGCGGATAACCGTGTACAGGTTACGCTCGGTGGGCAGGGGGACAGGACCGGAAACGCGAGCACCGGTCTTCTGAGCGGTCTCGACGATGAGCTTCGCGGACTGATCGACGACCTCGTGATCATAGCCCTTGAGGCGAATGCGGATCTTCTGGGTAGCCAACTTAAACCTCCAAAGAGTGCGAGAGATGTTCTCGCGGATTACGTAACAGGGAGCTCGAACTTAGGCGTTCTTGCTCATGACCTCGTCCACAATGGACTTGGGCGCGGGCTCATAAGAGTCGAACTGCATCGTGTAGGATGCACGGCCCTGGGTCTGGGAGCGAAGGTCGGTAGCGTAACCGAACATCTCGCCCAGCGGCACCTTGGCACGGATGAGCTTGCTGTTCTTGCGATCCTCCATGCCCTCGATCTTGCCGCGGCGACCAGAGAGGTTGCCCATAACGTCGCCCATGTACTGCTCGGGGGTCTCGACCTCGACAGCCATGATCGGCTCGAGCAGCTGCGGATCGGACTTCTTGAGAGCGTCCTTGATAGCCATGGAACCGGCAATCTTGAAGGCGGCCTCGGAGGAGTCAACTTCGTGGTAAGAACCGTCGAACAGGGTGACCTTGACGTCGAGGACCGGGAAGCCGGCGATAACACCGGTGTTCAGGGCCTCTTGGATGCCCTTATCGATGGACGGGATGTACTCCTTGGGCACGACGCCGCCGACGATAGCGTTGACGAACTCGTAGCCGAAGCCCTCCTCCATCTTCTCGAGCTTGATGACGGCGTGGCCGTACTGACCGCGACCGCCGGACTGACGGACGAACTTGCCCTCAGCCTTCTCGACGTCGTGACCAGCGGTCTCGCGGTAGGCGACCTGGGGCTTACCAACGTTAGCGTCAACCTTGAACTCGCGGAGCAGACGGTCGACGATGATCTCGAGGTGCAGCTCGCCCATGCCGGCGATGATGGTCTGGCCGGTCTCGTGGTTGGTGGACACCTGGAAGGTCGGGTCCTCCTCGGCGAGCTTGGTCAGAGCCAGGGACATCTTATCCTGCTCGGCCTTGGTCTTGGGCTCGATGGCAACGTCAATAACGGGCTTAGCGAACTCGATCTTCTCGAGGACGATCTCCTTGCCCTCAGCGCACAGGGTGTCACCGGTGGTGGAGTTCTTGAAGCCGACGCAAGCGACGATGTCGCCGGCGGCAGCGTCGTCACGGTCGATACGCTCGGCGGCGTTCATCTCAAGGATGCGGCCGAGGCGCTCGCGCTGACCGTTGGAAGCGTTGACAACGTAGGAGCCGGACTCGGCGCGGCCGGAGTAAACGCGGACGTAGGTGAGCTTACCGACGAACGGGTCGGTCATGATCTTGAAGACCAGGCCGGAGAAGGGCTCGTCGAAGGAAGGATGACGCTGGATCTCCTCGCCGGTGTCCGGATCGGTACCGGTGACGGCCTCGACGTCAAGCGGGCTGGGCAGGTAGTCGACGACAGCGTCGAGCAGCTCCTGAACGCCCTTGTTCTTGTAGGCGGAACCCACGAAGACGAGGTTGAGCTCGTTGGCCAGAACGCCCTTACGCAGAGCAGCCTTGAGCTCCTCGACGGTGAAGTCCTCCTCCATGAGGATCTTCTCCATGAGCTCGTCGTCAAAGCTGGCAGCAGCGTCGAGGAGCTCCTCGCGCTTGGTGGCAGCGATGTCGGCAAACTCAGCCGGGATCTCGTCCATCGGCTCGGGGTAGGTCATACCCTTCTCGTCGGCCTTGAAGTCCCATGCAGTCATGGTGACCAGGTCGATGACGCCCCAGAAGTTGTCCTCGGCGCCCATCGGGACCTGAGCGGCCACGGCGTTGGCGTCGAGACGATCCTTCATGGTCTCGATAGCGTTGAAGAAGTCAGCACCCACGCGGTCATACTTGTTGATGAAGGCGATGCGGGGGACGTTGAAGGTGGAAGCCTGACGCCAAACGGTCTCAGACTGGGGCTGAACGCCAGCGACGGCGTCGAAGACGGCGACAGCGCCATCGAGGACGCGCAGGCAGCGCTCGACCTCGGCGGTGAAGTCAACGTGACCCGGGGTGTCGATGATCTGGATGCGGTAGTCCTTACCGTCCTTGTTCCAGAAGCAGGTGGTAGCAGCGGAGGTAATGGTTACGCCGCGCTCCTGCTCCTGAACCATCCAGTCCATGGTGGCAGCGCCCTCATGGACCTCACCGATCTTGTGGGTCTTACCGGTGTAGTAAAGAATACGCTCGGTCGTGGTGGTCTTACCAGCATCGATGTGAGCCATGATGCCGATGTTACGGGTATCGGAAAGCTTGTACTTAGGCTTAGCCATGTTAGTTCCTTACCTTAACTTACCAACGATAGTGAGAGAACGCGCGGTTGGCCTCGGCCATCTTGAAGACGTCCTCACGCTTCTTGACGGAAGCGCCCAGGCCGTTGGAAGCGTCGAGGATCTCGTTGGCGAGACGCTCGGCCATGGTCTTCTCCTTGCGAGCGCGGGAGAAGTTGACGATCCAGCGGATACCCAGAGCGGTGGAACGACGGGAGTTGACCTCCATCGGGACCTGATAGGTAGCGCCACCGACACGCTTGGGCTTAACCTCGAGCGTGGGCTTGACGTTGTCCATAGCCTTCTTGAAGGTAGCGAGAGCGTCGCCGCCCTCGGACTTCTCGGCAACGATCTCGAAAGCGGTGTAGACGATGCGCTCAGCGGTGGCCTTCTTGCCGTCAAGAAGGACCTTGTTGATGAGCTGAGTCACCAGGCGGTTGTTGTAAACGGCGTCAGGCTGAACCTCACGACGATTAGCTGCTGCACGACGCGGCATGTGAAATCTCCTTAAGTGTCTACCGTGCGGCGCTTAGGCGGCACACGGCGAAAGTATCAAAACGTTATCTGGCTTATTTGGCCTTGGGGCGCTTAGCACCGTACTTGGAACGGGCCTGCATACGGTTCTGGACCGGAGCAGCGTCGTAGGCGCCACGGATGACGTGATAACGGACACCAGGGAGGTCACGGACACGACCGCCGCGGACGAGCACGATGGAGTGCTCCTGCAGGTTGTGGCCCTCACCCGGGATGTAAGCGGTAACTTCGATGCCGTTGACAAGGCGAACACGGGCAACCTTACGAAGAGCCGAGTTCGGCTTCTTGGGGCTCGTGGTGAAGACGCGGGTGCACACGCCGCGCTTCTGGGAGTTGTGCTGCAGAGCAGCGTTCTTAGACTTCTTGGGCACGGAACGACGGCCCTGGCGAACCAGCTGGTTAATAGTAGGCAAAGCGTACTCCTTCTCGAATGATTCCAGCTTTCTGTAAAGTGCAACGGCTTGAATCGAGGGGTCAGCATCCCCCTACGAAACACGCAGTTCGATAGGATACGTGGCGTTAGCTGTGCCGTCAACAGACCACGCCGCCGGGCGTATCCCAAAATAGGCACATTTCCGCAAAGCCTACACAAAAGGAATCCCTTCTGTGCGCGTGTGCGGATTCCCGGCCCGGGCGGCCCAGGTTTTAAGTTTGCTGCTCTACAGTCCTGCGCAAGACGGAAAGCACATTAAGTGCTTTCCTTTGCGTGCGGAACTCGCGACAAACTTAAAACCTGGGCCGCCCGGGCCGGGGATCCGACGTGCTCGTCGGGACAACGCTACCTGCCAAAAAGGGACAGGTTTATTTTGGTCGGTTTTATCTGGGGAAACGTCGCGCTCCAGCGGTAATCTGCTCTCATCTGTCGCATGGAAATCGGCGGCGTTTCCATTTAACGCAAAAGAGGCCGCTTCCCCTAGTAGGAAGCGGCCTCAAACCTTACGAATAGACGATAGTAAAGGGCTCTTCCGTTTCGGTCTCTCCTGCTGATGTGTACCTCGTGCCCTCAAGGGTTACCGAGACCACTTGATCGACATTGATCAGTTTTGTCGGCACCGAGATGTTCTCTCCGCTATTGCGCGTCAGCGAAAAATATAAATTGTACGCGCCCGCAGCATCATCTTCGATAATATGCTCCGATCCATCCTTGTAGGTAACGGTCAACTTTTTCGTGACTGCGTCAATGCCCAGATCATCGATGTGTGTCTGGATAGAAAACGGGCTGATCTCGAGAGGCGAGTCATCGGAGCGGAGTTCCTTTGTATCGACGTACGCTCCAACGCTAAACTCGGGTGTCGATGCCTCGAACGGCTTCGCATCCTCGCCTTCGCCCTCAGTCCAGCAGATATTCCAGGTGACCGCATGTCCCAAATCTCGCTCGCGATCCCACGAGGCAAAGTACATCGTGCCATTAATGACCGTGTCGCTTGATGTGTCCTTATCAATTGTGCAGCGTGTATCAGCCCATTCCTCGCCGAAGTTCATGCTGGGCGTGCCGATGCCTTGTTCTTCTTCACCATAGAGAACAAGTTCGCCTGTCTCTGCTGCCGGCTTGTAGTAGTTAACGCCATTTGGATTGGACAACGTAAACGTCACGGCTCCGCAGCCGTTTTGGTCAATAGCCATCTCATGGATATCAAGCGTATAGCCGTTACCCTCGACGGACAGATTGACCTCCTGGACTGCGCCTTCCAGGCTTTGGGGCGCGATGCCATCACCAAACTCTCTGGTGTAGGTATACTTAGTCCCCGATGAGCCGCCGTTTGTCCAGGTAATGGAATCCCCGTTGCCGTGGTTTCCCCAGGCTGAGGCAAAATATCTGGAATTGACAACGGCGTAGGCGACCCCTCCAGTCGCCAAAACTCCGGCAAGACATCCGATTACGGCAACATAGAGAGGCTTCGCGTGGCCCTTTCGATGAAGCGGCTCACCCGCAGCAGTATTAAGGACGCGATCTGCAAGATTGCTATCGGCTTGGATGGACTCGAAGGCCTGCTTGATTTGATTGGATTTCACGGTCGCCCTCCTCTAGGATGAATTTGAGCTTCGATCGACCGCGAGCTAAACGCGTTCGAACGGTCGCGGCTGGCACATGCAGTAACTCGGCAATCTCTGAGGTCGAAAAGCCCAGATAGTAATAGAGCACGATGGGAACACGGAATCGCTCCGGAAGTCGCATAACGTCTGACAGAACCGCCTTGGTCTCCTCCTGCGCCGTCGAAAGCGAATCGGCCAGGTTCTCAATATCCTCCACACGCCTCCATGGCTTTCGAAAGAGCGATTTGCATTCATTGATCGTGACCCGGATAAGCCAGCGGCGAAGATGCTCCCAACTCTCAAATTGCGCATTGCTTTTGAGCAGCTTAAGAAAGACATCTTGGGCAACATCATCGGCATCGGCGCGATCGCGCAGATACGTCAACGCGATTCGAAACACGACATCTCGGTAATCTTCGACCGCCTGTCTAAATGTTTGCTCTTCCATAATCACCTCCCGGTGACGGTACTGATTCTTGATGAGGTCCTCACCATAGATACGCTCTGGCCAGACGAAATGTTTCAAATTCAAGCAGGAAAACCGACCAAAATAAACTTGTCCCTTATTGGCATAAAGGAATCCCCTCCTGTGCGCGAGGGCGGATTCCCGGGACGGGCGGCATAGGGGTTAAGTTTGCTGCTCTACAGTCCTGCGCAAGACGGAAAGCACATTAAGTGCTTTCCTTTGCGTGCGGAACTCGCGACAAACTTAACCCCTATGCCGCCCGTCCCGGGAATCCGACGTACTCGTCGGGGCAACGTTCCTCATCAAAAAAAGGCCCGCTCCCCTGTTGGGAAACGGGTCTTTGGAAGGGCGGTTAACGTACTTGGAAGTTACTCCTCGTCGTTGTCCTTGGCCTCTTCGGCGTCGTCGGTGTCCACGAGCTGGTTGAGCAGCTCGTCGAGGGAAGCCATGTCCTCGTTGATCGCGCCGTTGGCGGGAGCCTTCTTGTCGTCGATCGGGGCGCCCAGGAGCTCCTCGTCGGCGTCGGCGTGATGCGTCGGCGCGGCGGAGGTACCCAGCAGAATGTCGTCCGGACCGTCGGGGCTAAAGACCATCTGCAGCAGCTGCGAGAGGTCTTCCTCGTCGGCAACGTCGTCGTTGTTCTCGAGGATGTAGAGCAGGTCGTGGGCCTCCAAGCCGTCACGGAGTTCCTCGATCGCCTTGGCACCGATGCCATCGATGCGCAGCAGATCTTCCTCGGACTTGCCGACCAGGTCGCCGACCGTCTCGATGCCGACCTCGCTGAACTTGTTGGTCCAGCGCTGCGACACACCCAGGTCGTCGAACAGGTACAGGCGAGCCTTCTCGGCGGAGATGGTGTGGCCGTTGCGGGTGAAGGAACCGTCAGCACCACCGAACTCGTCGTAGCCGGCCCAGTCGAGCTGCTGCGGGAGCTGCTCGTCCAGGTCCTTGAGCTCAACCGGAGCCCACTCGGGCAGCGACTTGGCGTTGGGCGAAGCCGGACCGTCGATGTCCACGTAGCCGTCGGCCGTGCGATACGTCAGCTTGGCGTTGGCGTACGGCTTGAGGCCGGTACCGGCGGGGATCTTCTTACCGACGATGACGTTGGACTTAAGGTCGAGCAGGTGGTCGACCTTGCCCTCGATGGCAGCCTCGGTAAGGACGCCAGCGGTACGGATGAACGAAGCGCTCGACAGCCAGGAGTCGATGTTGGACGCGACCTTGAGCGTACCCAGGATGACGGGCTCGGCCACAGGAGCCTGACCGCCCAGACGGGCAACGCGCTCGACCTCGTCGGCAAACTCGTAGCGGTCGACGTACTGACCAAGCAGGTACTTGGAGTCGCCGGGGTTGGTGATCTGAACGCGACGCAGCATCTGACGTGCGAGCACCTCGATGTGCTTGTCGTTCAGGTCGACGCCCTGGCTGGTGTAGACGTCCTTGACGCTCTCGACGAAGGTGTGCATCGTCGACTCGATGTCGGTCAGCTTGCGCAGGTTGCGGAAGTTGACGAAGCCCTTGGTGATCTGGTCGCCGGCGCGAACCTCGCAGCCGTCCTCGATCTCGGGCATAAAGCGCACCGAAGCGGGGACGCGACGCTCGTCGAGGACACGGGTGTGATCCTCGGAGTCGGTGAGCGTCAGCACGTACTCGGACTTCTCGGGCTTAATCGAGAGGTGACCGGAGTACGGAGCCAGCTCGGCCTCGCGACCCAGGATCTTCTCGTTGACGTTACCGACGATATCGAACATACGGCTGACCGTAGGCAGACCCTGCGTAATATCGTCGACGCCAGCGACGCCGCCGGAGTGAATGGTACGCATCGTAAGCTGCGTACCGGGCTCGCCGATGGACTGGGCGGCAATAATGCCGACCGCGGTACCGATGGCGACCGGACGACGGGTGGAAAGATCCCAGCCGTAGCACTTCTGGCACACGCCGTACTTGGAGCGGCAGGTGAGCAGCGCGCGAAGCTTGACCTTCTTGAGGCCCGCATCGACCATCTTTTGGATGTCGGCGACCTTCTCGATGTAGCCGTCCTGCTCAAAGAGCACGGTGCCATCCGGAGCCACGACGTCCTCAATGAAGCAACGGCCGACGAGGTCGGTGTTGAGGTCGGTGGTGCCGGGGATGATGAGGTTGTAGGTGACGCCCTCGTGCGTGCCGCAGTCCTCCTCGCGGACGATGACGTCCTGGGCCACGTCGACCAGACGACGGGTCAGGTAACCAGAGTCCGAGGTGTGGGATGCGGTATCGACCAGGCCCTTACGGGCGCCGTAGGTCGAAATGAAGTACTCGAGCGGCAGCAGGCCCTCGCGGAAGTTCGCCTTAATGGGAAGGTCGATCGTCTCGCCGGACATGTCTGCCATCAGGCCACGCATGCCGCCGAGCTGACGCAGCTGGGTCTTAGAACCACGGGCGCCAGAGTCGGCCATCATGTACAGCGGGTTCTCCTCGTCGAACATGTCGAGCATGAGCGCTGCGACCTTGTCGGTACAAGCGGTCCACTCGTTAACGACTTCGATGTGGCGCTCCGTCTCGTTGATGAAGCCCTCCTCGAAATACTCGTTGATCTGGTCGACGTTGGCCTGGGCGCGATCGAGCAGCTCCTGCTTCTCGGCAGGGATGAGAGCGTCCCACACCGAGATGGTGAGGCCGGCGCGGGTAGCGTAGTGGAAGCCGGAGTACTTGATAGCGTCGAGGATCGGGCCGACCTTGGCCTCGGGGTAACGATCGCAGCAGTCCGCAACCAGCTTGGCCACGTCGCCCTTGACCATCTTGTAGTTCATGAACTCGTAGTCTTCGGGCAGGCACTGGCGGTTGAAGATGATGCGGCCGATAGAGGTCTCGAAGCGCGCGGTCTTGTTGCCGGTGACGTCGTAGTCGACGAACTCGTTCTTGCCGTTCTTGACGCGGAAGATACGGGTGCCGTCCTCGTTGATGACGTTGGCATCGGCAGCGGACACGCGGACCTGGATCTTGGCCTGCATGTCGACCTCGGAGCGGCAGTCATAGGCGTGCAGTGCGTCGTCGAAGCTGGCGAACACGTGGTTCTCGCCCGGCAGACCCTCGCGGACCTGGGTGAGGTAGTACACACCGATGATCATGTCCTGCGAAGGGATGTTAACCGGCTTGCCGGATGCCGGCGAGCGCAGGTTGTTCGCAGAGAGCATGAGCACGCGAGCCTCCGCCTGAGCCTGGCTGGACAGCGGCACGTGAACAGACATCTGGTCGCCGTCGAAGTCGGCGTTGAAGGGCGAGCAGACCAGCGGGTGCAGGTGGATAGCCTTGCCCTCGACCAGCACCGGCTCAAAGGCCTGGATGGACAGACGGTGCAGGGTCGGTGCACGGTTGAGCAGCACGACGCGGCCGTCGATGACCTCTTCGAGGATGTCCCACACAAAAGTGGCGCCACGGTCGATAGCGCGCTTAGCGCCCTTGATGTTCTCGACCTTGCCGAGCTCGACCAGGCGTTTCATGACGAAGGGCTTGAAGAGCTCCAGCGCCATGGTCTTGGGCAGACCGCACTGGTGCAGCAGCAGCTTGGGGTCGGTAACGATAACCGAACGGCCGGAGTAGTCGACACGCTTACCCAGCAGGTTCTGACGGAAACGACCCTGTTTGCCCTTGAGGGCCTCGGCGAGCGACTTGAGCGGGCGACCGCCACGGCCAGAGACCGGGCGACCACGACGGCCGTTGTCAAACAGGGCGTCCACGGACTCCTGGAGCATGCGCTTCTCGTTGTTCACGATGATCGCAGGGGCGTCCAGGTCGAGCAGGCGCTTGAGTCGGTTGTTACGGTTGATCACGCGACGGTACAGGTCGTTGAGGTCGGACGCGGCGAAGCGGCCGCCGTCGAGCTGGACCATCGGGCGCAGATCGGGCGGAATGACCGGGATGACGTCCAGGATCATGTTCGCGGGGCTGTTGCCGCCCTTCAGGAAGGCGTCAACGACCTCGAGGCGCTTAACGGCCTTCTCGCGCTTCTGCTTCTGGGAGTCCTCGTCGGCGATGATGGCCTTGAGCTTCTCGGCCTCGGAGGGGAGGTCGATGGCAGCGAGCAGGTCGCGGACGGCCTCGGCACCCATGCCACCCTTAAAGTACATGGAGTAGTAACGGGTCATCTCGCGGAACAGCGGCTCATCGGAGATGAGGTCGCGCTCGGTGAGCTTCATGAAGGCGTTGAAGGCGTCCGTGCGGAGCTGCTTCTCGTCCTTGCACTCTTCCTCGATGTCGACGATGCCGGAGGCGATCTCCTCGGGGGTCAGCGGCTCCTCGTCGGAGAACTCGTCAAAGTTCTCGGGGTTGCCCTGCTCCTTGAGGGACTCGATCTGGCGGGCGCACTCGGCATCGATCTCTTCCAGATCGGCGGCGAGCTCCTCGCGCAGGTCGTCAGCGTCGGCCTCGCGAGCCTCGTAGTCGACCTCGGTGATGATGTAGCTGGCAAAGTACAGAACCTTCTCGAGGTCCTTGGACTTGATGTCGAGCATACGGCTCATCGGGAAGCTCGTGGGGCTCTTGAAGTACCAGATGTGGGACACAGGAGCGGCGAGCTCAATGTGACCCATGCGGTCGCGACGCACCTTGGCCGAGGTGACCTCGACGCCGCAGCGCTCGCAGACGATGCCCTTAAAGCGGATGCCCTTGTACTTGCCGCAGGAGCACTCCCAGTCCTTTGCGGGACCGAAGATCTTCTCGCAGAACAGGCCGTCCTTCTCGGGCTTGAGGGTACGGTAATTGATAGTCTCCGGCTTCTTGACCTCACCGTGCGACCAGGAACGGATCTGGTCGGCGGAGGCAAGGGAGATCTTTACCGAGTCAAAATCAGTAGCTTCGAAATCTGCCACAGTCAACTACTCCTTATCAGTGGTCGTGGCGGCGACAGCCTCGGGTGCCTCGGCGGTCTCGGAATCCTGGGCCTCGACGTCGGCGTCAACGCCGGCGAGCGCAGCCAGGTCGTCGAGAGCGGAGGTCTCCTCGGCGGTCACAGGGGCGGAGGCGTCCTCGTCGGCATCGTGCATGGGCTCGATGTCCAGCGCGAGGGAACGGATCTCCTTGACGAGAACCTTGAAGGACTCGGGGATACCCGGAACCGGGACGTTCTCGCCCTTGACGATGGACTCGTAGGTCTTGACGCGGCCCACGGTATCGTCGGACTTGACGGTCAGGATCTCCTGCAGGACGTTGGAAGCACCGTATGCGTACAGTGCCCAAACTTCCATCTCGCCGAAGCGCTGGCCGCCGAACTGAGCCTTGCCGCCCAGCGGCTGCTGGGTAACCAGGCTGTAAGGGCCGGTCGAACGGGCGTGGATCTTGTCGTCGACCATGTGGCCGAGCTTGAGGATGTAGGACGTACCCACGGTAATGGGCTCGCGGAACTCCTCGCCGGTGCGGCCGTCGAACAGACGGGTCTTGCCGCGCTCGTCAAGCTGGGTGACAAACTCGGGGCGCATGTGATCGCCAAAGGCAGCGGTGGCCTTGTTGAGCATGTTCTTGTTGGCACGACGGATGACCTCGGCAATCTCGTCCTCCTTGGCGCCGTCGAAGACGGGCGTCGAGACGAAGAACGGACCGGGAACATACTTGTCGGAGTCGGCATCCTCGGTATCCCAACCGCAGGCAGCAGCCCAGCCAAGGTGGCACTCGAGCAGCTGGCCGACGTTCATACGCGAAGGAACGCCCAGCGGGTTGAGGATAACGTCGATCGGGGTACCGTCAGCCATGTAGGGCATGTCCTCGACCGGCAGAACGTTACAGATAACACCCTTGTTGCCGTGGCGACCGGCGATCTTATCGCCCTGCTGGATCTTACGACGCTGGGCGACGTAGACGCGCACCTGCTCGTTAACGCCGGGGGCCAGATCGTCGCCGTTCTCGCGGCTAAAGCGGACGACGTCGATGACGCGGCCGTAAGCGCCGTGAGGCATCTTAAGGGAGGTGTCGCGAACGTCGTGAGCCTTGGCACCGAAAATGGCGCGCAGCAGGCGCTCCTCGGCGGTCAGAGCACTCTCGCCCTTAGGCGTGACCTTGCCGACCAGGATATCGCCAGGGCCGACCTCGGCGCCGATGCGGATGATGCCGTCCTCGTCGAGGTTGGCAAGCATGTCCTCGGAGAGGTTCGGGATCTCGCGGGTGATCTCCTCGGGGCCAAGCTTGGTGTCGCGGGCATCGATCTCGTGACGGGTGATGTTGATGGTCGTCAGCAGGTCCTCGGCCACCAGGCGCTCGGACACGACGATACCGTCCTCGTAGTTGAAGCCTTCCCACGGCATGTATGCCACGGTGAGGTTCTGGCCCAGTGCGAGCTCGCCATGATCGGTCGAAGGACCGTCAGCCAGGGGCTCGCCCTGCTCAACGGTGTCACCGACGCGCACGAGCGGACGGTGGTTGATGCAGGTGGACTGGTTGGAGCGCTGGTACTTGGCCAGGTGATACTCGTCCATGCCGCCGGCATGCTTGACGATGATCTTGGCGGCGTCGGCAAAGATGACCTCGCCGGCGTTCTTGGCCAGGGTGACCTCGCCGGAGTCTAGGGCGGCGCGACGCTCCATGCCGGTACCGACATAGGGAGCGGCGGGGTGAACCAGCGGCACGGCCTGGCGCTGCATGTTAGCGCCCATCAGCGTACGCTTGGCGTCGTCGTGCTCAAGGAACGGGATCAGCGTGGCTGCGACGGAGAGCATCTGACGCGGCGAGACGTCCATGTAGTCGACGTCCTCGACGGGCACGTCGGCGGGAGCGCCGAAGGAGCCGTCGAAGTCGCGGGTACGGGCGATCACGGTGTGCGGACGGACGATCTTGCCCTCGGCGTCGGTCGTGATGAACTCGTTGGTCTTGGGATCGAGCGGCGTGTTGGCCGGCGCGATGACGTGCTTCTCTTCCTCGTCAGCGGTCATCCAGTCGATCTGGTCGGTGGCAACGCCGTTCTCGACGCGACGGAACGGGGCCTCGATGAAGCCATACTCGTTGACGCGGGCGTAGAGGGCGAGCGAGCCGATCAGGCCGATGTTGGGGCCTTCGGGGGTCTCGATCGGGCACATGCGGCTGTAGTGCGAATTGTGAACGTCGCGGACGGCCGTCGGCACATTGGTGCGGCGGCTGGAGCCGGACTTGTGGCCTGCAAGACCACCAGGGCCGAGTGCGGACAGACGGCGCTTGTGGGTCAGACCGGTCAGGGGGTTCGCCTGGTCCATGAACTGCGAGAGCTGCGAGGAACCGAAGAACTCCTTGATGGAGGCCACGATCGGGCGGATGTTGATGAGCGACTGCGGGGTGATCTCGTCGATGTCCTGGGAGCTCATGCGCTCACGGACGACGCGCTCCATACGGCTCATGCCGATACGGAACTGGTTGGCGACGAGCTCGCCGACGGTACGGATGCGGCGGTTGCCGAAGTGGTCGATGTCGTCGATCTTGAAGCCCTGCTCGCCGGCAGCGAGGGACAGCAGGTAGCGCAGCGTCGCGACGATATCCTCGTCGGTGAGCACCGTGACCTCTTCCTCGGTGGTGAGGTTGAGCTTCTTGTTGACCTTGTAACGACCGACGCGGGCCAGATCGTAGCGCTGCGGGTTAAAGAGCAGACCCTCGAGCAGGCTGCGGGAAGCGTCCACGGTGGGAGGCTCGCCCGGGCGCAGGCGACGGTAGATCTCGATAAGGGCATCCTCGCGTGTGAGGGCGGTGTCGCGCTCCAGGGTGCGCTTGATCACATCGGAGTTGCCGAGCAGCTCGATGATGTCGTCGTTAGTGACGGCAATGCCAAGGGCGCGCAGGAACATCGTGGCACTCTGTTTGCGCTTACGGTCGATGGAGACCATGAGCTGGTCGCGCTTGTCGACCTCAAACTCGAGCCAGGCACCGCGGGACGGGATGATCTGGGCCTTGTAGATCTGCTTGCCCGAATCCATCTCGGAGCTGTAGTACACGCCCGGGGAGCGGACGAGCTGCGAGACGACGATACGCTCGGTACCGTTGATGATGAAGGTGCCCTGATCGGTCATCATGGGGAAGTCGCCCATGAAGACGAGCTGCTCCTTGATCTCGCCGGTCTCTTTGTTGGTGAGACGGACGTCGGTCAGAAGCGGAGCCTGATAGGTCATATCCTTCTCGCGGCACTCCTCGACGGTGTGCGCGGGGTCGCCGAACTGATGCTCGCCGAAGGTAACCTCGAGAACATGGTTCTGGCTCTGGATGGGGCTGGATTCCTTGAACGCCTCACGAAGGCCCTCGTCCTTAAAACGCTCAAAGGATTCCCTTTGAACAGAGATAAGGTTGGGGAGCTCCATGGCCTCCGGGATTTTCCCGAAGCTGACGCGCTTGCGCTCAGTGGCAGTGTATGCGTAGGTCACCAGGTTTTTCCTCCTTCACGGAAATGCTCGGTGGGTTGGCGAGGCATAGCTTCGCCAGTTATCGCAACCTAATAGTCTATCAGGTACCGACCGTTGGGCAAGAAAAGCCTTGACGCGATTGAGTTTTTGGAGTAGCAAAGTTTTTCGACAGAAAACATGCAGGTAGATGTATCTGTATCGAACATATGTTCATATATTTTCTGTGAACAGAGAGCCAGCAATCGCAGCTCTTATAAAAAACGGGCGCGAACCGAGGTCCACGCCCGTAAATGTCGATGCCCGAAGGCTTACTTGCGCATCAATCCGCCGCGCTCGTCGATGGCGTCCCAGAAGGCATCGGCAAAGCGGGGATCGTTTGCAGCCATGAGGGCGTTAGTGGCCATCCAACCAGAGGGAGTGCCGGTGTCGTAGCCCGACAGCGGGTCGATGACAACTGCATACATGGCCTCGCGGTCGAGCGAACGGGCCATGGCGTCGGTGAGCTGGATCTCGCCGCCCTTGCCGGCCTGCTGATCTGCCAGCAGGTCCATGACCAGCGGGCTCAGCAGGTAGCGACCGACGATGTACAGGTTGGACGGAGCCGCCTCGGGAGCGGGCTTCTCGACCAGACCGCCGATGCGCCAGACAGCGCCCGGCTCGGCATCGGCAACGCCCTCGGCGCCTTCGAGCGAACCGACGCGCTCGCCGGCGATAACGCCGTAGCGGCTGACTTCCTCGGGCGAGCAAGCAGCGACGGCGATAACCGAAGCGCCACCGTGCTCCTTGGAAACGGCGAGCATCTTGTCGCAGATGTCGCGGTTAGGCACAACGTAGTCGCCCAGAAGAACCAGGAAGTTCTCCCCTGCCACGGCGTCGGCAGCAGAACGAATAGCATGGCCGAGGCCCTTGGGCTCGTACTGATAACGGAAGTCGACCGGCATACCGCCAGCGTGGGCGACAGCATCGGCATAGGCGTTCTTGCCGCGCTCGCGCAGCAGGTTCTCGAGCGAGCGATCGGGCTGGAAGTAGTTCAGCAGCTCGGGCTTGCCAGGAGAAGTAACGATGATGGCATCGTCGACCTCCTCGGGGTCGAGCGCCTCCTCAACGACATACTGGATGACCGGCTTGTCGAGAACCGGCAGCATCTCTTTGGGGGTGCACTTGGTGCCAGGCAGAAAACGCGTGCCAAGACCGGCGGCGGGGATGATTGCCTTCATGTTATTCAAGGATCCTTTCGCAGGCGCAAAAGCGCCCCATGCGTGCGGCACACAGCCGCAGACCAAATTGCGATACCCAAGCATCTTACCGCTGGAACTATATGTCACTACAAGGCAGAGACAATTCTTCAGCAGGTCAACGCAAATTATTGCTCGAATGGTGCAATTTTATTGCCCAACGGCAGGACACCCGATAAGACGCAAATCACAGAACATGGCAGTTTGAGCAACCGATGTTGAGGGACCGAAAAACAAAAAAGACGGGGCTCGCAATGCGAACCCCGTCTGCAAAGAAATCTGGCGAGAAAGCCTGATTACTTGAGGGTGACAGCAGCGCCAGCAGCCTCGAGCTTCTCCTTGGCAGCCTCGGCGTCCTCCTTCTTGGCACCCTCGAGAACAGCCTTGGGAGCGCCCTCGACGACCTCCTTGGCCTCCTTCAGGCCAAGGTTGGTGAGCTCACGGACGGCCTTGATGACCTGGATCTTGTTGTCGCCGAAGCCCTCGAGCACGACGTCAAACTCGGTCTTCTCCTCGGCCTCAGCAGCGCCAGCAGCGGGAGCGGCGACAACAGCGGCAGGAGCAGCGGCGGAAACGCCGAAGGTGTCCTCGATAGCCTTGACGAGCTCGGAAGCCTCGAGAAGGGTCATTTCCTTAAGAGCATCGATGATCTCATCGGTGGTAAGCTTAGCCATTTCTAAGTCCTTTCGGTTTCCGTGCGGATGCACGGAGATCAGTTAAAACACGGCGCGAATGCGCTAGGGGTGCGGCGTTGCCGCCGCGGGTGAAAACAGCGACTAGGCTGCCTTCTGCTCGGAGACCTGCTGGATCGAACGAGCGAGACCAGAGGAAACGCCGTTGACGCAGACAGCGATGTCGCGAGCGAAACCGGAGATGAGACCGGCAATCTGGCCGAGAAGCTGGTCCTTGGTGGGCAGCTCGGCGATAGCCTTAACATCATCAGCGGAAACGGCCTTGCCGTCGGAGATACCGCCCTTGATCTCAAGGACGCCCTTGGACTTAGCGGAGAAGTCCTTAAGGGCCTTAGCGGCCTCGACCGGCTCGGTCTCGTAGAACACATAAGCGACGGGGCCGGCGAGGATCTCGTCGAGCTCGGGCTGCTCCTGGTTCTTGAGGGCGATCTTGACCAGGTTGTTCTTGTAGACCTTCATCTCGGCGCCGCACTCGCGAAGCTGATGACGCAGCTCCTGAGCCTGCTTAACCGTCAGACCGTTGTAGTTGACGACGAACAGACCGGCGTTCTCGGCGATACGGGACTCGATCTCTGCAACCTTGTCGATTTTGTACTGCTGGGGCATGAATTACACCTCCTCGAATTCTTTCCGGGCACGGTCCGCCACAAGGACGTGACGGGGGCATGTCCAAAAAGAAAGCCCCCGCGCTGCATGAGCGACGGGGGCGAGAAGACATATCTACTCGACCACCTCGGCTGGCGGGAAGTCCCATTAAGCTCGCGGGTAAGACCCGTTTGCGCCGGCTGTCTCTGGCAGCGGATTCGTGCGTGAACCGAAAGTATTATGGCGGGGACCCCGGCGTCGGTCAACGGAAAACCGGGCTGCACACAATTCCACCATCCGGCACGCGCCGCCGAAGGCCAGGCGCAAGGTTTCCGCTCGGTCAGGTCCTGGGCTCGCTCGGAAAGCACATTAAGTGCTTTCCGGCTCGTGCGGAATCTACGGAAACCTTGCGCCTGGCCTTCGGCGGCGCGTGCCTGCGTCAACTATGGGGCAGACCGGTTTTACGTTGACCGACGCGCCCCACGCATAACCCTTATGTCGGTGGGCTGACGTGTTGCGTCCCGTTGGGCTATAAGGTTGAAATGAAGGTGGACAGGCGATTTAGGCCTTCGTCCAAATCTTGGTCGGAGACGCAATAGCTGAGGCGGACGTGGCCTTCGGTGCCGAAGCAGTTTCCGGGGACTAGGGCTACGCTAGCCTCTTTGATGGCTTTGATGCAAAAGTCTTCGCTGGTTAGGCCGAACTTTTTGATGCTCGGGAAAGTGTAGAAGGCTCCTGCGGGCTCTACTACGTCGAGGCCCATGTTGTTGAGGGCTGTAAGAACTCGTTTGCGGCGGGCTCGGTAGACTTCGAGCATGGGGGTTGGGTCGACGGTGAGGGCTCGGGCTGCGGCATCCATCTCGAAGGAGACGGCACTCGATACTAGGTATTGGTGAGCTTTTGCGATCTCGGCGATGACGGGTGCCGCTGCTGCGAGCCAGCCCAGGCGCCAGCCGGTCATGGCCCAGGGCTTGGAGAAGCTCTCGATGACTACCGTCTGCTCACGCAGCTCCGGGTGACGCTGGGCAAAGCGCTCGTAGCCATCCACATAAACCAGGCGGTTGTATACGTCGTCGCAGACTACGTAGATGCCCGACTGCTCCGTTACGCGCGCCACGGCGTCGAGCGATGCCGCGTTGAGAATGCAGCCCGTGGGATTGTTGGGCGAGCAGATAACGATGGCCTTAGTCGCCGGCGTCACGCAGGCACGAAGTGCGTCCTCGTCAATCTGAAATTGCGTAGGCTCCGTATCCAAAAAGACCGCCTTGGCATGGTTGGCCACGACGATGCTCTCGTACAGACCAAAGGCCGGCGTGGGGATGATGACCTCGTCGCCGGGGTTGAGCATGGCAATAAACGTAGCCGACAGGGCCTCGGTCGCACCATCGGTCAGGATGACCTCGTCAGCCGAATATGTAAGGCCCGCGTCCCCCATATATTTGGACAGCGCTTCGCGCAGGGCGGGACGGCCGTTGTTGGGCGGATAATGCGTGTCACCGCGATTGAGCGATGCAGTCACCTCGGCGCTAATCACATCGGGCGTGGGAAAATCGGGCTCGCCAAGCGCAATGCACCCCGGGTGCTGGGCGGCGAGCGCGTTAATCCGACGGATGCCGGAGGGCTTAAGCGTGGCAAGCGAGGTATTCATGGGCAGACGCATGGCGTTCCTTTCGTAAGGGTTGCACTAGGATAGCGCGGCGAGGCGCCGCCAGACGGTGTAACCTAAACGGAAATGAACCGGAAAGGAGGCGGCATGGAGACGACCGCACGCGGCGATGTACCAAAAACGTTGCGAACCATTGCGTATATCAGCATTCCCGATAGCGCCGATCTTGAGTTTTTGCTCTGGGACCTACAGGATGCCATCGCCGCCTATGCACAGCTTTCCGGCACCGCGCTCCCCCACCCGGTCGATTTGGAGGCGGATGATGCCGGTGCAGTCGATGGCATGGTGCTGGCCATTGAAGATGTGGCTGACGATGAGACGTTGACAGCTATCGAGCAGGCGCTTGAGCGCTTTGGCGGTACGGGAACGCGCGTCTATGCCGCGATTCGAGCCGCACAAGAGGGCGCTAAGCAGGCGCGCGGGACCGCCGTTTGTCTGCACGAGGCATGTGAGCGCCTTGACCAATTGTGGTGTGGCGGCGTTGTCGTCTGTGCCGGCAGCGGTATTGCGGCGCTTCGCCACTCCCCGCGTATGGGTCTCTTGCGCCGACCATTTTCGGAAGCGATGGATAAGCTTGTGGGCGCTGTGCGCATGGGCTGCTCCATTGAGCATGCGCAGCTGCTTGGCGGTGGCAATGCCGGTAGCGTCGATGCCGACGGCATGGTGCACGCTAGGCCTGCTGTGCCCGCACTAATCTGGTGCGCCATCATCAAACGCCTCGGCGCCCGCGCCCAATCAGATATCTAGATTACAGAGCGCCCCAGTCAACGGCCTCGCGCCAGCGCCCAACAAGACGCTCTAGGCGCCACGCCGCGTTTGCGGGACTAGTTGACGGCAATACGACAGCGGGCACGCCTGTCCGCTCCTGTAGATAGCGCTTATAGAGGCGCCCCGCCGTACCTCCGTTGCATACCACCTGCTCAATAGGCGCATTGCCCGCAATGCGCTCGATATGTGCCGGCACAACGTTGCGAATGCTGGCATCACTCGAGCCCTTAATGTCACAACTCTCAATCACATCCCACAGGGCTACGCCACCGTTCAGCAGCATGGAGCGCTTGGCGGCAATGGAGGCATCGAGCGTCGCGGGCTCACCGCTTGCCAAAGAATCGCCCTCGTTGGGCGGAACAGGCACACCGAGGCACGCGGCCATCACGCGCCAAAAGCGATTCTGAGGGTTGCCGTAATAAAAGGCATTGGCGCGCGAAAGCACCGAGGGAAACGACCCCAGCACCAAAACGCGCGAGTGCTGGTCGAACACAGGCTCAAACCCATGCTCAATATGTTGATAGCCCTCGTCAGACGCGGCCATGGCCTAGGCCCTCAGCAGATAACGCACCTCGTAGGGTGCAAGCTCAAGGGTACCCGTCAGCTCGACCGTGGGCGCATCGTCGGCAAGCAGGTCGACGAAGGAGCCGTTGAGTTCGCCGGCGCCAAAGGTATAGGGCTCGTTCACGGCATTGACCGCCACGAGCACCGTCACGTCGTCGCAGGCGCGCTCGAACAGCAGCTGCTTGTTCTGGATCACCACGTTGCGATAGGCACCATAGTTGAGGGCACGGGCCGCCGCGTCGTCTGCCGAGCGCAGGTGCGCGAGCTGCTTGATGAAGGCCGTCAGCTCGTTGGGCGCAGGCTCATCGAGCGCAGGTCGCAGCGCCCAGTCACCATCGGGGCCGCCCTTTCCGCCAGGAATCCCCCACTCGCTGCCATAGTAGACGCACGGGGTGCCTGGCATGCCAAAGAGCATGCCGTAGGCGGGACGCAGACAGGACTTGTCGGTGAGGATGCTCGCCAGGCGCGGCACATCGTGGTTGTCGACAAACGACAGCAGATGCTTGCCGCGATAAATGCACCACGGGTCACCGCCAAACTGGCGATGCAGCGAGTGGGCGATCTCGAACATGTTGACCGAGTTAAAGCTGGAGTACAGGCCCTTGTAGCACTCGTAGTTGGTGCAGGAGTCGAGCATCTCGTCATTGACGATCTGGTTGTAGTCGCCGTGGAGCGTCTCGCCGATCAGCACAAAGTCGGGCTTGAGCTCACGGGTAAAGAAGTGTAGGCGGCGCATGAAGTCGCGGTCGAGCATATAGGCGACGTCCAGGCGCAGACCGTCGACGCCAAAGACGTCGGCCCAACGGCGCACAGACTCAAGCAGGTAATCGACCACAGCAGGATTTTGCAGGTTGAGCTTCACAAGCTCAAAATGGCCTTCCCAGCCCTCGTACCAAAAGCCGTCGCCATAACAGGAGTCGCCGTCAAAACTGATGTGGAACCAGTCCTTGTAGGGCGAGTTCCACTTGCGCTCCTGCACATCGCGGAAGGCCCAAAAACCGCGGCCGACGTGGTTGAAGACGGCATCGAGCACCACGCGGATGCCGTGGGCATGCAGTGTCTCGCACATGGCGGCAAAGTCGGCATCCCCACCCAAGCGACGGTCGATGTGGCGCAGGCTGCGCGTGTCGTAGCCATGACTATCGGACTCGAGCGGCGGGTTGATGAGCACAGCGCCAATACCGAGTTTTTGCAGGTAGTCGGCCCATTGGGCGATTTTCATGATAGGAGCATCGGGGTTGGGCACGGCGTTAGCAGCCTGGGCGAGCTCACCCTCGGCAACGGGCGCGGCGTTTTCGCGCGGAGCTCCGCAAAAGCCCAGCGGATAGATCTGATAGAACGTCGTCTCGTATGCCCACATAACAGCCTCCCGGTAAGCTCAACACAACGTCATCCATTGTATGCCCGCCGCGCATCCCCTCCCCCAAAATAAGTTGCGGTGAAATAGGGACTGTTTGCCGGGTTTATTGAGCCCAGCAGTCCGTATTCCACCGCAGCTGATGAGGGGACGTGATTAGGCGACGGGCTTTGCGCGGCGTATGGCCGGGAACAGCACGGTGATGGCGAGGATGACTCCCACGACGGCGATCGTGCCGCCCGCGTAGCCGATCCAAGCGATGCCCGGGCCCGACACCACGGCGCCACCAATCGCCGTGCCCGTACCAATACCGAGATTAAACAGGCCCGAGAAGATCGACATGGCGACGGCCGACGAATCTGCCTGCGTGTACTTGATGAGCTCGGCCTGGAACGCCACGTTAAAGGCCGTGGCGCAGCAACCCCACAGTGCGCAGACGGCAAGCACTGCCACGAGCGACGATGCAGCCGGACCCATAAGCAGCAGAGCCACCGGCACGCCGGAGAGCGTGATAGCCAAGAACGGGAAGCGATGCCCATCGAACAGGCGGCCAAACAGCCAGCTTCCGAGCAGACCAGAGCAGCCAAACGCCGTCAGCGTCATGGTGATGACGCCCGCATCGACGTGCGCGACCTGCGCCAGGAAGGGCTCGATATAGCTGTAGCTTGCGTAATAGCCGGTCGCCATAAAGACCGTGACCGCGTAGAGCGCGATCAGGAACGGGTTCTTGAGCAGCACGGGCAGCTGTTTGACGGTAAAGCGCTCACCCGCCGGCATAGCCGGGAACACCGCGGCTTGGTACACCACCGCGGCGGCAGAGAAGGCACCGACCACGGCGAATGTCATGCGCCAGCCCACGGCCAGCCCGATGGCGCGACCGAGGGGCAGGCCGAAGATCTGCGCGATGGACGAGCCCGTGGCGATTATGCTGATGGCGAGCGCCCCATGGCGGGTGTCGACCAGGCGCGAAGCCATGATCGAGGCGACCGACCAGAACACGGCATGCGCGCAGGCGACCACCAGACGCGCGCAAACCAGGATGGGATATGTCGGTGCCACAGCGGACAGGAACTGACCCAGAGAAAACACGGCGAGCACGCCGAGCAGCATCCGCTTGAACTCAAAGCGCGAGGCAAACACCATAAGCGGCAGTGACAGCAGCATGACGCCCCAGGCGTAGACCGAAATCATGATGCCTGCCTGGGCCTCGGTGAGCGAGAACGCCGCGGCGATATCAGTCAGAAGGCCGATAGGCATGAACTCCGACGTGTTGAATACGAACGCGCAACAGGCGAGCCCGATAAGCGGAAGCCACTGCCTGAGTGCGATACCACCTTGCTTTGTTTGAGCCATATAGAAAAACCTCTCCGATTATCTTGAGCGGTGGGCGATTATATAGCAACGGCCCCGCATCCGTCAGTACAGATGCGGGGCCGCAATCAACTCAATACACAGAGGTCGCGCCGTCAATAAATAGCTAAGCCAACCCCAGCAATATGCCCGCCGAATGCACGACAAACGCCACGATCCAGGCGACCGTCACCTGAAACGCGAATACGGCCACGGCGTAACGCCCGCCCAGCTCACTCTTGACGGCACCGATGGACGCCACGCAAGGCGGGTACAGCAGCGTAAAGACCAAGAACACGTAAGCGGTAAACGGCGAAAACATGGCTGACAGTGCCGCGGGCGAGGTTGCACCCAAAAGCACTGTGAGCGTCGAGATGACGCTCTCCTTGGCAATGAGCCCCGTGACGAGTGCAGTCGAGGCGCGCCAATCGCCAAAGCCGAGCGGCGCCAACACCGGTGCGATGATGCTACCAAGACCGGCAAGCAGGCTTTGTGACTGGTCGGCGACCACGTTAAAGCGGATATCGAACGTCTGCAGGAACCAGATGACCACGGTAGCGGCAAAGATAATGGTAAAGGCCTTGGTAATAAAGTCTTTGGCCTTATCCCATGCCAGCATCACCGTCGTCTTGACGCTCGGCAGACGGTAATTGGGAAGTTCCATGATAAACGGCACCGGGTCGCCCTTAAATGCCGTGTGGTTAAGCACCAAGGCCGCGATGCAACCAACCGCAATGCCAATCAGATAGAGCGAGACCATGGCGGGAACCGTCGCCTGTGGAAAAAACGCCCCGCACAGCAGACCGTAGACCGGCAACTTGGCCGAGCAGCTCATGAACGGCGTGAGCATGACGGTCATCTTGCGGTCGTGCTCGGATGGGAGCGTACGGGTCGACATGATAGCCGGCACGGTGCAGCCAAAACCGACGAGCATGGGCACAAAGCTGCGGCCCGACAGGCCAAAGCGACGCAACACCTTATCCATGACAAAGGCCACGCGCGCCATGTAGCCCGAGTCTTCCAGAATGGAAAGGAACAAGAAGAGCACGACGATAATCGGCAGGAAGGTCAGCACGCTGCCCACGCCCGTAAGCACGCCGTCGACAGCCAGCGAGCGCACTACGTCGTTGGTGCCGAACGCCTTGAGACCCGCATCGGCCGAGGCGATGATGGCAGCGATGCCGTCCTCCATAAGTCCCTGCAACGCCGCGCCGATCACGCCAAACGTCAGCCAAAAGACGAGACCCATGATCACCAGAAACGCCGGAATGGCCGTGTAACGACCCGTCAGGATGCGGTCAATCTTGACGGAGCGCACGTGCTCGCGGCTCTCGTGCGGCTTGACGACGCAACGCCCGCACACGTCGCCGATAAAGCCGAAGCGCATGTCAGCTAGCGCAGATAGACGGTCGGTGCCGGCCTCGCCCTCCATTTGGCTAATGATGTGCTCGATGGCGTCGAGCTCGTTGCGGTCCAGGTGAAGCGCCTCGGTCACCAGCTCGTCGCCCTCAACCAGCTTGGTCGCCGCAAAACGCACGGGAATGTGCGCCGTCGCGGCATGGTCCTCGATAAGGTTGGCGATGCCGTGAATGCAGCGATGCAGCGCGCCGCCGTCCGGACCATCGGGCGCGCAGAAGTCCAGGCGACCGGGGCGCTCGCGGAACCGCGCCACGTGCAAGGCATGATCCACCAACTCGCCAATACCCTCGTTGCGGGCAGCGCTAATGGGAACAACAGGCACGCCCAGCAGGCTCTCGAGCAGGTTGACGTCCACGGCGCCGCCGTTGGCCGTCACCTCGTCCATCATGTTGAGCGCGATGACCATGGGTCGATCGAGCTCCATAAGCTGCAGCGTCAGGTACAGGTTACGTTCAATATTAGTAGCGTCGATGATATCGATGATGGCGTCGGGATGATCGTCAAGGATGAATTGACGGCTGACAATCTCCTCGCCCGTGTACGGCGACAGGGAGTAAATGCCGGGCAGGTCGGTAACGCTTGCCTCGGGATGGTTACGGATAGTGCCGTCCTTGCGGTCGACCGTCACGCCGGGAAAGTTGCCGACGTGCTGGTTGGAGCCTGTAAGCTGGTTGAACAACGTGGTCTTACCGCAGTTTTGGTTGCCGGCGAGAGCAAAGTGCAGCGGCGCGCCCTCGGGCACGGCCGTCTTTGCCGCACGGGGCGAATACGTCCCCTCGCCCAGGGCCGGATGCTCCGTCGTGCCGATTGCGGCGTTAGCGCGCGGACCCGTATCGGTGTCGTGAATACCCACGAGCTCGATGCGAGCGGCATCGTCCTTGCGCAGTGTCAACTCGTAGCCACGCAGACGAATCTCGAGCGGGTCGCCCATGGGGGCGTACTTCATCATGGTGACTTCGGTGCCCGGCGTTAGACCCATGTCCAAAATATGCTGTCGGAGTGCCTGATCGTCCGATGCCACCGATGCGACAACGGCGTCCTTTCCAATCTCGAGCGTATCGAGCTTCACGTCCGTGTTCCTCCCCCGGCGCCCACAGGGCGTTGCATTTTGTTTATCTTGGCTAACCGTTTGCCATGGCTAACCATTTAACCACGCATGATAGCGCGAACACACACCGATGTTCAATCGACAGATTGGTGCAAGGGGAATTCCGGGCCGTGGTTTCCCCGAGGACCGAAACAGCCGCCCGCCCCTCGACAAAATGATCCGTTCCCTCCGTCGCATGCAAAACAACCAAGGAGTGTCCCAAGGCGCCGGCACAACAGGAACGTCCCCAGCTGCCGCCAGCATTTCGCCGCAACAGCAAAGGCCCGCGCTGGAAACAAATGTCACCTGCGCGGGCTTGGTGGGCGCTCACATAGGCACGTTATAGAGACCCACATCAGCTATGAATGCCAAGTAGCACCGATACGCGACCAAGCAATGAAACTCGCCATAGTCTTAGACTATCGGCGCAATACCGGCAAAGTGCAGATACAGCGAAATGATTGCCACGACAATGACCACCGCTGCGATCAGCTTGTCGTGCAGATGCGGAAGCACCGGTTTACCGCGGCCTCGCTCGCCCAGCATATAGACGGGAATGGCCGGAGCAAAAAGAATCGTCGTGATCATAACGCCCTGAAGACCAGTCGACCACACCAGGAACAATGTGTAGATGAAGCCGAGCGTACCGAAGAAGCGGGCTTTGCCGACGCTGGGCGCATGCGGCCCGTCCAGATGCTCGTTCTTCCAGCCAATCACCATGTAATAGGCAGCCGAGCAGACATACGGAACCAGAATCGTGTTGACTGCGCAGCTATAGAAGAACTGGTAGGTGCTCGCCGCCACATACGACACGATCAAGAAGAGCTGCGTGATGCCGGAGCTCACGAGAACCGTTACCACCGGGGCGTCGTGCTTGTTCGTCTTGGCAAACGCCAGAGGGAAGGATCCCTGGCGCGCCGCCTCGAACGGCGTCTCGGACGCAATGATGACATAGCCCAGCAGCGCGCCGACCAACGAAAGGATAACGCCAAGGTTTACGATGGCAGCACCAACCGGACCGATTGCGCACTCGAGAATTCCCGCCATGGAGGGCGTTGCAAGCTGTGCCATCTCCTCGCGCGGCATAATGCCGAGCGACAGCATCGAGATGATCAGATACAGCGTGAATACAGCCGCAAATCCGAGCGCCGTCGAGCGGCCGACGTCACGCACGTACTTTGCACGGCCCGAGATAACGACAGCGCCCTCGATGCCCGTGAAGACCCAGACAAGGGCGATCATGGTCGAGACAACCTGCTCGCCAAAGCCAGGACCAGCCGGCTCTCCCCAGAAGTTGTCCATAAAGATATCGACGTTGAACTTACCCAGGAGCACGATACTCAGCACAAAGAGCCCCAGCGGCACCAGCTTCGCCAACGTGACGATCGTGTTAATGCCCGCAGCCTCCTTAACGCCACGAAGCACAAGGGCGGTAAGGAACCACAAAAACACGCTGGCGCAGACGATAGAAAGCAGGTTGTTACCCGCGCCAAACGCAGGGAAGAAATAGCCCAGCGCGCTAAACAGCAAGAGCGCAAAGCTCACGTTGGAAAGACATGCGCTGATCCAGTAGCCCCAAGCGGAGTTGAATCCAATGTAATCGCCAAAACCGGCCGCAGCGTATGCATAGATGCCGCCGGTCAGGTCGGGACGGGCCTGAGACAAACCGTTGAACACCATCATCAGCGCAAAGACGCCAATAAAGCAAATTCCCCACGAGACGATAACCGCACCGGTATTTGCCCCACCTGCTGCCATATCGCCGGCAAGCGAAAAGATGCCGCCACAAATACTGGCGGTAATGACCATCATGGTCAGACGAAAGAGATCGAGGCCATTAGGGTCGATAATCTCTTCATTTTGAGCTTTAGAGGCCATTGTATGTGCACCCCCTTCATCATGTGATCTAACGAAAGATGGCCCGGACGTCCCGAATCGGGTGCCGGGCCATCGGTCAAGCGATCATCAGACTGTTACAGCTATCGCGTTAGAAGCGCAGCGACAGGCAAGAAAGGCCGCCGTCGACCTTGCGATACTCAGAGGTATCGACGACGAGTGTCTTGTAGCCCAGATCCTGCACGGCCTTGAGCACAGTCGGATAGCCCTCGGCAACGATGACCGTACCGTTGACCCAGATGCAGTTGGCGCCGTACGCCTCGTCCTCGGGCACGACGATCTTGTTGTACTGGGCAAAGTCGGGCTTATCGATGAACTCACCGGAGACGAGCATGTTGTTGTCCTCGATGTAGTTGACGCCCGTCTTGAGGTGCAGGACCTCCTCCAGCGGAACCTCAGAACCCTCGAGGCCCCAGCCCTCGAGAATCTCACAGAACTGGCGGATGCCCTCTTCGTTGGTACGAGCGGAGCGACCGACGTAGAAATGGTCACCGACCATCATGACATCGCCGCCGTCAAGCGTGCCCGGAGAAACGATGTGCTTGACATGCTCATCGTCAAAGAAGCGACGGACGGCCGGCTCGATCTCGTCCTTCTCGCCGTTGCGGCTATCGGCGCCGGGGTTGGTAATGATGGCGCCGCAGCGAGTGATAACAGCCGGATCTTCGACGAAGCAGCTGTCGGGATACTGCTCGAGTGCCGGCAGCACCGACACGTCAACGCCGCACTGCTCGAGCGCATGCTCGTAATCGTAGTGCTCCTCGATGGCGCGCTCGTAGATGGGCTGGCCAAGCTCGGGGGCACTCGTGATGCCATTGCTCAGGGACTTGCCGGGGCGGCGGATGATGACGTGGCTGAACTTGGTCATGATGATCCTCCTTGGATCTCTTAGCAGAGAGCGGGACTTCTTCGCGCCCGCCTTCCTTTCGATGGCTTTATCTTAGGGCGGTTTTCCTGTTTTGTATATTGTATACAATCCTGAACGGTAGGTATTCTTCGGTAAGCGTATTCTTACATATCGGCGCAAAGTAGCATGATTTAGCTGGCCGTTCTATAATTCAACTGAGCTATTCAAGTGAAACGTATTTGCTTTTAGAAATATACCGTTAAGGAACATAGGCTCATGGAAACGCTCAGAAGGCCCCTGAAAGACCACGTATACGACTACATTTCGAGCCGTATTGACGCCGGCGAGCTTTCGGCCGGCGACCGGCTGAGCGAGCAAGCGATCTGCGACGCCATGGGCGTGTCGCGCACGCCGGTTCGCGAGGCGCTCATCCAGCTGGCAAGCGACGGCTACCTGGACAATCTCCCCCGCCGCGGATTCCGCGTCCGTGGGTTCGATCAGCAAAACGCCGTTGAAGTCTTTGAGATTATGGGGCCGCTCGACGGGCAGGCCGCATATCTCGCCTGTCCGAACCTAACCGACGATGACATTACGCAGCTTAAATTTCTCGTCGGCTCCATGGGCCTCGCGATCCAAGGCGGTCTCATCCGAAAGTACGACGACATTCAGCGGGACTTTCATCTGACGTACTTCAACCGCTGCGGCAACGACCGTCTGCGCGATATGATCTCGCAGCTCGAACGCTGCTTTATCAAGCGCGATTACGAGACTGTCGACCAGGAGACGGCGTGCAAACTGCTCAATAAAGCCAACAGCGAACATGCTCATATTCTTGAGTTGTTCGAAGCACAAGATGCGACGGGCGTGCGCGACTACGTTCGTGATGTCCATTGGAACACAAAAAACGCCCAGTTCACCGTCTGGTAGGAAAGCAACAAGGGACGACGTCGGTCTTAAACCTTGGCGCCAGCACCGCCCAAACTGATCCGTTTTCCTCCGTCCCCGAGGGGTCATTCTTTTGGCAGCCAAGACAACGCCGATATTTTGACGCCGACAGCAAAAGCCCGCCAGAGCAAGCAAGGTGCCTTGAGGCAAGGCGGCATTGACCTTCTGGTCATGCCGCCGAAGTTGAAAGGCAGATTGCCACTCTGGCGGGCTTGCAGCGTCAAGTGGTTACGGCGTTTGGTAAAACGCCGTAACTAAAACCCGTGGCGCTCCAGGAAGCGGAAGGCTAGGCGGATCCAAGGACGGACTGCCACCTGCTTGTCCTCGTTGTCGACCGCGGTGTTGGCGTTGCCGAGCGAAAGGCCGTGACCACCCTGGTCGAAGACGTGCATCTCGCATGCAACGCCCTCCTCGGCCATGCGCTGCGCAAACGGGTAGACCTGCGCGATCGGCGCCGTTTTGTCGTCGGACACGCCCCACACAAAGGTCGGTGGCATCTGACGCGAAACATGCGTGGTGGGGCAGATGTCGGCCAGATGCTCGTCAGTTGCCTCGCCACCCGTCACCATCGACAGGTAGTCGTTGAGCAGATCGCGCCCCGTCTTGCCGCCCGTCTTGGGCACACGCAAGTCAATGCGCGGATCGCGCGTCTGCATGTCACGCACATAGGCAAAGTCGAGCAATGGATAGCCCAGCACCACGGCATCGGGACGAATGTCGTCCGGACGCGCCCCGGCAAGTGCCGCGAAGGGGCCGGTCTTCCACTGTGTTGCCAGCGAGGCGCAAATCATGCCGCCAGCAGAAAAGCCCACGACGCACACGCACTTGGGGTCGACATGCCACTCGTCGGCGTTGGCGCGCACCGTGGCGACCATCTTGGCAAGATCTGCCTGGGGGTGCGGAAAGCTCACGTCACCCGTAGAACTCGTCACATAGTTGAGCACAAAGGCCTGGTAGCCGCGGTCCAAAAATGCAAACGCCACGGGATCCTGCTCATGCGGAGCGATATGCGTAAACGCACCTCCGCCGCAGATGATCACCGCGGAGCGGCGGCCATTGGGCTTGTCGGGCAGCGGCTCGGCACCCAGATACGTAAAGGTCGCCGGATAATCCTCGGTCGGCTCCTCGCCCCACAGCGCATGGTTCTCGACAATCATATGTGCTCCCTTCGCGCAAATTATGCGCACTCCTTTTTCGCATCTAAGCGTACCCCAGTTGGGTGCAGGACGCAGAAACTCTCCGGCAATAAGTCTCCCTTCAACTGATATATCACATAATCCCAGCTCAGGGGTATCGCTGAGCAGCGTAGAATAGGGTCGTTGACCAAGCCGCGAAACACATATGAAACGTTTCCGGCAAACCAAACGCGCGATATGCGCCTATTTAAGTTGGAGGCAACTATGGGTCTGCTCGATTCGCTTAAGTCCACCTTCACCTCGACCGGCGAGGCGTCCGTTCCGCCCGCAGCAAGCTTCGCCACCCGCGCAGGCGTCATCTATGCCCCCGTCAACGGCGTGCTCGTCAATCTGAACGAGGTTCCCGACGAGACGATCGCCTCGGGCATGCTTGGCCAGGGCTATGGCATCGAGCCCATTACCGGCACCATCTATGCGCCCGCCAACGGCCGCATCGGTGCCACCACTGTCACCAACCACTCCATTGGCATGATCACCGAGGACGGTCTTCGCGTGTTCATCCATGTTGGCCTGGGCACCGTGGAAATGAACGGCAAGGGCTTTGCCCGCTTTGTCGAGATGGGCGATGTGGTCAAGGCAGGCCAGCCGCTCATCAGCTTCGACCGCGAGGCTATTAAGGCCGCTGGTCACGAGGACATCGTGACCGTCATCGTCTCCGAGCTCGATCGCCTTAAGAGCATCGACCATGTCGGCGAGTCTGGAACGCTTATCGGCGGCAACCCGCTCGTCAAGCTTGGCGACCCGCTGCTGGTAGCCAAGACCAAGTAGCCAGGCCCCGCGCCACACAGCCAAAAGGCACCTCATCGAGCGCCCGCGACCATCTGGCCGCGGGCGCTTTTCGTTTGAAAAACCATCCCGCCAATGCCTTATCTGTATAGCCCAAATGAGCCGAGCTGTTAGAATATCGAACTGTATGGATAACTATCATTCAACCGTTATGGGAGGATACGTGAACCGCACCAAAATCGCGCAGCTCTATGCCGATGCCGAGTCGCTCGGCGGCCAGACCGTCACCGTCGCCGGCTGGGTCAAGTCCGTCCGCGACATGAAGAACTTTGGCTTTGTTACGCTCAACGACGGCAGCTGCTTCCGCGACCTGCAGGTCGTCATGAACCGCGAGACACTCGACAACTACGACGAGATCGCCCATCAAAACGTCTCGGCCGCACTCATTTGCACCGGCACCGTCAAGCTGACCCCCGATGCGCCCCAGCCTTTCGAGCTTTCTGCCACCTCCATCGAGGTCGAGGGCACGAGCGCCCCGGATTACCCGCTGCAGAAGAAGCGCGCAACCGTCGAGTTCCTGCGCACCCAGCAGCACCTGCGCCCGCGCACCAACCTGTTCCGCGCCGTGTTCCGCATCCGCTCTGTCGCGGCTGCCGCCATCCACCGCTTCTTCCAGGAGCAGGACTTTGTCTACGTCAACACCCCCATCATCACCACGAGTGACTGCGAGGGCGCCGGCGAAATGTTCCGCGTGACCACGCTCGACCCCAAAAATCCGCCCCTCACCGAGTCCGGCGAGGTCGACTGGAGCCAGGACTTCTTTGGCAAGCATGCGAGCCTCACCGTGTCCGGCCAGCTCAATGCCGAGAACTTTGCCATGGCCTTTGGCGACGTGTACACCTTTGGCCCCACCTTCCGCGCCGAAAACTCCAACACCACGCGCCACGCCGCCGAGTTTTGGATGATCGAGCCCGAGATGGCCTTCGCCGACCTCAACGACTACATGGACAACGCCGAGGCCATGCTCAAGTACGTCCTTAAGGACGTTATGGCCACCTGCCCCGACGAGCTCAATATGCTCAACAAGTTTGTGGACAAGGGTCTGCTCGAGCGCCTGGACCATGTCGCCAACTCCGACTTCGCCCGCGTTACCTACACCGAGGCCGTCGAGATCCTGGAGCAGGCCGTCGCTGCTGGCCACCAGTTTGATTACCCCGTCAGCTGGGGCATCGACTTGCAGACCGAGCACGAGCGCTTCCTGACCGAGGAGCACTTTAAGCGCCCGACCTTCGTGACCGACTACCCGGCCGAGATCAAGGCGTTCTACATGCGCATGAACGAGGACGGCAAGACCGTCGCCGCCGCCGACTGCCTGGTTCCCGGTATCGGCGAGATTATCGGCGGCTCCCAGCGCGAGGAGCGCCTGGATCTGCTCGAGGCCCGCATCAAGGACCTGGGCATGAATCCCGAGCAGTACAAGTACTACCTTGACCTGCGCCGCTACGGTTCCTGCAAGCACGCCGGCTACGGTCTGGGCTTCGAGCGCTTGGTCATGTATCTGACCGGCGTGGGCAACATCCGCGACGTCCTGCCGCACCCGCGCACCGTGGGCAACGCCGACTTCTAATCGTCGGACGTTAGCTCGCGTCGTCACACGCCAACGCTCATCGCATAAGCGTCTCTCGACATCGGTCGAGAGACGCTTTTTTCAACAGCATCCGTCAAGCTTTTGGCAAGTTTTTGGTCAGTTGAGCAGGGCTGTTGAAAACTCGACCCGCCGTTTGCCGACGACTACCGACCGCCCAGAGCGCCCTGCGCCCCTGGGGAAGCCCCACGTCCTAGGCTCCATACCGTCGCCACCCAAAACGGAAAGGACGTGGGCACCATGACCGAAGCCGCTGTTGAAACCTACGACACCACAACTAGAGGCGCCGCCTCGATGGCAGCCTATCGCGCCGTTCGCATCCTGCAACTATTAAGCGAAAACACCGGTGAGGACAAGGCCATGCTTTCCGATGAGTTGATCCGGCGCCTCGCCCATCCCGACGACCCCGCCCGCATGCCCATCTCGGCGGCGCGGCGCAGCATCTACACCGCCATCTCCGCGCTTCGCCATGCCGGATACGAAATTGAGTACAAACGCGGCGTGGGCTACAAACTTCTTACCCGCCCGCTCACCGATGAAGAGATCATCCGGCTCCACGGTATGGTCATGCGCAACCGCTCCACGCCTATCGCTATCCGCAAGAGCATGGCGCAGCACTTAGTTGCCATGGCGAGCGCCGACGTTCGCGGCTACCTCGATACACCCGAACCCGCTCCAAGCGCAGGCAGCAAGGCTACCAAGGCAACACGCACGCCCATCAAGCGCATCGACACGTGCGAGCTCGTCGAGCAGGCCATCGACCACGGAACCACGGTAAGTTTTGATATTTCGAGCGTCACGACACGTGGCGAAACCGAAGCAGCACGGATGACACTCCGTCCCTTTGCCATCAAGCAGCGCGATGGCATCTCGTATCTGCTGGGAACGGTCTACGACGCCCGAGGCGCCGATGACACGTTGCGTACTGTAGAGATTGGCCGAATGAGAAACGTCACCACACGTCTCCTCGACGGCAAGAAGCTCTTCGCCGCCCTGGACGAGGACGACGCCTCCTCCGCCGCATAAGACCCTCCGCCGCCCATTCGACTACCCGTACCGCCCATCCGATTCTGTATTAAAAAACCCGCCAGGCTGTTGTAAAAATGGACATCAGCGCTACTATAGTTCCACTTGCACTTTGTCCCAGTGCAGTGTTTCCAGCCATTTTTATACTAGGGGTAATGATATGAAGGACATCACCATCAGCCGCAGGAGCCTTCTGGTCTCCGCCGGCCTGCTCGCGCTCGCCCCGCTCGCCGGATGCGGCGGCAACTCTGGTTCCGGCTCTGCTGCCGCCGGTTCCGACTACACCATCGGCGTTCTGCAGCTCACCGAGCACTCCGCACTCGATGCCGCCAACGACGGCTTTGTCAAGGCCATCAAGGAGAGCGGCCTTAAGGTCAAGATCGACCAGAAGAACGCCCAGAACGACCAGTCCACGTGTAAGTCCATCGCCGACAAGTTCGTGGGCGATGGCGTCGACCTGATCTACGCCATCGCCACGCCCGCCGCACAGGCTGCTGCCGGTGCCACGGCGGATATCCCCATCGTGGGCTGCGCCATCACCGACTACGCCGCCTCCGGCCTGGTACAGGACAACGACAAGCCCGGCACCAACGTCACGGGCGCTTCCGACCTCACCCCGGTCGCCGAGCAGCTCGAGATGATGCAGAAGGTCCTGCCCGACGTTAAAAAAGTCGGCCTGCTCTACTGCACCGCCGAGTCCAACTCCGACGTCCAGATCAAGGCCGCCAAAAAGGAGCTCGATAAGCTGGGCCTCGAGTACACCGATTTCACCGTCTCGAGCTCCAACGAGATTCAGTCCGTCGTCGAGTCTGCCGTGGGCAAGGTCGACGCGTTGTACTCCCCCACCGACAACACCATCGCCGCGGGTGCCTCGCAGGTCGGCCAGATCTGCAAGGAGAACAAGCTTCCCTTCGTGACTGGCGAGGAGGGTATGTGCATGGCCGGCGGCCTTTTCACCCTCTCCATCAACTATGAGGACCTGGGCTACGCCGCGGGCGAGATGGCCGTTAAGATCCTGAAGGGCGAGGCCAAGCCCGAAGACATGCCGATCAAGCACCTCTCGAGCAAGGACCTGGTCGTCGTCAAGAACGACGAGATGGCCGAGGCGCTGGGCATCGACCTTTCCGCTCTGGACGCGTAATGCCATACGCGGCATGCGTCTAGAGCCCGTGCTCGCGCTTTAGCCGCGTTATTCAATATCTGAGCCACAGGGGCGGGCGCTGTAGACCGGCGTCCGCCCTGCTTGTTTCAGGTAAAACAAAACGTCTGTCCGCAGCTCTTCTATGCATTGTTACCGCTATTATGGTGAATCACGTGTCCACCCTATCCTAGGAGGTATGAAGCATGCTCATTGCATTGCAGGGCGCCGTTTCGCAGGGCGTCCTCTGGGGCATTATGGTGCTTGGCGTGTTTATCACGTTCCGCCTGCTCGACATTCCCGATATGACCTGCGACGGCAGCTTTGCCCTCGGCGGCTGCGTCTGCGCTGTGCTCATCGTCAATAACAACGTCGACCCGCTGCTCGCCGTGCTGGCCGGTATGTGCGCCGGCGCCATCGCGGGTGCCGTCACGGGCATTTTGACCACCGTCTTTGAGATTCCCGCGATCCTCGCCGGAATCCTCACCCAGATCAGCCTGTGGTCCATCAACCTGCGCATCATGGGCAAGTCCAATACGCCCATTCTTGCCAAGGGCACCGTGTTCTCGGCCGTCAGCAATATGACCGGTCTGCCGCAGTCCACCGTTGCCATCATCTTGGGCATCCTGCTCGCCGTGGCTATCGTTGCCATCCTGTATTGGTTCTTTGGCACCGAGATCGGCTCGGCGCTGCGCGCCACCGGCAACAACGAGTACATGATCCGCGCTCTGGGCGTCAACACCAACTCCACCAAGATGATCGCCCTCGTGCTCTCCAACGCCCTCATCGGCCTTTCGGGCGCGCTCATCTGCCAGAGCCAAAAGTATGCCGATATTGGTATGGGCACCGGTGCCATCGTTATCGGTCTTGCCGCCATTGTTATCGGTGAGGTGCTCGGCCGTCTGCTGCCCGGCGGCCTCACGCAGTTTAGCGTCCGTCTTGCCTCCGCCGTCTTTGGCTCCGTGGTGTACTTCCTTATCCGCGCCATCGTGCTGCAGTTGGGCATGGACGCCAACGACATGAAGCTGCTCTCCGCCGTGATTGTCGCTGTGGCCCTGTGCGTGCCCGTGGTTTGGGAGCGCTATAAGCTCCGCAGCTCCTACACGAAGGGGGATGAGACAGATGCTTAAGCTCTCGCACGTCAAGAAGACCTTTAACAAGGACACCGTCACCGAGAAGCGCGCGCTCACCGGCGTCGACCTCACCCTGAATGACGGCGACTTTGTAACCGTGATCGGCGGCAACGGCGCCGGCAAGTCCACGCTGCTCAACATGATCGCCGGCGTGTACCCGCTCGATTCGGGCGTTATTGAGCTCGACGGCACCGACATCTCGCGCCTGAGCGAGTCGCAGCGCGCCAAGTACCTGGGCCGCGTGTTTCAGGACCCCATGCGCGGTACCGCTGCCGACATGCAGATCGCCGAGAACCTGGCCCTCGCCAAGCGTCGCGGCCAGCGTCGCGGCCTTTCGTGGGGCGTAACCAAGGCCGAGAAAGATGAGTACGTTGAGCTGCTCAAGCGCCTGGACCTTGGTCTGGACACGCGCCTCAACGCCAAGGTCGGTCTTCTCTCGGGCGGCCAGCGCCAGGCACTCACCCTGCTGATGGCCACGCTCACCAGGCCGCGCCTGCTGCTGCTCGACGAGCACACTGCGGCCCTCGACCCCAAGACGGCCTCTAAGGTGCTCAACCTGACCGAGGAGATCGTCGAAGAGAACCACCTGACCACGCTCATGGTCACGCACAACATGAACGACGCCATCCGTCTGGGCAACCGTCTGATCATGATGCACGAAGGCCATGTGATCTACGACGTGGCCGGTGACGAGAAGAAGTCGCTCACCGTAGCCGACCTGCTGCAGAAGTTCGAGGAGGTCTCGGGCGGCGAGCTCGCCAACGACCGCATGCTGCTGAGCTAAAACCTGCCAAAAAGGGACAGGTTTATTTTGGTAGGTTTTATCTGCGCAAACGTCAAAACCGCCGCTAAGGGACAGACGCCCTTGCGGCGGTTTTCGCATATTATGTCGATAATCCGATATTCAACCAGACATTCTGGCTAAGGACTAAGGAAACTGCCATGAAAAGGCCTCTTCCCGTCTTGCCCTGACCACCGCACTCCTTGCCGGCGTGCTCGCCGGCGCCCCGGCCTACGCCACCGCGGCCGCCCCATCTCAAGTTATCGGCGCGTCCGAATGTGATCGGACGGGCTTCTTGGTGGGTATCATGGTTGGACGATCATAAGGAGGTTTTCCCTACATGGAATTGTTTGACCCGATTCTTCATTTCTTTGAGCAACGGTGGGTCCACAACATCATCTGGGCCGTCATCTTGGCGATAGGCACCGCCGTCGCCGCCAAGGTCGTATCCAAGACCCTGAACCATCTGCTTAACCGAGACGATAACCCGCTTCCGGCATCGAGTATCTTCATCAACATCGCGCGTGCCGTCATCTGGATGATTGGCGGCAGCTTTATCCTCGACAACTGCTTTGGCATTAACGCAAACGCGCTCGTCGCCGCTCTTGGCGTCGGCGGCATCGCCATCTCGCTCGGCTTTCAGGACACGCTATCAAACCTTATCGGCGGCATGCAGGTGACGTTTATGGGTATCATCAAACCCGGCGACAATATCGAGGTCGACGGCGTATCCGGCGTGGTCCAAGACATCACTTGGCGCCATACAACGATTGAGGATGCCTGTGGACAGACCATCATTGTGCCCAACTCCAACATCTCCAAGAACACGCTCGTGCATTTGATGCCCTTTGGGCGCGTGGCCGTGCCCGTTGCCGTAAAGGACACGTCTAAGTGGGCTTCCCTTGACGTGCTGGCAGACGAGCTCACGAGCGCAACCAAAACGGCCGTCTCGCCCATCTCGGGCTTTGACAAGGAGCCCTACGTACTCTTTAGCGAAATCGGCGACTTTGGCATCAAAGGAAAGATCATCTTTATCGTCAGCGACGACAGCACTACTTTCACGGCAGCCGACGCCTGCATCCGCGCCATCGCCCCCATCATCGCCTAAACCACCGCAAAGGGGACAGGCACCTTTGTGGTGGTTTTCATTCGTGGTACCATGGTTCTTATAGTTGTTTAAACGACTAAGGGAGCAACATCATGGAAGAGGCCTATCGTCAAGCACGCAAGCGCGGCGAGCAGGGACGTCGACGCGCCATTAGCCAAAGCGAGCATCCATACCTTACGGACCTCGACAGTTTGGTTGCTCAGCTCCCCTTAGGTCAGCGAGAGAATGTCGGCCCAAGGGATATTCCGCTCGAAATGGTCGTCGGCACGGTCACCAAAGGCCGTCAGTCCGCCTTTTCATGCAACTTTATGCCCCTGCTGCCGTTTAACACCGAGTTCGCCCGCAAGTGGTCCAACCTCTACGACATCCAGGTAACCGAGGGCTATCGCGACCCCATCATCGTCACCGAGTTCATGCATCGGTTCTATGTCCAGGAAGGCAACAAACGCGTCAGTGTCCTCAAATTCCTGGACGCTCCAACGGTTTCGGCCAGGGTCACCCGTCTCTACCCCGGCACATGGGATTCCGTCGAAAGCCGCCTGTACGGTGAATTCTGCGCGTTTTGGCGCGTCTGCCCCCTATACGAGATCGAGTTCTCACGTGAGGGAAGCTACGAGACGCTCGCCAAGATGCTCGGTCAGAACCTTATCGAAAAATGGCCGCAGAAAAAGGTCGACTACCTGCGCCACACCTTCCTGCTCTTTAAGCGCGCCTACCTTCGCGCAGGCGGCGACCACCTGGACATTACGCCCGCCGACGCCATGCTCGTCTACCTCAATGTGTACAACCAGGACCGCCTGCTGGATACGCCGACGGATATCGTCGTAAACCGCCTGTGCAAGATTTGGCGCGAGCTGGTCATTGCCGGCAAAAATGACGAGGACAAGGTCGATCTTGTCGAAGCGCCGAGCGTCGATGAGGAGGAGTCGCCCGCCAAGTCCACCTCCGGCGTGCTCAACTTCTTTATGGGCAAGACCGTCTACTCGGCGGCCAACCCCCTGCGCATCGCCTTTATTCATGAGTTCCCCTGTGCGACGTCGAGCTGGGACAGCCTGCACGACCAAGGGCGTCAGTATCTCGATGAGCACTTTGGCGGTATCGTGCGCACCGAGGCGTTCGAGGACTGTCACGATCCGGACGTGTTCTACGCCGCCGTGGAAACGGCTGTCAAACATGGAGCAAACGTCATCTTCTCGACCTCGCACCGCCTGATGGAATACACGCTCAGGGCTGCCGTTGAGTATCCCCGGGTTCGGTTCCTCAACTGCTCTATCGGCCTTCTCCATCAAAGCGTCCGTTCGTACTTTGGCAAGATGTACGAGGCCAAGTTTCTCCTGGGCGCCCTTGCCGCCAGCATGGCGGACAACCACCGCATCGGTTACCACGCGTCGGTCTTCGCCTCGGGCGCACTCAGCGAGATCAACGCCTTTGCGATCGGCGCCTCGCTGCTCGACCCCCGTGCGCAAATTATCCTGACCTGGGGTGATGTGCCCGCTGGAGGTCTCGCCGAGGCCATGTGCCGCGAAGGCGTGAGCGTCATGACCGGCGCTGACATGTCAAAGTCGCTCGAAGACCCAACGGCCTACGGGCTTCACCGCTTGGTCGACGGCAAAGTCACCGGCATCGCCATGCCCGTATGGAACTGGGGCCGTTACTACGAGCTCATCGTTCGCAGCCTTCTACACGGCACCTGGGATGAGACCAGCGACGACAACCAAGTGCGCGCCGTCAACTACTGGTACGGCATGAGCTCCGGCGTTATCGACATCCGCTACGCTCCGGGCCTACCCTACCAGACGCGCAAACTCGTGCAGTTGCTCCGCAACGGCATTGTCGAGGGCTCCATCAACCCCTTTGCCGGCGAGCTCCACAGCCAGAACGGCGTGGTACAGATCGAAGGCTTCCCTCCGTTGCCGAGCACGCAGATTGTCGAGATGAATTGGCTGGCGGACAACGTGGTGGGCACCATTCCACAGCTCGACGATGAGCCGGGAGTTACCGCCCTATGAAGATCCTTGCCATAGCCGATACCGAAGAACGATGCCTTTGGGAGTGCTTTCGCAAGGAACGCTTTGAGGGTGTCGACCTGATTTTGTCCGCCGGCGATCTGGACCCGGACTATCTTGAGTTTTTGGTCACAGTCATCAACAAACCGCTCATCTACGTACGCGGCAATCACGATGACCGCTACGCACGTCATGCACCGGGTGGATGTATCTGCGTGGAAGACAGCGTGTACACATACCGAGGGATTCGCATTGCGGGCCTTGGCGGGTCCATGCGTTATCGCGACGGCGCCAACATGTACACCGAACGCGAGATGTCCAAGCGCATGCGTAAGCTGTCGCGTAAGGTTAGGATGGTCGGCGGGTGCGACATTCTGCTTACCCATGCACCCGCGGCCGGTATGGGTGATCTGGACGATCTGCCGCATCGAGGGTTTGAGTGCTTTAACACGGCGCTTGAGTCCTGGGGGGCCGACTACATGGTGCATGGGCATGTACACCAAAGCTACGGTTGCGATTTTCAGCGCGAGCGGCAGCATGTATGTGGAACGACGATCATCAACGCCTGCGGCTATACGCAGTTTGAGCTCGACCAGACGCGCTACCCCATCCGTGGCTGGCAGGCGGCCTGGCTCAATTCGCAAACCATGCGCCGCGAGCTCAAGCGCCACGATGCCATCGAGTCCTCAACCGCCAGAACACCCTGGTAACCACAACAAAGGCGCCTGTCCCCTTCGTGTTGGTTTTGCCCCGAGATAGCAAGAAACCCGGTCCTGCGCAGGGCAGACCGGGTTTCTTTAGCAATGCTTGCTGTACTCAGGCAGTAACTAGCAGTTACTCAGCTAGGAAGTCACGCTGGACAGCGGGATCGACCTTGACACCAGGGCCCATGGTGGAAGACACGGAGATGGACTTAACGTACTTGCCCTTAGCAGAAGAGGGCTTGACGCGCAGGATCTCGGTGTAGAGGGCAGCGTAGTTCTCGACGAGCTGCTGCTCAGAGAAGGACTTCTTGCCCAGGGGCACGTGGCAGATGCCGTAGCGGTCGGCGCGGTACTCAACGCGGCCAGCCTTGAGCTCGGAGACCATCTTGGCGACGTCCATGGTCACGGTGCCGAGCTTGGGGTTCGGCATGAGGCCACGGGGACCAAGGATCTTACCGATGCGGCCAACCTTGGCCATCATGTTCGGCGTAGCGATAGCGGCGTCGAAGTTGATCTCGCCCTTCTGAATCTGGGCGACGAGCTCGTCGGAACCGATGATGTCGGCGCCGGCAGCCTCGGCCTCGCGGGCCTTCTCACCCTCGGCGAAGACGGCAACACGAACGGTCTTGCCGGTGCCGTGGGGCAGGGAAATGGAACCACGGATGTTCTGGTCAGCCTTACGAGTATCGATGCCCAGACGGAAGTGGGCCTCGACGGTCTCGTCGAACTTGGCGGTGTCGAGCTCCTTAATGAGCTTGGCAGCCTGAAGGGGGGTGTAGAGCGTGGCGCGGTCGATCTTCTCGGCAGCGACGTTATAGCTCTTACCATGCTTAGCCATGTGCATTACCTCCTGTGGTTAAACGGGCGTGAGCCCTCCCACATCGCATCGTGTGCCCTATTGCACACATATAACGGGCACCCCGGTCGGAGCACCCGTCATTACCTAAAGAAATCGCTACTCAGCGATGGTGACGCCCATGGAGCGGGCGGTACCGGCGATGATCTTCTTGGCGGCGTCAATGTCGTTGGCATTGAGGTCCGGCATCTTGATCTCGGCGATCTTGGTGAGCTGCTCCTGGAAGAGCTGACCAACCTTGTCGGCCTGGGGCTTAGCGGAACCAGACTTGAGGTTCAGCTCCTTCTTGATGAGGTGAGCCGCCGGCGGAGTCTTGGTGATGAAGGAGAAGGACTTATCCTCGTAGACAGAGATCTCAACGGGGATGATGTCGCCCTTCTTGTCCTGCGTCTCGGCGTTAAAGGCCTGGCAGAACTGCATGATGTTCACGCCAGCAGCGCCCAGGGCGGGGCCGACGGGAGGAGCGGGGTTAGCTGCACCAGCAGGAATCTGGAGCTTAATGACGTTGGCAACTTTCTTCTCAGCCATGGTCATTCCTTTCGAATCACGAGTGTGAAGTACTTGCTATATCGTAAGCACGCACGTGTTAGAAGCACTCCTGAGATGAGCAGTCACAGAAGAAGCACGCTCGCGCGAACGGACGAAAACTTAAGCGATGACAGCGACCTGGTTAAAGTCGAGCTCGACCGGCGTCTCGCGGCCAAAGATCATCAGCGTAACTTTGAGCTTGCCAGCCTCGGTGTTAACCTCGGAGACCTTGCCATCAAAGTCGGTAAGCGGGCCATCGGTGACGCGGACGGACGTGCCGACCTGAATATCGACCGAGGTGCGCTTGGGCGAATCGCCCTTACCGGGACGACGAGTCATCTTGTTGTACTCGTCGCGGGAAAGCGGAGCGGGCTTGCCGTTGCCGCCCAGGAAACCGGTGACGCCAGGCGTGTTACGAACACACGTCCAAGCATCGTCATCCATCTCCATGCGGACCAAGACATAACCCGGGAAGATCTTAGAATCCTTGGTCTCGCGCTTGCCACCCTCTTTAATCTCGGTAACACGCTCCATAGGAATCTCGATATCAAAGATACGGTCCTGCATGCCCATGGTCTCGATACGATGCTCGAGATCGGACTTAACGCGGTTCTCGTATCCAGAGTAAGTGTGAACGACGTACCAACGCTTAGACATGGTTTAGCCCCTCAATCCAGAGAACAGAGCAAGAGCCTCGCCAAAGCCAGCATCGAGCAGAGCGATGACGACGCCGACGACGATCAGAGAAGCGCAAACGACGACTGAGTAGTTCACGAGCTCCTTCTTATCGGGCCACGTGACACGCTTCATCTCGGACTTGACCGAAGCGAAATACTTCTTGGTGCGGGCGAAGAAGCCAGGCTTCTCGTTTTTCTTGGACTTCGCAGCCTTCTCGTTCTTCTTGGCAACGGCCTTCTTGGCCTCAACCTTGGAGTTGGCGGCAGCGTTGTTGGCAGGCGCCTGCTGCTTAGCCTTCTTCTTGTTCTTCTTGTTGGCCATTTGGGTTACCTCCGCGCAATGCGCTTATACATGAGTAAACCGTAAGCCCCCAATTGGGAGCTTACGGAATAATGACTGGCACGCCAGGAAGGACTCGAACCCTCAACACTCGGTTTTGGAGACCGATGCTCTACCAATTGAACTACTGGCGTATGTGACTAGAGACTAGCGGGTCTCTTTGTGCAGCGTGTGGTGACGGCACCAGGGGCAATACTTCTTGATCTCCATACGATCAGGCATGGTCGACTTGTTCTTGGTGGTCGTATAGTTGCGGCGCTTGCACTCAGTGCACGCAAGAGTAACTAGAGTACGCATGTATCCTGAACCTTTCATTTCCGCCCCGTACGGGCACGAGTTGATACTTTATCAGCTCTACGTAAGTACTGTCAACGAAAACCTCGAATCAATTGGTTCTCGGTGAACCCATTCATATTTGGAACACATCAATGGAGCCAACGAGATCTAATCGACGGTGCACCCAGGACCATTATCGATCCTCTCGACACCAGCAACGGCTCAATATCCATTGCAGAAAAGAACCCGGCACCCATATAAGTGCCGGGTTCTCTAAGTCAGCTATATCAAAGAGCTAATTTACTCAATGATCGTGGAGACGATGCCCGAACCGACGGTGTGGCCACCCTCGCGAATAGCGAAGCGCAGGCCCTCCTCCATGGCGATCGGGTGGATGAGGTCGCCCTCGATGGTGATGTGGTCACCAGGCATAGCCATCTCGGTGCCCTCGGGGAGCTTGACCGTACCGGTAACGTCGGTGGTACGGAAGTAGAACTGAGGACGATAGCCATCGAAGAACGGGGTGTGACGGCCGCCCTCCTCCTTGGTCAGAACGTAGATCTCGCCGGTGAACTTGGTGTGCGGGGTAACCGAACCGGGCTTGCAGAGAACCTGACCGCGCTCGATGTCCTCGCGCTTGATGCCGCGGAGCAGCAGACCGACATTGTCGCCAGCCTCGCAGAAGTCCATGGACTTACGGAACATCTCGATACCGGTAACGACGGTGTTCTGGGTATCCTTGATGCCGACGATCTCGACGGGCTCGTTGAGCTTGAGCTCACCGCGCTCGACACGGCCGGTAGCAACGGTACCACGGCCGGAGATGGTCATAACGTCCTCAACGGCCATCAGGAACGGGAGGTCGTTGTTACGAGCAGGCGTCGGGATGTACTCGTCGACGGCCTTCATGAGCTCGCGGATAGCGTCCATCCACTTGGCGTCGCCCTCGAGAGCGCCCAGAGCGGAACCACGGATGACGGGGATGTCGTCGCCGGGGAAATCGTACTCGGAGAGGAGCTCACGGGTCTCCATCTCGACGAGATCGATGAGCTCGTCATCGTCGACCATGTCGCACTTGTTCAGGAAGACGACGATGTAGGGAACGCCGACCTGACGGGCGAGCAGGATGTGCTCGCGGGTCTGAGCCATGGGGCCGTCGGTAGCGGCGATGACCAAGATAGCGCCGTCCATCTGAGCAGCACCGGAGATCATGTTCTTGACGTAGTCAGCGTGGCCCGGGCAGTCAACGTGAGCGTAGTGACGGGCAGCGGTCTCGTACTCGACGTGGGAGACGGAGATCGTAATGCCGCGCTCGCGCTCCTCGGGAGCCTTGTCGATGTTCTCGAACGCAGTGAAGTCAGCCTTGCAGCCCTCGGTCTCAGAGAGAACCTTGGTGATGGCGGCGGTCAGCGTGGTCTTGCCGTGGTCGACGTGACCAATGGTGCCGATGTTAACATGCGGCTTAGTGCGCTCAAACTTCTCTTTGGCCATAAAGCCCTCCTCTTAACAGGTCGTCCCCGGACGGGACTTTGCCTTTATACCATAGTGGCCTCTCAACATACTATTGAGAAGCCACCGTGTTACCTATGGTAGCGGTGACTGGATTCGAACCAGTGACGCCACGGGTATGAACCGTGTGCTCTAACCAACTGAGCTACACCGCCGGATGGAGCCTGCAACCAGACTTGAACTGGTGACCTCTTCGTTACCAACGAAGTGCTCTACCGACTGAGCTATACAGGCACTTGACGGGTGGGAGCTATAGGATTCGAACCTATGTAGGCAGAGCCAACGGGTTTACAGCCCGTCCCCATTAACCACTCGGGCAAACTCCCAATCGTTCAAGTATCCGCAGGTTCTTTGGTCTTTTGGACCGCCGCCCCCCGCGAACGAAAAAGATAATACGATGCAACCTTGGGAGCTGTCAACGAAAACCTCTAGATACACGGTGCCGGGCGTATCTATATAGCCGTGACCTGCAGTTTTGCTGAGTTTGGATATGAAGGACGGTGTTTTTGGATACTGAGGTGACGTTTCCCGAGGTAACACTTTGGTGTAGTAGAGTACACCTTCAGGATCGAGCTTCGATAACAGCCTATTTGCACCTATATATAGGTCGGGATCGGGCTTCCCCGGTGCGATCAAGTAGACCAGGGACCTCACCGTTTTCATCTCAATCTGTAACAGTAAGAGGGTCATTCCTCCCCTATCTGTTACAGATCGAGATGCTACACGGCGACCCCGGCTTACGTCTCATTCTGTAACAGTTAGAACGGTTTTCAGCTTCTTCGTGTTACAGATCGAGACAAACCTGAAGCTTGGTTGGTGCCAAACCCGCTGACATATCGACATATATAGAAACGAGCTAGCCTCGAACATACCGAACCTCAAGTCACGAATCGACGACTACCAAACCGTAGCGCAAGGCAACAAATCGCAACGAATATAGCGATGAGGGTCACCAGCGGCGCCATTTTGATTTGACCGGCAGCAGATCTTCAACGAACTTGCCGGTCCATTCATTTGGCTCCAACCCTCGAATCTCGAAGATGGCCTCAAAATCCTCCTTGCTGAGACGATGGCCAAAACGCGTATTCAACCACATCTCGGATTCTGCCCGCCAGATTTTTTCGCGAGCCGGAGTCATCGAGCGGACAATCTGGGAAGACACGTCGGCCCACTCTCCATCGTCATCCTCATATCGCTCTCTACCGAGAACGCTTTCGACCTGGGGGTCGAGCATGCCGAAGAGACTCGAAATGTCACGTCGCCCGCTCGGCCGCTTGACGGGAACAGGGATAACATCCTCGGCAAAAAGCTCATCGAGCGGAATATCGACCCCATCCCAGCCGAGACCGATAAAAGGGCGCTTCGAGATATCATCTGGGTCCGAGAAACGGATATGCAGGCACTCAGTCTCGAGGACCCAATTGCCCACCAAGACAAGCTTCCCGTAATGTGGCATCGGAGAATCCAACCACGCCACCGCGTAACGTCGTTCTCCCGTCGACGGAAGCTGATCGATATCGATAACTGTCGGCACCTCAACGCCCCAATCAAAAAGCAGCTGGAATCTGGAACTACTCCGTTCCCTGAATCACGGTCAGCAGGTCCTCATAGCTGTAAACCACATCATAGAGCACGGCCTCATCCGAGAACTCGTTAAACAGCTTGCGGGCGCAGGCGATCTCGGAGAGCATCGCAAGAAAGCCCACCTTGCCACGTACTGAGCTCCTGCTATCGCCGCCTTATTCATTGTCGTTTCGGGCGGCCTCGGTGCACGCACACAGTATTCGACTGATGCCTTAGCAAGAGGAGCCCGTTTACCGAATAGAAAGCTGTGGCACCTCGGCCGTCATCTGAGAGTGCTAGCCTTTTTCATATCGGGAAAGGAGAATCCGCACTATGGACAAAAAGAAAAAGGTTGCTATTGTCGCTGTTGTTGCAACCGTGATAGTCGCAGCCGGAGCGTACTGGTACGTCAATTACTAGATACCGCACAATGAGGCGGTTGAGGCCTTCAACACCGCCGCCGACGGGCTTCAAGGCCGCAACGATGACTTAGACGCCGCCATCAAAGAACTTCAGAAACTGAACAAATCGAAGGACAAGCCCTACGATTCGTCAGTGTCTGATTCCGCGACCGATGCGGTCGCCCAAGCTCAGGCTGCCAAAGAAGATATCCCCGCAATGCCAGGTAATACCGACGAGATAAACACTATGGCAAAGAAAGTCAGCAAGATGGGAAAATACGATTCCGTCATCGCTGATCTTTCCGCCGCCAAGTCCAACCTTCAAGACAGCATCGACCAGCTCAAGCAGGTAATCAACCCCTCAGAGCAATTCGTCCTGCAACGCCTCACGGGCATTGCCAACATCACGGCACTGGAAGCTGTTTCGGAGGGCAACGATCCAAATAATAAGTTAGGCAAACAGGGCGGTTACACCGCATGTGTCTACTTAAATTCCGATCTGGTCGACTCTTCCGATGTGTATCTTAGCGGAGATTACACCCCCGTCGTGGACGGCGGATGCGATGCCGGCGGAGCCGTCGAGGTGTATGCAAACGTCAAAGATGCCAAAAAACGCGATGAATACTTGAGCAACTTTGACGGCAATTCGATCTTAGACCCCGGTTCGCACAAGATTGTTGGCACCTGTGTGGTGCGCACTTCCTACCATCTTGCCGCATCTCAGCAAAACAACATGACGAGCAACATTGAGCAGGCGCTCATTAGGCTCGACAAGTAAGTTTTTGATTCGTCATATCAACTAGCGATAAAGGAATGTAGATACGAGCGATAGATTCCCCAATGTTGATTGGTGGTGCGATCGTTGCGATGCCCATCTCAACAATCGGCCAGGTTTTGACGATCACAAGTACACGTGGGTTTGCGCTGAATGTTGGTTACAAGAACAGTAGCTCCGCAACCAACATTTATGAATCCGAGGAGGACTATCTGTTAAACCCAAGCGACAATCCCCTCCCCGATGACGATGGCTACAGTTACGACGTCGTAGGGGTAGACAAGCAGGTCTGTTAGCCCCGCCCAAATGGGCGGGGCTTTTTCTCTAACATCAACTAGATTCCTTTGTGCAGCACCAGTCAAAATGGTTAACCTCTTCGCATTGTC
>CABIWB010000001.1:137395-201737 GCA_902362275.1 Coriobacteriaceae bacterium | reverse complement strand
AGAATAAAGGAATTGCGGACGAGGCGCAACAGGCCACACAGCGTTATACAAATATGCAAAATCCAGCAACAACACGTACCAAGCCCGTTCATTTCTGTCAGTTCGCCCTCAATCTTAAAACCCTTCGCCAGAACGAATAGTTTTAATTACAATGGAATAGATAAAACTATTCGTTCTAACGAAGGGTTTCTCGATGCTTACTACCAAGGAAGCCGGCGAGCTGCTCGGCATCACCCCGCGCAGGGTACAGGAGCTCATTAAGAACGGCGCGCTGACCGCCCGCAAGGCTTCTGGTGTATGGCTCATCGACAAAGACAGCGTCGACACGCGACTCCGTTCCGTGACCAAAACGGGGGGACGTCCCCGCCGCGGCCACGGTAAGAGCGAGATCACATTCACCCTCATGAATCGCACGCACGAAGTCGCCCAGCTGGTCTACAGCACATCACGAAAAGACTTTACCCACATCGGTGCCGACATCGATCGTGCCCATGCCCCTATTGGAGTACTTGGCCCCAATAGTCCCGTGTCGCTCGACTCCTTCCGCATCTGGTGGCGCGGCCGCGGTATCCCGCTCGCACGCATTGGGCTAGCCTCCCTGCTTGCAGAAGCCGCAGTCGATGTACCCGATGAACTCGTCCAGCGAAATCTCGGCCTCTCCCTATCCGACCAGTATTGGATTAGACCCCAAGATTCCGGTCTCGCCTGGGAGGATATCAACTTCTTCAATAACGCCTTTGATGACGTCTCGCTGTCCATTGCGCTCTTTGCCCCAGAGGGAAAAGCGGCTGCCGCAAAGCCCGATAACACCTCGGACGGCAATCTTCAAAAGTACTGGACGTGCGAGGGCGGGCGTCGAATTCTGCATAAGGCAGAAGCGCACCTGAACCAGGAACCTTATAACGAGCTGGTGGCGACCGCGCTCCACCGTCGCATCCTAAACGCCTGCGATTATGTGCCTTACTCGCTCGAGGGCACGGGCACTTCCGCCCTGAGCATATGCGATGTCTTCTTAACTGATGAAGAAGAGTATGTCCCTGCGTTCTATGTAAACCAGCACGCAAACGCAGATGAACGGCTAACCGACTACGAGCGATACGTAGCAAACTGCGAGGAGCTCGGGGCGACAGGCGTTAAGGATGCCCTTGACCGCATGATCGTATGTGACGACATCATCGCCAACTATGACCGTCATTGGCGTAACTTTGGCCTTGTGCGAAACGTCAACACGCTAACCTGCAGACCAGCCCCCATCTTCGATTCGGGCTCATCGCTCTGGTGCAACATATCTCTAGAGGAGCTTAGGGCAGGAGAGCACAGTTTTGCCAGCGCGCAGTTCCATTCAAGCCCCGCGAAACAAATGTTGCTTGTTGAGGATATGAACTGGTTTGACGGGGACAAACTCGAAGGTTTTGTCGACGAGGCAATCGAGATTCTGTCTAAAAACGATGCCCTAGCAGCGAGACTGCCTTATCTAGAAGAGGCGCTAACGTGGCGCCTCGAAAGAATGATCGACATCGCTGAATGGAGTTAGCGAGGCAGCATTGCCCCGCCAACTCCCCTACCGGCCACGCAGGGCCTTGAGCTTGGCCAGGGCATCGGGGCTCAGGCGGCTGCCCAGAGTCATCTTGATCTGCGGAGCTTCCTCTGCCTCGTGAACGTCGTTATCGATCTGTTTAATCTCGTCTACCAGCATACGGCTCGAGATGCGCGTAACGCCCTTGCCCATGACGACGGCCTGGATCGTGCCGTCGCTCGATACCACGGAGCACGCGCGACCTTCCTCGCGTGCCTCGATGCAGAGCTTCTGCACCACGGTATCGGCCGAAACACCCGTCGGCGAAAACTCGATGCGCACGCCGCGGGCCGGCAGGTTGGGGCGCTCGTTGGAGATATTGCCCGCGCCGTCGAACACGATCACGGCCTCGTAGCGGCCCTGGGCAAACGCCGCCACGTCGTTAATGAGGGCGGTGCGCGCCATATCGTGAACGTCGCTGGAATACGGATCGTCGGAATGGTCGTACACGAGCTTTTCGTAGCGCGGCGTGCAGTGGATCACGTTGTAACCGTCGACCACCAGCAGCTCGGGCTTGTTGGAGTGCACCGTCGAGACTGGGTCGGCGATAGCCTGCGCAAACGCATTGCCGCCCACGCCGTAGGTCGCGGCCGAAACAATCGGCTTGGCCGAGCCCTCACCAAAGCGCTTGGCTTTGGACTTGGCACGGTTCTTTTTGGACATGCGCTACTCCTCCCCCATGAGCTCGCCGGCGTTGCGGCGCAGCCACTCAAAGCACAGCGCCGTGGTCGCCTGGGCAACATTGAGGCTCTCGGTCATGCCGCGCTGGGGAAGCTTGGTCAAAAAGTCGCATTTCTCGAGCACTAGGCGCGAGATGCCGTCGCCCTCGGAGCCCATGACGAGCGCCACGCGGCCCTCGAAGGGAGCATCCCAGCAACTGCCTTCGGCGTGCTCGGAGGCACCGCCCACCCAAAAGCCAGCGGCCTTAAGATCGTCGAGCGCACGGGCGATGTTGGGCACCTGCGCGATAGGCAGATGCATGACGGCGCCGGCTGAAGTCTTGTAGCTGCCCACGGTCACGCCGGCGGCACGCTTATTGGCAATGACGACGCCCGCCGCGCCCACAACCTCGGCAGAGCGCACGATCGCACCAAAGTTGCCATCGTCGGTCACATGGTCGAGCACGACGACGAGCGCCGGTCCGTCACCCGCGCGGTCGAGAATATCGGCGACATCGGCATAGGGGAAGTTGCCAACCTCGAGCGCAATGCCCTGGTGAGCGCCGTGACTCGACAGCGCATCGAGCTGCGTGCGCGGCACATACTTAATGCGGACACCCGCGGCGTTGAGGTCGTCGACCAGGCGCGACAAGGCGGCATCGCGCTCCCCGCCTTCGGCAATGAGCGCGCACTTGATGGGAAAACCAGTGCGTAGCGCCTCGGCGGCAGCACGACGGCCTTCGATAAACTCACCCTTGGGAGCCTGAACGTTGTCGCGGTTGCGCTGCGGACGCGCTGCTTGGGTGCGCTCGCGCTGCCCCTTGGAAGTGGCAGCGCGGTCGTTACGGCGAATCGGACGCGAGCCAGAAGCAGCCTGCTTGCCGCCACGAGGCGCACGCTTGCGATTGTCGGCCATAAAGCGACCTCCTAAATACAACTATCAAACGAAACAAAATAAACGACCGCCCATGAATATTAATTCGGGCGGTCGGTACGGGTTTTCCAAGTGCCCGAGATTGCCGTGAAAGAGGAGCGACGCGTACTTGGGTACGCGAGCGACGGTTTGAACGGCAAGGTCGGGTGCTTGGGAAACCCGCGGGGATTAGAGAGATTTGATACGGGTGCCCGCGGCGGTATCCTCAATGGTGAGGCCCAGGTCCTTGAGCTGGTCGCGGATGGCGTCGGCCAGATCCCAGTTCTTGGCGGCACGGGCCTCGGCGCGGGCCTCGAGAATCTTAGCAGCGGCCTCATCCACGTCGTCGCCCGTATAGGCAACCAAACCGGCGGCAACGCCCAGCAGGCCCAGCGGCAACTCAACCTTGGGCTCGGGAAGCTCAACGCCAAACGTATCGAGCAGCTCAACCAGCGTATCGGCGGCAGCCAGGGCTGCGGCCTTGTCGGCAGCGTCACCCGCCTGCTCCAGGTACTGGTTGCACTCGGTGACAAAGCCAAAGACGGCACCCATGGCACCGGCGGTGTTAAAGTCGTCGTCCATGCACTCCTTAAAGGCGGCGCGGGTCTCGGCGGCCTTGGCGGCAAACGCCTCGGCGGCAGTCTCATCGGCCTCGGCCGTCGCATGGTTCGCAGCCCAACGCAGGTTCTCGACCGTACCGGCGATACGCGTGAGCGAGTTCTCGGCACCCTCCAGGCGCTCCCAGGAGAAGTCGAGCGGCGAGCGATAGCTCGTCTGCAGCATCAGTAGACGCAGGGCCGCGGCAGAGTGTTGCTCGAGCACCTCGGCCAGCGTAAAGAAGTTTCCGAGCGACTTGGACATCTTCTCGCCGTCAACCAGCAGCATGCCCGTGTGCATCCAGGTGTTGGAAAAACCCTGGTGCCAAGCGCAGGTGGCCTGGGCGCACTCGTTCTCGTGATGCGGGAAGGCAAGGTCGGAGCCGCCACCATGAATGTCGATCGGGGTGCCCAGGTAGCGGTGCACCATGGCGGCGCACTCGGTGTGCCAACCGGGACGGCCCTCGCCCCAGGGGCTCGGCCAGCTGGGCTCGCCGGGCTTGGCGGCCTTCCACAGGGCAAAGTCGAGCGGGTCGTTCTTGTCCTCGTTCTCCTCGATGCGCGCACCCACCATAAGGTCATCGATGTTGCGGCCCGAGACCTGTCCATAGTTGGGATCGCTGCGCACGGCAAAGTACACGTCGCCGTTATCGGCGGCGTAAGCGTGGCCCTGCTCGATGAGCGTCTTGATCATGGCGATCATGGGGCCGATCTCCTTGGTGGCGCGGGGGCGCACATCGGGATCGAGCACGTTGGCAGCGCGCATGACGCCAATAAACTTATCCGAGAACTCCGTCGCGACCTCGGCAGCCGTACGGCCTTGCTCGTTGGCGCGCTTGATGATCTTGTCGTCGACATCGGTGAGGTTCTGGGCGAACGTGACCTCGTAGCCGCTCGCGATGAGCCAGCGTCGAATCACATCGAAGCTGATGAACGTGCGGGCGTTGCCGATGTGAATGTTGTCGTAGACCGTGGGGCCGCACACGTACATGCGGACCTTGCCGGACTCGATGGGCTGGAACTCTTCCTTTTTATGGGTAGCGCTGTTATAGATACGCATTCGTTACTCCTTAACGGTTTTCTGTAGCAGGCAGACGGCCCAGGCACCAATTCCCTCGCCTTGACCTTCCCAACCGAGCTTTTCGGTCGTGGTGGCGGCGACGCCCACGTTTTCGACGTCAACGCCCAGGGCATGGGCCAGGTTGGCGCGCATGGCATCGCGATGCGGGGTAATCTTGGGCTGCTGGCAGGCAATGGTGCAGTCGGCATCGACAAACTCAAAGCCCAGCTCGCGCGCATAGTCCATTACGCGGGCAAGCAGCACCATCGAGTCAGCGCCCTCATAGGCGGGATCGGTGTCGGGGAATAGCTTGCCGATGTCTCCCCCGCGGCAGGCGCCCAGAATGGCGTCGGCCAAGGCGTGCGCGAGCACATCGGCATCCGAGTGGCCCAGCAGGCCGCGCTCGTAGGGAATGTCGACACCGCCGATGATACATCGACGCCCCTCCACCAGACGGTGAACGTCGTAGCCATGGCCAATGCGCAGGTTACTGAACATGGGGAAGGTCCTCTCCCTCGGCCATGCGGCCAAGCAGAATCGCGGTTACGGGACGCAAGTCCTCGGGCACCGTCACCTTAAGGTTATCGCGCGGGCTCTGGACGCAGCGGACGCGCCCACCCATGCGCTCGACTAGCGACGAATCATCGGTGCCGATAAAGCCCTCGGCAATGGCTGCAGCGTGGGCGCGCTTCATAGCATCGACGCTAAAGATCTGCGGCGTCTGCGCAGCCCAATAAAGCTCACGCGGCGGCGTCTCGACGATGTTATCGCCGTCAACAATCTTGAGCGTGTCGATCGCGGGTTGACCGCACACGACACCGTCGAGCGAGCGGTCGCCCACAAGCACGTCGATCGCATGATCGATGGCCTCGGTCGTGATGAGCGGACGAGCGCCATCGTGAATGGCGACGTATTCAAAGCCCGCCGGCACCGCGTGCACGCCGGCACGGGTGGAATCCTGGCGGATATCGCCGGCATCGGCAAAACTGATGGGCGTGTCATAGTCAAAAGGGTCGATGGCCAGGCGGCGCATCTCGGCACGACGCTCGGCAGGGCAAACCACGACGATGTGGCCGACCTTATCGCTACGGTCAAACGCGCGGATGGACCAGCTCATAAGCGGACGGCCCGCTACATTGACGAGCTGCTTGCCACCGGGGTTGCCAAAGCGCTGGCCGCTGCCACCGGCAACGACCACGGCGCATACGGGCGCCATTATGCGTTCCCCTGTTTGGTGCCTTTCATGCGGTACAGAGAGTCCGCAAGAATGGCAGGGTTGTTAACGCCAAAGTCGCCCAAGCGCTCCGGATCCTCGCTGATGTCGTCCATGAGCTCCTGCAGCGAGCCATACTCGTCGACGATCTTCTCGGCCACGCCGTCGCGCACGACGGACACGCGCGAAAGCGTGCGCAGGCCCAGCGGTGTCATGACGGAGTCCTCGTCCAGGTCGTCATAGCCCAGAACTGCCGCCACGTGCTGCGGGTCGGACAGGTCCTTAGGCGTCATGCGGCTCAGCTCGGCGCGGATCTTCTCGGCGTTGGCCTCAGAGGAATCGCTCGCGTAGTCTCGAATCATCAGGTCATACTCGGTATCCATGCTGGAACCGGCGAGCTGCTCGAGCTGCATCTGCACGAGCTTGCCCTGGTTGCCCAGCTTGACGATGCAATCCTTAAGCTCGGTCTTTGCCTGCTGCATGATCTCGAAGCTCGAGAAAATACCGGTAATGTCGGCGAGCGTAACGTAGTCGTCGAGCTCGAGGGCCGTCAGGCGCAGCAGGGAGCGGTCGAGCGACTGACGGGTGGTCTGGAGCGTGGCGACGAGCTGGTTGACCGAGCTCATGATGGTGGTGACGGGCTGGATCTCGTAGCTCTTGCCGTGAACGTACACGTTAACGACGGCACGACGGGCCGAGACCGAGATCACGATGGCATCGGTGAGCACCGACATGCGAGCGGCGGTGCGGTGACGCATGCCCGTCTCGCTCGTGGCAAGCGAGGGATCGGGATTGAGGTGGAAGTTGGCGCGCAGGATCTGGGTGAGGTCGCCGTCGATGACGATGGCACCGTCCATCTTGGAGAGCTCGAACAGACGGTTCGAGGTGAACGAAATGTTGAGCGGGAAGCCGTCGTTACCGGCAGCGAGCACGTTTTCGGTGTCGCCGACGCAGATAAGGGCGCCCAGGTGACCGGCGATGATCATATCGAGGGCGGTACGGATCGGCTGACCAGGTGCCGTCAGGCGGATTGCCTGTTCCATACGCTTTTGCAGCTCGTTCTTATCCAAGGCATCGCTCCCATCGTATACGCTCCATAAACGCTAAATAGTTTCTCACGGTTTGTCCCTGCGGCGCTTGCGAAATCCGATGCTTACAGAATGAGCGAACACCGCTTAGGTAGCTCATTTGGGACGAGGCTCTCTTGACTGCTCATGTGGTAGCATCGGGTCTCATATAAATGAGGGAGTAGTCGTGTAATCGGGTTCGCCCGCAGAGAGGGAGCCAGACTATGGGACTTGCAGAGCTCGTGTTGCTCGCCGTTGGCCTTTCGATGGACGCCTTTGCCGTTTCCATCTGCAAGGGTCTCGGCATGAATAAGCTCAACCTTAAAGTCGCCGTGGTACTCGGCCTTTTCTTTGGCGGCTTTCAGGCCGGCATGCCCGTGATCGGATGGGCGCTCGGCAGTCAATTCATGGGCATCATCGGGCCCATCGACCATTGGATCGCCTTTATCCTTTTGGCCTTTATTGGCGGCAAGATGCTGTGGGAAGCCTTTACCGAAGACGAGGATGAGGACGAAGGCGACGGCAAGGATACCGAGAATATTGACCTGGTAGAATACCTGATTCTCGCCATCGCCACCTCGATTGACGCGCTCGCCGTGGGTATCTCGTTTGCGGCGCTCTCGGTCGACATCGTTCCAGCTGTATCGCTTATCGGCGTCACAACGTTTATCTTCTCCGTCGCCGGCGTAGCGATCGGCCACACCTTTGGCGCGCGCTACGAAAAACCCGCCACCATCGTGGGTGGCGTCGTGCTCATCCTCATCGGCCTCAAGATTCTGCTTGAGCATCTGGGGATTTTGGCACTGTAACGCCAAACACAATCGCTCAAAACTCAACGCCAGCACAAGGTCTCATGCAGAGTTTTGCATAATGCCTTTTCATGCAGACTTTTGCATGTCATACTGATATGCAAAAGTCTGCACGTTAGGAGATCGCTGTGGATACCCTTCCCATCACCACACCGCGCCAAGCTGGCATCTATGTGCGCCAGGCACGCGAGGCTCAGGGAATCACCCGTGCGACCCTCGCTAAAAAAGCCGGCGTTTCGGAGCGTCTGCTCGCATCGCTCGAGCTAGGAGATGCCACCGGCATTCGACTCGACAAGCTGTTGAAGGTATTCGATGCTCTCGGACTGACGCTCGCCGCTCAAGGGGATATCACCGAAACGGGCAGCGAACAATCAGTCAACGCCCCGCATGCCGACCAGGAACCTCGCAGTGTCCCCAAGCGCCATCACGCTCAACGCCCTCAACATAGCAAGCGTCGCAGCGCCGTCATTCCGGCTCTTGAAGATGCACCCTTTACGTCCGAGGTCTACGACAAAGCCTTCGCAGATTTCGCCATGTCCAATCTCGGAATCTCGATTGCCACAAACGCATCTGCCCAAGCAAAGCCTGAAGGGAACACTTCTGAGCACTATGAACATTAGCTAATTTGGGACGTGTCTCTTTTAATTACTTCAATCAGCGAACGTGCCCATATCTAAAGTAGCCAAAACCCCATTACACATGACGCACGAGAGAGCAAAATTCACCGACATGAGAATCACGAAAAGCCATGACCCTTTACACCGAAACAACTCGTGAACCGTCTTCTTAAACATGTTAGCTCCCATCAAACGACCTTTTATCCAAAACTGAATTTGTTCGCCGCTTAATCGCTCCCATATATCCCTTGTTGTGAATTCTTGCTCAAGACATTATCGCGGGTTGCGGTGCCCAGGATCCCATTTCGCCTTTATATACATACGAATAGGCCCCCTATTTGCATAGGCAAGCGCGGAGATTATAACGGCAGCCACCATCAGGCCGAAAATAGCCCTTTTGTCCGGAAAAAGGGACGAGAGAAAAAGGCATATTGCGGAGAAAACTATAGCCACCCCCATCACTCGGTTTACACCTTGAGTCTCGGCCGTCCGCTTTGCCTCCTCTAAACGCTCTCCCGATAGCAATGACATTCCGGCAAGCAATCCCGTGAGCTTGCCTCGATACATCATTATTCCGAACACCAGCAGCAGGCATGACTCAACCATTGGAACCACAACGTCCGACATCGCCATCACTCCAGTCCATTCCTTGTCATCGAATCCTTGCGGCGGCTCAGCGCATCTGGCGTCAAATGCAACCTCGTGTCAAACGGTCTGCTCGTAAGCTCAATTACTTTGCATGAGCTCGAACGCGCCGGTTTAAACGGCATACAGTTTAGCCTCGATGGCCTACGCGATTCTCACGAACATATGCGGGGGCTCCCGGGGCTTTACGACCGGGTGCTCGACGCCATCGATATCGCGCTGAACGAAGCCTCACTGCACTTTTCAATTGCCTTTTGTCCGGCATCGTTCAATGTCGACGATTTCAAGCCAGATTATACGATGCTTCGAGACAAGCTGAAATCGTCGGGTAGAACTGACCGAATTGACCTTCGAGTTCAGCCACTCATGCTCCTCGGTAGAGCCCGAAGAAACCGCACGATTCGCCCTTCTAATAATCAATACCGTCGGCTAGTCAACACGATCAACGATCTTCGATACGATCCGGACTATCGAGGCTACTTCATGTTTGAGTGGGGCGACCCTATCGACCACTTGGTCAGATTCCCTCAACTGCAAATGCAATTTGACCAAGTGGCCATCCACGCCAATGGCGATATCGTCGCATCCCCCTATATACCTCTCATCATCGGAAACGTTCGCAAACACAGCCTTCAGGAATACTACGATGCCGGAATGGCAACCGTTTGGGATAAGCCCGTTGTTACCGCGTTGGCCAATCGTATGCACTCGATTGACGAGATGGAAGAGATCTCATCGTTGATTGCAGACATCAATATGGACGGCGACCTCTATATCGACCTAATCGACAATGATCTAGGCGACCTGAGTGTCCTGTCCCAATTCTAAGGAGATGTTCCCATGTACGAGCCCCCAGAAGTAGAGAGGATGGATTCCAAAACCGGCTCCGTTCCCGTTGTGGTCAACTTTGCAGCCGTCGTGGATAACGTAGTCGCAGCCGTCTATGATGCCGTCGTTGCGGCCTACGCATTCTGGTACTCAGCAGACAACGACGGCACCGAGACGAGTGCAGCACAGAACTAGTCGCCGGCTCATCGAGCAATCACCTCGCCTATCACTGCATGCGATTGACTGCGCAGCCCCAGCCAACGCCCAAAGCGCCTTGAAGAGCTGCTTGTAGCATTCGTTCATTCAACAGCGGGATCTCTTCACCATTCTCGGCCGGCCCGACAGGGCGACACATCAGTCGGGCCGGCCAGACTTATACAACGCGGCGACTCCGCTCACGCCACACTCCCCGAAACTCGCACTGTCATCACACGGGCAATCAACACTGAATCCTGTTGTGCGATATGGGCAAACGGTCACGTGCGCGATTAAAACGAATTCACTTAGCAGACTTCAAGAATGCTTTTGCACCGCAGGATGGCCATACGCAGAGCGCGACACGCATAAGCCAAAAGCGGCATTAAAAGCCATCCCCTTCCCTGCTGAATGCGCGTCCTAGCCCATCAACCGGTCGGACCATCGCGAAGATGGTCCGTGCTTCCATGCTGCGATGCGATATCAAGCATCACGAATAGCCCCCGCCCAACGGGGTTCTCCCCTCCACAGGCGTTTCGGAACCCGCCCCCATCCCGAATTCCCACGCAGCGGCCGCGTTCACCGCCGACACGGGGACCCCTAGCTCCCCCGCGACGCGGGCGCGGGCGGCGAGGTCGGATGTGAAAGCCGGACCGCAGAGGTATCGAGCGCACGCGGCCAGGGCCTCGAGGGCGCCTGGCGGGTAGGGAGATCCGAGCATGAGGCAGGACAACGCGCAGGCCCGCGAAAGGTTCACGAGCTCCCCCGCGACGCGGCAGACCCTCGGCTGCCCCTCGTAAAGGATGCAGAAGACACGGTCGAGGTCCGACGGTTCGACCAGGCTGTACCGGCAGTCCGCGTACAGTGCGCAGCCCCTCCCGCGCGGGTCGCCGTCCGAGTCCTCATCCGGCTCATGATGGCGCACCTCGACCCAAAGGCCCTCCAACACATCGTCGAACCCGAAATCGAGCTCCGCCTAGACGCTCTCGCCGAGCGCATCGCCCAGGGCGAGCTCCGGCACCTTCGTCACACGGCCGTCCAGCCACTCAATCTCTGTCATCGCGCGCATGGTGCAAGCCCCTTCCGACACGGGATTGTCAGCTCAACCCGACCCTTACCCATACGGACGAACATAACTCGCCAGGGGAAGCCCCTGAAGGCCGTGCGCCACAACATGAGGCCGAATCCGCCCCCGGCTGGACAGGCCAACAACGAAGGAGCACACGGAACCGGCGCGGCGTTACAACCGTCCCGGCAAGCGTGTCACTTGGCCAAGTCATGATGCCGACAAACCCGGAAATGCTCCAACGGAGCGCCGAACGAGCGTAACAATATACAGCCGTGCAACACGCGTTGGACGACCAGAACATCCCAAACAAAGGCCTGTCGGTCCCACCTTCAAGCCCAATAGCAAAATGTGCATCAACGGATTTGCAGCGATACAAGTCTCAACCGTCACCATCACACCGCAGCGCGCCTAGTCCCACTCATCCTACTGCAAATGTCCCAGAACGAGAAAACGACCAGCTTAACATGCCAACCTTTATATCCGCACGCGCGTAATTCAACTCATAAGGACCGGCTATCCCTTACCTGTGACACAATCTCAAACGCACAGAACAGAATCATCAGTCCAATCATCGCATAAGAGGCAGCCGAACCTTCAAGCACTATTCCACAAAGAACAATCTCCGCGCCGCCAATAAGAACTGTTATCAGGCGCTCTGCCTTTTTGCTCTCGCCGCTCGCATAAAAAGGCGGCAAAGCGCACAAGATCACATATAGCCCGGGAAGGGAATACAGGATCGATAGTCCAAGCCCCCCATCAACCGCAGCGCTTTGCGTAAGAATCAACTGAACCCAAACGGCAATTATCACTGAGCAGGTTGTCGATAAAAGAAGACTAGAAATATAGCACGCAACAAAGTCCCGTCGCATTCGAACAGAGAAATCCGCGAACTCTCTTCGCCGCGTGGAAACAATAAGGTACACAGAAATTGCAATAGAACCAATCAGAGAAAACAGCGGAACAACCAGCAATTCAAGCTTATTACCCCATCGATCAACCACACCCCCACTCCAATGAGCGGGAATTGTATCAGGGAGGACTGACCAAGCCGCCCATAGAATCAGAAATGGAAGAATAGAGAGAATGAAAGATGATAACACTGCAGTAGTTTTTTTGAGGCTCTCATCGATTCCGCATCTCCTTGCGCGCTCACATTCCACTCCGCCTTAAATCAAGTTTAAATAAAAACTTGAAGGCAAATTTGTTTTAATTAGTATGGAAACTATATCCATTTAGTTCTAATTTGTTCGTAGTATCAAATCGATACCGACACTAGCGTGACACAGTCTTTCAAGACAGCTATTCAACATTGGTGGTCACCGCTATGGACAATGTGAACCACCTAAACGAACTCTCAATACAGTCCCAGCTTAGCACCCTTGAAAAACTGGTCGCGGACGCGGAACAATCTACCGACGCAAGACGCGATTTCGAAGCTCAGCCTCGTGCCGTATTCCAGAAATATGGAATTACAGACCTCCAAATTAAAGCGGGAAATCGAAAAGTCTCTGTACGAACTGGTGGAGTCAACCGAAAAGGAGGCGCGTGTCACCGTTGCACGCGCAGTATATCGTCGTATCCAACTTGCATATTATGACGAGGACACCGAAGCTGAGCCGCAAACGATACCTCTCGTAAACGTTGTACTTAATGCAAACGCAGTAACGAACGCAAACATCATTCTGAACGCAAACGGAATGGCAAACGCAAACGCGAATGCTCAATACAACGCCAACCTTAAGTACGACGTCAACACAATGGGCTATGGATCAGCTATTTTTATGAACAAACCTGATGTTGTTGAACTATCGGAATCGTACAAACAAACTTCTGTTTTCAGGAAATTTGATCAAGAGGGCTTGAGTGCAGCGAGGCAAGCAGCCGTGCTTAAAACAGCAATCAAGAATTCCAGCTCCAATACCATCAACCCCGAAGGGGCTTCCAATGGGGTCGCCCGCGGGTCTTATCGCTCCGTCGAATTCGAAGTTACTTACTCCGAGAACGAAGGCACCTTGGTAATCACCGACGCCCGTTTGCTCGCGGCATGATTTCCGAAAGCTCGCAGCACGTGCTGTTCCGCAGACCTCGAATGCTGACATTTATAACAACATATAAATGTGGCGCTGTGTGTGATCATTGTCTGATGAGCTGCACTCCGAACAACAGTGACAGGCTTACTCTTCCCCAAATGCGGCAATTCATCGATAGCTTCGCCGAAGTATGCGTCGGAAGTGGTGTTGTTGTGTTTACGGGCGGAGAATGCACCCTTCTTGGCGATGACCTTCTCGAGGCCATCGCATATGCGAATTCTTTAGGACTCTTTACTCGAATTGTAACGAATGCGTGGTGGGCAAAAAGCGAAAGAGACGCAGAAGCGTTCCTCAACGAATTGAAGTCATGTGGCCTTGACGAAATCAATATCAGCTGCGACGACTTTCATGCGGAATATATACCCCTCGAGAATGTGCGCAACCTTTGGAACTCAGCAAAAACAATGGGCTTTCAAACTCTCGGCATTGCGGTCTGCAGAGATAACAACAGTACAATCAGCCCGGCATACCTGTGCAAGTACCTTAATGAAGACATTCCACTCCTGCATCAGTTCGACGATAATACCCAGCCTCCCCGCGCGCCAGCCCGCTTCATCACGGATTCAGGCATCACGCGAATTGGGCGCGCACGAAATCTCAGTCTCAACCAAAATGCGCGACCGCAGACACGTCTCTTAGCGTCACACTGTTCCGACTGCGGCCAAGACTTCGTTATTTCCCCAAACTGCCATCTTGCACCCTGCTGCGGAATAAATGCAGAGGGAACTTGGCTTTTCGATCTTGGCAAAATCAATCTGACGGATGACATTAATGAACTGCAGCTGCTCCTACTTAACTACATACAATACATAGGACCAGGAGGACTTCTGAAGCACTTGCGCACGAGCGGAGGCCTTTCTTCATTTGGGCGCTCAAGCTACCTCTCTCAATGCGAGATTTGCGAAGACATCGCCCTCTCGAAAGAGGCACAGACCTGTCTTGCAAAGCTAGCTCCTAAACTGGCAGCCGACTTGATTGTCGAGACTAAATTCGAGACTACCTTTATCGGAAATGGGTCTGATATACATGATTGAAGTGCTACCCTCTTTAAATTCGCTCTCGAGTAATCCACTCCGTAGATTGGACACTCTTGGAGTAACAGATTTTTTAGACACACTTGACATATCTATCGATCCTTTTGAATGCGCGCATCGCATCTGGGATCAACTTGACAGGGAGCATCAAGAGCTCGTCTCCTTCCTGATGCTAGGTGGAGAGATTGATCTCGATTCAGAAGTGGCAAAAAGAAGTCTGCTGAAAGGCACTGTTGAAACCATAGCCTCACTCGGGCTGCTAAGCGAGCACAATGGCAATGCCTCCCTTTCCGGTTTATCTCTAATCCGATATCATGGCATCTGGCTTTTTGCCGATGCGCCATCACCCTCGCCTTTACTATATTTTGGCTCTGATTCAATTGGGCTCGCTCGTCGGCTAAGCCCATCCCCCGGAAAGAATGCCTTAGACCTCTGCTCTGGACCAGGCATCCAGGCACTCATACTGGCAAAATCTGGAATGCACGTCACGGCGATAGATATCAATCCAATCGCCTCAGAAATCTGCCAACTAAACGCACTGGTCAATGGTATTAGCGAAGATTTAACTATTCTAACCGGAAGTCTCTACAACGCACTAAACAATATCGAAAGCTCTTGCAGCTATGAACTCATTACGGTGAATCCTCCTTTGCTCCCAATCCCAGAAGACGTACCATACCCCTTCGTTGGCGATGGCGGCCCAGATGGCCTCAACATCACAAGCAAGGTTATTCGAGGTGCAGGAGATAAACTCACTGATAGCAGATATCTCTCTGCAATTGGAATGATTGGCCTTGGAACCAACAATCAATCAGCATTTGAACGAATACAGAACGATTTGTTGCAAGCTGGCCTCAATGGTGTCTTGACAATAATCTCGAGCTTTAACCTCGGACCCCAATCTGGCTGGATCGACGGTATCGCATGCACATCTGTTGCACATGCTCCAGGAAAATATTCCAGCAAAGAGGAGGCTGTAAAAGAGATATCGCGCGCATACAAAAAAATCCACTACGACCGCGTCTGCACCTATCACTTGAAGGCGTGGAGGGAGAGACAGCCCTTTCAAAATCCCATCCTAACGATTCAAGACTGCTCCGCAGATGGCAACCCACTTGGCCCCTGGATCCTCTAAAGCATCCGTCATACGAAAGCAGGTCAATAGGCTGCGCGCCACTCTCTGATGACGCGCAGCCTATCTCATTTCCCCCGCGCTTTACCGAGCCCGACTCACACCTCATAGTTGGCACCGGTTTTCAAAATGCAAGATTCCGCATACAAAATCACTTCTTCTGTCTAGGTGGCAGACCTACGATTTTTGTAGTATAAAGTTCTTCTCAATGCCTTCAATCTATTTCGAGATTGAGAAGAACTTGCATCGGGTTTCATAGAAGCGATATAGATGATACGTTTTGTCCTATCTATATTCCGAGATAGATCAGGATGCCTTGTCTTTATCGTCATTTCAATAGTCGGCTTGGCCCTTTCCTACATTGCCCCTTTTTGAACGGTAAATTTATTGACTTCCCGCGCGTGGATTTCGTGGACAGGCCCCCTTGTGTAGCTTCACCCGAGGCGCTTCCCCGTCACCCTCCAGCGCCGGGGTTCCCCTCCATCACGAAGAGGTAATCCCCGTCCGGCCTCGCCGTCTCTGCAACGCCAAGCCTCCCGAGCGACTCGAGGAAGGCGGGCTCGTCCCGGGAGAGTTGACAATACTATAGAGACACGTCCCAAATTGACTAAAGGGTGATATGGGTTAGACGCCGGGCAATATCCCATTTCTCAAAAGAAGAGGGGCGCCCGTCGCTAAAGCTCGGGTACCCCTCTCGGATCATTTGCAATCCGCCAGCACGTGGCTCGGGCTGCTGCTCGTGCGACCTTTACGCAGCGAGGCGCTTGAGGACGTCGATGAGCAGCTCGTAGAAGCGCTCGGCAGAAGCAAGTTCCATGCTCTCGTCCGGGGTGTGGACATCGGAGAGCGTCGGACCCACGGCGATGGCGTCCAGGCCGTGCAGGGCCTCGGCAAACAGGCCACACTCAAGGCCGGCGTGAATGGACTCGATGCGCAGCTCGGAGCCAAAGAGCTCGCGATAGCTCTCGACAAAGACGTCGCGGACCGGCGAATGCTCGGCATAGCTCCAGCCGGGATACTCGAACTCAAACTTGGCGTCGAAGCCCAAGACATCGGCCAACGTCTGCAGGCGGTCCTTGAACTCGTTCTGCAGCGAGGTGATCGAGGAGCGCGGGGACAGCATGATCTTGACCTCGTCGTCAGAAGTGGCAACCACACCGATGTTGGAGGAAACCTCGACGGAGCCGTCGGTAGCGACGTTGCGGCGAATCACGCCGTTAGGGGCAAGACGCAGGGCGCGGATGAGGGCAAGCGCGGACTTCTGGTCCATAGCCTCGACCTCGGCGTCGTCGGCAATCTCGACGGTGCAGGTAAAGCCGGGGTCGAAGACCTCGAGCTCGGTAGTGACGTCGGCGATGATGCCCTTTGCGATCTGGGCCGCGGCCTCGGCGGCAGCGTGATCGGCATAGACCAGAACGGCCTTGCACTCACGGTTGATGGCGTTGTCCTTGGTGCCGCCGTTAAAGCTAACGATGGCGGGCTCGCCGGCAACCATCAGGCGGTCGATGATGCGGGCCATGATGAGGTTACCGTTGCCGCGCTCCAGGTTGATGTCGGAGCCGGAGTGACCACCCAGCAGGCCAGAGATGTCGAGCGTGAGGGTGCTACCGGTCTTGTGCTCGCGCACGATGGGGCAGGTGTAGGTAACGACGACGCCGCCGGCGCAGCTGACGGTTGCCACGCCCTCTTCCTCGGAGTCAAGGTTAATCATGGTGCGGGCGCTGATCTGGGACTTGTCGAGCGTCTCGGCGCCGACCAGGCCAGTCTCCTCGTCAGTGGTGAATACGCACTCGAGGGCGGGGTGAACGATCGAATCGTCATTGAGAACAGTGAGCATCAAAGCGACGGCGATGCCGTTGTCGGCACCCAGCGTGGTGCCGTTGGCGGTAAGGACGCCGTCCTTGACGACCAGGTCGATACCATCGGTCGTAAAGTCGTGCTCAACGGAGCCCAGCTTGTCGCACACCATGTCGATATGACCCTGCAGCATCACGGTCGGGGCATTCTCGGCACCGGCAGATGCAGGCTTGCGAATGATGACGTTGTAGACTTCGTCCTGGTACACATCGAGGCCGCGCTCCTTGGCAAACGCAACCAGGAAATCGCTGATGCCCTTCTCTTTGCCAGACCCACGGGGGATCGCGCTGACCTCCTCAAAGAAATGGAACAGCTGGGCGGGCTCGTAGCCGGTAATCTTGTAGTCCATGGTGCCTCCTTGGCGCAACTGGTTAGACAGTAAGACATGCGACTTGTATATTCCCAGACTTTGCGTGCATAAACCAGTCGAAAACGCCGAGCGCCCTCGCATCATCGGCTAACGGCGAGGAAACGCCACTTTATCAAGATGCAGCAGGCTAAACGGGCAGAGGGAAGGGATCGCTGGTCTCTCTAACCAACCTCAACGCCTGTTCGACGTTTATGCATACACCATTGGTATGTTTAATGAGGTTTTTGTCCTCGGTCACCACGTAATCGGCATCGACGCGATTAGCAACGCCCAGCATAAGGTCGTCCTCAAAGTCGTTGTGATGATACTTGAACACAAAGGAGTCGAAGACCTCGTCTGCACCGACCGAGGCAATAATCGACTTTTGCCGAATCAGGCGAACACACGCCCACGCTGTCTCGTCGGCACCGGCGATGGCTTCTGGAGTGAGAGCCCCCTCACGGCGGGCGTCGGCCTTCATCGTCCTTCCCAGAATGTAATAGACGTCTTTGACAGACAGGGAGGACGAGAAGAGGACGATATCCTCCGCTTCCGCCGCGCGAGAAAGGAGCTCGACTATCGGCCTGGTCGCATTCGTACGAGCGAGAAAGTAATCTAGCCAGACGTTCGTGTCGATCAACAGCTTGAGCACACGTTTCGTTCCGACGCCGCTCATAATTCGATCCAATCGCTGAATCTCTCGCTCATCATTTGATCGTATAACTCGTCGTAATCAAAGGCTTCATCGGGGCTCGGCCTCTGAATCGAGAACCGCTCATAAAATTTCGAAATTAACGCAGCCCCTTCCGAGACGCGGGACGAACTCGCCTTCGATCGTATATCGTCAGGCAGGACTTCGTCATCATTCTTTTTTGCGACGGGCATATGACCGTTCTCGGTCAAGTACTGCCACAGCTCCCTCACAGCTTGTGACGGCGTCATGCCGATATGCGCCAGCACGGCGTCCCCAGCCTCTTTGAGTTGGCGATCCATGCGTACATTCATCTGGACCGGCCGTGAGTCGAGTACCGATATAGGCATGCTAGCTCCTTCTGCTATACATATTTATATTTCGAGTATAGCACCATTTACTCATAAAAAAGGGGCGCTCCGACAGGAGTGCCCCTTCGCAAAGCTATGTTAATCCCTACAGCGCGCCGGAACCGGCTTGCATCATGCCGCCGGGGCCCGAGGTCACGCCGCCGCTCACGAGCGCGGCGTTGCCGGTGTGCGGTGCCGCCGGGGCGGTATCGCCACCGAGCGTGCCCGCCGGACGCGGTGCCGGGATCTCGCCCGTGCCGTGGCTAAAGACAAACTTGCCATCGGCCACGTCGCACAGGACGGTATCGCCCTCGCCCCACTCGCCGGCCAGAAGCTCCTCGGACAACGGGTCCTCGATGAGCTTTTGGATGGCACGACGCAGCGGACGCGCACCGTTGGTGAGGTCGGTGCCCTCGGCCACGATCTTGTCATAGGCCGCATCGGTGAGCTTGATGTTCATACCGTTGGCAATCAAACGCTGACGCAGGTCGTCCACCAGCAGGTGCGCGATCTTGGTGAGATTCTCACCCGAGAGCTTCTGGAACACCACAATGTCGTCGATACGGTTGAGCAGCTCGGGGCGGAACAGGCGCTTGAGCTCGCCCATCGCGCGGCCGCGGATCTCACTCGAGGTAAGACCCTGCTCGCCCGTGGTACCAAAGCCCACACTTGCATCCTGCGCGATCTCGCGGGCGCCCACGTTTGACGTCATGATGATCACGGTATTGCGGAAGTCGACCGTCTTGCCCTGGCTATCAGTCAGGCGGCCCTCCTCCAGCACCTGCAGCAGGATGTTGAAGATATCGGGGTGCGCCTTCTCGATTTCGTCGAACAGCACGACCGAGTACGGGTGGCGACGAACGGCCTTAGTGAGCTGACCGCCCTCGTCGTGACCGACGTAACCCGGAGGGCTGCCGATGAGCTTGGAAACCTCGAACTCGCTACCGAACTCGGACATGTCGAAGCTGATGAGCGCATCCTTGCTGCCAAAGAGGTACTCGGCAAGTGTCTTGGCGAGCTCGGTCTTGCCCGTGCCGGTGGGACCCAGGAAGATAAAGCTGCCGCCGGGGCGACGCGGATCCTTGAGCGGTGAGCGGCTGCGGCGCACGGCCTTGGCAACGGCCTCGACAGCCTCATCCTGACCGATGATGCGCGTCTTGAGCACGCTTTCGGCCTGCAGCAGGCGACGGCTCTCGCTCTCGGTAAGCGAGGACACCGGCACGCCCGAGGTCACGGACACGATATCGGCGATCTGGGAGACACCGATGGTGAGCGGGCTGGCGTCGAGCTCAGCCGTCCAGGCAGCCTTGGCCTCGGCGAGTTCAATCTCGGCAGCCTTCTGCTGCTCGGTGATCTCAGCAGCCTTGTTCATGTCGTCGCTCTCGGTGGCCTCCTGCGCGGCGGCCTTGAGCTCCTCGATGCGATGCTCGGCCTCGCGCACCGGCTCGGGCGCGCGATTCGCGGCGATGCGAGCTCGGGCACCGGCCTCGTCAATGAGGTCGATGGCCTTATCGGGCAGGAAGCGGTCCTGGATATAGCGGTTGGAGAGGTTCGCGGCGGCTTCGATGGCACCTTGCGTGTAGCGCACGTGGTGGTGCTCCTCGTAGCGCGGCTTGAGCGCGGTCAGGATCTTGACCGTGTCCTCGACGCTCGGCTCCTCGACATCAATGGTCTGGAAGCGACGCTCGAAGGCCGGGTCCTTGGTGAGGTACTTGCGGAACTCCTCGGCCGTGGTGGCACCGATGATCTGGAAAGCACCGCGCGCGAGCACGGGCTTGAGCATAGAGCTCGCATCGATAGAACCCTCGGCAGAACCGGCACCGATGATGGTGTGCATCTCGTCGATAAACAAGATGACGTCGTCGGCTTCGGTCGCCTCCTGGATCACGTTCTTGAGGCGCTCCTCAAACTCACCGCGATACTTGGCACCCGCCACGAGGCCCGGCAGGTCGAGCGTCCAGATATTCTGGTTCATGAGGTTCTCGGGCACGTTGCCGGCAGCAATCTGCTGCGCCAGGCCCTCGACGATGGCCGTCTTGCCCACGCCGGGGTCGCCCAGGATAAGCGGATTGTTCTTAGTGCGGCGCGAAAGGATCTCCATCATGCGCTGGACTTCCTTTTCGCGACCAATTACAGGGTCGAGCTCGCCGTCGCGCGCCTTCTGCGTGAGGTTGGTCGCGAACTGCTTGAGCGTATCGGTGCCACTCCCCTTTTGCTGAGAGGCATCCGAGCCGCTAAAGAACGGCAGGCCCGCACCGGGACGACCAGCACCGGCGCCGGCGAGCGGACGCTTCTTGTCCTGATCCTTGGCGGTGAGTTTCTCGATAGCCTTTTTGATGGAGGCGGACGACACACCCAGGCGCATGAGGATGTCCATGGCCATGCCGTTGCCCTCTTCGACGATGCCGATCAGCAAGTGCTCGGTCGACACGTAGGTCTGATTGTTTTCACGCGCCACGCGGAAGGAGCGCTCCATCACGCTGATGACGAGCGGCGTAAAGGCGAGCTTAGCCGCCTCGGTCTCCTCACTGGGCTCGGGAACCGTGGTCTGGACCTCTTTGAGGGTATCCATGATGTCAACGTAGGAGATGTCGAGCGAACGCAGTGCCTCGGCGGCAATGCCCTCGTCCTCCTTGGCGAGCGCAAGCAGCAGGTGCTCGGTGCCCACCTTATTTGAGTGAAGATCGAGCGCCTCTTGCTTGGCCATGGACATGACCTTACGCGCACGATCGGTAAAACGGTCTAACATGCTAGTTCCTCTTAGACGAGCTAGTTTTTCAAACGCAAAGCGCCACTCGTGGCGGCGCTTTGGTCTCTTTACCCATATGAGGTATATGTTAACCGCTGGGGCCTTTTCCGCATTCAGCCATACGACAACGTCTACAAAAAAGGAATCGCCGGGTGCGGCGGGCGCTCTAGGTTAGAGGCTGTTACCTAGCAGGCGGGCTCGGCGTCCATGCTCTCGGCAACGTCATTGACGGCATCGGCAACGGGAGCGCCCGGCATATGCACGAGCTCCATGTGCGGCTCGGCAAAGACCGTGCCCATGGGGAAGGCACGGCGGAAGACAAAGCGAGCAACCGGACCAGCCACCAGCAGGTTCCAGGGCAGGGCCATGATAAAGTTGCGCGGAATGTTGACGAGCCACATCATCGGCAGCGCCTGCAAACTGGTAAGCGGGCCGCCGGGCATATGGAACAGGCCTTCGCACGCGCCGTAGAGCGACATAATGATGGCCATGGGGACGACCATGCAGGAGCTGACGGCGAGCGTCATGACAAGCGGAGAAATCTTGCCCGGCGTGACCAGGAATTTAAAGGCGAAACCCTTGGCAAGGGGGCTGGCAACAAACCAGTCGCAGCACATGGCAAAAATGTAGGCAACGGGGAAGCCGAGCCACGCGGCGGCAACAACCTCGCCGTTGATGGCCCCATGCTGCAGGGCAACGTTGTAGATGCTCATCCAGAGCACCATGCAAAAGCACATGATAAAGGTGAACAGCAGGCTCTCTCGTTTGTTGATAGGCATAAAGGGCAAAATCCTTTCTGTGTTACGCCGCGGCACCACGCAACAAAAACGGGCGGGCAAGATGGAGCTGTTGGGACTTCATCTCGCCCGCCCGTGGTACGTGCGTCTGCAACTACTTATGTGGTGGAACCAGCCTAGCACGAAACGCATGCGCTTCGTAAGCGTTGAGTTTATGAAGATGCAGGGCACCAATAATCCCCCGACCCCATAAGTTGCGGTGGAATACGGACTGTTTTGACCCTTTAAGCAGCAATTCAGTCCCTATTTCACCGCAACTCATTTGGTGCAAAGTAACCTGTTCCCCTTGCACCAATTAGCTGGTGTGGCGCCAGCGAGGGTCGGTGAGCGTACGCGCCACACCCAGGCCAACAGGCAAAAACGCCACGATGAGCACTGCACGCACAAACCAGCCGAGCATATTGACCGTGTCGAAGGTGCACATGTAATACATCGAGCGATACAGATACAAGCCCGGCACCATAATGACAATCGATGGCACCGTGAGGGCGATACGTGGATAGGTGAGCTTGATTTCGGCTAAGCTCGCGAGCAGCCCTGATACCAGCGCACCGATAAACGCCGCCGCCTCGGGAGGCATACCCGCGCTCATGCCCAGGAAGGGAATCATCGTCGGCGCATCGACGAGCGTAAGGCGCAAGGTATTGGACACGGCGCCGATGAGCCCTGCCGCCGCTGCCATCTTTACCGGACTGTTGAACATGACCGAGAATCCAAACACGCCGACAAAGCTCATCACCACGCGCAGGAGCGTAAGGGCAAGCGGCGAAAGGCCCAGTGGGGCAAAGTCGTCCGGCGCCAGGCCAACACACTCGGCAACCATCCAACCTACGAGCGTCGCCATCACAATAATCAATACGGCATATGAAAGGCGCTCGATACCGCTTCGCATGTCGAGCTTAGCGATGTCGAGGCCTGCCGTAATGAGCGGAAAACCGGGAATCACAAAGAGCATGGCGCCGATATAGCCTTCTTGGTGCGACATTGCCCCCGGAATCACCTGGCCAAGGCCGAGCAATGCCAGCAGATACGAGATACAAGCAAGCGCGACGCCGGTCGTCAGCGCACTGAACTGGCCAAGACCCTGTTTGAGAATATGGGAGCGAGCAAAGTTGCCGACACCAGCGCCCACGAATGCACAGGCCATCTCGATGGGGCCGCCGCCGAGCAAAAAGACGAAAGCGCCGCAGGCACAGGCCGCGGCAAGCCCCTGCTGCCAGGGAGTGTAATCGGGCTCTGAGCTCTCAACGGTCTTGAGCATCTCATGGTACTCGTGCACGGTAAACCGGCGACCATAGGTCTCGATTTCCTTGAGGAAACTCTCCATCATCCAAATGCGATGGGTATTGACTCCCGTTGTGGGCAGGCTGACAACCTCGTTAAAGCAGTGGCCATCTTCGATGCAGGTGCACTCAAACGACAGAAGACTTAAGTCAACGTGGACGGTGACACCGAGTACGGCGGCGACGCGATTCATGGTATCGCGTACACGCCAGGCACCCGTTCCGCTCGCGAGCATAAGCATACCGGTGCGGCAGATGATGGATGATTTGTCAGTAAGAGGTGCATCGACGGCAAGCTCATCACCCGCGGTCACGATCTGTCGCCAGTCAGTTTTCATATGGAGCGCGCCGGCACGGACACCGTGGTGCATGGGAGCTCTCGAAAGCAGCGAGTCAAGGCGCGGAGGCTGTGGGGGCTCCACTGATTCACCCTCAACCTCATCAGCCTCTTCATCGACCAGATCAAAGGAATCAAGCGGCGCTGGCTCGCGACGGTCGATCAGTTCCTCGTCCTCATCATCAAAGTAGTTGAACTGATCGAGCATGTCCTCTTCGATTGAACGCTCGCTCGCATCGTCCATATAGACGCTCCCTTCCTACCGACTAACCCCCATCCTAGGCAGCAACGGCTAAAGGAAACATAAAAGAGACGACTGTCATGCGAGCCATGTGCTCAATAGCCGTTGGGTAGTCGTTTAAGAACGTCCCCAATGACTATTGACGGCCAAGGCAACGCCGATGTATTGGCAACGTCAGCGAGCGGGCTGCATTTGAGACAAGGTGACGTGAAACGAAAGGGCGCTGACCTTCTGGTCGCGCCCTTGAAGTTGAACGTCAGATTGTCCAAATGCGGCCCGCGCAGCGTCGAGCCGTTACGCGGTTCGTAGAACCGCGTAACTAGTTAGTACATCTTTGCGCCGGCGGGGATGGAAGCGTCGAGCTGGATCAGATTGAGACGCTCCTCGCCCTCCTCCTCGTGGATGGCACTGATGAGCATGCCGCAGCTGGGGATGCCCATCAACTTGCGCGGAGGCAGATTGGTGATGGCGAGCAACGTCTTACCGACCAGGTCCTCGGGCTCATAGTAGCCATGAATGCCGGAGAGGATGGTACGGTCGGTGCCGGTGCCGTCGTCGAGCGTAAAGTTCAGCAGCTTCTTGGACTTCTTGACGGCCTCGCATGCCTTGACCTTCACGGCGCGGAAGTCGCTCTTGGAGAAGGTATCAAAGTCGACGAACTCCTCAAACAGCGGCTCGACGGCAATCTTGGAATAATCAACCGTGGGCTTGAACGGCTTGACGAAGGGGCTCGCGGTGTTGCCGGCCTCGGCAGCCTTGGCGGCAGCGGCACCGGACTGGAAACCCTTCTCGGGCTTCATGTGCGGGAACAGCAGCACGTCGCGGATGGAAGCCTGGTTGGTGAGCAGCATGACCACGCGGTCGATGCCGATGCCGATGCCGCCCGCAGGAGGCATACCGTACTCGAGGGCGCGCACGTAGTCCTCGTCGTACTCCATGGCCTCGTCGTCACCGCCGGCTTTCTCGGCCATCTGAGCGGCAAAGCGCTCGGCCTGGTCGACCGGGTCGTTGAGCTCGGAGAACGCGTTGGCGTACTCGTGACCGGCAATAACCAGCTCAAAGCGGTGCGTCAGGCGCGGGTCGTCCTCAAAGCGCTTGGCAAGCGGGCTGACCTCGATGGGGTAATCGCACACGAACGTGGGGTTGACGATGGTGTCCTCGCCCAGCTCATCGTAGATCTCGGCGATAATCTTGCCGGCGGTCCACTCGGGCTTAATCTCCAGGCCCTTCTCGCGCGCGGCGGCAGCAAGCTCCTCGACCGGCGTGTCGATGGTGACCTGCTTGCCGAGCACGTCGGAGACGATGTCGGTCATGGGACGGCTGGCCCACTCACCAGAAAGGTCGATGGTCTGGCCCTGGTACTCGATGACCTCGGGGTTGCCGATGGCCTTGTTAGCCGCCTTAATGACACCCTGGGCGAGCGCCTTCATGCCCTCGAGGTCGGAGAAGGCACGGTAGGCCTCCATCGTGGTGAACTCGGGGTTGTGGGTAAGGTCCATGCCCTCGTTACGGAAGATGCGGCCGATCTCGAACACGCGCTCAAAACCACCGACGATGCAGCGCTTGAGGTGCAGCTCGGTGGCAATACGCAGGTAGCACTCCTGATCGAGCGCGTTGAAGTGGGTAATGAACGGCTTAGCCGTAGCGCCGCCCTGGATGGTCTGCAGGATGGGGGTCTCGACCTCCATGTAGCCGTCGGACTCCATAAAGCGACGGAAGGTGGAGAGAATCTGCGAACGCTTACGGAAGGTCTCGCGAACGTCGTCGTTGGCGATCAGGTCGACATAGCGCCGGCGATAGCGGGTCTCTTTGTCGGAAAGACCGTGGAACTTCTCGGGCAGCGGACGAACGGCCTTGGAAAGCAGGGTCGCGCTCTTAGGGGCAACGGAAAGCTGACCGCGCTGGGTGCGCACGACCACGCCGGTCACGCCCAGGATGTCGCCCAGGTCGAGGGCCTTGAGCGTATTCCAGGCAGCCTCGTCCATGTCGTTGATGCGGCAGAACAGCTGAATCTCGGCAGTCGCATCGCGCACGACGATGAACATGATCTTGCCCTGACCGCGCTTGGCGACCACGCGGCCGGCGATCTTCACGACGTCCTCGGTGTCCTCGCCATCGGCAAGCTCGGCGTACTTAGCCTCGATATCGGCGACGTAGTCCTCAAGCTCAGAGTGCTCGGGATAGGGGTTCTGGCCCGCCTCGAACAGGGCGGCGCGCTTGGCTAGGCGGGTGGCGCGCTCGTCGTTGAGCGTCGATGCTTGATCGGCGGCGTTCTGGTTCTCTGCCATAAGTTAGCTCCTCAAACTAAAACGCTCCCCAGGATTCGGTCCCAGGGAGCGAAAACATACCTGTACGCGGGACCGTGGTCTAGCGTGCGATCTTGGCGATGGTGTAGACGCGAGTCTTGCCGGAAGGCGTAACGACCTCGACGGAGTCGCCCTCGCCGTGACCGATGATGGCGTGACCGACCGGAGACTCGTTGGAAATCTTGTGCTCGAGCGAGTTGGTCTCGGTGGTACCAACGAGCGTGACTTCCATGACCTCGCCGTTGGGATCAATCAGCGAAACGGTGGAACCGATGGAGACGGTCAGATCGCCCGTGGTGGCAGCAACCTGAGCGTTGGCGAGGATGGCCTGGATCTCGGCAATACGAGCGGCGTTCTGGGCCTGCTTGTCCTTAGCAGCGTCGTACTCGGAGTTCTCCGAAAGATCGCCGAACGCGCGGGCTTCCTTGATGTCCTCGACGATCTCCTTGGCGTAATCGCCCTCACGCCAAGCGAGCTCCTCGACGAGCTTCTGGCGGCCCTCAGCGGTCAGTACGATCTGGCTTGCGTCCATACGGATATCTCCCCAACTCTGATCAAACAATCAACTGTCAACAAAACGAAAAAGACCGGCTAGCCTGCGGGCAAGCCGGTCAGGTGCTCACCCCAAAGGGATGGGACTACTCTGCGTCCGCGTCGCCGTCCTCTGCCTGCTTCTTCTTGGCAGCAGCGAGCTTGGCCTCGAGCTCAGCGATCTCCTTGTCCTCCTCGGACTGCTCGACCACGACCTCCTCGGCCTGCTTGGTCTCGGCCTTATCGTCGCTCTCCATACCCTCACGGATATTCTTGACGGTAGAGCCGAGGGACTTGCCGAGCTTCGGCAGGTTCTTGGGCCCGAAGATAATCAGGACAACGACGAGAATAATGATGAGCTCAGGAGCCCTCAGTCCAAACATGTAGACCTCCACAATACAGCGAGACAAGCTCGAATGAGTATACCGCGGGTATCGCGGTATCACAACAATAGCTAAAAAAAGGGACCGCAAGAAGCGGTCCCTCCTCATGCTCTGGTCGGGTTGACTGGATTTGAACCAGCGACCCCTGCGTCCCGAACGCAGTGCTCTACCAAACTGAGCCACAACCCGTTAGCTCGACTATAATAACAAAGATTTTCGCCGCGTGCTAGAGAAATTTTTATTTCTTTGGCGCGTCGATTTGAACCGTGTTGGGAATAAGCTCAGTCGCGCAGGACCACCAGCCGTTTTGCTGGGCAGCCTCGGCAAGCCTTTCGGCCGTGGCGGCGGTGTCGCAAATGGCAAACGAGCAGGCACCCGATCCGCACACATCTACAGCAACGGTGCCGTCCTGTTTACGCAGCCAGTCGAGGACCGTTTGAATCTGCGGCTCCATCTGTGCGGAAATGACACCCAGGTTGTTATGGATGAGTACATATGCCGTCTCGGCATCACCAACACGCAAGGCAGAAGCTATCGCGCCGGGCTTGTCCGCAGGCACCGGGGCCTCGTCAAAACGTCGATAGGCTTCAATTGTCGAAACGCTCGCCTCGCGCGGCTTAACCAGTACGACGGGCGTCGCGGGCAGCGCTGGGTACTCAGTTGCCAGCACGTCTCCCCCACCTACGTAGAGCGCAGGGCTCGCGTGCAAAAAGAACGGGACGTCAGCACCAATGCCGCACGCGATGTCGTCGAGCGCGGGATCGGTGCGATCAATGCCCCAGAGCTCCGCCAAGGCGACAATGACCGCGGCCGCATCCGTCGAGGGACCGCCCAAGCCGGCGCACAATGGAATGCGCTTCTCAATCGTCACGCAGATGTTTGCCTCGCGACCATAATGCTCGGCCATAGCAGCCGCAGCCCGATACGCCGTATTCTTTTGCATGGGAAAATCTGATGCCGGAACCGTCTGGACGGTCAGCGCCTGCACCGGCGTGACCGTCACGGTATCGGAAAGACCGACAGCTGCCATCAGGGAATCGACCCTGTGGTAGCCGCGGTCATCGCGCTCGGTATGAACCCCCAGGTAGAGGTTAATCTTTGCCGGCGCGAAAAGAGTCAGGGACCGATCGGTCACCGCTAGTGCTCCTCGAGCTGATTGCCGAGCGGGGTAAAGATATGCTCGCCGCTCTCGGGGTCGAACAGCTCGACCTGACCGGTGAGGACATCGATATACTGGTAGGACTGACGCGACTTGCGGCCGCGGCGCTCGTCAACCTCGACGATGAAGACGGCGGGGTGGACGCTCTTGATGGTGCCCATGCGCTCGACGACGCGGGTGCGGCCCATGTTGGCCTTCACCTTGACGCGATCGCCCACCATATCGGTCAGCTTCTCGTGGATGTCGTCGACGTGATTGACTTCCATCTCTTCCATGAACAGGGCCTCCAGAAGGTGCAATTCAAAAAGGGAATAATACCCCTAAGATAGACAAAACTCTAATACTATAGCACCCTGCTGCCGCCATACGCAAGTAGTTAAATAAGCCCGGTCCCAAATTGACTACTTACAGACTATCGGTGTCCAAGACGATGGTGAATGGGCCATCGTTGACCAAGTCGACTTTCATATCGGCGCCAAAGATGCCGTGCACCACGTGTTCGACATCTTGGCGAACGAGCGTCAAGAAGTACTCGTAGAGCTCGTTGGCGACATCGGGGGCGCCGGCATCCGTAAACGATGGGCGGCGGCCGTGACGGCAATCGGCGAACAGCGTGAACTGCGAGACCACGAGTACCTCGCCGTCAACATCGGCCAGTGCCAAGTTGGTCTTGCCGTTCTCGTCCTCGTTGATACGCAGCCCGCGGAGCTTGCCCCACAGCTTATCGGCCTCGGCGTGCGTATCGCCGTGACCCACGCCAAGCAGCACCAGGTAGCCGCGTCCAATGCGACCCACGCACTCGCCGTCGACCGTCACGCCGGCGTTGAGCACGCGCTGCACCACCGCGCGCACGGTCTACTCCTCGCCCGTCAGCTTGGCGGACAGATGCTCGAGCGCATGGAAACGATGGCTGATGGCATTCTTCTCGTCCGCTGTCAGCTCGGCCATGGTCTTGCCCGGCGTATCGACCGGCAGGAACAGCGGGTCGTAGCCAAAGCCGTGATCGCCGCGGCCCTCGTGCGCGATAACGCCCTCGCAGGCGCCCTCGCCATAGGTGACCAGGCCGTCCGTGTCGATGAGCACGACGACGCTCATAAAGCGCGCAGTGCGGTCCTCGTCGGCCACGCCCTCCAGATTCACGAGCAGCTTGGCATTGTTGGCGGCATCGTCGCCGTGAACGCCCGCGTAGCGCGCGCTATACACACCGGGCTCACCGTCCAGTGCGTCGACGACCAGGCCCGAATCGTCGGCAATGGCCATAAGGCCCGTCTCCTCGACGGCAGCCTGCGCCTTGATGATGGCGTTCTCCAAAAACGTCGTGCCGTTTTCCTCGGGGTCCTCAAAATCGCCCAGCTGGCCGAGCGCCACAAAGCGAACCTCGGGCATGACCTTGCCCAAAATGGCCTCGATCTCGGTGAGCTTATGGGCGTTGCCCGTTGCCACGACAATGGTCGCTGCCGGGTCGAGGGTGTCGATGTCAATCTTCTCAAGTGCCATGAGTGGTCTCCTTGTCTCTATAGCAATGCCGCGCCGAGGGGCGTTCGGGCACTTGGCCTCTCCCCTCTCAGGCGATCGGACCTTTCAACGCAGCATTTCCGCAGATAAAACCTACCAAAATAAACCTGTCCTGTTTTGGCAGGTTAGGCGAGGGCTTGGCGCTGAAGCTCGATGAGCTCGGCGATACCCTTGTCGCCCAGGTCGAGCAGGGCGTTGAGGCGTTTGCGGTCGAAGGGCGCCTGCTCGCCGGTGCCCTGGAGTTCGATCATCTCACCGGTGTCGGTGGCGACGAGGTTCATGTCGACCTCGGCATGACTGTCCTCGGAATAATCGAGGTCAAGCAGCGTATTGCCGTCGACAACGCCCATGGAGATGGCAGCCACCTGGCCGGTAAGCGGGATGCGCTCGATCTTGCCCGCCTCGACCCACATGGCGAGGGCGTCGTGCAGCGCCACCCAAGCGCCGGTAATGCTCGCTGTACGCGTGCCGCCATCGGCCTGAATCACATCGCAGTCGACGGTGACGGTGTACTCGCCGAGCGCCTTCATGTTGACGACGGTACGCAGGCTGCGGCCAATGAGGCGCTCGATCTCCATGGAGCGACCCTTGCGGTTGACGTGCTCGCGCTTGCAGCGCTTGCCGGTCGACGCCGGCAGCATGGCGTATTCCGCGGTCACCCAGCCAGCCTTAGCTCCCTTTCGCCAGCCCGGTACGCCCTCCTCGATAGTGGCGGCGCACAGCACGCGCGTGTCACCGAACTCGGCCAAACACGAGCCGTGGGCGTGCTTCATGACGCCACGGGTGAGCTTAACGGGGCGCAACTCGTTGGCGGCGCGGCCGTTGGCGCGGTTGACCTGCATGTACTCCATAGAAATATCCTTTCGGCAAAAGATGTGGCGAAGGCTTTGGCGGCTGCCTTACATCTATTTCAGTTCATCGATATCGATATGTTCGATGCTCTTGAGCGGCTGACCAAAGATAAAGCTGCCCGCCACCGCAAACTCGGCAATGTTATCGGCCGTCGTGGCAAAACGATGCTGCGGCTCGGCGGCGTCGCCCGCCAGCTGCTCGCGGCGCGTGAGGATATCGGTCAACTCGCGTGTGGTCTCCGCGGCGGAACTCACGACGCGCACCCCAGGCCCCAGAGCATGGCGGATAGGTCCCACCAACAGCGGAAAATGCGTACAGCCGAGCACCACGGTATCGATACCGTGGTCGCGCAGCGGCTCAACCGTGGCACCCACCAGCGCACGCACGGCAGGCGTATCGAAGATGTCCTCGTTCTCAAGCCACTGTTCCTGCAGATGTGCACCCGAGGCGAGCTCGTGTTCGACAACCTCGACAAAGCTCGAGGCAGGACAGCCGTACACATCGACGCCGGCATCTAGATCCTGAATGGCGCGCGTGTAGGCGCCCGAGCGAATGGTGAGGTTGGTGGCGAGCACGCCCACGCGACGCGAGCGGGTGCTGTTGATTGCCGCACGGGCACCCGGCGCAATCACGCCGATCACGGGAACGTCGAGCACCTGCTGGGCCAGACGCAAGGCCGCAGCGGTCGCCGTGTTGCAGGCGATGACCATAATCTTGACGTCGTGCTTCGAAAGCCAACGACCCGCCTGCAACGCAAACGAGCGCACCTCATCCTCGGTGCGCGTGCCGTAGGGGCAGCGCTTGGTGTCGCCAAAGTAGTAGACGGACTCGCGCGGCAGCGCCGTCGCGATGGCGCGCGCAACTGTCAGACCACCCAAACCAGAATCGAACACGCCAATCGGGCGCGTGTCGCCTGCCGGATTCTCGATATCGGACATTACCTCACCAGTCTCTCTCGAAAAGACATGTCCAAGTGCGGCGGCGGCGCGCTACGAGCGCGCCGCGACCAGCAGCTCTGCCGTCGCCGCCCAACCGTCGACAATTTTGCCGCGCGTAACGAAAGCGTTCTCGCAAGCAGCCAAGAACTCGGGCGCGCCGGCGCTCGTCAGGCCATTCTCGACCAGGCAAAACGTGCCCACGTAATCGGCCATGTAGAAGTCGGACTCGGAGTCGCCGAGCGCGAGCGTCTCCTCGCGCTCGATCCCCAGGTGCTCGCAGAAGCGCGCAATGGCAACGCCCTTGTTGAGACCCGCGGGGTTGATGTTGAATGCGCGACCGTCCTCGACGCGATCGAGCTCGAGCGTCGTCGGCTTGGACAGGTGAGTCAAATGGCCGTTGCAAGCCCAGATCAGACCGCAGCCGGCCTCGTCCAGGATGGCCTGGACCTCATCGTCGGGCACATCGCCGCGCATGCCGACGGTGACCTCACGGTATTTGTAGCCGGTCGACATGTCGTTGTGATACTCGATCTTGTGCGGCCAGCGGGCAAGGATCTTCTCGCACACGCCGGTCTGCTCGATCACCTGGTGCGGAGTAAGGCCGCAGGCGGGGTCGTAAGGCATGTCGCCAGTCAGATACTCCCAATCGTTGGCCTTGAGGTCGTACATAACCAGGCCGCCCATCTCACCAATGTAGGAGTTGAGGCCGAGCACGCGCGCGTCCTCGTGGATCATGGTGCGGTTGCGGCCCGAGGTGGGAACCACCTGAATACCAGCGCGAGCAAGCGCCACGACGGCCTCGACGAGTTTGGTCGAAGGGTTGCCGTCGTTGTCGCGCAGCACGCACGAGCCGGGTGCGAGCATCGTGGCATCCAGGTCGGTAAAGACGTACTTGACCTTGGCCAAGCGCTCGCGCATCTCGCCCGAAAGCTCGGTAACGGTCGGCAGGGTGTTGTGGGACATGGTTACTCCGTTTACGTAGAAGAGGTTTAATCTTGGTAGCGTGTTTTCCCTAAGGCAAACACGCTTACGGGCCCACAGGCGTGTTTTCCCTAGGGTAAGCACACCTAGAAGGCATTGCATCATCAGACGCCGGGGTCCGCAAACGCCGTCCTAAAGGCGGCAGCGTTTAGGCGTCGTACGCCGCAAGGATGCGCTTGAGAACCAAGCCATCGCGCTTGCAGGGCTCGGGTCCGTTCTTGCGCAGCATGCACTCCTCCTCGCCCTTACCGGTCACGATGACCACAGCGGGGCGCTCGGTCTCGCGCACGGCCGCCTCGATAGCGGCGGTACGGTCGGTCACAATCTGCCAGTTGTCGTTTCCCTGCGCCTGGACATTGCGCGCAATCTCGGCACAAATGTCCTCGACGTCCTCGGGGCCCGGGTCGTCCTCGGTAATCACGATGCGATCGGCGTACTTGCCGGCGGCAATACCCATCGTGGTGCGGCGATCGACGCCCTTGCCGCCCGTTGCACCAAAGACAACCGCCAGCTCGCGCTCGGGATAGTTCTCGTGCAGATCGCGCAAAAGCGTCTCGAGGCTCATGCCGTTGTGCGCAAAGTCAACGACGCCCAAGATTTTGCCCGATACGGACGGATAGAGCTCCATGCGGCCGGGAACGAAGACACCCTCAAAGCCATGGACGATGCCCTCTTCGGAAATGCCCAGGGCCTCGGCGCAGGCAATAGCGGCAAGCGCGTTGGACACATTGAACTTAACCGGCGTGGGAATCACAATGTCACGCGTAAAGCGGGGCGTACGCACTGTTGCCACCATGCCGCAGTCGCCATTATGAATCGCCAGCGCAAGCACGTCGGCACGCTCGTCGGTCAGGGAGAACGTTACCGTACGCTCGCAGCGGGACGCCGCCTCGAGCACACGATCGACCTTATCCATATCGAGGTTGACCGCGGCAAAACGGCTCTGCGAAAAAATCTTGAGCTTGCTGGCAAAGTAATCCTCGAGCGTGGGATGCTCGATCGGCGAGATGTGGTCCTCACCGATATTGGTAAAGGCGCCCACTTCAAAGGCAATCTTGCCCGTACGCTCGTATTTGAGGCCCTGGCTCGACGCCTCCATGACCAGCCACGGAGCGCCCACCTCAGCGGCATGTGCGATACGCGACTGTAAGAGGAAGGACTCGGGAGTCGTCAGCTTGGAAGGGCCCGCCTCGATACCATCATCGAACTCGATACCCGTGTTGAGGGCAGGCCGATGGCAGCCCGTGAGCTTTGCCTCGTTGGCAAGAATGCCGCGCAGATAGAAGCTGCAGGTCGACTTGCCCTTGGTACCGGTAAAAGCGCAGACCTTCACCTTGCCCGAAGGGTGGCAGTAATAGGCATCCGCCACCACAGCGAGCGTACGACGGATATCGTTGACGATCACAGCGGGAATATCGACGTCATAATCGACCTCGGACACGTACGCCACGGCGCCATCGGCAATCGCGGAGACCAGATACTCGCGCTTGAACGCACGGCCCTTGCAAACAAACAATGTGCCCGGACGCACCTGGCGCGAGTCGTCGGTCGCAAACTCGATGCGCTGGTCGTATAGAGTATCCGGCTTGGAAACAACAAGGGCCTCGGCCTCGAGCAGCTCTACATAGCGCATCAAAGCCAGCTTCTCCTGCGTCATATCCGACATATAACGACCTCTCTCGCTAAACCTAACCTTAAAAGAGCAAAGACCGTCTCGGATGAATCCGGTCACGTCCTTCGTATTATCAACCATCCTAATATGCCACCTAACCTTGCGAGCGTCTCAGCACCCTAAAAACTTGCAAGGATTGGCGCGCGGTTAATTCGAAATAACAAGAGACCTGCCCTACAAAATGGATAGTGTCGAACTCCTTTACCGGTATGAAAATCATCAAAGAGGTTCCGACGGGCGAGCAGTTTGGCATGGCGCCGACGAGCGGCTCTTCGAGCGAGGACGCCTCGGGTGCCGGCGATGAGACAGGCTCCACGCTCACCGTTACCTCGACAACTGCAAAGTCAAACGAAGACACCGGCAACGGCGTGCTCGGCGGCATCGCGACCCGCCTGGTCAATCGGAAGCTGCCTACTCGCTTGGCATGACGTGGCCCCAAGTCATGTCGCGCATTGTGATTCCGCAGGCCGTGCGCTGCGTCATCCCAGCCATGACCAGCGAGTTCGTTATGCTCTATAAGGATATGTCGCCGCTTTCGAGCGTCGGTGTCATAGAGCTCATGCTGTTCTCCAAAAACCTCACGGCAACCACGAGAAACATCACACCCTACATTTGCGCCGCACTCTACTATCTGGTTGTAACGATTCCGCTAATCCACGTCGTCACCAAGGTGGAGCGCCACCTTGCCGAGCGCGGCAAGCGTTAACCTCTCTTGCGCGTTCTCGCGCACGGCAATCATCACAGTCACGGCCCGCCACTTCACCCGAAGTGCGGGCCGTGGTTTTTTCGGTCCCCTCGGCGCTTATGCCCCATCACGAAACAAAAGATTGGCATGATAGTAAGGATTGATTGATATCGACTGCTGCAAATCCTTGCGGCAGTGCACCTAAGCCGTCAGCAGAAAGGATCTTGCATGTGCGGTTTTGTCGGTTTTACCGGTACAGATGAACAGAGTGAGCTGGTTCTCACGGCCATGATGAATCGCATTATCCATCGCGGTCCGGATATGGGCGGTCAGCACATCGTCGATAACGTCGCGCTTGGCTTCCGCCGTCTTTCGATTCTCGACCTTTCCGAGGCTGGCGCCCAGCCCATGTCGAGCGATGACGGCAAGGTCACGATTGTCTTCAACGGCGAGGTCTACAACTTCCAGGAGCTCCGCTCCGAGCTCGAGGCCGCTGGCTACGTCTTCCACTGCAACGCCGACACCGAGGTCCTGGTGCACGGTTACGAGGAGTGGGGCGAAGATCTGGTCAACCGCCTTCGCGGCATGTACGCGTTCGTGATTCACGACCAGAACAAGAACAAACTCTTTGGCGCCCGTGACATCTTTGGCATCAAGCCGTTCTATTACTACCAGGCCTCCGACGGCTCGCTGCTGTTTGGCTCCGAGATCAAGAGCTTCCTGGACCACCCCAAGTTTGAGAAGGCTGTCAACCACGACGCGCTGCGCCCCTACCTGACGCTGCAATTCCCCGCCACGGAGGAGACCTTCTTTAAGGGCGTGTTCAAGCTTGCCCCGGCGCATTGCTTTACGTATGACCTGACGACTAACACCATGGACATCAAGCGTTACTGGAGCTGTGACTTCACCGACGACAACTCCAAGACCTTCGAGGAGTACGTGGACGAGTGCGACAAGGTCGTGCACGAAAGCGTCGCTGCGCACCGAATCGCCGATGTTAAGGTGGGCTCGTTCCTTTCTGGCGGCGTGGACTCCAGCTACATTGCCGCCTGTCTCATGCCCGACACCACGTATTCTGTCGGCTTCGATTACAAGAACTTCAACGAGACCAACTACGCCGCCGAGCTTTCTGACAAGCTGGGCATCAAGAACGTGCGCAAGATGATCACCGCCGACGAGTTCTTCGACGCGCTGCCCGACATCCAGTATCACATGGACGAGCCGCAATCGAACCTCTCGAGCGTGCCACTGTACTATCTGGCCCAGATGGCAGCCAAGGAAGTCACCGTGGTCCTTTCGGGCGAGGGTGCAGACGAGCTGTTCGCCGGCTACGAGTGGTACGAGGACACCCCTCAGATGCGCTCCTTCAAGAAGCGCGTCCCGCTCGGCGTGCGCCGCGCCCTGGGCTCGCTCGTTCAGCATCTTCCCTACTTTAAGGGTCACAATTTCTTGACCAAGTGCGCCGAGGTCCCCGAGCGCTGGTATGTGGGCCAGGCAAAGGTGTTCGACCCGTCCGAGGTCGACGAGGTGCTTAAGCCTGCCTACGACACCGGCAAGAACGCCGCCGAAATGTGCGCCGAGTATTACAAGCAGGTTCCCAATTGCTGCGAGCTCTCCAAGAAGCAGTATCTGGACATGAACATGTGGCTGCCGGGCGACATTCTGCTCAAGGCCGACAAGATGTGCATGGCACACTCACTGGAGCTTCGCGTTCCGTTCCTGGACAAAAAAGTCATGGAATTTGCCGAGCACATTCCCGCCAACTACCGTGTTAACGAAGAAGGCTGCAAGCTCGTCCTGCGTCACGCCGCCAACCGCACGCTGCCCGACGAGTGGGCAACGCGCAAGAAGGTCGGTTTCCCGGTGCCGGTTAAGTTCTGGCTGCGCGAGCAGAAGTACTACGACTACGTCAAGGAGTACTTCACCGCGCCGTGGGCTGCCGATTTCTTTGACACGGATGCACTCATGAAACTGCTTGACGATCACTTTGAGGGCCGTGCGCTCAACCAGCGCAAGATCTATACCACGCTGACGTTCCTCATCTGGTACAAGCGCTTCTTTATCGACGAGAACAAGGGCGCCGAAGTCGCCGCCTAAGTTTCGTTATGGATTAGCGATGAACCGTATCGGGTTTCCGCTATACTCAATCCCTGCGGGCGATTGGCGCAACGGTTAGCGCAGGTGCTTTACACGCACAAGGCTGGGGGTTCGAATCCCTCATCGCCCACCACTGATTTGATAGGCTCCCAGCTATGGGGGCCTTTCTTTTTTGGGCCCATCGCAGAGGGATTCGAACCCGCAAGGGTGCGGAGCTGAGGAAACGCGAAGCGTTTTCCAGCGCAGCACGCGAGGACCGTAGGCCCGAAGCGAGAGCGGGCGGCGTCAGCCGCACGCGACATCCCTCATCGCCCACCACTGAATTGTTAGGCCCCCAGTGATGGAGGCCTTTCTTTTTTGGCCAGAGGCTCTCCTGGCCTGTGCAGATTTATGACAAAAAGGGTTCCAGACCGTCCAATGATGCATCAATGACACACCGACAATCTGAAACCCGTTCAACCTGGCTATGTATTGCTCTCGCTAGGCCAAGACACCCGACAGGATCTCGATCAGGCTGTCCACGTCGGCTTCTTCGCAGACAAGTGGCGGCAGGAAACGCAGCGTATGCGCACCTGTAGCGTTGATCACGGCGCCGGCGGCCAGCGCGCGGGCAACAATATCATGCGCGTCGCCCGCTGCCTCATCCAGGTCGCAGCCGAGCATCAAGCCGCGACCGCGCACATCGATAACATGCGGTAACTTGGCGAGTTTTGCCTCCATATAGGCGCCTACCTTGGCAGCATGGCCGGCATAATCGCCGCGCACGAGCGCGGAGAGCGTCGCGGCGCACGCCGCGATGGCCAAGCAGCTACCACCAAAAGTCGAACCGTGATCGCCGGGCTTAAACACGTCGGCGATCTCTTTCTTTGCCACCACAGCGCCCATGGGAACGCCGTCGGCGATGCCCTTGGCAAGACTCATGATGTCGGGCTCCACGCCATAGGTTTGGAATGCGAACGGCTTGCCGGAGCGGAAGATGCCGCACTGGACCTCGTCGGCGATAAGCACGGCGCCCACTTCGTGTGCCAGGTCGCGCGCTGCCGCCATAAACTCCTCGGTCATGGGGTGCACGCCACTCTCACCCTGGATCGGCTCGAGCATCACGGCACAAATTTCGCTCCCCAGCTGCTTAAAGATCGCACGCAGTTCATCGATATCGTTGGGCGTACAGGCCACAAAGCCACCCGGCAGCGGGCGGAAGCTGTCCTGCAGCCAATCCTGCATAGTGGCGGCAATGGTCTCGAGCGTACGGCCGTGGAAGCCGCCGCGCATGCACACGATAGTGTTGCCGCCGTTACCGGCACGCTTGGCGTACAGGCGCGCGAGCTTCATCGAGCCCTCGTTGGCCTCGGCGCCGGAGTTGGCAAAGAAGGTCTCCCACACCTGCTCGTCCGCAGCCGGGGCACCAAGAGCAGCTGCCGTGGTCTCATCGCCGGCGGCAATGGCATCGGCAAGCACGCGCGCACCATCTACGTCGTCGTTAGCAAGCTTGGACAGCAGCGCCGCGACCTGTCCGCGCTGCTCAATGTAGAAGTAATTGGAGACGTGCATGAGCTTTTTAGTCTGTGCCTCGAGCGCCGAGAGCACAGCCGGGTCGCCATGACCTAGACTGCACACGCCGATGCCGGCAAGAAAGTCAAGGTACTCACGGCCATCGTCGCCGGTGAGCTTCATGCCGTGACCCTCGACAAACTCGACCGGAGAGCGGCCAAAGGTATGCATAACGTAATGGGATTCAAGCGATTGCTGAGCTGCAAGTGACATGGGATGCCTTTCGTTGAGCGCCGGACGGCGCAGGCCTATGGGTGCAGGAATGGGGCGGCTGCGGGTCGGCTAGACCGTCTGAAGCTTTTCGACCTCGTCGAGGTTCTCGGTCAAACGCGCAGCAAACGTCGAAAGCGGATGCGGATGTGTATCGAACTCGTAAGCCGTCTCGGTAGAATGGATCACGGTACCGACGCCGGCATCGGTCAGCAGCTCCAGCAGCAGCGAATGCGGCGTGGTACCGTTGATGATGTGAGCGCGAAATACGCCTCCGGCAAGCGCATCGACGGCAGCACGCAGCTTGGGAATCATGCCCTTATCGACCTCGCCGCCGTAGAGCATCTCATTGACCTCGTCGAGCGTCAGATTGGAGATAAGTGAATCCTTGTCGCTAAAGTCCTTGTACAGGCCGTCGACGTCGGTCAAAAAGATCGCCTTATGCGCATGCAGCGCCGCCGCAACGGCACCGGCGGCGGTATCGGCGTTGATGTTGAAGAAACCGCCGTCCTCTCCCGCCGCGACGGTAGCGATGACGGGGATGTACTCGCTATCGAGCAGGCGCTCGATATAGTCGGTGTTGACGTGCGTGACCTTGCCTACGCGGCCGAGTTCGGGGTCGAGCGGCTCGGCGATGAGCGTACCGGCATCGCTGCCCGAAACGCCCACTGCCAGGTTGCCGTGATGGTTGAGCGCCGCGACCAGCTCCTGGTTGACCTTACCGCCCAGCACCTCGCGCACGATATCCATGGTCGCCGGCGTGGTCACGCGCTGGCCGTTCTTAAACTTGACGGGGATGTCGTAGTGGCTAAGCGCCTCGTTGATGGCCTTGCCGCCACCGTGCACGATAACAGGGCGCATGCCGATGATCTTGAGCAGCACGATGTCGCTCATCACGTCGCGGCGCAGCTGCTCGTCGACCATGGCGGCTCCGCCATATTTGATAACAACCGTCTTGCCGGTCAGGTTCTTAATCCACGGCAGCGCTTCGAACAGCAGCTGCGCGGTTGCTTCGTTGGATTCGCTCGAACGACAATCGCGTGCGAATTTCATAATCTGCCTCGTCTTTCGTATCGCTATCGCGCCGTGCTCTGCTGTCTGAAATCGCGGCAAGATGCACAGCGTGCCTGGAATCTAGGAACGGTAGTCGCCGTTGATGGAGATGTACTCATGCGTGAGGTCGCAGGTCCACACGGTCGTTGCCGCGTCGCCTGCGCCCAGGTCGGCCGAGATCACGATCTCGGGCGCCTCAAAACGTCGTAGAGCCTCGTCCTCGTCAAAGGGAACAGTCAGACCGTCGCGACAGACAGGCATGCCCATCATGTCGATGGAAACGTCTTCCTGATTAAACTTCACGCCGCACTTGCCAAGCGCCATAGCAACGCGGCCCCAGTTGCAGTCGTGGCCGGCGATGCAGGTCTTAACGAGCGGCGAGTTGGCAACGGCACGGGCGGCGATATCGGCCTCCTCGTCGTTCACGGCGCCGGTAACGTTGACTGTAACAAGCTTAGATGCGCCCTCACCATCGGCGGCAATATTGCGCGCCAGGCTCTCGCACACCTCGTGCACGGCAAATGCCAACTCGTCAAAAGCATCGGAGCCCTCGACGATAGGCTCGGCATCTGCGGCAGCGGCGCCGGAGGCAAGCATGATGCAGGTGTCGTTGGTCGAGGTATCGGAATCGACCGTTACCTTGTTAAAGGTCTGCTTGACGGTCGAGAGCAGCAGGGCATGAAGCGCCGCAGGCTCGACGGGGGCATCGGTGGTGATAATTGCGATCATGGTGGCCATGTTAGGCATGATCATGCCCGAGCCCTTGCACATTCCGCCTACCGTATAGACATTGTCCGCATGACCCGCAGCCTCACTGACGTAGGATACGGCGTACTCCTTGGAGTACGTGTCGGTCGTCATGATGGCGCGAGCGGCATCGGCGCCACCGTGGGCGGAGAGTGCCTCGTAGGCAGCAGGAATGGCGGTCTCAAACGTGTCGATCGGCAGAATCTGGCCAATCACACCCGTGGAGGCAACCAGAATCTGCTGGGGCTCGCAGCCGATGACCTGCGATGCGATGCTGCACGTCTCGCGCGCGCATGCAAGGCCGGTCTCACCCGTGGCGGCGTTGGCATTGCCAGAGTTGACCGAAACGCCGGCAATGATACCATAGCCCTTGTCGGCACCGCCCAGGTTGGCACGGCTCACCTGCACGGGCGCCGCGCAAAAGCGATTGGTGGTAAACACGCCGGCGCCGGGACAGGGTTTATCGGGCACGACGAGCGTGTAATCCAGACGCTCGGGGTTCTTGCGGAACCCAGCGTGGATGCCTGCAGCTTTAAAACCAGCCGCAGCCGTAACGCCGCCCTCGACGGCGCGAATCTTGATATCAAACAGCTCGGTATTCATCGTCTTTATGACTCCTTATGTCAAACAAAAAACGGACATCGGTTGGTGCGCCATGCCAGTCGTGATCATGAGACCAGCTTAAGAGTGGCGCCCCACTCGATGTCCAACTACCAAATCGTTAACAATCGAATGTGCTACACCGGGCACGCCACTGTGGGCAAGCCTCGTCGCTCGTCAAAGCCAAAGACGATATTGGCGCACTGGACTGCTTGGCCCGCAGCGCCCTTGCACAGATTGTCGATGGCGCCCGTCGCCACCAGCACGCCCGCGCGCTTGTTGAGCGCGAGGCCGATCTGGGCGGCGTTGGTGCCGACAACCGAAGCCGTCTTGGGCTGCTGACCGGCATCAAGTACGCGTACGAAGGTTCGACCGGCGTAGAACTGCTTGTAATGGTCGACAACGTCCTCAAGGGTCAAGGTATCGATAGCCTGCGGCGTAAGCGGCAGCGTCACCGTGGAGAGCAGACCACGCTTGAGCGGTGCCAGGTGCGGGGTAAAGACGACGCGATCGGTTAGGCCCAAGATCTGCTCGATTTCGGGCGTGTGGCGATGCTTGCCCACGCCGTAGGCCTCCAAGTTCTCGTCGGCGCTGCAAAAATGGGTGCGGGCGTTGCAGGACTTACCGGCGCCCGTCACGCCGCTAATGGCATCGACAATCACAGGACCGTTCTCGGCCACCCAGCCCGCGCGCACGGCGGGCGCGGCGGCAAGGCTCGTTGCGGTGGGATAGCAACCGGCGCAGGCGACCAGCACGGGTTTGCCGTCGGCATGGTCGGATGCGGCGGTCTCCAAGTCCTGGCAGAACAGCTCGGGCAGACCAAAGGCACGGGTCTTGAGCAGCTCGGGGCTCGTGTGCTCGGCGGCATACCAAGCCTCAAAGACAGACGCTTCGTTCAGGCGATAGTCGGCCGAAAGATCAAAGCAGGAGACGCCCGATGCAAGCAGCGCGGGCACCTGTGCCATGGCAGCCGTGTGCGGCACGGCCAAAAAGACCGCGTCGCAGTTCTTGAGCTCGGGGGCATCATGCGTCGTAAAGACAAGATCGCTTACGCCGGTGAAGCTCGGATACACCGCGGACAGCGGCTGGCCGGCATCGGCGTTGGACGTAATGGCAATAAGTTCAAACTCGGGATGACCGAGGACGAGGCGAATGAGCTCGGCGCCGGCATATCCAGCCGCACCGACGATTCCAACCTTTACAGACATATCAGACTCCTTGTCTGCAGTTATGCACCAATGCGCATTCCGCAGCCGTCGTTATGAGGTGGGTTGAAACTTTAACACCAAAAGATGCATATAAACGCAAATCTTTTGCATATTCATGCATTGAAACAATCCCGACACATTCACTCGAAGGAATTGACAAATAAATGCGGGCCCCCTATTACCCAGTGCGCCTTACGGTGACGTTGCAATGTGGGGCCCGCTACATGCGAGAATTTGAATTGTCGAAGCTTGTTGAGAGACTCGTTTAGAGCTCGACCGGCACCCATTCGTCATGGTTGCAGATAAAGGCCTCGGGTTCCTCCACGCTAAAGAAGACGAGCGTGGGGTCGTTAGGCCCCTCATAGTGCTCGCTCAAGCGCTCAAGATGTTTCCATCCCGCCTCGCGCATATCGGGAGCGGCCTGGTCATCCAAGCCGGCACGCCCGCGCAAGATGAGCCAGCCATGGCCCGGCCACCAACTCGTGGCCTCAAAGCGCTGATTTTGCAGCAGCTCTTGCCACACGTCTTTGGTGCGCGCCGTCACAAACCACAGCTTGCCGTCCTGAATCTGAGCAAACGAAAATGGACGTACATGTGGCTGCCCGTCCACGCTCGTCGCCAAGTACCACGCCGGCACCGACGTCAGATACTCCAAAACCGTATTCAATCCGTCCACGTTTCCTCCTGTACTAGCCAGTTTGAGAGCCTGGTTGGTGTGAGCTAGAGCTCCAGGCGCTCCTCGCTGCCGTCGATATCACAGAAGCGCACGGCAATGTTGTGGACTGAAAAGAAAGCAAGGCGGCCGTCGTTGGCACTCTCGTGTTCCTCGCCGATGCCCACCATGTGCTTAAAACCCGCTTGACGCACCTTGTCGCTCGCAACTGCGTCGTCCTCAAGTGCGGCTTCGCCGGTCAATACGATCCAACATTCCCCCGGCTTCCAGCCCGAGAGCTCAAACTTGGGATTCGCACTCAGCTCCGCCCACACATCCTTGTCGCGCGACGTGCAAAACCACAGCTTACCTTCATCGACCATGGCAAACGAGAACGGCCTCACGCGCGGCTGATGTCCGTCCGTCACGTCGATCGTGGCCAGATACCACGCCGGAATGCGCCTGAGATACGAGCAGGCGCGCTCAAGCTGAGCTGTGCGGTCGTTGTCGGTCATAGGGACCCCTTTCTTGCGCTCGAATCGCGCCTAAACAAGTTGAAGGTTGACGACGATGACACACGCAAACAGCAGCATCGTCACCACCGCCGCCAACGCATCGCCGCGGCCAAATGCAAGCGTATGCAGACGTGTGCGGCCCTGCTCGCCATGATAGCAACGGGCATCCATGGCGGCAGACAACGTCTCGGCATGACGGAACACGCCCGTGAACAGTGGAATCGCCACACTGCCGAGCATACGCACGCCGCCGAGCGGACCGCCCGTCACGCGTGCACCGCGGCTTGCCTGTGCATCGGCCGCCTGCTTCATCTCGGTGGCAAACTGCGGCATAAAGCGCAGCGCTATACCCATGATCATGCCGAGCTCGTGCGCAGGAAGTCCCACACGCGCAAACGGTGCGAGCAGGCGCTCGAAGCCCGCGGTGAGGTCGAGCGTCGGTGTGGTGAGCGTAATAGCGCTCATACCGGCCATCATCAAGGTCAGACGGCAGGTCATAAAAGCGGAGGAATGCAGCGAGCCCTCGCTTATCCGCAGAAAGCCGAGCTGCCACAGGATGCGCCCACTCTGATCGGTAAACAAGTTGAGCACCGCGACCACGACGACGATTGCCAGCAGCGGCGCCATCGACGACAGAACGCGACGAACCGGCACCCGAGACACGGCATAGATCAGCACAACGAAAATTGCGACCGGTGCCAGTCCGCGAAAGCCACTGACCGTGAGCGTCGTGATCAGAAACACAAAGCCCAAGAGCAACTTGGTTCGCGGGTCCAAGCGGTGGATTGCACTATCACCGGGATAGTAACTGCCAAACGAAAACGCCTCCATTAGCAGCCCTCCTCTCGCGCGACCGTCTTGGATTTAGCAATGTCCGCGACGTTAGAAGGACCGTCTGAGCGACCGATCAGCAAATCTGCCAGCTCGTCGCCCAGCGACTCAACCGTATAGAGCCCGCCGCAACGCAGCGGCACGCCCGCCTCCGCGAGCGCCAACGCCATGCGCTGAGCAGCAGGTACGCCCAAGCCGATCGACTTGAGCTCATCCGCATGCGCAAAAACCTGAGCGGGCGTGCCCTCGGCAAACACCGCGCCCTCGTTCATCACGACAATACGGTCGCAGCAATTGGCAAGGTCATCCATACTGTGTGAGACCATGACGACGGTCAGGCCCCCATGGTGAAGTCGATCGATGAGCTCCAGGAAATCACTGCGCGCCGCCGGATCGAGCCCCGCCATGGGTTCATCGAGTACCAGGACCTCGGGCTCCATAGCAAGCACGCCGGCAAACGCCACGCGCCGCTGCTGCCCGCCCGAGAGCTCAAAGGGGCTCTTGTCGCCCACCGTGGCCAAGTCGAGGCCCACGCGCGCGAGCGATGACTCAACGCGGCGGACTACCTCGGCCTGCGGCAAGCCAAGGTTGTGCGGACCAAACGCCACGTCCTGTACCACGGTCTCGGCAAACAGCTGACGCTCGGGATATTGAAACACCACGCCGACCTTGGCCTTAACCGCGGCGGCGTCTTTCTTGTTTGACAGATCGAGCCCCAGTGCGTGAACGAATCCCTCCTGGGGGCGAATCAAACCGTTGAGATGCTGGACCAGCGTCGACTTACCCGAACCGGTATGACCTGCCAAGCCCAGGAACTCGCCGCGACGCACCGTCAGCGATACATCGCGCAGCGCCCACGGGCTGCTGGGGTCGTTTCCCCAGAGAGCCTGTTTATTCGATTTGCCCGCAGTGGCCGAGCGCTTGCGCCATCGACGGCGCTCGCGGGCACTCAGCGAGTAACTATGCGAGAGGTGCGAAATCTCGATGACGGGCTCCGACACGGCTGTCCCGTCGGTTGCAGAGGAGACGTTGTCGAGCACACGAGAATCGGATGCAGAAGGCCGCCCTGCGGTGTCTTCCCCACTCCGGTCGGCATATACCTGCGCAATCTCGGCGACCATATCCGCCTCGCGCACCTGCGCATGAACGGGCACGCCCTTCGCACGAAGCGCCGTGCCCAAGCAGCACGACGCCGGCATATCCAAGTTGAGCTGCGCAAGTTCGTCCGCCCGTGTCAAGATTTCCTCGGGCGTACCGAGCATGGCAACGCGCCCCGCCCGAAATACCGCGACACGATCGGCCTCGGCAGCCTCTTCCATAAAGTGCGTAATCATCACGATAGTCATGCCGCGGTCGTGGAGCGCATGGCAGGCCTTCATAAGGCCCTTGCGTCCGCGCGGATCGAGCATCGAAGAAGCCTCGTCCAATATGAGCACGCGCGGTTCCATGGCGAGCACACCGGCAAGCGCCACGCGCTGCTTTTGGCCACCCGAAAGTGCATGGGTCTCGTGGCGCTCAAAGCCCACCAGGCCCACGCCCTTCAGCGCCTCGCGTACACACTGCGCAATTTGTGCCGATGGCACGCCAAGGTTTTCAGGACCAAACGCAACGTCATCTTCGACAAGCGTTGCCACCAGCTGGTCATCGGGATTCTGGAATACCATGCCCGCGGTCGAACGAATGTCGTAGACCAACTCGGGGTCGGACGCATCCATGCCGTTGATGCGTACCGTGCCCGCATCGGGCTGCAACAGTACATTCAGATGCTTGGCAAACGTCGACTTGCCCGACCCATTGCCACCGAGGATGCAGAAAAACTCCCCGTCCTCGATGTTCAGATCGACGCCGTCGAGTGCCGGTACGGCACCGTCATAGCTAAAGGAAACGCCCCGACACTCAATCATGCGCGGCCTTTGACCTGGTCTTTTTAGGCGTGATGAGGTTGGAGACCGCCTTGTACACCGCAAGCGTCAACACCGAGTTAAGCACGGTCTTGATAAGGTTGAACGGCAACACGGCGGGAATCATGAGCGGCAAAATCACGTCGGCCGAGCCATACCAGAACCAAACGCCAATGGTCAGATTCGCGACCATAGAAAGCACCGTAGCGGCAATAACGCCCAACGTCAGGCCAATCACGGCACCCCTGTAGGTGCGCATCTTCTGATAGACGATAGCCGCAGGCAGGATATAGCCCAGCGTGGCAACCAAATTCATAAGCACACCGACCCAATCGCCCGTGGTAAGCGCATGGATAACGATCGCCATAGCGGCAACAGCGGTGCCGGCACCAGGGCCATACGCAAATCCACACACCATCGCCGGCACCAGCGACGGGTCATACGTCAAAAACGGCGCCGAGGGGAGGATGGGCAGCTGCACATACATAAACAGTGCTCCCAAGGCGCACATCAACGCCATGGTAACGAGCTGTTTGGTGCTCCACCTATTCGTGTTCTCAAAATGGATATGCTGCGACTGTTCAGACATAAGATCACCTGCCTCTTTCATCCGGACTCTAACCGTTGGTACTGGGATCTCACCAGTTCAGCCGGCATGCGAACCAACGCACCCACGGGTCGCGGACTCATCGGCTCGATCGCAGGCACTTTACCTGCGCCACGGCGCCCCTTTGGCACCGCCCGATTTACCGCCAGTGGGGAATTCCACCCCGCCCTGAAACAGCAATTGCAAGTGTAGCACCAGCAGGCTTTCACGCAAGTATGCCAAGGGTAATTTGTGGTGGGGGAAACGCTCTATAGATACGCCCGGGATAGAGCGGCGCAACAACGATGCTGCAGCACGCTAACAACTGATCGCAGGCAAGTACGAAAGATCAAGAAAGGCAGTCAACACAGAATTCCCCGAAGTGCAAAGGGCGCGATTCCACAATCTAACCCGAATTCCACCACAAATTGCTGAGTCAATGGATGTAGACTCAAGCCAGACAGAGAAATTAGGTTTTCTGCCATCTCCCTGTCCTCCGTTTTTTGAAGACCTCCGACAGTGGCTCCAATCTTTAGCCGGAGTACCACAGCTCGGGGGTCAATTCATGTAGCAGGAGATATCATGACAGGAACCGCTGTCCTAATCGATGGAAATTTCTTCCTGAAACGAGCGCGCAGGCTATGGGGAGACACTTCACCCGAAAAGCGCGCATCGGAATGTCATGCCTATGCCCTGCGACACATATTCGCTAAACGAAAGATGGCGCTAGAATACGACGACCGCTCCCTATACAGAATCTTCTGTAAGGGACCGTCCCGCGGGACGGTCCCTTACTTAATCCTCGAGCAAGCCGTCTACCCAAGAACTTGCAAGACGCGAATCGAGACGAGCCCGCCACTCAATAGAGCAGACAGTCGATTAAAGTCGAACAAATGAGAGATCCCGAAATAGCTGAACAATAATTCAGCACAAATAGGGCCCCTTGTCCGCGGCTCCAAAGGAGCAGGACAAGGGGCCCTAATCTATCCGAGGACGTTCCGGAGAGAAGCCCCCGTCACGCCCCCGGATTCCCGGTGGGAGTTCTAGACCTTGTCGGCCTTAGTACATACCGCCGCCCTGCTGACCAGCGGTAGCAGCAGCGATAGCATCCTCAAGCTGAGTGTTTTTGGGCACATCGGAGACGGTGGCCTCGGTGATGAGGATCAGGCTGGCGACAGAAGCAGCGTTCTGCAGGGTGACGCGGCTGACCTTGACGGGGTCGAGGACGCCCATCTCGATCATGTCGCCCCACTCGCCGTTGGCAGAGTTGAGACCCTGGCCGGCGGGCAGCTCGGCAACCTTGTCGACCACGACAGCGCCCTCAAAGCCAGCGTTCTTGGCGATGGTGGCGACCGGAGCGGTCAGAGCCTTCTTGACGATGTCGACGCCGATCTTCTCCTCGGGGTCGTCGATCTCGACAGCATCGAGCGCAGGCGCAGCGTCCATGAAGGCGACGCCGCCACCGGCGACAATGCCCTCCTCGACAGCAGCGCGGGTAGCCTGCAGGGCGTCCTCGACGCGGTGCTTGATCTCCTTGAGCTCGGACTCGGTAGCAGCGCCGACCTTGATGACGGCAACGCCACCGGAGAGCTTGGCCAAGCGCTCCTGGAGCTTCTCACGGTCGAAGTCAGAGGTGGTATTCTCCATCTCGCCCTTGATCTGAGCGATGCGAGCGTCGATAGCCTCCTTGGAACCGGCACCACCCACAATAACGGTGTTGTCCTTGGAAATGGTGACTGACTTGGCGGTACCGAGCATATCGGCGGTGATGTCGGCAACCTTCACGCCCAGCTCATCGAGGGCAGCCTGACCGCCGGTGAGGACGGCGATATCCTCGAGCATGCGCTTGCGGCGATCGCCGTAGCCCGGGGCCTTGACGGCGCAGACGTTGAGGGCGCCGCGGATCTTGTTGAGGACGAGGGTAGGCAGAGCCTCACCCTCGACATCCTCAGCGATAATGAGCAGGCCCTTGCCGGTGCGCTGGACAGCCTCGAGAACAGGCATGATGTCCTGGACGTTGGAGATCTTCTGGTCGGTGATGAGGATGTAGGGATCCTTCATCACGGCCTCCATGCGATCGTTGTCCGTGACGAAGTACGCCGAGACGTAGCCCTTGTCGAACTGCATGCCCTCGACGGTGTCGATGGTAATGTCGAACGTCTGGGAATCCTCGACGGTGATGACGCCGTCCTTGCCCACGACTTCCATGGCCTGCGCGATCTTTTCGCCGACCTCGGGGTCGCCGGCGGAGATGGTACCGACGGAAGCGATCTGCTCCTTGGTCTCGACCGGCTTGGCCTGCTTCTTCATCTCGGCGACGGCGGCATTAACGGCCTTGTCGATGCCGCGACGGATGGCCAGCGGGTTGGCGCCAGCGGCGACGTTGCGCAGACCGTCGTTAACGATAGCCTGGGCGAGCAGGGTTGCGGTGGTGGTGCCGTCACCCACGGTATCGTTGGTCTTGGTGGCGACCTCCTTCACCAGCTGGGCGCCCATGTTCTCGATGTTGTCCTCGAGCTCGATCTCCTTGGCGACGGAAACGCCGTCGTTGGTGATGGTCGGGGCACCGAACGAGCGCTGCAGAGCGACGTAGCGGCCCTTCGGACCCATGGTGACGGTAACGGCGTCGGCCAGAGTGTTGACGCCCTTAGCGAGCTTAGCGCGGGCATCGGTATTGAACGTAATGTTCTTTGCCATGGTAGGTAATCCTCCAAAAGAAATGTGACTCGCGTCGCCGCTTCCGAGTCCTATGCGGCGGACGCGTTCAAAGACGAATCAGAGATTCCGACGAGACTAGGCCTCGACGACGGCGTAGATGTCGTCGGCGCGCATCAGCAGATACTTCTCGCCGTCGACCTTGACCTCGTTGCCACCAAACTTACCGTAGATGACAACGTCGCCAACCTTGACGTCCATGGGGATGCGCTCGCCCTTGTCGTTGACCTTGCCGGCGCCAACGGCAACGATGGTGCCGCGCTGCGGCTTCTCCTGAGCGTTGCTGGCGATGTACAGACCAGAGGCGGTCTTCTGCTCGGCCTCGTCGGGCTTGACCAGGACGCGATCTGCAAGCGGCTTCAAAGACGACATGCTTGTTTCCTCCTTTGTGGGCCGCGCGGTCATGCCGCGCGGGTTAACCCTTTTTGTTTGCGTACGCGTTGAATGGTACCCACGAATGGCGGGTTATACAACACGGAGTCAAAAAATCTTATTTTTTGGCACTTAGATTTTCTGAATCCCGGGGGATAACTTGTGCGCGGCTCCCGTGTGGCGCCGGAGGGGCGAGATATAAGGTTTCCTACTCGGGCAGTCCTGCTCGCACGAAGGCTACATTAAGTGGCCTTCGGCTCGTGCGGAACTCGCGATAAACCTTATATCTCGCCCCTCCGGCGCCACACGGGAGCTGAGTCAACGTTATCGGGCCCGGCATTCAGAAAAGTCAGTGCAGCAAAATGGCGATGCGGATGGGGTTAGCGCTCGTAGATTAAGTTACCCGCCAGGTAGGTGGCCTGAACCTTGGTAGCCTGGAGCTCGTGTGGGTCGATGGTGAGCGGGTTTTGATCCAGGACTACCAGATCGGCGTATTTGCCGGGCTCCAGGCTGCCGAGGTTTCGCTCGTCGCCTGCCGCGTAGGCGCTGCCCAGGGTGTAGTTGCGCAGAGCTGTAGCCGCGTCGATGCGCTCGCTGGGGAGCCAGCCGCCCTCAGGCCAGTGGCTGCGAGGGTCTTGGCGCGTGATGGCCGTGTAGAGCACGTTCATGCTGGTAACGGCTGTAATGGGGCTATCGGTACCGAAAGCTTGGCGGATGCCGCGCTGCTTATAGGTCGCAAACGGCCACATGATGCGGCTGCGCTCCAAGCCCAGATCGCGCTCCGGGCCACCCGGGTCGAGCGTGATGTGGCAAGGCTGGCTCGAGGCAACGACGTTGAGCTTGTGCAGGCGGTCGATGTCCTGGGGCAAGAGATTCTCCAGATGCTCAAGCGTATTATGGCCGTGCTGGGGCAGACCGTAGAGCTCTGCCGCCTCCTCAAAGATATCGAGCGCAGCATGAATCGCACCGTCGCCGATAACGTGAATGCGCACGGTGTGGCCACGCTCGGCTGCCGCCAGAACCAACTTGCGCATGCGCTCGACAGGAACCGTCAGACGGCCCCGGTCACCCGGGAAGCGCGGATTGGTATACGGCTCGGTGAGATATGCCGTGTGTTCGCTCGACACGCCATCGAAGAACTGCTTAAAACCAGGCGCCGAGAGCAGCGCGTTGTTCGCGTAGCGGGTCTGGAGTTCTTCCAAGCGCGATTGGTCATCCAGCAGTGTGGGGAATAGATGGGCTCGGATGCCCAGTTTGCCGGCTGCCTGCAGCTTGTCGTAGACGTCGTCGCGGATAAAATCGCAGCCCGGCATGGGCATGAGCGACATATCGCAGATTGAGGTGATGCCCTGCTCGGCCATACGCCTCATTTGATCGGCGTAAGCGCTTGCAATGCGATCCTCCCCCAGCCACTCAAGGCAGCGCGGTAGCAGCTGCATGGCAGCCGCCTCGTGAGCAATGCCCGTGAGCTCGCCGTTTGCATCCTTGTCGTAGCTGCCGCCCGCTGGAGGCTCGCTGTCGCGTGTGACGCCGAGCGCCTCGAGTGCACGGCTGTTGAGCCAAAGCGTGTGCCCGTCGCCCGAATACATAACACAGGGGCGATCGGGGAAGGCGGCGTCGACGGAGGCCTTGGTAGGGTGCTCGGGCGGATCCCAGCGGTAATCGCGCCAGCCCTGGGTCACGACCCAGGCGTCATCGGGCAGGTCCTTGGAAAACTCGAGCGCATGTTGCACCAGCGCCGCCTCGGACGTGCCCATATCCATGAGCATGTACGGCGAGGAACCGACCGAGGTATGGAAGAAGTGCAGATGAGCGTCATGGAAACCGGGGCAGACAAACTGCTCGCCGTAGTCGATAACCGACGTGGCGGCAGGAGCGGCGGCGATCACGTCATCGGGCGCACCGACTGCGACGATACGGTCGCCTGCGATGGCAATCGCCAGCTCGCGGGCGGTATCAATGACGTCTTGCGCGGTAAAGACGTTCTTGGAGCGGATAATCCGATCGATATGCTGCATGGGCATCCCCATCTCTGGCAGGAAATTCAACACCCCCGAGTGTACTCCCCCGCCCTTGTAACAAAACCCCAAGCGGCAAACGGCAACTTTACCAGCCCTAGCGGCAGGTGGCATACTGGAGAGAGCCTGTACGATTTTGCGATCAACCCAGCAAGGAGCAAATCGACCATGACGAAGACCAAGGCACAGCAGATTATGGCGGCAACCGAGGTTCGCGCGGCAGACGAGGTCACCGTGGCCATCCGAGATATCGCCGCCGAGTTTGAGCCCTATATCATCAAGCAGCGCCGGCACTTCCATAAGCACCCGGAGCTAAGCCTTGCCGAGGAGCGCACAACCTCCGACATCGCCAACCAGCTCGACGCCATGAATATCCCCTACGAGCGTCCGCTCAAGACAGGCTTGGTGGCAACGCTTCGCGGCACCGCGCCCGACGCCTATCGCGAGGACGGCACACCGCGCCGCCGTATCCTGCTGCGCGCCGATATCGACGCCCTGCCCGTCACCGAGCAGACCGGCGAGGAGTTCGCCAGCGTCAATGAGGGTTGCATGCACGCCTGCGGCCACGACTGCCACATCGCCATGATGCTCGGCACGCTGCAAATCCTGCGCCACATGACCGACGACATCCACGGCGAGATCCGCATCGTCTTCCAGCCCAGCGAGGAAAACGGCCAGGGCGCCAAACTCATGATCGGCACGGGTGTGCTCGACGGCGTCGACGGCGCCTACGCCGCGCACATTTGGAGCGAGGTCGATGCCGGCACCGTGAGCTGCGAGCCCGGCCCGCGCATGGCCAATACCGACTGGTTCCGCATCGACGTTCGCGGTACCTCATGCCACGGCGCCATGCCCCAGCGCGGCCACGACGCCGTTATGGTGGCGGCAGAGATTGTCAACGCCCTGCAGACCATCGTCTCACGCGAAATCAGCCCCTACGAGCCTGCTGTCATCACTGTCGGCGAGCTGCACGGCGGCACCGCACGCAACGTCATCGCCGGCACCGCCTACCTCGCCGGCACGGTGCGTACCTATGGCGATTCGACGCACGAGGAAATGCCCGAGCTCATGCGCCGCATCGTAGAGCACACTGCGGCGGCCCTAGGCGCCGAGGCCGAACTTACCGACTACACCATCGCCAACTATAAGGTCGAAAACGACGCCGCCTCGAGCGAGCGTTGTCGTCAGGCCGTGGTCAAGTGCCTGGGTGCGGCCGGCGAAGGCCATTACCGTGGCACGCTTTCGGGTGAGGACTTCTCGGAGTATCTGCGCCGCGTACCGGGCGTGCTCGCCTTTGTTGGCACGCGCAACCCCCAGATTGGCGCCACGTACGCCCAACATTCTTGCTTCTACAAGATTGACGAGTCGGTACTGGCTAAGGGTTCCATGGTAGCCGCCCAGTATGCCATCGACTTTTTGGCCGAGCCCACGCAAGAGGAGCTCGACGGCCCCACGATTGCCGCGGTCGCCGAGACCAATCCCGACCTGGCAGCCAAACTGCGCTCTGCCAAGGCCACGGCCGCCGAGGCCCGCGACGCCATCCATGATGCCCACACGGCTCGTCATGCCGCGATCAAGGGCATCCACGAAGCTCGCGCCGCTGCTCGTCACGAGGAGAAGCACAACGAGTAGTCGATTCGTTGCCATCTCGCAGTCATAACCACATCGCGATGTCAAAGCGGGGGCGGACGTTTCGGCACGTCCTCCCCCGCTCATTTGTCAAGCGTTATTTCTACCCCGTCCCCAAATGGCAGGCGGCATGGCTACTCGTCCTGAGGATCCTCGTCGGAGCTTGACTCGGAAGCCGGCTCAGGCTCAGGTGCAGGTGCCGGCTCAGGCTCAGGTGCAGGTGTCGGCTCAGGCTCGGGCTCAGATGCCGTCTCAGGCTCGGGCGCCGTCTCAGACTCGGGCGCGGGCTCGGGTGCAGGTGCAGGTGCCGGCGAAGCATCCGAAGCGCTGTAACCCGAAGAAGTGGACTTCTTCTCGAAGGGCAATACAAAAGTCAGAACGTCGTCCTTATCCTCATCGGCCCATTCGCTTGCATAGCGTGCAACCCAATAGCCAACGGCACGGTGCTTGAGCATCTTGCCAAAGACCGCGAGAAATACCGTGACAAACGCCGTCAGCACCAAGAACAATACGAGCGTAATGCCACCGCCGGTAACAAGCGCCTCAATAGCCGCAGGACGGTAGTAGTAGCTATACATACCGACAGAGGCAATGGTGCCAAAGACGAGCGTCAGGATCCATGTGACAACGTTAGCGACCAGACCCGTCAAAAACTCGGGGAGGAACGAAGCGCAGAACAGCTTGGTCTTATTGTTCTTAAAGGCCGCCCAGACCTTATCAAGCGAAAACGCGCTCTCCACACGACCGGTCACCGCAAAGTGCATCACGGCGATGTCGGCAAACATCTTAAAGAAGACCCCCAAGACCGCCGTGGCAATCATAGCCAGGACAAGCAGGCCAAGCGAGCCAAACAGCGCAGCCGCGAGCGCATAAGAGCCGTAATAAGAATACGATCCCGCGGCGCCAATTACCACGCTCTCCACCAGCGAAAGCACTACACCGATAACGGGAATGGCAGCGATAACCTCGAGCACGACCGAAATAACGCTCGAAAAGACTCCGAGACCAAACGACGTGGAACGCATGAGTGGACGGTCCATGCCGTCATCGACCTTGAGCGAAAGATCACGGCCCCACTCGATACCAAAGCCGGAACCGCACACGCTCGCAATGCAAGCTGCCAAAAAGCCGATGGCAGCCGCAATGCCGCCAATAACGGGAATAAACAACACGAGCAGCGACACAACGCAAATCAGCGCCGGCAAAAACGCGATTTGGCATACACGCTGAAGCACACCCGGAGTCTTGGTCATATCTTGGAACGCCTGAGCCACACAGCCCTTTGGCGCATTCGCCACGGGCGGTTGCGGAACAAACTGCTGGGGCTGAGGCTGTCCTTGGGGAGCAGGCCCAGCGGCACCGGCATTAGGAGCACCACACGCGCCGCAGAACTTGTCGTTATCGCCCATGGGGGCGCCACACTGCGAGCAGAACATAGAATCATCCCTTCGTATCTTGAACGAATCACTTGGATCGCAAACGATGTCTTTAGCATCATTATTGCCCAATGTGGGGTCAAATACTCAAAGATGACCGATTTGCAAGGTACACGGCGCCGGCAGGCGGTTCGTTGAATACGTCTGCGTTAGTTCGTTCCGCGGAAGCCCTTGCCGACGATCTCGGAGCTGTCAACAATCGTGATAAAGGCACCCGGATCGATCTCGCGCGCGTAGCGACGCAGTTGCACGGCCTCGCGACGACTCAGCACGCTCATAATCACCGTCACGCACTTGCCCGAGAAAGCACCGTAGCCGCGGCTGATAGTCGCCGTACGGTTGAGATGCTTGACGATAAACTCCTCGACCTTAAGGGGCTCGGAGCAAATGACCGTGCAGACCTTACGAAGGTGAATGCTCTCAATGGCTTTGTCGACCACAAGCGTCTTGGCAAACAGGCCAAGCACGCAATACAGACCGACGCGCGGACCGTACAAGAAGGCCGCGATGGTCACGATGCCGATATCGACCAACAGCAGGGCGCGGCCAATCTCGAGCGTCGTGCGGCGTTTGAGGATCATGGCGAGAATGTCCGTGCCGCCCGTCGAGGCGCCAATATCAAAGACGATAGCGCTGCCGAGCGCCGGCAGAATCACGGCAAAGCACAGGTCAAGCCACATATCGCCCGTCATCGAGACATCGGTCGGAATAAAGAGCTCAAACAGCGAAACATAGGCGGACAGCGCAAACGAGGCAAAGACACTCCACAGGATTGCCTTGCGCTCCAAAAAAATAAAGCCCAGAACGACCAGGACCGCGTTGATAATCCACATAAAAACGCCGACGGGCAGGGTCGGGAACAGCGTGGACAGAATGACCGACACGCCCGAGGTGCCGCCAAAAGCAAAGTGATTAGGGGTTTTAAACGCGACGATGGCAAAGGCCGTGAGGATCAGGCCCAAATTGAGCTCGGCAAAAAAGCGCGGAAAGCCCGGCTCCTGGCTGCGCTTGCGACCAGCGCGCTCGCCTCGCTCGATAACATCGCGATCGACCACGCGCTCCATCGGCACTACGGGAGGACGATGCACCTCCTCGGCAGCACGCGACGCCGCCTTTGCCGCAGCGACCTCAATTGCCCATGCCTTGCTTTCTGTTTCGTGCTCGTCGGCCATTACGGCAACCCCTCGTTAACAATTTGGAAGCAATGCGCCCATTAGAGTAACGCGGAACGCGACGATTGCAACCCCTAGTTAGACGAGCGGTATGACTACATCGGGAGCATATAAAAACGGCCGGCCACGCTTTTGCTTGCGCGGTCGGCCGTTTAACGTTTTCGCAGATAAAACCTGCCAAAACAAACCTATCCCTTTTTGGAAGGTTATTCGTGCTGGCTGGTGCGGCGCTCATACTCCTCGGGAGTGATGACATCCTCGATGCGCAGGTTGACGCCCGCCACCTCAAGGCCGGTCATCGCGGCAAGGCGCTCGGTGACACGTGCCTTGACATCGTCGAAGATCGCGGGCGCATAGGCGCCGTACTCGATGATGACGGAGATGTTGACGACCACGCGATTGTCATCGGTGACCTCGACCGTCACGCCCTTGGTCAGATTCTCGGCACCAAACTGCTCCTGCACAAAGTGCATGAGGTTACCCTTCATGCCCAGAACGTGCGGAACCTCGCGGGTGGCCATGGCAACGATCTTCTCGATCACACCGTTGGAATAGGTCAGCGAGTCCTCGGACTCGTCCGCTTCCTCGTCGTCCTCATCCGTATCGGACTCGGCCTCGACGAGAGCCTCGTCCTCGAGCGTCACATCCTCAGCTTCGGCGACGACCGCCTCGTTCTCCTCGAGCTCGGTATCGGCTACATCGACCTTCGTATTAAAAGCCATGGTTCCTCCTTATGCCTGCCGCGGATGCGACAGTCGAATACATATTAGCGGCCGCTAAACAGACGGCCGAAGAAGTTGACGATCCCGTTCTCGCCGTCGCGAATTTGGCCGATCACAGCGCCGATCAGCACGAAGAATGCAATGACGAGCGTGTCCCACAGGCCCAACGTGAGCACCAACACGGCGAGGATAAAGCCGGCGACGGCGCCGAGCGTGGTGTTGGGATGACGCACAGCATAGCTCCAGATGGCAGCACCCGTACCCTTGATGAGACCCACAGCCTCGTCAAAATCCGCGGCTGCCGCTTCTTGTAACTCGGTTGTCTCTGCTTTGGAATCGACAGGTTCGCTCGCCGGCGTGGCGCTCTGGTCAATCGTCAGACGCGGCGTACGAGCGGTCTTATCTTGATTGGTATCACTCACCGGAAACCTCCACGGTCTGGACGGTAGTCTTGGACGGCAAAAAACGGACGCGCGCGGTCGTACCCGGCGCGCCGAGCATGGTATCGCAGGCTTCTTCGATGCGCTGCTGCATCGCGGTAGCCAGAGATGCCACGTCCTTATCGTCAAGCGCGATAGCCTCGACCTTAAAACGGACGTGCGAATCGTCGGGGCCTTGGACGCGGGCCTCGACATGCTCGACCATCACGCGGTCGTCGCGCTCGGCAGCAACCCTGGCGCACGAAGAAAGCGCCGCAAGGGTAACCTCGATATTGCGCTCCCCCGCCGGATGCACGCAGGACGGCTCGCGACGGGCGAACATCAGGCGGAAAAAGCTCAGCAGTACGCCAAACGCCACGACGCCGGCACACGCCGTCACGACGATGCGCGGCATGGGGTCGCGCATCAGCAGCATAAAGCGATACGTATACGGACCCCAAAACTGGCAGAAAAGCGTACCCAGCGCCACGATGGTGGCGGCAAGATACACGATCGCTAGGGCTCGTTTGAGTACGCGCACGCGGCGCTCCCTTCAAATCTCGGCTCTCGAAATGCAAAACGGTTCGCATCATTATAAAAGAGCCGGGTCCGGTGCTATACGCACGCGGATCCGGCTCATCTATTCCACGAGGCTTGCATGCTCGCTTCATTATGCCCAGATATGCACGGCTCAATCCGTGCTGGCGCTACTCCTCCTCGAGGGCAGCGATGACCTCGTCGGTCATGTCCATGGTGCTGTAGACGTCCTGGACGTCATCGAGCTCCTCAAGACGGTCGATGAGGCGCTGAACCTTCTTGGCGTCGGCGCCGGAGACCTCGGTCGGGGTGGTCGGGACCATGGTGGTCTCGGAGCCCTTGACCTGGACGCCCTGCTCCTCGAGCGCCTTGGAGACAGCCATGACCTCGTTGGCGGTAGTCCAGACGATCCACTCCTCGCCGGCGTCCTCGTAGTCCTCGCCACCGGCCTCGGCGATGGCCATCATGAACTCATCCTCGTCACCGGCAGCACCGTTGGCGATCATGGTCTCCTTCTTGGCGTTCTCGTCCAGGATCTCCTTGGCGACGACGATCTGGCCCTTGCGCTCAAACTGGAAGGCGACGGAGCCAGAGGTGCCCAGGTTGCCACCAGCGTGGGAGAAGGCGGAACGGACATCAGCGGCGGTACGGTTGCGGTTGTCGGTCAGGCAGTCGACGTAGACGGCGACACCCGCGGGACCGTAGCCCTCGTACACGATGTTCTCGTAGACGGCGGCGTCAGCACCCGAACCAAAAGCCTTGTCGATAGCGGACTTGATCTTGTCCTTAGGCATGGACTGAGCCTTGGCCTTGGCAACGGCAGCGGCGAGGCTGGCGTTGTTCTCGGGCAGCGGGTCACCGCCGAGACGGGCAGCAACGGTGATGTTGCGGCTGAGCTTGGAGAAGAGGGCGGAACGCTTGGCGTCCTGCGCGCCCTTACGATGCTTGGTTGTGGCCCACTTAGAGTGTCCGGACATACGTGTCTCCTATCGGTTTCGACCTAAAGCCCAGCGCAAATGCTCGGGCAATATAAACAAACGTCGTTATGATATACCTACTAGCCTGCGAGATAAACCCCAAAATGAAGGCGACGTGACGATGCCCCCTTTGGTGTAAAGAAACCTGACCCCAATGCACCAAGTTAGGACCAGAGGAAGTCGCTGCGGGTAACGGTGGCGCCGATGGCGAAGGGCATGCAAGCGATGACCGGATACAGGTAGCGCATGTAGGTCGAGCCGTTGCACGGACCAATCAGGCACACGGCGAGCACCCCCAACAGCGGCACCCAGATCGCCAGCGCACGCCATGAATGACGACGCAGCAGGTAGACCACCACGGCGATCATGATCCACACATAGGTGGCCGAGCTCATGGTGAGCGAAATAAACGGGATGCGCTGCACCGCCACACGGTACAGATTGATCAGGTGGTCACACCAGCGCACCGCGTTGCTGTCAACCGGATGGAAGTCGAAGTACTTGAGGTTGTCGGGACGCGCCATGATCTCGGCACTGCGCGCCGTGCTGTAGACCCACGCATCGCGGGCACTCGGATAAAAGTAGCCGTAATAGTTATTGATGAGCGCCGAGATATAACACTCGGAATCCTTTTTGAACATCTGCGCCCAGACCTCAAAATAGGCATCGATGTCCTCCTGCGAGGCGTACTCGTTAAAGCAATTTTTGACGGCGTCCGACTTATCCGGGTTGTAACGGCGGCCCAGATTTTCGTACTTGAGCACCCGGTCGATCACGGCACGCTCTTCGTCGGTCACCGAACCGTCGCAAGGAGCCTCCACGATGGTGCCGTCCTCCTTAACCGTGGGGTTGACGCCCGAGTTGAGGCCGTCGTGCTTTTGGACGAAACGAGCCGTCTGCTGGAACGGAATCGAGAGGATTTCGCGCTTGGAACCAGGCGTGATATCGTGCGCCGGCATAAAGACCTTGGTGAAGTACATATTAGAGGCAAGGCAGAGCGCGAGCACCGCGAGAACACCAACCCAGCGGAAACGCGGGATGGCGCCCAAAGGCGCAGTACCAGTCTGCTTGGCTGCACGACGAGCCACATGCGCGTCCCATGCGCAAAACGCCGCCGCGATTACGCATGCCGCCAGGGGAAACACCAGGCCGCCGTTGCGCAGAAACGTGGAACCCATGGCGCCCAGAGCGAGCAGCAGCCAGTCGTGGCGCGCAAAGAGAACGGGCCTCTGTTCGCCCGCACGCTCGGCATTGGCATCGCGACGGGGCAAGCCGCAGGCCACGAGCTTCACGGTCTGCACCAACAGCACTAAAAACGCGTCGGCGAACAGCACGTCTTTGGTGAGCAGCGCCGCGTAGTTAGAGAACATCGGCATAAACGCAAAGAACAGCAGGATCGCACCGCGAACCGGCAGGCTCACGCCCAGTTTGCGCAGCGACGAAATGGAATAGGCCATGCAGGCAGCCGTAATGACGAACTGAGTGCAAGTGTAGATGGCAAGACCTGCGTTGGCGCTGTTGAACAGTGAAAGCCCCAGCTGGACGCACGAACCGATGATAGCCGTGTGCACCACGGGGTGATGTCCGTTGAGTAACACATTGGGATTGAGCAGACGCAGGTAGTCACTCGTGCCGTTGGGGTAGTTGAACCACTGGCGAATCTGCGCACCCGTATCTCCCATAAAAAGGCCGGGTAGCGAAGCGATGAGCGTGGGTGCCCAGGCGATCATAAGCACCAGGAAGGGCCTGGCAAAGGGATGCTTTGAGAGCCCAGCGTGGGCAACGCGCCATATGCGGCCAAAGTGCGCCTCGGAAAACGGGATGCGTCGGGAGCTCAGCCAATCCAGGCACTCAAAAGCCAGATAGAAAGCCACGATCGCTAGGAGCATCCAGCCCGCGCCGCCAATCCAGGCGCAGATGATGCGAGCTTTGTCGCCAAGGACAATCTCGGCCGAGTCGGTGAGATCGTAGCTGCGGCCGAACACCATGCAGATGGCGAAGAACAGCGACGGCAGAATGATCGATGGGCGCCAGGTGTCGCCACGGCCAAAGAACACGTAGCGAAACGGCAGAGTGAGCAGGCAGGCAAGCGCAAGCAGCATGACCGCGTCGGTATGGCCGGCAAACGAGAGGAGCACCTCGTAGCACACGTACAGCATGCCCGAGGCTTTGGGGTCAATCGCCAAGACTGCGTTGCTCGACACCGGGGCGGGATCGATGGAAAACGCCGTGGTCGCCAACAGCGCGAGCAAAAATGCGATGAGCGTCTGCTTGGCGGGGTAGCGCTTAAACCAGACGATGCGGGCAGCGTCGCGCGCAGCCGTTGTGGAGAGATCGGAATCCTTCACAGTCCGAAAGCCTTTCTAGAAACCTGCCAAAAAGGGACAGGTTTATTTTGGCAGGTTTTATCTGGGGAAACGTTACGGTTCTGTCATCGTTGCCCAGCAAACCACCACAAAGGCGCCTGTCCCCTTTGTGGTGGTTTTGGTGGTTAGGCGTCCAGGTAGACGCGCTGGGGCTGGTTGCGGCGACGAGCAAAGATGATGAGCGCCAGGCCCGCGATTACGAGCGGAAGACTCAGCAGCTGACCCATGGTGATGACGCCGCCCAGCAGATAGCCCAGCTGCGCATCGGGCACGCGCACGAACTCGACGAGGAAGCGAACGATGCCGTAGCCCATCACAAAGACGCCCATAAACGTGCCTTGGGGTAGCAGCGGCTTTTTGCGGCTGAGCACCTGCAAAATGCAAAAGAGCACAATGCCCTCAAGAAATGCCTCGTAGAGCTGGGAGGGGTGACGCGGCGTATCGCCTGCGGTGCCGCCAAAGACCACACCCCAGGGCAGATCGGTCGGCTTGCCCCACAGCTCACCGTTGACAAAATTGGCACAACGGCCCAGGCACAAGGCCAGCGGCGCGCCAATGACGGCAAGGTCTGCCAAAGTCCATGCGTCGAGCTTATACATGCGGCATACGATGATGCCGCCCAAGATGCCGCCCACCAAGCCGCCATGGAAGCTCATGCCGCCCTCATTGGTGGCAAAGATCTCGAGCGGGTGCGCCCAGTAGTAGCCGTCGCCGTAGAAAATGACGTAGAACAGGCGGGCGCCAATGATAAGGCCAAAGACCACACCGACCACGACGCTCGTCAGGTCGTCGACCGTAATGTCGAAACCCCAGCGGCGCTGCGTGCGATACATGACGACCGCCGTGAGCAGAGCTCCGACCACATAGGCCAAGCCGTACCAGTAGATGGTGATGGGCCCCGCCGAAATCGCGACGGGATCAAGCATATGGTAGAAGTCGTTGAGCATGTCGACCCTCCTACTCCCTACATACAAATGCGGCCGCGGGCCTTGCGCTCGCAGCCGCATATTTGGGCGTAACGTCTATGCGGAGTATGCCGTCCGCAGCTTTCGCATCTTAGAACGGCGCGTACTCGTCGTACAGGTCGTCGGTCTCGCCGGAGGCATTGACCTGCTCGACACGGGTAACGCCGGGCACATGCTCCTTGAGGATACGCTCGATACCCATGGACAGGGTCAGTGCGCTCATAGGGCAGCCGGCGCAGGCACCCTGAAGCTCAAGCTGGACGACGCCCTCGTCGTCGACGCCCACATACTCCATATCGCCGCCGTCAGCCTGCAGGTTGGGGCGAATCTCTTCAAGAACCTTCTTAAGCAGCTCTTCGTTAACAGCCACAGGGGCTCCTTTCTCACAATAACGCGGGCACGCCCGCGGACAGGGGCTATGTTACTACAGCCATGTACCCGCTCACGAGCCATCCATGCGCGCGGACACGACTTTCACGAGCAGTCAATTTGGGACGGGGCTCTTTTAGCTGCCTTTTGTTGCCAGCTGGCGTTGCCACGCGCTACTGCTGAGCCTGCCCCTCGGTGCCGATGTGAACATCGACGATAACCTGGCGGTAGCTGATGCCACAGGAATCGAGGATGCGGCGGCTGATGCGTCCATCATCGGTGTCGGCGTACTTGTTGTCCAGGTAGACAACCTCGCCCACGCCCACCTGCGCCAAAATCTTGGCGCAGTCGTGGCACGGGAACAGCGTGACGTAGACCGTGGAACCCTCGAGGTCCTTGAGCGAGCCACGGTAGTTGAGCACGGCGTTTGCCTCGGCATGGACCACGTAGTTGTGCTTGTCCTGCAGCGGGTCGTCGCTCGTACCCCACGGGAAAAAGTCGTCGTTGAGCGCCGAGGGTGTACCGTTGTAGCCCACCGAAAGGATGCGGTGGTTGGTGCTGGCGATGCACGCACCCACCTGCGTGTTGGGGTCCTTGCTGCGGCGCTGCGCGGCGATGGCCACGCTCATAAAGAACTCGTCCCAGCTAATGACGTCCAGGCGCTTGCCTGACGAAGTTTGATGAAGATCGTCCGACATGGCAGACACCTCCGTAATCGCAATAGTTTGACCCATTGTAGCAGGTGAAAGGTGGAGGCGTTTGTCCCACCGGCGCCCTCACTTTTACACGCGGCGGGGCTTTTGGTTGATGCGGTAGAGCTCGGCGAGACCCCGCAGCGTCAGCGCGTCGTCGACCGTCAGGCTGTGGCCGACCAACGCCGCGAGTGCCTCAGCGTCGTCGCCGGTAATGACGATGGGAACGTCGCCCTCCCCCGCGGCCTTGGTCGCGCGCATCTCGGCGAGCACCATGTCGAGCATGCCGTCGATGCGTGCCACCTCGCCCAGAACCACGCCCGAACGCATGGCCTCGCGCGTGTTGCGACCGATCACATGCGCGGGTGCCGAGGGCTCGACCTGCGGCAGGCGCGCCGCAGCAGCCGAAAGCGAGCGGGCGCCAAGCGCCAGACCCGGCGCGATGACGCCGCCCACAAAGGTGCCGCGCGCGTCGATGACCTCGATATTGGTCGTGGTACCCAAGTCGATCACGATGCAGGGAGAGCCGTAGACGGCGCGTGCCGCCACGGCGTCGGCGATGCGGTCGGGGCCGATCTCGGCCGGGTCGTCGTAATGCACGGGCATGCCGGTCTTGAGGCCCGGCCCCACGGTGAGTACGCGTCTCGTGCAGGTACGGGAAAGCGCCGTCTTCCACGGGCGCTCGAGCGCCGGCACCACGCAGCTCAGCACGGCAGCCGTGGGCACAAGTGCGCCCGGCATGCCCGCATCGGCCGCCAGCGCGGCCATGACTTGAGTGAGACGCATACGCACTTCGTCGGCCGTAATGCTCAACGGCGTCGTG
>CABIWB010000001.1:78136-137212 GCA_902362275.1 Coriobacteriaceae bacterium | reverse complement strand
CCCCGTCCCAGAACAATCATCCTTTGGCCGAGCCTGGGTCAGCTAAAAAAGCCCCGTCCCAAATGAGCTGCCTTGCGGCTATACTGGTGCGCGGTCGTGCGCGAGCTCACGCGGCGGCCCTTGGTAACCCGACTTCCCGCGCCGTATCCGTAGCGGCGCTCCCGGGGGAAGCGGATATACGCAAAGGAGTTCTATATGAGCAATCCCTCGAACCGCGCTTCGATGCGCGGGCAACTCACGCTGCGCGGCGTCGCCATCGGCGTCCTTGGCTGCGTGATCATCACGGCAAGCTCGGCCTACACCGCCCTCAAGATGGGCGCACTCCCCTGGCCGATCGTCTTCGCTGCCGTCATCTCGCTGTTCTTCCTTAAGCTCATGGGCAACGCCAGCCTCAACGAGGCAAACGTCACCCACACCATCATGTCCGCGGGCGCCATGGTCGCCGGCGGTCTGGCGTTTACCATCCCGGGCGCCTGGATGCTGGGCTATGCCGACCAGATTAGCTGGCTCGACATGTTTATCGTGGCACTCGCCGGCACCATCCTGGGCCTGCTGGCCACCGCGCTCATCCACCGTCACTTTATCGTGGACGCCGCGTTGGAGTTCCCCACCGGCAACGCCGCAGCTCAGACCTTGCGCGCCACCGAGGCCGGCGGCAAGACCGGCAAGCAGCTCTTTGGTTCCATGGCCATCGCCGGCATCTACAGCGTGCTGCGCGACGCCCTGGGCGTGGTGCCCAGCATGCTGTGCACGCTCAACATCCCCGGCGTGACCTTTGGCATCTACAACTCGCCCATGCTGCTCTCCGTCGGCTTCCTCGTGGGCTTCGCCCCCGTCGCCTTCTGGTTTGCCGGCGCCCTGCTGGGCAACTTTGGCATCATCGTGGGCGGTACCGCTGCCGGTCTGTTCGACGTTGTGACCGCGCAGGGCATCGTCAAGTCCCTGGGCATGGGCCTCATGATGGGCTTTGGCGTCGCCGTCGTCCTCAAGGACATCCTGCCGCAGGTCGCCGGTATCGTCCGCGGTCTTGCCGCCGACAGCTCCACCGACACCGACGAGCAGTCGCTTATCTCGGGCTCTCTTAAGCTCGACGCCGGCATCATCGGCCTGGGCGCTGCCGCCATCGCCGTAATCGTTGCCATCGCGCTCGACCTTGGCCCCGTTCCGGCCGTCATCGTCACGTTGTTCACCTTTGTCACCACCATCATGAGCGCGCAGAGCTGCGGCCAGACGGGCATCGACCCAATGGAGATCTTTGGCCTCATCGTCATGCTCATCGTGGCTGCCTTTGCACAGATCGCTCAGGTCAAGCTGTTCTTTATCGCCGGCATCGTAGCCGTGGCGTGCGGCCTTGCGGGCGACGTCATGAACGACTTTAAGGCCGGCGCCGTGCTGGGCACCAACCCGCGTGCGCAGTGGATCGGCCAAGCCATTGGCGGCATCGTGGGCGCCCTGGTCGCCGCAGCCGTCATGGTCGCGCTCGTCACCGCCTATGGCCCGGACGCCTTTGGTCCCGACAAGAGCTTTGTTGCCGCGCAGGCAAGCGTCGTCGCCACCATGGTCTCGGGCATCCCGAGCGTGCCGTGGTTCGTTGGCGGCTTTATCGCCGGCATCGTCATGTACTGGCTCGGCATTCCGGCCATGATGATCGGCCTGGGCGTGTACCTGCCGTTCTACATGTCACTCACGGCTTTCCTGGGCTCCTGCGTCAAACTCGCCTACGACAAGTGGTCCGCCCACCGCGACGCCACCGCTGGTCTTTCTGACGAGGAGAGGGCTGCCAAGGACGCCGCCTTCCAGGAACAGGGTCTGGTCGTTGCCAGCGGCCTGCTCGGCGGCGAGTCCATCGTCGGCGTTATCCTGGCGTTTGTCTCCGTGGGTCTGAGCCTGCTGGGCTAAGCTGAGCAGCTGCTCGACAGCAACCATATTGCCTACGATTTGCCCGGTCGGTAGCTTTCGCGGCTACCGACCGGGCTTTTTGATATCGAAACAAAGAAAGGCCGGCGCGCTGCGTTTGACAGCGCGCCGGCCTTATCGTTTGGCTAACGAGACGGTCCCACTATGAATTGGAGTTCATTGCAGAGCCGACGCCCGAATCACTACATGTGCTTGCGACGACGATCACCCAGCGTCACGCCTGCGGCCACGAGCGTTATGCCGCCGATGACGAAGACCTCACCTGCAAGCGCGGAGGTATCACCCGTCTGGGCAAGCGCACCGTCCGCGGCCTTCTTCTTGGTGACAGAAGCCTTTGTAGCAGCCTGCGCAACCTGAGGCTTGGCCTGCGGCTCAGCCTTGGGATGATACTTGTCGTACTCGGCCTGAGCGGCAGCCAGGGCATCCTTGGCATCGCCAAGCTCGGCAAGCGCGGCGGCATAGGCGTCGTTGGCATCGGACAGCCTGGCATCGGCATCGCTCAGAGCAGCCTTGAGGTCAGCGGCGGCATCGACGGCGGCTTTATAGCGAGCGTAGGCAGCGTTCAGCTTGACCAGCTTCTCGTTGCCCGTCGTGCCCGCGGCAAGGGATGCCTTGTGGTCGACAGCCTCAAGATCGGCCTTGAGTGCCTCGTCGTTGGCAAGCTCGGCCTTGGCCTTAACGATCTCGAGGTTCGCATCGACGACGGCTTCGTTGGCGGCCTCGAGCTGCTTCTGGGCATCGGCGACACCGGCGACGGCAGCGTCATAGGCGGCCTTGGCGTCGTCGACCGCCTTCTGGGCGCCGGCGAAGCGCTCGAAGGCCTTGTTTGCGGTGGCAAGCTCGCCCTCGGCGGCCTTGGCCTTCTCCTGTGCGTCGGACAGGGCCTGCGTCTTGGCGGCAACTGCCTGCTTGGCGTCCGAAAGAGCGGTCGCGGCGTGCACATCTGCGGCCTGAGCCTTGTCAACGCCAGCCTGGGCAGTGTCGTCGGCCTTCTTGGCATCGTCAAGCGTGCCCTGCTTGTTCGCAAGGTCCGTCTTGGCGGCATCGCGCTTGGCGGTAAGGTCCTTGACCGAAGTAGTGGCGTTGTCATACGCCTCGTTGGCCTGGTCGGATTTTGCCTTGGCGGCATCGCGGGCGCTGCGAGCCTTCGCCTTGTGAGCGGTGGCCTCGGCTGCCTTCGCCTTGCTGTCAGCAAGCGTGGCGTTTGCCTTATCGAGAGCTGCCTGGGCAGTAGCGGCCTTGCTCTTGGCGGCTTCGAGCTTGGTCTGGAGCGTCTTGACGTCGATACCCTTGAGTTTGGCTTCGGCGGCGTCGTATGCCGTCTTCGCGGCGGCGGTGCCGGACTTAGCCTTCTCGTACTCGCCCTTGGCGGTGTTCATGTTCACATCGGCCGCGGTGAAAGCGTCCTGGGCGGCATCCTGCCCGTTTACAGCTGCGAAGTAAGCTTCCCTAGTAGTTCCAAAGTTCTTCTGCGCCTCGGCGAGCTTGCCCTGAAGCTCCTTGAGCTGCGCCTTCTGAGCCTGCGTGCCGCCTGCATTGTAGGCGGAATCGATGTAGTCGTTGACGAGCTTCTTGAACTCGGAGACAGTGAAATCCTTCTGCCCCGTGCTCCCGCTATAGTCGAAAACGGTTACCTCGGAATCGGTGTTCTTACCGCTACCGGTTGCGATGCCGATAGCCTTCGCACCGGCATCGATGATGTTGAGATAGTGTCCGCACTCATGGTAGATGCTGTTGTAGTGCTGGTAGATATAGTAGGAATCATATCGGTGGCTGCCGAGTTCGTCGCCATACTGCGCAACGTACTTATCGAATGCCTCTTTCTCTTGGGTGTAGAGACCGGTATATGGCCAGCCGAGGGTATCCTCGGTTTCGCCTCCGGTGTATGCTCCGCCGCCGCCTGCAAGGTTCTCACCTTGATCGAAATAGCAGTTCGAGTGTCCCCAGATGTTCGATGAATATGATGTATTAAGTGCGGCTGCCGCAGTCATGCGGAGGCTGACGCTGAGCTCCGACTGACCGTTCGCCTTGCGGAGGTTGTTCTGGGTATCGAGGTAGGTCAGGGCGTTGCGCATCTGCTCCAAGGAGAGCGGATTGGTGTCGCGAGACATGTCCTGATCGACGTAACTATCATACCAGTCCTGTTTCTCTGTCGTCCCCATGAGCATCGACGCGGCAGTACTTGCATTCGACTTCTGCTGGGCTGTGAAATCGCTGCTGTTGCTGATGTAGGCCATAAAGCCGAGCATGCCCTTATTGATGACTTCCTGGTCAACGGTCATGTTGGACTTGAGGTCAGCAATCTGCTGCTCAAGAGCCTCAACCTGGGCATTAGCAGCGTCATAAGCCTTTTCCGCGGCGTTCGAAGCGGCGCAGGCTGCCTCCCACTCGCTGCGCTTCTGCTTGCGAACTTCGACAAGCTTATCGTACGCAGCCTTCTTGTCTGCTTCGGTCTGCTGCGCCTTCTCGTATGCGGCCTTGGCGGCGTCGCGCTCGCTGGCGGCGGCGTTGTACTCCTCGTTTGCCGCATCGTATGCAAACTGGGCAGATGCCACAGCAGCGTTGGCGGCGTTGGCCTTCTCCTGCGCGGCGGTGGCGGTATTCTGGGCCGCCTGCAGGTTCGCCTGTGCGGTGGCGTCTGCAGTCGTCGCGGCATCGAGCGCGGCCTGCGCGGTCGCGAGCTCGCTGGCGGCAGTGGCCTTGGCAGCCTCGAGCGCGTTCAAATCGATACCCGCGCCCGAGGTCGCGGCATCAAGCGCGGCCTGCGCCTGGTTGAGCTTCTGCTGGGCGTTATCGCGCGCGGTGGTTGCGGCTGCGAGAGCAGCGGCAGTCTCCTGCTTCTTGGCCTGGGCGGAAGTCAGAGCGGCCTCAGTGTCATTCTTTTCCTGCTGAGCGCTAGCCTCGGCAGCCTTGGCCTGGTCCAGATTGGCCTGTGCAGTAGCAACGGCCTTATTGACGTCATCGAGCTTTGCCTGCGCGTCCTCGACGGCTTTCTTGGCAGCCTCGTACTCGTCCATACCCATAGCCTCGAGCTTGGCCCGGGCATCATCGAGAGCCTTCTTGGCCTCATCCTGCTTTGCCTTGGCGTCCTTGAGCGCCTGGGTCTTATCCTCGACACTCTTGTTGGCCTGGTCGAGCTGATCGTTCAGGTCGCCCAGCTTCTTCTGCTGCTGCTCGGTCTTTTCGACGGCGGCTTTGAGCTCGTCAATCTTCTCCTGGAGCGCGGCGACTTCTGCTGCGTTCTGCTCGATTTCGTTGTCGCTCACAGCCTGCGAGGCCTGATTCTTTTGCTGCTGCGCCTGCTTTTGAGACTGGCCCGCCGCATCGGCGTTCTTCTGGGCGGCATCGTAGGCGGCCTGAGCGTCCTTGAGCTGCTTTGCCGACTCCTCGGCCAGCTGGGCAGCCGTCTTTACGACCGCTTGGTTACCGGCGGCAACGGTGTTCTCTACAGAACTACCCCCCTGAACAGAATCGCCGTTATCGGTTGACGGTGCGGCGATTGCCGCCAGCGGCGACATGAGCGGCTGAGCGATGAGACCCGCCGTCAAAACGGTTGCGACGGCGCGGTTAGCAACGCCCTTGACGTTGACGGCCTTAGCCCGAGGCTCAAAGTGTTGTGGACTGTAGTTTGCCATGGCTTTCTCCCTTTGACACGGATGTATCCATACGCTTCAAAATGTAGGAGCTGGTTTTTGAATTCTGTTGCGCAACATTGGTCACCGGCAGAGTTTTTGAAACTAACACCTCATGGCATCACAATTTCGACACATATGAGGGCGTTCGTGAATCATATTTTCGTGAGATGGCGTCCGCTTTGTCGTATACGCTTGTTCTTACGTCATCCGCCCTGCCAGCCGACATCCAACTAGCGCCCTGCCCGCCTCGGTGTAGAGTAAGGGCGACGGGCGGGATATGCGGCCCGCGCCAGAACGAGGTGAACATGGAACTCGACAAGCAACAGATCGAACGACTGCGTGAGCGTCATCATCGGCGTCACGGCATCCGCCCTGCTCATAGCGAAGCCATGGAAAACGTCACCCGCTTCCTCAAGCGCGCGTTCAACATTCGCGAGGGACGCGCGCCCTATCACGCAATCCGAAAGCGCTTTGTAAACGGGGCGCGCCTGACTGGCTCCCACCTATGCATCCTCATCATCGCCATGTTAGTCGCGAGCATCGGCCTCGATATCGATTCGGACATCGCCATCGTGGGCGCCATGCTCATCTGCCCGCTCATGGGCTCGGTTCTTGCCATGGCATACGGCATTGCCACGCTCGACCGCGAGATTACCGTCGAAGCCGTCGCCGGCCTTGCGCTGCAAATGGCCTTTTGCCTGGTCACATCCACGTTGTACTTTAAGCTCTCGCCCCTTGGCGCCACCACAGCCGCCATTATCGACAACTCGACGCCCACCGTGTGGGACCTCGCTGTCGCGCTCGCCGGCGGCTTTGCGGGCGGCCTAGGCAACTCACGCGACCAGGAGCCCGCAACGCTCATCGCCGGTGTGGCCGTGGCGACCGCGCTCATGCCACCCCTGTGCGCGGCGGGCTACGGCATCGCCATCGCAAGCGGGTCGCTGTTTCTCTCGGCGCTTTACGAGTTTGGCATCAACGTCGTCTTTATCGCACTGGCCGCCGAAACCGTGCTACTTCTTCTGCGCGTGCCGCTCAAGCGCGACCTTAACGGCGACGGCATTGTGACCGCCGAGGAAAATGCCGAGGTCGACGAGCTGTCGCGCAAAGTGCGCCGCCGCATCATCGTGGGCACGGTGATCTTTGCCATCCCCTGCATCGTTATGACCGCGGGGTCTATTGGCTCGGCGCAGGCCGGCGTGCAGGACGGCTACGGCGTCACCGAGACCACACGCGAGCTTGCCGCGGTGCTGCCGGGCTTTAAGGATTACACCGTCGCCGTCGAGACCTCGACCACCGAAGACGACGAGGAGGGCATCGTCGAGCGCGAGATTGTCGCCCATGTGACAACGAGCGAGGCGCTCGGGGCGCACGACCGCCACGTCGCCCGCAAGCTCATCGACCTCAACGTGCCCGAACTCGATCGCGTGGAGTTCGATGTGAAGTGATGCCGGCGTGGGATGAATGCTCGCACGGACGCAAGTTACGACAAGGCGCAGACGCGATACGGACACGAGCAAATAGCGGGGTGCAGTTCACACCCGCGCCCCGCTCTCTGTTTTATTACCGTGAATCAACTGTCCGGATCGACATCGCCGGACTCCACCGTAAACGCAGGTTTGGTGCTCACCAGATAAAATCGGGTCACTTTGCTATCTCTAAATAGATAGAGCTGGCCTTGCTCGCGTCGGCGTGACATATACGCCACGTGGACCGTACCGAATTCTTCACCGTTTTCCTTCTTTAATATCAGGATATTGGGGTCATCCGTACGCTTAAACTGCCCGTCTGTGCAGATTCCGTCTTGGTCGACCAGCTGCCATCGACAGTTGTCCTCCTCAAGAAAAGCCAGGGTTTCCCGACTCGTTTTGTCATCCCGATAGAAACCATCAATGGCAAACCCTTCGGAAGCGCATTCCTGCATATAGGACGTTTCTCGGCTTATAGCAAACAGCCCTGTAGCGCCCAGGAGCACAGTCAGGCAGACCACTGCAAGGGTTATCGAAATAGCACGGCGACCCATGTTAGCCCAACCGATAGTTATTTAACGGAGCGCGAAACATACCTGGAACCTCCGATATCAGGGGGGAACGTCACCGGCAGGCCAGCGACACCTATATGCTTCTTTTATCAAACCATATGGCTGTCACTCGCGGAGGGGGCATCGGCGAACGGCGTGCTTTCATACGCCATTGGTCAAACCTAAGCGCGGCCCTACAACCCGTACTTGTACACGCGGTAGATGAACTTCTCGGCTTCCATCTCGTAGGTGGCGATGGGCAACCCGTAGCGATCGTACTCGGCAAAGGTCTTGGCCCGGCCCGATGCCACAAGCATGCTATTCGAATCGCCGACGCGCTGTGCACTGCTTACGTAGCCCGAAAACGGCACGGCGATCTGGTCCTCGAGCTCGTAGGTACGCGCGGTCTCGTCTACCGCGAACACGCGCCCAAACGAATGCGTGCCCTTGTTGTAGTCGGTCACCACCGCGGCGCCCAGCTGGCCCCAGTCGAACTTGGGATAGCTCTCGGCCGCACCAAAGTTGTTGTCGTACAGCAGCACCTGGTAGCAACCGGTCGTTGCCGTGTCAGGACTCGGCAGATACGTCACGCTGTGCTGGCCTGCGTTGAGCGAAAAATCGCCCTGGGCTTGCAGCAGTTTGTCCTCAAAGCCCGAACCGGCCCAGAAATCGGGCGAGCCCATGAGCCAATCGACCGTGGGCGTGCCGTAGATATCGGCGAGCTTGATGACCGTCGAGGTTTCGCGCGAGCTGAGCAGGACGGTACCGCCGCCGAGCCACTGAATCGTGTTGATATGGATCCAATCCAGGTCGCCGTCCAAGGCCACCTTGGCGCTCGCTTTGAGATCGGGGAACATGTCGCCCAGGTCCACGACGAGGGAGACATCGCCGATTGTCACGTCGATTTTGATGATGAGGTCCTCGACATTAACGCGGTCGTCCTTGCCTTTTTTGGCAGCCGCGCGGTCGACGTCCAAATCGGCTTCGGAGCCGGCATGGCTCGCCAGCACCAGCAGATTGCGTCGTCATCGAAGGCGTAGTCGTGGTGCAACTCATAGTCGCCCGTGCTCCAGACGTTTACCACCTGGCCGATGGCGTTAATCTGGGCCATCTTGGTAGTCGAGACGCTCATGATCATGCTGCCGTCGCCTGGGAACAGCAGGCGATGGCAGCGGTAGCCGACAATCGGCACCTCGCCGCGGATCTGGCCGTCGTTGTCGTAGAGGTACATAAAGTCGAGCTTGGACGAGTCGTTGCCCAGGATGGTAAAGAGACCATCGGCAAGCGGCGTGTTGGACTCCCCCGCCGTGACGGCGAGGCGTTCTTCCTCCTCGCCCTTGAGAGCCGGGGTCTCAACCGTGAACGTCGAGGTTCGGCTGGCGCCGTCTTGTGCGGTACAGGTGAGGGTTACCGTGTTTTTGTGGTTGGGAATGAGGCCGATGACCTTGAACTCGTGCTCCGTTGCCGGCGTGTCGCCGCTGTGGGGCCCACGGGAAAAGGCGGCGACTTTGGGCGCGTCACCGGACTTTTTGCGACCGGCGACCTTGTAGGAGACGGTTACGGGATCTACCGTTGCAAAGCGGACGTAGCAGCTCAGGATGTCGGTGCCAAAGGAGTCCTGTGCGACAAACGGGGCAGTTTCGTCGTAGCCGCCTGCAGCATACTCAGCATCGAGCCACTCCTTGATGGCCGCTTGTTTCTCGACGTCATAGGTCGCGACAATCTGCTTGTGCAGCTTCTTTTGCTCGTCGGTGAGCTCGTTGCTCGCAGTAGATGCGTCGTTCGCGCTGACGCCAAAAGCAGAGCAGCCCATGAGCTCTGTCCCGGCAAGCGCCAGCGCGCCCGCCGCACCCGCAAGAGCCGCTCGACGCGAGAACAGTCTGCCGTCTTTGTCACGCAATTTCAAATCGTTACCGTCTTTGAATGCCACTGTCGTTTCCTTCATATGCGGAGGCACTTGCCCAGCCTTGTCCAATATCGCTCGCAGCTTAGCAAACGCCCCTTAGCGGTAGCTTAGGTTTGCGGCGATGCAGAGACACAGGACGCACAGTTGGCCCGCAATGCCCCCGAATCATTCGAGACGGCCGCGATGGCGCTCAATCCAGCCCACGGCAAAGTCGACAAGCTCGCGCTGGCGCATAAAACGGATTATCCCGTTACCGAGAGGCGCCGTACGAACCGAGCATTCACGCTCAAAAGCAGCACCGATTTCATCGAAATCCTCGCCATCGACAAAGAGCGTGCGGTATTCCTTCCATATGCGTCGACCGTTTTCCACAATCGCACTGTGTTCCACACAGTCGTGCTTGCCGGGGTACTGCGCACGGGCATCTGCCAAATGCAGTGACGTATTCTTGTCATAGCCAACGCCCACCAGCAGAACATAGCCGTCCAAATCGTACAGACGCGCGATGGGCGATCCATCGCCAAAGATGTTGCTCAGGTCGTGGTTCTCCGTCAGGAATTGCGCTGCTGGCCGTTTGCCGCCACTGAACGCGCTGGGTGATCGCTGCGAAACGTGCCCGGCCACGTCCGGAACATCTCAGCCACGGCACCCATCGTGTTGGTGGGCGTAATGCGCTTGTCATAGGCAGGCCAGTTATCGCGAATCAGCTGCAACTATTCTTGCGGCTCTTGCCAATGGACACCACTCTCGGGGTCCAAGCTTTTCCATGATTGCGTCGGCATCATGATGGTACCGGTCTCGCCCACCATCTGGAGCAGCGCCTCGATTACCGGCTGTGCGCCGCCGCACACATATCCAAGCGCGCTGAGCGAGCAATGGACCATAACCGTCTGCCCTGCGCACATACCGACAGCGGAGAGCGCGTCGAGGATATCCTGCTTAAGCACGATTTGCCGATCCATTACCGTTTCCCCTCTATCCCCGCACATCAGTTTCTTTTGCGTCATGCGCCGAAATGGCACACAGGCTATGCGGCGCATGACGCTGCAAATGATACGTTTCCTAATGTTGCCGAGGGATCATTATTTAGTACTTGAAGAAGCCCTCGCCCGAGCTTTCGCCCAGCTTGCCTTCGTCGAGCATCTGCTTGAGGACGGATGCCATGGCCTTAAAGTTGTAGGGCATCATCATCTTTTTGAGCAGCGGGCTCACCAGGCCCGGCACCTTCTGATACTGCATGACGATGTTGTAGGCCGTCTGGATACCAACCGTGTCGAATACGCGGAACGGACCCTTGGGGGCGCCAGTGCCACGCGTCCACGCGAGGTCGATGCTCTTGGGGTCACTCACACCCGAGGCATACAGGTCAAGGCCCGCAAGCAGCCACGGCACCAGCATGGAATTGAGCAGATAGCCGTTCTTTTCCTTGTTGACGGGCAGGGCAAGCATGCGAATATCGTTGGCAAAGTCGACGAGCTCATCGAAATAGCGCTTGTCGGTTTGGCCCTGTGCCATGACCTCGGTCATGTTGTTCTTCCAGATGGAGTTGGCAAAGTGCAACGACAGGTACTTCTCGGGGCGGCCGGTGTACTTGGCAAAGGTACTCGGCAGCAGCGTGGAGGAGTTGGTCACGACGACGGTCTTTTGCGGGAGTACCGGGGCGAGCTTCTTGTAGAAGTCGATCTTTGCCTGGGTGTCCTCGGCCATAGACTCGATGACCAGGTCGGCGTCGGCCACTGCCTTGGCAAGATCGAGCTCCAGCTTGAGTGTGGAGTAGGCGCGCTCGACGGCGGCGAGTGCCACCTCCTTGTCGAAGGGCCGATCGCTATCGGCGATACCGGCGCACCACTCGCCCGTGCCGTCCTCCATGCCCTCGATAGCAGCGATGTACTCCTCGCGCACATGATCGATCTTGGGCTGGGTGCGGCCGATGCTGCCCTCGCTGCGCAGCCAAATCGTTACATCAAAGCCGCAGTAGGCAGCCTGAAAGGCAATCTGGCTTCCCAACACGCCGCCGCCAGCAACACAAACGGTCTTGTAGCTCATGAAACGGTCCTCTCTTACGTAATTCCATAGATGTGTATTTATTCAACCGTAAGGGGACTGCACGCTGGGGGTGGGTTCTATAAACGGACGGTAATTTGCGGCGAACGGCTACACCTGTTCATTATCTCAGGGCTTTAAAGGCCGTTTATCGTACCGCAGGGCCGTCGTTTTCGGAAGTGCGGTGAAAAATTGAGTTTCGCCGACCAGACCGACTTTTTTAGCAACAAAACCGCAGGTAACGAGAGCCCAAAAGAGCAGTGTGCTCGGAGGTTCGGAGTTTTTCCCCGCACTTCCGAAATCCGAGTCCGCTGAAGGCGTCAACAAGCCCATTTACGCAACATATGTCCAGCAAAAACGGGTGGTAGCCGGCACGGCTGCCACCCGTTTGTCTCATGTCCAGCCCAAAGCAGGCCAGTTACTTCTTAATGCCGCGTCCCAGGCGCTCAGCGACCGATGCCACGGCCTCCTCGCCGGCCGGTCCGCAACTCGTGCAGCCGTCGTGGGCACGCATCTGGCCGGTAACCTCGTCCATCGCGAGCGGCGCCACCTTCTCGAGCTTAAAGCCCTTGCCGGCGCGCATGTTCTCCTTTGCCACGCTAATCATGAGCTTAATACGGTTGAGCTGGTTGACCTCGGACGCGCCGGGGTCATAGTCCACCGCGACGATATTGCTCTCGGGGTGCTGGCGGCGCAGCTCCTTGATCACAGCCTTGCCCACCACGTGGTTAGGCAGGCACGCGAAGGGCTGCGTGCAGATGATGTTGGGCGCACCGTGGTCAATCAGGTCGAGCATCTCGGCCGTGAGCAGCCAGCCCTCGCCCATGTTGTTGCACACCGAAAGCACCGTACGGGCCTTGTCCGCCATGGTGCCGATGCGCTCGGGCGCCTCGAAGCGGCGGGACTTCTCGAGCATCTCCTCCACCGGCGTACGCATCCAGTCCACCAGCTTGATGAGCGCCTGCATACCAGCGCGCGTGGTAGCAGAGCTTCCCAGCTCGTCCTTCTGCAGTTCGGCGTTACTCATGGAGTACAGGAAGAAGTCGAGCAGGCCCGGCACCACTGCCTCGCAGCCCTCGCGCTCGATAACGTCGACCACGTGGTTGTTGGCTGTGGGGTGGAACTTGACCAGAATCTCGCCGACCACGCCCACGCGCGGCTTGGTGCCCTCGCCCACAAGCGGCATAGTGTCGAACGCGCGGATGGCCTCACGCGCAAGCTTGGTGTAGTTGTGCCTGTTGAACTTGGGCGCTAACTTGCGGGCGCGTGCCATGTACTCCTCGTAGAGTGCGTTGGCAGCACCGGGCGTGGCCTCGTACGGGCGGCAGCGGTAGAGCATCTGCATCATCACGTCGCCAAAGAGCACCGCGTAGACCGCCTGCTTAAGCAGCGCCGGCGTAATCTTAAAGCCGGGGTTGTCCTCACCGAGCGCCACTGCCGAAAGCGAGATCACCGGAATCTCGGGGTGCCCGCTCTCGCACAGTGCCTTGCGGATGAGCGCGATGTAGTTGGTAGCACGGCAGCCGCCGCCGGTCTGGCTGATAACCACGGCCGTCTTGGACAGGTCGTACCTGCCGCTCTCGATGGCCTCCATAATCTGACCCGTTACCAGAATCGACGGGTAGCAAATGTCATTGTTCACGTAGCGCAGGCCGGCCTCGACGGCATCGTGGTCGGTCGAGGGCAGCAGCTCCAGGTTGTAGCCGGCACCGCGGAACACCTCTTTGACCAGGTCAAAGTGAATCGGCGCCATCTGCGGACACAGGATGGTGTAGCCCTCCTCGCGCATCTGCTCGGTAAAGGGCACCTTGGGCCACGCGGTCGAAGCACCCTCGCGCTGAGCCTCAAACGTGTACTTGCGGCTCGCGAACGCGGGGGCATCCGTGGAGGGTGCCACCGGCGCGGCGTCGCCCCGCTCGTAGGCCTCGCCCGCGGCCGTAGCCTCGGCCAAGCGCTCGGCTTCCTGGTCCTTGAGCGCGGCCATGAGCGAGCGGATGCGGATGCGCGCGGCGCCCAGGTTGGACACCTCATCGATCTTGAGCACGGTGTAGATCTTGCCGCTGGCCTCCAGGATCTCCTGCACCTGATCGGTAGTCAGGGCATCGAGACCGCAGCCGAAGGAGTTGAGCTGAATCAGGTCCAAATCGTTGCGCATCGTCACAAAACGGGCGACGGCGTACAGGCGGCTGTGGTACATCCACTGGTCGACGACGCGGATCGGGCGCTCGGGCTTTACCAGATGTGCGAGCGAATCCTCGGTAAAGGCCGCAAAGCCAAAGCTCGAGATAAGCTCGGGCAGGGCGTGGTTGATCTCGGGGTCGTTGTGGTAGGGACGGCCGGCGAGCACAATGCCATGGCCACCGTGGTCCTCGACCCACTTAAGGGCCTCCTCGCCCATGGTCTGGATGTCCTCGTGGAAGCGCGCGTCGGCCTCAAAGGCGGCGTTGACGGCGGCATCGACCTCGGAGCGCGTGATCTTGGGACCGCGCACGCGACCGCGACCGGCCTCAGCATCGGCCACGCGGTCGACGGCGAGCACCTGGTACAGACGACGCTTGAGCTCGGTCTTGTCGTGATAGGGCACAAACGGATACAGGAACTCGATGTTCTGCTCGCGGATCTCGTCAATATTGAGCGCCAGCGCCGTGGGGTAGCTCATGACGATGGGGCAGTTGTAACAGTTGCCAGCCGTCGGATCCTCCTTGCGCTCCCAGCGCACGCACGGCATCCAAATGAAGTCGACATCGCGGTCGATAAGGTTCATCACATGGCCGTGGCTCATCTTGGCCGGATAACACACGCTCTCGGACGGCATGGACTCGATGCCCGCCTGGTAGGTCTTCTTACTCGACTGGTCGGACAGCTGCACGCTAAAGCCTAGGCGCGTAAAGAACGCATGCCAGAAGGGGTAGTTCTCGTACATGTTGAGCGCGCGCGGAATGCCGACGGTGCCGCGCGGGGCCTCGTCGGGACTCAGGACCTCGCGGTTAAAGAGCAACTCGTTTTTCTTTTTGAAGAGGTTGGGGGCCTCGGTTTTCTGCTTTTTGTGGCCGGCGCCCTTCTCGCAGCGGTTGCCGGTAATGAAGCGCCTGCCGCCGCCAAAGTCGTTGACGGTAAGCTGACAGTTGTTGGAGCAGCGACCGCAGCGGACATGCTTTTGCGTCACGGTGAGGTGCGCGATGTCCTCGGCAGAAAGAATGGTCGAGGTGCCGTCGGCGCCGGCGCGATCGCGGGCGAGCAGGGCAGCGCCATAGGCGCCCATGCAACCGGCGATGTCGGGACGCACGGCGTGAACGCCGGTGAGCTGCTCAAACGCGCGCAGCGTGGCATCAGACATAAAGGTGCCGCCCTGAACGATCACCTGGCTGCCGATCTCCTTGGGATCGCGCAGCTTAATAACCTTGAACAGGGCATTCTTAATGACGGAATAGGAAAGACCGGCCGCGATATCGCCCACCGTGGCGCCTTCCTTTTGCGCCTGCTTGACACGCGAGTTCATGAAGACCGTGCAGCGGCTGCCCAGGTCGACCGGGGCCTTGGCATGGATGGCGGCATCGGCGAACGCGCGCACGTCCATGTTCATAGAGACGGCGAAGCTCTCGATAAAGCTGCCGCAGCCCGACGAGCAGGCCTCGTTGAGCATGATGTGCTCGATGACGCCGTCCTTGACGCGCAGGCACTTCATGTCCTGGCCGCCAATGTCCAGAATGAACTCGACGCCGGGCAGGAACGCCTTGGCGCCGCGCAGGTGAGCGACGGTCTCGATTTCACCCGAGTCTGCCTTGAGAGCCTCGATGAGCAGCGCCTCGCCGTAGCCCGTGGTGGTCACGTGGCCGATGGTGCAGCCGGCGGGGATGTGGTTGTAGAAATCGGCCATGATGACCTTGGCCGTGCCCAGGATGTCGCCATTGTTGTTGCCGTACCAGGTGTGCAACAGCTGGCCGTCCTCGCCCACGAGCGCGGCCTTCATGGTGGTGGAACCGGCGTCGATGCCGATGAACACGCGGCCGGTGTAGCCTTCGAGTTTGCCCTTGGGGACGACTTCCTGGTCGTGACGGGTTTTGAACTCGGCGAAGTCCTCGTCGGTGGCAAAGAGCGGATCCAGGCGCTCGACCTCGGCACCCTGTGTGTCACCCAGGGCATCGATAGCCTCGATGAGCTGCGGGAACGTGCTGAGCTTGTTGGACTCATGCGCCATGGCGGCGCCGCTCGCCACAAACAGGTGGGCGTTTTGGGGCACAATGCGGTGCTCCTCGTCCAGGTTGAGCGTGAGGTAGAAGCGGTGGCGCAGCTCGGAGAGGTACTGCAGCGGGCCACCCAGGAAGGCGACGTTGCCGCGGATGGGACGGCCGCACGCTAGGCCCGAGATGGTCTGGGTCACGACGGCCTGGAAGATGGAGGCAGCCACGTCCTCGGGGCGGGCGCCCTCGTTGAGCAGCGGCTGGACGTCGGTCTTGGCAAAAACGCCGCAGCGGCTGGCAATGGGATAGATGGTGGTGGCGTTTGCCGCGAGCTCGTTGAGGCCGCTGGCATCGGTGTGCAGCAGAGTGGCCATCTGGTCGATGAACGCGCCCGTGCCGCCGGCGCAGGTGCCGTTCATGCGCTGCTCGATGCCGTTGTCGAAGTAGATGATCTTGGCATCCTCGCCGCCCAGCTCGATAGCGACATCGGTGGCCGGGATGAGGGTCTCGACGGCGCGCTTGCTGGCGATGACCTCCTGGACAAACTCCAGGTCGAGCCACTGGGACAGCAGCAGGCCACCCGAGCCGGTAATGGCGCAGGTCATTTGGGCCGTCGGCAACACGGTCGCGGCGCCTTCGAACAAGTCGCGGGCACAGGCGCGGACATCGGTGTGATGGCGCTGGTACTTGGCGTACACGATCTGGTTGTTGTCGTTGAGCACGGCGAGCTTGACGGTGGTGGAACCCACGTCGATGCCCAGGTGCAGGTTGCCGCGGACGGCCTCGGGGTTGAAGATCGCGCCTTCGGGGGCCTGGGCGGCGGCTACGGGCTCAGCGGCGGTGGCGGGCTCGCTGACGACGGACGTCTCCCCTGCCACGTTCTTGGCATCGGCAACTGCCTCAGCAACTTTCTCGGCAGCCGCGGTCGCGGCCTTCTGCGCTGCGTCCACCACGGCGGGCGCAGCCTCGCGTGCGGCAGCGACCACACGGTCTTTAATGCCCTCGACGAGTTTGCTCATTGTCTCTCCTCTTAGTTGTTGGACTCGACGGTTGCGGTGGTGTCGACCGCGTCCTCGAGCTGCAGATTCAATAGCTTCATGCCGTATTCCGGCACGTTGATATCGATGGGTTGGCCATACAGGTCGCCGGGGCGCACAAAGGCGATGACCGTCATAATGCGCGCCATGGTCTCGGGCGATTCAGAAAGGTCACGCTCAAACCAACGTTGGATCATGCCGACCTCGGCACTTACGACATAGGTGACGTAGTAGTCAAAGAAGGTGCCCAGCGCCAAGCCCAAAATGCCCGTCTGTGCACGCGGCACCACGGCCTCGCGTGCGGTATCGATGATCTTTTTAATAAAGGCGGGGTCGCCGCCCGGGCCCAGCAGGGCCCCGATAAGGTCGCGATTAGCCGCAAGATAGCGAAGCAGCTCAACCGAGCCGGGTGCCGGCTCGAGCTCGTCGATGTTGCGGTAAAGATCGGGTAATTGAGCTGCGGTGATAAGCTCCACCCGCTCACGAATCTCGGCAAGCAGGCCGTCCTCGATCTGGCTGATAAAGTCGGGGATATCGCGGTAGTGCGAATAGAACGTGCGGCGCGTAAGGCCGGCACGCTCGGTGAGCGACGCGACGTTAATGCGCGAAAGGTCGCCGCTTTCGGCAAGCTCGCTGGCAAGTGCCTGGCGAAGGGCGCGCTGCGAGCGAAGGGACCGGCGATCGCATTTCTCGAGCTGGGACAAGCGTCCTCCTTGTTACTCAGCCTGTGCGCTATTGCACAGTGCGAGCATTATTACACACCGTGTGCATCAACACGTAAAGGCAATATTTGGGATGTGACGAAGGGACAGCCTCTTTGTCACATCCAGCGACCGCCTAGGTTGTGCCGGTTGTGCCAGGCTTTTAGAGCGGCATTACCGATTGTCCAAAATGTCATTCGTGGGTAGAATAGTGTCGACGGCAGCCCAAGTTCTGGAAAGCTGGGCAGCGCCGTTGCTTGGATTAAGGGGTCAACGCCTTAGCGGCGGCGACCCCTTTAATATGAGAAAGCCATTGTCAATAGGCGTGTTTGTTCGAGCCCGGTTTTAAACCGGGCTTTTTCGTTTCCCGTCGGGAGGGCCCGCGCACGCTGCACGTTTAGTCGACGCTTGCCTGGCAAGCTAATATCCGCGGGCTCTTGCGGGCGCGCTGCCGGCGGTCAGCCCGGTATGTCCGCGCACCCCACCGCATTTCGATTCTCCGTCCGGCGCGCTCGTCCGAAACCAGTCTTGTTCACGGGCGCGGCCCTTGGGCTGCCCAAAAAGGGTTCGTGAACGCGCGCCGGCGATGCGTCGAGGCGCGGGCCCTCCCAGCGGGAGGCTTGTTGTCCGACGGGGTCAGCCGAGGGTCCCCTCCGCCCGGCACCCGATCTCCCAGACCCAGCAGGCGAGCTCGCGCGCGACGGCGGCGTTTGCCTTGCACGGGCTCTTGCCCGCCGCCGCCAGCGCCTCGCGGCGGCGGCAGAGCCTGGCGGTGCAGTCGTCGGCGCGCGGCGCCCGGATCGCCGCGGGGACGTCCGCGCCGGGCGCCGGGGCCTTCGGGCGGGGCGTGCACGTCAGGTAGTGCCACGCCGACTCCACCAGTGCCGTCCTGGCGAGCCGGTTGCCCGTCTTGGTTATCCCGCCGCGCCGCTCGGTCTCGCCGCTCGAGCGCTCCGACGGGATCAGCCCGCACCAGCTCGCGAAGGCCGGGGCCGTCCGGAACCTCGTGAAGGAGCCCGCCTCGGCTGCGAGCCTGAAGGCCGTCAGTGTGTCGATTCCCTTGATGCAGGAGAGCGCCTCGACGGCCGGGCGCCACCGGTCGGTCCTGGCGAGGGCGAGCACCTTCTTCTCGAGCTGCCGGCGGTCCGACTCCGCGCACCTCGCGGCCGTGACGTAGTACTCGAGCACGTCGCGCTGGGGCCCCTCGAGCCTGATCCCGGATATCCACCTCCAGTGGGCGCGCGTCCAGGATCCCTTCCTCGTCCCGTCGGCGTTGCGCTCGTCCCAGACGTGGCCCAGCCTGATCAGGAACATGTTGAGTCGCTGCCTGGCGCGGCGGTACTCCGCCGTGGCGTCGTCGAGGGCGCGGTCGAGGTCCCAGGCGGCCTCGACGGCCGCATCGGGCAACGGGACCTCCACGATGTTGTGGGTGGCGAGCATGCGGGCGATGAACTCGGCGTCGCGCCGGTCGTTCTTGCGGCGCGCGTCCGCCGCCGGCCTCTGCATCTTGGAGACGGCGGCCACGGCGCAGTCGAGGCCGAGCGCGCGCAGCTCGCGCGCCATGTGGAAGCCGGTGGGGCCGCTCTCGTAGCAGGCCCTGGGCTCCTCGAACCCGAGGGCCCACTCCGCGATCTCGGCGGCGTCCGTCCCGAAGTCACGGTGCACCACCTCGCCGGTGAAGGGGTTGAACGCCGCGGCGGCGACCGATCGCGCGTGGAAGTCCAGACCGATGGAGGTAACATGGGGCATGGGAAGCCTCCTCCCCGCAGGTGCGGTAAGGGCTACCGCACGGGCCGATACTCAAAGCCCATTGTGGCATCCCGAGCCCGCGGAAAGAAGCTGCGCCGCGGGGGAGGCGACCCAAATGGCTTTCTCATATCGTCTTCTTATGCAGCGGCGCGCAGAGCGGGCGTAGTAAAATCTGAACCACTGGATTACCGCCTACACAAGGAGATTTCCCATGCATGATGTTGGAATGAACATGAGCCAGCTTGCCATGAGCGTCAAGCAGGTCGACGACACCATCGAGCTCGCTCACGAGTGGAGCCATCAGCTGCTGCATGCGACCGAGAATTTTGACATGGAGCGCATCGGCGCCAAGCTCGAGGCAGCCATGGCCGCACTGCACGAGGCCCACGACGCACTCGAGGGCTACGAAGAGGCCATCGAGGCCGACCACAACTCCGTCGGCTCCGTGAAGCTGGTGTAAGGTGGCCGAACACGAGCACTGCTGCGGGTACGAGCACGAGCATCCGCACGGGGCGGACGGTGACGCGGGCTGCCACTGTAGTGGTTCCGGCTCCGAGCTGGTCCGTTTTTCGGTTACCGCACCCGACGACCTGCTGCGCCGTTTTGACGAGCAGATCGCGCGCCGCGGCGACGTGGCCAACCGCTCCGAAGCCGTGCGCGACCTGATTCGCGCCTCGATCGCCAAGGAGCAGATGCGCACGCCCGATGAGCATGTTATCGGGTCGCTCACCATGATTTACGACCACCATACCGGCGACCTGACGCGCCGTCTGGACGAAGTGCAGCACGACTACACCGACGAGATCGTATCGACCATGCACGTGCATCTGGATCACCACAACTGCTTGGAGATTCTGGCGCTCAAGGGTCGCGGCGAGCGCGTCTACGAACTAGCCGACCGCCTGCTGGGCCTGCGCGGCGTTAAGCACGGCGAGCTCACGTGCGCCGCCACCAAGCAGAGCCTGGGGCTGTAGCGGGATTTCCCGCAGCGCACCTGCCAAATAGGGACAGGTTTGTTTTGGCAGGTTTAGAAGTTTTACCTACCAAAACAAACCTGTCCTTTTTTGGTCGGTTTTGATGAGGGGTATCGCATGCGGCATGTGCATATTCATGTGACGGGCATTGTGCAGGGCGTTGGCATGCGACCGTTTGTGTATCGCGAGGCCATGGCGCATGGCATTTGCGGATGGGTACTCAATGCGGGCGACGGCGTGCATATCGAGGCGCACGCTTGTGCCGAGGCGGTTGACGGATTTGTCGCTGTGCTTTCTGAGCATGCGCCCGCGGCGGCTCGCGTTGAGCGAGTCGATATTGCGGATTTGAGGCCTGGCGGCTGGAGCACTGCCGATGAGCAGGGCTTTCACATTGTGGCGTCGCAGGACCAGACCGCGCACACGACGCTCGTCTCGCCCGATATCGCCACCTGTGACGATTGCCTGCGCGAGTTGTTCGATCCCGCCGACCGACGCTATCACTACCCTTTTATCAACTGCACTAACTGCGGCCCACGCTTTACCATCATCCGATCGCTGCCTTATGACCGAGCGGACACATCGATGGATTGTTTTCCCATGTGTCCCAAGTGCACCGCGGAGTATGTCGACCCACTCGACCGGCGTTTTCACGCGCAGCCCGATGCCTGCTTTGATTGCGGGCCGCATATTACGTGGCGCGAGGCTGTAAACGGCGATGCGTGCGGGAATTTGTCCGCGACACCGGCCGTCGGCACCACACGCGAGGCCAGCGATGCTATCATCGAGCGCTGCGTTGAGCTGCTGGCCAGCGGTGGCATCGTCGCCATCAAGGGCCTGGGCGGATTCCATCTAGCCTGTGACGCTGCCAACGAGCAGGCGGTGGCCGAGTTGCGCCGTCGCAAACGCCGCAGCAACAAACCACTTGCCGTCATGGTGCGCAGTCTTGCTGATACCGAGCGCCTGTGCCATATCGACGATGCTGAACGCGATCTGCTCGCCGGCAGTATCCGCCCCATCGTGCTGCTGCGCCGGCGCACTGTTAGCGAGGACAACGGCGGTTCCCCCGACATCCTCGCCCTCGCGCCATCTGTCGCGCACGACCTGCCCGAGCTCGGCGTCATGCTCCCCTATACCCCGCTTCAGCATCTGTTGCTTGCCGCGGCAGAAGCCTGCGGTATGTACGCGCTCGTCATGACCAGCGGAAACCTGAGCGAAGAACCCATCGAGACCGACGACGACCTTGCCTGGGAACACCTCGTTGCCGCCGGCATCGCCGACGCGTTGCTCGGTAACGACCGCGCAATCCTCTCGCGCTACGACGACTCTGTAGTGCGCGTGGTCGACGGCGAAGTTATGCCCGTGCGCCGCGCTCGCGGATATGCACCCCAGCCGCTGCCGTTGCCGGCGCTCGACGGCGCTCCGTCCTGCGTGCTCGCCTGCGGGCCACAGCAAAAGGCCACGATTGCGCTCACGCGCGAGGACGCGAACAGCGAGGCAACCTGTTTTGTGTCGCAGCATATCGGCGATGTTGAAAACGGCGAAACCTTCGATGCCTGGAACGCCGCGCGCACGCGCTTGGAAGATCTCTTTGATTTGGCGCCCGCCGCCTTGGCCTGCGATGTGCACCCCAGCTATCTATCGGGCCAGTGGGCGCGCGAGCAGGCGCGAAAATGCAATCTGCCGCTCGTCGAGGTGCAGCACCATCATGCGCATATCGCGAGCGTAATGGCCGAGGCCATCGCCGCGGGCCAGCTTACAACCGACGCGCGCGTCCTTGGCATCGCCTTTGACGGCACCGGCGCCGGCACCGATGGGACCATTTGGGGCGGCGAGTTTCTTGTTGTCAGCCTTGGCGGCTTTGAGCGCGCCGCGCATTTGCGCCCCTGGGCGCTCCCCGGCGGGGCGGCCTCCGTACGCGACGCCCGCCGCAACGCCTTTGCCCTGCTCAGTGAGCTCGGCCTGCTCGAGCACCCAGGTGCCGCTCGGCTTTTGGACAGCCTCGACGAGCAAACGCGTAGCGTGACAGCCACCATGATCGAGCGCGGCATCAACAGCCCGCGTACCAGCAGCATGGGGCGTCTCTTTGATGCCGCGGCAGCAATTCTGGACATCTGCGACAAGGCAACCTACGAGGGCGAACCCGCCATAGAACTCGAAGCCACCGCCTGGCGCGCGTTCAGCAGTGAAAGTGCCTGCCCCACCGGCAATATGGCCAGCTTTTCCGTAACCGAATCATCCCGTCCGGACGACTGCCATGTTCTGAACTCCAGACCGCTTTTTGAGGCGCTTTTGGAGGGAATCAGGACCGGCGTGCCCGCCGGCAAGCTCGCGCTCGACTTCCACGTCACCATCGCGCGCTCCTCGGCGCGCATCGCCAGCGATATCTGCGTGCACGAAGGCATCAATACCGTCGCGCTCTCGGGCGGCGTGTTCATGAACCGACTTTTGCTTCAGCTCCTCACCAGCGAGCTCAAAAGCGCAGGCCTTACTGTCCTCGTCCCCCATACCGTGCCCGTCAACGACGGCTGCATCGCCTACGGTCAGGCGGCGGTCGCAAGCGCTCGTCTTGCTCAGATTGCATCACAGTAGCTCGCCCTCGCACGCCGCCGCGCTCAGCCGTCTCACAGGCGTAACGCGTTTGCCCGCGAACCCCACGAGCGCTACCATCAACTGATGGATTATTAAGCGCCCATCCAGCGCAAAGCGTATAAAAGGGGAACATTATGTGCCTTGCCGTTCCCGGTAAAGTAGTCAAACGCGACGATGACCTCAAGGCCACCGTCGACATGATGGGCATCGAGCGCCCTGTTTCGCTGAGACTCGTGCCGACGGCGCAGGTAGGCGACTATATTCTCGTGCACGCCGGCTTTGGCATCCAGATTGTCGATAAGCAGGAAGCGCAAGAAACGCTCGAGCTGGTCAACACCATGACCGAACTGGCCGAAGAAGACCAGCTGACCACCAACCCGGCGGAGGCTTACTAGTGGCGCCCGAGCAGCCGGCTCGCTCCGGTATCGACTTCTCGGCATTCCGCGATCCCAAGCTGGCTCGCGAGCTCATCGAGCGCATTCATGAGCTTGTCGGCGACCGCGCCATCAACCTTATGGAAGTCTGCGGCACGCACACCGTGAGCATCGGTCGCTATGGCTTTCGCTCCATTATGCCTGCCGGGCTCAAACTACTGAGCGGTCCGGGTTGCCCCGTCTGCGTTACCGCCAACCGCGATATCGACCACGCAATCGCGCTCGCCAACATAGACGGCGCCATCATCACCACCTTTGGCGACATGATGCGCGTGCCCGGATCATCCACCTCGCTCGCTGCGCAAAAGGCGGCGGGGCGCGACATCCGCATCGTCTATTCCCCGCTCGACGCGCTCGACACTGCCGAGCAAAACCCCGATCGCCCGGTCATTTTTATGGGCGTGGGCTTTGAGACTACGACGCCCACCATCGCCGCCGCCATCTTGGAGGCAGACGCACGCAGGCTGCAGAACTTCTCGGTCTATTGCGCCCACAAGACCACGCCGCCGGCGTTGCGCGCCATCGCCAACGATCCCGAGACCACCATCGACGGCTTTATCCTGCCGGGACACGTCGCCACCATCACGGGCTTAGCCCCCTTTGGCTTTTTGGTCGACGAGTTTAAGACTCCAGGCGTGGTAACGGGATTTGAGCCGGTCGACATCTTGCAGGGTATCTGCATGCTGGTCCAGATGGTTGTTGAGGGGCAGCCCGCGATCGACAACGCCTACCGCCGCGGCGTCAATGCCGACGGCAATCCCGTGGCGCGCCAGCTGGTCGAGCAGGTATTTGAGCCGTGCGATACCACATGGCGCGGATTGGGGTCGATTGCGGCTTCGGGACTCGCCATCCGCCCCGAGTTCTCGCGCTTTGATGCCCGCGTTCGCTTTGACGTGCCCGTTGAGGCGACGGTCGAGCCGCGCGGATGCCGCTGCGGCGACGTGCTACGCGGGGTCATTACGCCGAGCAGCTGCCCGCTCTTTGGCCGCACCTGCACGCCCGAGCATCCTGTCGGACCGTGCATGGTGAGCTCCGAGGGCAGCTGCGCGGCGTACTACCGTTACCGAGTCTAGCCCGAACGCCCCCGCGTGCTGACACCTCCCACGATTGGAGTTTTCGATATGTCCCATAGTGTCTCCGATAGCACTGTCTTGCTGGGCCACGGCTCCGGCGGGCAGATGATGAAGCGCATCGTCGACGAAGTCTTTTTGGATGCCTTTGGCTCGCCCGAGCTGCTCGAGGGCAACGATGCCGGCGTCGCCGCGCTGCCCGCGAGCGGGCGCATCGCCATGTCGACCGACAGCTTTGTAGTCTCGCCGCAGTTCTTCCCCGGTGGCAACATCGGCCGCCTCGCCGTGTGCGGAACCGTCAACGACGTCGCGACCTCGGGCGCCAACGTGCGCTACCTATCGTGCGGCTTTATCCTCGAAGAGGGCTATCCCATGGATAAGCTCCACCAGATTGTGCAGACGATGGCCGAAACGGCACGCGAGGCAGGCGTGTCCATAATCACGGGCGACACCAAGGTGGTCGAGCGCGGCGGGGCCGACGGCGTCTACATCAATACCGCCGGCGTGGGCGAGGTGCCCGAGGGTGTGGCGCTCAGCGGCGCCAACTGCCAGCCTGGCGATGTCATCCTGGTGTCGGGTACACTGGGCGACCACGGCATCGCTATCATGAGCCAACGCAAGGGCTTGGCGTTTTCGAGCACCATCGAAAGCGACGCCGCGCCGCTCAACCACCTGATTGCCGATGTGCTTGCCGCAGCACCCGACACACGCTGCTTCCGCGACCCCACGCGCGGTGGCCTGGCCTCGACGCTCAACGAGTTTGCGCAGGCCAGCGGCGTTGCCATGGAAATCGACGAGGACGATGTGCCCGTGCGCCCCGATGTGCAGGCAGCCTGCGAGATGCTCGGCTACGATGTGCTGCAGGTGGCAAACGAGGGCAAGATGGTCGCCGCGGTGCCGGCCGAGCAGGCCGATGCCGCGCTGGCCGCCATGCGCGCCGCCCGCTACGGCGAGAACGCCGCCATCATCGGTCGCGTGCTGCCACTTGCCGAGGGCGCCCGTCCCGCCGTGCGCGTACGCACCGGCTGGGGATCGACCCGCATCCTCGACATGCTCGTGGGAGAGCAGCTGCCAAGGATTTGCTAACGACAAAGACTCAGGGCTATTAAAGATATTCAGATTCCAAACATGCCCGGCACGCATGCCCAGTATTATGGGGTGCGTTTTACAACTCAAGCGGCAGGAGCACCCATGGCAGCGGATTATTCCCATGTGATTTTTGATCTGGACGGCACCATCCTCAACACGCTCGAGGACCTGGCGGCCGCCGGCAACCATACCTGCGAGATGCACGGCTGGCCCACGTTTGCCGTAGACGAGTACCGCTACAAGGTGGGAAACGGCATGCTCAAGCTGGTTGAGCGTTTTATGCCTGCCGAGTATGCGGACGACGGTCGCATGTTTGAGCAGACGCTTGCCGAGTTTAGGGCTTACTACGGCGAGCACAAGGAGGACCACACCGCCCCCTATGCCGGCACGATCGAGATGCTCGACCGCCTACGCGCCGCGGGTGTTCAGCTTGCCGTGCTCACCAACAAGGACCACGTCTCGGCGGCTCCGCTTATTGAGAAGTATTTTGGTTCCGAGCGCTTTGCGCTGGTGCAGGGCTGTGTCGATGCGTTTCCGCCCAAGCCCGAAGCGCCCGTCACACTACATGTGATGGAAGAGCTAGGCGCCGATCCGTCGACCACGCTCTACGTGGGCGATTCCAATGTCGATATCCTGACCGGTCACAACGCCGGCCTTAAGAGTGCGGGCGTCAGCTGGGGCTTCCGCGGCCGCACAGAGCTGGAAGCCGCCGGCGCCGACTACGTGGTGGACACCCAGGACGAGCTCGCGGCGCTGATTCTGGGCGAGTAACAAGCGACACTGCTTAACGCAGCTGCGACAATTCTTCCGCGCGGAAAGCGCATCCCGTTTTGAAGCTCCGGAATGGGATACGCTTTCCGTTTGAGGCGCATCAGGGAAACCGCATCCCGTTTCAGAGCAATATTCCGGGTCGCACTTTCCGCAACCCACCCCATCCGGAAAATGCGACCCACTATTCGGCCAAAAACCGGGTCGCGGTTTCCCAAACACTCGATGCAACGCTGGCACAAGGAGTGTCCCCAACTGCCGCCTGGTCATTTAAGAACGTCCCCAATGACTACAAGTGCCGCACCATGGCAACGACGCAGGTAGAGGATGGACAGCGAGCGACGTCCAGGACGAACAAGTTGGCATGAAAAAGGCGAGGCATAGACCTTCTGGTCATGCCTCGCCTTTTGAATGACAAATTGTCGTCCTGGGCGGCGCGCAGCGTCAACTGGTTACGCGGTTCGTAGAACCGCGTAACCCCCTAGCTCAGCATTGCATCCATCATCTCGGAGTTGACGGAGTCGTCGGCAGACCACTCGCCGTCGTCGTTGCAGGTGTACTTGAAGATAACCGTGGTCTTCCTGGGCTCGGTGGCCTTGGTCACATCGACCATAACCTGACCGGCCATCTTGTACAGCTCGTCATCGGAAGGAACCGTGTCAAGCGCAGCGACCTTCTCCTGATACTGGGTGGAGAAGTCCTCGACGATCTTGTTCATAGACTTGCAGGTGATAGAGACCTCGGCGGTCGCGACACCCTTGTCCTCGTCGACCGTCACGTCGCCGATCTTGTAGTCAAAGCCCTCGAGATAGGTCTTGGCGTACTCCTTGGGATCGATACCCAGCTGCTCGAACTCGTCGCCCGAAGCCTCCTCCAGACCAGAGAGGAAGTCGTCGCCACCGTTCTTGACCTCGTCAAACTGCGTCGTAAGATCCTCGGTGATGAGCTCCTCAACCGAAGGACCTCCACAGCCGGAAAGTACGACCACGCATGCAACCAAGACGGCCATGAGGGGCGCAAGCAGCAGCTTCTTTTTCATGTTGTTCCTCCCAATGAGCGGCACCGCGCTTCCCGGACGCGGCACACGTTGTAATAAGTAAGCCCATACTATCCACTTATGAACACCCTCGGCAACGCGAAGGCGCGGTCGGTTCGTTTTAGCGTCCGAACGGTTTGCAAGCCCGCCCAACGTGCAATAAAACGCTTCCCCGCGATGTAATAAAAAAGGTGGCCGGAAAACCCGACCACCCTTGCACATCCTTTGGATGCCACAGTTTACTTGCGGACGACCTTGACGATGGCGTCACCGGCGGCGACGGCGGACTCTGCCTCAACGGTGAGCTCGACGTCGGCAAACTCGGCGGTGTTGGACACGGCCACCACGACGCAGTCCTTATAACCAGCAGCGGCAATCTTGGCGCGGTCGATCTTGAGTATGGGCTGGCCGGCCTTCACAACGTCGTCGGCCTTGACGAAGCCCTCGAAGCCATCACCGTTCATGTTGACGGTATCGACGCCAACGTGCACCAGAACCTCGATGCCGCTATCGGACTGCAGACCCACGGCGTGACCCATGGTGACGGTCACCTTACCGTCGCAGGGAGCGTAGACCAGATCGTCCTCGGGCCACACGGCACAGCCCTTGCCCAGAACCTCGCCACCAAAGACGGGATCGGGCACGTCGGCCATCTTGATGACCTTGCCCTTGACGGGCGAGCACAGCACGTCGGCGCCGGCAGAAGCAGAGATGGAGGCCGGAGCAGCGGCAGCCGCGGGCTCAGCCTTCTTCTTGAACATATCAAACAGACCCATACGTTTTCTCCTCTTGATTAAGCGCAACGTTGTGCGCATGCCTACGGTAATTATAGTGCCAAATGGTTCAAATGCTAAGGTGGGGACTCGAATCGCGAGCCCTTTCCGGTAGTGCTCGTGGGACGAGCATCTCCTTTGCATCGCGGGTCGATAAGCCGAGTATCGTCTGCGCAGGTTATGGAGCGCATGGAGGGGCTCTACCAGACCACGCTGGCCGAAACGCAGGAGCTGCTCGACCCCACGCAACTTGACCATGCCGCCAAGCTCATCGCGAACGCCCGACAGGTCGACATCTACACGGCTCGCACAACCTCTATCCAGCGGGAATGTTCCGCGATCGCCTGCTCTCCGCCGGTAAAAGCGCGACGTGCCACGACGGTGTCGAGGCCCAGGTGCGAACGGCGCTCGCCTCGGGTCCCGACCATGCGGCAATCGTCATCTCCTACAGCGGCCTTGCCCCCAACCTCAAGGGCATCTTGCCGATCCTCAGCAGTCGGCATGTCCCGGTCATCGTCATCGGCACGCCTTATTGCGCGCGCATTCACCCCGGCTTTGCCGCCTATCTCACGGTGAGCGACCACGAGAGCATGACGCATCGCATCACGCAGTTCGCGAGCCACATCGCCGTGCAATACGTGCTCGATTCGCTTTACAGCAGCTACTTCGCCAAAGACTACGCCCGCTGCGCCGAATTCCTAGAGCGTTCATTCCCCTACACCCGCCTCCCCGGGCTCAAGTAGCTATTTAAAAACATCCCCAATGACTAACGGCCGACCTAATAACGACTTCTCGTCATTAGGTCGGCCATATCGACTCTAATAACTATTTATTCCGTAAACTCGTTATTAGAATCTGACGCAGGAGGCCAGGCTCACATGTGGTGATTAGTCATTGGGGACGTTCTTAAACGACTAGTCAAACAAGAACGTCCCCGGTGACTAGCCATTTAAGAACGTCCCCAAGTGCCGCATCCGGAGCGGGGCAACGCCGCGGGTAGAGGACGGACAGCGAGCGCCGCCCAGAGCGAACAAGTTGGCATGAAAAAGGCAAGGCATTGACCTTCTGGTCATGCCTTGCCTTTTGAATGACAAATTGTCGCTCTGGGCGGCGCGCAGCGTCGGCCGGTTACGGCGTTTGGTAAAACGCCGTAACTAACGCACTCCGTACTGCTCGTAGTAGGCGTCGATGGCGGTCTTGAGCTCGTCATCGATGACGACCTTGCCGTCGATCTCGTGGTTGTAGAGGGTCTCGACGACCTCGGCCATGGAAACGATGCTCGCGACGGGGAAACCGTACTTTGCCTCGATCTCCTTCTGCGCGGTGGTCACGCCGCCCTTGCCGACCTCCATGCGGTTGAGGGACACGATCAGGCCCTTGATTTCGACGTCGGCAGCAGCCTTAACCTTGGGATAGGTCTCGTCGATGGACTTGCCGCTGGTGGTGACGTCCTCGACCATGACCACGCGGTCGCCGTCCTTGGGCTCATAACCCAGCAGGTTGCCCTTATCGGCACCGTGGTCCTTGGCCTCCTTGCGGTCGCAGCAGTACTTGGCCTCCTTGCCGTACAGCTCGTGGTAGGCAATCGCGGTCACGACGGCCAGGGGAATGCCCTTGTAGGCCGGCCCAAATAGCACGTCAAAGTCGTCGCCAAAGTTATCGTGGATGGCCTGGGCGTAATACTCGCCCAGCTTCTTGAGCTGGTAGCCCGTCACGTAAGCGCCGGCGTTCATAAAAAACGGGGACTGACGGCCGCTCTTGAGCGTAAAGCTGCCGAACTTAAGAACGTCGGACTCAACCATAAACTTGATGAACTCTTGCTTGTAAGCCTCCATGCGGGCTCCTCTCGTAATCGCGTACGTGCCTTCCAGTTTAGCGCAGGCGAAGCGTCGATGCGGGTGCGCTTTGAGGCCACATCCCCCGTTAGAGTAAGCGACTGGGCGGCAGCTCATACGCTAGTCCCTGGCTGTCCAGGACCAGAAGAAGTTGATAAGGGCCACACGCGAAGCGGTACCGGTCTTTTTGTTGATCGAGGAAATGTGACGATAGAGCGTGGAGCGCGAAAGGAAGAGCGTTGTGGCGATGTCCTGAACGCTCTGGTCCGAAACGACCAAGGCCTCCAAAATATCGCGCTCGCGCTCTGTAAGTCCAAAGGTGGTGACGAAGGCATCGAGGCGTTCATCGGACGTGAGCTCCGCTGCCTCCACGAGCGCGGAATCGGAGCATGTGGACGCAAAATCCCCACCAAGATCGTCGGTAGCAAGCGTCAGCCCGTCCTGCATCACGACATCATCGGCCTGTTGCCCCAACTGCCCCAGTAGCGTAATCGCAATACCCACAAACATCACGAGCGCCGCGCCGACTGCAGCCAGCACGTTTTGACTCAAAATAATCGCCACTGCCGGCGCCGTCACGAGCATCGAGCACACGTTGTTGACGACGCGGCCCATGCACGGCCAAAAATATGACCAGCGCGCATAGAGCGAGATGGCGGCGAATTTTGTGGTAAAGAACACCACAAAGAAGCCCGATCCCAGATAAAAGATGATCGTGGCAGCGAGCTCGTTACCGCCATTGCCATCGATGATGAGCACAAAGAACGAAAGCGTGGACAACATGGCGGCGCATGTCATGCCGATATTCATATACGAACGGCCGCGCAGGTCAAATAGGACGCCGGCAGCCAACGAGCTCGCGACAAGCAGCAGGCGCGGCCAGTCACCCAAATCAACGGCTCCAGTAGCATGCAAGGTTGTGAGACCCGCGTTGAGAGCGGCAAATACGCCGGAAAGATACGCTGTCGCCACGGTCAGACGAACTACGGTGCGGCGGAATGCCGCCTTTGCCTCGGGATCGTCATGCCACTTGGCGCCATATTCCAAAGCATCTACCGAAAGCCCGGCAACACTGGGTTCAAAGTTGGGATCGGACTCGTCGCGCAGCTTGGCGCGTCGGGCACCGTGGAGCAACGCCACCTGCGCGATCGTACAGACGACCAGAACAGCCTGCTGAGGAATGCCGGCAGGCATCACCATGTGGTTGAGAACCTGCACCAGCACGCCCGTGGCGTAAGAAAGTGCGGCGGCGCGCGCCAAGCAGGGCGTCCGCGCAAAATTTGCATGGGCAGTCGATCCGCAGTAGCCCAACGCGCAGCACGCCACCAAACCGCCGGCAATTACCACCTCAACCTGAACCGCCATAATCAACAGCAGCAATGCCGCCACCAGCAAAACGCCCGTGACGTCACTCGTTGCGTCGATAGCATGGGGACGGCGATAGTACAGAATGGGACGCACAAAAAAAGCCAATCACGCTCGCGCCGATAACAAGGCTCTCATAAATAACGACCTCGTTCGGAGACACGAACTCGGCCATGCGCACATCAAAAAGATACTCGCACGCCAAAAACGTGAAGAAGAACAGCGCCAGGCATATAATCTCCCGAATGCCCCGACGCAGATATGCGGTTGTGTCTCCCATGCCCCTCATGGTTAACCCCCAGCCGCTCAATTGTCTGGAAATCCTTTTTAATAAAGAACCAGTTTCAATATCGAAGCCAGGCTCGAAATGCTGCCAATTCGACCCCAGCCGTCCACATCACGCCGCAATTTTGAGCCGCATGGCCCAGAAGGGGCACGCGCAACGCCACTTCCTTGATGGGCATCCCGATGCGAGCGCACCCGGCAAGCATTAACTGCTCGCCGGGCGCCTTGGTCAGGAGGCTACGGTTATCGGGAAAGCCTAGGCCAAATCTTCGCCGTTGGTGGCGATAACCTTCTTGTACCAGTCGAAGCTCTTCTTCTTGGAACGCTTGAGGGTGCCGTTGCCGGCGTCGTCGCGGTCCACATAGATGAAGCCGTAGCGCTTGGACATCTCGCCCGTGCCGGCAGACACCAGGTCGATCGGGCCCCAGGTGGTGTAGCCCAGCAGGTCAACGCCGTCCTCGGTCACCGCATCGCGCATCGCGGCGATATGCTGGCGCAGGTAGTCGATACGGTAGTCGTCGTTGACGGAACCGTCCTCTTCGACAACATCCTTGGCGCCCAGACCGTTCTCAACCACAAACAGCGGCCTCTGATAACGATCGTACAGGTCGTTGAGCGTAATACGGAAGCCCAGCGGATCGATGGCCCAGCCCCACTGGCTCTCCTGAAGGTAGGGGTTCTTGGCGCCGGCGAAGGCGTTGCCCTGGGTGCGCTCGACATCGGGGTTATCGGCGCCGGCGGAGCAACGGGTGCTGTAATAGCTAAAGCTGATGAAGTCGACGGTGTTGGCGGCCAGGATCTCGCGGTCCTCGTCGGTCATACCCACGTCGATACCCAAGCGCTCAAGCTTCTTGACGGCGTAGGCCGGGTAGTAGCCGCGGCTCTGGACGTCGACAAAGAAGTAGTTGTCCTGGTTGTCGAGCTGCGCCTGGCGCACATCGCCCGGACGGCAGCTGTAGGGGTAGTAGGTGCCGGCAGCGAGCATGCAGCCGATCTTGACCTCGGGGTCGATCTCGTGGGCAATCTTGGTTGCCCAGGCGCTGGCGACGAGCTCGTTGTGGGCGGCCAAGTACTCGACGGCCTCCTTGTTCTCGCCCTTCTCAAAAACCAGGCCGGCACCCATAAACGGAAGGTGCAAGATCATGTTGATCTCGTTGAAGGTAAGCCAGTGCTTCACCAGACCCTTGTAGCGGGTGAAGATCGTGGTCGCGAGGTTCTTGTAGAAGTCGATGAGCTTGCGGTTGCGCCAGCCACCGTACCCCTTGATGAGGTGGATCGGGCAGTCGAAGTGCGTGATGGTCACGAGCGGCTCGATGCCGTGCGCTTGGCACTCGCGGAACACGTCCTCGTAAAAGGCCAGGCCGGCCTCGTTGGGCTCGGTCTCGTCGCCGTTGGGGAAGATGCGGGTCCAGGCCAGGCTCATGCGGAAGGTCTTAAAGCCCATCTCGGCAAAGAGGGCGATGTCCTCCTTGTAGTGGTGGTAGAAATCGATGCCGGTCTGCGCGGGATAGTAATAGCCGTCCTCGAAGTCGAGCATCTTGCGCTGGCCGGAGACCACCGCATAGCGCTCGGGGCCGTGCGGGGCCACGTCCACGTTGGCCAGGCCGCGGCCATCCACGTCGTAGGCACCCTCGCACTGGTTGGCAGCCGTCGCGCCGCCCCACAGGAAGTCTTTACGGAAAGCCATACGTCGATCCTTTCACACGCTGTTTGTCGCGGCTTCAGTATCCCCGTAAACAGCGCGCCGCTCAACGGCAACGACGCAGGTCGATACTTCTTTTCGCGCGCAGGTGCCCGACAGCCGCCCCGTCTGACACTTTTTGATACCCGCCTGCCCAAACCACCACAAAAGGAACAGGCACCTTTGTGGTGGTTTGGGGCGGTTTGTCTCGATCTGTAACAGCTAGGAAGCCAAAACCGGGCCTGGCGTTACAGATCGAGATCTTTCGGGCAGCCCCTGCAGTTTGTCTAAATCTGTAACAGGTAGAGACGATTTGGCCCGCTAGGTGTTACAGATTGAGACGGAAGATTCTAGTCGCAGGTGATGTCGAGATTTTTGCCGATAAGACCCCCCGCAGCCGCCTTCGCCGGCGGGATATTTGACTGAATAGGAAAGAAAGGAAAAAATAGGAAAAAAAGGAAAGGAGACTCATGACTGAAACCATCTTCTCCCCCTCATTTGGAAATCGCCCGTCCTATCTAGTCGGGCGCAGAAATGTAATTTCGACATTCATCTCCGGCCTTGAGCAGGAGCCTGGCAATCGAGACCGAGCCATGCTCATGCTCGGCCAGCGAGGCAGCGGCAAGACGGTTCTTCTGTGGGAACTTGCCGACCGCGCACGCAAGCTCGGCTTTGTTGTCGCCACGCCCACCGTAGCCTCCGAGGATATGCTCGAGCGCATTGTTGAGAAGATCCAGGAAACGGGCGAGCCTTACGTCAACAAACGCCGCCTTCCCAAACTCACGAGCGGCAGTCTAAGTGTTTTTGGGTTCTCGGCAGGCCTCGAGTTCACACGAGACGTGCAGGAGTCCAAGAGCTTTCAGTTCAAGCTCACACAGCTCGCGCGCAAACTGACGGAGCAGGGACACGGCATCCTCATCCTCATCGACGAGCTCCAAGCAAATTCACCCGAGATCAGACAGCTCGTCACCGCCTATCAAGAGCTGGTCGGCGAACGGCTCAACGTCGCGCTCGTCATGGCGGGCCTCCCGGGAGCCGTCTGCGCGACACTCAATGACCGTGTGCTGACATTTCTCAACCGTGCTCGCAAGGTTACGCTTGAACCGCTTTCAGTCGGAGATGTCGATGCCTATTATCAGCGGGCTTTCGAAGAGCTCGACCTTGATATCCCAAGCGATCTTCGGCTGGACGCCGCTCGCGCAACTCAGGGCTCGCCCTATATGCTGCAGCTCATCGGCTACAACATCGCCAATCGTTGCCAGGCAGGAGAACGTGTAACGCCAGAGCAAGTCGACGGAGCAATCGAAGCGTCAAAGGCCGATTTCGAAAACGATGTGTGCGAAACGACGCTCGCCGCGCTATCGGACCAAGATGTTGCGTTTCTCGCCGCAATGACCGATGACGAAAGCGCCGTGTCTCGCATTTCTGATGTTGCGAAGCGCATGTCAGTCACGCCCGACTACGCACAAAAGTATCGCCGGCGCCTCATCGACGCCGGCGTAATCGAGCAGGCGCGCCGCGGTTACGTGCGTTTCGCTGTTCCATATATGGCTGACTATCTGCGCAGCCAGCTCTAAGCAACCACCACAAAAGGAACAGGCACCTTTGTGGTGGTTTGGGGCGGTTTGCCTTGATCTGTAACAGGTAGAGACGATTTAGCCCGATAGATGTTACAGATTGAGACGGAAGATTCTAATCGCAGGCGATGTCGAGATTTTTGCCGATGAGGCCTACGTAGCCGCCTTCGGCTGCCTTGGGGCTGTCAGCATGGCAGAGAACCCACTTGTCGGCCTTCCAGTAGCAGTAGCTGTCACCGGCGGCAGGCATGTCGGCTGCAGCCTCGGGGCGCGGGCCGTTGGTGCCCGCCGGCAGCGCCACCATCACTTGGAAGCCGCCGTCGTCGACCATGCAGGGCGTATAGTGGAGCGTGGTGTTGAAAACCTCGACAACCTTGCCCGCCGGCACGCGGAACGCCTTGACGCATGCGGTGTCGAGTTTGCCGTCCTCGATCTCCCAGCGATGCGCCACAAGCAGGATAAAGTCGCGGGCGCCCAGGTTGAATTCGCTGGCGCGGTGATACTCCAAGCAGTTGAGCTTCGTGTTGTGGCCGTTGCACCAGCCGAGCTGGAAGAGACGACCGCCAAACATGAGAAAGCCCAGTTTATCGGCATCCTTGACGCCCTCGAGCTCCGGCGCGCTTGCTACGTACTTGCTGCCCTCGGGGATGGGCGTGGCGGAGAGCGCCTCGAGCACGGGCAACGTGAGCTCGGACGGAACGTCATCCCAAACGTTGCCATAGGATTTGAACTCGGGATTGTTGACAGAGTAGATATGCATGTTCACTCCTGTTCGTTTATGTGACAGTACAAACATTCTAAAACAAACATGAGCGATTTTGAACGCTCATCCCGACCACTCAACAAAAAGGCGCCCCCGCATAAGCGAAGGCGCCCAATGCGCACGTTTTGGACGATAAAACCCTTATGCCTGCTGATAGTGCAGGTGCTTCTCGTCGATATCGGCCAGGTCGCGGTTGAGGTAACGGTGCGCGAGCCAGTTCGCCATGGGAAGGTTCTGGTCCAGGTAGTTACCGCACTCCTCGGGAGCGGCACCGGGGACATCGCCCTCAAAGCCGGCGACAAACTCGAACAGCTCACGCACGAGTGGCAGAATCTCCTCACTCGTCAGCTCACCAAAAACGACGAGGTAAAAGCCCGTGCGGCAGCCCATGGGGCCAAAGTAGACAATGCGGCTCGACCACTCGGCATGATTGCGAAGGAACGTCGCGCCCAGGTGCTCGATGGTGTGGCACTCGGCCGTGTTCATGACCGGCTCCTTGTTGGGCGTGGTCAGGCGCAGGTCAAACGTGGTGACGGCGGCACCGGTCGCCGGATCGCGGTCGATGCGGCTCACATACACGCCGGGCTCAAGCAACAGATGATCAACGGAAAAGCTGGCGATGCGCTCCATGGCAGATCCTCTCGATAGTCAAATTGGAACGGGGCTCTTTTAGCTGGTTCGAATGGTCGCACTAATCATACTAGTCAAAAAAGCCCCGTCCCAAAAAGACAACTTAGCCCAGGACACGGGCCATACGTGTCTTGAACTCGGACAGGAAGCGCGGAGCATCCACGGTCAGTGCCACAAGCGCGCTCTTGTCCGGATCGGACAGGCGGCGCTCATCGCAGATGGTGCGACCGCGGTACTCGCCCAGCAGATCAACACGCAGGTTGCAGCCGAGCGCACCTACGAGCGTGGGGTCGATCGCCACGGCAACGGCCAGCGGATCGTGCAACGCGCAGCCGCCCAGGTAGGGCGCGTTCATCTCGTACGAGCCAATGTAGTGCTCGACCATGCTCGCAAATGCGCAGCCAGCCATAGTGCCCGAGCCCGTCCAGCCGGCAATGTCGCGGCGTGTGAGCACCACGCGATGCGTCACGTCCAGACCCACCATGGTGAGCTTACGGCCCGAGCGCAGCACCGCGTCGGCTGCCTCAGGGTCGCTCGCCATGTTGGCCTCGGCGCCCGCGCTCACGTTGCCGGGCACGGTAAGGGCGCCGCCCATCACGACCACGCGGCCGATGGACATCATCGCCGCCGCATCGCGCTCCAGGGCGAGCGCCAGGTTGGAGAGCGGGCCAGTCGCTACGTAGACCAGATCGGGACCATAGGTACGCGCGGCATCGATCAGATAATCGACCGCCGCGTTGCCGTCGGCCGAGGTCGCTCCCACCGGCTCGTAGGGCGACGCGGGCACGCTCGCGCCGCCGATGCCGTTCTTGCCGTGAATGAGCGCGGTGGACGCCGGCGGCGTATAGGGCTCAGTCGCCTGCAGAGGACGGTCGGCACCCAGGTACACCGGAACCTCGGGGCGACCCAGCAGATCGAGCACCGCCAGGCAGTTGTGCGCCGATTGCTCGACGCGCACGTTGCCAAAGCACGTGGTGATGCCCACGAGCTCCACCTCGGGGCTCGCGATGGCATAGGCCAGCGCCATCGCATCGTCCACACCCATATCCAGATCAAGGATCAGCTTCTTGATTGCCATTGTTCTACTCCGCTTCTCCGTCTTTATCGTTTAACCAAACCAATGTTCAACTTCGGCGCGCGTGGGAATCGATTGCTGAGCGCCCAAGCGCGACACCGTCACTGCCGAGGCGCGAGCACCCGCGGTCATGCACTCAAAGAGCGGCAAGCCCTCTAGGCGAGCCGCCGCCAACGCGCCGATAAACGTATCGCCGGCGGCCGTGGTATCGACTACCGTACTCGAAAGTGCCGGCATGCGCAGCAGCTCACCGCCATCGCCGAGCGTAACCGAGCCGGCACCGCCCAACGTGATGACCGCAGCTCCGGCACCCCTAGCGAGCAGGACGTTGAGCGCCGCGACGCAGCTTGCATCGTCCGCGGGCAAGATTCCCGTCAGCACCTGGCACTCGGTCTCGTTGGCACAGACCAGGTCGACCGCAGGCCAGACCTCCGCAGGCAGCTCGCAGGCAGGCGCTGGATTAAAGACCGTATAGAACCCCAGCTCGTGAGCGCAAACAAGTGCCTCGGCCGTCGCCGCAAGGTCACATTCGCCCTGGGCGATAAAGACGCTTCCGGCAGCCGGGGCAATCTCGCTGGCGTCGCCGTCGAACTCATGGGCCACCAGACGCCTCAGCGCGCAGGCAACGTCCGCGCCCGCAAGCGCATGGTTGGCGCCCGGTGACAGTATGATGCGGTTGTCGCCCTCGCAGCGAATGATGGTCGCCGTTCCCGTCTCCACGTCATCGCGATGCACTACAAAGTCACAGTCCACGCCGGCGTCTTGGAGCCCCGCCACGAGCGACGCGCCGAACGCGTCGCGACCGACCGCGCCGATCATGCACGTGCGCGCACCCATGCGCGCAGCGGCGACGGCCTGGTTGGCGCCCTTACCGCCGGCGTTGGTGATAAAACCGCTACCACCGACTGTCTCGCCCGCGCGCGGCATGCACTCGCACGCCACCGAAAGGTCCATGTTCATGCTGCCGAACACCGCAACGATGCCGCGATCTGCCATGGAAACCTCCTCGTCTTCAGGCTTTGCGCCCACCGTCGACCAACGATTATGCACTCTCGCACCCCCTATAACTTTAGTCCACTTTGATGTGGACGCGCGCTTGAGCTTGCGCCAGCAGCAAGCATTCACAGGAGCAGGCAGCTACAATGAATACGTGCTGATTATTCTCGTCATTGGATGATGTTTTATGGAACAATTCTCGCAATCGGGCTCGCGCGGTCGACGCCACACGGGCAACGAGCCGGCGCCGCACGAACGCGTGAAGGGCGAACGCCGTGCCAACGAGCCGCGACGCACCGCGAGCCCCCATCGCGCTTCTGCCAACAACGCGGGCCACGCCAACACTCCCGCCGCGGAGCAGACGCCTGCTCGCCCCAAGTCCCGCTACATCCCTGCCCTTGACGGCCTGCGCACGCTTGCCGTCGTCGCGGTGGTGCTCTATCACCTCAACCTCACATGGGCGCAGGGCGGTCTGCTCGGCGTCATGATTTTCTTCGTGCTTTCGGGCTATTTGATCACACGCCTGCTGCTCAACGAAGTCGCTAAGACCGGCCGCATCGACCTCAAGAGCTTCTGGATCCGCCGCATCCGTCGCCTGGTCCCCGCCGTGGTGACCGTCGTGGTGGTGACCTGCGCGCTGTGCACCGTCTTCAACCACGTGATGCTCACCAAGATGCGCCCCGACATCCTGCCGTCGCTGCTGTTCTTCAACAACTGGTGGCAGATTGCCCAAAACGTCTCGTACTTCAATGCTCTGGGCGACCCCTCGCCGCTCACGCACTTTTGGTCGCTTGCCATCGAGGAACAGTTCTACCTGATTTGGCCGCCACTGCTGTTTGCCATGGTATCCATGCATGTGAGCAAGCCCAACACGCGCCGCGTGGTTCTGGGCTTGGCTGCTGTCTCCGCCATCGCCATGATGGTGCTCTATAACCCCGCCGCCGACCCCAGCCGCGTGTACTACGGCACCGACACCCGTGTGTTCTCGCTGCTGCTGGGTGCCTGGATGGCCTTTATCCCCGATCGCGACCTGGCGCCGGTGCGTCTCGCTCGTCATTTGGGGCTCAATCGCCTGGCCGGCGCCGCCAAGCACGGCAAGAACGCCGAGGGCAAGCCTGGCGAGAAGGCCGACGAAGCAGCCGAGACCGCCCCGGCACAGCCGAGCGCCCTCGTGCGCTTTTGGTCCTCGCCCGCATCCATCGATGTGTTGGGCGTCGTGGGTCTGGCTGGCCTTGCCGCCATGGTCGCGCTCACCAACGGCTACACCGCGTTCCAGTACCGCGGAGGCACGCTGCTGTGCTCGATCCTCACGCTCATGGTCATCGCAGCCTGCGTGCAGCCCCAGGGAATGGTTGCCCGCGCGCTGTCAGCCGAGCCGCTCGTGTGGGTTGGCAAGCGCTCGTACAGCATCTACCTGTGGCACTATCCGCTGCTGCTCCTCATGAACCCGGTCGCCAACATTAACGACACGCCCTGGTGGCAGTATATCTTGCAGGTACTTGTGGTGGTCGCCGTGGCCGAATGCTCATATCGCTTTATCGAAACGCCGTTTAGGAAGGGCGCCTTCGGCCGCACCGTATCCGAGTTCCGCGATGGCACCACCACGCCCGCCAACTGGGCACGCGCGCACGTCCCTGCCTGCGCAGCCTGCGCTGTCGTGTTGGTCATTGCACTGGGCGGCCTGATCTTTGTGCCCGAGACGTCTGCGCTGAGCGGCGAGGGCGCCGAAGTTCTGAACAAGGAAGCCAAAAACACCGCGCCCACCGACCAGCGGGCGGCCGACGACACCGACAAGGACAACGACGGCTTCCCCGATGGCTCCTACGATCTGCTTATGATCGGCGACTCCGTGTCGCTGCGTGCCGTGGACACCTTTGACGGCGTGTTCCCGCACAGCCATATCGATGCCGAAAAGGGCCGCCAGTTTGATGCGGGCCGCGCGACATTTGAGGGCTATATCCAGCAGAACCTTGCCGGCAAGATCGTGGTCTTTGCTCTGGGCACCAACGGCTTGGTAACCGACGACCAGATCGACGCCATCATGGCCGATGCAGGAGATAAGCGTATTGTGGTGTTTGTGAACACGCGCAGCCCGCAGCCGTGGGTTGGCTCTACCAACCAGGCCATCGCCAACGCCGCTACGCGCTACAAGAACGTGCGCGTTATCGATTGGTACGGATACAGTGCCAACCGCAACGACCTGTTCGATGGCGATGGCACGCATCTATCGACCACTGGCGTGACTGAGTACCTCAACTTGATCCACGATGCAGTCAAGAAGGACCTGCCCGCGCATCCCGAGGATCACGTCAACGATCCGCAGCCGGCAGCCGTCAAGTCTGCCACCGACGCGCTCGTCAATGCGCTCGCTCTCAAGCCGCACAAGTTGGGCACCGACAAGTAACCTGCAGCGCAAACTTCCCACATCCGGAGGGGGCGTCTGCCACGGCAGACGCCCCCTCCGGCAGTTAGGGACGTTCCTTATGTGCCGGTACCTAGGGACACTCCTGGCGCAGCCAATGAAGACCTCTACGGATGAATTCCAGGCCGCTCCGTCGCTCCAGACACATCGTTTCCGCGCCTCGCGCCTGCCCCAAACAATCAAAACAAGCCCTTTTCGCCGCACCATCAAAGGTCTGTGGGCAAAAAAGGGCAAATATGAGTACTGTTACCATTTTAGTAGCAGGCAAAACCACCAAAAATGACGTCCGAGCGACCCCTACAACCCCCTAAAGCAGCCAACCTGACTGGTTTAAGGCGTATTGGAGCCAATTTTAATGAACATACTAAAGGATATGTTCATTATATTTTAGGATGTAAATACTATTCACTTAGCAACAGTACTCATATTTGGCATTTTATGTCCATTGCTATATAACTAACACCCTATAGCAGACAAAAAAACAGGCCGCAGCCCATCGCTGCGGCCTGTTCGGAAGCAAAAGTGGGCGTTAAGCGCTGTAGCCCATCGCTTGCAGCACAAACATGACGACCGTGAGCACTGTAATCACGCCGATAGTCGCCCAAGTGAGCACGTTCCACACGCGGCCGTTGCGGTTGGCGCCCATAATGTGACGGTCGGCGGCGATAACTACCTGGAACACCAGAACCACGGGCAGTAGCACGCCATTGATGACCTGCGAGGTCATCATAATCTGGAACAAATCGACGCCGGGCATAAGCACCAGCACGGCAGAGATACCGATGATGGCCGTAATGATGCCGCGATAGACCGGGGCCTCGTCCCAGCTGCGGTCGGCGCCGCGCTCCCAGCCAAATGCCTCGCAGATAGCGCTCGACGTAACGCCCGGCAGCACGCAGGCAGCCAAGAAACTCGCCGCGACCAGGCCCGAGGCAAACAGTACCGTGGACCACTGACCCGCAATAGGCTCCAGCGCGCGGGCAGCATCGGCGGCATCGCTTATCTGAATACCCGCCGGGAACAACACCGTACCGGTCGTGATGATAATAAAGCCGGCAATGACATCGGCGGCAAGCGAGCCGCTCACGGTATCGATGCGCTGCAGCACGATGTCGTCCTCGCCCGCATTCTTATCGACCACGTTGTTCTGGGCCAAGAAGATCATCCACGGTGCGATGGTGGTACCGATCGTTGCGACCACGAGCGACACGTAGCTGGGGTCATCCTGAATATTGGGGACGACCAAGTCGACCGCAACCTCGCCCCAGTTGGGGCCGGCCATAAACGCGGCGACGATGTAGGTCACGAACACGCAGCTTACCAGCAGCAAAATCTTCTCGATGCGCTGGAAACTGCCCGACATGGTAAGCATCCATACCAGCAGCGCCACCAACGGCACCGAGATGCTCGCCGGCACGCCAAAGAGAGCAAGACCGCTGGCGATACCCGCAAACTCCGAAATGGTCACAGCCGTGTTGGCGATCAACAGCGCCGCCATAGCAAGTACACTCTTGCGCACGCCAAAACGCTCGCGAACGAGCGATGCCAGGCCCTTACCCGTGACGCAGCCGCAGCGCGCCGCGGTCTCCTGCGTCACGATGAGCAGCACAGTCATGACGGGAAGCATCCAGAGCATCTTGTAGCCATAGCTGGCGCCCGCACTGGAATACGTTGCAATGCCGCCGGCGTCATTGCCCGAAAGCGCCGCCAGCAGACCGGGACCCATAGCGCCAAAGATGGCCGCGATGGTCAGCTTTTGCTTGGTGCCCGACTTTTGCTTGGTATTTTGCACGCGACCACCTAACCCATGACTGACATGGCGAGCAGCACCGCGGCGATGCAATACGCCACACACGAGATCATGACGGCAATGACGTTCATGGCAGTGCCCGACGTGTTGAGGTCATGCTCGTCACGCCAGAACAGCACCATCAGGTAAATCACGGCGCTCATGTTGCCAACCAGGCAAATGATGGCAGCGATATTAAAGCACCCGGTAAAGAGTTGCTCCTCAAACATGGGCGCATCGGGGAACGCAGCGGTGCGCACCAGCTGGGCGCACAGGTAGGTCACGAGCGACAGAATCAGGCCCATGCCCGTGCTCTGGAAGAAGAACCCAAGATACGGCTTGGGCTCGTCGTCGTGACCGTCATACTCCAGGAAGTAGTTCTTGACGAACGACACCATGCGCGAGGCCGCCAGCAGCACGAGCGGCATGGCGCACATGGGGAACACCACCAGATGCGCGGAGCCGAGCGCCGTTCCCAGCACGGTCGCCATGATGCACGACGCGATGCCCCATACAACAACCCAGTACTGGCGATGCACGAACCAGCTGAGCACGTTCGTCGAGTCGTCGGACGCGCTGTCGCCCGAGCCGACACCGGCGATCTGCAGGTCCTCCTGATGCTCCTCGGCGATAACGTCCATGGCGTCGTCGAAGGTTACGATACCCAGGATGTGGCGGTTCTCGTCGCAGACGGGGATGGCGACCAGGTCATACTTGGTCATCTCGTCCGTTACGTCTTCCTGGTCCTCGTCGGGCGACACGTAGACCAGGTCGCGATAGGCCAGCTGACCCAGCGTGGCGTCGCGGTCGGCTACGATCAGCGTGCGCAGCGAAAGCACACCGGTCAGCATGCCGCTCGGATCCTCGGTATAGACGTAGTAGACGCTCTCGAAGTCCTCGTCGAGCTCGCGAATCGCCTCGATGGCGTCACCGACCGTTGCCGTGACGGGCAGGGAGACAAACTCCGAGGTCATGATGCGGCCGGCGGTGTTGTCCTCATAACCCAGCAGGTTACGAATCGCCTTCTCCTCCTTGACGCCCATCAGGCGCAGGAGCTTCTCGGCCTTCTCATAATCGAGCTCGTCGATCAGGTCGGCAGCGTCGTCCGGGTCCATCATGGCCAGCATCGACGATGCGTCCGTGTCGGACAGGCCCTCGAGCATCTCGGTCATAAGCTCGTCGTCATCGAACTCCGAGATGGCCTCGGCGGCCTGGGCAGTATCGAGCTGCGCAAACACCTGCGCACGTAGGCGCGGGTCGAGCTGCTCGATAATGTCGGCGATGTCGGCAGGGTGCAGCTCGCCGAGCGTCTTGTGCGACACCGAGAGTTGAATGTTCTTGGTCGAGCGGTCGAGCAGATCCATGTAGGACCAAGCGATGATGTCCTCGCTGAGCGGCTTGCCCAGGTGCTTCATAAAGCCCTCGACGACGTGCTCGAGCGCGGGGCTGATTGCACGCAGCAGACCGCGGGCGCCGACCTCGGCACCCAGCAGGCGCAGCTGATTTTCGCCCGACATGGAAAACTTGATGTCGTTTACGCGCACGACCTTCATGCCCTGCGTGTCGACAATCTGCTTATTGAGAACATCGCGCGCCAGCAGGAGCTCGGTCGGCTGCAGGTACGAGAAGCGAATATTGGTGGCAGACGTATTGAGATACACGCCCGTCTCGTCGATGCGGTCGACCCATTTGCGCCAGCTGATCATGAACGGCGTCTTGCCGGGACCGCGGAACGCAAGCGACGTCACGTGCGGAAAAACTTCGCCGGTAGCAATGCCAAAATCGTTGACCACGCCGAGCTTTTCGCCGTCGACGGCCAAGACTGGCAATTTGAGCATCTCACTCAGATAATTCAATGGTGCTCCCCATCATTATTCCTCCGGGCGCGGCTGCGCGTGCGGCGTCCGGGGGCTTCTGGATATGTATACGCATGCGCGGGCGACACGCCGCTCGACGCTTACACCCCGTGCATGCGCAAAAAGCACCTGCATGGGGTCATCGACTGTATGGTCGAGGTTTGGATTTCACCTGTAACCTTTCTCTTGACCCTCATTAACCGCAGTAACTATAGCATCAGCATCGCCCTGCGGCATCGAATTTATGCGCTGCACATTGCAGGCATACCAAACGCTGACGCATCCGTGACATAGCCATTGGGGACGTTCTTAAACGACTTTCCAATGACTACTCTGTGGTGTCGTCGTCCTCGACAAGTTGGGGGAACATGGCGTCCTTGGGCATGGTGACCTTCGTCAGCGAGGTGAGCTTTTTGCTCAGCGACGTGTCCGTCTTGACCAGGTCGCTAAGCGTCACGATCTCGTAGCCGTCGGCAATGAGGCCGTCGATAATCTGCGGCAGCGCCTCGAGCGTCTGCTCGGCGCATTCGTCTCTATCGGTGAGCAGCACGATATTGCCCGGCGTCACCGAATCGAGCACCGTCGAGACCTGCTCGTCGGCACCGTTGAGCAGCCAGTCGCCCGAGTCAATATTCCACGAGACCACGGCGGAGACCAGGTCCATCGCATCAATCCAGTTTTGCTCGTCAAAGGCAGCGCAGGGAGCACGCAGCAGCATCGTCTTCACGCCGGTCGCCGACTTAATCGCATCGGTGCCTTTCGTGATCTGTTCGCGTACCGCCTCACGGTCCTGACCCTTGAGCGAATCGTCGCTGTAGCTGTTGGATCCGATCTCGCACCCGGCATCGACAATCGCCTTGGCCGTGGCAGGCGAGGCCTCGGCCGCATCGCCCGAAAGGAAGAACGTCGCGGTGACGCCCTTTTCCTTGAGCACCTGCAAGATCTGCTTGGTAGCGCCGCTCGGACCCTCGTCAAACGTCAGCGCCACGTACTTTTTGTTGCCCTTGGGCGCCACACTGGCGCACGCAACAACGCAATCGGTGGCGGGCACGACCTCGCCGCGGTCTTGCGTCTTGCCCGACTGCTCACCAACCCACACCTCGGAGCGGCCCTGGACACCCCACGTCTGCACATACTCGATAGCGCCCGTGCCCTCGACCTTGAGCTTGGGCTCGATAACCGCAGCCTGAACCTCGTGCTTCTCGTAGGTGTTACGGCCATCCTTGACCGTCACCTTCTCGCCGCCCTCAAGTTCGCGGCTATCCCATTTGCCCTGCTTCACGCGCTTGCCGTCGACCTTCACCGACAGCTTTTCGCCCCCATGGCGCTTGAGCACGCTGTCATCGACGGCCAGCAGGTCGCCTGCGTCGTAGGTGTCAGTCAAATCCTGTTCGTCGATGAGATTCTGCAGCGTAGAGCCCACGCGCACCGCGGTCTTCTGGCCGTTGAGTTCCACGTCCACGCTGCGGTTGACGTAGCCCACGACGGCAGCGATAAACAACACGAGTGCGCAACCCACGGCGATGAGCGCATAGGGCAGGCGAGACGAACGACGGGGTGTGCGGCTGTTGCCGATGCGCGCGCTGCGATCGCTAAAGCCGCGGCTATGGTTGAGGTACATCGCGCCGGGCTTACGGTGACGCTTGCGCTGACCGCTGGGCAGCTGCCCCAGATCGCGGCGCGCCGTCGGACGCGTACCCGAACGCCCGTTTAAGTTGGATCCGTTTTGGCGCATGTGCCCTCCCCCATAAACACAGCAAGCCGGAGCAACAGGTCTCCGGCTTGCCTCCCATCATTTGGTACGTCGCTATTTTGTAGCTTTTGACGAGCTTCCGCTCGCCTTTTGGTATTCGTCCTTAAAGGCCTTGAACATGCCGCGCGTCTTGCCGAGCTGCTTGCCCAGTGCGCGACTGCCCTTGTCCACGGCAACCGATCCCTTGTCGTCGAGCACCTTGGCGCCCTTTTTGACCTTGTCGCCCACCACGACGCTGGCCTCGGCGGCCTTGGCAGCCGCACCGCCCGAATACCCGAGCGACTTGACCTCGTCCGAGACGACCATCGCGCCGTTCTCGTAGCCGCGCAGCATCGTCGGCGGCACCTGCGTGTCACCAACCAAAACACTCGAAGCAGCACCGGCGGTCACATAGAATGCCTGCACGATGCCCGAGCGTGGCTTGAACTCAACGTCCGAGCAATAGCCCACGACGTCGCCCGATTCCGTGCGCACGTCCATACCGACCCAGATGATGCAATCGTCCAGGTTAATGTCAAGGCGCTTGGCGGCGGCGGCATCGTACGTGTCCCTGACGTCATCGACCGCAATGGCGCCCTCGTAGACACCAATGGCGTCGAGCGCTACGAATCGATCGGGGCGCTCGATCATGCCCGCGATATCGGACTGGCGGACCATAAAGCCGACCACGCGCGTACCGCCCGGGGTAAAGACCGGAAAGTGAATCTTTCCGAGCTTTTTAGGGCTGCGCGGCGTGCCGTCCTTTTTGGTGCGCTTGTCCTCGGTAGGCTTGCGATAGATCTTGGCGCCGACAAAATCCCCGGCGCGCATTATGCCTCGGTCGAGGGCTCCGCAGCCTCGGTATCAGCCTCGACTGCGTTCTCGACCACGACGTCGGCGGCGGGCGTCACGTTGCCGCCCGAAATGGCGTCGTTGAGCTGCTCGCGCAGCTGGTCCATGCGCTCGCGGGCCAGGTCGACCTTGGCGCGCAGGTCGTCGGTCTTGGCGTCGACCATCGGGCCAAAGTCATTCACCGCAGCACGGGCCTCCTCGGCGCTGTGCTCGTAGGTGTCGCGCATATTGTCCCAGACGTCGTTGGCGATATCGGCAGCCATGGCGCGGGTCTCGGCGCCCGAGCGCGGGGCCAAGGCAACGCCGACAATAGCGCCGGCAGCGGCACCAAAAAGTGCGCCGGAGACAAAGCTGAAAGTCTTACCCATGATCATTCCTCTCCTGCGGGCACGTCGGTGCCCACCGTTTGAATGCTGTCCATTATACCCGCAGCGCATCACTTGCCGCTCCGCTCATCTGCGTACGGCAAAGGCGCAGGTACGTGATGGTGATAAACGCGTAGGCCTACTCCTGAGGCATAGCCGGCATGGCCACCGTGGCACCCGGGTCCTCGCCGGCGCCGTCCACGAGCGGCAGGCCGCCCTCATGCGCAGGTCCTGCCGGAACCGTCGCCGCACCGCCAAAGACGGCAGCGGAGGCCTCGTGGTTCTCGGCAACCGCGCCCTCGGTATCAATCGCCACCTGGGGCTCGTCGTCAAAGTTGGGGACGCCCTGGGGCTCGGCGGTCGCATCGGCAACGGGCTCGGCGTCGACCGGCACATCGCCCTCGTCGGCGCCTTCGTCCTCGGCAGCATCTTCGCCGTTCGCAGCGGCGACGGCCTCGTGAGGATCCTTGCCCTCGGCCTCGGCGCGCATGCCCAGCACCAGGTTGCGCAGGCCCGCAACCGTACCTTCCACGTCGGGGGCAGGCTGGTCGGCATGCAGGTACGCCCAGTCCATCATAAAGGCGGCCGACGACAGCGCACCGATGGCCAGTGCGTCGTCGGGACACGAAAGCTCGACCTCAAAGACACGCTCGTCATGCTCGCTTACGCGTGTGCGGCCGCACGAGATGCTACCGGCAAGACCGGTCTCGTTCATGAGCTCGACCGTCACGTGCTCCAGCAGATGGCAGAGCTCGGTCTGACCCATGCAGTCCTGGAACTCACGGCCGGAATCGCCCAGGCACAGGTGCTTGGCAATCGCCGGCACCAGGTAGTACACGCGCGCCGTGGCCTCGATGTCCTCCGAGGTCATGAGCGGCATGCCGGGGTTTACCAGCACATGCGCGCAGATCTTGTCCTCACTGACGGTGACCTTAAGGATGTTGAACAGGCCTGCCATAACTCTCCCCTACTCTTCCTTGCCCTACTCGTCGCCGTCGTGCGGATTCGCGGAACCCGCACCCGACGTCGTCGGCTCGTCTACCGAAGACTCGGAATCCTTCTTATCGGTTTCGGCCGGAGCGATCACGCGAATGAGCGAGATGCGCTGGCCACGCATCGACTGCACCTTAAACTTGTACCCCGCAACCTCAAACACCTCTCCGATGTCGGGCACCGAGTCGCAAAGCTCCAAAATCCAGCCGGCGATGGTCTCATAATCATCGCTTTCCTCGAGCGGCCAACCAAGCTCAATCGCGTCATCGCACGAAAAACGCCCATCGACGAGCCACTCGCGGCGCGAAAGGCGCGTGAGATACTTGTTGTCGGGGTCGAACTCGTCCTCGATCTCGCCGACGATCTCCTCGACGATGTCCTCGATGGTGATGATGCCGGCCGTGCCGCCGTACTCATCCACGACGACCACGATCTGGTCGTGCGAGGTCTGCATCTCGGACAGCAGCGGCAGGATGTCCTTGGTGTCGGGCACAAAGGTGGCGTCGCGCAAAAAGCCGGCGATGGGCTGGTCGCCCTTGCCGTCGAGCGCGGGTTGGATCAGGTCCTTGATGTGCGCGATGCCGGCGACGTTGTCGGGGTCCTCGTGATAGACGGGGATGCGGCTGAAGCCGGTCTGGCGCATGGTGGACAGCACGTCGGCGACCGTCTCGTCGTCCTCGCACATGGTGGTGTCCACGCGCGGCACCATGACCTCGCGAGCAACGGTGTCGCCCAAGTCAAAGATCTCATGAATCATGCGCTTTTCCTCGTCGAGCAGGTCGTCCTGCTCCGAGACCATGTACTTGATCTCTTCCTCCGAGACGTTCTGGCGGTCGTCGGCGCTCTTGATGCGCAGGATGCGGGCCAGGCCGTCGGAGCAAGCGCCAGTCAGCCACACGAGCGGACGGGCGATCTTTTGGAAAAACGACAACGGTCCCACGACCTGCTTGGATACGCCCTCGGCATTGGCCAGACCAATGCGCTTGGGCACAAGCTCGCCAATCACGATGGACACGAAGGCGACCGCGACGGTGATGATGACCGGCGCCAGGCCGCGCGCGATGGCGGAGAGCGGCGCGATGCCAAAGCTCATGAGCCACGTGGCGAGCGGGTCGGACAGACTCGTCGAGGCAACGGCGGACGAGGCGAAGCCCACGAGCGTGATGGCGACCTGGATGGTGGCGAGCAGCTGGTCGGAGTCGGCAGCCAGCTTAATGGCACGCTCGGCGCGCTTGTCGCCTTCCTCGGCCTCGTGCTCCAGCACGGCGCGCTTGGCCGTGGTGAGCGCCATCTCGGACATAGAAAAGTAGCCGTTGATGAGGGTCAAAACGAGAGTGGTGATAAGGGAGATGGTTATGTCCATCGGGAGTTTCTCGAACCTCCAAGATTCGGGACGTTAGGTAGTAAGCGTAGGTGACGGATAGGGCAGTTGCGCCCGGCGGCCGCTCGGATGGGCCCGCGGGCACAGACGCGATCGCTAGATTACGAAGAGGATCACCGCCATGAACTGGAAGATACTGCCGGCGAGCACCCACAAGTGAAACACACTGTGCAGGTAACGCACGTTTTTGGCGATGTAGAACGGCACGCCCACGGTGTAGCACACGCCGCCGACAGCGAGCAGAGCAAGTGCCACGGGGTTGAGCAGCGACACGAGCTCGGGCAGCTTAAAGACGACGAGCCAGCCCATCAGCAGATAGACCAGGCCGCTTACCCAATGCGGCTGGCGCTCGCGCAAAAAACACTCGAGGGCGATCCCGACGATGGCGATGGCCCATACGGCAAAAAACAGCACGGGACCACCGTCGTTTGCCAGCGTAATGAGGCAAAACGGCGTATAGCTGCCGGCAATGAGCAGATAGATACAGCTGTGGTCGATAATGCGGAACACGCGCTTGGCGCCCGCGGGCTGAATCGCATGGTAGAGCGTGGAGGCAAGGTATTCGAGGATAATGCTGACACCATAGACAATCGCCGCGGCCATGTGGGCCGGGCCTCCGCCGCGCAGGGCAGCGAATACGATCAGGAGCACCAGGCCCGCGATACCCAGCAGGCAGCCGACACCATGGGTGACGGAGTTCATGATCTCCTCGCCCACCGTGTACTGCAGAACGGCCGCGGCCTTAGGTCGCGGCTTGGAACTGTCGCTCGAATCGGACATGCCGGTTACATCCTCCAACGTAAAGAGTTCTCAACACTATATCAAAGCGTCTAGGTACGTGCGAAATTTGCACCATACGTGACCCTTTGTTTACCCATTCTTTGCTTGTTGACGCATCAACGGTGAACATCCATAATGCGCTTCGTTTAATTGTTGACGCATTAACATCTTAGAGGAGAAGGCCGCATGGACCAAAGCTCACATCACCATCGAAAACTTAAGATAGCCGGTGTTATTGCGCTGGTGCTCGTTGTCGCGCTGCTCGGTTTTACCGGCAACTTTCTGTTCGACTTTGCCCTGAACCCTCGCGCCCCCTACGCCATGAAGATGATGCAGGACGGCAAGGACGCCGAAAAGGGCGAGCAGATTGACGCCGAGGAGGGCGAGGCACGGGCGTGGTTTAAGGAAAACCGCGAAAGCAGCAGCCTCACCGCGGACGACGGGACCGAGCTTGCCGCCTGGTATTTTGCTGCGTCAGAGAGCACGCACGACTACGCCGTCTGCCTGCATGGATATACCAACGAGCCCATCGGTATGGCCCGATACGTCAAGCGATTCCACGACCGCGGCATGAACGTGCTCGCACCTGCCGCCCGCGCCCACGAGCGTTCCGGCGGTGGCTACATCGGCATGGGCTGGCCCGAGCGACTCGATGTCGTCGCGTGGATCGGGCGGATCGCTGCGGCCGATCCCAAGGCGCGCATCCTGGTCTTTGGCGAGTCGATGAGCGCGGCGACCGCCATGAATGTAGCGGGGGAATCTCTGCCCGCAAACGTGAAATGCATTATCGAGGACTGCGGTTATACAAGTGTTTGGGACGAGTTTTCCCTGCAGCTCAAGGACGTGTTCGGCCTGCCCAGCTTTCCCTTGCTCGATGTAGCAAACTTGGTGTGCAACGTACGCGCGGGCTACGACTTTCATAAGGCGAGCAGTGTGGAGTAACTCAAACACGCGACGGTTCCCATGCTGTTTATCCACGGCGACCAGGACACCTTTGTGCCGTACGACATGCTCGACCAAAACTACGACGCGTGCGCCAGCAAGGTCAAGCAAAAGCTCACCATCCACGGCGCCACCCACGCCAAGAGCACGCAAGTCGACCCCGAGCTCTACTGGAATACGGTCGACGACTTCCTCGATAGGAATTTTTAGGCGAATAGTACGGTTTACTGGTCTATCTGACCCCTCCCCGTTTTAGAAGTGCGGGGAAAATCGCGCGAAGCCCGACCAGACCACAGTTTTACCAACAATTTATCAGGGGTTTTGTTGTCAAAAAACGGTTTGTGGTCGGTGGTATTCGATTTTTCACCGCACTTCTGAAAAACCGCCCGCAAGCGCTGTGCTCACGGGCGGCTTTTGCTCAACTTACGCTACAAATGCGCTTGTTTTGTCCAATAGCTAGACGCTACTTGACCTCGATGAGCTCATACTCGCTCGTGCCCAGGCCGATCTTTTCGGCGTGCGCGATGCACACGCGCCAGTCGGTGTCGGGATGCGTGATGCAGAAGGGGTCCTTGGCCTGCTCGCCCTCCAGATGCTCGTGGTTGTGCTCCATCTTGGCCGCGCTATCGGTGAGCTCGGTGTTGGGCAGCGGCTCGGACGCCATGACGGCATCGGCGCAAGCCTGGTCGATGGCGACTGGGTCGAAGCTCGCGAACATGCCAATATCGTTGACGATAGGCGTGTCGTTTTCGGGATGGCAGTCGCAGTTGGGGCTGATATCCATGGCAAGCGAGATATGGAAGCTGGGACGATCCTGGACAACGGCCTTGGTGTACTCGGCAATCTTACAGTTGAGCACATCGGCCGCGGCCTCATAGCCGGGCTTGATGGCGTCCTGGTTGCATGCCGCAATGCAGCGTCCGCAGCCCACGCAGCGATCGTGGTCGATGGCAGCCACGTGCACCGTGCGAGTAGCGCCGCTGGCAAGCTCGCGCTCGCGGGTGTCGTCGAACGAGATAGCGTTGTGCGCGCAGATCTTTTCGCAGGCACGGCAGCCAACGCAGTGCTCGGTCGCGACGTTCGGCTTGCCGGCGGCATGCTGCTCCATCTTGCCGGCGCGACTGCCGCCACCCATACCCAGGTTCTTCATGGCGCCGCCAAAACCGGCCTGCTCATGGCCCTTAAAGTGGGTGAGGCTAATCACGATATCGGCATCCATGAGCGCCTGACCGATCTTGGCCTCGTGCACGTACTCGCCGCCCTCGACCGGGACGAGCGCCTCGTCGGTGCCCTTGAGGCCATCGGCGATGATGACCTGACAACCCGTGGCATACGGGGTAAAACCGTTCTGGTAGGCGGTATCGATGTGCTCGAGCGCGTTTTTGCGGCTACCGACATAGAGCGTGTTGCAGTCGGTGAGGAAGGGTTTGCCACCCAGCTCCTTCACGACATCCGCGACGGCGCGGGCGTAGTTGGGGCGCAAAAAGCTCAGGTTGCCCAGCTCGCCAAAGTGAATCTTGATGGCGACGAACTTGTTCTCAAAGTCGATCTGCTCAATACCGGCGTGACGGATGAGACGCTTGAGCTTGTCGAGCTGGCTCTCGCGAGCATGCGTGCGCAGGTTGGTGAAGTACACCTTAGCGGGTGCTGCGGGTGCAGTTGCGGTCATAGATATATCCCCTCGGTCTATATGGCGTTACCGACATAAGAGGATGGTACCCGCTGAAGTAGGGTCAAAGTCAAGCACGGCGCCTAGTCATTGGGGACGTTCTTAAATGACTAGGTGGCTAGGCGCGGGATTTGGCGCGTGCGAGGGCCAGGCCTGCGGCGGAGATGGCTGCGGCGAAGAGCACGGTGACGCCTAGGTCGCAGGCGATGTCGCCCAGCGCGGCAGACGTCAGGTCCGACGAGAGCGCCTTGCCGATCGCGTCGTTCACCCAATACGTCGGCACAAAGTGCGCCACCGTCTGCACGGCCGAGCCCATGAGCGACAGCGGCATCCAGGCGCCGCCCAAAAACGTCATGAGCATGCCGAGCAGGTTGCCCACACCGTTGAGCAGCTCCTCGCGCGCGCCCAGGCTCGACAGCGTAAAGCCAACGGCCAGCGGCGTGCACGCCAGGGCAAACGTTGCCGCCAGCGCCAGGCACACGCGACCCACGCCGACCTCGGCAACCGCGCTGGCAAAGCCCACGACGCTCATCATGCTCGACACGAGCCAGATGCAGACGGTGAGCACGGCGGCGGCCGCGAACACAGCGAGCGAACGCTGGCGCTCAGAGACCGGGCTGGCATCCATGCGGCGCACGCGCTCGGGCTCGTTCATGCCCGAGAACACCAGTCCCACCGACACGATGACCGACGAGATGATCGCGTACGCGCCAAAGTTGAAGTACGACTCGAGCGTGGTAGCAGCAGTCGAGTCGACCTTGACCTGCTCGATCTGGACCTCCGCGCGCTTTGCGGCAGCGTGCTCGGCGGCCCTTGCGACGTCACCGTTGGAGGCAGCTGGTTCAAGCGCCGCCGCAGCGCCCGCGAGCGAGATCCAGCGCGAGGCCTCGGCAGACGAGAGCGCCGCCGCCATGGTGCCGGAACCGTAGGCCACGTCGAGCTTGGGCAGGGCTTCCCCCGCACGGGCGGCTGCAACAAGGTCGTCCTCGAACCCCTCCGGGATAAAGAACACGCAGTCGGCGCTGCCCTTGGCACTGTTGCTCTTGGAGAGCGCATCGGCAAGGTCGTACGCGTCGTCGCCGATGCCCGTGACCAGGTCAAAGCGTGAGCCCAGGTGCTTGGTAAGCGCCCGCGAAAGGTCGCTATTGTCGCGGTCGACCACGATCACGTTGGTGTCGTAGGGCTTGTACTCGGTAAGCTGCGACGAGTTCCAGCTCACCGAAGCCGCGATGAATACGCCCATGAGCGAGATGAACACCGTATAGATGAGCAGGTAGAACGGGTGCGCCAGTGCCATGCGAAGCGCGGTCTTAAAGGTGCTCATAGCGGCTCCTTCCAAAGATCAGCGTAGCGGCGGCGACAAACACCAGGGCCATGAGGACCAGCGCGCCAGCGCAAACGACAAAGGGGCCCAGGCCCTCAAAGAAATACAGGCGATTGAACATGTCGCAGATGAGCTTGACGGGGTTGAGCCAGCACTCGACCGGACAAGCGCGGGCGACGTCGTCGGCAAGCGCCATCGCCGGCTCGCCGTAGAGGCCGGCGAACAGGGCGCACGTGGTAGCAAAGCCCGTAAGGATGCCGGACTTGGACGCCTTGCCGCCTTTAACGGGAAGCGTACCCACAAAGAATCCCAGGCCCGTGGCGGCAAGCGCGGAAGCGGCGGCACCCACCAGACACAGCCCCTCGCGCCCGCCAAAGTCGACGCCCACGACCAGACGCACGTAGCCGATCGCGATCGTCATCGAAGCAAAGGAAACCAGCCACGAGCCCACAAAGATACCGACCAGCGACGCCGTCTTGGAAAGACCGCCCACGCAGCGGCGCGCGCCAAGGCCAGACAGATTGGGCTGCAGGTCGACGACGCTCAAGGCGGCAAACTCGGCAGACATCATCGCGACCAGGCCAAAGAGCGCGTAGTAGTAGATGACCGTGCCATCGGGCGCGGTGCGTGTTAAGCTTACGCGGCGGGTGCCGCCCTTGAGCGACAGGGCGCGCGCAACCGCCTCCGGGTCGGCGAGCGCCGCCGGGTTGTCCTGAGCAATATGGCGCATGAGCTCGGCATTTTGTGTATACGAGCTTGCCACCGTCTCCAGGATGCTGCGATCGGTGAGCACCGATGTGGCGCGCGAGCTGTCGTAGCTCGATAACAGCGTGAGTTTGGGCGTGCCCGCGTCGTCGACCGTATAGATGCCCGCGACCTCGCCGGCCTTAAGCGCACGGTTCGCATCGGCTGCGTCGTCGCACTCGTGGATCTCGAGCAGCTGGTCGTCGCCTGCCTTGGCAAGCGAAGCGGCCACGTCCTTAAAGGTCGAGGCATCCCAGGCCTCGTCCGCCACGACGGCAACCGGCACCGGGTCGACTGTGCCGTCGGAGCTGAGGTTCGCAAACATAAACATGAACATCGTGGAAAGCGCGATGGGAAAGACCGCGCCCCAGACCCACGTACTCGGCCGACGCAGCAGCGTCTTGACCGTAATGATGATGGTGTTGAACATAGCTGCCCCCTAGTCGCGCAGCTCGCGGCCGGTGATCTCGAGGAACACGTCGTTGAGGGTCGGCGGCTCGCTCCACACGCGGCCGAGCGCCACGTCGGCGGCGCGCAGCGTGTCGAGGATGTCGACCAGGTTGTGCGGGCTCGCTTCGCAGGTGCAGACGAGCTCGCCGCCGGAAAGCTCAACCGAAAGCACGTGCTCGAGGGCGCGCAGCCGCTCGACCGTGGCGGGCTCGACGGCGCCGACCTCGACGGTCACGCGCTCGCCCATCTGAATCATGCGCTTGAGCTCGTCGTTGGTGCCCTGCGCCAGCACGCGGCCGCCGTCCATGATCATGATGCGGCTGCAAATCTGCTCGACTTCCTCCATGTAATGACTGGTGTACACCACCGTGGCGCCCTCGTCGCGCAGGCGGCAGATGCCCTCCAGGATGGCGTTGCGGCTCTGCGGGTCGACCGCCACCGTGGGTTCGTCAAAAAAGATGAGCTCGGGCTTGTGCGCGATGCCGCAGGCAATGTTGAGACGACGCTCCAGGCCGCCCGAGAGCTTGCCGGGGCGGAACTTGGTAAAGTCGCCCAGGCCGACAAAGTCGATCGCCTCGTCCACCAGCGCGCGGCGGCGCTTGAGGTCGTTGACGTAGAGACTGCAGAAATAGTCGATATTCTCGCGCACGGTGAGCTCGTCGAACACCGCCACCTGCTGCGGCACCACACCGATGCGGCGCTTGAGGTCGTAGCGGGCGGGCGTCATGCGCTCGCCGAACAGCTCGATGGCGCCCTTGTCGTAGGCGAGCAGCTGTAGGATGCAGTTGATGGACGTGGTCTTGCCCGAGCCGTTGGGGCCCAGCAGGCCAAAGATCTCGCCGGGAGCGATACTCAGGTTAAAGTGGTCGAGCGCAATAAGGTCGTCGTAGCGCTTAACGAGGTTTTCGACGTGGACGATGTCTGTCATGAGGCGGCCCTTCTGTTGCTTGCGGCCCGGTACGACTTCATCATCGCAGGAGCTGACGGCGCGCACCAGTGAGCTTTGTCACGAGTGCGGGGCTTGGTCGCGTGGCCCGCTGACGCGACCGCCCCGCCGCGTGGGAGGAATGTCACGGTTGCTCTGAGTGGCGCCTCCCCCGTGCGCGGCATCGCGTGCAATACCCGTATGAACAGGCTATTCGACAAATCGATCGTACTGGCGTGCTGCATCGCAGCCGCCACGGGCCTTGCTGTGGATGTTCGCCTGGTCGCGGCGTTTTGCCTTGGCGTTGTCATCGCCTCGCTGGCCGAGGTCGCGCAGGGAGAACGCGCCCGTCGCGGCAGCGAGGCCGGCAGCTACGCCTACGTCATCGCGGCTGTCTTCGTGCCGCCGTTTGTGCCGTTCGCACCTCTCGCCCTCTATGACATCGCGCGGCGCGTGCGCTGTGAACGCATCTGGCCCGCGCTGGCGATTGGCTCCGTGTTTGCCTGCGCACTTGCCACGGACCTTCGCTGCGGCGCGCTCACCACCCGAACGCTGTTGCTAACCGCCATCCTTTCGGTCGCCGCCACGTTGCTGTCACTGCGCACCGCGCAGCTGGAGCGCGAACAGGAACGCATGCGTCGCACCCGCGACAAGCTGCAAGAACGCGCCCTGGCACTCGAGGCACGCAACCGCGACCTCGCCGACCGCCAGGACTACGAAGTCGAGCTCGCGACGCTCGCCGAACGCGCCCGCATCGCGCGCGAGATCCACGATAACGTGGGCCACCAGCTCACGCGCGCCTCACTGCAGGCCGAAGCCCTACGCGTGGTCCACGCCGACGAGCCTGGCGTCGCCGCCGATTTCGCCGACGTCAAATACACCGTTGACGAGGCGCTCCAGCTCGTGCGCGCCAGCGTCCACGCGCTCAACGACAATGCGGCCAACCTCTCCGTGCAGCTCGAACGCATCGTCGAAGGCGCGCGCTCGGACAGCGGTCCGCAGATTGAGCTTGAGGTTTTGGCCGAGCATGCGCCCGCCAACGTCGCCAACTGCTTTGCGGCGGTGCTGCGCGAGGCGCTTTCCAACGCCATGCACCACGCCCATGCCAAAACCATTACCGTGCGGTGCATGGAGCATCCATCGTTTTACCAGCTCATCGTTACCGATGATGGCGCAGACGCGACCCCGGCGAGCAGCAGCAACGTCGCAGAAGGCATGGGGCTCGTCTCCATGCGCGAGCGCGTCGAGGCGCTTGGCGGAACCTTCACCGCCGGCCTGCGCGCCGGCGCCCCCGGCTGGCGCGTGTTTGCCACCGTCCCCAAACAGCAAGGAGATGACGCCCGATAAGGCTCATAGTTGTCGACGACGACCTCTTGGTAGTCGATTCGCTCAAGATTATCCTGGGCGCCCAGCCGTAGATCGAAGTGGTGGGCACCGGAGCCGACGGCAACGACGCGGTGGCACTCTACGCCGAACTCGCACCCGATATCGCGCTGCTCGACATTCAGATGCCAGGGCGCGACGGCCTTTCGGCGGCGCGCGAAATCCTTGAGCACGACCCCGCGGCACGCGTGGTGTTTCTGACGACATTCTCGGATGACGAGTACATTGTGTCGGCGCTCAAGCTGGGCGCCCGCGGTTACCTGATCAAGACCGATGTCGCCGCCATTCCGCCAGCGTTGGCGCAGGTCATGGATGGCAAACGCGTGCTCGAGGGCAAGGCAATCGAAGATGTTGACTTTGACGGAATGGGCGACAAGACGGGCACGCCCCGCCGGCCCGCAGCCTTTGCCAGCCTGACCGACCGCGAGTTCGAAGTCGCCGAGCTCATCGCCCGCGGCCTCGATAACAAGGAGATTGCCGCCACGGCTTATATGGGAGAAGGCACGGTGCGCAACCACATCAGCTCGATCCTGGCCAAAATGGGCCTGCGCAACCGCACCCAAATCGCCATCGCCTACCTGCGAGGGTAATTACCCAACGGCCGACCGCTCCGGCATAGCAAAATGGCTGCCATCGATTTAATGCCATTTCAAAACTATGCCGGTTTACGGGGCTAAACTCAGGACCCCCATCCATACCCGCGTTTTCTGCAAAATGACGGCTCGTCTACCTGCGGTTTTATTTTCACGCTTTTCGGTATGGTTGGGGATCCGGAATCCGGCCCCGTAAACCGGCATAGTTTTGTTCGAGCGACCACGTCAAGTGTCTCCGAAAGCCGCTTCAAGCCAAAAACGATCCGTTTTTCTCCGTCCCCAAGGAATCAGCCGGAACCGCCCGCCACGAAATCGGCGCATCTACTACGTTTGACTCGACACCCCTGACCATACCCGCTTTTCATGCAAAATCGCAGGCGTTCTACCTGCGATTTTTATTTCGCATTACTTGCCATGGTTGAGGGTAGCAGCCTAAACGTAGTAGATGGGCCCATTTCGTGGCAGACGAGTCACGCGGCGGCCCTCGCGAGGCCAAAATGACCCGTTTTCCTCCGTCCTTGAGGTGATCAAGGGCTGTTACGGATATGATGCTATTTCAAAACTATGCCGGATTACGGGGCTAATGTCAGGGCCCTCATCCATACCTTCATTTTTTGAAAAACGGCAGGCTATCTACCTGCGGTTTTGTTTTTGCGATTTTCTGTATGGTCGAAGGTTCGCTATCTAGCCCCGTAATCCGGCATAGTTTTGTTCGCAGCGGCTTAACCGCGCGTTCACGCGCGGGGCCGG
>CABIWB010000001.1:0-78115 GCA_902362275.1 Coriobacteriaceae bacterium | reverse complement strand
CCCCCGCCGGCCCCTATTCCAGCGCTATACCAGCCCCATTCCAGAGCTACTCCGGTTTGGTTTCTACCGTGGGAGTCTTGTTCGCCGCGACTGGAGTGCGGGCGGTGTCCATAGTCAGGCAGTGCTTGGGGCAGCTTTCGATACACTCGCCGCACACCACGCAAGCGTACGGATCAATCGACCACGTTCCGCCCTTGCGATCGACCGCAAGCGCGCCCGCCGGGCAGCGGCGCGCACACATGCCGCAGCAAATGCACACGTCCATGTCGTTGACGATATGCCCGCGCAGGCGCTCTGGTGCCGCGAGCTTCTCCTGCGGATAGCGCACCGTGACCGGCTGCTTGACCATAGAGCCCAAGGCCGTCTTGGCAAATGTCAGCAAACTCATGCCGTGCCTACCTTTCCGTGCAGCTAATGCAGGGGTCGATGGTCAGGATAATCATGGGCACGTTGGCAAGGAGCACGCCCTGCAGCGCATGCGTCAGACCCGCCAGGTTTTGCGACGTCGGCGTTCGCACGCGAAAACGGTCCAGATTCTTGGTGCCGTTACCGCGCACATAGTAATACGCCTCGCCGCGCGGCTGCTCAATCACAACCTCGCCGCGGGCACCGTCGGCCGGCGTGAGCTTGGTGCGCCCGCCAATGCCGTCGTGCGGGATCTCGCCCACAAGCTCCTTGATGATGTCCATGGCCTGCGTGACCTCGGCACAACGCACCTGGCAGCGGGCAAAGCAATCGCCATCGGTAGCAACGATGGGCTCAAACGCAGCCAGGTCCGCATAGGCGCCGTCGCCGAACATGCGCACGTCGTAATCCACGCCCGAGGCGCGGCCGAACGGGCCGACCATCGACAGATCCAACGCGTCCTTCTTGCTGATCACGCCCACGCCGTGCAGTCGCTCGCCGCAGCTATTGTCGTCCAAAAACGTATGCACCAGGGCCTCGTAGTCGGGGCGCATAGCGTCGAGCGTCTGGACAATGCCCGCCAGCTCGGAGTCCTCAATGTCGTGTTTAAGGCCGCCGATTTCGTTGATCGACAAAATCACGCGGCCGCCGCAAGTGCCCTCAAAGATCTTGAGAATCTGCTCGCGCAGGGTCCACGAACGATAGAACAGCGCCTCGAAGCCAAAGGCATCGGCGAGCAGGCCCAGCCACAGCAGGTGCGAGTGGATGCGCGAAAGCTCATGCAGAATGGTGCGGATATACTGCACGCGCCCGGGCACCTCGATGCCGAGCATGCGCTCGCAGGCGCTGGCATAGCCGTAACTGTGGCCCACGGCGCAGATGCCGCAGATGCGCTCGGCGATGTAGCCAAACTGATGCATGTCGCGCTTTTCGGTGAGCTTCTCGAGTCCGCGGTGCACAAATCCGATCTGCGGAATTGCCTCGAGAACGCGGTCGTCCTCGATCACCAGGTCCAGATGAAGCGGCTCGGGCAGCACCGGGTGCTGCGGGCCAAACGGAATAACGGAGCGATGTGCCATGGGCCTTACGCCTCCTTTTTCTGCTTGTCGCGGGCGGCCTTGGCGGCAAGCGCCGCGCGGACCTTGGCCGCTTTCTCGGGATCCATGGCGGCGAGCTTTGCCTCCATCTCGGCAGCCTTGAGCGCGGCCTTGGCGGCAGCTTCATCGTGCTGAGCATCGGAGCCGGCAGCCGCAGCGGGCTGAGCAGCGGCGCCCGCGGCATCGCCGGCGCTGGCAGCGCCCTCCCCTGCAGCAGCCGCAGCAGCGGCGGCCTTCTCGGCCGCGGCCTTGCGCGCCTTGGCCTCGGCAGCGGCACGGACCTTCATGGCTTTCTCTCGCGCAGCCTTCACCTCGGGCGTGATAACGCTCATGGGCTCGGCAGTCGAGACCTGGTAGAAAAAGCCCTTAAAGTCGATCTGCATGTCGGTGATGGCAAGACCAAACAGGTCGTGGGCCTCATTTTCAAACGGGAACACCGCGGGGTAATACGAGCTGATGGACGGAATCTCCTGGTACTGGTCGATGCCCTCGACCACCAGGTTCTCGATCGCATAGCTGCCGTCCTGCGCAATATGCTCCTGAGCAGCACGGACGTTGATAAACGTGTAGACCAGGCGATACGTGCCGTCGTCGACGTTGCGCTCGGCGTGCATTTGCACAAAGCGCGCGCCGACGCCCTTGAGCGCCTGGACATGCGGCAGGAGCTTGTCGATCCCGACGGTGGTATAGATAGCCTTTTGCATTACTCGACCTCCTTTGCAGCGGCGGGCGTCTCAGCAGGTGCGTCGCCAGCGGCGGGCGCAGCAGGCTTGCCGGCAGGCGCGTCACCGGCACCGTCAGTCCCGACCCCCGCAGCCACAAACCCGTCCTCGCCCAGCTCAACGCCACCGTCCCAGATAGCGGCACCGCCCACGGTAAGCGGATCGCCGCCGGCGCGCATCACGGCCTCCTTCTGGTCCAGGATGCCGCACGCCTCCACGATGGCATCGATCACCGTCTCGGGGCGAATGGCGCACCCGGGCGCGTACACGTCCACGGGAATCGCGCGGTCCACGCCGCCGATCACGTTATAGGCATCGCGGAACACGCCGCCCGAACACGCGCAGATGCCGCACGCCACCACGCACTTGGGCTCGAGCATCTGGTTGTAGATCTGGCGCACGACAGGCAGGTTCTGGGCATTGACCGACCCCGTCACCAAAAAGATATCCGCATGCTTGGGGTTGCCGGTGTTGACCACGCCAAAGCGCTCCGCATCGAACAGCGGCGTGAGCGAGGCCAGCACCTCGATATCGCATCCGTTGCAGCTCGAACCGTCGTAATGAATAACCCACGGCGAGCGCGACATTTTATGATCCATGGATGCCGCCTCCTAAATAAATACATCGACGAGGATGGGCATAAGGTTGAGCAGGCCAAACACCAGCGCCACGCCCCATCCGAGCCTAAAGCAGCTGCGCCAGGTGCTGCGTGCGAAGGTGTTGTCGATCAGTACCTCGACAAAATACGTCGCGACCATCACGACCAGGGCGACCACCCAGCTCACCGGGTTGTCCCAGACGAAGAACATGCCCACCCACATCAAAAACAGCACGGTCTCGCACCAGTGCATAAGGGTCATCTTGGCCAGCGTGCCGCCGCTCATCTCGGTGGCGACGCCCTGGACAATCTCCTGATGCGCGTGATGCGAGTACGAAAGGTCAAACGGCGACTTGCGCAGCTTGATGGTAAGCACCGCGAGCAGCGCGAGGAAAATGGGCGCGCTGTACACGATGATGGGGGCCGACTGCCCCGTCACGGCGATGGAATCAAAGCTGTCGGTGGCAAGGTACAGGCCCACGCTCATCAGCAGAACGGCGGGCTCGTAACTCATGACCTGCAGCAGCTCGCGGTCGGCGCCGACCTGGGCAAACGGGCTTTGCGTCGAGGCGGACGCCAGCACCACAAAGATCGCGGCGAGTGTCACCATAAAAGCGCACAGCAACGTATTGGAGCCCGACACAAAGATGCCGCCGCCCACCACGGTAAAGATGAGCGCGCACGCCATGTAGGTATCGTCCATGGTGTTCACGCTGGCGGGGGCCTTGCGCAGGAGCTTGGCAACGTCGTAGAAGGGCTGCAGCAGGCGCGGACCCACGCGGCCCTGCATGCGGGCCGAAAGTTTGCGGTCAACGCCGTCGATCAGGCCGCCCAGAAGCGGCGCCAGCAAGGCAAACACCACGGTGCCAATAAAAATGCCCACGACGCCCGAGCCTTCGAAATACTTACCGCGCAGCACCGAGGGCGCGCTCATGGCAAGCCGCTCGGGCCCAATCCACGCGCAACACAGCAGCGCAAACAAGATAATACTGCAGCACACGACGCTACCCACGGGGCCAATACGCTTCTCGCCAAGGGCGTCCTCCGAGTACCAATTGCGCTTTTCGGCCTTCACCTCGTGTCCCATCGAGCCGCGGAAATGGCGATATTTGTCGGTTCCCACACCCGAAAGGTACACGTTGACGTGCGGCTTATTGCTCACGCGGAACGACGTCAGCAGCACCACGGCGATAAACGCCACGATAACCACCATCAGATACATGGCGTCCTTGCCAATAACGTACGGCACGCGGCCAAACACCATGGCGAGGTAGGGCGACATCAGACCGCTCGAGATAACCGGGAACGCCACGCAGCACAGAATCAGCAGCGCGGCGATGGTGTTGAGCGCCATCCATTCGGTCTTATGGACATTGACCTCAACGTTTTGAGCCGTGGGGTCGACGCCCGAAAGTTTGGCAAGCCACTTGCCCCAGAAGAAGAACGTCGCGGCCGAGCCAAAGGCAAGCACCATGATCATGAGCACGTTGCCGGTCTGCGCGAACGCCACCAGGGCGCCCCACTTGGACACGAGCATGCCAAACGGCGCCACAAACATGCCCATGATGCCCAGCATCATCAGGCGCGTCAGGTGCGGCATGCGGCTGAACATGCCGTCCATGTCCTCGATATTGCGGCTGCCGATATGATGCTCGGCCGTGCCCACGCACAGGAACAGCAGCGACTTGGCCACCGTGTGGAACAGGATTAGGAAGATGGCCGCCCATACGGCCTCGGGCGCGCCGACACCCAAGCAAGCACTGATGAGGCCCAGGTTGGAGATGGTAGAGTATGCGAGCACGCGCTTGGCGTTGCTCTGCGAGATGGCCATGAGGGCAGCGAGCAAAAACGTGATGGCACCCACACTTGTGACCATAAAGCCGGTCACGGGGTAGATGGCATAGAGTGGGCTCAGCTTGACCATCAGGAACACGCCGGCTTTGACCATGGTTGACGAGTGCAGCAGGGCGCTCGTGGGCGTGGGGGCAACCATAGCACCGAGCAGCCAAGTGTGGAACGGCATCTGTGCGGCCTTGGTGAGCGCGGCGAGCGACAGCAGGACGACCGGCATCACCAGCAGCGCGGATTGTGCGGTTCCGGCGCCGGAAAGCTCGATCATGCCCGAGATGGTCAGCGGCATGCCGTTAACGTGCAGAAACATAAGGCCCGCCAAAAACGCGATGCCGCCCAGCATGTTAAGGATGATCTGGGTAAAGGCATTCTTGATGGCCTCGGGCGTGCGCGTGTAGCCAATCATGAGGAACGAGCACACGGTGGTGATTTCCCAGCCACAGAACAGCCACTCAAGGTTGTCGCTCGTCACGATGACGAACATGGCCGAGAGGAACAGGAACATGAGCGCCAGGAACTGCGGGCGACGGTCGGGTGCGGTCTGCCCGCGCAGTGCGGCCTCGTGCTCGTCGTGGGCCTGGAAGTCCTTCATGTAGCCCAAGGCATACACGCAGATAAGGCTGCCGACGATGCCGACGGCGAGGACCATGATCACGCTCATGTAGTCCAGGTAGAGCGGCGTCGCCGTGACGGCTTCGGCAGCGGGCAGCGTCATGGCTGCAAAGGCGAGCGAGCCCACCAGCTGGACTATGCCGAGCACCGTGGTGAGCGCGTTCCTATATTCGTACGCGTTGTACAGGATGACGGCGCACAGGATGACGTCGATAACGGAACTGATGATCGAGAGCACATGCGAGGTACCGGGGGCAACCTCAAAGCTCTGCGGACCCGTGCCAAAAAACATGACGGCGACTACAATTGTCACCGCCATAATAATGCCGGAGCCTATGAGCCCTACCGCGTCGCGGGCTCGGTCGCCGCGCGCGAGCAGCATGCCCAGCGCCGGCACCAGCGGAAACAGGATAAGGAAATACAGTAGCGACATACCATCACTCCCCCATGCAAAAACGCTGCAATTGTTTAACGTTATAGCTCAGTTGAGGAGTAGCGGCGGCGAGTTTTCGGTCAACTGGGGAGTTTTAGGCGTACGGGGTAAGGGCGCATCCGCTTTGGACCAGAGAGGCGACGCTCCCCCTGTCGCAGCGGCGGGCGCACGGGCTACTGCGCGCGGTTTATTGGCCACTTTGGAGGATGTCCCGATAGGCTCGCGGCGGTCCAAAAAGTTGGCGCGGCAAGAAAAGTGCGCCCCTGTGGGCGCACCATCCCGTTCGCTATTTCGCCTTTTTAACGCGCGGTTTGCGACCGCGCGGCTTATCGACCAGCGCGGACTCACCGCTCTCGCGGTACTGGCGGCACCAGGCCTTGACCGAAGACTCGCTGGGAATCTTGTGCTTGATCATGGCCTCGCGAACCGTCAGGCCGTTTTCCAAACGGTCCTTAACCACGGCGAGCTTTACGTCGTACGAATAGGTGTGATGACGAACGTCCGCATTGAGCACGGCGTCGGCACCGCCCACGGCGTATGCGCGGGCCCACTGACGAGCCGTGGCCTGGGGAATGCCAAGCTTTGCCGCGAGGGCGCGATGACCGACCCCCTCTTGGAGGATCTCGACGGCGCGCTGCCTAACCTCGGGCGCATGCGTGCGAGTCCTAGTTGCTTCCGACATACCTGCCACTTCTTAGCCTTAACCGTTAATCTGCTTTCTTACGTGCAAGTTAGATGGTAGCATTTTACTGTTTGCTCAAAGCAGTTAATTAAAATAGACGCGGCGTTATCTGGGCATTTGGCACCAAATTACGACATTTCTTTATCGATTATTTACGCTGGTAGCTGACTCGCAGCTAATCGTCATTCGCTTGTCAACATAATTGGCATCTCTTTATGTCCTTTGGTATAGAGGATATAGTTATTAACCCCTCCCCCAATAATTTTGAGTGATCTGCAAGGCAGTAGACGTCCTCACTCCTCATGATTACCGCGCATTGCCATCCACCGGAGCAAAACAAAAGGGCGGGACCTGCTGCGCTTGCAGGCCCCGCACCGGTTGACACCCGACGGGACACAGCCGGGCGAGACGGATCCGCGCTACCGCCCCGCCTGGCCGTGATGTTCAACTACAGCTCGTTGGCCGCGTGATATGCCGTGCGAATGGCGCTCGCGATGTCGGCGGTGCGCTCGCCCGAGCAGTCGCCCACGCAGGTCACGGGCACCGTCACACCGTCCAGGTCAAACGCGTTGGCCTTGGAGCCCACGGCCATCACCACGTAATCGCAGGCGATCTTCAGCGGCTCCTCGGCGCCGTCCTCGGCGGTGCGAATGGCCTCCACGCCCTCGTCGGTAATGGCGGTCAGGCGAGTCTTCACGTGCTGCTCCACGTTGTGCTCTGCAAAGTCGCTCATAATCAGCGGCAGAATGGTCTCGGACTCGCCCGAGGCAATCTTGTCGAGCATTTCCACGATCGCCACCTCGCAACCGTGCTGCAGCAGGTACTCGGCAGTCTCGGTGCCCACCAGGCCACCGCCAATGACGGCGACGCGGCCCGTAAGCTCCACCTTGCCGGCCAGCACGTCCCAGCTCGAGACGACCTTCTCCGAGTCGGCACCCGGAACGGGGATGACCACGTCGTGCGCGCCCACAGCCACAATCGCGGCGTCGGCGGCGTTGAGGTCCGCAGGGGTAGCAACGTGGTTGAGCTCAACCTTCACGCCCAGGCCGGGCAGAATCTTCTCGTAATACTCGACCGAGCGCATGATCTCGTCCTTGCGCGGAGGCGCGGCCGCCAGCACAATCTGGCCGCCCAAGTGATCGCTCGCCTCGTAAACGGTCACATCGTAGCCGCGCTTGGCCGCCACGCGTGCGGCCTCCAGGCCGGCGATACCGCCGCCCACCACGGCAATCTTCTTGTCGCCCTCGCCCGGCTTGATGGCGATGGTCGCCTCGTCACCGTTCTCGGCATTGAGTACGCACGAGATGTACTTGCGATTTTGAATCGCGTCGACGCAACCCTTGTTGCAGTTGAGGCACTCGCGGATGGGCTCACCCGTGGCGGCCTTCAGCGCAATGTCGGGGTCGCACATAAGCGAGCGGCCATAGGCGATGATGTCGGCCGCGCCGTCTTCCAGAATCTTCTCGCCGGCCTCGACCGAGACAACACGGCCGACGGTTGCCACCGGCACGGAGACCAGAGCCTTGACGCGCTCGGCCACCGGCAGCGTCCAGTTGTAGGGCATGGCACCCATGGGCGGAATGGTGTCGCCCATGTTGCCGGTGTGATTTGCCTGCGCGACCTGAATCATGTCGATGCCCGCGCCCTCGAGCAGCTTGGCAAACTTGCAGGCCTCGTCGGGCAGCAAGCCACCCTTGCCGCGCGGCGTGCCGTCGGGGTTCTCCATGATCACGGGGAGCTTGTACTCCACCATCAGCTCCGGCGCGGCCTCCTTAATGGCAGCGACGACCTCCAGCGCGTAGCAAACGCGGTTCTCGAACGAACCACCGTACTCGTCGGTACGCTTGTTAAGGATGGCCGAGCACAGCGAACCCACCAGACGGTCGCCGTGGACCTCGATGGCGTCGATGCCGGCCTGCTGCGCGCGAGCGGCCGAGACAGCGATGGCCTCCTTGATCTGGGTGAGCTGCTCCACACTCGCCTCGTTCACAAAGTGCTGCATGTCGTGATGCAGCTTGGCGTATGCCTGCTTGCGAATCTCGTTGGACTCGGCCATCTTGGCGGCAAAGGTCTCCTCGTCGCCGGCGGCCTTGGCCTCCTGCGCGGCCTTGGCGGCAGCCATGGAGCCCATGACCATGCGGCCGACGCCGGGCACGTCGTACTCGGGGTGGAACAGCTGCAGCGCGACCTTGGCGCCGTGCTTGTGAACGGCGTCGGCCAGCGCCTTAAACGTGGGAATCTGGGCGTCGGTCGCCAGCTTGGGCGTGGGGCTCGCGGTCATGACGGGGGCAACGTCGCCGATGACGATGTAGCTCACGCCGCCACGGGCCAGGCGCTCGTAAAAAGCCAGGCTGCGCTCGCCAATGGAGCCGTCGCGCTCCTCGTAGCCGGTGGTCAGCGGCGGGAACATAATGCGGTTCTTGAGCTCAAGGGGGCCAACCGTAATGGGCTGGAGCAGCTTGGATGCAGGTGCGGTCATGGACATTCCTCTCTTGTAGGCGCGGCGGCGATGATGCCGCGTAGTTGTCTAGAGGATATGGCATGGGAATACAACAGCACAACGGAAATCGGCGGACAGCAGGTAGCGGCAGGTGGATGGGGATGGGCGGGGCGGCCCGTCGGTTTATCTCAATCTGTAACAGTTGCTCGGCAAAATCCGTCCCTCGTGTTACAGATTTAGACAAACGGAGCCCGGCTCGCCGAAAATCTCAATCTGTAACATCTAGCCCCCTTTGACCCCCAACTATTACAGATCGAGACAGTCCCCAACAGCACCGCCCCGTTCGGGAAACGACCGCCACAGGGGCGGCGGGCAGAGACTTACTTTTTTCCTCGGCTTTTCTTGACGGCATCTCTTCTGTTGTAGTACTTTGTCCCAGTCTAAAAACGCGTGGACTTTTCTGGGCGCTAGCCACCTTTTTGCCACGCAACCGAGCAGTCGGTTGCGTGGCTTTTTTCGTCTTGGCAGCAGGTACCACATGCACCGCCAGAAGACCACACGAGCCCACCTTCCGACTGCAGGGAACAGACGCACGAGACGTGCATCTGCAAGACAGCAGACGGAAGGGAGCCTAATGGCAGGAACAAACACAATCAAGCAACAGGCCGCCGGGGCAGGAGTCACGGGCGCGGGACAGGCCAAGGCGGCGCTCCAGGTCTTTGCGGGCGGCGCCTGCTACGGCGCAATGGCCACGACCTACAAGCTCGCCTACGCCGCGGGCTTCACCTCGGCACAGGTGGTGGCGAGCCAGGCGTGGTTCGACTGGCTCTTCTTCGCCCTCGCCACGCTCGCAGGGCACGCGCTCGGACACCGCTGGCAGCGCGTGGGCTGGAAGCTCGCCCTTAAGCTCATGGGCCTGGGAGCCCTCACCTGCCTCACCTCAATCCTCAACTGCTACGCCATGAGCGTGCTGCCCGCCCCGGTGGCGCTCACGCTCCTCTTCCAGTTCACGTGGCTGGGGCTCGTGTGGCAGACCGTCATGACGCGCCGACCGCCGAGGCCCCTCCAAGTGGCCTCCGCCCTGGTCATCGTCTTCGGGACGGTGTTCGCCAGCGGCGTCTACAAGACCGGCATCACCGGGTACGACCCCGTGGCCCTGCTCTGCGCGCTGGGGGCGGCCGTGTCCTGCTCCCTCTTTGTCACCCTCTCCGGCAAGGTCGAGGCTCCCTGCTCGTCCGAGCAGCGTGGCGTCATCGTGTGCGCGGGCTCCGTGGTCATGTCGCTCACGGTGTGCCCGGACTACGTCGTCTCGGGCGTCCTCGCCCAGGGCATCCTGCCCTTTGCCGTCATCGCCGGCTTCTTTGGCATGCTCTGCCCGGTCCTGCTCTTCGGCATGGGCTCTCCGCACCTGCCCGCAGGCCTCTCCACTGTCATGGCCGCCGCGGAACTCCCCGCCGGCCTGTTCATCGCCATGATCGTCCTCGGCGAGCCGCTCGGCGTCGTCGAGTGGCTGGGCGTCGCCATCATCCTCGCCGGCGTGTGCCTGGCGCAGGCCCACTCCCTAGTCGAAGGCCGGGAGGCACGTCGCGCCGCCGCGGGACAAGCCGTCAGCTAGTCACCCCTTCACGAGCGGCCCGCGCGCATCAGGGAAAGGGCCACGGGCCCGGCGCGTGAGGTCGCAAAGACGTTATAAAGCGTCCCCCGCAGAGGTGGGGGCGTCAGAGAGAAGGAGGCACCATGCCATTTCCAAAAGGGTTGGCGGATTGTCAAGCTGAGTGCAACATCTCCCGGTAGACCTCGTTGGCCGTCCTGAACCCCAGCACCTTCCTGGGCCTGTCGTTGATCTTCTCGAACACCTCCTGCACCTCTTCGTCGGTCACCCTGGAGAAGTCCGTCCCCTTCGGGAAGAACTCCCGTATGGGCCCGTTCGTGTTCTCGACTGTCGGCTTCTGCCAGGGGTGGTGCGGCTGGCAGAAGTAGAACGGCACCCCTCCCAGCGCCCTGCTCACCTCGCGGTGGTTGGCGAACTCCTTCCCCCTGTCCGGCGTCACGGTCTCAAGCGGCCGGCCCGCGAGCGCCCTGACCTCCACCTTCGCGACCTCGGCCGAGCTATGCGCCCGGGCCCTGCCGCCCACGAGCAGGCGCGACGCCCTGTCGGTCATGGTGACCGGGCATGCCGGGGCCGGGCCGACCACGGCGTCGTCCTCCCAGTCGCCGAGCCTCGAGCGCGCGTCGGCCTCGCGCGGGCGCTCGGAGACCTCGTGGTCAACCTTGATCCTGCAGCGCGTCTCCTCGCGCCCGCGCCTGGGGCGCCTGCCCCTGCGCCGGAGGCGCCCCCGCACCCCCTCTTCCGGGGCCGCCTGCGGCGGGTCGGGCTCGCCGGCGTTCACGGCACGGTAGATGGTGGAGAAGCTCACGACGCAGCGCCCGCCGCGCTCGAGGCGGGACCTGCCGTCTATCTGCCCGGGCGACCGGCGGTCGTCGACGATGCGCCTGCGCACCTCGGCCGCGAGGGCCGGGTCGGAGAGCCTCTTGCGGGGCCTGCAGGCCTTGCGGCGGGCGTCGGAGCGCGACTGGGCGGCGATGGCCCCGTAGCGCCCGTTCCGGCCGTTCCTGGCGATCTCCCTGCTCACCGTGGACTTGTTCCTGCCTATCGCAGCGGCGATAGCCGAGACCCCCTCATGCCTCGCGTGCATCTCCGCTATCCTGTCGCGCTCCTCGGCGCTAAGATGCCTGTAGCGGCGCATGTCCCCTCGCTCCGACGTTGACCTAGACAGCCAACATCGTAGCCCCCGGGAGTGCGCCACGCTCGTGAGCAGGCCCCATGCCGTTGCACTCAGAATGCTAATCCGCCGCCCTAAAAAACGCCTCGAAACCCCTTCTGAGATTTCGAGGCGCAGAACGCGCGATGCTTTTTTCCTTTTAAAGACAATAGCTTACCAAATGCCAAGCAGATGCTGCATGCCCAGGCTCACCAGAGCGATGCCGATCCAGCAGCACAGACCCATAAAGATGGGTTTGCCGCCCGTCTTAACCAGCTTGACTATATTGGTGTTGAAACCAATCGCCGCCATAGCCATAACAATGAAGAACTTGGAGAGCTCCTTTATGGGCGCGGTCACGCCCGCAGGTAGCGCGAAGACCGTGGTGATCACGCTGGCAAGCACAAAGAAGAGGATAAAGAAGGGGAAGATCTTCTTGATATCGAACGTGCCCGCAGCTTCGCCGCCCTCGCCGTTCGCGGCGGCGCGCTTGGCCTTGTGAACCTGCCAAAATGCCAGCGCCAGCGTGATGGGGATGATGGCGAGCGTGCGGGTGAGCTTCACAATGGTCGCCTCGTCCAACGTATTGGCGCCAGGGTGTATGCCGTCCCACGCGGCAGCGGCGGCGGTTACGGACGAGGTGTCGTTGACGGCGGTGCCGGCAAACAGGCCAAAGCCCTCGTTTGAAAGGCCAAGCATGCCGCCAAGAGCCGGGAAAATAAGCGCGGCGATGATGTTGAACAAGAAGATGACGCTGATGGCCTGCGCGATCTCCTCATCGTCCGCATCGATAACCGGAGCGGTCGCCGCGATTGCCGAGCCGCCGCAGATTGACGACCCCACGCCCACCAGAGTGGAAATCTTGGTGGGGATCTTGAGGGCGCGATGCAGGGCGAAAGAAATCACCAGCGACGTGGTGATAGTCGCCACGATAATGGGCAGCGAACGGGCGCCCACGCGCGCGATCTGGGAAAGGTTGAGGCCAAAGCCCAACAGGATAACCGCGTACTGCAAGATCTTCTTAGAGGTGAACTTGATACCGGGCGCAAACGGCAACGCCGCGTCGTCCTTAATAAACAGCGCCAGCACCATACCGATGAGGATGGCGAAGACCGGCCCGCCGATCACGTCGAAGCGCTTGCCCAAAAACCATGCCGGCAGAGCGATAAGCAGGCATAGCGCCACGCCCCTCCAGCTATCTTGAACCTTGTCCCACGTTCTTTCCGCCATATCTTCTTCCTCTCTATACGCGCCGTCCCTGCATGCGCGGAACCGCTCCGCCGCCTACGACATAAACCCAAATCTCTCTCGGCAAACAGCCAAGATTGAATGCATAGCGATAGTACTACCTTGGCTTATAATTCTTTTCACCCTATTGGTTATCACTCTATAAGTATTTGTTATATATGGACGATGTTATAGATGATTCTTGAGCATAGGAGTCAACGTGCTGGATTACCGCACCCATACGTTCTTGACGGTCTGCAGGCTGGGCAGCTTCACGCAGGCGGCAGCGGAGCTCCATATCACCCAGCCCGCCGTATCGCAGCATATCCGGCAGCTCGAGGCGCATTACGGGTGCGCCCTCTTCCACAAGGGCGGCCGGCGCGGCGAGCTCACGCAAGCGGGGGCGATGCTGTTTCGAGCGCTCGAAACAATGGAGAACGATGAGACGAGGCTCAAGGCGCAAGCGAAAGCCCTAACGCTGGAGCAGCCCGCCAAGGCTCCCCTGCGTTTTGGCTGCACGCGCACCATCTGCGACTATTGGATTCCCCGCGTACTCGCCCGCCATATGGCAAAACATCCCGACGAGATGGTGCAGATGAGCGTTGGCAACACGCAGGAGCTTGTGGAAGGCCTGGAGGCCGGTGCTATTGATTTCGCCTTGGTAGAAGGATCCTTTAACAGGGCCCTCTTCGACTCCGCCCCGGTATCGCGCGAGCGCTATGTAGCTGTTGGGAGCGCAGATGAGTTCGACGCGTCCTATAAGCCGGTATCCATGGCCAGCCTACTCGACCGCAGGCTCATCCTACGCGAAGCGGGGTCGGGCACGCGCGAGATCCTAGAGAAGCACCTCGCCGCGCGCGACCTCGATCTTGACGACTTCGCAGGCACGCTCGAGGTCGCCAGCATCCCCGCCATCAAGCTGTGCGTCCGGGCGGGGACTGGCATTACGTTTTTGTACCGCGCAGCGGTTGAGCGCGAGCTCGATCAGGGCGAGCTGCGCGACATCACCCCAAGTGACTTCTTTGTCGAGCACGACTTTCGCCTGATCTGGCAACGTGGCAGCCTCGCTGCGCGCCGCTACCAGGAAATCGCCCGCTCCTGGAGGCGATAAAGCCCGCAGTGCCCGCGCACGTACACAGGCAGAAGCCCGGCTCCGCGCCAAAAACGGCCTCCGATGGCGCCTAAAAACCAAAATCGACCTCCAGTGGCAAAAACCAACGCCAAAACAGGCCTCCGATGGCACTTTTACCATTGCCATCGGAGGTCGATTTTGGCAAGCTGCAGGTAGAGACGTCACTCATTTTTATGGCAAGCGCTCGTATTTGCCACCGAAGGCCAAAAATGGGCTCTTCGACGTTTCTAGTGGGTAGCGCATGCCAGCTTCTTCTGGGCCGTGAAGTCCAGACGGCCCAGCCGGAGGAAGATCATCGTCCTGAAATAGGCGATGCTCCTGAAGCCCCTTGCAGCGCTGCGGACCGACTGGACGACGGAGTTCAGCCCTTCCAGGAACGAGTTTGTGGAGCCCCTCTTCCACCAGTTCAGGATGCCCTCCCGCTCCTTCCTGAGCGTCCTCGCCACGGTCTTCATCTCCCTGACATTGGAGTGCATCATCCATGAGCAGAGCCGGTCGAGGGCCCTGGCGGCAGACTCCCTGCCTGCGCATGAATAGACGTCCTGGAGCGCCTCTCCCATCTGGCATGCGCGTGCCGTCCTGAGATGGGTCTTCGCCGGATCGAGCTCCTCCCTCTTGGCAAGCTGGCGCTCCGTAAGCGACTCCTTCCCCTGCAGCCAGACGTACTTCGTGCCTGCGAGCTGGCGGCGCTTCTTTGCGCATCTCACATGGTCGATCGCCCTGTTCAGGAGCTGCACCACATGGAACCTGTCCACGGTCTGGACGGCCTGGGGCATCTCTGCAGCGACCCCCAGCGAGCATGCCTCCGCCATGTCGCGGGTGACCTCCTGGACCTTCGTGCGGTCCCCTCCGTGCCCCTCGAGCTCGCCGCAGAGCCTGCCCACGGCGCCCTTGTCCCTTCCTTCGGTGACGGCTATGACGCGCTGCCCGTCGAGGTCGGCCATGATGCTGATGCAGCTCTGGCCGCGCCTCCTCGCGGTGTCGTCGATCCCGACGCGCACGACATCCGAATAGCCGGCGGCATCCCTCGCCTCGGCGACGGCTTTGCCCAGCAGGCGCCATATGCGCGCATCCGTCTCGTGCACCAGATGCGCTATCGCCGTCACGGCCATGCCGGAGAGCGCCATCACGATCACCTGCGCCTCGAAGAGGGCGGTGAAGTGCGAGCTCGGGCGCACCTCCCAGGGCATCCTGCAGGCATGCACGCCGTCCTCGGGGCAGTCGGCCCTCGGCACGGCGCAGTGGACGATCGTCTCGTACTGCCAGATGTCGAGATGCCTCCAGGTCCTCTCGCGCGTGTCGTAGGTGCCGCGCTTCCTGTGGCATACGGGGCATTCCGCCGCCTGGCCCTTCCGATGGGCCACCCCCGCATGGAGCTCGTCCTACGCCCCTCCGCGCTCCTCGAACCAGACATCGGAGACCTCCCATTCGTCCCCGAGCCCCATCGACCTCTCGAAGAGCCTTGCCAGCATGCCTGCCTGAGCATCCATATCGCGCCTCCGGGACGGAGCCTCCTGTCGGGGAAAATCCTACCGTTCGGAGGCCAGGACCACAAGCGATGCAGAAGTGCTACCCACCATAAATAGCGGAGAGCCAAAAAAATGGGGCGCCCGCGCAAGCGGACGCCCTGTTACGCAAGCCTATCGCAGCGACGACTCTTAATAGTCGAACTGGTGGTAGTAACGACGGTACTTGAGGTTGTGCTTGGTGACCAGCTCGTAGTTGCGCGAGAGGCGGTCGGTGGTCAGCACGGAGAGGATCCACGGGGACACGATGACGCGGAAGTCGTCGTCCAGGCCGGGGATGGCGTACTCGGCGGTGTCGATGATGACGTAGTCCTCGTCGCCGGTCACGCCGCTGGTGAGGAAGGCGCGGACGCGCTCGTCGAGGGCGCGGCACTCGTCCTCGCCCATGAACAGGAACACCGGGACGCCGGGCTCGAGCAGCTCAAGCGCGCCTTGGAAGAAGTCGTGCGAGGTGATGTGGCGGATGCGCTTCCACTGCATCTCCTCGAGCAGGCACATGGAGTACAGGATGGTCTCGCCCCACAGCGCGCCCGAGCCGATGAACATGGTGTAGTCGGCCAGCGCGTACTTCCTGGCGAGCTCCTCGGCGCGCGGCTCGAAGCGCTTGCGGATGTCGAGCATGTCCTTCCAGACGTCCCTCGTCTGCTCGATGAACAGGTCGAACTTGGGGAAGCAGCCGCGGCGGTTGAGGAGGCGGGGCTGTTGACGCCGACGCGCGGACCCAACGGATACCGCCGCTACGTATCGGCGGACATCGACCGTTTGCAGGAGATTCTACTTCTGCGTCACATTGGCGTGGGAGTCGCCGAGATATCGGATGCACTCAGCGGCACCGAAACGGACCGCACGTGTGCGCTGAATCGACACCTTGCGACGCTCAAAGCGGAGCGAGGCCGCCTCGATGCGCTCATCCGCACCGTCGAGCAGACCATCGACCATATCGAGAAGGGAACCCACATGGACGACAAGGAAAAATTCGAGGGCATGAAACGAGAGCTCGTTGAAGACAATGAGCGCACGTACGGGCAGGAGGTGCGAGAACGCTGGGGTGACGCGGCGGCGGACGGCGCCAACCGCAAGATGCTCAACCTGAGCAAGGACCAATTCGCGCGCTTCCAAGAGCTGGGACGCAGAATCAATGAAGAACTCGAAGATGCCGTGAGGGCGGGCGCCGATCCAACAGGACCAGCAGGTGCGCGCCTGTGCGCCCTTCACAAGGAATGGCTCGACTACACCTGGAGCTTCTACTCGCCGGAGGCACATAAGGGGTTGGCCGAGATGTATGTGGCGGACGAACGATTCACCTCATATTATGATGAAGTCGTCAAGGGCTGCACCGCTTGGCTGCGCGATGCGGTCATCGCCCACGCGCGATAGCGGTTCCATGGGCTCTCTCCGATCTCCTCATTGCCCACGCCGCGGTTGCGCTTAATCAATGTATACGCTTCTCCCCCCGGTGCCACCGTGTCATGACGAGTCAGGCGCGTACCGCCATTCAGCCGTCCAAGCGGCATTGAAAAGGCGCCCTTGGAAATCCCCAAGGGCGCCTCGCCGTCATATAAATGCGCGTTCTCGCGCAAGATGGACCAGCTGCCTCTGAGCTACCGCTTGCGACGCGCCAGCCAGATTCCCAGGCCCGCAACAGCGACTCCCGCGATTGCGACGCCGACCGTCAGCACGAGGGAGGTATCGCCCGTCGAGGGCGGCTTCCCGCCGCCAACCGGACCGCCAGGTACGTGGGGCGAACCCGGATCGCCAGGTACGTGGGGCGAACCCGGATCGCCGGGTACGTGGGGCGAACCCGGATCGCCAGGTACGTGGGGCGAACCCGGATCGCCGGGTTCCTCAGGCCTGTCATAGACGTTCTGGAACACGGGCGGCTCGCTCCACGAGGCAGTGGCGCTCAGGGCACCGCCGCCGTCGTCGGAGAGCGCCACGGTCACCGTGAACGCCCTGCCGTCATACACGACGTCGTCCTTGACAAAACCGCCCGTCGCACGCTGCTGCTCCGTGGCATCGGACCAGCGCACGCCATCCGCGTTCACGGCATCCGCGGGAACGACCTCGCGCACGGCGTATGCAAACTCGCGCGCACGCGAGATGACCCCGTCCTGATCGACCCAAGCGGCATCCGCCAGGTCCTCAGCCGTATAACGCAGGGGCGTGAATGCGACGTTGCCGCGCTCGTCGTTCGAGACCGTCTGCAGGACCGTACCGTCCGCATCCACCAGCTCGAAGGAGAATTCACCATCCTCTAGCATGCGACCGGTCAGCATCTTGAATGCCGTAAGCGGCACGGTGACGCCCACGGGATCGTAGGCGTTCGCGAACACAACCGCATCGACCTTGCTCCCGCTCTCGTCGAGAACCTCGTGCGTGGCGGAAAGCGTGCCGTCGCCGTTGTCGACGACCGTCGTGCGCACCGTATACACAGCCTTGTCGAACTCGATGCCGCCAGCGTTCTCATCGACGGCCTCGGCAAGGCGGTACGTGTGGACGCCCGGCTCCGTATAGGTGAGCGCCGGGAAAGCGACCCTGCCGTCCGCGCCGTTCGTCGCGGTCAGGGCCTGCAAGTCCGCGCCCGCTCCGTCATCGACGAGCTCGGTGAGCACGAAGGCGAAGGCGTCCTGCGCAAGCGGCTTGCCCGTGAGGTCCTTGGAAATCGCAATCTGGTCAGTCACGCTCGAGGAGAGCTCGTCCACCGTGTAAGCATTGGTGAAGGTGAAGCTCGCGCCCTCGGCGGGATCGCGCGTCACGGTGAGGGCGCCCGAGCCGTCGTCCGTCACGGCGAAGGTCACCGTGCGCGATGCGTTCTGATCGTTAGTCACGCCCGGCACCTCGCCGGACTCCGTGATGGTGTAGGTGAAGGACACCGTGCGCGGCTTCCCGCTGCGCGCAGCCGCCTCGCCATCGGCAAGCGCCTCCAGGCCGGTGTCCTCGGGATGCTCCGTGGCCCATTTGCGGTTGAAGCCGTCGAGCGTGAACTCGATCTTGCCGAAGTCGACCGAGCCGTCCTTGGCATTGGTGACCTCGGTGCGCTCGGGCATCGGCGCGCCGTCCTCACCCGTCACCGTGAAGGTGAACTTTCCGGTGATGTCCGCAGGCGCCAGGCCCTCGGCGTAAGTCAGCACCTTGCGGCCCGCAAGCGCGATTGGCACAGGCTCGCCACCGTTCGTGACGTAGGTGTTCTCAAATGAGTGGCCGTCCAGCCCCTGCACCGTCGCCGCGAGCGTGCCGTCGCCCTTGTCCTCGACGCTCACCTCAAAGCTCAGGCTCGGAACGGTCGCGGAGACGCCGTCGGGCAGGCCGTCAACGATCTCGACGGCGGTTTGGCGCACATGCCAGATGCCCCGGGCGTCGCGCGTGGCGTACCCCCTATCGACGGCCTCTGCCAACGTATCGAGCGTGAACTCGATCTTGCCGAAGTCCACGGTTCCGTCGGCAGCGTTTTCAGCACGCGCGATGACCTCGCTGCTGCCAGCCGCGCCGTCGCCCGTCCTCAGCTCAAAGGAGAACTCCCCTGCCTCGAGCGGGCGTCCGTGGAGCACCTTGCTCGTCGCGATCGAGACGTCGCCCTGAGCCGCGTAGCTGTTCACGAAGGGCAGCACCACGGGCTCGACCTCCTCGGGCTTCTGGCCGCTCGTGTACACGTAGGTCTTCTCGCCCTCGGCGCCACCCGTGACGGTCGTGGTGACCGTCAGCGTGCCCGCACCGTCATCCACGACGGCGATCGAGACGTCATAGACCGTCTGGTCGTTGGTGTATCCGGCTTCGCCGCCCCTGCTCTCACGCACCTCGTAGGCGAAGGTCTTCCCCGCGTCAGCCTGGGTGAACACGAGCCCATCGGGAAGTCCGGCGAGAATATCGATGGTGTCGACTGCCCCATCCTTCGCGGCATGGGACGTGAAGACGCGCTCCGTCTGCCCCTCGGCAAAACCGAGCTTGCTCGCAGCGGCGGCAATCGCCTCGGCGTCGTCGCCTGTCGCCTTCACGGTGAAGGCGAACTGGCCGTCTGCCATATCGCGGCCGCTGAGGACCTTGGTGATCTTGAGGCCGCCCAGCGCGGAGTAGTCGACCGTGGACTCGTAGCGATTCGTGAACACGGGGACGCCCTCAACCGGCTTGCCGTCCTTGAACGCCGACACCTCAGGAACGAGTTCGCCGTCTGCAGCCTCAGAGACGTTCACCGTCACATCGTAGACCGCATCGTCGAACGTCACGCCGTTCGCCTGCGGGGCCTCATGCACCTCGCGCAATGTGTACTGATGCACGCCCGGCTCGTCGAACGTCAAGCCCGAGAACCTCACGTTGCCCTCGGCGTCATTGCTCGAGACGAGCGGCTGGCCGCCGTCGACCGGTGCGAGCACAAAGGAGAACTCGCCCTCGGCGAGCGGATTCGGACGTCCCTCCAGCACCTTCTTGGCCATGAGGGCCGTATCCGTCCGGCGCACCTTGTTGGTGAAGTACGCGCCATCCTCCTGCGGCCCGTCCTGCAGGATGGGTCCGATCACAAAGACGTCGCCCGTGCCGAGGTCGAATGTGGAAACCGTAAAGCGGACCTCGCGATTGCTGTACACGACGCCGTCCTGGACGAAGCCGCCGGCCGCCTTCTGCTCGTCCGTCGCGTTCTCATAGCGCACGCCCGCCGCGTTGACCGCGTCGGCGGGGACTTTCTCACGAAGGCGGTAGTCGTACCTTCCGCTCTGCTCGTACAGGACGTCCGGGCTCGTCGAAATCCCAAACAGCTTGAAGCCGTTCTCGTCCTGAGGCGACTCGGCATTCACCGGCGAGACAACGAGCGGCACAGAGACGAAGCCCTCATCGCCCGGCTTGTAGTCATGTCCGCCAGAGCTGAAGGACATCTGCTCGCAGGTGAACTCAAAGGAGTCCGCAGCGGACCAATCGCGGCCGACAAGACGCTTGGTGAAGCGGTCGAACTGGAGGGCGCCGGGCCTTGCCTTATATCTGTTCACAAAGGGCACCTGCGGGTTTGCGGCCTGGCCCTCTGCGGGGTTGTCGCTATCCCACGTGCCGATCAGCCCGGACTCTGCCAGCTGATCGCCCGTGAGCGCGTCGTGCGTGCGCGCGACCGTGGTCACGGTCTTCATGGTTCCGTCGCCCTTGTCCGCAGGCGTGATGGAGACCAGGAACTGCGAGCGGTCATAGGTCACGCCATCGGCCTGAACGCCGGGCGCCTCGCCGTCCTCATCCCATGCGGGATCGACATTCTCCTTAACCCGATACGAATACGTCTTCCCTGCATCCGCCTGCGTGAACTTCAGGCCCTTGAGCTTCTCCATCAGGTGCGGCTCGCCCTCCGGAGCCTCCCCGGCGGCGAAGATGCGCTCGAGCTGCTCCTCATCGGCGGGAAGGCCGCGGTCGAGCATCTTCTGCGCCGAGGCTGGGTCGACCGGTTCCAAGGTGAAGCCGAATTGCTTGTCCTCCAGGTCCTTGCCATACATGGTCTTGGCGACTTCGATGCCGGCGAAGGTCGTGCTCGCACTGTAACGGTTCACGAAATCGAGCGTAATCACGCCGCTGGAATCAGTGTGCGTGCCCAGGTCGAGAGGAATGTTGACGATGGCACCCGAGCGATCGTACGTACGATAGAGCCTTGGAACTACCTTGAGCGTGCCATCGAGGTTGTCGGTCACGCGGTATTCAAGACGGTAAATCGAATTGTCCCAACCGCCAACGAGGCCGGGCATCTGCTCACCACCCCACAGGGGCGTGACCTCCTTGATGTAGTACGTATACGTACAGCCCGCATGCGACTGGTCAAACTTAAGCTGGAGTTTGCCGTCCATAACGGCCTTCTCGCCGCTCATCGCCGCAGGAGCGCTGAAGCTCTTGTCCGTCTCAGCCAGCAGCTTGCGAGACTCCTCATCGGCGCCCTCGATCGTGAACGAGAACTCCTTGTCCTTCATATCGCGGCCCTCAAGCGTCTTGGTGAGTCTGATGCCCGCCGTTGAGGCAGCGGCACGATACGTGTTATGGAACTCAACGCGGTCGGCACCGCCGGGCGTAGGCTCAACCGGAGTCAGATCGTTGTCAGAACCCGTCCAAGCGCCCTGCTCGTTCAGCCCCGTGACCTGGTAGTAGGTAATCGTGGCAGCGAGCGCCTCTGTGCCACCAGTGCGCTTGATCGGGGAATCCTGGAGCGTGAGGTTCACCCGCGCGACGAAGCGCGTCGAGTCATATGTCATGCCCTGCTTGGCAAAGCCGCCGGCAAGTTTCTGATCGGCCGTCGCGGCATCCCATCTCACCCCATCGGCGTTGACGGCATCATCGGGGATGACCTCGAACAGCTCATAGTCGAAGCGACCAGTCCGCTTATCAGCACCGTTTAGATGCTCGAACGTGAACGTGGGTTGTCCGAAGGAGAGCATCGAGCCCTTGTTGTGCACCTCGATGTATCGAGATGCACCATCGCCCGCAGTGCCCTCGGGCATGGGAGTGTCAGCCGCATGGTCGCCGGCGGGCCGCATGCGGAACGTGAACTCGCCCGCACCCGAGCCGTCGGCGGAGAAACCACGCCCATTGAGGACCTTCGTCGCCAACGGGCCGATCTGAACCTCATTCAGGGCGAAAACGTTCTTAAAGAGCGCGGTGTGAACGCCGTTCTGAGGCTCAACGGGTACCCCGGCATCGTTATCGCCTTGTGGAACGCCGGCATCGTCAGCGAGTTTGCGCAGCCGAACGTCTGCGACGAGTTTGCCCGCCTTATCATCAGAGACGGTCACCACCACGCGATACGCGGCGTCGGAATACGACACGCCAGGGATGCGGTCGGCGGCATCCGGCGTCTTCTCGGCAAGCGCATACAGGTAGGTGCCCGGATGCTCGTAATGGATGGCGCCGAAGCTCTTGGCGTACCCCGCCTGCTCATCCTCGCGATTGATCACGATGGTCGACTGGAGGCGGTTATTCTCATTGAGAGTCGCGCCATCAGGCATCGGCGTGCCCGGGTCGGTATCCAGCACGAAGGTGAACGCCGGATTCGCGTTGAACTTGAGATCCCACGCGGACGTGCCCTGGGCGTCGACGAACTCCTTCTTAATCTGCCACGTTGCCGGGTCGAGCACGGCGGGCGCAGGCGTGTACGTGTTCTCGAACAGCACGCGGGATGTATCGCCCAGCTTGATCGCACCCGTGGCGGTTGTGGGTTTGCCCGCCCCATCGAGCGGCAGCGTCTGGGTAAAGCCCTCGGGCATCTGCTCCACGGGCTCGCTCACCGTATAGGTCGCCCCATCCGGCAAGCCGTACACGCGCATGACCTCACCGTGCTTGAGAGTATGGGTGCCGCGGCTCGCGATCTTGAAGTCGTCGCCGCGCTGCACGCCGTCGGCGCCGAACACGCGTGCGTCAAATTCCCCGGCGAGCGGCTTGCCATCCTTGTCCTTGAACTCGAAGTCAAACGTGAAGACCTTGTCCTTCCAATCGACGGGACCGGTGAGCCCCTCGGGGATCACGACCTGCTTTTCCACCTCGAGCGAGGCGACGCGATGGTTCGTCACGTGGACCACAGTTGAGCCGGTGAAGAGATTGGTGATGTCCTTGGTCCCCAAGTCATCCCAGGTGCCGATACCGTGATTTTGATCGCACGACTCGGCGTCCTGCTTGACCGCAGCGCGGATAAAACCCTCATCGGTCGTGAATCGCGTGCCGCTCTTGGGCTCATGCTTATTATTCCAGACGTATTCGTGCGTGGCGCTCTCGTCGGAATAGCGCAAGTACAGATCTTGCTGCTCGGCCTCAGGCGCGGGTTTTTCCCAACCGCCGATCCTATAGAACCCGGGCGTCTCGCTGTCAGTCACCGTACCGACGCGAAGCTGCGCCACCACATCGTGGAGCGTCACCTCGACACCGTCGTTGCTGCCGTAGTGATTCATAGAATCGATGAGCGAGCCGATGCCCACGGAGACCATGACGTCGTCACCGGCCACGCCCGCGTCGGCGTGCACTCCGTCAGCATCGACGATGACGCGAATGGGGTCGACGGCGCCCGCATACCCCTTGGGCACATCTTTCTCGACGATGTAATACGTATCCGCAGGCGGCGTATCGTGCTTGACGATGCGGTCGAAATACGCCGTGCCATCGAGGGCGATCGAAGGGACGTCGATCATGTTCTTCGTCGTGCGCTCCATGTACGGAAGCTCGTTGGCCTTAGGCACCAGCTTGGCATCCGCCCCCTCGCCGACCATTTCCATCTGATCAGCGCGGAAAAGCTGGAAGGTAACGCCGTTGATGGGATTGCCCGCATCGTCGAGCTTCTGCACGGCAAGACCGTTAATCGTGTCGGTCACATGCAGGGTCGCGTAGCTCTCTCGCTTGAAGTTGCCCTTCGCGCCCGTTGAATCCAGAAAATGCGCGTTGTCCTTCGTGATGGGATCGTGACCGCTCGCGATGAGCTTTTCCAGAGCGGTGCGATCCATATCCACCAAGTAGTAGCCGATGGCGTAATCCGCATTTTGCGGCGTCGCCGTCATGAAGGGGTAGTCGGTGGGGTCGCCCGGCAGGTCGCCCAAGTCGACGCTCCACTGCTCATCGTTCTTGGAGAAGACGTGCGTATAGCCCTCACGCATGAGCCCGTTGAGCTGCGCGACACTCGTCATTCCCGCGTCCGAGACCTTCCACGCGCCGTGCTCTCCGCCGACGGGATGCCAATCCTTCTTGTCCGGATGACGCTTGAGCACCACGGCAAGCAGGGTATTCCCGTCTGAAACCTCATGCCTAGTCCCTTGAACGTCCGTGACGACGTTCTCTTCATTCACCACGGTCACCTGATTGGGGCGCGCGTACACGCCGGAGTCCCACCGGTTCTCGCACACCAAGAAGCCGTCCTGGCCGTCGCCGTGGCTCGGCATGTAACGCAACCACGCCTCGGGGCTCGTGCGATAGCCCTCGGGCGCGGAGAGCTCCTTCAATATGTAGTAATCCTGGCCTTTGTTGTTATGCGCCTCGTCGAAGTCATAGGGACGCTTTCCGTCGGGCGTCATGATGTTGATGTTGCCCGCCGCGTTCGTGGCGCCCTGCCAGATGGGCCTATCCCCCTTCTGGGTGTACTGCACGCTCTCGCCCTCGCCAGTGCGCTCCGCGGCGTAAAGCGCGAACTGGGCACCCGGCACGGGGGCGCCGTATTGGTCGTCCTTGCGGATGGTGCTCTGCGCCACGCGCTGCAGGTTGAACATGAGCTTCATGTTGGAATCGGTGTTGCCGCGCTCGAGGTAGAAGAACTTGAGCGTGTGGTAGCTACCGGGCAGGAAGGCGTTCGTGCCCTCCTTGAAGTACGCGGCGGCCTTTTCCTTGCCGAGGGCCTCCTCGAAGCACGCGCGCAGCGTGGTCTCCTTGCCGCCCCAGGTCGTATTGGGATTCTTGCGTGCGTCGCCGAGTTTGACCTCGCCGGTCTTGAAGTTGATGGAGAGCGACGCGGCTCCATGGACGCCGCCCAAATCGCCCACGAGCACGCCGTCGATGAAGACCCACACGTCGTCGTCGCCCGAGAACTCGAACTTCATGTCCTTACCCGCCACCATGCCGCTCGCGGGCTGGGTGAAATCGGCAGTGAGGTCGAGTCCGAAATAGTGGTTCATCACCGGATTCTTCGCGTCAATGTCCTTGGGAACCAGGGCACCACTGGCACCCCTCTCAAACACCTCATTCTCGCTGGCAAAGGGGAAGAACTGGCCGAGCGTCTTGGAGCCCGTGTTGGCCTTCACACCCGGCTGCTTGTAGAGGTCGAACTTGTTCTGCTCCGCGTTGTAGATGGCGAAGTTCTTGGTGCAGTCATACGTGTAATAGCCGTTGATGTACTGCACGAGGCCCTTGACGTCACGATGGGTTCGCTTGCCGGGCACGGGCGCATCGTTGAAGAGATACGCGAGGGACTGTTCCTCTGTTGTGAGCCCACCCTTGGACTGGTAGATGTTTCCAGCCTTGAGCACGGGGTAGCCATCCGGCCCGAGGGTCGGCTGGACGATGCCGAAGTAGGGCTTGCCGCTCTTGCCCGTCCATGCGTTGATGGAGTTCGATGTGGGTCTCTCATACCTGCCCGCGTCGCTGAAGCGTAACTCGTGCCCTTGGTTGATCCCGACATCCCGCCAGTTGCTCGGATCATTGTTGTCCGGGGTGTCCTCCGCGATGATCCAGTAGTCAAACAGGTCGATAGTCGCGTTCTTGGGCGATTTGATCCCCGTCACGAGGTTCTCGTCTGCCGGGGCCTGGCCGCCCGGGCCCTGCGTCGCGGCGAATGCGGCGGGCACGGAGGTCAAGGCGAGCGCCCCCATGAGGAGCGCGATGATGAGCGGGCGGCGTGCACGGCGCTGCGAGGTTGCGAAACGTGCGGCGCGGGTGCGGTTAGCAGTACGTTTGCACACGATATGTCCATTCATGACCGTTTTGGTTACATATAGTCTTGACTATAGCATCCCCCCCCCCCCCCCCCGAATTTGCCCTCAGATTTTGGCAAATGCGCATCTCTGCGCGCTACCTCGAACCCCTTCAGGACTGGGTGTTACTCCGCAACCTGCTATCGATATCGCTCCGACCCGGCGGGACTATGAGGACGATGCGATCCGAAGCTGCCGAAAACAACCTGCTCGTCAAAAGCGGCTTCATCAAATCCGAACGCTCTACCCTTAGCTCAAAGCTCGCCATCGATGCGCCCGGCTATACCATCCCGGTAATGTTTAATCCGTTTTACCGAGATGGAAACGCGCTGATCAATGACGCCACCTTCGGCGATGAGTCAACGTGGCCCCTCTATAGAACCATCGTAGAGAGCCAAAGCCGTCACCTTGGACTAACCAACGTCGGATGCCTCAAGGGTTGCGAGAGAATCAAGTTAGCGACCGGCCCGCAAGCAAGATCCGACCTGGGTCGGCTTGTGCCAGTATTCACTAGGCCGACAGAGGCAAAATGGCTTTACATGGTTATCGAAGATCGCGGCGGAGCCAGCCAGCTGGAGCTTGCCAACGAATTAATCAACGCCCTTGACAGGCTGCTATATGCCCCGATTTTGTCTTATACAGGCAATGCGACAGCGTCGCATTCCTGTCGCGACATTGCCGCGCTATTTCATAATATAACTCCGAGCGTGAACCGGGTCCTCGCTAATCAACCCATCATCCAGCAGGCGGCGGATGTGACGCTGCGCTGTCCTCGTCGTAACACCCAGATATTCCGAAAGCGTCGACGAGCTTATGAAGCCGTCCCGCTCGCACAGCACCCTTGCGGCCTCGAAGGCACCCTCTCCACCTCGAGCGGCCGCAATGGGCGTGAGGGACACGGAGGCTTTGAAAACGTCTCCATCCTCAAGAATCGCCGATCTGCCGCTGTACGCCAATGAACACCGCTGTATGTTACGGAACCCACTTCCGAGCTCCTCAGCGTATCCAATTTCCTTAAAGACCCCCGCTATGCTCGGGTTTTTTGAAACGGGGTTGAAATCTGACAACGTTAGCCTGCCCTCGAACATAGCTCTGCTTGCATTTTCCGTAACAAGCTGCGAGCGGGTGATCACGAGCTTAGCTGGAAAGGGACTGATGTACTCACGATGAATCAGTAAGTTCGCAACGATCTCTCGAACCATGATGTCACGAGCACTGATTCGCTGCCCATCTATAAGAACAAACCGATCTTGCATGTATTTTTTCGCAAAGCGAATAAGCCCATCGTACGAGTCGATGAGATTGCCCGTGAACGTCATCCTATCGTCATACCGATCTTCGTTCTCGATCCTTGCGACTGCATCAGTCTTGTATGCCGGGCACACATCCGAAATGCACTCTTCTTTGCCAAACAGCAAAACGGACGCAAGGGTGTAGCCCTCATCTCCCGTCCTGCGGTCTTTTCGATATAGCTTGGCGCTCCTCAACAGCTCCTCATCGTCCATGTAACCCCACGGATGGCCGAGCGTTCTTGCTACGGCAAGCGAACGGGCACGATGAATGGTCGCTGGGTCAAAATCATCGATTCCGACATATTTGAACACACGTCGCTCGGAATACTCGTTCTGTTTGCGAAGGTACAGCATCGTAATCTGTTCAATGCCCGTAACCCTGACGTCCGCGTCGGCGATTCTGTCATATATCACGCCCTTGAAACTATAGACGGCTGGCCCGACGGGCACCCAGACCCTAATCACCCATGCCCCATCGATCTCAATAGATTCAGTTTCAATAACCGGAGGAATGGGAAACAGCTTTGGGTTGCTCACCGCATTTACAACCATCCGCTGCATATTGCGAACAGCGCCGGATGGAATGCCGACAACGGCACCGTCGTCGTCAACGCCCATAAAGATGTTGCCGCCTTGGCGATTCGCAAACGAACAGATGGTCTCGTACAGGTCGTTTTGTGGCCCCGAACCGCAACGCTTGAATTCGACCATCAATCCTTCACCGGCAGAAAGATGACCTCTTAGCTCCTCTGCATTCATGCGCAACCTCCAATGCGACAGCGTCGTTTTCCTGTCGCGACATTGTCGCTTTACAGCATGATACATCACCCAAGTGACCCAAGTGATCCAAGCACGCCACGCACCGGAGAAAGCGCCGTCCTGAGCCGGCTCTCGTAAAACGAAATCGGGTAATTCGAGCGTCCATGGCCTTAACACCCAAAAAGCACCCAATCAATACGCATGAAAAAAGCTCGCCGGCTAAGCCGACGAGCTGCAAGTTCTTGGTCGCGGGGACAGGATTTGAACCTACGACCTCCGGGTTATGAGGGGCATTATCTACGTAGGCCATGCAAACGCATGAGAGTTGATTAGGGGTATCTACCTCGTAAAACGGCAACGGGAAGTAATTCTAGGGAGCCTGTGGTAGTCCGTGGAAGCGGACCTGCTGCCACAAATCCTGCCACAAGCTCTGCCACAACCGACGTAAGGATTACTTCCATGAACGACAAGACGAACATCGCCCGAGAAGGCGACGAGCAGCACAACACAATCGGACGCCGTAGGCGGATCTACGTCCGCGTCACCGAGAACGAGCTCGCCCGCATCCGCTCACGTGCGCGCAAGGCGGGCATGAGCATTTCCGCCTTCGCGCGGACGAGATTGCTTGGCGACGCCGAGGCCCGTCCCACGCTGGACATCGACATCGCCGAGCTCCGCAAGGCATTCGCAGACCTGAAGCACGCCGGGTCGAACTTGAACCAATGCGCTAGCGCGCTCAATACCTTCGGGGCAGACGGGGACTCCGCCGCCAACACCGACCGCGCGGTGCGCCGCGTCTCCGCAGCAGCGGACAACATCTGCGCGCTTATCTCCGCAGCGCGCAGTTAGGGGGAGAAATGGAAATCCTCATCCCCTCCCTCATCAGCGCTCTGGCACTCGGGGAATTTTGCTGCACCGCACTTGCCCGGCCAGTGGATTACCTTTTGAGCGGAGGCACCATCACCACCATCCCCACTTTCGATCTCACCGCCGTTCCCGACTGGTGGCTGTCGGGCGGCTTCGCCGCCCATCCGGCGGGCACCGCAGCCACGCTCGCACTGCTCTTCCTCATCTCGCTGCTCTTCTTCTCGATGGAGCAGGCGAAGGGGTGCGGCGAGGACGGCGGCGTCCTTGGCAGCGCCCGCATCAAGACGGGAACCGAGCTCGTCAGGGGCTCCGTCACATGGGACAGCAAAGCGAGCCCAAAGCGCGCGGCTTCGCATACGGCTTCACCAAGGGCAAGTACCTATTCGAGCCTGAGCGCCACGTGCTGCTCGACGGCTCCACGGGGTCGGGCAAGACGCGCTTCTGCCTCATTCCGACCATCGACCTGCTCACCTATGGTGACGGGGCCAACGGCTCCGAGCCGGTCTCCATCGCCGTCACGGACGTGAAAAACGAGCTCATCGAGATCACCGGGGCCGAGCTGGAGCGGCGCGGCTACGATGTGCTGCTGCTCGACACCCAGAACCCCTATCGTGGCCACCGCTTCAACCCCATCAACCTCGTGGTCAAACTCGCCGAGAAAGGTAATTCCCAAGGGGCGGAACAGGCGGCGGACGCCATCGCCATGGTGCTCTTCCCAGAGGAGCGCGGGCAGGGCTCCTCTCACTGGACGGAGTCGGCACGGAGCGGCTGCTCCGCGCTGATACTGCTGATCGCGTGCTCTGAGGAGTGCCCCGCCGGGGCGAAGCACCTCGCGACCGTCAACGAGGTCCTTTGCCGGGGCACCGAGGGCGAGGGAGCCGATCCGACGGCCCCTCTCAAGGCACTTCTGCGCCAGCTGCCCGACGGGCACCCCGCCCGCAGCCGCGCCTCGCAGCTCCTGTCCTCCGGGGGCAACGAACTCCGCAGTGTTGATGTGCAATAAGAACTGGTCCGAATGAGCGCTGGGATTTGAGCACCGTGCGCATTAAGAATTGAGCATTTTGATCATGAGGGCCGCACCCCAAGAACCAGGGGCGCGGCCCTCGCCGTATTGTTTTTCCGGGCGAAGGCTTTGGACGGACCCGCCCGGAAAGGATGGAGGAGATGACCGTGCCCTTGGATGATGTCAATGATATACGCGTGATGGACGCCGCGGGGGTCCCGCGGGCGGAGATCGCGAGGAGGCTGGGGCTGAGCCGCAACACCGTCGCCAAATACGCCGATATGGCCGACATGTCGCCCGCGGCGCCGGAGCCGAGGTCGAGGGCGCGCCGCGCACTCGGACCCGACGACGCCGCATGGATCGATGCCGTTCTCGAGGCCGATTCGGGCGCACCTCGCAAGCAGCGCCATACCGCGAAGCGCATCTATGACCGGCTGGTCGCGGAGAGGGGCTACAAGGGCTCCTACTCCACAGCGCGACGCTACGTGCGCGAGTGGCGAAACGCTCACCGCCAAGGCACCGAAGAGGGCTATCTCGAGCTCGAGTGGGCGCCGGGGACCGCGCAGGTCGACTACGGCAACTTCGAGGCCGTGGTGGCCGGAGAGCGCCTCGCGCTCAAGTTGCTCGTCGTCTCGCTGCCGCACCCCGACGCCCGCTACGCCCGGGCCTGCATGTCCCAGCGCTCGGAGTGCACGTGCGAGGGCCTCTCGCGGTAAAGCTCCACCGCCCGCTGCTTGAACTCGGCGGTGTACTTGGGGGATGGGTGTCCCATATCTGCCTCCGTTCCCCGTTTGGCACATCATGCCGAAACGGAACTCGACGTGTCAACGGAAACGGGGCTGATTCAGATTCACCTACCAGAACTTCCTCGCGCGCCGCTAGCGGCTGCGCGTGCGGGCGCCGCGCATCTATGAGGGCTCGCGCGCTGGACGGGAAGGACCGGCGTCCGGTGCCGCGCACCGTCCGGGCGCACACCGCATGCGTCCTCGTCTCGCCCCACCCGGGCGCGCCTATCTCACAGCCATTTCTTCCACTTGAAAAACGCCAGCTCGGCCGCGATGATGACGAGGCTCAGCGCGATGACCGTGGCGTACCCGTACTCCCAGCTCAGCTCGGGCATGTTCGAGAAGTTCATGCCGTACCACCCCGTGATGGTGGTGATGGGCACGAAGATGGACGCCACGACGGTGAGGTAGAGATTCGTGGCGTCGCGGCGGGCGTCGGCCCGCGCGTCCTTGAGCTCGATGAGCTGCACGCAGTATTCGCGCAGGTACTGGGCTTTCGCGGACAGGCGCTGCGCCTGCTGGGACAGCGTGTTGAACAGCCGCCGATCGGTGCGGGGGAGCAGCCCGTCGTCGTCCTGCGCGATGGTGCTGGCAAGCTCGTCGAGCTGCTGGTAGGCGCCGTTCAGGCGCATGAGCTCCCTGCGGCGGCGCAGGATGCGGCCGTCCTCGCCGCGCAGGCGGCTCGGCGCGGCGATGATGCGCTCCTCGATGTCGGACAGCTCGCCCTCGACGTCGACGAGGCGCAGGAAGTCCTCGCGGATGAGATGGCGCAGCAGCTCGTAGAGGGCACGCGGGGCCGACGGGTACGACGAGAGGTCGTCGGTGAGGGCGCCCTCGGCCGTGCCGGAGTACGCGCCGTCGATGCCGAGCAGCGCGAGGCGGGCGGCGTCGAGGTAAAAGCCGAAGCGCACGCGCTTGCGCGTGGCGCCCGGGGCCTCGGGCAGGTAGACGGAGCCGGCGAAGCACCCCGCGTACGCCTCGGCGAACGTCGAGTGGCTCGTGGCGAGCTCGCGCAGGGTGCGCAGGACGTCCTTGTCCTCGATGCCGAGGCCGTCGACCTCGCCCAAGTCGATGACCTCGATGCGCGCCGCGGCGGCCTCGCGTCCGCTTCTGCGTCCGCCCTTGTGCCCGCTTTCGTCCTCGGAGCCGCCGCTCTTCGCGGCCCGCCGCCCGCGCGGCGCCTCGTCCGCATGCAGCATCGCGTCGATGCGCTCGATGTCCCGCTCGAGGTCGCGGTGCGTCGTGTCCATGTCCTGCCGTCCTCCCTGTCGTCCTGTGACGCTTGTACCCGTTTTGCCGCGCGCGTCCACGAGAGGTTCGCCTCCTCCGGCCCGCGCGCCCCGCTCAACCGCGTCAACGCCCTGCACTCCGCGCTCAAGGCGTTCCTCGCCCGCTTCGGGGGCGTGTCCACCAGGCGCCTTCCCAACTACCTCGCGTGGTTCTGCTGGGCGCGCGAGGCGCGCCGGGGCGGGGACGCCGCCTCGCTGCTGCGGGCGCAGATGGGGTCGGGGACATACCGGACGAGCTGGCGCGGGCTCTGGCGGCAGCCGCACCCGTTCCACCCGGAGATTTCCATGTCATATGCGGGTTAACACAGCCTGAACAGGAAAACAGCTCTCGTCGCGATAGCGGGCGCTCTCGCCGCCCTTGGCATCCTGATGGCGCTCGTCGGCCCCTCCAGTGGAGACGTGAAATCGGTCGAGCGCGTCGCGCAATCCACGGACCGCTATACCGAAGCCGACATCCTCGCCGCGTTCAATGCCATCGAAACGGAGTTCGCCTCGGAATTCGAGGGATGCACGCTCGAAGAAGTCCGCTATGACAGCGAGGTCGAAACCCGCCATCTGGACGAAATGCTCGAGCATGGGCAAGAAGGCGAAGGGGACCTTATCGTCGTGCTGTCCGAATTCACGACCGACTGGCGGGCGGCTGACGAGGGCTTCTCGCCGAACGGCAGATACGAGGGCTGGCAATGGGTTCTGACCAGGCCCTCGCAAGGCGCCCCATGGAAGGTCGTCGACTGGGGCTATTGATGATGCCCCCAATGACCTCCGAAATAAACCAGGCCCATCATAGCGACCCCGATCAAGCGCAAGGCATGCGTGTGCGGCGGCACGGCGACATCATGCAAATAAACCAGGCCGGATAAGTGTCGCAAACCACACGAGCATGCATGCGATATCTACCGCACACGCTGCGCCCAATGCAAGGCGAGCGTATGGGTCGCGCACGCCATCGCGCGCGATCTCATGGGCCAATCGCTCACGAAGCACGACCTTATCCGCAGCGGCGCACTTGCCCGCAGCCAACTCGGCAAGCACCCCGGCGGCGGATGCAGCGGATACGGCCCTCTCGCCCGCCCGTGCAATCACCGTAAAGCCCATCACCATGCCCAAAAGCGTCATCGAGTAAAATGCGACGGACCCCACCAGATAGCGCGCGGTAAAAGAGACCGCGACAAGACAGACTCCCGCACCTACGGCAACGCAGGCAAGCGCGAGCGTCCTACCTATGGCCACCCGCGCTTCGCGATCGACCATCTCTTCCATTTCCGCAACATCCCCTTTCACGAGCTCATCAATGCTCGTTCCGAATATCTCGGAAAGAACCAGCAGGGATTGCGCGTCAGGGAGCGTCCTGCCCGTTTCCCAATGCGAAAGCGTTGGGCGCGATACATATGCGCGGCGAGAAAGTTCCTCTTGAGAAATCCCAAGGCGCTGCCGCTCGCGACGAATCCGGTTTCCGACCTCCATTGTCCCTCCTTCGATACATGCATCCCCGGAGATGTTGCAGATGGTTATAGCACATGGACCGGAAAGCGTCCGTAAAAATACTTATCAAGCGGCTCACCTGCGCTTTTAAATTAGATGAACGGTATGATCTAAGCATCTGAGACCGGTTTGCGAGCCGCTGCCAACAGGAGGTCGACGAGCATTCGGGCATCAAGCAAGCAGAAGCCCGCCTGCTTCTTCCGCAAGCATCTCTTTCGATGCGGTCAGCGAACATATCAAATATCCGTCAGCCCCGCTCGACGATCGCGCCGTAGCCCGTGTGCGGCAGGTACTCCACCGCGAGCCTCTCACCCTCGTCGACATAGCCGGAGAACACCGTGAGGTCGACGACCTCTCCGGTCTCGCCGTCGCGCACCGAGATGCCCCGGCGCTCGCTCGGCACGTCCGCCCCGCCGTGCGCGCGGCCGACCGCGACGCCCTCGATCCCGAGGTAATCCCCGTCGATAATCCGGGGCACGTCGAGGAGGGCGGCGACGAGGAAGCCCGCCGTAGCGACCGCCACGACCATCGGGATGATGTTCAAGACCCTCAGGAACAGGACGTCGTTCCTGCCGCTGAAGCTCTTCCTCACCTCGTCCGGGCTCCGGAAGACGGCGTCGATGAAGTCCCTTTTGCGCACGAGGTGCGAGACGCAAAGGGCAAACGCGACAAGGAAGACCAAGGATCGCATCGCGAGCCTGAAGACGGCGTATTCCATCACCCGCTCACCTCCAGCCCTGACAGGACCTCAGCGCGCAGGCGCTCCATGCGGGGTGTGAGCGGCTCGAGGGAGGCATCGGCAGCCAGGCGCGCAGCCTGGTCGGCAGACCCGTGCAGCAGCTCGTACTCGGCGAGATAGAGCTGCCAGTTCGCACGCTGCTGATGGCAATCGGCCAGGGCCGTGCGCTCGCGCATGCGCGCGGCGTCGGCGGCGTCCCACTCGGCGGGCGGGCGCACCAGCACGGCGTAATCGGCGACCTGCAGGTCGGCGGAGGCTCGGTTGCGCGAGCCCTCCTTGAAGTTCTTCCGGAACGCCGAGAGCCTCGCCAGCACATCGCGCGCACCTTCGAGGTCACCCACATCGATCCGGCTCAAAAACTCGATCTGCATGGCTCGGAACCACCTGACGTTGTCCTTGCGCTTGAAGGTGACGGACTCGAGGCGGCGCAGGGCGCCGGCGCTATCGAGCTCAAGGTAGTCGCAGTACGCGAGCTCGATGGCGATGGTGTTCGCGGAGCGACCGAAGCGGTCGCGGGCGGAAAGCACATCGAGCACCGTGCGATAGCGGGCGGGGTCGCAATCCTGGGAGACGACCTCTCCAAGCTTGAGGAACAGTGCGCCCATGCGCACGCGCGCAATGAGCACGATGGCGAACAGGAGGACAAAGCAGACGAGGTAGAGCGCGAAGTGGCCCTCCTCGACAAACCAGATCATCGCAACGAGGTTGGCGAGAATCAGCGCGATGGACTGCGCCTTGATCGCGCGCACCCGCTTGACATACGCGGCAACGGTCTCCTGCGCATCCAAACCCCAGTAGGAGGAGCGTCCGTCACCCGACGGCGAGACGTTGTCGATGCGGTTGGGCTCCGGCGCCGGAGCGGGCGGGGTCGGAAGGTTGCTCATGGCGGTCATCTCCTCGCTATGGGTTTAGGGGATTATACCCCCTCCGGGATTGCCGGCCACCGCGCCGGCGTTTCAGCTGGCAAGACAAGCGCGGCCGCCACCTTCAATTGCCGGGCGGGCGGCTCACCTCACAGCTTCAAATGATCGAACCCCGGATACCCGCGCCGCAGGGCCTTGTTGAACTGCCGCTTGAGGCAGCCCGCCTGCAGATACCATGCCGCATACAGGGCAAGGCCCTCGACGACGAGCATCGCGATGAGGACGGGCACGGAGCTCCTGGTCATCACCAACATGGCGTCGAAGGCGGCGAAGAGGGCGAGCACGCTGCTCGTCGCCCTCGTCCGCTCCTCGATTTGGCGCCTCAACTTGCAACGCACTCCCTCGATCTCCATCTCGGAATACGCGGAGGATTCCAAACCCCTCCTGATTTCATCATCAAGCGTGGCCTTATACAGCGAGAAGAGCATGTGAGCCCCTTTCCAAAACGGTCAGTCGACGAACCAGAGCCAGATGAAGAACACGAGGTACGGGACGCTCGCCAGGTACAGGGCGCCCGCGGCGACCGCGAACCCGGGCCGAACGCTGGCCCCTCCCCTCGCGCGGCGGACCTCCAGCACCGTGAGGGCGACGGCGATCGCCAATCCGCCGACGGCCAGCGCGGCCATGCCGAGCGAGAGCGCCGCCAACCCCATCGCGGCGGCCATGACCGGGGCCATGAGTAGGGCGCACCCGCAGCCCCCCCGGGCTGTACAGGCGCGCGGACGAGCGGACCGGACGAAGGCGCCGTTGACACGCGACGAGAGTCGGCCCCGCCGGACAGCTGCTTTTGAGCGTCGACCGGGCGTGAGGGGACTCCGCCACAGGAGCCGTTCTCTCAGTCGCGCGCGCCATTGCCGCCCCCTACTCGATCGGGTCGCCCGCGGTGGCGGGGCCGTCCACGTCGCGCGCGCCCACGAGAGTGCGGGTCTTGGGGTACCAGCGAACCTCGGCCATCGGCTCGTCGAGGACAAGCGCGACCTCGGGCCAGTCGGCCGCGTTCACGCTGAGGCGCGCGTCCACCCGGTGGTTCGCCACCGACTCCCCGTCCCTGTAGAGCGAGACCTCGAACGTGGTGGGCGACAGCGCCGCCCCGCGGCCGCGCGGCTTGTTGATCTCGGCCTCGTAGAAGGCGAAGCGCTCCTGCCGCCATCCCCCGTTGAGATCGTCGAGCATCTCGCTGCAGGAGAACGCGCCGCCGGCGATCGAGATGACGGCGAACACGCCGCAGAACGCCACGAGCGCGGCGGATCCGGTGTGCCTGTAGGAGATGGGGTCCTTCTTGCGATGGCGGCGATACACAAAAGGAATCGCGCCGAAAGCGACCATGAGGGCGAGCCCGAACGCGCCGGTGCTGTCCGCAGAGGAGAGCGCGCCCATGGCGAGGAAGAACGGCACCACGTAGCAGAAAAAGCCGAGCAGGATGCCCTTGAGCTCGCGGGCGAGGACGGCGGAGTCGACGTGCCTGCGATGCATGCGCTGCAGGTAGACCATGGGCGTGAAGCACAGCATGGAGATACCGAAGAGGATAAACCCGACGCCGACCGACGCACGGTTGTACAGCGCCGCCGCCCCGACGCTCGTGGCGAAGCGGCCGTAGACGAGCACGCCGAACGCGGTGAAGAGGAAGACGCAGCCGATGATGGCGACGGCGCCCTGCTTGCGGTCCCTCGCGGTGGTGAAACGTCCCATGCTTCCTCGCTCACGTCGATGCGGCCCAGTCCGTCCCCGGGCCGACGATTCAGTCGAATCTAGCACATGACGGGGCAACCCACGGCGTCGGTTCGGTAAAGAGAACGAAGGGCTCGCCGTGCGCGGTGCGCGTGTGGAGGGCACTGCGGGACGGCATCAATCGGCGGGATACATCACAACCGGATTGGCGGGGGTACCGAATGCGGTGAAGTGCGGCTCTGACCCGCGCCACTCGAGCGCGTAGGTCCCGTTGCCCATGGGGCTGTAACCATCGTCGGCACTGTAGCCGGCGATCTTCCTGCCCACACCAAAGCCTCCTGGGATCAGATACACGTCACCGTAGCCCGCCAGAAGGACGTTACGCTCCACCACCACGACGCGGTCGCCCGCGGGACCCGTCGGCTCGGCGATATAAGGCACCGCCAGAAGGCACTCGAAACCGGCCACCAGAATGGATGCGGACAGAGCGAGGACCGTGATGCCGTTCGCGAGCCATCGGACGGCCCTACCGCGAACGGGACGGACGGGCGCCGCACTCCCCTCGTTGGGAGCCGCCCGCCACGCCTTGCCGATCATCCAACTCGCAAACGCGAGACCGATCGAAACGGCGGCAATCGCCATAACCAACAGATATCCCGCGGGGGCAAGCACCAACGGACCGACGAGCACCACGGCGCCCACCGCATCGTGCGCGTGAAGCGCGCAAAGCAGAAGGGACGCCCATGCCAAAGCCCTGCATGCAATCGCCAACCGACGGGAAAGCTGGTCGCGCGGCATGGCCGCAGATTCATTCATATCCGCTCCTCTCCACGCAGGCGAAACGGAATCGAGGCAAATGCACAAGCCAATTATGCCAACTTTCCGGCGCGCTCACGTATTGTTGATAGAGGGAGATATCGCAAACCGGTCCCTCGCACATCGAAACCACCCGAGAAAGCGAGGTGAGGACATGGGAGCTTGGATTGCATCGGCCGCGCGACGGGCAGGCGAAACGCTCGAACGGCCGCCTAAGACGGCTGGCGAGCCGACGAGCCGCCCGATCGAAGCGGAGGCGAACCGACTCGTGGCGACATATGCCGACACGATACTCCGCGTGAGCTACACCTATCTGCACAACACGCAAGATGCCGAGGACATCTGCCAAGAGGTCCTTCTTAAAGCCCTCGGCCGCACGAAGGGCTTCGAATCGGCCGAGCACGAGCGCGCCTGGATCATCCGCGTCGCCATCAACGCCGCGAAGGACCTCCTGAGGCGCCAAACCGGACGCGACACCGTGGCGCTCGACGAGATCGCCGAGCCCACCGCGCCGCGACGAGCCACGGAACACGAGCTCGAAGCCCACGCGGAGGGCATCCTGGAGCGCGTCATGGCCCTGCCCCTGGAATACCGCGAGGCGATCTACCTCCACTACTACGAGGGCTATTCCATCAAGCAGATCGCCGCCATCGTCCATGCATCCGAATCGGCCGTGGCAACGCGACTCAGCCGCGGCCGGTCCAAACTTCGCCCCGCCCTGGAAGGAGTTCGACATGAGCTCGACCTTTGATTCCACCTCCTATCGATCCAACCTTGACCAACTCTCCTTTACCGACGAGCAGAAGGCGCGCATGACGGCGCGACTCATCGAAGCGGCAAGCGCGGACCCCATTGGAATCCCCACCGCGTACGAGACCGCGCCGAGCGCCTCAGCCGAGGACACTGGCGAAGCCGCTCCCGCCGAGATCCTGGAACTCCCCGTCGCCCGCGCCGATCAGCCCTCCCGCATCGCGACGGGTCGTCGGCAGGCCCGCCCCTTTGCTCGCCGTCCCAAGGTGCACCACATCGCCGCGGCACTCGGCATCGCCGTCCTGCTCACGGTTGGCGGCGGCACCGCGTACGCCACGGGGACGCTCGCCCGCGCGGCGGACTCCCTCGCCGCGGTCTTCGGCGCGGGCCCCGCGCAAACCGAGCTCATCGACCGCATCGGCCGACCGATCGACGCGAGCTGCACGAGCAACGGCATCACTATTACGGCCGACGCCATCATCGGCATGCGCCACGCCTACGCGGTGGTCTACACCATCGAGAAGGATGACGGGACCGCATTCGACGAGCTCACGATGAACGAGAACGGCGCCTTCAATCTGTTTCTCGAAGGAGGCGGCAGTATCAACGCGCTGACCGCCCTGCGCCTTGGCGTGAAAGGCGGCTACGGCAGCTCCTACACCTTCGACGCCGACCCCTCGGACAACGCCATCCAACTCGTTGAGATGATGAGCCTCACCGGCTCCGATTCCTCGCTCGTGGGCGAGACGCTGCACTTCGACGCCAGCAAGCTCCTCTACTTCCCCGAGGGCAAGCAGGCAGACGGGCGAGACCTTCCCGCAGAGACGCTCGCCACCGGCGACTGGAGTATGTCCTTCAAGATCGACTACGAAGACCTCTCCGTCGATCTGCCCGCAGGCCAGACGTTCACCGTCAACGGCAGCAACGCCGTCATGAACGAACTCGCCATCTCCCCGCTCGGCGCGGACGTCACCTACACGGTCGATGCCCTGGACGGCCCTTCCGAACCCACGGGCCTCGAGACCAATTCCGAGAGCCGTGCCGGCTACGGTAACTTCAGCGTGACCTTCACCGACGGCACCACCGAGGAAATCGGCAGCGGCTACGGGTCCTGGCAGGAGGGCGACAAAACCGTCGTGCAGAAGACCTGGCTTTTCGACCAGATCCGCGATGTCGACGATATCGTCAGCATCACCATCGGCGACCTGACAATCCCGGTCGAGTAGACACGCCGTACGGGCGAGCAACGCAGCAGCTGCGCAGAACGAGGCCGCGCTCGGCATCCCCCAAGGGAGCCGGGCGCGGCCTCCGCTGTGTTCCGCCGCCTCAGATTAGGGACAGTCCCTTTTCTGAGCCGGCGGCGATCCCGCAACGATCTCGTCGCGGGAGGGTGCGGCGCTACGACGAGTCGTCCTTGCGGCACCGCACCCCAAGACCTCAAAAAGTGCCTGTCCCTCATTTGAGGTAGTTGACGCCTTATACTATGCGCCGTATAGTATCTGTCGAAGGGAGGTATCATGGATGCTCAGATGAAGCGCGGCTTCCTCGAGATATGCGTGCTCGCGTCGCTCCAGGGACGGGACTCCTACGGCTATCAGATCGTGAAGGACGTGCCCGACATCCTGGGCCTCACCGAGTCGACGCTCTACCCGCTGCTCAAGCGCCTCGAGAAGGCCGAGTGCCTGACCGCCTACTCCGTGGAGCACAACGGGCGGCTGCGAAAGTACTACCGGCTCACGCCGACCGGCGAGGAGCGCATCGCCGAGTTCCTATCCGAGCAGGCGGACATCATGTCGATCTATGACTTTGTAAAGCGAGGTGCGCAACGATGACCAAGCAGGAATTCCTTTCCGAACTCGAACGGGCGCTGGGCAAGCTCCCGCACGCCGAAGTCGAGCAGGCGCTCGCGTTCTACGACGAGGCCATCAGCGACCGCATGGAAGACGGCCTTTCCGAGGCCGAGGCGGTTGCGGGCCTGGGTCCGGTTGACGAGATCGCGGCGCAGATCGCCGCCGAGACCCCGCCCATCCCGCGCGCCATCGCGCGGGCCAACACCGGCAGCCGCTCCCTCAACATCGTGCTGCTCGCGGTGTTCTCCCCCATCTGGGTACCCGTCGCGCTCGCGCTCGCGGCGGCCGCGCTCGCCGTGTACGTCGCGATCTGGGCGGTCATCGCCGCGCTGTGGGCCATCGACGCGGTCCTCGTGCTCATGCCCTTCGCGGGAATCGCCGCGCTCGCCTCGACCCTGGGCGGGGGTATGCCGCTGCCCGGCGTCTTCGTCCTCGGCCTCTCGCTCGTGTCGAGCGGCTTCGGGCTCGTCGCCTCCTTCGCCGTGTTCTGGGCGAGCAGGCTGCTCTTCCGGGCAACGAGAGCCTTCGCGCGCTGGGTCGCGAGCCTGTTCGTGCGCGTGAGCGGCACAGATGATGACGACACGTCCAATCGCGCAAAGACCCACGGCGGCCCAAGCATGCCCGCAGCCGTCGAGAGCGTCCCCTCCGTCCACGACACCCTCCCGGAAGGAGGCGTTCACAATGCGTAAGGCCCCCAAGATCATCCTCGTCACCGCCGCGGCGCTCATCGGCACGGGAACGATGCTCTCGTGCGGCGCCTGGGCGGCGGCCGGATTTGACACCGCCCACCTGTCCACCGTGAACTACGACTGGCATCAGACCGTGAGCGCGCTCGAGGACGAAGCCGCCTCGCCGCACGGGCGCATCGTCATCACGTCCGAATTCGAGAACGTGCGCATCGAACCCGCCGACGGCGACGCCATCGAGCTCGAGTACTGGACGGGAAACTGCCAGAGCGTCTCCGTCGAGGACGCGGACGGCGTGCTCAAGGTCGACGTCGACTCGAAGCCCATGGAGGGCGTCATGATCGACCTCTCCCCCGCCGAGGCAGGCGGCGTCGACGACACCACGACCGTGGTTCGCGTGCCCGCGTCGTTCACCGGTGAGATCGAGGCGCACTCCGATTCGGGCGACGTCGTCGCGGAGAACGTGCACGGGCTCGCCGGGCTGCGAGCTTCCAACAGCAACGGGGACGTCGTGGCGAAGAACGTCTCCGCCGCCGAACTCAACGCGATCAACGAGGACGGCGACACCCTGCTCTCCGGCGTCGAGGCCGACGCGGTCCTCGCGACCAACTTCAACGGCGACATCTCGCTGGGAGGCGCCACGGCACACAAGGCCCAGGTCGTGAACGAAAACGGCGACATCATGTTGGCGGACCTGGCGCTGCAGGATGACCTGCTGTGCGAATCCGTGAACGGGGATATCTCGGCGCAGAGGCTCGACATCACCACGAGTCGGATTGAATGCGTGAACGGGGACATCTACCTGTCGTACCTGGGGGCAGAAGACTCCTATCATATCGACGCCCACACCAACCAAGGCGACATCGTGGCACCGCAGGGCGCCGACGACGCTGCGCGCATCATCGGTGTCGACAGCAACCTGGGCGACATCCAGATCAACTTCACCTCGAAATAGCGGCAATCCCCACCTCAATTGAGGGACAGACCCTAAATTGAGGTGGGGACCAAAGCCCGCCCAAGCCCGCATCACGAGCGAGACAAATCTCAAATTTGAATCGATGTTATGTCACTGGTGCTGCGGTCCGGCAACCGCGCCGCCGAAACGAGCGTCAAGCAAAGTCCTTCCACCCAAGGCTGTGTTAACCCGCTAATTGCATCTTCTGTCCCCACGGGGCCGTAACCTCTGATCGTCAGTAATCGGGCGATCGGAGGCGGCGTGGAGGACAGGTTCGGGTACGGGGCGATCGTGAGGGCGATGCGCCCCGAGGAGCGCGAGGAGATGCTGGGGCTGCTGCTCGAGGCGGTCGCCGGCGAGATGCCGGCGGGCGCGGAGGAGGAGCCTCCGGAGGCCTGCCCCAGATGCGGGTGCCCCCGCACCGTCAGGAGGGGCCGCGACGCCGACGGGGCGCAAAGGAGGCTCTGCCGCGGGTGCGGCCGCAGCTTCCGGGCGTCGACGGGGCGGGCGCTCGGCACCACCAAGCAGCCCGCGGCGACCTGGGCGCGCTACGCCGAGGCGATGCTCGCGGGCGCCACGCTGCGAGACGCCGCCGCGTGCGGCGTCCCGCTCAAGACCAGCTTCTCGATGCGCCACCGCCTCTGCGAGGTGATGGCGTCGATGCTGCCGGCCTTCGAGGCGGGCCCGGGCTACCCGGTGGAGGGGGCGGTGGTCTCCACCGACCGCCAGCGCGGCTATGTGCGCGCCCTGGCCGAGATGGGCGTGGCGGCCCACGAGAGGTTCGCCTCCTCCGGCCCGCGCGCCCCGCTCAACCGCGTCAACGCCCTGCACTCCGCGCTCAAGGCGTTCCTCGCCCGCTTCGGGGGCGTGTCCACCAGGCGCCTTCCCAACTACCTCGCGTGGTTCTGCTGGGCGCGCGAGGCGCGCCGGGGCGGGGACGCCGCCTCGCTGCTGCGGGCGCAGATGGGGTCGGGGACATACCGGACGAGCTGACGCGGGCTCTGGCGGCAGCCGTGCCCGTTCCACCCGGAGATTTCCATGTCATAGGCGGGTTAACACAGCCTTGACAATAAACGTTCGCCAGAGGCGACCCTTCATTCTCAAATCCTCGGGAAACGAAAAGGAAGGGTCGCCTCTGGCGAACGTTTTGAGCACACATCAAGAGCTTCGCCGTCCAACAGGCCTCCATCCTGACCCAAAATGCCCCCAGCATGCCCGGCGCTCGGGGCAAACGCCTCCCAATACCCGTGGGAGACATACCCCTCCCAACATACACACGAGCCGCGCGACCAAGGACCCGCGCCAAGCACCCGCGCTTCTCACCGTGTGCGGCTGCGCAAGCATCGATATATCAGCCCACCCGCCGCGAGCAAAAGTGCCGATGCCACCAGCGTGCACGCGACCAGCGTCCAATTTCCGGCGCCGACCGCTGACGCCGTGATCGTCGAGGTCACGATGGAAGGGATGCGCCCGAACGTGGCGATCAGGACGACCGGCAGGAAACGCATGTTCGTGAGCCCGGCGAAATACGTCAGGAAATCCTTGGGCGTGCCGGGGATCAGGAACACGACGAGCATGATAAGCTCAAGGCACTTGGCGCTCTTCAGCCAGGAGAAGCGGTCGAAGAGCGAGCGGTCGAAGAACAGGCCGACGAGCTTCCAGCCCCAACGGCGCGTCGCCCAATAGATGACCGAGGTCGCCAGCCCCGAGGCGACCAGGCACAGGGCCGTCCCCTCCCAGAAGCCGAATGCGTACCCGCTGGCGAGCTCCACCGGCTCACCGGGAAGAAACGCGAGCAGCACCTGCACGATGTTTATGCCGAGCATCGCCAAGCGGCTCGCGATGGCATGGTCCGCCACAAACGAGCGAACGGCCCGGGCGTCTGCGAGCCAAGCGAGCAGGGCGGGGAGGTATTCCCAGCACAGCGCAGCCGTCGCGACCGCGGCGAGCGCGAGGCTCGCGATGACACGGCGGCGCATCGCGCGGCGCCTGGCGTCGACCTCGGCATCTTCCCTGGCGGCCTCGAAACAACCCATCGCCGAAGCGGCGCGCAACTCGCCATCGATCTCCGGCTCAGCCTCGGTCTCGACGCGACCGCGCTTCCAAGCCTCGGTCAGCTTCTTCACGTCGAGCGTGCGCGCCGCACCACCGCATGCCACATGCTGCTGCGGGAGCAAGACGTTCAGCTCCATGGGGGACTCGCCTTCGGTCTGCATTCTCATCATCGCGGCACCTCCTTGTTTCCGTGCGAGTTAAGTGTCGCAAGGGAGTGTCTACGTTTTGTCGACCAGCGCTGACAATTACGTAAGCCTTAGGCATTCCTAAGCTTTTCTTTATGAATTGAGCCCTCTCCGGCTGTGTCTTCCGCCCTTAAGAGGCGTTTTCCCACTCTGGCCGCACATCGAAGGTCGCGATAGCACGCGCTCCACCCGTCTCTGCGTTCGTCAGGGCGATCTCACCCCCGTGGAGACCGCACAAGACGCTCGACACATTGAGCCCCAGTCCGAAATGCTCCGCTGATTTGTTCTCGCTGAAGAACGGGTCGCAACCGCGGTGAAGCGCCTCGGGAGTAAACCCAGGGCCATCGTCGGTGACGACCAGGGTGAGAATCCCCGCATCGACCATCATATCGAATGCCACGCGCTTCGATGCATGCACGCAAGCATTGCTCAGCAGATTGTCGAGCACCTCCTCCACCAAGGGAAGGTCGAGGAAGAGGGGCACAACGGGACGACCGTCCGCCGCGGAGGCCGACCCGCCAATCGCATCGGGCGCCGGCATGGCAGCTGTCTCGGTCGCCGACGCGGCAGCCGCCGTGCCCGTAGATGGCAATTCCAGCTTCAGACCACCACCGCGTGCGGCGATAACCCCAGATACATGGCGGTCCAGCTCCTCACGCAGGTCATCAAGCGTGAGCGACTCGCGTTCGACCGGACGGTCCTCAAGCTTGGTGAGGCCGCCCATCGAAGTCGCGTATCGCTCAAGTCGCGCGACCTGGGAAGAAAGTGCGTCGAGCGCGTCCACATCCAACGTGTCCCCGCGACGCAGACGCATCTGAGCCATCTCCACCGTCCCCTTGAGCACGGTGATGGGCGTGCGCAGGTCATGCGCGAACGCCGCATTGAGGCGCCGCCGCGACTCGGCCGTGCGCCACAGTTCGCGCTGGGCCTCGAGCAGCGATGCGCGCATGTACTCGAGCGTCTCCGACAAGCGCCCCAACTCGCGACCGCGAACGGTGCCAATGGCAAAATCCAAGCCCTGCTCGGCGATACGGTCGGCCGCGCCGGCGAGTTCGGCCAGCGGCCCGGCAATGTGCACGCGGTAGAAGCGGCGGAACGTGAGCAGGCCCAGGCCGCCGTATGCGAGGACGGGCGCAAGTCCCGTGGCAAGCGTGAGGATCCACGGCATCAAGCTCGCGGGAGGCTGCGATGCCGCATAGTAAGCCGTATTCGAAACCAATCCCTCGCCGAACGTCTCCTCGAGATCCGCCCCGGTCATCGACTCGAACAACTCGACGCTCTGCGCACGGCCCTTGCGGCTCAACTCGTCATATCGGGCGAGATTGTCCGCGGAGATCGTGCTGTTCACCTCCAGAATATCCTCCTGCGGATACCTCTCGTTGTAATTCAGCCCCCAATCGTATAGCTGGACCTGGCCGCTGCGGACCAGGCCCACGGTTGCATACAACGAGCTGATAGTGCGTCCGCCATCCGGGACATAATCGCTTCCAGTCCCCCAATCCCCCGTCGCGATGAAAACCGCATATGGGCCGTCGCCTGGCAAGTCGAGCTCTGAGGCGGGCAGCAGCTCCCGTGTGTTGGGGTCATAGATATACGGGCCCGAATCGATTGGGCCGCGTTGGGTCAAGCCGTTGTCGAGTGTCACCTCGAGTTCGTAGTACCCGTTGTTCCAGGCCGAGAGCACCTCGATAAGCCCGAGCGACGCGACGGTCGCAACCACAAGGTACACGGCCAAATACACCGTGAACGTCACGCCGAGCGGACGCGTGCGCCACCACACGTGCAAGCGCTCGCGCCTGGGAAGCCGCTTCAGGGCCTCGCGCTCACGGGCGCGGGCCTCGCGGCGCTCGGCGCACCGGGCGCGGCGCTCGGCACGGTGAGCGCGACGTTCGCGGCGTTCTTCATCGCCCCTGATCACTTGGCCACCCACTTGTAGCCCACGCCCCACACCGTCTCGATGGGATCATCGGCCACGCCGGCGGCGGCAAGCTTGTTACGAATGCGGCGCACATGCTCGCGCACCTGCGACGGGTCGCCCGCGGCGTCCCAACCCCACACGCGTTCGTAAATAGCATCGCGGTCGAACACCTGGCCCGGGCGCTTGCTCAAAAGCGCGACGATATCGAACTCGAGCTTGGTGAAGTCAATGTACGTGCGGGAGGGGCAGGCGCCGGCACCTCCCGCGATCGATCCCTCCAACGCATCGGAGATCTTTGCATGGGAGCCCTCCGAACCGGGCTTTTCCACGCCGACGCCCTCCACGGCCCCGTCCCCTGGCTCACCAGTGACGGGGCGCACCTCAACCGTGCGCTGCTTGTAGTCAATCGTGAGCTCCCGGAAGAACCGGACCGCGTTCTCACGTTCGCGCACGCGCCCCTCACGTGCCATGTGCGCGGCCACGCGACGCCCGAGCACCTCGAGCGAGAACGGCTTCATCACGTAGTCGTCGGCACCGGCTGCGAAACCGTCGAGCTGGTCGACATCCTCGACGCGCGCGGTCAAAAAGATGATCGGGCAGCTCAGATGCTCGCGCACGCGGCGGCACACCTCAAAACCATCCATACCGGGCATGTTCACGTCGAGCAGCATGATGTCGGGGGCGGCGCCTGCAGAGGCCGCGGCGAGCGCTTCTGCCCCGCTATTCGCGCATGTGACGTCGTAGCCTTCCATGCGGAAGTACTCGGCGAGCATATTCGCGATATCGACCTCGTCATCGACGACCAGCATGCGCATGGCGCTCTCCCCCATCTTCGCCCAGCCTCACATCAGGGCATCATCTCATCATTTCCCTTCCGCCATTTTCCTCCATACCTGTCTACGATTTGTCGATATGGATAAAATGCCATCCGTCGAAATGCCGCCCTATGCACGTGATTTGAAATTGCAGGCGCCAGCGGGCAAAACGCACGACTGGATCCCGCGACTGCCACAAATCTGCCACAAGCCCCAAAACGGGCTGCCACAACAAGAAAAAAGGCCAGCCGCCTAAGCAACTGACCTCAAAGATCTTGGTCGCGGGGGCAGGATTTGAACCTACGACCTCCGGGTTATGAGCCCGGCGAGCTACCAGACTGCTCCACCCCGCAATGTCTGGGCGCCTCATGTGCGCAAGAAAGAATATTACGCGGGAGTTCGGTAAACGGCAAGGAAAATCTCGTAGAGCATAATTCCTTCATATTTAAACCCCTCAGCCCCTATCACCGTAAACGAATCGCAGCCGAGCGCCGTCGGCGGCGCGTATACAATGGTGCGCGTCCTTTTATGCCAACACCGGGAGTAGACATGCTACTCGCTATCGATATGGGAAACACGCAGACGGCCATGGGCCTGTTTGACGGAGACGAGTTGGTGCAGTCGTGGCGTATGCCCACCGACCGCTCCTATACCGCCGACGAGATCCACGTGCGCCTGATGGGTTTCTTTAAGATGTACGGCCTTTCGCTCGATGCGGTCGACGCGATCGCCTTTGCGGGCGTGGTACCGCAGCTCTCGCGCGAATGGCACGCCGTGGCCGACCGCATCGCGGCGGACGCCATCGTCATCGGGCCGCAGACGGCCCCGGTGACCAAGCTGCGCGCGGCGCGTCCCCAGGCCGTAGGCGCCGATCGCGTCGCTAACGCCGTTGCGGCCGAAACTTTCTACGGCGCGCCGGCAATCGTGGTTGACTTTGGCACCGCGACCAATATCGACGTCATCGACGAGGATGGTTATTACATTGGTGGAGCGATTGCGCCGGGCATCCGCATTTCGATGGACGCGCTCGCCGCCCGAGCCGCCAAGCTCGCCAGCGTTCCGCTCGAGGCGCCCGAGCACGCCATCGGCCGCGATACCGAGGAGTGCATCAAGGTCGGCGCCGTAACGGGCGCCGCCGCCATGGCTGAGGGCCTGGTCGCGCGCATGAAGCGCGAGCTGGGCCGCGAGGATGCCACCGTTATCGCCACGGGCGGTCTCGCCAGCATCGTCGCCGATTCGACCGACGCCTTCGACGTGGTCGACGGACAGCTCACCATCAAGGGTATCTGCGAAATCTACCGCCGCATGCAGGAGCTAGCGTAGGCTCTGGCGAAGTCGAGACGCTACAGACCGCGAATCCGTACGGCCTCGGGCGGAAACTCCTGCTCGCCGGCATCGGTCTTGATGGTCGCGCGGCCCCAGATGTCCAGGCCCGCAAACACACCGACCGCAAGCGGCAAGCCGTTGGGCGACACCGCCGCAACCTGGCGACCGAGCAGCGGCACCATGTCGAAATACTCGCCCAGCACGGGAGCCAGCGGCCCTGCGGCGCCTTGCGGCGTGTTGGCAACAACCTCCCAGGTGTCCACACGGGTCAGCACGGCGACGGCCAACGCCTCGACCAGCGCTTCGTCAGCTACGTCCACACCAAGCTCGCTCAACGCCGAACGCTCAATATCCACCGTCACGGCACCGAACATGCCCGCAGCACCGGCACCACCGTTGACGGCGACGCGCGCGAACGACGTCTCAAACGCGGGCGCGCCGCACACAATGTCGCTCGGCCACTGAATACCCACCTTGCCGGCAAGGCCCAGCCCCGGTGCCGCAGCCGTTCCCACGAGCGCGTCCATCATGCCCATCGCGGCCACAAACGGCAGGCCATGGAAGGCGTGCATATTCACATCCGGACGCACAACCAGCGAAAACGCCAGCGAAGCGTTGCCCGCGCTCCATGCGCACCAGCCCGCGGACACGCCCTTGCGGCCCGCGTCACGTGCCGCGTCGAGCTCGGTGCCGGCGGCAACAGCATTCATCTCGATCATCTACATACGCCCCAATTCGCCCACGATATGACCCACGCGGTCCTCGGGCTCCTTGACCTCGACACCGTTGTAGCGGAAGAACCGCGCCGGGTCGTGCATCAGGTCCTCGAGCGGCACCAGCACAAAGTCGCGTTCGCCGATCAGCGGATGCGGCAGGCGCAGCTTTTTGCCGCCGTGGGTCTCGCCGTCCATCCACAGCAGGTCCAGGTCGATGGTGCGCGGACCGTTGGCCTTGGCCTTTTTGGAGCGGTCGCGCCCAAGCTCGGCCTCGATCTTCATGAGCTCATCGAGCAGCACCAGCGGCGCCAGCTCGGTCTTGATCTCGATGACGGCGTTGGCAAACGCGTCCTGGCGCGTCTCGTAGGCCGGCTCGCTCTCGTAAATCTTGGAGGAGTTGGACACGCAGGTGAGCGGAATCTCGGCGATCATGTCGCGTGCGGCGCGGATGTTGTCGCAGCGATGCCCCAGGTTGGAGCCCACGGCCACAAATGCGCGGCGCGGCTGTGGCTTGGCAACCGCCCAGTAGCCGTTCAGGAACTGCGCAAAACCCGCGGCGTCGTGCACGCGCACGATGTTGGCACCGGCCTGGATGGCGCCCAGGCACACGCCAAACGTAGCGGCATCGCGCTCGGCGGCCTCGGCCACGCCCGAGACGGCGCCCACAAAGCGCTTGCGCGACACGGCACACATGAGCGGATACCCCAGTGACGCCATCTTGGCAGTCTCGCGCTGGATGACGATGTCCTCGTTAGCCGACTTACCAAAGCCCGGGCCAGGATCAATGCAGATGCGGTCGCGCGACACGCCGGCATGGATGAGCGTGCGGGCCTGGTCGGACAGAAAGCCCATGACGCGGCGCATGATGGGCGCCGAATCGGGCAGGGTGAAGCGGCGGAGCTGCGAGGTGGGCACGTAGGCTTCCTCGCGGCGGGCGCTGCGGCGCATCATGGCGGCCAGGCGGTCATTGGACTCCGATGCGGCCTCGGTGGCCTCGGGCGCGGGCGCGACGGTCTCGGCGGCAGCAGCCTGCTCGGCGGCCGGCGTCTCCTGCCCCTGCTCGCTTGAAGGCTCGGGCGTGGGCTCCGGTTCGCCAAACGGCAACGAGGGCTGCACCACGCCGCCCGGAAGCTTGGCCTCCGGCTTAGGCTCGCCCAGCAACTTGCCGTGACGGCGACGAGCCGGCTTCTCAGCCTCACGCGCGGCCTCGGCAGCCGCCTCGCGCGCCTTCTCGGCAACAAACGCCGCTGCCGAGGTATCGAGCTGCACCGTTGCGTGCGTGCGGGTGGGCGCGGCGACCTCGCCGGCATGCATCACGATGACGCCGCAGGTGCTCGTCTTAACAAACTCGACCATCTTGGGATCGGTGAAGCCCGTCACGTCGTTGACGATCGAGGTGCCGCAGCGCACGGCCGCCTTGGCAACCGCCACATGACGCGTGTCAATCGAGACGATGGCGCCCTCCTTGGCCAGCGCGCGCACCACTGGCAGCACGCGGCGAGCCTCCTCGTCGGGGTTGACCGGGGTAAAGCCAGGGCGCGTGGACTCGCCGCCTACGTCGATGATGTCGGCGCCGGCGTCGAGCATCGCCAGGCCGTACTCGATGGCGGCATCCGGGTCGAAGTGCTCCCCGCCATCGCTAAACGAATCGGGCGTCACGTTGAGAACGCCCATGATGCGCGGACGGTCAAAGCTGAGCTCATACTTTCCGCACCGCCATGTCTTGCTGTCGTTCGCCATGAACATCCTCCTAAAATGTCCACGCCGCCGAGCTTGGGGAGCTGGCGGCGGGGTCGCTTTGCACTAAGTCTTTCTATTGTATCCGCGCACACAGGCTAGAACGCAAACGCGGCCGCGATGTCGCAAGAAATCAGCAGGTCGGCATTTGCATCCTGATCGGTGGGAGCAAGGCTGCATATGGCCAGCGTATCGCCGGTAAAGTATCGCGTAAGGCCTGCCGCCGGATACACCACGAGCGAGGTCCCGCCCACAATGAGGGCATCGGCCGCGGCGATGGCGGCAACGGCACCGGTCAACACATACTCGTCGAGCGGCTCTTCGTAGAGCACCACATCGGGCTTGATGCGACCACCGCACGCGGGGCACACGGGCACGCCCGCGGCGTCCTCGTGCTCGCGCGAGCAAATCCATTCGGCACTATAGACCGCGCCGCACGTCTGGCAGATATTGCGGTGGACCGAACCATGTAGCTCAAACACGCGCTGCGAGCCGGCCGTCTGGTGCAGGCCGTCGATGTTTTGCGTCACCACGGCATCAAGCTTGCCGGCTCGCTCCAGCTCGGCCAGCTTGGTGTGGCAGCGGTTGGGCTTAGCGTTAAGCGCGATCATCTTGGTGCGGTAAAAGTCGAAGAACTCCGCCGGATGTGTCTCGTAAGAGCTGTGCGAGAGCATGGTCTCGGGCGGACAGGCAAACTGCTGGTGATACAGGCCGTCAACGCTGCGAAAATCGGGAATGCCGCTTGCCGTGGAAACACCAGCGCCGCCAAAGAACACCACGCGCTCGTGGGTATTGAACAGATCCGCCAGCGCGGCGGAGGCCTGCCTGGGGTCCGATATTGCCTGCGTCATATGAGTCCTCCGTCCTTGTTAGTCGGGCAGCGTTGGGCGACGTCCCAGCATACGGCCTTTAAGTCAGCATGCGCGGAGCCCACCCCGCCCCTGTTGCGCTAATCTTAAGCCTGCCAACCCCGTCGAAAGGACACCATGCCTCAGACTTACACTTTCGCCTCGTGGAACGTCAACGGCCTGCGCGCCGTGCTCAAAAAGGACCCGAGCTTTATCCAGATCGCGCAAGAACTCGACGTCGATATCCTGGCGCTGCAAGAGACCAAGCTGCAAGAAGGCCAGGTCGATATTGACCTGGCCGGCTATCACCAAACCTGGAGCTACGCCGAGCGTAAAGGCTATTCAGGCACTGCGGTCTTTAGCCGCCAGGAACCGCTGCGCGTGCTGCACGCCGACGCGCTGCTACCCTACGCCGGCGAGGGCGAGGCGGCCGCACTCGTCACCCAAGCCGTAACCGAGGGCCGCGTCTGCGCGCTGGAGTTCGACAAGTTCTGGTTTGTGGATGTCTACACTCCCAACGCGCAAAACGAACTCGCCCGCATCGACGTGCGCATGGCTTGGGACGATGCCTATCGCGGCTTTTTGAGCGCGCTTGAACGCGAGACCGGCAAGCCCGTCGTAACTTGCGGCGACTTTAACGTGGCGCATGAGGAGATCGACCTTAAGAACCCCAAGTCCAACCGCGGCAACGCTGGCTTTTCGGACGAGGAACGCGGCAAGTTCACCGAGCTGCTCAACGCCGGGTTTACCGATACCTGGCGCGCGGCAAACCCCGACGTCGAGGGCGTCTACAGCTGGTGGAGCTACCGCTTTAATGCCCGCAAGAACAACGCCGGCTGGCGCATCGACTACTTCCTGGTAAGCGACGCAATCGCCGACAACGTACGCGACACCGGCATCCGCGGCGACATCTTCGGCAGCGACCACTGCCCCGTCACCCTCACCCTAGAGCTCTAGCCCAAACTGATTTCCTGGGGACGGAGGAAAAGGAATCATTTTCACTTCGCGAGATCATCCACGCAGCTCGCTTGCCACGAAACTGGCCCATCTACTACGTTTAAGCCACTACCCTCAACCACAGTGAACAACGCAAAAAGAAAACCGCAGGTAGAAAGCCTACGGTTTTTCATATAACACGGTTGTGGTTGGGGGTGTCGGGCCAAACGTAGTAGATAGACCGATTTCGTGGCGGGCGGGTTCAGCTGATTCCCTGGGAACGTCTGGAGGCGAAAGAAAACGGATCAATTTGGCTCTCCGAGGGCCACGATGCCCGTCGTATCAGCCGGCTATTTCAAAACTATGCCGGTTTACGGGGCTGAATCGCGAACCCCCAACCATACGCAATTCCGAAATAATAAAACCGCAGGTAAACGGCTTGCTCTATTTCAAAAATAGCCAGCATGGTCTGCTTGCGCCAATCTGGCCCCGTAAACCGGCATAGTTTTGAAATGGCGCTTCGGCAGTATTGATTCCCGCCCCGGCGTAACCAACCCTACAGCCCGTATTTCACGACGACTCGGTTGATGCGGCGACACCAAGGCTTGTACAGGGCGACCAAAAACACGCAGGTCGCAAGGCCGTGCGTGATATCGAACGGTACGGCGGTGGCAAGACGCGCCATGGCACCCGCCCACGTGAGTGGTTGAACAAAACCGATAATGTCGTAGGCGTTGATCACAACGCCGTACAGCAAACCCGAAGCAAAGCCGTAGGTCAGTAGCGCCGGCATGCGCACGGTGCCATCGGCGCGGCCGAATGCACCCGCATACGACAGCGCACCGCCAACGTATCCCACGAGCCCCCAGGCATACATCTGCCACGGCGTCCACATGCCCTGTCCAAAAAAGAAATTGCTGGTCAGCGCCGCCAGCGCGCCAACCATAAAACCATTGCGACGGCCAAGCGTCGCCCCCGCGATAATGGCGATAGCGCTCACCGGTTTAAAGTCGGGAATGGGCCCAAACAGGATGCGCCCCGCCGCCGCCAGCGCCGCCAGCACCAGCGTGGGCATAATCTGGCGCAAACCCGGACGAGATGCCTCGTAACCCGCAAAGAACAGTGCGAGCACCAGCGCCACCACAACCAGCATGGCCAACGCTGCCTGCCCAACACCCGACAGCAACGCCGCAGCCATCACCGCCGGCACCGCCAACAACAGCGGGACCTCCAGTTTTGCAAGCAAGCGCGAGAAACGACAGTCCGTCATCCCATCACGCCCTATAGAACACGTTGTCGGCAAAGAATTCGGCCGGGGGCTCCATGCAGGCAATCTCGCCGTCAAACATCATGGCGACGTCGTCGGCTACCTGCTCGGCAAAGTCCAAATCGTGCGTAGCCATGATGACGGTGCCGCCAGCCTTCACATGGTCACGCAGGGCGCGAGCGATGATGCGACGGCTCTCCAGGTCCAAGCCCTTCGTGGGCTCGTCAAGCAGCAGCAGCTCGGGGCCGATCAGCAGCAGCTTTGCCAACGCAAGCAGCTGGCGCTGTCCGCCCGAGAGGTCGTAAGGGTGGCGCGTCTCCAGGCCGTCCAATCCCAGTTGCGCCGCACGCTCCCGCGCCAAGTTCTCGTCATATCCGCAGGTCGAGGCCCATTCCATCAGCTCGTCGCGCACCGTCTCGGCAACCAGCAGGGCCTTGGGGTTCTGCGGCAGCAGCGCAGCCGAGACCGCCCCGCGCACCATACGACCACGCTGCAGCTTGGCAGTCTTGGCCAGCACCGAAAGCATCGTCGACTTGCCGCAGCCGTTACCGCCCACAACCGCGTGCACCGCGCCAGCCGAAAACGACGCATCAAGCCCGCGCAGCACCCAGCCGGACGCTCGATCGTAGCGAAACCAGCCTTCCGACAGGGTGGTAGCCGACCCGCCGTGCATTTTTTGGAGTATTCTGCTTCCATCCGTGCGCGAGAAGGCTTCCGAGCCGTTCTCGAGCGACGTTTGCGCCACAAATTCGGACGATTTGTCCAATTCCGAACTTTTTTTCGCGCTCGATACGTCCCCGGGCGGCTCCAGAGAGCCCAAATTGTCCTCACGCCTGCTGAATACTCCTTTATTTGCACATCGGATGGCACCCCACCCCAACATGTCATCGGAAAACAGCGATTCTCGGCGTCCCAAAGAAGCCATATCCGCCAGCTCGCGCACGCGACCGTCCTCAATCCGGTACGCACACGTCGCGTATTCGAGCATTGGGCGCGGCTGATGCGTCGCCACAACAACCGTGCAGCCCAGCTCGCGATTCACACGAAACAGCGCGTGCAGGAAATTCTTCTCGGCAACGGGATCGAGCTGAGACGTGGGCTCGTCGAGCAGCAGCACGCACGGGCGCAGCGCCAGAACGGCCGCCAACGACAGCAACTGTTTGCGACCACCCGAAAGCGTGTCAGTATCGCGGTGAAGCCAATCTTCCAGCCCAAAGAAATAGCTGGTCTCAGCTACGCGACGGCGCATCTCATCACGCGCTAGCCCCAAGTTTTCCAGGCCAAACGCCATCTCGTGCCACACGGTCTCGCACATGATCTGGTTCTCGGGATCCTGGAACACATAGCCCACGCGCTCCGCCGATGCCCGCATGCCCATGTCGGCAACGTTCTCGCCCAGCACGCGCGTATCGCCAGTGCGCTCGCCCGCCGGAGCGATCTCGGGCTTGAGCAGCGACAGCAGCGTCGACTTGCCCGAACCGGTACCGCCAACAAGCAGTGCAAACGCACCTTGGGAAACACGCCAATCAAGCCCCTCGAGCACCGGTGTCTCGGCCCCGGAATAGGCAAAACTAAGGCCTCGCACCTCAATCGCCGGCGCGGCCGAGCCATATGTCACACCCGCCGCCGGGCCCCTATCAAACCGAGCCATCAGCCAAACCTCTTCTCATCAATCGCGTGCAACGCGCAAGGCAGCACCATCCAGGCAGCGTACACGACATAGCTCGGCCACGGCGCCGGCACCGAGAGCTGCGGATAAAACGAATACTGCGTCGTCGCGGTCCACGCCACTGCCACCGTGACCACGCCAAACAGCGCAAGCCCAACCAGCGCGGCAACGTCGCTGCGCTCCAGTCGATACCGCGCATACGTCGTACGACGCGTCGCGGCACCCCACCCGCGCGAGCGCATCGCGTCCGCGCGCTCCAGCGAATCTTCCATGCCCCAGCCCATCAACACGCTCGACGCCCGCAGGCGCGAGCGCACGGGGTCGGCCGGCGCACGGCCCGGCACATCAATCGCATCCTGCACCGCCAGCACCGTACGACCGCGGCGCAAAAACTGCGGGATAAGCCTCATGCACATCGAGATCATGAGCGCAATCACCGGTGCGGCATTACCCAGCAGCGCGAGCACCTTGTCGTATTCGAGCATCGACGCCGCGGCCTCAAACCACAGCACGCTCGCCACAAACAGCCCGCCCATGCACAGGCCGTAAACCATGCTCTCTAGATACACCGCACGCATGCCAATACGAAACAGCTCCGTCGAGCCCGAGGCGCTAAACAGCGGATTGACCAGCGCGATAATCAAAATCACCGGCAGCTGCCAGCGAAGCGCCCCCAACGTGCGCGCAGCACCGCGCGTCGCAAGCCCGTACGCCAGCCCGCCCGCAAGCGACAGCGCGATCAGCACCGGTTGCATCGAGAACATGGTGAGCCCCAGCGTCAGCACCATGTAGAGGGCCGGCACAGACGGATGCGACATCGAGAATGCCGCGACGGGCTCGCCGCCAAACTCCTCTTGTATGTTGTCCACGGGCACCCCCGTCCCCTCGCTCAAACGACAGCTCCGCAGCACCGCCAACGCCGCACGCGAGCAGTGCAAACGCCACGCCGGCAGCGCAAGCCTCAACCGCCGCAAACCAATCGTTACGCGCTCATCATATGCCTGCGGTATCATATTGCGCCGTGTATCGTTTCCAAACACACGTCTCTATAACGTAACAGGAGATCACATGGACGCAACCGCAATTATCCTCGCCGCCGGCGAGGGCACCCGCATGAAGTCGAACCACTGCAAGGTTTCGCACAAGATCCTAGGCAAGCCCATGGTCCAGTGGATCGTCGACGCCACCATCAAGGCCGGCTGCAGCCGCGTCGTGGTCGTCATCGGCAGCCACGCCGACGAGATGCGCGCCCTCATCGACGGCGCCTACGCCAACAGCGCCACCAAGGTCGAATGCGTTGAGCAGACCGAGCGCCTGGGCACCGGCCACGCCGTAAAGGTCGCGCTCGAGGCCTGCGGCATCACGCAAGGCTCCGTCGTCGTGCTCAACGGCGACCTGCCGCTCATCACCGTCGACACCGTCGCCAAGTTCGCGCAGACCGTCGCCACCGGCGAGCTCGCCTGCACCGTCATGACCATGACCCCGCCCGATCCTTTCGGCTACGGCCGCATCAAGCTGAGCGCCGATGGTCAGATCGAGCGCATCATCGAGCAGAAGGACTGCACGCCCGAGCAGGCTGCCACGCTGCTGGAGTGCAACGCCGGCTGCTACGCCTTCGACGGCGCGCAGCTCGCCGCCCACATTAACGAGATCGGCAACGACAACGCGCAGTCCGAGTACTACCTGCCCGACATGCTCGAGATCCTTAAAGGCCATGGTCAGGCAGTCTCCATCTTCCACTGCGACGACTACCGCGACGGCCTGGGCGTCAACAGCCGCATCCAGCTCGCGCAGCTCACCGCCATCGCGCGCGACCGCATCAACGAGCACTGGATGGCCGAGGGCGTCACGTTCATCGATCCCACGCAGGCCTGGATCGGCCCCGACGCCGTTATCGGCCGCGACACCGTCGTGTGGCCGCAGACGCACCTGATCGGCCACGTCACCGTGGGCGAGGAGTGCCAGCTCGGCCCCAACAGCCGCCTCACCGACACCACCGTCGGCAGCGGCTGCGTCATCGATGAGACTATCGCCATCGAGGCCGTCATCGAGAACGGCGTCGATTGCGGCCCGCGCGCCTACCTGCGCCCGGGCACCCATATGCTCGACGGCTCCAAGGCCGGCACGCACGTGGAGATCAAGAAGTCCACGATCGGCGAGGGCTCCAAGGTGCCGCACCTGTCCTACATCGGCGACACCACCATGGGCTCCGGCGTCAACGTGGGCGCGGGCTCCATCACCTGCAACTACGATGGCGTGCACAAGCACAAGACTGTCATCGGCAAGGATGCCTTCATCGGTTCCGACACCATGATGGTCGCGCCCGCCCAGATTGGCGACGGTGCACTCGTGGCCGCCGGCTCCGTCATCACCGAGCCGGTCCCGGCAGACGCGCTCGGGCTGGGTCGTGCCCGTCAGGTAAACATTGAGGGCTGGGCCGCCGATTACCGCCGCCGTCTGCACGAGGACGACGAGGTATAACGTTTTACCAAGCATCTAAGGAGCTGTTCCCATGGGGGCGGCTCCTTTTTCTATCGTGACCTGCGCAACCGGATGAGTGGTCGGTTCGTGTCCGTTGACGGTAAAGACGTTATCAAGACCCGATAAGCCCCGTCGCGCGGTTACAATGCAACAAGGCATCTATATGGCATTCGATATAAAGGAGAAGGGTAATGCCGATTAATGATCCCGAGAAGTCGGAGAATATGCGCAAGTCCATCCGCGTGTATTCCGGTTCCTCCAACCGTCCCCTCGCTCAGAAGATCGCTGAGTACCTTGGGGTCGAGCTTTCGGGCCTTACGCTAAAGCAGTTCGCCAACGGTGAGATTTACGCCCGCTACGACGAAACTGTCCGCGGCGCCGACGTCTTCCTGATTCAGTCCGTGGCCGGCGGCAACGTCAACGACATGCTCATGGAGCTGCTCATCGCCACCGACGCTGCCAAGCGCGCATCCGCCCGCTCCATCACCGCCGTCATCACCCACTACGGCTATGCCCGCCAGGACCGCAAGGCCGGCCCGCGCGAGCCCATCACCGCCCGCCTCGTCGCCAACCTGCTCGAGCGCGCCGGCGTCGACCGCATCATCACCCTCGACCTGCACCAGGGTCAGATCCAGGGCTTCTTTGATATCCCGGTCAACCACCTGTCCGCACTGCCGCTGTTTGGCCAGTACTACAACGCCATGAACTTCGACACCGACAACCTGGTTGTCGTCTCCCCCGACGTGGGTCGCGCCAAGGCCGCCAAGAAGCTGTCCGATATGCTCGGCTGCGACCTGGCCATCGCCCACAAGGGCCGTCCGCGCCACAACGCCGCCGAGGTCATGGGCATCATCGGTGACATCAAGGGTAAGACCTGCATCATCAACGACGACATGATCGACACCGCTGGCACCCTGTGCGCCAACGTCAAGGAGCTCAAGGCTATGGGCGCTGGCGACATCTACGTCTGCGCCACCCACGGCATCTTCTCCGGTCCGGCCATCGAGCGTCTGAACGACGCCCCGATCGTTGAGTGCCTCGTCACCGATGCCATTCCCGTCGAGGTCGGCGGCAAGATCAAGACCATCTCGGTCGCCGAGGAGTTCGCTCAGGCCATCTCCGCCGTTTACCACGAGGAGCCCGTCTCCACGCTCGTCGGCGGCGACTTCGCGCTGTAATCCAACGCGCATCGCATCATCTTTGATGCTTTTAAAGGGTCGGAAGCTCGCTTCCGACCCTTTTTCTATCCCTCGCCAACCCGCCCTGGACAATTAGTTCAGATACGTATTTTTTAAAGCTCCAAAGGACCGTTCGGAGCCTTCTGAGCTCCCCGGCGGATGCCATGCCGTCCAAAGCTCATCGTTTTCGAGTACAACCGCTGCATATTTATCCTCAAATCGCCCTCGAACGCCCGCCGCCTTATACGTATCTGAACTAACTGCCCAGTAGCTATCGTCAACCTTCGCGGCAGAGCTCAATTTCCTGCAATCCCCTCAACCGATTCCACCGATTTCATAACACCCAGCCGTTCATGGCGCGCAGTGCCCCGCTAAGCGAAAAGAACGGTATGGCGGTCGCATTCTGCCGCCAACTTAGTACGTTATAGCTATGACGACCGTGATTTCACATTTCTCCGCCCTTCGCGCAATTCGTCGCGCACGACGGGCGTACTCTGCCCTACCCTGGGACTTCGTTGATAGCGAACAGCAAGCACATGCCTTGGCTAGCTGTATTCCCAACAATGACGCGATAGACTTTGGCGCACTTTCGATACTCGACGCCTGGAATGAAGATGATTCCGAACTGCTCGATCTTCTCGTTTCAAACGAAGACAACAGACGCCCCGACAAGCGACTTCTTCAGCATATTCTCTCCGCTCCGCTTCCTGAAGGTGCAATTATGCACGTCGAGGCCGACATCTACGCAACGTCTCCTGCCATGACAGCCATGCTTTGTTCCAAAAATGAATCAGTTGCCAAAACCTTGATGTTTCTCATGGAGCTGCTCGGAACCTACTCACTTCCGCCCGAGGCAACTTACCCCATCGCCTACGACGACACGTGGCCCAAGGCCAACAGCTTCGAAGCGATGGACGACCTCGATTGCCAGGGCGACCAACCGACACCCGAAAAGCAAGCCGAAACCCGCTACGAACAGGCACACTACAAATGCGAACCCGCCACAACCATCGAAGAGCTCGAGGCAGTCGCACGGTTTGCCAAAAGCAGTTCCTACGCCTCGTTTCGTACGGCTGTCAAACTCGCCCGGGCCGGATCCGCATCCCCAGCGGAATCATTGATGTTCGCCGTCCTGGGCGTACCCATGCGCTTTGGCGGATTCGGGTGTTGCAGCTTGCCCATGGGAGGCCTGCTGCTCAACTACCGTGTCGATTTCGACACCCTTGCGGTCAACATGTCCTCCGGCATCCCTTACGCCATCTGCGACCTATATTGCCCGGCAGCCAGAGTCGACAACGAATACAACGGAATTGGGCATGAGCTTCAAAACGCTCGCATCCACGATGGCAATCGAAATAATGGCCTCAAGGCAATGGGCATCCACGTCCTGGTTATCAATCGCGACCAAATGAAAGACCTTGTTGCACTCGAAGCCTTCGCCCAAACGATGCATCGACTCGCGGGAGTCCGATTCCGATATCGCATCAAGGGCTATCGCAAGCGTCAGGCCGCTTGGCTCAACGCTCTGCGGGCCGGAATCGGCCTTGCGCCGGTCTAAACGACGAATCACCCGTGCGCCGTCGAGCAGGGCTGGACAGTTAGTTCAAATACGTATAAATGAACACATTGAATTAGGCTGTTTTGCCGCCATCTCTATACCATTCGCCCTATTTGGAGGCAGGGTAGACTTCAAAACAGCGTCATATGGACTAACTAAAGTTCCAAAACAACGCATCGGCATTGGATTGAACAATTCGAGTCCTCGGAACTTATACGGATCTGAACTAACTGTCCACCTCGGATTTTGACGGCGGCTCAAACGCCCCCAAACAACCTCAATTGCCCTCCATTTGACAGCGGCAACAGGGTCGCTCACCATAGCAGGCGACAAATCAACGAAAGGATGAACATGGCAGCTGCACAGCCGCTTAAGATTCGCATGGTTGCCGGACTTGGCAACCCCGGCGAGGAATATGCCGAGACCCGCCACAACGCTGGTTTCAAAGCAATCGACGAGCTGGCCCGTCAGGCCGGCGTCACGTACTGGAAAAACCAAGCAGGCGCCGAGGTCGCGCTCATCAATATCAACGATACCGAGGAAGAGGGCGGCAAGCGCCAGATCGTGCTGGTCAAGCCGCAGTCGTATATGAATACCTCGGGTGGCCCCATCTCCAAGCTCTGCCGCGAGTACAAGATCAAGGCCGAGGAGCTGCTCGTGATTCACGACGAGCTCGACATTCCCGCCGGTGACGTGCGCGTCAAGGTGGGCGGAGGCCATGCCGGTCACAACGGCCTGCGCTCCATCATCGACAAGATGGGCAGCCGCGACTTTAGCCGTATCCGCACCGGCATCGGCAACCCTCCCGGCAAAATGCCCGTGGCCGACTATGTGCTCAAGCAGCTGCGCGCCCGCGAGGCCGAGGATTTCCAGGACACCTGCGCCCGCGCCGCCGACGCCGCCGGCCTGGCAATCGTGCACGGCGTGATCTATGCCCGCGACCACGTCAACGGTGCCGCCTCCGCCAACGGCAAGCACTAAAACCTACCAAAAAGGGATGTTTATTTTGGCAGCTTTTATCTACGGAAACGCCCCGGTGCCCGCATCGCAATAAACCCCGCGCTACCATACACGCATAACACCCCAAAGGGGGCCGGCCTCACCGATACTCGAGGCCGGCCCCCTTTGCCGTTTTGACTGATAAACCTGCCAAAATAAACCTGTCTCTTTTTGGTAGGTCGAACCGGATAAACCCTTTTCCCACCTGCCGAAGAAACACGTAAGCGACATGCCCATGAGGGTATAATTTGCACCGTATGTCTGCACAACGCCTGTGCGCGTACGGTTTTACTCGGGCTACCGTCCATTTCCGTGGAGGCACGGTTCGGCGGCCCTAACAAGAGAGGGGTTCTATGTATAAGATCCTGGAGAAGACGCAGTTCTCGGAGAAGGTGTTCAAGTTCCGCATCGAGGCGCCCGCAATCGCCAAGCATGCGCACGCTGGACAGTTCCTCATGGTCCGCGCCAACGAGACGGGCGAGCGCGTCCCGTTTACCCTGGCCGGCTGGAACGGTGACGAGGGCTGGGTCGAGTTCATCTTCATGGTGATCGGCAAGACCACCGAGATGCTTTCCACCTATGAGGCCGGCGAGTCGCTGCGCGACGTCGTGGGCCCGCTGGGCGTTCCCACCGAGATGGCCGAGGGCCCCTGCGCCGTCATTGGCGGCGGCGTCGGCCTGGCAATTGCCTTCCCGGTCGCCAAGCACCTGGTCGAGACCGGCCACGAGGTGCACGCCATCATGGGCGCCCGCACCAAGGACCTCCTGCTCATGGAGGACCAGTTCCGCGAGCTCCTCGACGAGGACCACATCCACATCACCACTGACGACGGCTCCTACGGCGAGCAGGGCGTTGTCACCGCTCCGCTGGAGCGCCTGCTGCAGGACAAGGCCGTGAGCCAGGTCTTCTGCGTCGGCCCCGTTCCGATGATGAAGTTCTCGACCCTCACCGCCCAGAAGTACGACACCCCCATCACCGCGTCGCTCAACCCCATCATGGTTGACGGCACCGGTATGTGCGGCTGCTGCCGCGTCGAGGTGGGCGGCGTGACCAAGTTTGCTTGCGTCGACGGCCCCGACTTCGATGCCACCCTGGTCGACTGGGATGACCTTCGTGCCCGCCAGGCCGCTTACCGTTCCGAAGAGGGCGAGTCCCTCAAGGCCTATGAGGAAAAGAGCTGCGCATGCCACTAGTTAATGGTCGTTTCGTTGCGGATATGAAGTCGCCCCGCACCCCCGATAACGAGGAACCGGCTGCCGAGCGCGCCTGCGACTTCCGCCCCGTCGACAAGGGCTTCACCGAGGAGATGGCGCTGGCCGAGGCCGAGCGCTGCCTCAACTGCAAGAAGCCGTTCTGTGTTGAGGGCTGCCCCGTCAACATCAACATCCCCCGCTTTATCGAGCAGATCCGCGAGAAGGACTTCGGCGGCGCCCTCGATACCATCCGCGAGGACTCCATGCTTCCCGCCATCTGCGGCCGCGTCTGCCCGCAGGAGAACCAGTGCGAGGGTAAGTGCATCCGTGGTAAGAAGTCCGAGCCCGTGGCCATCGGCCAGCTCGAGCGCTTCCTGGGTGACCGCCCCGAGCTCGCCTCCACGCCCAAGATGGCCCCCAAGAACGGCAAGAAGGTCGCCGTCGTCGGCTCCGGCCCGTCCGGCATCACCTGCGCCGGCGAGCTCGCCCGTAACGGCTTTGACGTCACCGTCTTTGAGGCATTCTTCACCGGCGGCGGCGTGCTGGTCTACGGCATCCCCGAGTTCCGTCTGCCCAAGGCGGTCGTCAAGCGCGAGATTGACGGCCTGGAGGACATGGGCGTCAAGTTTGAGTACAACTCCGTCGTGGGCAACATGGCCACGGCCGAAGAGCTGTTCGAGCAGGGCTTCGACGCCATCTACGTGGCGACCGGCGCTGGCCTGCCCAAGTTCCTCAACGTCCCCGGCGAGAACCTGCCCAACGTCTTCTTCGCAAACGAGTACCTCACCCGCGTGAACTTGATGAAGGCCAACAAGTTCCCCGAGTACGACACCCCCACCAAGCACGGCAAGAACGTCGTTGTCTTTGGTGGCGGCAACGTGGCTATGGACGCCGTCCGTACCGCCAAGCGCCTGGGCGCCGAGCACGCCATTATCGCGTACCGTCGTACCGAGGATGAGATGCCCTGCCGTCGTGCCGAGCTGCACCACGCCAAGGCCGAGGGCGTCGAGGTTCTGCCGCTCGTTTCCCCGCTCGAGTTTGTCGCTGGCGAGGATGGCTCCGTGTGCGCCGTCAAGGTCCAGAAGATGGAGCTCGGCGAGCCCGACGAGTCCGGCCGTCGTCGCCCGGTGCCCATCGAGGGCGCCATCGAGGAGATCCCCTGCGACGTCGCGATCTCGGCTATCGGCACCAACGCCAACCCCTTCGCAAAGAAGATCGGCGGCAAGATGGAGCTCAACAAGTGGGGCTACATCGTTGCCGATGAGGAGACCGGCCAGACCACCGATCCCCGTATCTGGGCCGGCGGCGACATCGTCACCGGTGCCGCTACGGTCATTCTGGCGATGGGCGCCGGCAAGAAGGCCGCTGCCTCCATCACCAAGAGCCTGTTGGGCGAGTAATCACCTACAGCGCTAGCCACCAAACGGCAAAGTCCCCGTCGAGCACACGCCCGGCGGGGACTTTTTTCTATGCCGACCGCCCAAGCCACCACGATGGGGACAGGACCTTTGTGGTGGTTTTGGTCGCTTAGCCTTCGAGCTGCGTCACCTTGTAGCGGTAGGCTGCGGCGATAACGTCTTTGCAGCCCTCGCGGCCCAGCTTGGCGCGGTTGACGACGATGTCCTTGCCGCTCGTCATCTTCCACTTTCCGGCGCTGTAGCGCTTATAGAACGCCTCGCGCGCCTTCTGCTGCTGCTTGACCAGCTTGGCGCCCTTCTTTTTGTTGAGGCCGCGCTTCTTGCGCACGATCTCGACGCGATCCTCAAAGGGCGCGGTCACCAGCACGGCAATGTGATTGGGATTGTTGCGCAGCAGGTAATCGGACAGACGGCCTTCGATAATGCAGCTCTCAGTCTCGCCCAGATCCAAAATCACCTGGCTCATCTTTTGGAACAACTTGTCCGAGTACGAACGCGCATCGTAGCGGTCGGGCAGAAACGCCATGTTCTCCACGGCCAGGCGCTCGTCGTAGGCAGCCATCTTGTCGAGCGACTCGCCCGCGCGCAGCGACGCACGCACCAGCAGCTCGTTATCGTACAGCGGAATCCCCAACTCGTCGGCAAGCATGCGACCAATCTCGTGGCCCTCGGCGCCAAAGTCGCGCGCGATGGTAATGACCACAGGACTCTTCTTATTCTCCAGATCGCTCATCGCGATTCCTTTCTCTATGTGACAAAGGGGCTGTCCCTTTGCCACATTCTACGCTGCCACCATTCGCCTCTGATATGCGCGAACCAGCAGCGAGATACCAAAGTTGAGCACAAAGTACATCGCAAACACCAGGCCGTAGAGCATAAGCACCTGCGACAGGTCGATCGCGTGGGCCATCACCACGTTTGCCGTGTACATGAGCTCGGCCACGTTAATGCCCGAAAGATACGAGCTGTCCTTAATGACGGTCGTGCACTGGCTAAACAGCGCCGGAATGATCGTCTTAAACGTCTGCGGCAAAATGATGTAGCGCATGGTGGCAAAGAAGCCGAAGCCCTGGCTCTGCGCCGCCTCAAACTGGCCACGCGGAATCGAGTTGAGGCCGCCGCGCACAATCTCGGCCATAACAGCGCTGGTAAACAACGTAAAGGCGATGGTCGAAATCACAATGTCCAAACCCTGCACCGTAAAGTAGATAAACAGGATCCACAGCAGGTTCGGCGTGCAACGGAACAGTTCGATATAGGCGCTCACCAAAATACGGAACGGGCGGGGCGCATAGCTCTTAACGAGCGCCAGCACCGTGCCAAGGATGAGCGAGAAAAAGATCGACAGCGCCGAGATCTCGATGGTCTTAACAAAGCCGCCCCAGATGTAGAGCAGGTTGGTCGCGTTGAAGATTTCCATGCGCTAGGCCTCCTCTACGTTGTCGAGCCCCAGCTCGGCCAAGCCCACGCCGCGCGGACGCTCCTTGGAGCGGCGCTCGAGCCACTGCACCAGCATGGCGAGCGGAAAGCAGATGATGAAGTACATAAGGCAGCAGACGATGTATCCCTGCAGGTAACCGTACAGACTCACAAAGTTGTCGGAACGGTACATAAGGTCGCCGCCGGCTACAAGCGCCAGCACCGACGTATTCTTGACCAGGTTGAGCACCTGGTTACACAGCGGCGGCAGAATGATCTTGAATGTCTGGGGCAGCACGATGTACCAATATGCCTGCGCACGGGTGAAGCCCTGGCTCTGGGCCGCCTCCATCTGACCGCGCGGAACCGCCTCAATACCAGTGCGGATGACCTCCGAGATGTAGGCCGCGTGATACAGACCCACGCCCAAGAAGCCCAGCACGAACGGCGCAATGCGCACCGGCTGGTCGGCACCGGTTATGGCCTGCAAAAACTGCGGACCGGCCATGTACATAAAGAGCACCTGCACGGGCAACGGGGTGTTCTGGTAAAATTCCACGTACACGCGGCTGATCGCACGCAGCGCACGCGAACGGGTTGTAGAGAACACACCCAGCAGCGTGCCCAGCACCAGCGACAGCAGCAGACCGGCAACGACCACCTGCAGCGTCACGCCAAAGCCCTCCCAGAAGGGCCCCATGTTTTGAAATGTCGTCGACCAACGGTCGGCGTCAAATAATCCTTCGAGCATTTGATTCCTTCCTTGGACGATGCGCCTATACAAGACCCCAGGTCTTGACCTCTTGGTCGATCCAGCCGTCGGCCAGGCGATCGCAAATCACCTGATCGACCACGGCCGAAAGGTCGCAGCCCTTCTTGGTCGCCACGCCGTAGCCCTGTTCGCCAAACTTGACCTCGGGCTGCAGCAACTCAACGGTCTCGTTCATATAGCCGGCCAGCGTGGAGCGGTCCATGGCAAAGACGTCGATATTGCCGGCGTCGAGCGAACTCTTGATGATGGGGTAACCGCTAAAGGCCCTAAACTCGGGCTTGCAGCTAAAGCCGTTGTCCTTGATCATCTGCTCAATCAGGCCCTGCGTGGTAGCACCCTGGCTCACGCCAATGACCTTGCCGTCCAGATCCTCAATCGAGGTAAAGCCCGAACGCTTCTTGACCATAAGTCCCACGTAGTCGGTGCGGTACGGCGTCGAGAAATCCCAGCTCTTCTTGCGCTCGTCGGTGATGGTGTAGGTCGCCGCGACTACGTCGAGCTGGCCGTTGTCGATCAGCGGGCCGCGCGTCTTGGGCGTTACGTCGGTAAACTCGACAAGCTCCTGGGCGCGGGCCTCCTTGTAGCTCACGCCAAAGACGGCAGCGGCGATCTGGTAGCACAAATCGACTTCCATACCCTCAAAGCGGCCCTTGGCGGTGTCGTAATAGCCGTAGCCGGGAACGTCCTTCTTAACACCGGCATTCAGATGGCCACGCGACTTGATGGCCGCAAGCTTGGACCCCTTTTCGGAGCCCTCGCCGCTGGTGGAGTTACCGCAACCGGTAAGCGCGGTCCCCGTCAGCGCAAGCATGCCGGCACCCGCCAGCTGCAAAAAGTGACGGCGCGACACGGCCGCCCTCGTCATATCCGTCATGTCCATCACCGCGCCTAGTGCAAAATCTTGGACAGAAACTCGCGGCAGCGCGGGTTCTCGGGGTTATCGAAGAAGTGCTCGGGCGTACCCTCCTCCAGGATGCGGCCGTCCTCCATAAAGATGACGCGGTCGGCCACCTGGCGCGCAAAGCCCATCTCGTGCGTCACGCAGATCATGGTGATGTCCTCCTGCGCGAGCTCAATCATAACGTCCAGGACTTCCTGGACCATCTCGGGGTCGAGCGCCGAGGTCGGTTCGTCAAACAGGATGATGGGCTGCTTAGTGCACAGGGCACGGGCGATGGCGATGCGCTGTTGCTGACCACCCGAGAGATTCTGCGGATACTCGCCGGCCTTATGTGCCATGCCGACGCGCTTGAGCGCGGCGATGGCGATCTCGGTCGCCTCCTCCTTGCTCTTCTTTTGCAGCTTGATGGGCGCGAGCGTCAGGTTGCCCAGCACCGTCATGTTGGGATACAGGTTGAACTGCTGAAACACCATGGAGCTATACTTGCGAGCCATCTCCAGGTGATTCTTCTTGGTGAGCGGCGTACCGTCGATGACGACCTCGCCCGACGTGGGCTCCTCAAGATAATCGACGCAACGGATGAGCGTCGACTTACCCGAGCCGGAAGGCCCGATCATTACGAGCTTCTCGCCGCGTTTGACGGTGAGATTGATATCTTTGAGCACATGCAGGTCGCCAAAGTACTTGTTGAGATGCTTGATCTCGATCATGTCTGCCATGAATGTCCCTTCCCTGCGTTTACACGAGTTGAACTATTGTACGGAAAGAACGACGTTTCCGCAGCCCACACTACATTCCCGTAAAGAACCCGCAATCTTCGCCCTAGTCGTTGGGCACTCATTGGGGGCAGACTTAAATGAGTACCCGCTCATTGGGCACTCATTTAAGTCTGCCCCCAATGAGTGCCGAAAATAATACAACCGCCCTTGTTGAGCATAAGTCAGCGAAAACCCGTACACGCGAGCAAGGTGACGTGAAATGAAAGGGCGCAGACCTTATGGTCGCGCCCTTGAAATTGAACGTCAGATTGCCGCGTGTACGGGTTTGCAGCGTCGAGCCGTTACGCGGTTTGGTAAAACCGCGTAACAAATTACGCGAGTTTGGCTCCGACGATCTTTGCCGCTGCCGGCTTATCGAAGTTACCGCCGGTGGCCTTGCCCAGGGCACCCATAACCTGGCCCATCTGCTTCTTGGACGTGGCGCCCAGCTCGGCGATAACCTGCTCGATCAGGGCCTCGAGCTCCTCGCCCGAAACCTGTGCGGGCAGCAGGCTCTCCAGAATCTTGACCTGCTCGGTCAGGTTGTCGGTACGCTCCTGGTCGGTGCCGGCCTTGATGGACATCTCCAGCGTCTCGCTCGTCTGCTTGATCAGACGCTTGATCATGCTGTTGACGTCTTCCTCGGTCACATCGCGGCGCTCGTTAACCTCGATATTCTTCACCTCGGCCTTAACCTGGCGAATGATGGACAGGCGAACCTTGTCCTTGGCCTTCATGGCAGCGATCATTTCCTTCTGCAGCTCTTCGTTGGTCATCTGCAAATCCTCTCTAATAGCGTGGGCGACACTCACGCGAGCACCGCCCCATGGTTACTCAGCCGTCGACGAATCGTCGGTCGAACTCTTGGTGACGCCCTTCAGGCTCACGTTATAGGGTACGTCCTTGGGCATGGGATTGACGGTGATGTCAGCATCCTTCTTGTACTGCTCCAGCCACTCGCTGTACGCGGTGCTGGCCGCCCGCGTCTTCACCACGTTGGAGACATACTTCTTGATGGCCTCGGGCACCTGGTTGATGTCATCAACCTGATTATCGACATGGAAGTAGTCGGTGCACTTGATGATGTGGTAGCCATAGGTCGACTCGACGACTTCGCTCACGTCGCCCTTGTTGAGTCCCTCGAGCGCCGTCTGGTAGCTGTCGACAAAGGTGGTGAGCTTATCCCAGCCCACATCGCCCTTCTTCTCCTTGGAACCGGCGTCCTCGGAGTACTGCTCAACGGCATCCTCAAAGCTCAGCTCACCGGAGTTGATCTTGTCCAGGCACTCCTGCGCCTTGGCCTTGGCGGCAGCCTTGTCCTCGTCGGAAGCGTCGGAATCAACCTTGATCAGGATGTTCGACGAGCGGCGGGCGTCGTTGTAGCTGGACAGATTTTCGTTGATGTAATCAACAATCTCGCTGTCCTTGGGCTTGCTCGTGGGCGCGACGGCATCCTTGAGTTTCTGCTGCGCCAGGCTCTCCTTGAGTGAGTCCTTGTAGGTGTCCTCGGTATAGCCGTAGGTCTTGAGGGTCTTCTTAAAGGCCTTGGCACCGCCCGCGCTCTTGCACGCGTCCTTCCATGCCTTCTCGACCTCCTCATCCGACACCGTCACGCCGTTCTCCTTCTGTGCCTGTTGAAGCAGAATCTGCTGCGCGTAGGAGTCAATAAGTTGCTTGCGGTACTTCTTGGGCGTGAGGTCGTTGTCAACCAGATACTGCGCCCAGTCCTTGTCCTTGGTGTAGCCGTAGGACGTGCGCATGCTCATGATCTGCTTGGTCACGGTGTCCTCGGTGAGGTTGGTGCCGTTGATAGTAGCAGCAACACCGCCGGTCAGCTTGTAGCCCGAGGTGTCCTCAGCCTGCGACATAAGGCCGGAGCACGCCATCGCCGAGACGGAAAGCAGCATCGCCAGCACGCCGATGACCACCAGGACGATCTTGACGGTCTTAGACACGTACGTCTTGCGCTGCTTCTTGCGAGAGCTGGAGGCAGCGCAGGCCTGCTGCTCGGGCGTCGGCGCGGCCTCGGAGTTCTTTTTCTTATTTGCCATAGTTGGCCTTTCGCATAACGAATCGAACAAACGCCATTGTGTCACAACGCAGCCCCCGCGGCACGCTTGGTGCGTTGGGGACAGGTTAATCTGCACCATTTTGGTGCAAAGGGGACAGCTCTGGCAGCCGGCAGTTAGGGACAGTCCCCAAGTACCGACTCAGCCCCACCTTAGAAGTGGCGGCGGATGGCGTCGACCATGCCCTGGGGCGTGGTCTGGCCGAGCACGTCGGCTGCGGCATCGGCGCCCATAAAGATGTTCATGAGTGCCTGCAGGGCCTCGACCTGGCCGCCCGGCTCGGCGATGCCCAGATTGATGACGATCTGCGCCGGCACCGGAGCGCCCATGCCAGCCATAGCGTTAAATGTCACGGGCGCGGCGGGCTTCACCACCGCGATATAGGGCTTGGCCACAAACCCCGGATCGGTATGCGGAATGGCAATGTTTGCCGCCGGCATGGCAAGACCCGTGGGATAGGCATCCTCACGCGTGCGAACGGCGTCGAGCCAACCGGATACAATGTAGCCACGTGGTGCAAGCTCGCCCTCGAGCCGCGCGAACACCTCATCCGGCGTCGCACACTCCCAATCAAAAAACACCAACTCAGGCGTAAACAGCGCTTCGTTATCCGCCATGCACTCACCTCTCTCACCTATTCATCGGAGGCGTTCTTGAATGACCAGTCGTTAAAGACCGTCCCTGATGACTACCCAAAACAAAAGGTGGCCACGCGCGCCTTGGCACCAATGACCACCCTGACTACTCGGCCAAATTGTACTGTGCGCCGCTAGCCGCGAGGCGCGTCAATTGCGACCTTGCCGCTCTCCAGCACGTGAACGCGGCCGTCGGCGAGCATCTGCACGACCTCGGGATACAGCACGTGCTCGATCGCGTGAATGTGTTCCTCGAGCGTATCGACATCCCAGCCTTCCTCGACAGCCAGCGCGCGCTGGGCGATGATGGGACCGTTGTCGTAGATCTCGTTGGCAAAATGCACGGTCACGCCAGTTACCTTGACGCCGCGCGCAAAGGCGTCATCAATCGCATGCGCACCGGTAAAGCTCGGCAGCAGCGCCGGATGCAAGTTGACCACGCGGTTGGGAAACGCCGCCAGCAGCGGCGTGTGCACCATGCGCATGTAGCCGGCCATGACCACATACTCGCAACCGCACTCGAGAAGCTCGTGCGCGATGATCTCGTCGGCGGCAATAGGGTCGGCATAGACATCCTTGGACAGTGTGAGCGTCTGGATGCCCGCGCGCTCAGCGCGCTGCAAACCCTTAGCCGAAGGACGGCTCGACACCACAAGCTCAATCGAAGCGTTGAGCTTGCCGGCGGCGATCAGATCGATCAGCGCCTGCAGGTTGGTACCCGAACCGCTGATGAGCACACCGATCTTGAGCGGCTCGGCCGTATCGGTGCCGGTCGGACGGGTGTAGGGCACAAAGCCCAGGCCCTCGGCGGCAGTCATCTGCTCGTTAGCGCTCATCGGAGTACACGACCTTACCGGAACCCTCGACGCACTCGCCCACGCGGAACGGCTTCTCGCCCAACGCGACCAGGGCCTCGGTAACCGCGGCCTCGTCCTCGGGGGCAACAATCAGGCACAGGCCAACGCCCATGTTGAAGGTCTTGCACGCCTCGTTGGGCGCGAGCTCGGCCTGGCGCGACACGTAGGTGATGACGGGCGGAACGTCCCAGCCCATCTCCGCACCGTTGCGGGTGACCACAGCGTCGATGTCGTCGGCGAGCGCGCGGTTGAGGTTCTCGGTAATACCGCCGCCAGTGATGTGGGCAATGGCATGAACGTTGGCGCCACCGCGCAGCAGCTCCAGAATCGGCTTGACGTAGATGCGCGTGGGGGCCAGCAGAGCGTCTGCCAGCGATGCGCCGCCGAGCTCCTCGAGCGGACGGCTCAGCTCCTCGGCCTTAGCGGCGGCCTCGGGCGTGCCCGGCTTGATGCCGTCGACGCCGATGACCTTGCGCACGAGCGAGTAGCCGTTGGAGTGCACACCGGTGGAAGGCAGGCCCAGGATCACGTCGCCAGGACGGACATTCGCGGGGTCGAGCATCTTGGGACGATCGACGACGCCCACGGTAAAGCCGGCGAGGTCGTAGTCGGCCGGAGCCATGACGCCCGGATGCTCGGCCATCTCGCCGCCCACGAGCGCGCAGCCCGCGAGCTTGCAGCCGTCGGCCACACCCTTGATGATCTTTGCCATGTGCTCGGCCTCGATGTGACCGATGGCAACGTAGTCCAGGAAGAACAGCGGCTCGGCGCCCGAAGCCAGAATGTCGTTGACGCACATAGCGACCAGGTCCTGGCCCACCGTCTCGTGACGGTCCATGATCTGGGCGAGCACGAGCTTGGTGCCCACGCCATCGGTACCGCTAATCAGAATCGGGTCTTCCATATCCTTAATCGCGGCGGCCGAGAATAAGCCACCAAAGCCACCGATACCGCCGATGACCTCGGGACGGTTGGTGTCCTTAACCATTTGCTTAATAGCGTCGACGGCGCGGCCACCCTCGGCGGTATCGACGCCGGCATCCTCATACGTCACATGCTTGCTATCGCTCATCTGAGCCTTCCTCTCCCACTACCGTGGCGCCGCGCGGGCGCCAAACGGTGCTCATAGTTGCGTTCATTTCGGCGCGCGCCATAACAGCACGCGCCGTCATATCAACAAAACAGCAGGTAAAACCGACCAAAATGAACCTGTCCCTACATGGCAGGTTTTAGGCCTCGCCGTGCTTCTCTTCCCAGCTGCGGTCGTCGTATTTCTCGACCACGGCGTCGTCGTCAAAATGCAACGGCTTATCCAGGTTGCGGGGCTTAAAGCCCTCCATGAACTTGTCGCGGCCAAAACTCTCGGGAATCGCTACGGGGTAGCGGCCGGTAAAGCACGCATCGCAGTAACCGCCCTTGGGCATGACCTTCAGCAGGCCCTCGACCGAAAGGAAAGCCAGCGAATCGGCGCCGATATACTCGCAAATCTCGTCGACCGTCTTGTTGGCGCTGATAAGCTGCGACTGCACGTCGGTATCGATACCGTAGAAACACGGCCAGATGACCTCGGGCGAGTTGATGCGGATATGAATCTCCTTGGCGCCAGCGTTGCGCAGCATCTTGACGAGCTGCACCATGGTGGTGCCGCGCACGATGGAGTCGTCGATGACGACCAGGCGCTTGCCCTCGATGTTGTCGCGCAGCGGGTTGAGCTTCATGCGCACGCCCATGGCGCGCAGCTCCTGCGTGGGCTCGATAAACGTACGGCCCACGTAGCGGTTCTTGATGAGACCCTCGCCAAAGGGAATACCGCTCTCGTGCGAATACCCCTCCGCGGGCGGCAGGCCGGAGTCGGGCACGCCGATGACCAGGTCGGCCTCGACGGGCTCCTCGTGTGCCAACTGACGACCCATGTCGTAACGGCAGGCATAGACGCTCTTGCCGTTCATGATGGAGTCGGGACGGGCGAAGTAGACCTGCTCAAAGATGCAGTTGGCGGGCTCTTCGGCTGCAGGCACGCCCTGCTCGGATACCAGACCCTCGGCGCTGATGCGCAAGATCTCGCCGGGATGGACGTCACGGACGTACTCGGCACCCACGATGTCGAGTGCACAGGTCTCGGAAGCAACAACCCAGCCGCCGGCGCGCGTGACATGGACGGCGGAGTCGACCGTCGTGGCGCCGTCTTGCGAGGGCAGCTGCGAAACGGCTGCGGCATCGGCCTGGTCCAGACCCTCGTCCACCAGCTTGCCCAGCACGAGTGGGCGAATGCCGTGCGGATCGCGGAATGCGTAGAGCGCCTGCTCGTTGATGAGCGTCATGGCGTAGCCGCCGCGCACGAGCTCCATGGCCTTGCGAATGCCCTCGCGCAGATGACCCGTACGCTGGGTAAAGTAGCCGATAAGCTTGGTCGCGACCTCGGAATCCGAATTGGAGAGGAACGGCACGCCCAGCTCGATCAGCTGGCGGCGCAGCTCGTCGGTGTTGACGAGGGTGCCGTTGTGAGCAAGCGCGATAATGACGCTGTTGATGGTAGAAAGATGCGGCTGCGAGGCTTCCCAGCTCTTGGCGCCGGCGGTGCCGTAGCGCACATGGCCCACAGCCAGCTGGCCGGAGAGCGTCGACAAGTCGGCATTGGAGAACACACGGTCGAGCAGGCCCAGATCCTTGCGGACCATAACCGTGCCGCCGTCACCCACGGCGATTCCCGCCGATTCCTGGCCACGGTGCTGCAGCGCACGCAGGCCAAAGTACGTCAGTCGAGCCACGTCGCGATCGGGCGCCCATACGCCGAAAATGCCACATTCCTCATGCAGCTGGTCGGAGTCCGGATCATACGTCGACATGGTGTTCACCTGTCCCGCGGCACGCTCGGCCGCGCGGATGGTTTCTTGAGACATGGCATCCCCTCAGAGCCTCGTATTTTTGGCGTTACCCGCTTTATTATACGCACGGCACGACGTGCTCCCCAGCGCATGAGCAGCGCTTTTTAAAAGCCCACCGAGCTAATAATCCGTTTTGTGGCCAAACATTTTATCGGTCTGTCCAGTGCAAGCGCCCGCGCCCCCAGATGGCTGCCGCGCCCGCCGTTGGGGATTACAAAGTTGCAATTGGGACGTTCGTCCTGTCTTTTGGCAGGTCGGCGGCGTATCCTTATAACCTACAACAAAGCGAGAAAGGTTATGTATGGATCGAAATGAACTCGACCCCAGCGTCCCCAGCGCCACGGAGGTCAAGAAGATCCCCCTCATCATTAAGGTGTACGCCGTCCTGTGCATCCTTTCCGGCGTGGGCACGCTCCCGTCGGTCGCTGCCTTTATGTGGCGGGTCATTACCGCGCTCATCAACGGCAACGCCGCCGCCAACCTCGGCGACAACACGCTCGTCGCAGTCGGCCTTATCGTCGCCGGCATCATGCTCTCTGCGGCAAGTGCCGTCATCCTAATCATCTTTGGCCTGGACCTTATCAAAAACCAGCGCCGCAACGCCGCCCGCCTGTCCTACATCCTTATTGCATTCACCGTCGTCGAGCTTTTGGTCGACGTGATGCTCCAGGGCATCGGGCCCTTCTTGCTTCGCCCTGCCATCCAGCTCGGCATCCTCGTCGCGCTTTCGACCACCGTCGACCCCACGCTGCGCCAGGAGCGCGAGTTGCAGCGCCGCCTGCAGGAGATGCTCGATCGCGACGCCGCCGCCGAGGGCATGCTCGGGCGCGATGAAACCGGCGAAGGCTACATCAAGCTCAACTACTTCAACCTGTTCTGGGTGTTCTTTGTCTGCTGCATACTCGGCCTGATCGCCGAGGACATCTGGCACATGACGGTCAACGACCCGGGCGTCTACCAGAACCGCGCCGGCATGCTGTTTGGCCCCTTCAGCCCCATCTACGGATTTGGCGCCGTGCTCATGACCATGGTGCTCAACCGCTTCTACAAAAAGAACCCCATCATCATTTTCCTGGTGAGCGCCCTGCTCGGCGCCAGCTTTGAGGTGTTCGTGGGCTGGTTTATGCAGACCGCGTTTGGCGTGGTCTCGTGGAGCTACTCGCACATAACGCTGTTCGGTATGCCCGACCCGCTCGTGGTCCTCACGGGCGGACGCACCTGCACGGGCTTCGCCTGTCTGTGGGGCCTGGGCGGCCTCATCTGGATCAAGCTGCTGCTGCCGAGGCTGCTTAAGCTTATCAACATGATCCCCTGGAAGAGCCGCTACTCGGCCACCGTCATCTTTACCGTTATCATGCTGGTCGACGGCGTCATGACGCTGCAGTCGCTCGACTACTGGTACCAGCGCGTTAACGGCACGGAGCCGGACATTCCCGTCGCACAGTTCTACGGAGAGCACTTCGATAACGAGTACATGGAAAACCGCTTCCAGAGCATGACCATGAGCCCCAAGGACGCGACGCGCATGTAGCGCCCACCGCGCCCAAAACGCAAAATGCCCGCCGGTATCACACGTACCGGCGGGCATTTTTATAAACGAGCCTTCTATCGACGCAAGCCTCTACGCCTCGCGCTCGACCTCACTCACGCATTCGTTCTTGATGGTGCCAACGAGTGCCTGCAGCGCATCGACCACGTGCGGGCGAATGTCCCCGCCGATGAGCACGAGCATGATGTCGTCACCTACGGCAAGCTCGCCGCTTGCCAGCCACACGCGCACATAGCCGATACCCGGCATCGCGCGCGTGGCCTCGATAGCAGACCGTACCTTTTCGGCGTCGTAGTCAAAGACCATGCCGCCCACCCTGTGGCCTGGTGCCACGCCATCGGTCTCGACTCCGCGCACCTCGGCCTTGGGCGTCGCACGCACCACACCGTTATGCGTCAGATACATCCCGCAGCCTGCCGCCGAAGCATCGGCCTTGGCCTCGCGCAGCAAAGTATCAATCGAAGGCATCAATTTGCCACTCTCAAGCATCATTTCTCCCTTACCGTCGTCGAGTAGCTAATTTGGGACGGGCTTTTTAGCTACTCTCAAACAACTTATTCCTCGACCGGCGCGAGCACCATGACGGCGCGCGTGTTGCTCAGCGATAACGAACGACAGGTCACAAGCGTTACGACCTTGGTTGCCGAAGCGGCACGATCGGTGGCATCACTCGCCACGGCCGAGGCGCCATCGAGCATCTCGGACAGATAATTCGTCAGCCCGTCGTCGCCCTCAAAGTTGGTCGCGCGCGCCTTGGCATACGTGTCCTCGACAACTTTGGTCGCCAGTGGTCGCAGCTTATACGTAGCATCCCGTGTGATGTAATACACAGACTCGATGCTATCGAACGTCGCCTGATCAGTGGTGTCCGAAATCACGTTGAACATCGACCCATCGTTCATATGGTGGCCGTAGATCGTGGTCTGCTGGTCGACCATTCCCGGCGCGGTGTCATCGCTATCCAGGAAAATGGCACCGGACGCGTTAGCCGTGCCGTCAAACAGCGTGTTGAGGTATTTGGAGTTGTTGTTGGTCTGCACCACGGGATAGTTGATGTTGGTTCCCGGCACGTAAATCCAACCCACAATCTCGGGGTTCGTCTGAGCAAGCGCATCAAAGTCGATAATCGGCACGCCGCTGGCGTCCTTATCGCTTACATATTGCTTCTCGATTTTCTGATACGAATCGCTCGCCTGCTTATAGCCAATCTGGGCATTAATAAAGATAGCGGCGGCGGCGACAATCAGGCCGATGCCCACGATGATGAGCAGGATAGGAATGATGGAGCGGCGCTTCTTACGCGGCGGCTCGGCGTAGCTGAACGCCGCGCCACTCGGCTGCCTCGTCGTCCGGGCCTGTTTCTTTGCCGTGCCATATGACGAAGGGCGATACGCAGCTGGCGTATCCTGGCGGCGATGGGACGTCGGCGTTACAGGACGCGGCGCACGCGGCTGCTGAGGAGAGGATGTCCGACCCTGCTGCGCCGCATGGGCAGCACCCGGCTTCGACGGATCGGGAATCTGAGAAGCCTTGAATCGTTTTCCCTGATAATCGGACATGGCTCTCCTTATACTGCGGTGAAACGGCGGAACGCTTAGGCGTCAGCCATCTCCTGCTTCATCTTCTCGATAACCTTGCGGTACTCGGGGTCGCAAGCACCCAGAATCTGCGTGGCATAGATGGCGGCGTTCTTGGCACCGTTGATGGCAACGCAGGCCACGGGCACGCCCGAAGGCATCTGCACCATCGACAGCAGCGAATCCATACCGCCCAGGTCACTCGTCTTCATAGGCACGCCGATAACCGGCAGCGGCGTAAAGGCAGCCACGACACCACCCAAGTGGGCGGCCTTGCCGGCGGCGGCGATAATCACTTTGATACCGCGATCGGCGGCAGTCGAAGCCCACTCGTGGACCTTCGCCGGCGTGCGGTGTGCGCTCGCAATGGCGAGCTCATAGGGCACACCCAGTGCCTCGAGCTCGGCGGTGCAGCCTTCCATAACGCCCAGATCGGACTTGGAACCCATGATGATCCCGACAACCGGCTTTTGATCTGCCATAAACAAAGACCTCCTGTTGAGAGCGGCGACGCGGCGGATCCGCGACCCTTAACTACTGAGAGTAGTATAGCTGCTCCCGTCCCTGCGGTCTTTGTGGCGCTTCGCGGGCGGGCCAGGCTTTATCTTCACTCCGGTTGCTTCGCAAAGTCGTTCAGATAAAGCCTGGCCCG